>NZ_JACIDF010000027.1 GCF_014196195.1 Anoxybacteroides rupiense | reverse complement strand
TACAATGAACCCATAGAGTGCGACACAAGGAGGAGATAAATAAGTTATACTGAAGCTATGGAAAAACGGAATCGATACACCGCAGAATTTAAGACGAAGGTTGTCATGGAAGTGCTGAGAGAAGAGCAGACAGTGAATGAGATTGCTGGGAAGTACGAAATTAGTCCGGTGATGCTAAGCCGGTGGAAGGCGGAGTTTGTGGAGCGTGCCTCCATGGTGTTCGGCCGTGAAACCAAAGAAGCCGAGAAAATGAAAAGAAACTACGAGGAGAAGCAAGAACAATTAGAAAAACTGGTTGGTCAACTGACGCTAGAGGTCAGTTGGCTCAAAAAAAAATCTGGCCTCTAAGGTATCGACAAGAGATCGGGAAGCGATGGTGGAACGAGATCATCCAAAAATCAGCATCAAGCGTCAGGCGGAGCTCTTGAGTATCCATCGCACGAATGTGTATCGGCAGCGGGAGCCGAGGCAAGAAACGCCGGAGAATGTACAGCTGATGCATGAGATTGACAAGTTGTATACCAAACATCCGTTTTTTGGCTACAGGCGGATGAGCAGCAAATTGCAGGAACAGGGATGGCGCGTCAATCGCAAGCGCGTTCAGCGGCTTATGCGCGTGATGGGAATCGAAGTGATCTACCCGAGCCCGAACCTGAGCAAACGGTACCATGCCCAGTATATCCGTCCCTACCTGCTGCGCGGGTTGAAGATTGATCGTCCGAACCAGGTCTGGGGCATTGATATTACGTATCTACGGATGGGTAAAGGCTTCATGTATCTGTTTGTGATCATTGACTGGTACAGCCGCAAAATCATCGATTACGAGCTTTCCAGCACGTTGGAGAAGGCGTTCGTGCTGACGTGCCTGAAACGGGCACTGGGGCGCTGTCAGCCCGAGATTATGAACAGCGATCAGGGCAGTCATTTTACGAATCAGGATTACTTGGACTTGTTGATCAAGCACAACGTAAACGTATCGATGGACGGCAAAGGCCGGGCACGGGATAACAGCCGTACGGAACGCTTCTTTCGTTCGCTCAAATATGAGGAAATCTATCTGAATGAGTATGAGAACCCTCGGGCGCTTCGCAAGGCGATTACAGCTTATCTACGCTTTTACCATACCGAACGCCCCCATCAGGCGTTGGGTTACGCCAAGCCGGCAGATGTGTATGCGCGGACTGCTTAACGGCATCCGCTCCCCATTACAATTGAAGGAGGACTTAACTTATTTTTTCCGAAATTGTGTCTTGACAATGGGGGGCATTACAC
>NZ_JACIDF010000026.1 GCF_014196195.1 Anoxybacteroides rupiense | reverse complement strand
GGTATTATGATCCAGAGACGGCGAGGTTTATCTCAAGAGATCCAGATCCGGGAGACAAAGACGATCCGATCACTCAAAATGCGTATACGTATGCGGATGACAATCCGGTGATGCTGGTGGATCCGGATGGGAAGTTTGCTATTTCTATTGATAGAATAAAATATGCATTAAAGTACGGCTTAAAAGGTTGGCTTGCTTCATATTTTGATTGGGCGACTGCGGATAAAATTGTGGCTGGGAGTGTAGCAATTGCTGATAAAATTTATAAAATTGCAACAGAGATAGCAAAAGGGTATAAAGCAGGAAAAGCTATAAATACTGTGTTTAGAGAGGCCCTTAATAAAATACTAATTGGAAGAGGGTATAAAAATCAAATTCTTAACATAGTGAAGAAGCAAGCAAGAAAAATAGGGACAAAAGTTGTTTTACGGAGAATCACTACACTTAGTTTTTGGTGGACCGATCTTGCGTTATTTACTGGTTATACTATTGTAGGTTACAATAAATATCGTAAATAATCAATATTGGATCATTTTGAGGTTGAGGGTTATTATCATTATGAGAAGACTCGTTAAATTGCTCATATGTTACTTCGTAGTTTTATGTATTTTCTTTTGGTTATTTTACAACATGGCTCTAACTTCCCAAAAATTTTATGATATTAGTGTTATAGGAAAAATCACATTATTTTTTAAGATTATAATATTCTTATTAATACTCCGTATCATAGATTTTATAGGAAAAAAAAATTATACAGTTTCTAATATACAAAAAAATATTGTATTTATTGTTGCTTGCCTATTATCCGCTTTAGTAATGGGGTACATTACATTGGAATAACCTTATTAGCCTTCCCAATAATTTGGTGCTCGAAAAGTTTTTTATTTTTATACATCGAGATAACCGAATGAAAGGGAGGGCTTTTTTATACAGGAAACGAAGAAACTATTTGATTATCAGTGGCTATGGATAATGCCGTGTATGAAAATATATTTTTGTTAAGGTGTCCCAATAAATATAATGTTTACCGTAAAATGGATGTTAATAAAAATCCTATGTATGAACAGTTAGAAGAGATAAAAATTCGATAACTAACTCTATGCATTTGCGAGCTACTGTGGTGATGTAGTTCGAATTTTTGATGAAGATGGCCTGACTGTCGCAATTATCCCTATGATCCCTAGGGTAAAGCTTTGTCTGTTTCCGAAGACACAGCTGTTGCTGGACAGCTGCTAGGGTATGCAGGATATTATTATGATAGGGAAACGAAGCTGTACTACTTGCAAGCGCGGTATTACGATCCGGAGACGGCGAGGTTTCTTTCGAGAGATCGAGATCCGGGAGACAAAGACGATCCGATCACTCAAAATGCAATGCGTATACGTATGCGAATGATAATCCGGTGATGCTGGTGGATCCGGATGGGAATCGTGGATTAACCACATTGTATCGGACTGTTGCAGGTGC
>NZ_JACIDF010000025.1 GCF_014196195.1 Anoxybacteroides rupiense | reverse complement strand
GTATGGGCGTTTACATGGGCGAATGGCAAGCCAAACACGGTGACGAGTGGGAATGGCGATACATTCTACTACGTCACGAACTACCGCGGCGATGTGGTTCGCATTATTGATGAGAACGGTGCGACGGTCGCGAATTACAGCTATGATCCGTGGGGGAAAGTGATGTCAGTTTCGGAAAATGCCGAAGTCACTGGCCAACCGTTAGGATATGCGGGATACTATTACGATAGAGAAACAAAATTGTACTACTTACAGGCACGGTACTATGACCCAGAGACGGCGAGGTTTGTTTCGAGGGATCAATATCGGGGAGATCTAAATAATTCAATTTCACAAAATGCGTATGTTTATTCCAATAATAACCCTGTTAATTTTACTGATCCAAGTGGGTACTGGTCAAAAACAATCAATTTAGGTTTTAATAGTTATATTAAAGTTAATGTTGGTTGGCAAAAAATATCTCTAGCCATTAATTTAACTCCTGGATTTTTAATAAGTACTGGTATAGGTTTGATTCTCGGTGCCGGAGCTGGCGCTGTTGTGGCACGGTACTTGAAATGGTATCTATATCCAATATTGGCGAATGCAATATTTACTAAGGTAGCAGAAGAGATTGTTAAACGTTTAGCTCAGAAAGTTTCAAAAGCTACCTTTAGAAAAATAACTAAAGGGTACAACTGGACAAAAAAATCTATATTTTATAAAACTTTTCAAATTCCTAACTTAATGTTTAGATATTGATATTAGTGTGGCAGGAATAGATAAAAAGCATCCATCATTTTGTTTGAATGAAAAATAAATTGAATCAGGTTTTTTTGTATTATATTTTCGCTTGAGGAAAACAGCGAAGGCTCTTTTGGCTCTTTGTTACTAGCTGTCATCTAAACAATGGTAATATAAAATTTTGATATTTGGTAAATGAAATCTCATGGAGGTTATAAATGGAAACAAAATATATAAAAGATACTCCAATGTTACTTTTATTTGGAATGCTTTATATTATTATTTTCGGCTTATGGTTAATAAAAAGGGCAAATTCATACAAGGCTTCTCAAAAAAGCAAATACTACTTGTTTTTAGATAATCCTAGTTTAATTGCTGGAGTAGTTATAGGAATTGTGTTACTATTTATTGCTTTTTTTCTTTAATATCTAAAAATCGGGCTGTGTTTAGGGTGTAACCCTTATTCCCTTTTGTAATTTGTTAAATATTTTAAAATAATTACAAGTAGGGAGCCATAATTCATGGCTCTCTACTTAAAAAAGAAACAGATAATCGATTTTTGTATCTGAAAATCTAAGCAAAATTAACAAAATAGCTTAGAACCTGTGACCGCTAAATAAAACTGAACAGAATTCGATTGATTAAATTGAACAGTTTTTTACCAGTTAGAAACGTGCACTTTACATGGAGTGACGTACATGATAGCCTCGTTTCATGTGGCTGATTCTTGTTGTTGCTCGCTTTTTAGGAAATATCTTGTATGTAGAGGCTCCATGTCAAGTGATCGAGATTAATATAGGAATTAAAGGAAATTATTCACTCTTATTTAACGAAAAAGGATATAAAAAATAAACTTATTCAATTAACCGATCATTCTAACAACGAAGTGCGGATGTATGCTATAGAACAATTAGGATTTTTCTCAGGTGATGAAGTAGGAGAGGTTATAGTTCCTAAATTAACCGATCCAAATCTGTTAGTTCGGGTTACTGCTGCAGAAGTACTAGGTTTAATTGAATATAAAGAAGCCATCCCATATCTTTGTCGATCCCTAGATGATAAGCATGAACTTGTCCGCGCATATACTGCAGAAGTACTTGGAAAATTAGGAGATAAGGGCATCATTTCGTTACTGAAAGAAAAATTAAATAGAGAGAGGCGAAATCGGGCACGTCTTGGATTTTACTTAGGATTATATCATTTAGGTGAGATAGAGTATTTGAATGACATTATAAAAATGTTAAATTGTAAATCCTATAGGGTGCGATGTGCTGTCGCAAACAGTCTTGTAGAGATCGCCGATATGAATAATTTTACAAAGATCAAAGAGTGTTTGAGAAAAGCATTGTCAAAGGAAAAAACAACGGCTGTTCAGTCATCTCTGTATGGAGCGCTCACAGAATTGGATGAGATTTTTGTAGAAAAGAATATAGATTAATGAGTGGTGCTAGATAAACTCTAATAATTATAAAAATCATAATCAATAATGGTGTCAAGATGTATTGATATGTTTGAGAAGCATAATAATGGAAAAAGGATGTTCCAATCGTTTGTCTGAGCATCCTTTTATTTAGGATAGGCTAGGGCGGATATAACTATTGACGGCTCGGACTTAATCTGCATTACCAACGACAACGGCCAAACCGTATGGGTGTTTACGTGGGCGAATGGCAAGCCAAACACGGTCACAAACCAAAACGGTAACACGTTCTACTATGTGACGAACTACCGCGGCGATGTCGTCGGCATTGTCGA
>NZ_JACIDF010000024.1:1194-4131 GCF_014196195.1 Anoxybacteroides rupiense | reverse complement strand
CTTCCACCTCGGACCTATCTACCTCGTCATCTTCGAGGGATCTTACTTGCTTATGCAATGGGAAATCTCATCTTGAGGGGGGCTTCACGCTTAGATGCTTTCAGCGCTTATCCCTTCCGCACATAGCTACCCAGCGGTGCCCTTGGCAGGACAACTGGTACACCAGCGGTGCGTCCATCCCGGTCCTCTCGTACTAAGGACAGCTCCTCTCAAATTTCCTGCGCCCGCGACGGATAGGGACCGAACTGTCTCACGACGTTCTGAACCCAGCTCGCGTACCGCTTTAATGGGCGAACAGCCCAACCCTTGGGACCGACTACAGCCCCAGGATGCGATGAGCCGACATCGAGGTGCCAAACCTCCCCGTCGATGTGGACTCTTGGGGGAGATAAGCCTGTTATCCCCGGGGTAGCTTTTATCCGTTGAGCGATGGCCCTTCCATGCGGAACCACCGGATCACTAAGCCCGACTTTCGTCCCTGCTCGACTTGTAGGTCTCGCAGTCAAGCTCCCTTCTGCCTTTACACTCTTCGAATGATTTCCAACCATTCTGAGGGAACCTTTGGGCGCCTCCGTTACTCTTTGGGAGGCGACCGCCCCAGTCAAACTGCCCACCTGACACGGTCTCCCACCCCGATCAGGGGTGCGGGTTAGAACTTCAGTACGACAAGGGTGGTATCCCAAGGGCGACTCCGCCAAGACTGGCGTCCTGGCTTCTCGGTCTCCCACCTATCCTGTACATGACGTACCAAAATTCAATATCAGGCTGCAGTAAAGCTCCACGGGGTCTTTCCGTCCTGTCGCGGGTAACCTGCATCTTCACAGGTACTATAATTTCACCGGGTCTCTCGTTGAGACAGTGCCCAAGTCGTTACACCTTTCGTGCGGGTCGGAACTTACCCGACAAGGAATTTCGCTACCTTAGGACCGTTATAGTTACGGCCGCCGTTTACTGGGGCTTCGGTTCGCACCTTCGCTTTGAGCTAAGCGCTCCCCTTAACCTTCCAGCACCGGGCAGGTGTCAGCCCCTATACTTCGCCTTTCGGCTTCGCAGAGACCTGTGTTTTTGTTAAACAGTCGCTTGGGCCTTTTCACTGCGGCTCTCTCGGGCTCAACACCCAAGAGAGCACCCCTTCTCCCGAAGTTACGGGGTCATTTTGCCGAGTTCCTTAACGAGAGTTCTCCCGCGCACCTTAGGATTCTCTCCTCGCCTACCTGTGTCGGTTTGCGGTACGGGCACCTCTCACCTCGCTAGAGGCTTTTCTTGGCAGTGGAGGATCAGGGACTTCGGTACTTTGATTCCCTCGCCATCACGGCTCAGCCTTGACGCCAGACGGATTTGCCTATCTGGCAGCCTAACCGCTTGGACAGGCTATTCCAGCAGCCTGCTCACCCTACCTTCCTGCGTCCCCCCATTGCTCAAACGGTGAGGAGGTGGTACAGGAATCTCTACCTGTTGTCCATCGCCTACGCCTTTCGGCCTCGGCTTAGGTCCCGACTAACCCTGAGCGGACGAGCCTTCCTCAGGAAACCTTAGGCTTTCGGTGCAGAGGATTCTCACCTCTGTTTTCGCTACTCATACCGGCATTCTCACTTCTAAGCGCTCCACCCGTCCTTCCGGTCGGGCTTCGACGCCCTTAGAACGCTCCCCTACCGATGACGTCAGTCATCCCACAGCTTCGGTGATACGTTTAGCCCCGGTACATTTTCGGCGCAGAGTCACTCGACCAGTGAGCTATTACGCACTCTTTAAATGGTGGCTGCTTCTAAGCCAACATCCTGGTTGTCTAAGCAACTCCACATCCTTTTCCACTTAACGTATACTTTGGGACCTTAGCTGGTGATCTGGGCTGTTTCCCTTTTGACCACGGATCTTATCACTCGTAGTCTGACTCCCAAGGATAAGTCATTGGCATTCGGAGTTTGACTGAGTTCGGTAACCCGATGAGGGCCCCTAGCCCAATCAGTGCTCTACCTCCAAGACTCTTCCCTTGAGGCTAGCCCTAAAGCTATTTCGGGGAGAACCAGCTATCTCCAAGTTCGATTGGCATTTCACCCCTACCCACACCTCATCCCCGCACTTTTCAACGTGCGTGGGTTCGGGCCTCCAGTAGGTGTTACCCTACCTTCACCCTGGACATGGGTAGATCACCTGGTTTCGGGTCTACGACGACGTACTATGGCGCCCTATTCAGACTCGCTTTCGCTGCGGCTCCGTCTCTTCGACTTAACCTCGCACGTCATCGTAACTCGCCGGTTCATTCTACAAAAGGCACGCCATCACCCATGAATGGGCTCTGACTACTTGTAGGCACACGGTTTCAGGTTCTCTTTCACTCCCCTCCCGGGGTGCTTTTCACCTTTCCCTCACGGTACTGGTTCACTATCGGTCACTAGGGAGTATTTAGCCTTGGGAGATGGTCCTCCCTGCTTCCGACGGGATTCCTCGTGTCCCGCCGTACTCAGGATCCACTCAGGAGGGAACGAAGTTTCGACTACAGGGCTGTTACCTCCTCTGGCGGGCCTTTCCAGACCGCTTCGTCTACTCCGTTCCTTTCTCACTCCATGTTGAGTGTCCTACAACCCCAAGAGGCACGCCTCTTGGTTTGGGCTTCTCCCTTTTCGCTCGCCGCTACTCAGGGAATCGCGTTTGCTTTCTTCTCCTCCGGGTACTTAGATGTTTCAGTTCCCCGGGTCTGCCCTCCATACCCTATGGATTCAGGTATGGATCCTGCCCCATTACGGACAGGGGGTTTCCCCATTCGGAAATCTCCGGATCCACGCTTACTTACAGCTCCCCGAAGCATATCGGTGTTTGTCCCGTCCTTCATCGGCTCCTAGTGCCAAGGCATCCACCGTGCGCCCTTTCTAACTTAACCAGTGAAAAGAGCTTCACGTTCCTTTCTTCTTACCTGTTATCTAGTTTTCAAAGAACCAT
>NZ_JACIDF010000023.1 GCF_014196195.1 Anoxybacteroides rupiense | reverse complement strand
TCGTCGATCGCCGCATTCAGCTCCTGATAAAAGGCGAGATCATAAGAATTGGATTTGTTAATGTGCAAATGAATTTCCGCCACCCCTTCGTTTTTTACCACTGTTAAATTTTTCGTTTTTGTTTCTACCGCCATTTTATCTTCTCCTCTCCTTCTATTAGAATTGATTTTATAGTAAAAGACCGCATGTACCCCGCTGCTCTAAAACGCTAAGCTTCTCCTCGTTCTTCTCACCTCCCGCAAATCTCCCTGCTTCTGTTTTCGCTTAGTTCATTTGTACAAGCGATTCCGCCGCCACTTCCTTTAGATGTTCTTTAAATTGATTGGCTAGGTTTATATTCATAGGCAAATACCCTTCTGTTTGTAATTCTTCTTTTTTCTCAATCTCTGTCAGCCAAACGTATACTTCGTTGACCGTATGATTTAACGCCTGTGCAAAACGACTTGGTATCGCTCCCTGTTCATGACGAAGCTCATAAGCCCAGCTTTTCGCGTATATTAAATGATCTTGCTGCTCGCGGATAAGCTTTTGGATACGTGAAGTGACAGCCGGATGATTCGCTTGGAGAAAAGATTGCCACACAATATCGATGGCTAGGTTCGTAGCATACAAGGCCGCAATGAGCGTGATCCAGTTGTTCACATTCACAATACTTGTAAACGCTTTCCCGGTCTGGCCGTAAATCTCCGCTTTTTTTCCGCGAATGCCGCGCAAATCAAAACACCAGTTATATAGTAGTCTTGCGTGCCCTAATTCTCCTTGCGCCATGGCAATCGCCGCTAATGTCGCCTCGATATTGGGACCGCTCACTCCTACTTCCACCAAACGATCCCCAAGGACATATTTATGATCGGCGATCGTCTCAAGCAATTCCGTCAATGCATGTACTTCCCGTTGCGTATGGTTCATCGGACTCTGCCCTCCTTCTGCGCAAATAACCAGTTAGGCTTTTTCACCCAAACAATCTGACTGCGGTCGACAACCGTCATTTCTGACCAATCTTCTTCATCATAAGTAAAGGAGGCATAGACTTTGGCCAGATGTTCGTTTTCTGCCTCAACAGTGCCGATATGGGTTAATGGATCTCCGCGCTTAATTCGGGCGAAAATGTCAAATGTTTTTCTTTTCGTAGCCACCATTATTTTGAACTCACTCCCCAATATTTCAATTTTTCGCGCCCTTCAGGACTCAACCTATCCACCGTCCATGGCGGATCCCAGACCACGTTAATCTGCACTGCCTGAACCTCATTCTCTTGAAGGAGACGATGCCGAATGTCTTGTTCGATCCATTCCATGCATGCGCAAGAAACTGCGGTATATGTCATCGTAATATGAAGCTCATCGCCATTTTTTTCGATATCATAAATGAGTCCCATATCAACGACGCTTATTGGAAATTCGGGGTCCATCACTTCCTTCAGCGCTTCCCAATACTTCTTTGTGTCGCTCCCGATTTTTCCCATCACACCGCATCCTTTCGTAATTGCTCTAATTCTTTGGCTCCTTTTTGAATGCGCTCAACAAATTGTTTATTATGCGGTCCTCTTTGCTTAAATCGCTTGATCACGTTATCCCATGTATCCGGCTGGTCAACTAGCCACTTTTTATTGACCGGATCGAATTTACATGGGAACGGGACGTCCAACACGTATTTTTGCTGTTGTTCATCATAATGAGCAGGCACTTTCACCCCAATCGATTCACAGAAAGGAACAGCAGTAGATAGCCATTTTTGGCGCAATTCATCATTCGTTCGTCCTTTTAAACGATATTCAAGCTGCGCTGATCGGCTTTTCAAACGATCTTCTACCCCAAAAAATTCAAGGGCCATTAAAAACATCCAATCAACGGCTTTTTGTACCTCTTCGCGCAGTTCTGGGTCCTGCATGGCCGTTCTCATAATCACTTCGCCGTTTCTAAGATGGAACAACTCTTCCTTGTCAACTTTCACTAATGCACGTTTCCAAGGACCATAGGAGGTATATTCGAAGGCGTCGCCAAGGAGCGTATACCCGGCTCGATCAAAAAAGGCGTTAAAGACTCCTAGCTCAATCCAATTGGACAACTCAAAATCAAATGCATACGGATTTTTCCAACGATGTGGTTCACGTTTATAGAGTAAATCATCAATATTTTGTCCTAAATCTTTTAAGAGGCGGTAAGCGATGTGAGCATGGCCGATCTCGTCTTGCATAATGGCCAGCGCGGTAATCTTGTTGTTTAGTGTAGGAGCTTGATCATATACCGTAAGTAAAGGCGGGATGCTTAACAATTCCGTATCCCCAACAATGATTAATGTTTGTTTAAGAGCTTGTAAGTACTCTTCATTCATGTCTTCTAATCCTTCTACAATAAAACCGTTTTGAACCTTTTCCTTCAGAATAGTAGATGGATCCACCTCTTCTCCCTCCTTATTATGTTTTTTATTTTATCGTCTGTTAAACATAATATTAATACACACAATCCACGTTGTCAACGTAAAAATCAGAAAAATATAAAAATTTAAAAATAGCGGGATTTCAGTGTTGAGAGCAGGAAAGCTTTAATTCAACAATCACAAATGACAACTAAAAATCCATAACGTTTGTTTTTCGATCGTGTTTTTTATATAAAATCCCTATCTATAATGGATTCCAAATAAAAAACTGACTGCAACCATGCAGCCAGTCTCTCCTTATTTTTCTTCAGATTGATAGACAACGCTTCCGTTGCGCTTCTCCTTTTGGAGCTCTCCGCGTGATACTAAATAATCTAAATGCGCCAATGTTTCCGCAATAGCAAATCGCCACTGATGGGCCGTCAGCGACTTATGTCCAAATACGGCGAATGCCACTTCGTAGGCTGTCTTTCCTTCACTTGCAAGCGACTTCATATGATGCAACCGCTTCTCATGATGACGCAGGATGTCGTCCACTCGTTGGCGCAGATGGCGAATCACTTCTCCGTGAGCCGGAAATGCTATCGCTACATCCAGCTCCTTGACCCGATGCAAAGAAGAAACATATCGCTGCAGCGGATTGGGATGGCTTCCCGGCCATACGCTAATATTGGGGGTGATGCGTTCCAATACATGATCGGACACAAGCAAATATCGCAACTCCGGTTGGTAAAAATTAATCAGTCCATCGCTGTGTCCTGGAACTTCGATCACTTTCCATCGCTTTTGTCCCAGAATCACTTCATCGCGATTAAGAATGGAGAGAGAGGGAAGCGGCATAACGTGTTGAGCCAGTTTTTGCATGCTTTCTTCAATTTGGCTCACTAATTCATCTGGAACACTATGCTGCCTAAACGCCTCCCCGACTTGCTCGGCTTGATCGCTCCCTTCTTTCCAGACGCGTTCTGCCATCGCATAATCTTCTCGGCTGATCCACACCTGCGCCCCGGTCTGCCGCTGCATCCATCCTGCTAATCCGAAGTGATCCGGATGAAAATGCGTTAAATAAATAGAATGAATCTGCCGGCAATCCACATGAAGCTGCTGAAATGCTTTTTCCCATGTATCGATGGCATCAGGATAATGAAACCCCACATCGACTATGCTCCATCCATCTGCCTCGCGAAATAAATAGCAATAAACGTATTTCATCGGAAATGGCACAGGAACCGGAATACGATACATATGATCCTGGATTATTTCAATATTCACCATCAATATCCTCCCTCTCTTATCCGCCTTCCTCATTTCAACCGCCGTCGAGTCCATCCAGTTCCTTCAGCGAAACAACTTCTATATCATACGATGCGCTAGATCATTCCGATAAACGGATTGATCGCCTTTTCCCGGTTCAATTGCGGCTCACGGTCAGGAGCCGATTCAAACAGCGTTTCAAAATAACGAATAGCGGGCACCGCCAAAAGCTGATGCACATTAAAAAACAGCTCACGGGCTTTCGTACCGCTCCAATTATCTGGCAATAAATCATGAGGAAAGCTTGGGTCCATAAAGAAAAAACTACGATATTCATGTACTAATTTGGTCCTTTCAATAAAACATTCTCGATCAGACAGCTCATTGTTCCACGCTCGCCGCTGGAATTCTTCATATATTCGTTGATAGGTGTCGATAAACCGGTCATATTCTTTAGCAATTTGCGCAAAATCCCACCCGCGCTTAATCAATTGCTCATGACTGTGCGATACAATGGAGCTCGACGTAAATAAAATCACATATGGGTCTAAATGATAATCCCTAATCAATTCCATTACTTGCTGTTCCACAGGATTAGGGCTTGCCCACGTTCCATGGGAAATAAGACCAAACCCCATCAGGCTTAATTCTTTGCGAATTTGATTGCGCAGCTCCCTCTTTTCCTCCGGTACAGAATAGGTTAAGATACGCCAGTAGCCATCCCATTTGTAGTTTTTCAATGAATAGACGCGGATAAATCCATCCGTCATCGTCCGCTTTCCTTTTGGAGTCAAAGAATAGTAGCTATTGTTTCCAATTTTCCGCACCTCAAAAAATTCTTGCTGCACCATCCGCAGCGCGGCTCCACGAATGGACGATTCAGAAATGCCAAAGTGAGACATCATTTGAATGAGACTGCCAATCCACACTTCATTCCCATAATGCTGAATATACTCCCCAAATAAAGTAAACATGAGCGCTCTTGGTTTCATAGCTGTTCACACCTGTCTTTTTTTGAATTTTTCTCCTTTATTATGTATTATGACGAATGTTTGCCGATTTTTTCAAGCATGATGAAAGCCAATTAAAAAATAGATCGGCCAGATTGGCCGATACATGTGATCTAAAACATTTAAATTCCCTTCCAATTTGGCTGGCGTTTTTCTAAAAAGGCGCTCAATCCCTCTTTCGCATCCTCCGAACGGAATAACAAGTTTTGTAGCTCCCCTTC
>NZ_JACIDF010000022.1 GCF_014196195.1 Anoxybacteroides rupiense | reverse complement strand
GGTGCTCTCACATATGTTATAGTCAGCGGGGCAGTAGCAAAGAGTTTAGTTAAAAAAGCGGTAGGGAAAGTAGCAAAGAAGGTTTTACGTAAGGGGAAAGGCAAAGCTTCTAAATATGTAGATGTGACTAAATCTGGTAGTCGTTATTCTAACAGAGAGACTGATGTATCTAAAGCACAGTTCGAAAAAAAACTACTTAGAGATGGATGGAGAAAATCAATATCTAAAGATGGAAAAACAATAATACTGACAAAAGATGGTGCAAAATATGTTCTTCGTGACGGTGCTAAATCCACAGGTGGTTCAACCGCTGACTTTTATCCAAAAGGGAGCAAAAGAATGACTTTAAAAATTAGGTTAAAATAGGGGGAGTCCAATGAATTTAGAAACTTTATTTGTTAGGGAAAAAAAAGAGTTTAATAAATTAATAGGGATGGCTAGTAATACGTTTTATATAGAAAATAGATTGCCTAAACAGGTATTCCGAGAACAATTCAATAATTTTTTGTTTGAAGAGTTTGACTGGACAATGGACAAAGATTTTTGGAGAACAATCCAGCAATTATCTAGACAAACAAAAGATAATTATGTCCTTACTGCAGTGTTAGATCCTAGTCCAGTAGAATATTTTTATAAAGAGTTTAATTATTATAATTGGATGAAACTCCCTGTTAATTTATCACCTGATGAATATTTAGACGTTCTTGAATTAGGACCTGAGGAAAGTCCAGCGGATGCAGTGCTGTACAATTCTTATACCGTTATTTGGCTACCTCCTTCAATGAAATGGGCAATATGGGGAGAAAGAAGTTATGGGGTTTGTGTTTTAGGGCTTCAAGATGTAAACAATAGTGCAGATTTATTGCCGATTTTAAAAAATTGGCGCTCTATTGATGAAACAGTTTTATCGTGGGTAGGGCTCAATTTTGTAAATCAACAACTTCCACAAGAAATGGCTGATATTTTCTTCTTAAATTATTCTAACGGTGTTAAGTAAATGTAGATGTCTATTCTGAACACAAACATAAAACAATGCGAACCTTGATTGGCTATATGCCTTTCAAGGTTTCTTTTTACAATGACTATATGGGGAGTATTTCTATCTAATGTTATCTTTTATTTAAACTCATGATGCTAGTTGAGCCTTAGAACTTAACTATCTCAAGTATAACTTAGATTAGGGTGCCAGGCACGTGTTGAAAAAATCAAAGTGTTTACGTATGATGACGCCGGGAACCTTCTTAAGGACGACCGCTACCAATACACATGGGACGGAGAAGGACGCCTGCTTTCAGTCAAAGACGTAAACGGCAACGAGGTCGCCAGCTTCACGTATCGCCCAGATGGACTGAGAGAAACGAAAACGGTGAATGGCGTGACGTACCATTATCACTATGACGGCTCGGACTTAATCCGCATTACGAACGACAACGGTCAAACCGTATGGGCGTTCACATGGGCGAGTGGCAAGCCAAACACGGTCACAAACCAAAACGGTAACACGTTCTACTATGTGACGAACTACCGCGGCGATGTTATCCGCATTGTCGACGAAAACGGCGCGACGGTCGCGAATTATAGCTATGATCCATGGGGAAAAGTGTTGTCAGTTTTGGAAAATGCGGCCGTGACTGGACAACCGATAGGGTATGCAGGATATTATTATGATAGGGAAACGAAGCTGTACTACTTGCAAGCGCGGTATTACGATCCAGAGACGGCGAGGTTTATTTCGAGGGATGCGTATCCTGGAGATAAAGATAATCCATTAACACAAAATGGATACACGTATACGAATGATAATCCTGTGATGTATGTTGATCCAGATGGAAACAATCCACTAGCTGTTGCACTCATTATAGCAGCAATTGAGGATACGCTTATATGGTTTGGACGAGCTGTTGTAGTACAAATTGTTAAAAAAGTAACCCCTTATATTTTACAGGCATATAAGAAGTACGGAAAAAAATTGAAGGTATCCGGCCCTAAGCGAAGTAAAGAAAATAAGGATAATCATACATTGTTTACGATTAGCTATGGAAAGAAGCAGCTATTAAGAATTGATATGAAGGTACTTAAACGATCTAAGGAATATATTGGGTATATACATTTCCATGTATTTCCTGACATGAGCAAACATTATGATATAACACATGTAAACTTTGGAAAAAACCTTCCTAAGTTTCCTTGGTGATTTTGAGTAAAGGAGGCGAAAAAGTGAAGTTTAATTACTATATTTACCTATCAAAAGAGATTAAAGATCACCTCAGAATTCGCGATTATATAAAGGATTTTATGAATAATAGAGGAGGTTGCAAAGAAGAAGCTGTATATGATTTTTTGACAGGGAACTGTGCAGGATATTCTCTAAAAGTTTCGATAAGTAAGGAAGTTTTTAGACAGCTAGAGGAGGAAGTGCTAACTTATTTTCACTTGGATCTTTTAGAACTTTCTTATATCGACTATCAGCATTATCACATCGTTCGGTATGATGAAAATACTAATGAAGAAATTCATGCTGCGACAGCTTACCATGTAGAAGAAGGAATTTGGGAATTCTACTATGATCAAGGGATATGGTTAAATTCTTTAGACTCCGTTATAGGAACTTTACAAGACGAAGGAATTTTCTTATTTAAGATACAAGTCTCATCAAATGATAACATTGCGAACGTATTAGATGAGTGTTTTGATGAATGGGTTCTCATGCAAAAGAATCGGATTGAATAGAACGCAAGAGGAAGGATATCTATAAATATAACTTAAGGTGCAATATGCTCCCTGAAGTCTACAGGGGGCATATTTAAATTAATGAAATTTAAACATCCAATCGGTTCCGCTTTACAATAATCTTTGGCGGCGTGATGTTATGAGGAAAAGAATCGGTTTTAAAATTTCCAATGAATATGGAACTTTACTTAGTGAATTACCTAAAGATAAAGTATAAATTTAGCACATTATTCGGAGCAAAATAACGATTTTCTTGCAATTTCAAACGGATTTCAGCCAACGTGAGGGGAATTCCACAAACTCCCTTACGCCTGTTTATAGAAAAAACATTTAGTGAACTGACGTGGAGAAGCAGCCGTGATCACCATTAGCTTTGCTGAGTTAGTTACAACAGGCACTTTAGCAGAAGGTTCCGTGTCAAATGCTGAATCCAAGTAATATAAATTAGCAGATAGATTATTTCGGAAGCTCCTTTTCAAATTGCGATTACTACCAAATTAATTATAATTTATGCGGATTTAACTTCTAAACATCAAGGGGGGTGTGGAGATATTTGTTATTTATAGCTTGATTTTTAGTTTGTAGACAATTTTAAGAGATGGTCAATTTTCTTATAAAAAAATTCTTAAAAACTTTTTTGCTGCATTTATTTTCTTTATAATACTGGGTTTTTTATACGATAAATTATTATCCAAATTATTTATAAATACTATTAAAAGTCCAGATAGTTACAATATGATAATAGCGATTGGGTTTCTACTTCTTTACTGCGTCTATATTTCTGTTAAAGCTTTTCGAGGTAAAAAGTAATGAAAAACAGATGTTTTAAGTGTAACTAACAATAACGGTCTGGAAATAATCCGGTTTTTATCATTTTCCTTAATTCTATTTTATATAGAAGGATTCAGTGATAATCTATATTATTTTATCAAAATAGGTATTAGAGTAAAAATAATTAATAATTTGAGTTTTCTAAAGTATTTAACGTCCATATATTCTCATTAGGAACAGGAACTTTAAAGTTTGCTGAATAGAGGGCGCCAGGCACGTGTTGAATGACTGATCTGTTTTAATTCGCATTACTCAATGGGCATTCACGAGCGGGAAACTGAATACGGTGACGAATGCGAATGGCTATACATTCTACTACGTCACCAACTACCGCGGCGATGTCGTCCGCATGGTCGATGAAAACGGCGCGACGGTCGCGAATTATAGCTATGATCCGTGGGGCAAAGTGTTGTCAGTTTCGGAAAATGCGGCAGTGGCTGGACAGCCGCTAGGATATGCAGGATATTATTATGATAGGGAAACGAAGCTGTACTACTTGCAAGCCCGCTATTATGATCCGGAGACGGCGAGGTTTATCTCAAGAGATCCAGATCCGGGAGACAAAGACGATCCGATCACTCAAAATGCGTATACGTATGCGAATGACAATCCGGTGATGCTGGTGGATCCGGATGGAAACAATCCGGTTTTTGCCGCTTTAGTTGGTACTATACTAAGGTTTGCAACCCCTTTAATTAGGAAATATGGTGCTAAAGCTATTCAATATGTAGGGACAAAGATAAGAAATTTTGCTTTGAAACTATTTAAAAACTTAACAGATCGCTATAGAATTACTTCAAGTTCGAGTGCTGTTGTTGTCATTTTAGATAAAAAGAACGGGAATAAGCGAGTCTTCAGCCTTGATTATCACGATAAGATTCCTCTTAGGAAGATAGGACAGAAAGGAAAAGTGAAAAATATAAAAGTATGGCATTACCATATGAATGATCCTAAAGTGCATTACGTATTTAGATGGTCTATTCCAAGTGGATATACTTTGTATGAAGAAAATTATTCCTATAGGCTAGTGTGGTGATAAACTATGGTTGCAATTAGCATTGAAGTGATGAAACCTGAACCGAATATTCATTATGAGCTCGTAAATGAGGCGGGCAATGAGCGAGTTTATCAAGTTTCTCTCTACAATGAAGATGACAGCAGCATTGAAAATATTAGGGATCTATTAATCAATTTTTTAACATTAAAAAATGAATTTCCGACATATATTTATTTTGAAGCATTTGATGACTTTGATGAAGATCTTAAATTCCATGGGGTAGATTTTCAAATTTTGAAATTGGGTCAGATAGAAAATAAGAAAAAGAACTTCTCTCCTATTTTTAAAGTAAAAGCTCAAAATATAGAAGAACTTCGGACAGTAGTAGATCAAACATATAATTTCGCGATTGCAACGCTTCCTTATTACATCACATTTACCAGTAACTTGAACTTTGATCTGCGTAAGTGGACTTTTCCCGAACAAGTAGCTATACCGAAGTTTGATTTTACAAGTCCCACCTCCTATATTTGGATAGGGTATGATGGTTTGTTCTTTGAATTAATTACAAATGAGGCAAGATATTTGGATAGTAGTGGATTTATAAAAGAGTTACCCAGATATGTTGAAGTGGTTGAAGTCATTGAGTCATATAGTTGAGGAAATGGAGTTAACCTTTTAGAGGATGGATTGTCTAAAAGATTAATTCAACATGCAATTTAGGCTTAGTCCCCATTGAGAGGGACTAAGTTTTTTGGTTTTAGTTATCAGCTTATTAGTCTTTTTCAAGAATTTAGCCACTCACTAAGTATATTTTGCAATAAACACCTCTTGCAGTAACTGCAACATTGGCTGCAATGGCAGCATACGCTGGTGCACAAGCAATTACAAACTTTGTTAAATGGGCTTACAGAACGGGGGAGGAATGGAATAGGAAAGGGAGAGAACCTGTTAAGAGGCTATCACCGACGCAATGGAAGCATATTAAAGAGAGACATTTCCCTGACTATCCTTCTGATAAACCGAAAGGTAATCTTTTTCCTGTGAAAGCTTGGGGTTCTGTATTTATCTATTCCATAATTTTAGCAATTGCTAATAATAGAGCTCTACCTGAATTCCAAGATTTAACTTATAAATCACGTGCTTATCGATTTCTTCCTGTGTATTATAAAGGGTACGCTTGTGTTATTAAGGTTGTTTATGCTAAAAAGAGCGGGGAGATAATTACTGCTTATCCGTGGGGATATTTGGGAAATCGAGGTGTTATTAAAATTAAGTAATTATGTTTTATATAAAATTAACTTAACTTTTCGATGTAGAATCTGAGTTCATATCAAACTAACGGAATAAATTTGTACAAACTTGAAGAACTATTGGCGAATTGAAAGAGGTAGTCTATCAATATAATGAAGATGAACAAGGAGGCATAAGAGCTAACTATGCATATAATAAATTTATATTTATTTGGTTTGAATTTTTAGAATGCTATCTTTTCAAGAGGAGGGGAATAATGGATGTTTGATGATAAAGTAAGGAACTTGCATATTTATCAGAAGGAATTGTTTGACCGTTTTAAGAATGACAAAATTAGCGATCTTGATTTTGAGCAAATGGAAAGAGAATTTGTTAAACATGTTGAGAGATTGGAATGGGATGGGGGTAATAAAGATGGTGGGGCGTTTGCTGATTTCGAGAATAATGAAATGAGTGACTATGAAAAAGAGTTAACAAACCGATTAAGGAATAAGCAAATTAGTAATTCTGAGTTTGAACAAATTGAGAGAGAGTTTATAGAGTATATTGAAAAACTTGGATTTGTTCCTGCTCCCTCTCTTTTAGATGATGAAGATAGAGAGTACGGTTATAACATATTTAGATATAAGTTTGAGGAAGGAATTTATTTATTGCTTAACACTGAAAAAGAGTATGATGAGGAGTATGATTATACTTCATGGGGAAAATGGTATATTTGTAATGAATGTAGGGATTTCTTATGCTACTATTCTAAGGATGAAAAACTTAACATTGTAACAATGAATGGTTTTATGACAGCTTGCTTTGGCTTTTGGATGGAAGGAGTAGAAGCGATTCCTTCTTTTATTACTAAATATTTAAAGTATAAAACACGCAAAGAATAGTGTAAGCAGGATTAGAATTAGGCTAAACATATTTATTTTTATTTTCAACTAGTAAAATTGCCTTAGCTCTGAATTTACTCGGGCTAAGGCTTTTTTGTATGTCAGTAGCTGTACTTACTTACATGTTTTTGTATTAAACATTGAGAAGAAAGTTTTGAATATGGGCGTTCACATGGGCAAATGGGAAACTGAATACGGTGACGAATGCGAATGGCGATACGTTCTACTACGTTACCAACTATCGCGCGCGGCGATGTTGTGCGGATGGTCGATGGAAATGGAACGACGGTCGCGAATTACAGCTACGACCCGTGGGGCAAAGTGTTGTCCGTTTCGGAAAATGCGGCCGTTGCTGGACAACCGATAGGGTATGCAGGATATTATTATGATAGGGAAACGAAGCTGTACTACTTGCAAGCGCGGTATTATGATCCGGAGACGGCGAGGTTTCTTTCGAGGGATCCGTATCCGGGGGATTTGGATAATCCTATCACTCAAAATGGATATACTTATGCGAATGATAATCCGGTGATGCTGGTGGATCCGGATGGGAAGTTTGCTTGGATGATTCCTATCGCTATTGTTGTAGGACAAGCTATTGCCGATGGTGTTGCAATAGGAGCAGGACTGTACATGGGAAAAGTTTGCCCCTTAGAGGCCCTAAAAAAGGAAGCTTAACTTTAAGAGATAAGAAAGGAAAAGTTATACAACGAAGATATTATGATAGTGCGGGAAGGGCGAAAAAAGACATGGATTATAGCGATCACGGAAATCCGAAACACCATCCTTGGGGCCTCATCGACATAAATGGAAATGGGACGGAAAAAAGCCTAAAAGAGGAGGAGCAGAACCAATGAATAAAGGAAGGAGGTAGGAGATAAAATATGAGTTTAGAAAGATTAATAGAACTTATAGAAATTGGACATGATATAGAATTTATCTATAATGATGAACGTTATTCAATAATGAATACTCAAGTGGGTATTTGTTTTACAAAGTACTATAATTTGAATCATCAAGAATATACAAACGTAAGTGATTTTATAGATAATGCGTGGATTGGTGAAGAAAAATTAAAAGATATTGTATCTCAAATCGAAATCACTCATGTTTTTTAAATATTAAGTGTTCCTACTTTGAGAATAATAACAAAATCGTCTGTAACTATTCAGCTTATTACTAGATAAATTCTGGAATAATCAAAACCAAAAGGGTATTTTCAATGATGGAATCGCTCTTTTTAAGTTAAGGAGTCGACATGCTGCGCATGAGGCAAAAATATGAACATCTTCGGGACTGCGAAACGTGCCTGAAATCTGTTGTTTCGTTTTAGATTAGGGTGCCAAGCACGTGTTGAAAAAATCAAAGTGTTTACGTATGATGACGCCGGCAATCTTCTCAAGGACGACCGCTACCAATACACATGGGACGGAGAAGGACGCCTGCTTTCAGTCAAAGACGTAAACGGCAACGAGGTCGCCAGCTTCACGTATCGCCCAGATGGACTGAGAGAAACGAAAACGGTGAATGGCGTGACGTACCATTATCACTATGACGGCTCGGACTTAATCCGCATTACGAACGACAACGGTCAAACCGTATGGGCGTTTACATGGGCGAATGGCAAGCCAAACACGGTCACAAACCAAAACGGTAACACGTTCTACTATGTGACGAACTACCGCGGCGATGTCGTCGGCATTGTCGA
>NZ_JACIDF010000021.1 GCF_014196195.1 Anoxybacteroides rupiense | reverse complement strand
CGGACTGCTTAACGGCATCCGCTCCCCATTACAATTGAAGGAGGACTTAACTTATTTTTTCCGAAATTGTGTCTTGACAATGGGGGGCATTACACTCAGTCCATTACTTTGAATTATTATCTTTTGATTTATAAGAATAAAAAATAAAGATAATCGTTCTGCTACTGCTAATCTAACGAGTGATACTAATGAACTATACTCCCTAACCTCTTTTAAATTTGTTTCATCACAACCTAAAGATTTTATATTCTCTATTTCTTCCCTATAAATCTTATGTGCCAATGTGTCACATGAGGTACTCAAGATATTATATTCATTATTATAAAACACATAAAACTTATCATTGATTAACCATAGATGCTGGATTACACGCTCAAAACTCTTTAACTTACTATTATATAGTAGATAATCCTCTGTCTTTCTAGAAAAGTCTTCTTCTGTTAGCTTATCAAAAAAAATTTCTATTTGTTCAAACTTATCGTTATCTAAAATCTGATAAGGATATATATCAAGAATGTTAAATTGTTCGTAATCTGATAATTCCTCTAAATAATTACTTACCAGTTCTGTCTTACTATCATGTATAGCAGATTCTATAAACTTAATTGTTTGATCAACGAAAAACACAATATTCCTCCTTTATCCGGGTACTAATAATTACCCATCATGCTGGTCTCATAAGAAATCGACAACCTATAAGTTATAACAGAACTATGAAAAAAGAAAGAGCATTACGGCCGTAGTATTTTTCCATATTTATCTAAAGTGGCAACACGTTTACCTTTTTTATCCTTCAATTTCCAATAGCTTCCTCCGTGACTTTGTCCTTTTGCTCTATCCCTTTCAATGGACCAACCTGTTTTTTGATTTACTCGAGTTTGACTCCCCCCCTCAAACTGATCAATATCTACAGTGTCATCTGATTTTTTTAGTCTATTAGGAATTTTCTTTGATATTTCTTTAACTTTTTTTGGATTGATATGTTTTTACTTTGTTTGCTATCCACGAACCAGCTTTATAGGTTATACCACCTAACACCACTGCACCTGTTGCTAATAATGCTACTTCTCCAATTCCTGGAATAAAGTAAACACCGACAGCTATAGCATAATTCCCATCCGGATCCACCAGCATCACCGGATTGTCATTCGCATACGTATACGCATTTTGAGTGATCGGATCGTCTTTGTCTCCCGGATCTGGATCTCTTGAGATAAACCTCGCCGTCTCTGGATCATAATACCGCGCTTGCAAGTAGTACAGCTTCGTTTCCCTATCATAATAATATCCTGCATACCCTATCGGTTGTCCAGCCACGGCCGCATTTTCCGAAACCGACAACACTTTGCCCCATGGGTCGTAGCTATAATTCGCGACCGTCGCACCGTTCTCATCAATAATGCGAACCACATCGCCGCGATAGTTCGTGACGTAGTAGAATGTATCGCCATTCGCATTCGTCACCGTATTTGGCTTTCCATTCGCCCATGTGAACGCCCATACGGTTTGGCCGCTGTCATCTGTGACGCGGATTAAGTCCGAACCGTCATAGTGATAATGGTACGTCACGCCATTTACCGTTTTCGTTTCTCTCAGTCCATCTGGGCGATACGTGAAGCTGGCGACCGTGTTGCCGTTTACGTCTTTGACTGAAAGCAGGCGTCCTTCTCCGTCCCATGTGTATTGGTAGCGGTCGTCCTTGAGAAGATTGCCAGCGTCATCATATGTGAACCCTTCGATTTCATTGGCCGCATTAAACGTCAGCGTCTTGCCGTGCGGATTTTTTAAGTTCCCGGACGCGTCGTAGTCGTATTGAACCGTATTGCCTTGATACGTCCATGACTTCAAACGGTTGGCGAAATCGTACGTATATGAATCTGCACCATCAAAGCACGTTACAATATTTCCATCCACATCGTATGTATAGCGAAGATCCAACGCATCTTCTATACCGACAACATGCTAACTCGTTAATCTTCCTGCGTCACGATTATTTGAAAAAATCAGCCTAAAATAATGGGCTAATTTACAATTATACGTTTCAATCTGGCTCTCTGCATTGTATGTATATATCCAATTTCTTCTTTAAATTTATAAAAAAAGCCTTAAGAAGGAGCAAATGTGCTCTCTTAAGGCAATTTCATATGATTGCAAAGCAGCTATCTTTTAATCTAGCAAGTTGCCTAGCGATTAGTTAATGATTAGGCCCACTAAAGCTAATTAGACTAGATAGCACTACTTTATTTGTTTTACAAAAATATTATTATTAGGAAAATGCAACAATATGGTTGAACCTGAGGCAAATAATATTTCAAAAGACAAAGTACTTTCATCTACATCAAGAAGTTCCTCATATCCCCAATCATCAAATCCTGTATCATCAGATGTACCATTATGATTAATAAATATTTTTTTTACATTTTCAACTTTTATTTTCCATGTCTCTATTTCATTGGTAACGACCATTTCAACTTTTATTTTCCATTTTCTAAAATCATATCCTTCTTGAATCACTTTCAATTCGTTAAGAGTATAGTCATGAAATCCTTTTTCAACGAGAATTTTATACGCTTCATCAGATATTCTTTTTTTTAAAAATTTTACCCTCTCATAATAGGCTTTATCATTCCTTAGCCATTGCTTCTCTGCCTCCGGGGATTGATCGCCCCAGAGCTCAAAAGTGTAATATTTCACCACATATTCCTCCTTGCTGATGTAATTTTTATGGTATAACCAAGTTGGCTGGCAAAGTCGGCCATAATGGTGGCAATAGAGAAGGCGCCATCCTTACTCCTCTATATACAATATACCCTGCACCAGCTGCTGCACCAACTTTTGCTGCTTTTTTGGCAGCATCCTTTGTTTTTTTTTCTTTTTGTTTTTTTTCATATTTTTTAGCGTTTGCATCCCAGTCCCATTTTGTTTTTTGCTTTAACGCCTTTTTAACCCATTTAGGTGGCTCACCACTACTATTTTTATGCTTATCGTGAATAGAGCCGTCTGCATTTTGAGAATAATGCTGGCCTTTTGGTCCATAAAGGTGTGCATGTTTTTGAGTACTGCCTTTCGCACTATCAATTCTTGCCTTCCAGCCTTGCCCCAAATCATACCATTTATTACTATAACCATTGGGATCAGTGTACATAACTGGATTATTTTCTGTGTAAATATACGCATTTTGTGAAAGTGGATTATCTAAATCTCCCGGATCTGGATCTCTCGAAAGAAACCTCGCCGTCTCCGGATCGTAATACCGCGCTTGCAAGTAGTACAGCTTCGTTTCTCTATCATAATAGTATCCTGCATATCCTAGCGGTTGTCCAGCCACGGCCGCATTTTCCGAAACTGACAACACTTTGCCCCACGGGTCATAGCTGTAATTCGCGACCGTCGCTCCGTTCTCATCAATAATGCGGACGACATCGCCGCGATAGTTGGTGACATAATAGAACGGATCGTCGTTTTGGTCCGTCACCGTATTGGGTTTCCTGTTCGTCCATACCGTTTAGTCGTTATCGCCATCATATCTTCAAAAACAAATATGGTGGTTATCATCGCAATAACCACCAAAAAATTCAATCTAATTATACATTTCTTCTTTTATCTTTAGAAATAATTCTATTTCTTCTGGCTCTTGCTCACTTAATCCATCAAAATGCTTCTCAGAATGCACTAATTCATAATAGCCCCATATAGCAGTTAGGCTTTCACTTTGTCCAAAATGCTTAAAATACCATTTCTCAGGAAGTGAATTTGATATAACAGAAAACAATTCTGCTGGATACCAATTTGGCATTTTAAAGTCATCATAAATAAGGTAGTATATTCCCTCTTCATAAAGAATTATGCCGTAAACTCTATAAGTTGTACCCAAAGAAATACCATCATAAGAAGTTAATGTCTCGTTTCCTTCTCTTACAATTTTGGGACTAAACATATAACCAGTATTTTTCTCACACCGTAGTTCCATCTTTAACACATCCCGATTATTTAAACTTAAAATCATCAAACTTTCCAGTTTTAGTATTGTAATTAAAATGAATATTAATGTTACCTTTTGAGGTCTTTACAACCCTTTGCATTTTTACCCATCCTTCTGAACCCAGCCATCTGGGGTCATTCATGTTTTTTGTCGGGACTCTAGTAGCACCTTTTAAAGGATTGGATAATACTTCCTTCATGGCCAACTGTTCTTCAAGGCTGTTAGGGGTTGTTCTTCCTGTTGAACCTCTACCTAATGATTTCTTTTTTAGTAGACTATTGAGGTTTCCAGTACCCTTACGTAAAACCTTCTTTGTTACTTTCCCTACCGCTTTTTTAACTAAGATATTTGCTACTGCCCCGCTGACCATAACATATGTGAGAGCACCTGCAACAGTCCGATACAATGTGGTTAATCCACGATTCCCATCCGGATCCACCAGCATCACCGGATTATCATTCGCATACGTATACGCATTTTGAGTGATCGGATCGTCTTTGTCTCCCGGATCTGGATCTCTTGAGATAAACCTCGCCGTCTCTGGATCGTAATACCGCGCTTGCAAGTAGTACAGCTTCGTTTCTCTATCATAATAGTATCCTGCATACCCTATCGGTTGTCCAGCCACGGCCGCATTTTCCGAAACTGACAACACTTTGCCCCATGGGTCGTAGCTATAATTCGCGACCGTCGCGCCGTTTTCGTCGACAATCATTTGAGTCACATTTTTTCAAAATCGCGATCTTTCCGTTGCATGCAGTGCACCCAGAAATGATAGACAATTGGCATATGTTCAAACGTTCGAAAAACGTATGGAAAATGCGCCATAACCCCCAAAAATTGCACACTATTTCCGAATCCGCCTGAAATAATTTGAAAAATGGATTCCGAAATAATGTGCTAATTTACACAATTCGCTTAAAATAATTTTTCTAGTACTGATAAAAATATAAACATTAGGACAAAAGAAAGTAAAAAAGACAATATAGATGCTATTATTCTTCTTTTGAATGAAATAGTATTATATCGCTTATACACATACACTAAAAATAACAGCGCTAGGGCATCAATGAAATACGACATGAAAAATGACCATATTGAATTTAAATGAAATAATGATCCATTGTAAATTCTTAATATTGCTCCCACTATTAATAAAATACTGAACAAGATCGTTTGATAAAAAATTAATAATACGGGCATCAAAGTAACTCTCCTTCATTAGATACTACTGAATGTACATTTTAATAAAGAAAGCAAACAAAGAGATTTAACACTTCTATAAAATTTTCATTTTATTTTTATCAAAAATACACGATTTTTTTACGGGTTCTAAGCTACTTAGAATGTTCATAGGCTTGATACGTTTCCAAACTTTCTTGATTGTTCGTTTGATGACATTAGTCGTGTATATCAATCAGCCATAAATGTGAGGAAGACATCTAACTCATTTGCCCAGCATGGAACTTCTCTCGAATACTCACTTAACCATTTCGACCCAAACTTTTGAAACATCTGTACCTCTACCTTCTTCTTCAGTGCAATATAAATTTATTTGAGATTCTCAACCACTTCAAATACATTCTTTTCCTAGCAAGATGGGGGCATATTTTGTGAATGAAACAGCGCCGCACATTAGCTTTCGGATAAACGATCTTAAAAGCTTTTTCCCCTAGTAGTCCATCAGATCCAACTAGGAAATACTTCTTTGGCTCCCTATTTATAAGATGTTTTAGTGATTTTTTTCATAAATAGGAACTTTTTTGTCCTCCTACAAAGAAATCAAGTATTTCTTGATATCCTTCTTCATTCACCCAAAAAGCCACATAAACGCCTTCTTTTTCCACTGTTTCACGACGAAGTTTCACGTATAAGCCATCCAATTGCGATTTGTCAGTAGTCGAGTGTGCTGTTTCTCGACGTCCTCTTTAACGACATCGGTTATATGGCTGATTTGTTGGAAATAAGCATTTCCCTAAAATCAACTTGCCAACCTCACGTGTGCTCATGCTGTTTTAGTACATCTCAATGGTCCTTTCCTCGTCCCAGCTCTTGTAACGTTGATAAGGTGCAAACAAGCTGTGTTTGAAATTCTTCGTTTTCGATCTCTTAGAACTGAAAGAACCTCGATTCGGGCCATATTGTGTATCCAAATTGCATTGATAGTAGCTGTTTCTTATATTCGATATTTCCGACTGCTCAATTGCGAGGGAATTCTTGATTTCTTCCTGCATAATCAATTTTAATTTTCCTTTACAATCTGACGAATGATACTTTCCAGTTGGTAGATCTAGTCTATATGCGGTATATATATTTTTAGACATAGGTAGGGTACTCCGTTGTGAACCAGAGAATCCCCTACCTTTTTTCGTTTAATCTAGCAAAATGCCTTACACAAAATTTTATATACTATCCAAAAACACATTTTCTTGTTCCTGTAAATTTAAAAATCAATATAGCCGTTTTGGGGTTTCTTATCTCTGCTATCGATCCAGTTTGCTACGACAGTTCCAGGATCTAAATAGTTGAACGCAGTGTTAACTACCCATTCTAAGCTTTTTAATATACCAGCTGATGCTCCAATAACTATCAGCTTGTCTCTCAACGTTCTATAGAAAATACGTTTAGCCGCCTGCGTTCCTTTTTTCTTAATATAGGCTATTAAAGCACCTAAGGTAAGACCTCCAGTCAGAACCATGCTTAATCCCGCATTCAGTCCCGCAGCAAACCATTTCACAGAGATCCTATAATGACCATTTGGATCTTTATACATAACAGGATTATCATTCGCATACGTATACGCATTTTGAGTGATCGGATCGTCTTTGTCTCCCGGATCTCGATCTCTTGAGATAAACCTCGCCGTCTCCGGATCATAATACCGCGCTTGCAAGTAGTACAGCTTCGTTTCCCTATCATAATAGTATCCTGCATACCCTAACGGCTGTCCAGTCACTGTGGCATTTTCCGAAACCGAAAGCACTTTGCCCCACGGGTCATAGCTGTAATTCGCAACCGTCGCTCCATTTTCATCGACCATCCGCACGACATCGCCGCGATAGTTCGCGATATAATAGAACGGAGCGCCGTTTTGGTTCGTCACCGTATTTGGGCTCCCATTCGCCCATGTGAACGCCCATACGGTTTGGCCGTTGTCATCTGTGATGCGGATAAAATCAGAACCGTTATAGCTATATTCCCCCAACCTAGCCCAAATAAATAAAAAAACTCAAGAATTAATCAAAATTCTTGAGTCAAATCTGTTTAGATTATTATTTCAGGCTGTTATTAGCTATTTTCTCTCCTAATGTAGGGGTTATTTGACCAATTTCACCTAACCTATAATCAAAAGATTTTAATTGAGACTCAATTAATTCTAACACGTCATAATATGCAAAGTTTGTACCCAACCTGTAGTTTTTTTCCTCCAAACTCTCTTCTTCTACTTCTGTCAGTGTTTGGTTATATTTTTCCTGTATTTCTTTAATTAAATCAATTAAAAAATATTTCATCTCATTTTGCATCCTATCATCTCCCTACTTTGATTTTAAAATGCCTTCAAGAATTTGTTTTTGTTCCATTTGTCTTTTTATATCAGAAGGCCATTTTTTATGAATTAATGCTTGTTGCTGCCTAGGATCTAGATTTCTAAAGTTAGGAATATATTTCTCTGGATTTTTTATTTTATCTTTATGTTCCTCAATCTGTTTATTTATTGAATTTATTGCCCTTCTGATTTGTTCTGGGGACTTATTAATATACTGTTTATAAAATCCAAAATGTTTCCCACCACTTTTAGCAATAGCATAGGCATTATTAGTACCCTTACGTAAAACCTTCTTTGCTACTTTCCCTACCGCTTTTTTAACTAAACTCTTTGCTACTGCCCCGCTGACCATAACATATGTGAGAGCACCTGCAACAGTCCGATACAATGTGGTTAATCCACGATTCCCATCCGGATCCACCAGCATCACCGGATTATCATTCGCATACGTATACGCATTTTGAGTGATCGGATCGTCTTTGTCTCCCGGATCTGGATCTCTCGAAAGAAACCTCGCCGTCTCCGGATCATAATACCGCGCTTGCAAGTAGTACAGCTTCGTTTCTCTATCATAATAGTATCCTGCATACCCTAGCGGTTGTCCAGCCACGGCCGCATTTTCCGAAACCGAAAGCACTTTTCCCCATGGATCATAGCTGTAATTCGCGACCGTCGTTCCATTTTCATCGACAATGCGGATAACATAGCCGCGATAGTTCGCGGCATAATAGAGCGGATCGCCGTTTTGGTTCGTCACCGTATTCGGTTTGTCGCTCGTCCATACGGTTTGGCCGTTGTCATTCGTGACGCGGATTAAGTCCGAACCGTCATAGTGATAATGGTACGTCACGCCATTGACCGTTTTCGTTTCTCTCAGTCCATCTGGGCGATACGTGAAGCTGACGACCGTGTTGCCGTTTACGTCTTTGACTGAAAGCAGGCGTCCTTCTCCGTCCCATGTGTATTGGTAGCGGTCGTCCTTAAGGAGGTTCCCGGCGTCATCATACGTAAACACTTTGATTTTTTCAACACGTGCTTGGCACCCTAATCTAAGTTATACTTGAGATAGTTAAGTTCTAAGGCTCAACTAGCATCATGAGTTTAAATAAAAGATAACATTAGATAGAAATACTCCCCATATAGTCATTGTAAAAAGAAACCTTGAAAGGCATATAGCCAATCAAGGTTCGATTCTTATTCACTATGAACTTCAAAACAAAAATATCCAAAAGCTAAATCTTCGTCTTTTAATTGCATTTTTCTTTTAGCAATATCAAATAACCTCGGTAAAAGCGTATCTAAATAATCACGATATTTTTCTAATGATAACTTAAAACTCTCTACATCATTGTGTTGGCATAATGGATAAAGGATTTTTCCCATCTCAAATTGCTCAGCAGTCACAATTTGATCGTCTGTATCCAGACAGTCTAAAATATGTTCTTCTTGTTCTTTTTCATCAAACTGTTCCCTGCATTCTAAATAAAACATATATTCATCAAATTCGATTTGCATATCAACCTTTCCATTTCTATAGAACGGATTAATTCTTAAATATTCTGTCGTTGTATTGGATTCAATAATTTTTTCTAACATAATTTTCAAATGTGTAATTGTTGGATAAAGTCTATATTTTCCACTGTGATATGTGGTATATTCATAGACTATCTCGTTAATTTTGCCATCTTTTTTTACAGTCACTGTATCACCCACCTACTTCGAAAATTTAGGATCAAATACCCAGTATGGGTCATTCAAATCGGAAACTTGTATTACCTTTCCTGTACCATCATCTACTGCTACATAATGTCTCTTATCTTTATAGTAAACAGTTACTGAGTTTCCTGTATATTTGTTTACCGCTTTAGTTATTTTGTACGGATTGTTTATTGTTTTGGCTATACTTTCTTTAGTCCATCCACGTTTAGCAACTTGATTTTTATATTTTGACTTTTTAAATTTATCGCTAAAAACAATATCTTTTGCACTTATTTTACCCGTACCCTTACGTAAAACCTTCTTTGCTACTTTCCCTACCGCTTTTTTAACTAAACTCTTTGCTACTGCCCCGCTGACTATAACATATGTGAGAGCACCTGCAACAGTCCGATACAATGTGGTTAATCCACGATTCCCATCCGGATCCACCAGCATCACCGGATTGTCATTCGCATACGTATACGCATTTTGAGTGATCGGATCGTCTTTGTCTCCCGGATCTGGATCTCTTGAGATAAACCTCGCCGTCTCTGGATCGTAATACCTTGCCTGTAGGTAGTACAGCTTCGTTTCTCTATCATAATAGTATCCTGCATACCCTATCGGTTGTCCAGCCACGGCCGCATTTTCCGAAACCGAAAGCACTTTTCCCCATGGATCATAGCTGTAATTCGCGACCGTCGCACCGTTCTCATCAACAATGCGGATAACATCGCCGCGGTAGTTGATGACATAGTAAAACGTATCGCCATTCGCATTCGTGACCGTATTCGGTTTCCCATTCGCCCACGTAAACTCCCATACGGTTTGGCGGTTGTTCAATTTTTCGTACGATTAGTTCTCTTTGGTTTGATTGATAACAGTGTCAACTTGACAATTGGCAACCGCTGCATCATACCAAGATGCTTTTTCTTTCAAGTTCCTAAAAGCCTTTCTAACAGGAATGCTCTTTGTATCGAACTAGATTTTCTGCAATGTGAAATCATCCCTCTAACTATTGATAAATAACTATAGAACATCTTTTTCGATACGAATTAATATTTAAATGTTATCATCTTTTTTGATTCAAATTGAATAAAAATTAGTTGATTCAATTTGTTGAAATTAAATGTTATTCCCTCCATTCTGTCCTTTGGTAATAATATCTCCATTTCATCAAAAAAATCAGCAATAAAATAAACATTAGTATACTCTATTTCATTCAACAAATAGAATATATCTAAGTTGAACTCAAAATCTTCAATCACAGCTATTTTCATATTTTTTTTTATAATACATTTGTATTTTTTTAACTCTTTATTTAAAGATGATAACGAAAAATAGGGGATTATTAGTTTTTTTCCCTGAATAACAGAACTGACATCGTCAAAAGAAATCGTATCATCAAAGGTAATTTCCTCTACAATAAATGGAAGTTTATTAACATTTATACCTGTTGAAAATTCTACATAAGGATTCTCATCTAATTGTGTTAATAAAAATGTTTTAATATGTTTCAATAAAAATCTCCCCTTAAAAAATAAATTCTGAAATGAATATATATCTAGGATTATTTTTAGCAAAAGGCTTAATCTTTAGTTCGTCAGGTACAAACGATTTAAATATATAATGAGTCTCGCTTCCTCCTAAATGCATATGCAGTATAGGGATATGTCTAGTGTGCTTACCTTTATACTTACCAGTACCTCTAAAGATATTTAAACCATGGTAGTCAATAGAGAGTATACGCTTCCTATTTGCCATTATTTTAAGAATATATCCTCCTTTTAAATTAGATTGTACTTCTAAGCCTAACTGGTCTAGAGCTTTTTTTATATATTTTTGCCTTGTAAAGCTTCTTATTTTTTCTACAACTATCCTTAGGTTTTTAGGATTTCTAACAGCCTGCTTTATAGCAAACTTTGCAATCTCTTTGACTACCCAAGGTAATTCGCCATCTGGATCAACATATATCACCGGGTTATTATTCGCATAAGTATATCCATTTTGAGTGATAGGATTATCCAAATCCCCCGGATACGGATCCCTCGAAAGAAACCTCGCCGTCTCCGGATCATAAT
>NZ_JACIDF010000020.1 GCF_014196195.1 Anoxybacteroides rupiense | reverse complement strand
CTCCAAAAGAAAGTTGATTGGCTATTATTTAAATTTCGGTTGACCATACCGAAATTTTTCGATTAACGCTTCGTTTTGTTCAGTTTTCAAAGAACTTACTGCACTTTTTATATTTTACATATATCTTTGTTTGCTGTCAACTGCTTTTTATCGGAATCAGCAACGACGTTCTTTAATTTATCATATAATAAAACAAGAGTCAATAGCTTTTTCTAAAAAATAATGTTCTTTTATTCCGCAGCCGGAATGTAAAGAACAATGCTTTCCTTACTATAGACCTCCCCTGCTAGCATTTGTTTTTAGAGATGAAGTTTATACTGTTTTTCGAAACTTGGGCTTCGTTATGCGTTTATGTAGCAAAAAATTTATTTCTAACCAAGCACATGTTAATCATCCGATAAAAGCCAATTGAAATCACTCTATTTCTCGCTTTTCTGCCACAGTCAGCAAGCCCTTTGTTTGCCGACTGAAAGCTTAAGCATGCCTTTCTCGAACAGCGAATATTTAGCGGGCAAATGAATTTGCCCGCTGGCGTTCTTGTTCAAGAAGAGAAGCAGAAAAGATGATGTTTAGGATGTTTAGCTAGATCATTCTGCATTTTTCATTAAAATAATGGATAATCACCACGTGCGATCCCTGATCTTCGAAAATATACGTCACTTTTCTCTTGCTAAAGCTCTATCATTTCTTTTTCAAATCGTATTTGTCGAAGGTAACTTCTTTTATAGAAGAATATATTTTTGAATAATCACTAAAGCAGCCACTCCGGGAATTCCTAAAAATCCAGATATAAATGATGTTAAAAGGTTAATGGGTACATGAATATTAAAAGAAGTTCCAATAGCATTTAAAACAAATAAAAATAACGCTCCGATCATTAATTTAATAGCCCCGTAACCAAAAAAACGAATGGGCTTTAAGGGTGTTCCCACAAACAACAAAAGAACAATGGCACAAAAAAACAAAGTAATCACCATTTTGGGTTCCATTATATCCGCCCCTTTATATAAAGATTGCTTGTACTACTTCAACATTATGCGTACATGACAAAAAAAGAACAAAAAAAGGAGCTTATCTCGCTCCTTTTAATGATAGACGCCGAAGCTTTGCTTCTCGAATAAGAAAAAAATATTTCGCTTCAGCAATTTTTACATCGATGAGTACTTCCTGTGAAGGCTCTATGCTTTTCTCAATAAGCTGCTTTTGTTTCATCCATTCCTCTCTCGTTACTTCCAGTTCTTCAATTAATCGCTGATCGAATTGCTTTTTTAACCATCCTTTGCGTCGCCAAAGCACGCGACTCACCTCAACTAAATTTTCTTATAATTCTCGGCGACCTTCAAGAGCCTTGGAAAGCGTCACTTCATCTGCATATTCTAGGTCTCCTCCTACTGGCAATCCATGAGCAATCCGGGTTACTTTGATGCCTGTTGGCTTCAGGAGCCTTGATATATACATAGCTGTCGCTTCTCCTTCGATGTTAGGGTTTGTAGCTAAAATAACCTCCTGCACCGTTTCATCCTGAAGACGCTTTAGCAGTTCAGGAATTTTGATATCTTCTGGACCGATGCCATCCATTGGAGAAATAGCTCCATGCAAGACATGATACAGTCCGTTGTACTCTTTCATTTTTTCCATTGCGATCACATCTTTCGACTCTTGAACTACGCAGATCGTCGTTTGGTCCCGTCTTTCATCTTCACAAATATAGCACGGATCCCTATCTGTAATATGGCCGCACACCGTACAATAAGACAAATTGCGCTTGGCGTTTACTAACGCTTTAGCAAAGTCTAATACAGTATCTTCTTTCATATCAAGGACAAAAAAAGCGAGCCGCACCGCTGTTTTCGGTCCAATTCCCGGCAATTTCATAAAGCTGTCAATTAATTTGGATATCGGCTCTGGATAATGCATGAAACATCCTCCTAGAACAGGCCTGGGATATTTAAACCTTTTGTAAATTGTCCCATCGTTTCCGCTGTCAGCTCATCTACTTTTTTCAATGCATCATTTGTTGCAGCTAAAATTAAGTCTTGCAGCATCTCAATATCCTCAGGATCGACAACCTCTTCTTTAATTTTCACCTCCAAAATTTGCTTATGGCCATTTGCAACTACAGTGACCATGCCGCCCCCAGCTGTTCCCTCTACTTGTTTTTCAGCGAGCTCTTCTTGTGCTTTTTGCATATCTTTTTGCATTTTTTGCATTTGCTTCATCATTTTTTGCATGTTTCCCATTCCACGCATCATGATCAATTCCTCCTTTAAGATTATTCTTTAATTTCGATTAAATCTTCTCCAAACAATCGTTTGGCTTCCGCAATAAGCGAATCCTCCTCCCGCCGAGGTTCTTTGTCTCTTTGCATTCCTTTTTCACGAATAAACTCTTCTCTTATCGCTCCCCATTCTTCATCAGGAACAGCGATCATTTCAACATGACGCTGCGTCAAATCAAACAAAATGGCTTCTACGTTTTCCTTTACTTGGTTCGTATTATCAGCTGCCATTTTACAATGAATTTCGTATTTAAATTTTAAAACAAATGCCTGAGGGCTTGCTGCAACTGGCTCACTTTCCTGCAATAGAGCAGCATGTGATACTTTATTTTGCTTTTTTAAAATATCGAGTACTTCTGCCCAATGGCTTTTAATTAATAATAAATCTTGGTGTGTGGCCTGCTTTAATATTTCATGAATGCGGCCGACAGGCGTTTTATATCCGCTTGTTTTCAATGGTTTTGTCGTTTTTTTCGTTTGGACAGATACAGAATCTTGAGGTGGCGCAGAAATCCCTTGTTCTTTCAAACGAAGCAGCTCTGTCTCCAGATTTTCGATTTTCTTTATCAGATGACGCATGTCTTCTGCTGCAGGTAATGATGGAGACTGGTGCTCTTGATGACAAAGCTTGACTAAAGCAACTTCTAAAAAAATACGTGGATGATTCGTCCATTTCATTTCCTGCTGACTTTTATTTAAAATTTCGATTGTTTCGTAAATAGAGGACACAGGAATCATTTGAGCAAGCTGCTGAAACTCCTGATCCACCAACACCTCTCTTATCATGCCGCTTAAATCTGGAGCTGTCTTGTATAACAGAAGATCTCGATAATAAAAGATTAAATCCTCGATCAAGCGATTTGAATCCTTTCCCTGATCCATAAATTGCTCTAAAAGCCGTAAAGCTTCCGCCACATTTTTTTGGTGAACAGCTCGGACAAGATCAGTCAACATAAAAGAAGATACTGCTCCTGTCATAGAAAGCACATCTTCCAGCAATACTTCTTCTTCGCTGAAGGAAATGGCTTGATCAAGCAAGCTTAATGCGTCGCGCATACCTCCGTCCGCTGCGCGGGCGATTGCAAATAGCGCTTCATCAGAAGCCCTAATATGCTGTGCATCGATCACTTGTCTTAATCTCGAAACGATCGAATGAGGCTGAATTCTACGAAAATCAAAGCGTTGACAACGCGAAATAATAGTAGGCGGAATTTTATGCGGCTCGGTTGTCGCTAAAATAAAAATGACATGCTTTGGAGGCTCTTCTAACGTCTTTAATAATGCGTTAAAAGCACCGATCGAAAGCATATGCACCTCATCTACAATATACACCTTATATCGTACAGAAGTAGGTGCAAATTTTACTTTCTCACGAATATCACGAATTTCATCTACTCCATTATTGGATGCTGCATCAATTTCTAATACATCTGGAATAGAACCGTTCGTGATGCCAACACAAGCTGGACATTCGTTACATGGCTCAGCTACTGGCGCCCTCTCGCAATTTACAGCCTTCGCCAAAATTTTCGCAGCGCTTGTTTTACCTGTACCACGTGGACCAGAAAAAAGATAAGCGTGGGATATTTTATTTTGAAGCAGGGCACTTTGCAATGTTTTCGTTACATGCTCCTGACCGACAACATCAGCGAATAACTGCGGCCGAAACACACGATATAGCGCTTGATATGTCACAAAAACGGCCCTCCTCTTTTCTCTTATCTTATTTATTATATAATGTCTTAATCGTTTTTCAAAACACAAAACAAAATAAAAAAAACCCACTCTTTGTAAAGAGTGAGATTGACTTATGTATGGTATACCGTGCACCTTCCGTCGATTAGCTGCCCCAAGCGTTGCTTAAGCAGTTAGCTCAGTCCAGGCTCCCCCACGGCACATGGGAGCATCCGCTTACTGCTGCTTCCTTCCGGACCTGACAGGGTTCACGGAATCCCATTGCGTGGGACCCAGACGTCAACACCACTTGCTTAAGACAGACCTCACAACATACTAACCTCGGGAAGGAATTCGGTCTCGCTAGAGCGGATTGCGAGTACAGGGCACCGCTACCTCCCCACTTAGCACGGCAAATATAAGTATATCGTCTTTTTTTAAAAAAAGCAATGAATGCAGATGGTAATTTATTTGGAATGTTCGCCAGTCTTTTCATCTTTCTGTTTTTTTCTGATTCTTAGCTGTCGGAAAAAATCGCTGAGAATACGGCCGCATTCTTCTTGCCGTACACCACCTACCACCTCTGTTTGATGGTTAAACCTGGACTCTTGCAATAAATTCATCAGCGTTCCAGCACATCCTCCTTTTGGATCGCTCGCGCCAAACACCACCCTCTTTATCCTTGAAAGAACAATAGCTCCGGCGCACATCGCACATGGTTCTAATGTGACGTATAGTGTCGCGTCTTCAAGACGCCATGACCCCATCGCCTCACACGCTTGATCAATCGCTAATATTTCAGCGTGAGCAATAGCCCGTTGCTCAGTTTCCCGCAAATTATGAGCGCTTGCAATAATTTCACCATTTTTTACAATAATAGCCCCAATCGGCACCTCTCCTATTTTCTCTGCTTTTTTAGCTTCTTCAATCGCTAACTGCATATAGTACTCATCATTCATGATTAAACCCTCACTAAAATAACCGTCATTTCGCTTTTTTCTTAATCATAAAATATGAAGAAGGAAAGAGGCAACTAGGAGGGAATATATGCAAATTCATGTTGTACAGCAAGGACAAACTCTGACGGGAATTGCTCAAGCTTACAATACGACTCCTGAAGAGATTATTCGTGCCAACAAAATTGAAACGCCAAATTCACTCGTTGTGGGCCAAACCGTCGTCATTCCGATTGTTGGGAGATTTTATTGGATAAAATCAGGAGACAGCCTTTGGTCAATCGCTAGACAGTTTCAAACAACACCGCAACAGCTTGCTCAAATCAATCGTATACAAATAAACACCCCTCTACAAATTGGACAGCGTTTATATATTCCACCGCTCCCAAAAAGAAACGCTGAATTTAATGGATATGTCGAGCCGCGGACGGCGAACGTGCTTCCTGTTTTGGAGGAAAGCGCGCGGAGTGCTGCTCCATACTTAACATACCTCGCCCCATTTAGCTTTCGTATTCAAAGAGATGGAACATTAAAAGAGCCGCTTCTTAATAACTTTCCTTCTATTGCACGTGCGGATAATGTAACATTAATGATGGTAATCACCAATATTGAAAATGACCAATTTAGCGATGAATTAGGATCTATTATCTTGAATAACGAAGCACTGCAAAACCGATTTCTTGAAAACATCGTTTCTACAGCCAAACGGTATGGTTTTCGTGATATCCATTTCGACATGGAATATTTACGTCCCGCTGATCGAGACGCATATAGCGCCTTTTTACGTAAAGCTAAACAACGATTTAATCGAGAAGGTTGGTTAATGTCAACCGCTCTCGCTCCAAAAACAAGTGCTACACAAAAAGGCCGCTGGTACGAAGCACACGATTATAGAGCTCACGGCCAAATTGTTGATTTCGTTGTGATTATGACCTATGAATGGGGATATAGCGGCGGACCGCCAATGCCCGTTTCACCAATCGGTCCTGTTCGACAAGTATTAGAGTATGCGATCACCGAAATGCCTGCTTCAAAAATTATGATGGGACAAAATTTATACGGCTATGATTGGACGCTTCCATATGTTCCTGGGGGGAAATACGCCCAAGCTATTAGTCCGCAACAAGCAATCCGTCTTGCCAACCGTTATCATGCTGCGATCGAATATGATTCAAAAGCACAAGCCCCTCATTTTCGTTATCGGGACGAAAACGGAAACGATCATCAAGTATGGTTTGAAGATGCTCGTTCCATACAAGCCAAATTTGATTTAGTCAAAGAGCTCGGCTTAAGGGGCGTTAGCTATTGGAAGCTTGGTTTAGATTTCCCACAAAATTGGCTTCTCATCACTGATAATTTCAATGTTATAAAGAGGTAGAAAGCACTTGATATTCAAGTGCTATTTCTTTTATTGATCTCTCCCTTTTCTCTTATCGTATATGCTAAAATAAAACCTGTCTGTCTAAATAGACTTTGAACGATCAAGGAGGGGCGTCACATGGGGATCGTACCGTTTATTGCGGTAGAGGGACCGATTGGGGTTGGAAAAACATCGCTAGCCAAAGCTATTTCTGAACAATTTCATTATCATTTACTAAAAGAAATCGTTGACGAAAATCCATTTCTCGGGAAATTTTATGAAAATATTGAAGAGTGGAGCTTTCAAACAGAAATGTTCTTTCTCTGCAATCGCTATAAGCAATTAGAAGATATCAATCGCGATTTTCTGAAAAAACAAAAGCCTGTCGTGGCTGATTATCACATTCTAAAAAACCTCATTTTTGCAGAAAGAACATTAAGATATGATCAATATCAAAAATACTTAAAAATATACCACATCTTAACGGATGATATGCCAGAGCCTAATATGATCATCTATCTCAATGCGAGTCTCGATACATTGCTACACAGAATCAAGATGAGAGGAAGGAAGATCGAAAAAAAGATCGATCCATTGTATTTACATGAACTATCCATTGCGTATGAACGAACAATGGAATTGTTAAAAAAAGAAAAGCCGCACATTCCTATTTTACATTTTGATGGGGACAAGCTTGATTTTGTCCAGCGTAAATCAGATTTACTCTACATATTTGAACAAATCAAAAATGGATTAGAAGGAGTTAACTGCAATGAACTTACGTGAAAAATATCATATTCCGCATGATGCTGTCATTACAATTGCCGGGACGGTCGGCGTCGGAAAATCAACAATGACGAAAGCTCTTGCCAAAGCACTACAGTTTCGCACTTCTTTTGAAAAAGTAGATACAAACCCATATTTGGACAAATTTTATGCTGATTTTCAACGATGGAGCTTCCACTTGCAAATTTATTTTCTTGCCGAACGATTCAAAGAACAAAAACGAATCTTCGAATATGGTGGAGGATTTGTGCAAGATCGCTCCATTTATGAGGATACGGGCATCTTTGCCAAAATGCATTTTGAGAAAGGAACAATGACAAAAGTCGATTATGAAACATATACGAGCTTATTTGAAGCGATGGTGATGACTCCTTATTTTCCTCACCCAGATTTGGTCATTTATTTAGAGGGAAGCTTTGAAGAAATTTTACGGCGAATTCAAGAGCGCGGCCGGCCTATGGAGCAACAAACTCCAATAGAATATTGGAAAGAAATGTATGATCGTTATGAACAATGGATTAATAGCTTTAATGCCTGCCCTGTACTTCGCATTAATATTAATGACTACGATCTATTGGAAGACGATCAATCCATTGAGCCAATTATCGAAAAAATGGCTCACATTCTTCATCAATACCGCTGTTTAAAAAGATAACCGCCTATTCTGAGGCGGTTTTTTATAAAGCGGGCAAAGCGCAAAATAAAAAATTCGTTACAATAAAGTAACGAATCGTTTCGAATAACAATCTCCATTTATGCGCAGTGGTGCTTTAAACGAACTGATGGCGGAGGAGGAGGGATTCGAACCCCCGCGCGCCTCTCGACGCCTCTCGGTTTTCAAGACCGACCCCTTCAGCCAGACTTGGGTACTCCTCCTTATCGACAAGAATTACTTTACCATACGAAAATACATCCGTCAATACTTTTCATCCTTTTCCCCCATATTCGAAATATAAAGAAAATAATCGTGGTACCAGACAAAATTCATTCGCTTGCTATCCTTGTGCTGTGTAAATAGAAACGAACGGCATCAATAAAAAATCACAGTCGGAAGGCAAGCCAGTGACTTGCCTCCGATATTTTAAGTCATCTTTCTATTATTTTTGCCGTTACTCCTGATCCGATAATTATCGGATGACTTCTTTATTTCCCATATAAGGACGCAACACTTTTGGAATTAAGACAGTGCCATCCTCTTGCTGATAATTTTCCAAAATAGCAGCCACTGTCCGGCCAATAGCTAAACCAGATCCATTAAGCGTATGAACGTGTTCAGGTTTCGCTTTTGGATCTCGGCGAAAACGAATATTAGCACGGCGCGCTTGGAATGACTCGAAGTTGCTGCAAGAAGAAATTTCTCGGTAAGTGCCGTAGCTTGGGAGCCAAACTTCGATATCATATTTTTTAGCCGCTGTAAATCCTAAATCACCTGTGCACATGCTCATCACACGATAAGGCAGTTCTAGCAACTGAAGCACCTTCTCAGCATGGCTCGTTAATTTTTCTAGCTCCGCATAAGAGTCCTCAGGCTTCACAAATTTCACAAGCTCCACTTTGTTAAATTGATGCTGGCGAATTAGTCCTCTTGTATCGCGGCCAGCTGAACCGGCCTCTGAACGGAAGCATGCACTATATGCCACATAGTTGAGCGGCAAGTCTTCTGCTGATAAAATTTCGTCGCGGTGCAGATTAGTCACAGGCACTTCTGCCGTAGGAATTAAAAAATAATCCTCGCTTTCAATTCGAAACGCATCCTCTTCAAATTTGGGCAATTGACCTGTTCCTGTCATGCTAGAACGATTTACAATATATGGAGGGAGCACTTCTTCATATCCATGCTCTTCTACATGCAGATCAAGCATGAAACTAATAAGCGCTCGCTCTAACCGAGCACCTAATCCTTTATAAAATACAAATCGGCTTCCTGTCACTTTCGCTGCACGCTCAAAATCCAAAATGCCAAGCTGATCAGCAATTTCCCAATGTGGCTTCGCTTCAAATGAAAACGCACGAGGTTCTCCCCATTTGCGGATTTCCACATTATCCTCTTCAGATTCCCCGATCGGCACAGATTCATGTGGAATATTCGGAATCGAAAGCAATAACATCTCTAACGTCTCTTCGACTTGTCGCAATTCATGATCCAACACTTTAATGCGATCGCCAACTTCACGCATTTCAGTGATCAAATGATCAGCATCTTGCTTTTCCCGCTTTAAAATAGCGATTTGTTGAGATACCTCGTTCCGTTTACTTTTTAGCTCCTCTGCTTTAGCAATGAGCTCCCTCCGCTTCTGATCAAGCTCTTCAAAACGAGTAAAATCCGTTAAATCTTCACCACGATGTTTCAGCTTTTCTTTCACTTCCGCTAAATTCGTGCGCAAAAATTTCAAATCTAACATCTCTTGTTCCTCCTTTTTTATTCCTAAAATAAAAAACTCTCGTCCCCTTATTAAACCAAGGGACGAGAGTAACCCGCGTTGCCACCCTAATTGAAGACAAAATGTCTTCCACTCAAATTGGTAACGGCTTGACACCGGAAATGCTTACTTGCGTTCAAGCGTTCGGCATTTCGCTCAAGGATGGATTCACAAGCGTTTCCCATCGGTTCGCACCACCCACCGATTCTCTGAAGAGAAACATTCCTGCTACTATTTCCTTTCATCACTTTAACGCTCATTCACTTTTAATAAAAATAATGTACTACAAGGTTCGGCAAGATGCAATGGTTTTATTCCATCGATTCTTTAACCATATTTATAAAATACTGTGTCATTCGATGATCTTCTGTTAATTCTGGATGGAAAGAGCATCCTAAAAATTGTCCCTGTCTCGCAGCGACTATTCGTCCCTCGTGCTTTGCTAAAATTTCTACCTCTTCTCCAACTTCAACAATATGTGGTGCACGAATAAAGACACCAACAAAATCATCAGCGACTCCAGTAATTGACAGTTCCGCTTCAAAGCTTTCCCGCTGACGGCCAAATGAATTCCGTTCAACAGTAATATCCATTAAACCAAGATGTGGTTCATCATATCCAACAATACGTTTAGCTAACATAATCAAGCCTGCGCACGTTCCAAAGATGGGTTTACCTTGTGCAGCAAACTCCTTTAACGGCATTATAAAACCGTATTGATCCATTAGCCGACGCATCGTCGTACTCTCGCCACCTGGAATAATAAGACCATCGATTTCTTGAAGCTGCTCCATTTTTTTGATGACAGTCGCTTCAGCTCCACACGATTCAATCGACTGAACGTGCTCTCGGACAGCTCCTTGCAAACCTAAAACACCAATTTTTATCATCTTAACCTTCTCCCTTGATTACCAGCCGCGTTCTTGCATGCGTTGTTCAGGTAATAACGACGAAATATCGATTCCTCTCATCGCCCCGCCTAACCCTTTAGAAAGATGAGCAATTAGTTCATAGTCTTCGTAATGAGTCGTTGCTTCAACAATCGCACGCGCATATTTCTCCGGATTCTCTGATTTGAAAATACCAGACCCTACAAATACGCCATCTGCTCCTAAGTACATCATTAAAGCAGCATCCGCAGGAGTCGCTACTCCACCCGCTGCGAAATTAACTACAGGTAACCGGCCTAATCGTTTAATCTCAAGCAGCACTTCAAACGGAGCGCCGAGATTTTTTGCTTCTGTCATCAACTCATCTTCACTCATGCTCACAACTTTACGCACTTGAGCATTCACTTTGCGCATATGGCGGACAGCTTCAACAATATTTCCTGTTCCCGGCTCTCCTTTTGTCCGCAGCATCGATGCGCCTTCAGCAATCCGACGAGCTGCCTCCCCTAAATCTCGACATCCGCACACAAATGGTACGGTAAATTGGCGTTTATCAATATGGAATTCTTCATCAGCAGGAGTCAAAACTTCACTTTCATCAATATAGTCTACCCCTAACGCTTCAAGAACTCTTGCCTCCACATAATGACCAATACGCGCTTTCGCCATTACCGGAATGGAAACAGCTTTCATTACTTCTTCCACTACAGTTGGATCTGCCATACGAGCAACACCGCCTGCAGCCCGGATATCAGCTGGCACGCGCTCCAATGCCATAACCGCTACAGCTCCAGCAGCTTCTGCGATTTTTGCTTGTTCAGCATTTACCACATCCATAATAACGCCGCCTTTTTGCATTTCCGCCATTCCGCGTTTGACACGCTCTGTACCTGTAATAGCCACTTGTGATTCCTCCTAATAACCTCATGTAGTCGTATTTTTTCATGAAAAAAGAAAGAAAAGCGATAAGAAATAATTTAATTACATTTTCTTATTTTACCTCAATTTTTTTAAAAATCACAATAAAAAAAGTAAAAAGCTCCTCCTGCTTGAGGAGGAAGCTTTTTAAAACCAGCCTTTGACCGTCTTTGTCACACTTGTCCAAATATCGCTGAATAAACCGCCGATTCCTCTCATCATCAATACAAATCCATTTGCTTTTTCCACGCTTTGTTTAGCTACAACATCTACCTGTACGGCACTTTTCCCATTTGGTGTCAAATAATCATCATCATTAGCTCCCGTATACCGCACCGTCATGTATCCAACTTTTTCGCCTTTTTTGATCGGTGCTGTTAACTCTCCATCTTTATTGAGCTTTTTCTTGTCAAACACATATACTGGCTTATAGTTTTTGTCTTCCCCATTTTTTATGACAAGAGAAAGGGTTTTTTTCGTGACAACAGCTACTGATTTTTCCTTTCCCCTCGTTACAGGCAAAGTAGCGTCACCTTTTTGTTGATACCCTGCTGGATAAAGTTCTTTTAATGAATAGTTGCTGAACGCATAATCCAATAGCTTTCTCGTTTGCTCGAATCGAGCATTAATGGTCGATTTGCCATTGCTTTTTGCATTCATAACAACCGTAATAAAGCGAACACCGTTTTTCTCCGCCGTTCCTGTAAAGCAGTAGCCAGCAAAATCTGTATATCCTGTTTTCAATCCGTCTACTCCCTCATAGCCATAAACAAGACCTGGCAGCATCCAGTTCCAATTGTCCATTTTAATTTGGTCGTCTGTGCCTTCTCTAAATGTTTTTTTCGTTATGCTCGAGGTTTCTAACACTTCAGGATACTCTTTAAGTAAATGGTAAGCTAACGTAGCAACAGCACGAGCTGACATAACATTTTCTTCGCTTGCTTCTGTTCCTTGTGGATGAAATCCTTGTAAATCTTGATTGCTTAGTCCTGTCGCATTGACAAATTTATAACCTTGTAACCCCAGTTTTTTCGCTTTTTCATTCATCATTCTGACGAAGTTTTCCTCTGAACCGCCTACAATTTCAGCGATAGCAACTGCAGCGGCATTAGCAGAATAGATCGCCATTGCCTCATAAAGCTCACGAACGGTATACTTTCCATCTTTTCTTAGTGGAACATTAGATAGATCGCGATCTTGTGACAGACGGTATACATAATCACTTGGTGTATATTCTTGATCCCATTTCACACGTTTTTGTTTCACTGCTTCTAATAACAAATATTCTGTCATCATTTTTGTCATACTTGCGATTCCAAGAACGGTATCAATATTCTTTTGGTACAAAATTCTTCCTGATCCTGCATCAACAAGTATCGCCGCATCCGCTTCAATATTTATCGGATCCTGTGCGGCCTCCACTTTTTTATTCAATGGAAAAACCGTTGCTAGCAGGAACACTAAAACTAATCCTATTATTATACTTTTCTTTCTTTTCACTTTTACACCCTCCTTACACAAACGTTATTGTAACATACTCCTATACAAAAAAATAGACGGAGGAACCTTCCTCCGCTTCAAGCGATCGAAATGCAACTTGGCATGCTAACATTTTCGCTTCTTCTTCGACTAAGCGACTATTTGATTTCGACAGTCAGGTGGCCGAACAACAACGTCTTCCAGATAAATGCATTTGTTGCTCGTCTCTCTGTCACACTTTGGCGTGACGAAGGCAAGTCTATGACTTGCCTCTGACAGTCAAAAAATGGAGCGGCTTCTTTCCAATCGCGCTATAACTTTCATATAAAGCTTGTACACTGAAAAAACTACTAATGTTACATCAACAGGCAAATCATTATGAAATGGAATAGTTTGGAGCTTCTTTTGTGATTTGTACATCATGCGGATGGCTTTCCCGCAATCCTGCACCTGTCATGCGAATAAATTGTGACTTCTCGCGCAATTCTTCTAGATTTTTTGTTCCACAATAGCCCATTCCGGATCTTAAACCACCGACAAGTTGATAAATCGTATCGGCAAGCGGTCCTTTATAAGGCACACGGCCTTCGATTCCTTCCGGAACAAATTTTTTATTATCTTCTTGGAAGTAGCGGTCCTTACTTCCTTTTTCCATCGCTGAAACAGATCCCATTCCACGGTACACTTTAAAACGACGGCCTTGATAAATTTCGGTTTCTCCAGGGCTTTCTGTTACCCCAGCTAAAAGGCTTCCAAGCATTACGGCATGAGCGCCAGCTGCTAGAGCCTTCACAATATCGCCTGAATACTTAATTCCGCCATCTGCAATAATTGGAACACCGTATTTGCGCGCCTCTGTCGCACAATCATAAATAGCTGTGATTTGTGGCACTCCTACACCAGCAACAACGCGCGTCGTACAGATCGAACCTGGTCCAATTCCCACTTTGATAATATTAGCCCCAGCCTCAATTAAATCTCTTGTCGCTTCTGCCGTAGCCACATTTCCTGCAATAATATTTAGCTTCGGATACTGTTCGCGGATTTTTCGTACTATATCAAGAACACCTTTTGAATGGCCGTGAGCCGTATCTACAACAATTACGTCCACATTGGCCTCAACTAATTTTTTTACACGAATCATTGTATCAGCTGTTACCCCAACAGCAGCACCAACTAATAAACGGCCTTTTTCGTCCTTTGCTGAGTTCGGAAACTCAATCACCTTTTCAATGTCTTTAATCGTGATTAATCCTTTTAAAACGCCATTTTCGTCAACAAGAGGCAATTTTTCAACCTTATATTTTTGCAAAATCTTTTCTGCCTCTTCTAAAGTAGTACCTACAGGAGCTGTAATTAGGTTTTCCTTTGTCATGACATCGGAAATTTTTATGGAGTAATCTTGAATAAAACGTAAGTCTCGATTGGTAATAATGCCGACCAGCTTTTGTTCTGTTTCATTATTAACAATTGGAACACCGGAAATGCGATATTTGCCCATCAAGTGCTCCGCATCATATACTTGATGATCTGGAGTCAAAAAGAATGGATCAGTAATTACTCCACGTTCTGAACGCTTAACTTTGTCTACCTGCTCTGCCTGTTGTTCGATTGACATGTTTTTATGAATAATTCCTAATCCACCTTGGCGAGCCATTGCAATCGCCATTTCTGCTTCAGTAACGGTATCCATCCCTGCACTGATAATGGGAATATTTAACGATAACGTTGGAGTAAGTTGAGTTTTAACATCTACATCTCGAGGCAATACTTCTGATTTTGCAGGAATAAGAAGAACATCATCAAAGGTCAATCCTTCTTTTACAAATTTAGATTCCCACATGTTTTATCCTCCTCATCCGGAAATATTATTAGTAGCTTAACAACTGGTTAAAATACTGTCAAGGAATCAAGGAAATGTTCGATTTTTCTTTCAATTTTATCATTTCAACGAAAGGGGAATGGTCAATGTTACATAGCGAGGAAGTTTGGATGAAATTTTCCTCTTTCCATTCTACAAGCATGGTTCAACAATTGTTATACCGTTGTTATTCCAAGGCGGGAAGAGAAGACGCAAAACAAAAAAGTTATGCAAATGGCTACGCTTTTCTTTACTATTTACAGCATGGTCAAAGCTTTTATCTGACAGCTCGAACAGCTCCTCTCTCAATTCAACCTGTCCTTTTATTTTATGGAATGGTCCAGCTTTTAAAAGCTTGTATTCTTACTGTAGATGCTGATTATCCCATGTCATCATCTGTTTTAGCGCATGGTGTTTCAACAAGAAAGCAAAAAAAACAAAATTATAATTTTTTCAATGACGAAGTAAAGGTTCAAAAGCACGGATTGTTTACTCATTTTTCTGAAAAAATGTTCCATGTGAAACATATGGCTGGAGAAAAATTTCAAATGCGTTCTTTATTAAAGCGCATTAGCGAGCTTCACGAATTGTTTGAAGTCTACTATGGGGCTAAGCTATCAAGGAAAGTCCATTACGATCCTTTTCGACAATGCATCCTCATTCCAGTTACTATTTTAGACGATTACCATATGACATTTTCTCATTTCATAAGCCATGTCATTCCAGAATGGCACTGGATTCAAAAAGAATCTGTTGAAATAGAGGGGAATTATATTAAAGCCATTTGTACTGATCAATTAAAATCATTAGAGCATGAACCGTTTATGTTTGATTTGAGCACGAAAACATATCGTCTTCCGACACAACGCGAAGAGATATTTCAAAAACAGGAGGTTATATTTCATTATTTATTATTATATAACTTAAGCATGATCTCTCGATACGAAACAGAATGGTGGAGTGAATTGCTACATTCCTATTCGAGCGAAGCCTATCCGTTTATCCATAAGTTTTTATCTGTAACATTTGAAAAAGTCCCTTTTTTATTGTATGAGTATTTAGCTTTAACTAACTGATCGTATTTTGCAACAGTCGCTTGTCGAGATCCATTCATGAGTCCCCGGATCTCTGATCTTGGCCTCTACTACAATAAGTACATGATAAAAAAGTTTGTAGAGCGGCCGTTGACCACCAAATCATTTATATATAAATCCAAGTTCTTTTTTGGGCATACGGTTATCTCGTCTCTGAGCCGTCTACACTGAAAATAGGATAGACGGACAGGAGTGGTAGAGATGAAAACTTGGCAAATTACAGAGACACACGGCTGGACCATTGATACATTACGCCAACAAGAAAAACAATCCAAACACACATGGCAGTACAAGCAAGTGGCTTCCATTCGGATGGTGATGGAAGGATACAAGGGCATTGAGGTTGCTGCTTGCCTCGGTTTGAATCGCAAAAGCGTATCCGAATACGTTCGTCTGTTTTCAGAAGGCGGTCTCGATCAGTTGTTGAGCCGGAACTTCAATTCGCACAAGCCTACCTACTTGTCTCTGGAAGAACAAGATGAGTGGATCGCCATCGTGAGTGAACAAACACCATGTGAACTTGGGTTTGCGCAAGAGTCGTACTGGAATACGAAACTGATCCAAACCTTTCTCATGAACCGATTTCATGTGGGAATGTCAAGGGAAGGTATTCGCCTCATGGTGCATCGACTCGGCTTTCGCTATACGCGACCGACGTATGTCCTGATCAAAGCTAACGAACAAAAACAACAGAATTTCCAAAGTGAGCTGAACATGATAAAAAAACGTGATGACCGACTGCTGTGTTCTGTTATATGAAGATGAAAGCCATATCCGTGATGTCCAAACCCTACATGCCACCTGGCAGCCGAAAGGAAAACAAAAACAAATGCCCGTTTCTGAATCTCAGACGACACTTCACCTGTTTGGCGCGGTGAATCCAGAAGAAGGAGAGGTATTCTGCATGGAAACGGACACGTGTAACACCCAAACCTTTCACCAGTTCTTGAAATACTTGCTTCCATGCCATCCGCAAAAGCATCTCATTCTGGTGCTGGACCATGCTCGCTACCACCACGCCCTTGCACTGCGTCCTTTTTTGACTAAACACGAAGACAGGCTGACACTTTTCTTCTTGCCGCCTTACTCGCCTACTCTCAATCTTATGGAACGGAGTTGGAAGTGGCTTAAGGAAGTGGTACTGTCAAATCGATACGATAAGGACCGTGCAGACTTGCGAGACGGAATGAAATATATGTCCGTTTATTAACTTGGATTTATATATAAACAAAGGACCTGACTAAACGTGACGTTTAGTCAGGTCCTATTGTTTGTTTGCCTAGCAACGTCCTACTCTTGCAGGGGCGTTAGCCCCAACTACCATCGGCGCTGGAGAGCTTAACTTCCGTGTTCGGGATGGGAAC
>NZ_JACIDF010000019.1 GCF_014196195.1 Anoxybacteroides rupiense | reverse complement strand
CACACCCGTTCCCATCCCGAACACGGAAGTTAAGCTCTCCAGCGCCGATGGTAGTTGGGGCTAACGCCCCTGCAAGAGTAGGACGTTGCTAGGCTATCCTTTGTTTTTTATAAATGTTGTTTGAATGATTTTATTGCCGCGGGGTGGAGCAGTCTGGTAGCTCGTCGGGCTCATAACCCGAAGGTCGCAGGTTCAAATCCTGCCCCCGCAACCAAAACAAAATGGTCCCGTAGTGTAGTGGTTAACATGCCTGCCTGTCACGCAGGAGATCGCGGGTTCGAGTCCCGTCGGGACCGCCATTGCTAGCGAAACAATGGGTTTCGTGTTTTTTTATGCCTTTTTCTGCTTTTTCACCCATTCCCCCTTTTTGATGAATAGAACCATTTTATTAACATCCTTAAGAATCCGAACTCTTAAGGATGTTTTATCTTTATTTGTCTCATGCAATATACTACACGGTATCATGAGCTTATCAGTAACCAGTAACATGTCTACCAGCCGCAAGAGTATCCCTGCAAATCCCATATAGACAGTGAAGAAGCTTTAGCTGAGGGCGTAAAAAAGATTTCTTACCATTACCAATATTTCTACTCTGATGACCAAAGCCCCTCTTGCTAACAAAATAAGTTTCTCTTTTTAGCGTCTATCATCTATCCAACACTGGAATCGGAAAGCGTTCAACAAACAAATTTCTGCTGATATCATAAGAAAGTAGCACCAGTTTACCGGAATGTGATACAATTTCAAGCGCAGGCAATAAAATTTAGTTAATGGTAGAACAAGCAGTTATAATCAAGTTTAAATCAGGTACGTTGGTTCACCAAAAGAAACTCTCTCAAGTTTTCTTTTTGATTAGTCTGCCAAATTGCTTAGCGATTAGACATGATTTCATATTCCTAACATAAATGTTGAACAACTTACTGAAAAATAAATCGACCTGTGGGGATATTGTTGAAGGAAATCCATATTTCTGTTGGGTACGTGAAAATGGCAAACAATGATTAAAGTTAGGTGACAGATGATGGCGATTTATGAATTAGTTATGCACTCAGCCGAGGAAACCATGGAATTTGCTGTTAGGCTGTCAGAACAATTGCAGCCAAAAGATGTGATTGCCTTAGAAGGAGATTTAGGAGCAGGAAAAACAACGTTTACGAAAGGGCTAGCTAAAGGGCTAGGCATTACGCGAGCCGTCAGCAGTCCGACTTTTACGATCGTCAAGGAATATAAAGGACGTCTCCCGCTTTATCATATGGATGTATACCGTTTGGAGGATACGTTTGAAGACTTGGGGTTCGACGAGTATTTTGAAGGTGATGGCGTTACCGTGATCGAATGGGCTCATTTGATTAAGCCCCAGCTTCCTGATGAATTATTGTATATCCATCTTTATCATCATGGAGATCAGGAAAGAAAAATGGTATTGGAACCCATTGGAAAACGATATGAACAGTTATGCAAGGAGATTATAGAGGGATGAAAGTATTAGCGATTGATACATCGAATGCTGCTTTGGGCGTTGCCTTAGTGGAAGGTTCGGTCGTTAAAGGGGAAATCCTCACAAATATCAAAAAGGATCATTCCACCCGCTTAATGCCCGCTGTCCAACTGTTATTGGAAAATTGCCAAGTTACACCTCAAGAACTCGATTTAATTGTTGTAGCGAAGGGACCAGGCTCTTATACAGGTGTACGCATTGGTGTTACAGTTGCCAAAACGTTAGCCTGGTCATTGAATATTCCGATTGTAGGGGTATCTAGCCTTGAAGTGCTCGCTGCCAATGGACATTATTTTAATGGGTTGATTTGCCCTTTATTTGACGCAAGAAGAGGGCAAATTTATACAGGGTTGTATCGTTATCATGGTAATCAGCTAGAATGTGTAGAAAGCGACCGAATTGTGCTATCAAGTGGATGGGCGCAATGGTTGCGGGAAAAACAGGAGCCAGTTTTATTTTTGGGCGGAGATGTTGCTCTCCATCAAGATATATTAACAGGGGTGCTCGGTTCATTAGCAGTGTTTGGCCCACCAGCGTTACAATTGCCGCGTCCAAGCGAATTGGCTTTTTTGGGGATGAATAGAACATCAGAGGATGTTCACTCATTTGTCCCTAATTATGTGCGCTTAGCTGAAGCGGAAGTTAATTGGCTTGCTAGGCAGAAGGAGCAAGAAAGCCATGGAAATTAATTTTCGGATGATGACGTTAAATGATATCGATGGTGTACTAGCGATCGAAAAGGCGTCATTTACGCTTCCGTGGAGCCGTGAAGCATTTTATAATGAGCTTGTTCACAATCAATATGCGAAGTATGTCGTCATGGAGCATAATGGGCATATGATTGGTTATTGTGGGATGTGGGTTGTTATTGACGAAGCGCATATTACCAATGTGGCTGTATTACCGGAGTATCGCGGTAAAAAGTTAGGCGAAGCGCTTATGAGAATGATGATGGAAATGGCTAGACAGCTGGGGGCGATAACGATGACGCTGGAGGTGCGTGTTTCCAATCATGTCGCACAGTCATTGTATCGAAAGCTCGGATTTTTAAATGGAGGCATTCGGAAGAAATATTATCCAGATAATCAAGAAGATGCTCTTGTAATGTGGGTGAAATTAAGATGAACAAAGATGTATATGTACTTGGAATTGAAACAAGCTGTGATGAAACAGCTGCAGCTATAGTGAAAAATGGAAAAGAAATCATGGCGAATGTGGTGGCTTCGCAAATTGAAAGCCATAAGCGATTTGGCGGTGTTGTTCCAGAGGTAGCCTCACGTCACCATGTGGAGCAAATTACCCTTGTGATCGAGAAAGCGATGCACGAAGCCAATCTATCTTTTGCAGAGTTAGATGCTATTGCAGTCACACAAGGGCCAGGGCTTGTCGGAGCTCTTTTAATTGGGGTAAATGCTGCCAAGGCGCTCGCTTTTGCGCATCAGCTGCCATTAGTCGCTGTGCATCATATCGCTGGGCATATTTATGCCAATCGTCTTGTGACGGAAATGAAGTTTCCGCTGCTGGCACTTGTTGTTTCTGGGGGGCATACAGAGCTTGTATATATGAAAGAGCATGGCTCATTTGAAGTGATTGGCGAAACAAGGGATGATGCAGCTGGAGAGGCGTATGACAAAGTAGCTCGAGCGTTGCGGTTGCCATATCCAGGGGGCCCGCACATCGATCGGTTGGCTCATGAGGGAAGAGCGACGCTCGATTTACCGAGAGCCTGGCTGGAGGACGGCTCATATGACTTTAGTTTTAGCGGGTTGAAATCGGCGGTCATTAATACGCTGCATAATGCCGAGCAACGAGGCGAAACAATAGAAATCCAAGATATGGCGGCAAGCTTTCAGGAAAGTGTCATCGATGTACTAGTCACCAAAACGATCAAAGCAGCTCAAGAATATCATGTGCGCCAAGTTTTGTTAGCTGGGGGAGTAGCGGCAAATCGAGGGCTCAGGACGGCGCTGGAACAGAAAATGGCCGAGCTGCAGGAGGTAGAGCTTGTCATTCCGCCGTTGTCTCTTTGTACGGATAATGCTGCGATGATTGCAGCAGCTGGAACGATATTGTTTGCACATGGAAAACGAAGCGAGCTATCGTTAAATGCTGATCCTGGTCTTGAATTGGAGTAAGACCAAAAATCCTCTGCGTAGTCAAGAGGATTTTTTTTTGAGAAAATGTTTAGTTGTTAATATAATTATCCACATATTGTGGGTAATGTGGAAAACTTATCATGAATTAGGAATACCAAGTTATCTTTAACCACAATTTTTTGTGAGTATTTTTAGACTTTTTTGTGGATATTGTGGAAAATACGGTGAATAACTTAATTTAAAAGAAAAATTCTGTGTAAAAAAATGTGGATAGTTTTATTGGAGAATCCCCTTCTATTGCTTTTATAGCAATAGAAGGGGATCAAAATATTATAGTAAAAGTGTGTTAATCGACTAATAAACGATGTTAACAGTCTTTTCGATAAAGGCGGCTTGAAGATGGTGCAAAATGGTATAGGATCGTTATTGCTTTATTCAATGTTTATGATGGAGTCCGGGTCCCTTTATGTTCGGCTAGGGATGTATGGAGTTCTTCCCATTCTTCGATTAAGGCTTCTAAGGTTTCTTTCATCATTTCAATTTCTTTAGTGAGTTCTTGTGCCTTTTGAAAATCTCCATAGATTTCGGGATCGCATAATTGCTGTTCGCTCTCGCTGATGCTGTCTTCTAATTGACTAATTTCATTTTCAATTTCTTCAATTCGTTTTTTTCGTTGTCGTTCTAGTCTCTTTGTTTCCTTGTCGAGTTCGTATTGCTGCTTTATGGAAGCTCCTCCTTTATTATGCTTCCGTTGCTTCTCCTCTTCCTGAAGCTGCTTCAGTTCAAGCATTTCTGCTTTTTTATGAAGGTAATAATCATAATCTCCTAAATATTCAACGACTCCTTCTTGAGTGAGCTCGTACACTTTGGTAGCAATGCGGTTAATGAAATAACGGTCGTGCGATACAAAAAGAATGGTTCCGGGATAATCAATTAACGCGTTTTCGAGCACTTGTTTACTATCTAGATCCAAATGGTTAGTAGGCTCGTCTAAAATCAGGAAATTTGCTTTTTGCATCAAGAGCTTGGCTAATGCCAGTCGTGCTTTTTCCCCGCCGCTTAATGCAAATACCGGCTTTAGAACGTCATCGCCAGAAAATAGAAAATTGCCTAATACGGTACGAATTTCTTTTTCTGTTTTTTGCGGATACTCATCCCAAAGCTCATCAAGCACTCGTTTATTTGATGATAAGTCTGCTTGATTCTGGTCATAATAGCCGATTTGTACGTTGGAGCCATACCGTAAGTTACCGTTTTGTATCTGGATTTTGTTTACAATTGCCTTAAGCAGTGTCGATTTTCCGATCCCGTTTGGTCCGACAAGGGCAATGCTATCGCCTTTAGTAATGCGGAATTGTACACCGCGGATCACAGGTTCATTAGGTGTATAACCAACGGAAAGGTTTTCGGCAATTAATACTTCATTTCCGCTTGGGCGCTCAATCTCAAAGGAAAAATTGGCTGATTTTTCTTCAGATATGGGTTTATCGATTCGTTCCATTTTTTCAAGCTGTTTACGGCGACTTTGTGCTCGTTTAGTTGTAGAAGCGCGAGCGATATTTCGTTGGATGAAGTCCTGTAACTTTGCCATTTCCTCTTGTTGTTTTTCATACAGCTTCCATTCGCGCTCAAGGTCTTCTGCTTTTTGCTGTAAATATTTACTGTAGTTTCCGATATATTTTTTTATGCTTGTCCGCGATAATTCATACACCTGTGTCACTACTTTGTCAAGAAAATAACGATCGTGCGAAACGATTAAAATAGCTCCTGGATATGTTTGCAAGTATTGCTCAAGCCATGTTAAAGTTTCGATATCTAAATGGTTTGTTGGTTCGTCCAAAATAAGAAGATCTGGTTTCATTAACAGCATTTTGCCCAGCGCCAAGCGGGTTCGTTGTCCACCGCTAAGCGATTGAACAAAAGTAGTGGTGTAATCATATTCAGAAAATCGCAGTCCATGCAAAACGGAACGAATGTCTGCTTCGTATTGGTATCCCCCTTGGTCTTTAAATTTTTCTTGCAGGATATCATATTCTTTTAGCAATTTATCGTAACGTTTTGGGTCTGCAAGAAGATCGGGATCTCCCATCTGCTGTTCCATTGTGCGCAGCTCTTGTTCCATTGCTTTTAATGGGGAAAACACGGTCATCATTTCCTCCCATATTGATAGGGTGGAATCGAGGCCGCTATCTTGGGCAAGATAACCGATCGTGACGTCTTTAGGTTTGATGATTTCCCCGCTGTCATATGACAGTTCGCCAGCCATGATTTTAAGTAGCGTTGATTTTCCCGCTCCGTTTCTTCCGACGAGAGCGATGCGGTCTTTTGACTGTATTTCTAATTTTATATTCGATAAAATAAGATCAGCGCCAAAATATTTAGAAAGTTGTCGTATTTGTAAAATGATCATTGTTTTTCACCTCTCGTTTTACTAGTGTATCGCAAGAGCTTTTACTTGGGCAATAAAACGAGTTAGAAAAGACAGACGGGAAAAAATAGTGTATAGTTTATAAGTGGAGGAGATATTATTGGCATCTTTTACGCATTTTAATGAACAAGGCCGCGCCAAAATGGTCGATATTACCGAAAAGGCGGATAGCGTGCGTGTGGCGGTGGCTCGGACAAGTATTACGGTGAGCCAGGAGATTTATGAAGGAATTGTCAGCCATTCTGTAAAAAAGGGAGATGTCCTTGCGGTTGCTCAAGTCGCTGGTATTATGGCGGCTAAAAAAACTGCTGATCTTATTCCCATGTGCCATCCTTTAATGTTAAAAGGAGTCGATATTCAATTCGAATGGAGGATGCATGAACAGAGCTGTGAGCTGATCATTACAGCGACTGTGAAAACGAAAGGGAGCACAGGGGTAGAGATGGAAGCCCTCACGGCTGCTTCGGTCTGTGCGCTTACGGTTTATGATATGTGCAAAGCGTTGGATAAAGGAATGGTGATTGGGCCAACATATCTCGTAGAAAAAGCCGGAGGGAAATCCGGACACTACCAGCGTAAAGCAAAGTAAGACGGTTTAAGTGAATGCGGGGGATTTATCATGAGCAATGAACAGCCGAAAATTCCACAGGCAACTGCTAAGCGATTACCACTATACTATCGTTTTTTAAAAAATTTATATGCTTCAGGAAAACAGCGAGTATCTTCAGCTGAATTAAGCGAAGCCGTTAAAGTCGATTCAGCAACCATTCGGCGTGATTTTTCTTATTTTGGGGCTCTTGGAAAAAAGGGTTATGGGTATAATGTTAGTTATTTATTATCGTTTTTTCGCAAGACGCTTGATCAAGATGAAATCACGGAAGTGGCGTTAGTCGGAGTCGGAAATCTAGGAACAGCATTTTTAAATTATAATTTTATGAAAAATAATAATACAAAGATCGTGATGGCTTTTGACGTCGATCAAGCAAAAGTAGGGACAGAAGTGGGTGGAGTGCCTGTTTATCACTTAAATCAACTGGAAGAACTCATCCATGAACAAATTTCTGTGGCGATTTTAACCGTTCCAGCGCATGCTGCGCAGTCTATTACGGATCGTCTTGTGCAGAAGGGAATCAAAGGCATTTTGAATTTCACTCCTGCACGCCTAAATGTGCCGGAAAACATCCGGGTGCATCATATTGATTTGGCCATTGAGCTACAGTCGCTTGTATATTTTTTAAAGAATTACCCATCTGAATCAAATGGAGTGAACTCATTGTGAAATATTTACTTATTTTGCTTGTTATTGTCTTATTGTTTGGGACGAAAAAACTTCCAGAGCTGGGGAAATCGCTCGGCCAGTCGCTAAAAGAATTTAAGAGTGCGACGAAGGGATTAACGGATGAAGAAGAAAACAACAAAAAAGCGTAACGATGAACGGTAGGATGGTTCCATATGAGCGATAAAGAAATGTCTGTATATGAACATCTTGGGGAATTAAGAAAACGATTGATTATTGTGCTGATTTTTTTTGCTATTGCTTTGACTGCCAGCTTCTTTCTTGTCGAGCCTGTGATTCGGTATTTGCAACAGGCTGATGAAGCAAGAGAGTTAACGATGAATGCCTTTCGATTGACCGATCCGATTAAAATTTATATGCAATTTGCATTTGTCATCGCTTTGATTATGACCGCACCGGTTTTGCTTTATCAAATTTGGGCCTTCGTCAGCCCTGGACTATACGAAAAAGAGAGAAAAGTGACACTTAGCTATATTCCATTGTCATTATTTTTATTTTTAAGCGGCATTAGCTTTGCCTATTTTGTTTTGTTTCCATTTGTCGTCCGTTTTATGCAAGACTTGGCGACAGATCTAGGCATCAATCAAGTAATTGGCATTAACGAATATTTTACGTTTTTGCTTCAGCTTGTATTGCCGTTTGGTGCGTTATTTCAATTGCCGGTGATCGTTATGTTTTTAACGCGTCTTGGGTTGATTACCCCTTTTTTACTGTCAAAAGGGAGAAGGTATGCGTATTTGCTTTTATTAATTGTAGCAGCGATCATAACCCCTCCAGATGTAATATCACAATTAATTGTAATGATTCCGTTGTCTTTTTTATATGAAGTGAGCATATGGATCTCAAGAATCGCCTATCGAAAAGTGCTTTTAGCGGAACAAGCAAGGGCTGACTTAAAATGAACGTCAGCCCTTTTTATTTTTGTTGATTTCGAATTCTAATATATAGGGTGATCAGTCGCAAAAATACACCGAAGTCTAAAGTGGCCAAGACCATTAAGGCAACGGTAGAGAAATTCCATATGCTCTCATGGGCGCTTTGAGTGGCTAAATAAGTGAATAAAGCCCCCATTAGAAAGTAGAACAACGCGGTGCTTAAAGGTGAAATTCTCATAATGAAAAGCCCCCAAATATAAATTGCATCTTGTCGGTTTCTTTTATGATTTGTTCGATATGATCAGCAAAGACGGTTTGCATCACGACAACGAACGTATTCATTGTCACATGAGCAAAGATCGGAACGAAAATACGCTTTGTTTTGGCATAAAGAAAAGCAAATGTAAATCCCATGGTTGAATACAGGAGAAGGTGTTCAAGCTCCATATGGACGACTGCGAACAATAAGGAACTAATCGTAGCCGCAATCAAGAAATTATACTTATTATACAGGGTGCCAAAGATAATTTTACGAAAAATCACTTCTTCTAGAATGGGCCCAATAACAGATGTGACGATCACAAGGGCCGGAGTGAGGCGAATAATTTCAATAATGGTTTTCGTATTTTCCGATCCTGCCTGAATGCCGAATAGACGATATTCAATATTGGCCGCAATGCCTTGGGCAAATAGCGCCAAAAAGAAGCCCCCAATCGCCCACACCCACGCGACAGATAATGGAGCACGATCGCGTTCATGGCGCTGCTTGATATCGTTGCGAAGGAAAAAGAGAACAAGAAAAAAGGTAATCGAAAAGCTGATGACGGCCCAATAGCCTGAGGCTGCTTCTACTGCATTATGAGAATGTGCTCCGACTCCAAGAAATACTAAGAGCGGGACGCCAGCTATACTAGATAGCTGCATGATGACATATGCTATAATGACATACCAATATTGCCGTTTCAATGGAAAATTCCCCTTTGCTAAAAAGTAATCGCTGCTTTTCGTATTGTAGCACATATTGGAGAAAAATAATGATTAAAATGTTTGATTGAAATGGTAAGACAACAGGGGAGCGCGCTTTAGATGATTGAAGGATATAAAGCCAAGAATGTGGTAATCTTATGTTGGCGGAAAAGTTTTCAGTCTGTAAACGGAGCTGTATGATGAAGCTTTTCGTTATGAGATTTCGCCATGCTATTCGATTCATCAACGCTCGGTTAACGTTTTTAATTTTTCGTTTTGGTGGTCGAACTACGCTGCTTCACCAAACCATCAAGGGCTTTAGCAACAATGTTGTTCGACCGGCTGACCGTTGAAATGCTTGCATGTGGACATCATTCGATTTATTTCATATTTCAAGTTGTTTGGATTAGACGATCCCCCTTTCCTAAGTAAAGGGATAGGAAAAAAATTGAGCATAATCCACCAAAAAACCTCCCACCTCTACACAAAGTGTAGGTGAGGGAGGTTGATCTCCCATGAAAAACTCCCAGCAGAATGAACGAGCAGAGAAAAAGGAGAATGAAATGGTCTACCTGAAGGATCTCAGATTCCTTCGGGCGACAAATTGGATGTTTATATTTGCAGGAATGTGACATAATTGAAAAGGGTGCACAAAGTTGCAGATTTTTTTTGTATTTTTTACTTGCAAAAAAAAGGGAAGTTCATTAATATTATAAGTGTGTTAGCACTCGTTGATGATGAGTGCTAATAAAATGAGAATAAAAATTTTTGTTGAGGAGGTTGTTTTCCGTGTTAAAGCCATTAGGTGATCGCGTTGTGATTGAGCTTGTCCAAACAGAAGAAAGAACAGCAAGCGGTATTGTGTTACCAGACACTGCAAAAGAAAAACCGCAAGAAGGAAAAGTAGTGGCTGTTGGTACAGGACGTGTGCTTGACAGCGGTGAGCGTGTAGCTCCGGAGGTAGCTGTGGGCGATCGCATTATCTTCTCAAAATATGCAGGAACAGAAGTAAAATACGAAGGCAAGGAATATTTAATTTTGCGTGAAAGCGATATTTTGGCTGTCGTTGGTTAATCATTTCGTACGGCTTTCATAACATAGATATTTCAACAAATACTTAATGAAAATTTAGATTGCTGGAGGAGGTAATGGTTCATGGCAAAAGAAATTAAATTCAGTGAAGAAGCTCGTCGCGCGATGCTACGCGGTGTTGATAAATTAGCAGATGCAGTAAAAGTAACATTAGGTCCTAAAGGGCGCAACGTTGTATTAGAGAAAAAATTCGGTTCTCCATTAATTACAAATGATGGTGTCACGATTGCAAAAGAAATCGAATTAGAAGATCCATTTGAAAACATGGGTGCGAAGCTTGTTGCTGAAGTAGCAAGCAAAACAAACGACGTTGCTGGTGACGGTACAACGACTGCAACTGTATTAGCTCAAGCGATGATCCGTGAAGGCTTAAAGAACGTAACAGCTGGCGCAAACCCAATGGGTATCCGCAAAGGTATCGAAAAAGCGGTGGCTGTCGCAGTTGAAGAGTTGAAAGCAATCTCTAAACCAATCGAAGGCAAAGACTCTATTGCTCAAGTTGCTGCGATTTCTGCGGCTGATGAAGAAGTAGGCCAATTAATCGCAGAAGCAATGGAGCGCGTAGGTAACGACGGTGTTATTACATTAGAAGAATCCAAAGGCTTTACAACAGAATTAGATGTTGTTGAAGGAATGCAATTTGACCGCGGTTACGCTTCTCCATACATGATTACTGATACGGAAAAAATGGAAGCAGTATTAGACAATCCATACATCTTAATTACTGATAAGAAAGTTTCAAACATTCAAGAAATCTTGCCTGTATTAGAGCAAGTCGTGCAACAAGGCAGATCATTGCTTATCATTGCTGAAGATGTTGAAGGTGAAGCGCTTGCGACACTAGTTGTGAACAAGCTTCGCGGAACATTTACAGCTGTTGCTGTTAAAGCTCCTGGCTTTGGTGACCGCCGCAAAGCGATGCTGGAAGATATCGCGATTTTAACTGGCGGTGAAGTGATCACTGAAGAATTAGGCCGTGACTTAAAGTCTGCAACTATTGCATCTCTTGGCCGCGCTGCAAAAGTGGTTGTAACAAAAGAGCATACAACCATCGTAGAAGGTGCGGGCGAATCTGATCAGATTAAAGCACGCATCAATCAAATTCGTGCTCAATTAGAAGAAACTACTTCTGAATTTGACCGTGAAAAATTACAAGAGCGCTTAGCGAAATTAGCTGGCGGCGTAGCAGTAATCAAAGTTGGTGCTGCTACAGAAACAGAATTAAAAGAACGCAAATTGCGCATTGAGGACGCTCTTAACTCTACACGCGCGGCTGTTGAAGAAGGTATCGTAGCCGGCGGTGGTACAGCGCTATTAAACGTATATAATAAAGTAGCTGAAATCAAAGCAGAAGGCGATGAAGCAACTGGTGTGAAAATCGTTCTTCGCGCGATTGAAGAACCAGTACGTCAAATTGCGCAAAATGCTGGTTTAGAAGGTTCTGTTATCGTTGAACGCTTGAAAAAAGAACAACCTGGTATCGGCTTCAATGCAGCAACTGGCGAATGGGTGAACATGATCGAAGTAGGTATAGTTGACCCTACAAAAGTAACTCGTTCTGCGCTTCAAAACGCAGCATCTGTTGCCGCTATGTTCTTAACAACGGAAGCCGTTGTCGCTGACAAGCCAGAAGAAAACAAAGGCGCTGGCGCTGGAATGCCTGACATGGGCGGAATGGGCGGCATGATGTAATCATTGCCTAAATATCTTGGAACACTGGGGTTTCCCGGTGTTCCTTTTCTTTTTTGCCCACGAAATCGTCATCAATTGTCTAGAAGGCTTCTCGTAAGTTTTGCAGACCGAATCCCATTCTATTAAGCTTACATGGAAGAGCAGAACGTTTGGCATCATCAAGAGTCAGGCTGAAGCATTTTAACTTCCCTTCGAAAGAAGGCCCCCACTTCTAAGCGAAGCGTAGGTGGTGGGAGTATGTCCCCTCTAGCCATTAGTTATCTGACAAAGGAATCAAAAAAACGCTCATCTTTATGATGGTTGTGTTTCATCCATAAACTTCGACGGTCTTCATTTGGCTCAAAAGCGGTTCGTTTTTTCTCCTTATTACAACCTTTCTTTTGGTGACGGCAAGAGCGGTCCAACAGCCGTCCGTTTCCTTATGATAGAAAATAAAATGAACAGGTAGGACAACTTATGTTGCTAAGCGATTTCCGGCATCTTGTAATGAAGGGCTATGATCCTTTTGAATGTTGAATAATCAATGATTCGTGTTATGATTTTAGTAAAGACGAAATTTTCAGAAGAGATCAATCAAAACAAGGAGTTGAGATTTATTAGGTGAATAATAGTAGTGATAGACCTGATTTTTTATAAAAAGATGATCCGAGTAGCCGAGCATGTGAAAACAATAAAATCTATATAAAATAAATCATGTAGCTTAAAAACGGACCCAATCATTCTAGAAGGTAAGGTGACGGATGTTTTCACTAGTCAGAGAAGCTTGTGGCTAACCTCTTTTAGAGGCTCATCCTTCCAAAAATAAAATAACCGATTTCTTTTATTAAGAAAGAGATGGTCCTAGCATTCTAATCACCAAATGGTGCTGTCATGAATCATGATTAAGAACATTTCATTAGAGGAGAATGAACATGCCAAAAAACGAAGAATTACATCCGGTCATTGGTACAATGGTTGAAAATATCGAAAAGGTGATCGTGGGAAAAAGAGAGGTTGCTACATTAAGCATTGTTGCGCTGTTAGCGCGTGGACATGTGTTGCTGGAGGATGTTCCGGGTGTTGGAAAGACGATGCTTGTTCGCGCATTGGCAAAATCCGTGAGCGCCCAATTTAAGCGGATTCAGTTTACGCCGGACTTGCTTCCAAGCGATGTGACCGGCGTATCGATTTATAATCCAAAAGAAGGCCAATTTGAATATAAACCAGGTCCCGTTATGGGGAATATTATTTTGGCTGATGAAATTAATCGAACGTCTCCTAGAACGCAATCGGCCTTGCTAGAGGCGATGGAGGAGGGAAGCCTAACGGTGGATGGTGTAACAAGGCCATTGCCGCGTCCTTTTTTTGTTATGGCGACGCAAAACCCCATTGAATATGAAGGAACCTACCCTCTTCCTGAAGCGCAGCTCGATCGTTTTTTGCTGAAGCTAAACATGGGATATCCCTCCATACAAGAAGAGATGGATATTTTGAACAAAACCGAAAAGGTGGTTCCTATTGATCAACTGCAACCAGTGATCACCATCAAAGATTTGCTTTTATTGCAGGAAAAAGTACAGGAAGTGTATGTAGATGAACGTGTGAAACGCTATATTGTTGAAATCGTCCAACGAAGCCGTTCCCATGAGTCGATCTATTTAGGAGTCAGTCCGCGCGGATCGGTGGCATTAATGAAAGCTGTACAAGCATACGCATTCGTGCATGGACGTGATTTTGCCCTTCCAGATGATGTGCAATCTTTAGCTCCTTATGTCCTTGCGCATCGGATCATTTTGAAAGCTCATGCGAAATTTGATGGAATTTCTGCAGGGCATATCATTAGTGAAATTATTTCCAGAACGCCAGTGCCGGTGCAAAGGTAGGGACAGCCTGATGAAAAAACACAGGAAAAATTTGTGGCAATTCATAAGAGTGCTTGGATTGTTGGCAATTCTTTTTTCATATGCGATGTTTCAGGGAGGCTTCGTGAGCTGGTTTTTATTCTACAGTTTCCTACCTTTTGGACTGTACGCTTTCGTTTTAATATTTTATCCCCTCCATTCGATAAAAGTAAAACGAACCTTTAATCAGAAGGTGTATTATTACGCAGGTGAAAAATTGCGGGTCACTGTGCAAATCGATTTACCGCGTTTTTTTCCGCTCATTTATATACTAGCCGAAGAAAAGCTGCCGCCGTCCTTAGCAAAAATGACGCCTTTTCGTACAGTGTTAATGCCCTTAGGACGGCGTATGTGCACATATGTATATGAAATGGATGAATTGCCGCGTGGAGAGCATATTTTCTCGGCCATTCATTTCAAAATCACCGATTTACTGGGAATGGTGGCAAAAGAAGCGATCGTTTCCACTGAAGATAGCATCCTTGTCTATCCGCGCTATGTCGAAATGAACGCTCGGAAAATGGGACAACAGTTGGATGACGGGTCTGTTGTATCGCCGCTTCCGCTCCATCGCGATACGGCAATGGCGATCGGCGCTCGTGAGTATACACAAGGAGACCGCTTTTCATGGATTCATTGGAAAGCATCGGCACGAAAAAACGAATTGATGACAAAAGATTTTGAAGAAAGGCAGAGCGAGGATCTTATGGTCTTTTTGGATCGCACTCCTACAGCCTTATTTGAAGAGGTTGTCACATTTACCGCTTCCTTTGTTCGAATGACGGTAAAAGCAGGAGTGAAAACCGGTCTCGTATCGGTAGGAAGGGATCGCATCGTGATTCAAGCGCAAAATGGAGAGACGCATTTACAGCGGTTATTTTATCACTTAGCGAAAGTGGCCTGTGATAGTCAGGAATCATTTGCACGCATCATGTATCGTGAGACTATGCAGTGGCCGTTATCGTTTTCCTTTTGCTGCATCACGTCGCAGCTGTATAAAGAAACTGCTTCCATCATGGCTGATTTAGCTTCGAAAAATCGCCGCGGTACGGTGGTTTTAATCAAAAAAGCAGAAGGCCAACTATCGAAAGAGGAGCGAGAATGGATCGAGATGCTTAGAAAAAAAGGGGTCACTGTAAAGGTAACGATGCCCCAGCACTTTGCTAATGCTTTCGTTGAGGGTGGGAAGTAAACGTGGAACAAAGCCGGATCAAAACATTTGCATACTATTTGTTCGCTTTTTGGCTGCTATGGGAATGGCTTGCGCCGCTAACTGTTGTATCGGATACAAAAAATATCCAAGTGTTTATCGTATTTGTTGCTTTTTACTTTCTTTTAGAGCTGTTGCGAGTGCCGCTCTGGCTGTCGGTATGTCTAAAAATCGGTTATCTTTTCTATGCGCTTAACGATTTGTTTTTTCATGCTCCATTTTTGTCCTTCCAATGGCTTTTCATGTTTGGAGAAGAAGCCGTTTATCATCTTTCATTAATCCGTCATTTTCAATGGGAAGACATGACCGATCGATTTCGTACTTTCCTATTTTTTCTGATGCTGTGGATGATGTGCTATCTTGTGCAATATTGGCTTGTTAAACAGAAACGGATCTGGCTGTTTTTAGTGATGACTTTTATCTATATCGCGGTGCTGGACACGTTTACCCCTTTTTCGGGGACTGGGGCGATTGTCCGGCTGGTAGGAGCAGGTTTTTTTCTATTAAGCTGGCTCCATTATGAGCGTTTGCCAGCAGCAAAGCAGCCTGCAAAGTGGTTGGTCATGGGGGCTTTCGCAGTAGGCGCTGCACTGCTTTGCGGGTACGCGGGCCCTAAGCTGGCTCCTCAGTGGCCTGATCCTGTTGCATTTATTAAAAGCTATGCAGCGGAGGACCGCGAACAAGATCCGAACCAGTTTGCTGTTAAAAAGATCGGTTATGGAAACAATGATTCGCGATTAGGCGGTCCGTTCATTGCTGATAATACCGTCGTTTTTACAGCGGAGGATGAAGGAACTCATTATTGGAGAGTGGAAACAAAGGATATTTATACGGGAAAAGGGTGGGACATTAGTGACAGTGTTCAAGTGAAGACGTTTGAACAAGAGAATAACTTTCATCAATGGTTTGAAAATAGCGTTGAGAAAAAGCAGTTGGCAGCGCATGTGCGGATGGTTCAGCCGGCTTCTTATTTGGTTTATCCAGAGGGATTAAAAACCGTCCATGCTTCAAAAGATATCGTCTTTCGCATGGAAGCGGCCAATGAAAAAATTTATCCGACAGATCGTGAGTCTTATCTTGTTCCTTTGCAGGAATATGAATTGACTTATGAATATCCGACCTTTTCGATTGAAAAATTGAAAGTCTCCCCTCCAGTAACAGATGAACAGATCTTAAAAAGGTATACACAACTTCCGGATCATTTGCCGAAAAGAGTTCAAGAGCTGGCTCAGCAAATTACAAAACAAGCAGCAACAACTTATGAAAAGGTAAAAGCCATTGAGCAATATTTTCATTTGAACGGTTTTGCCTATGAAACAAAGGATGTAGCTGTGCCAAGCAGAAATCAGGATTATGTCGATCAATTTTTATTTGAGACGAAAAAAGGGTATTGTGATAATTTTTCAACGGCCATGATTGTCTTGCTTCGTTCGATCGATATTCCCGCACGCTGGGTAAAGGGCTATACATCGGGGCAATGGGTCGATGAAACAGACGACGGCAAAGATCTATATCGAGTGACGAACAATAATGCCCATTCATGGGTGGAGGTATATTTTTCTAGAATTGGCTGGGTTCCATTTGAACCAACTCAAGGGTTTAATAATCCATACGAGTTTACGGAAGCTGAATCAGCTGTCGAATCAACTCCAGTTCCTGAACAGCAGCAAACACAAACGGCGCCGAATCGTACAAGGCTGGAGGAACAACTGCAGCAGGATCGTCTTTCATCATCGCCGCAGCAGAACCAAGAACGCTTGCTTTCGATCGTCAATTGGAAGAGCGTTTTATCTCTAACGGTTTCGTTGATGGTTCTTACTATTCTGTTATATGGAACAAGAAGAAAATGGTGGCCGTATATCACATTGCTCCAGTTTAAATATCGGCATGGTGGAGATACATTTGTGAAAGCTTATGACGCATTGCTCCGCCATCTGAAAAGCTGCGGTTTAAAACGGAAGGAAGGGCAGACGTTGCGCCAATACGCAGCTTACATTGATAATTGGTTTGGGACGAATGAAATGAGCCAGCTAACACAGCTATATGAACGGGTGATTTATAAAAATGAAATAGTCGATCAGCAATGGGAAGAAGTGAAAGAATTATGGGAAAATTTAATTAAAAGAATAGCATCTTGACCGTAAAGGGAAAGAGTTGATAGAATGAATTAAAATTTAAGACGAAATCCCTTCGTATATCCTCGATAATACGGTTCGAGAGTCTCTACCGGGACACCGTAAATGACCCGACTACGAAGGCAGATGATGCTCTGTGCTAGAATTCTGCCTTCGTTTTTTTATGGAAGAAGGTAAGGATTCTAGTTTTTTATTACTCGATTGAGGTGATCATTGTGCAACAAAACCATGAAATGATCGTGGTGCTTGATTTCGGAAGCCAGTATAATCAATTGATTACTCGGCGCATTCGCGAGTTCGGTGTATATAGTGAGCTTCATCCGCACACGATTACTGCCGAAGAAATTCAAGCTTTGAACGCGAAAGGAATTGTGTTTTCGGGCGGACCGAATAGCGTATATGATGAAAACGCGTTTACATGCGACCCGAAAATTTTTGAACTAGGTGTGCCGATTTTAGGAATTTGTTATGGCATGCAGTTAATGACTCACCATTTAGGCGGGAAAGTGGAAAAAGCGACACATCGGGAATATGGAAAAGCAACAATCGAGGTGCAGCACGCTTCAAAATTGTTTGAAACACTCCCTTCCGAGCAAGTCGTTTGGATGAGCCATGGAGATTTAGTAACTGAAACTCCGGCTGGATTTACGGTCGATGCGACAAGCGTCTCATGTCCGATTGCGGCGATGAGCGATGAATCAAGACAGTTTTATGCGGTGCAGTTTCATCCAGAGGTGCGCCATTCCGTCTATGGGAACGATTTATTAAAGCGCTTTGTTTTTGATGCTTGCCAATGTCGCGGGGATTGGACGATGGAAAGCTTTATTGACAATGAAGTTCGCAAAATCCGCGAGCTTGTCGGCGATAAAAAGGTGCTTTGTGCCTTAAGCGGAGGCGTTGATTCTTCTGTTGCGGCCGTGCTGGTGCATCGCGCGATTGGCGATCAATTGACATGTATTTTTGTTGATCATGGTTTGCTACGCAAAGGAGAAGCGGAAAGCGTGATGAAAACGTTCCGTGAAGGGTTTCACATGAATGTGATCAAGGTCGATGCGAAAGAGCGCTTTTTAAGCAAGTTGCACGGCGTGTCTGATCCAGAACAAAAACGCAAAATCATTGGCAACGAATTTATTTATGTGTTTGACGATGAGGCGGCCAAGCTGGAAGGAATCGAATTTTTAGTACAGGGAACGCTGTATACGGATATTATTGAAAGCGGAACAGCGACAGCACAAACCATTAAATCGCACCATAATGTGGGCGGTTTACCGGAAGATATGAAATTCAAGCTTATTGAACCTCTTAATACTCTTTTTAAAGATGAGGTGCGTGCTCTTGGAACGGAACTAGGCATTCCTCATGAGATTGTTTGGCGTCAGCCGTTTCCGGGGCCAGGATTAGGCATCCGCGTGCTCGGCGAAGTAACGGAAGAAAAGCTGGAGATCGTGCGTGAATCAGATGCCATTTTGCGCGAAGAAATTAAAAAAGCTGGATTGGATCGTGAAATTTGGCAATACTTCACCGTTCTTCCTGACATTCGAAGCGTTGGTGTGATGGGAGATGCCCGTACGTATGATTATACAGTGGGGATTCGTGCGGTAACGTCGATTGACGGAATGACAGCAGATTGGGCACGGATTCCATGGGATGTACTTGAAATCATCTCTACACGTATTGTAAATGAAGTACCGCATGTGAATCGTGTGGTTTATGATATTACAAGCAAACCGCCTGCGACGATTGAGTGGGAATAAAAACGAACAAAAACGAACATTTTTTATAAAATGTTCGTTTTTTTATTGACCACCTTGATTTCGATTGATACAATAGAAATGCAAAAACGAATATTGTCAAAATGCGTCGTATAATCTCGGGGATATGGCCTGAGAGTTTCTACCAAGCTACCGTAAATAGCTTGACTACGGGGTATAATGAAGGAGAAAGTAGGTCTTCTTTATATGCTGTGTTAGAAGATGGTTCTTTCTTTATGTTCGTTATCCTTATAGTCAACGCTTCTGGTAGCATACCGGAAGCGTTTATTATTTTTTAAGGGGGATCGAGAAGTGAGAAAGTATTTCCGATTTGATGAACTCGGCACAAATTACCGCACGGAAATTATAGCGGGGATCACAACGTTCTTATCAATGGCTTATATTTTATTCGTCAACCCTTTTACACTTTCGTTAGGTGCGGTAGAAGACTTTCCAAATGAATTGCGGATTGACCAAGGGGCCGTGTTTGTGGCAACAGCGCTAGCGGCTGCATACGGTTCGATCATGATGGGGATTTTTGCGCGATACCCAATCGCTTTAGCGCCAGGGATGGGATTGAATGCGTTTTTTGCATTTACCGTTGTTCTTCATATGCAAATCCCTTGGCAAACAGCATTAGCTGGGGTATTTGTATCTGGAATTATTTTTACGATTCTTTCTCTGACTGGTATTCGAGAAAAAATTATTGATGCTATTCCGATCGAATTAAAATACGCGGTCGGTGCCGGAATTGGTTTGTTTATTACATTTATCGGTTTGCAAAATGCCGGAATTATTGTTGATAACTCGGCGACGCTGGTAGGATTGAGCGATTTAAAAAAAGGTGATACATTATTAGCGATTTTTGGCTTATTTATTACAGTGATTTTAATGGTGAGAAAAGTAAATGGCGGTGTTTTTTATGGCATGGTCATTACAGCGATTGTCGGTATGATCTTTGGTTTAATCAAAGTGCCGCATCAAATTGTTGGTGCGATTCCTGACATTTCACCGACGTTTGGCATGGCCATCAAGCATTTGCCAGATATTTTCTCGTGGAAAATGATAGGCGTTGTTTTAACCTTCTTTATCGTTGACTTTTTTGATGCAACAGGCACGCTCTTGGCTGTTGCGAATCAAGCAGGATTATTAAAAAATAACAAATTGCCTCGTGCAGGGAAAGCCTTGCTTGTGGATGCAACAGCTGTGTGGGTTGGTTCTATTTTCGGGACATCGACGACGACTTCTTATATCGAATCTTCCGCTGGTGTAGCAGCAGGAGGGCGTTCAGGATTTTCCGCAGTGGTGACAGGCATTCTATTCTTGCTTGCTCTCTTCTTCTCGCCGCTGTTGAGTGTTGTTACTTCAGCTGTTACTGCGCCAGCGCTGATTATTGTTGGTGTTTTGATGGCATCATCGATTGGCGAGATTGATTGGAAAAAATTCGAGATTGCGGTTCCAGCCTTCTTTACGTTGATTACAATGCCGCTTTCTTACAGCATTGCCACAGGAATTGCAGTTGGCTTTCTTTTCTATCCAATTACTATGATTTTGAAAGGCCGAGGAAAAGAAGTTCATCCGATTCTTTATGTATTGTTCTTTGTTTTTCTTGCTTACTTTGTGTTTTTAAGAGAGTAGAACAGATTGAAATGATCGAGACCAATTCGTTTAACTGCGAATTGGTCTTTTTGTTATGAACCTCCCCACCTACACTCCATTTAGAGGTGGGCGACTTCTTGGTGAATGTGTTAAATCCAAATACGATAATGCCATGCTTCTATCTACAAAAAAGATTTTTGGTCCAATTTTTGGATAAATATGTTAAAATGATTTTTAATAACATATTTATCACGAAGTCTTTCGTCTCTAAGTGGAGTAAAGGTGGAAGAGGTCCGCTTATCGTAAAAACACAAGGAAAAGGGGGAATACATATGTTTATTTGTTCTATTGATCGGGATGTTTATTTGAAGTTGTTAACACGTGAAGACGCAGAGCGTTTGTTTGCTTTAGTTGACTCATGCAGACCGCATTTGCGGCGGTGGTTGCCTTGGGTTGATGCCGTGAAAGCAGTAGAAGATTCCAGAGCGTTTATTGAAGGGACTTTGAAAAAATTCGCAGCGGGCAATGGATTTGAAGCGGGAATTTGGTATAAAGGGGTACTTGCAGGGGTCATCGGTCTCCATTATATCGACCGCAACAATAGAAAGACGAGCATCGGCTATTGGTTGGGCGAACCGTTTCAGGGGCTTGGATTGATGACAAAATCATGCAAGGCTTGCATCGACTACGTTTTTCAAGAGTTGAAATTAAATCGAGTTGAAATTCGCTGTGCGGTAGAAAATCAAAAAAGCCGAGCCATTCCAGAGCGTTTAGGTTTTGTTAATGAAGGAACCATAAGAGAGGCAGAATGGCTTTATGACCATTTTGTTGACCATATTGTATACGGGATGATTGCGAGTGAATGGAGAGCTCGTTAGAAAGTGACGGATCGTGTCTTACAATTTTTTCGTTTCAATAAAAACGGAGCATAAGGAGAAATTTGGGTGCTTCATACATAATGAAGACAGCCTAGGTGCGGGTGGGTCGTTACGTGCAAATGTAAACTTGCTGGATAAGGAAACTGGTCGATATGCCGCTTTAAAGAGCCATCAATGATCTAAAAGCGGCGTTCCGACCTTTATCGCACGGATGTGTGACGAAAAGGAAAGTGGTTGTACTCGTATTTTGACTAAGAGTTTTTATAAATAACTGTTCACTCATAATTTATATAGTACAAGAACAAGATGAGAATAGATGAATGTGCATAGCAGAAGATGAATTTTTTGATGCAATAAATACGGAAAAAATAACATAAATTTAACTATTGACTGATTACACAAATCGGTGTTATATTATTAAAGCCGTTGCGAAACGGTGTAAAAAAATAAAAAAATAGTTGACACAAAAAAAGATAAATGTTACATTAATAAAGTCGCTCTTGAAAGAAAAGCGAAAATGTTCTTTGAAAACTGAACAAAACGAAGCGTTAATCGAAAAATTTCGGTATGGTCAACCGAAATTTAAATAATAGCCAATCAACTTTCTTTT
>NZ_JACIDF010000018.1 GCF_014196195.1 Anoxybacteroides rupiense | reverse complement strand
TTCTCTTCCCTTACACGAATGGATTTATTGAGGGAATAAACAACAAGATTAAAGTCATCAAACGAATGTCATATGGCATTCGGAACTTTAAGAGACTAAGAAATAAAGCTTTATGTTCACTCATCTAGTCAACTACAAAAAAAGGGCACTTCGATAAGTGTACCCCAACAATTGACATAGAGCCATAAAAAAATAAAAATCTCCAACAGGATGATAGGTAATCATTCACCAAAAGAACGTAAGAACCAAAAATAATCGGTCTTGACACATTGTTCAATTTGGAAAAACGAAGCCCTTTATGAATGAATTTCTGTAGTCTGTTTTTGAATATTGGCTACAATGGCTCCTTATCCCTACACGAACCGAGCAAAAAGGAAAAGCATGAAACCAAAAATGAAAGGAAGAAGTAAAAGGAACCAGCCTGTTGGGCTTCCTAAGTTAATTGTAAAACCGTTTCCTGACCTCTGCTCCACAAATATTGCCGGATCTTCCTTATTAACATAAAATATCCCGCCTTTCCAATATTCATCATTGACACTGTTTACTATTTTGCTCTTACCAATATTTGATTCAATTTCGCGTTCAATGGACTGTTTCTTTACAGAAAACATAATCGCACCTAATATAGCAATTAATACTGCCCCAAAGAAAACCATCTCCGATATCATTGAATCAATCACTTGGATAAATGAAAGCTGTATGAAAGATATAGATATAACTAATAATATGGAAATGATATTGACAAAAATGCCTTGCTTATATCTAATTACTTTATTTTGTTCACTAGAAATTTTTGGGGATTTAATATTCAAATTTTGTTTACTACGAATAATTGCTTCTTGAACCATGATAAAAATGATTGTTACAAACAATTGAGAGAGATTAAAAACAAATACCATTCCTACACTCTTTTCACCATAACGATCGACTTTACCTGAAGCATCATGGTGAATAGGTAATATATTTGGAATGTCATTATAATACCAAACAATAAAAAAAACATTTAGAAAAATCATGATAAATGGTATAGGATACCACATTAGCAATAAAGATAATTCTCTTCTGAATTTAGTATCAATAGCAACCATTTGTGTTGCAGGTTGGTTAGCCATATTGCTATTGATTTGACGTTTTATTCGTACATGCGCTCTTATGTGTATGAAAATATTGGCTATAATAAATAAGGGCACTGTTATAGCGCTAAAATAAAAATGTGATTGAGAGAACCATTGGATCATAAATGTTGAAAGTGCTAAAACCACTCCTACAATGATGTTCATTAAAATGCTTTTTCTAATGATTTGTGATATTTCTATTTTTTTCCATTGATCATCGGAAAGGGGAACTCCAAATTTGTAACTAGAACGTAACCAAACAGGGCTAATACTTGATATAAAAATAATCACAATCCAAAGGATAAAGATGAAAATTAACTGTATATTATTCATTTATTTTCCCTCCTTTAATATCTTTGTACAATTCATCTACAATCTTTTTTAATTGGATATTTGCAAATCCATAACATATACTTTCAGCTATAATTGGACGCAGGGCTTTCTTAACACTGGACATATTTTTTTCATCCTCTTCAGTATGTGATCTAGTTGCAACAATCCCCCTACTGTTATGCATTGTCAGAAGTCCTTTTTGTTTTAATAATGAATATGCTTTATTCACAGTATGTATATTAATACCAAGATCCGCAGCTAAACTGCGAATGGATGGTACTTCTTCGCCGGGTTTTAAGTTACCATTAGCCATATTTTCAATAATCTGATTACTTAGTTGTAGATAAATGGGAGTTTCTGATTGTAAATCAATTCGTATTATCATAATAACCACCTAATAACAAATGTTATATATATAATATATCATTTGTTATTAATTTACAATATTTTTTTATTGCACCCTCTCACTTTATCAACAGAGGTTCTAGTGAAATGTAAAACAAAGGGAATGTTTTCGGAAGATAAAATATCAAAGAAACCTTCTCGCTCGTATGCTCATAAAAAACGCTACGTACGAGACAGATATGCACAATCGTTTTTTTTTACGGAAAGCTTTAGAAATGTGGCCATAGTAAATGAGATCGGAACGGTCCGGACCTTTATGCCCTTTCCCACGATGCGGATGCGTTTTAACTTCAAATCTAAGTCTGTTAATTTGAGATTCGACAGTTCTTCCACACGCAATCCCGCATAGGTAAGCAGATAAACAAACGCATGGTCGTGGCGATATTTCTCCTTGAGATCGCCCCCGACTTTGTATCTGTTTTTTACACATCCGATGCAACAAGTCCTCAAATTCTTCATCCATCAGTCACATAATTTTTTCGTTATCTTCATCAGCCGATTTTAAATCCTCGATGTCTTTCATCGGGTTCTGTTCGCTCTTATGATGTTCGACCGCCCACGCACAAAAACTCCACAGCGAATGGAACCGCCGATTGATCGTGGAAATGGCCAACGTTTTCCCTTCTGCTGGATTCAACATTTGCTAGGAGTTTTTAGCTTAGCTTATAGATTGAATGCCGATAATTAGTTATTATGTTTATGATGCATTCATGAACATCCTGTGAAACAAAGAAACCTCCCTTGAGTTTGCATTATTCTGCCTCATATATAAAAACAAAAAATCCCTGCCAAACGGCAGGGACTTAGAAAATCGTCTCTCACTTCATAAGTGGTGAGTCGTTCACAGGTTTACAAATACGATGTTCCTCATCTAATGCGGTTCTGACACCATCTCATATGGGTGGTCAAAAGAAAGGGCTTTCCATCTTCAAGCTTGTATTTATCGATACCCCTTCTCCTCCATCTCTGCTAAAATAAGTCATATACCCCGCCCAGATCTAGTGGGTTGATGCAAATAGGGCAAGCGAGGGAAACTATTTTATCCACATGTATGTTTTAGATCATTCAATCACATGTAAGAGGTGAGCTCATTGCGTCCGATTTTCTTAGGAATTTGTGCGGCCTTCTTCTTTGCCTCCACTTTTATCCTTAATCGATCAATGGAATTATCTGGAGGGAGTTGGGTGTGGAGCGCATCACTGCGATTTATTTTTATGGTACCGTTTCTTTTTCTTATTGTCGCTTCACGAAAAAACACGCGGGCTTTGTTTCAAGAGATGAGAAAGCATCCTAGCTCTTGGTTCGTATGGAGCTTGGTCGGATTCGGGCTGTTTTACGCCCCGCTTTGCTTTGCTGCCATGTATGCTCCAGGCTGGCTGATTGCCGGGACGTGGCAATTTACGATTATATCCGGGTCGTTGCTCGCTCCTCTTTTTTTCGAGACCATCGAAACGCCACAAGGATTGAAAAAAGTTCGGGGAAAGATTCCTAATTAAAGGGCTGGCGATCTCATTGATCATTTTTTTCGGCATTATTCTTATGCAGCTTGAGCAAGCCAACCATGTATCTTGGCGCACGGTTCTGCTCGGTGTTGCGCCAGTCATTGTCGCTTCCTTCGCTTATCCGCTTGGTAATCGTAAAATGATGGAAATTTGCGGCGGCCGTTTGGATAGCTATCAGCGAACGCTTGGAATGACGTTGGCCAGCCTGCCATTTTGGCTGCTCTTATCGCTATACGGGTTGCTGACAGCAGGCGCACCAAGCAAGGAACAAATCATCCAGTCACTGCTCGTCGCTATCTTTTCAGGAATTATTGCTACGATTCTTTTTTTTCAAGCTACCGACATGGTGCGCAAAGATATGCATAAGTTGGCGGCTGTTGAAGCAACACAATCAATGGAAGTGCTTTTCGCCGTGTTCGGAGAAATCCTCCTCTTGTCGGCTCCCATGCCTTCAGCCCTTTCATGGTTCGGCATGCTAGCCATTGTCATCGGTATGATTTTGCACAGCTACTTTTCCCGAAGGCTGCATGCTTCTGCTTCCAGTCAGCAAAGCCTAAATGCATAAAAATGTCAGGCGTGCGGACGATCCAATAAACACCCATTGACTGGCTTGATTTCTAGCCCAATCATTCCATATGTTTAGTAAAATAATGGTTCATCAACACTTGTGTAAAAATAAAACACGGCCGCCAAGTTTATAGGAAAAACTTTTGACGGCCGTGTTTTATTTTTACAGTTGCTCAACGGCTTGATAACCGTATTGCTCCATTTTTTCATAAATGGCCCTTAGCTTCGGATTTCCTTCTCCCACAATTTCTCCTTCCACAACCACAACCGGGTAAAATAAATCCTCTTCAATGACCTTTTCCGCAAACGCTTTCTTAACCTCGTCATCCGGCGGATTAAAAATATCGACATATGTGATAAGAAACGGCTGATCCGGATATTTCCGTTTAATGGCGGCTTCCAGCCACTCATACGTTTCTTTTGAAGAGGGCAAATTAACACACGAAGCACATATGACCTCTGCCCCATATACGCATATTTCCACTTGCTTCAACGACATAGGCGGCCACCTTTCCTCTCTATGACAAATAAAGTTATTAGATTTTTTTCTTTATACCGATTATAATAAAGTTAAGGAAAGGAGTCGATAAGAATGAGCGATTTGGAAATTAAAGAACAAGTACAAGAAGTGTTAGATAAGTTGCGCCCATTCCTTCTTCGCGATGGCGGCGACTGCGAGCTTGTCGACGTTGAGGACGGCGTAGTTAAATTGCGCTTGCTTGGTGCTTGCGGCAGCTGCCCAAGCTCAACCATCACTTTAAAAGCCGGAATTGAACGTGCTCTTTTAGAAGAAGTGCCAGGAGTCGTTGAAGTAGAGCAAGTATTCTAAACATAAATAGAAGGGTGTCCTAAGCGGGACGCCCTTCTCTTCTTTTACCTATCCATTTCATATGCTTCTAAGGTTGTTTTATACACTTGACTTCCTTTTGGCTCGACGGTTAACGTTTCAACCTGGCAATGCTGAAAATGAGGAGCCAATCGTTCTCTTACATGTGCTCCCTTTCCAGGCTCAACAAAACAAAGGATGGTTGGCCCTGCGCCGCTCAACGCTACACCAAACGCTCCATATTCCTTCGCAAGCGGCAGGACAAGCGGTAATTCTGGAATCAGCTCTTGACGATACGGCTGATGAAATAAATCGCATTCCATCATCTTTCCGGCCAGCTCCCAGTTTTTCATGAGCAGTGCAGCGACTAAAACGTTGCTTATAGCGCTTGCCTCTACTGCTTCTGCCCTAGTGAACGATTGCGGCAGAACGCTGCGTGCTTTTTTTGTCTCCAATTCATAGCTGGGAATGACGGCGACCAAATCGAGATCAATATCAGAAAGATGGACAATCGTCGTTTCCTCGTTACGATGACTGCCAATGACCAGTCCTCCATATAATGAAGCGCCAACATTGTCAGGGTGCCCCTCATAAGCAGCAGCCAGCCGTATTTTTTCCTCCATTGTCAAGGATAAGTCCGCAAGCTCATTAGCTAATTCAATTCCAGCGACAACAGCGGCAGCGCTGCTCCCAAGTCCGCGCGTAAATGGAATATCGCTGGATACCTTGACAACGCAAGGCGGCAGGGCACGCCCATACTGGCGGGCGAGGCGTTCTACCACTTGAAAAATCAAATTTTCCGTTCCTTGAGGGATCGTTTGAACTTCGGCCGTTTGAGGAATAAAGCGCCATTCATCGCCTTTATGCACTTCCAATTCTAAATAACGAGAAACGGCAAGACCAAGAGAATCAAATCCAGGTCCTAGATTAGCCGTACTGGCTGGAACAACGATCTTTAGCATCTCTCCTTCTTTCATTGGCGAACAGCCCCTTGAATATGCTCAAATACGACCTGCTCCTCATTTGGGAGAACAAGCGGCTTGATTTCTGCCACATCGATGGCAATCGCCGGATCTTTTAATCCATTTCCAGTAAGCACGGCAACGACTGTGCTTCCGCTGCTGATTTCCTTGTTATTTCTCTGCTTGATGACCCCTGCCAGGGATGCGCATGAAGCTGGCTCGGCAAAAATGCCTTCTTCTCTGGCAAGAAGCTTATAGGCCGTCACCATTTCCTGATCGGATACTTCATCAATTTTCCCTTTCGATTCGCTAGCGGCCTGCACCGCTTGATTCCAGCTTGCCGGATTGCCGATGCGAATCGCGGTTGCAATCGTTTCTGGTCGAGTAATGACCTGGTTGCGGACAATCGCTGCCGCCCCCTCTGCTTCAAACCCGCGCATTTCTGGAAGACCCGTGCCTTTCGCTTCATGATACTCTTTAAACCCTTTCCAGTAAGCGGTGATATTTCCCGCATTACCAACAGGAATCGCTAGTACATCCGGTGCTTTTCCCAACTGATCGCAAATTTCAAAGGCCGCTGTTTTTTGCCCTTCGATTCGATATGGATTGACCGAGTTAACAAGGGTAATTGGCGCCATTTCACTAAGCCGGCGCACCATTTTCAAGGCCTCGTCAAAATTGCCCTCAATGGCGAAAATTTCCGCTCCATAAATCGAGGCCTGAGCTAGCTTGCCCATTGCAATTTTCCCGTGCGGAATCACAACAATGCAGCGCAATCCTGCTCTGGCCGCATACGCGGCCGCTGCCGCAGAGGTGTTTCCTGTCGAAGCGCATATAATCGTATGGCTTCCTTCCTCCTTCGCCTTGGCGACAGCCATAACCATTCCCCTGTCTTTAAATGAACCTGTTGGATTGGCCCCTTCGACCTTTACATAAAGATCGATTTCAAGCAACTTCGATAAACGCTCCAAGCGAATAAGCGGAGTATTTCCTTCATTTAGTGAAAGAAGCGGGGTTTTTTCTGTAATCGGCAAAAAATGACGATATTCATGCAATAATCCCTTCCACATCATCAATTTCCATTCCCTTCTACGCGGTACGAGCTTTTGACTTGATGAACAATTTCAAGATCCCTTAAACGCTGCAAAATGTCTTCGTAAGCCTGCTGTGAGGCCCTGTGAGTAACAATGACAATCTCGGCCAGCCCTTTTTCTTTAAGCGGAAGCTGAAGAATTTTTTCAAAACTTACCCCCTGCTCAGCAAAAATTGCGGTAATTTTAGCAAATGCCCCCACCTCATCCTTCACATGGATGCGTACAAAATATTTAGAAAAGATTTCTGAACGTGATTTTAGACGCTTCTCGTATTGCGGGGCGACTGCACTTCTACCGTTGACGCCAAGCCGCATATTTTTCATCACCGCCACCAAATCCGATACGACAGCGGTCGCGGTTGGCAAGCTGCCTGCTCCGGGCCCATAAAACATCGTTTCTCCAACGGCTTCCCCGTATACATATACAGCGTTGTACTCGTCGCTCACAGAAGCAAGCGGGTGTGAATCAGGAAGCAGAGTCGGCTGCACGCTGACTTCGGCTTTATCGCCATCACGATGGGCAATACCGATTAATTTCATCGTATAACCTAAACGTTTGCTATAATCTAAATCTTCTTCCGTAATATCCGTAATGCCTTTTACTTGTACATCTTCTAAATCGATATTCATAGAAAAACCAAGACGGGCCAAAATCGCCATTTTTCTGGCTGCATCCAATCCCTCAACATCCGCGGACGGATCGGCTTCCGCATAGCCAAGAGCCTGGGCTTCTGCAAGCACTTGCTCATAAGGCATCCCGTATTTGCACATTTTCGTTAAAATAAAATTAGTCGTTCCGTTGACAATCCCCATCATTTTTGTAATGCGGTCAGAAGCTAATCCCTCGACAAGGCTTCGCAAAATGGGAATGCCCCCTGCAACGCTGGCTTCATAAAATAAATCGCATCCGTTTTCTGTTGCTGTGGCCAGCAATTCCGAACCATATAAGGCCATTAAATCTTTATTAGCCGTCACTACGTGCTTTCCTTGCTGCAATGCTTGCAAAAGATGCCTTCTCGTTTCTTCAATTCCGCCCATTACCTCAATAATCACATCGATCTCTGGATCGTTGATCACCTCATCAGCACGGGTCGTCAGCAATGAAGTGTTCACCTGAACATCACGTTCCTTATATACATCGCGCACAAGAATCTTTTTCACGACAACAGGGCAACCCACTTGATGGATAAGCTGATCCTGATGGTTTTCAATGATTTTAACTACACCGCTCCCCACTGTTCCTAATCCTAATAAGCCTACTGCAATCGGTTTTGCCACATTTTCCACCCCTTTTGTTTCTCCTATATGTACATTTGTTCTTTTATAGTAGACATTATAAAAGATATACTTTTCTTTTACAATGATTATTTTATTATCATATATTCTGAAAACGCTTAACATCAAGTAAATTCAGATAATTTTTTATTCATAAAAATTCCCCGCATAGCGGGGAATTACGCATTATGACGGTTGAGTAACCATTCTTTGTTTACAAGCGTTTTTGGCGTCTCGCCTTTTAAGACAGCCAGTATATTTTGGCAGCATAATTCCATCATGTTACAGCGCGTTTCAACGCTTGCACTGCCAATATGAGGCAAGGCCACGACATTTTTTAAGGAAAGCAACGGATGAGAAGGATCAATCGGTTCTTTTGTAAACACATCCAATCCTGCACCTGCAATCTCTTGTTGAACAAGCGCCTCGTACAGGGCAGCTTCATCAACAACCGCCCCTCTTGAAGCATTGATAAAAATCGCGGAACGCTTCATCATTTGAAAAGCGGAACGATTAAAGAGGTGCCGAGTTTCCTTCGTTAAAGGAGTCAAGCAAACGATAAAATCAGATTGCTGCAAAAGCTCGGAAAAAGAACAATAGACTGCGCCAAGCTGCGCTTCCGCCTGCTCGTTTCTCGACCGATTGTGATATAAAATGTTCATGTCAAACCCTGCAGCGCGTTTGGCCACCGCTTGGCCGATTTTTCCCATTCCAACAATTCCAATAGTCTTATGATGAACATCCGTTCCCGCCAATAGAAAAGGGCTCCAGCTTTTCCATTCGCCGTTTTTGATAAATTCAGCAGCCTCTACCATACGACGCGCAGCAGCTAACAATAACGCAAAGGTTAAATCCGCGGTTGTATCCGTTAATACATCTGGTGTATTACAAATGGCGATTCCCTTCTCCGTTGCCAGTGGGACATCAATATTATCAAAACCGACAGCTAAGTTGGCGATAACCTTCAACGATTTTCCAGCTTCCATTATTTCCCCATCGATTTGCTCTGAAAGCATCGTTAATAGCGCATCCGCTTTCGTCGCTTCCTCCAACAAAACTTCTCTTGATACAGCTACATCTTCGTAAGGCCACATCGTCACTTCCGCATATTCCTTGAGAGGTGCAATGATTTCATCTGGCAATTTTCTCGTAACAAAAACATACGGCTTCACTATTGCCCCATCTCCTTCCTTATACGATCATCTTTCTTTTTCATCTTATCATAAACAAAACAAAAAAAGATTTCTCTTGATCGATTGACCTTACAATCACAGAAGCAAGCCCATTAAATACATCACATTTTTATAAAATCATAGGTATTGATGATTCAAAACAAACCAATGAACAGGGCTGGAGTTCTCGCTTTTCTGCTGAAGTCGGCAAGCCGATTGGCTTGCCGACCGGGCATGTCTATAGGATGCTCTTCTCATATACAAAAGGCTAGGCAGGCGATAGCCATTTAATGGTTGGCAATCGGAAGCGGCGAACAAGCTCAAGCCGGTCATAAAAGGTGGCTAAAAACTGCTCATAGTTTCTTGTATTGGCCAAAATGATTCGAAGCGTCTGTTCCCGTCCATGCCTTTCTTCCTCTTTGTTGGCGGAGTAATAGCCTTCAATACATTCAAAATAGTGAAGCGGAAATACTAAACGGGCGTAGATAAGCCGCCAAGCAAAAGCGGACAACGGCGTCAAACGTTCGTACTCACGGAAAAAATGGCGAATTTGCTCATCATCGCTTCTTCCTTCTTTCATATATAAGGCTCGCACCCATTCTGCCAAATCGCGCGCGCAATGATCATATACCCAATCTGTCGGCAGCTTGACCTCTCTTCCTTCAGCCCAAAGGGTGTGGGCAATTCGTTCATGGCAAATGGTAGCCGAATCAACAAAATACGGCTGTTCATCCAGTTCCGTATCCGTGATGTATTGAATAGCATTTTCCGTAAGCCCCATATAATATGGGAAGGATTCAATAAACAGCTGCTCAAACTCTGCTTCTCGTGGCATCTTTATTTTTTCCTTCCAAAAAGCCTCCATCTGATCAAGCCTTTGCCCCCACAATTCCTTCCATCGACCAATTCGCTTACAGTGGGCAACATAGGCTGGAAAATGCCGCCCCTGTTCATGCAGCTTTGCTAATTCCTTGCCCATTGGAATCGTTCGCGTATATACGTGCGGATAAATACGCAGAACAACAAAAGGCTGGTCTTGATGATAGGCTATGATCGTACCTGTTTTGGTCTGTACAAAAGAAGCGACTGATAGATCTCCTTTCGCGTGCAAGTACATTCCCATCTGATACAACTCATTAACTTCCTCACTCGTTCGCTGTTCAACAGGAACAATCATATATCGTTCATTTTTGAATAGAAATGTATCATACTCTCCCATCTTCTCTGTCTGCTCTATACTTAGCCCGTATTCATCGTTAATGACCTCACGCACAGTTCTCATCCTCCTTCAACAAAGTATATGAGGAGAGCATAAGAAAAATTTGTATAATCTGTCGAGCCAGCATAAACATAAAATATTTGCGCCCTATTTCGCTTTTTGAGTATAATACTAACAAATTCAATGGAGATGGATTTTCCTCTGTTTTGCTAAAACATTGCGACAGTATGGTATAGGCATGATCGCTATTGACAAGGCTTGATCAGGAAAAAACAAAGCGATGCTTTCATTGATCAAAATACAAGCAAAGCAGACAGCCATCGCTGTTTATTTTCAAAAAGGCAGCTAATCATCGATGTCCGGCTGGCAGACAGGCTGCAATGAAGCGGTCTAACTATCAACACCCGTGATATCATGCATAAATTAGACACGTTTACACGGCAGCAAACATATACAATACAAAACACTTTATAAAAGAAATAGGTGAAATCAATGGAAAATCTCGAACAAACAGCTCGCAATTGGTTAGAAAAACGTGGCGTCAAAATCGAAGATATTGCTGACTTAGTATACTATCTACAATCCAAATACCATCCAAACTTAAAAATGGAAGAATGCATTGAAAATGTGAATCGTGTTCTTTCCAAACGTGAAGTTCAAAATGCGATTCTTACAGGAATACAGCTGGATGTATTAGCGGAAAAAGGGATGCTGGAAGAACCTCTTCAATCCATCATCCATCGAGATGAAGGATTATACGGAGTAGATGAAATTCTCGCCTTATCGATTGTGAATGTATACGGATCGATTGGCTTTACCAATTACGGCTACATTGATAAACAAAAACCGGGGATTCTCCAATATTTGAATGATAAATCAACAGGAAAATGCCATACATTTTTAGATGACATTGTCGGAGCCATCGCAGCAGCAGCTTCAAGCCGCTTGGCACACCGTGCCGCCCATGAAAAAAAATAAAGCGAACGTTAGCGGAACATTCCATTCTTGATGTTGACGCAAAACAACAGCAAATAAGCAAAGAAAATGCCTATTATTAGGTGATCATCGTAGACGATGTTTTATCCCCCACCTCTAAACAAAGTGAAGGGGGCGAACCTTCATATGGGCTATCCATTGCCTATTTCTGCTTTCATCGGAAAGGGCGCCTGAATGAGCAGGCACCCTTTTTCATGGTATACTTCTTCTCTCGAACCTTGAGCTATGAATGGAGCATCGGCACATCAAAGCCTTTCCAGCCACTCTTGAAGCGAATCTGCCGTGTAAGTTGGTTGCTGATCATATTGCTTTAGCAATTCTTTTGTAGTAACGCCAGTGTGTACAAGCAATGTGTCGATTCCTGCGTTCATTCCTGCCTTAATATCCGTATCATAATAGTCACCGATCATTAATGTTTCTTCTCTCGGCACTCCTAGAACCTTTAATGCCTGTTCCATAATGATTTTTTCGGGCTTACCAATAAAAATAGGGGACACTTGCGTAGAAACGGCGACCACAGCTGTCAATGATCCATTCCCAGGCAACAGCCCGCGCTCTGTAGGAATCGCGATATCACCGTTAGTCGAAATAAATGTAGCGCCATTGCGCACAGCCAAACAAGCGATGGCCAGCTTTTCATATGTAATCGTGCGGTCAATGCCCATTACAACAAATTCAGCATCCTCTGCTGCAAATGTAAATCCTTTCTCTTTTAAGGCTTCACGAATTCCGTCCTCACCAACGATATAGACCGAAGCGTCCGGTTTTTGTTCAAAAATATAGTTCGCTGTCGCTTGGCTTGTTGTGAAAATCTGTTGTTCAGTCGCTGGAATATCAAATGACTTCAGCTTTTCAGCCACCTGCATGGGCGTGCGTGAGGAATTATTGGTAACAAATAAATAAGGAATATTTCTCCGATGCAGCTCTTTTACAAATTCTCTTGCTTCTGCAATACATTCTGTTCCACGGTACATGGTTCCGTCCAGATCAATTAAATAGCCTTTATATTTCTTCATCATATTTTTGGCGCAGGAGCCCCCCGCTCCAACGACTAAAGGGAGTAAGAGAGAGAGGAATGCGCCTTCCTCCTTTCTTTTTTGCATGATGTTCATAAGGACATGGAGAAAACCGTTGGCACTCCATTTGTGACTCCTTGATATAGGGATTGGGTTGCAGGAAACGTTACAACCGTAAAACAAGGTTATATTAACAACAAACCCGCTGGAATGACAAAATATATGCTCCTTATGAAACAGCGACACTTATACTAACATCCATTCGATCAAGAGCCTGAACGCAAAAACAAAAACGCCCTTTATTGCATAAATAGAGCGTTCTTGTTTTTTATCATTCACCTGTCTGTTCTTTTATTTGATAGTGGCACCTGTCGTCTCCTTTTGTTATACAAGTGCGTAAAACAACTTCGGAAGTGTCCAAAAGCTGGCGAAAAAGCTGCTGCTCGCACGAGCAAACAGAATGATATTCTTTAGCCACTTCAGAAATGGGACAATGATACGCAATGAGATGGTACGTTCCGTCTTCATCCCTCTTGACTTTTGCCATATATCCTTGCTCATTTTGCAGCTTTAAGAGCCGCTTCATTTTTTGTTCAAATGTTTTCTTCTGAAAGTCACGCTCATATGTTGCTTTGAGCCGTTCGGTCCTCGCTCGAAAAAGCCTTTCCAACATTTCGGCTCCCGCTACATGCTCTAGCTCCTTGAGCAAGTCCATCGTGAGCTGTTTATAATGCTGCGGAAAACGTTCTTCCCCTTTCTCCGACAGCTCATATACATTCGTTGGTCTTCCCATCGCTTGGCGAACAAGCGTTGCCTGAACAAGACCGTCGCGCTCCAATGTATGAAGGTGGCGGCGCACAGCCATCTCACTCACTTCTAGCCGCTTGGCTAGTTCACCCGCGGTCAGCCGTTTTTCTATTTTCAACAGCTGCAGCAATTGCTGTTTCGTGGAAGAGGATTGATTATTCATCTCATTCACCGTCCTCTCCCTCATTTTACGTTATTTCTGACATTTACACAATTTTTAAACAAAAAAGTTTCAAAAATCAATGATCAATTGCGAAACGCTGAAACAGGCCCAAGTTCATTTTCTAAGTATATGCGAACCGAAGCTGGATACGACTGCAAAGCGGGCAGCGCCCGTCGGAATATTGCAAGCAGCTCGGAATGGTTTTGTTCTGTATACTGCTGCACAAGCATTTTCCGGTATTGAATAATGGCTTTTAACTCTTGAGCTTGAGCGCTTGTGATGACTTTCTCATCTGTTAAAATATCAATGATATCCTCATAACTGCCTGGATCTCGCATAATAAAGCCATCAATCATCGCATTTCCCACATCAAGCACGGCATCAATACAAAGATGGGCAATACGTTCAAATGCGAGCTGAGCAATTTCTTCCTCCCATTCCGTTTGTTGTTCATAAATCCTTAATAGCCGCTCCATATAGCATAAGGTTGCTTCAATTTTAGTGCGATCAACAAAATACATGTCATCCTGCCTCCCTTTTCAATTAAACCCCTTTATAGTGTATTATAACAAACGGAGACAGATCGCATAAACGTCTGGTAAGATGAATGTATCGACTTTTTTGGAGGTGCAACGCATGAGTGAACGATTTTTTTTATATGATGATGCCGTTGAATCCAAGACAAGATTTGTTAGCTTCCTTGGCCAACGGCAGCGCTTTGACTTGGCGATCGTTCAAACCGACCGCTTTTATGGAAAATATCTCGTTCTTGATATGCAAGGTAATCGGTTTGCCATTATCGGGCAGGATGATCTTGAAGAGCCAGGCTATTTAGAGCATGCTTACCAATTAAGTGAAGAAGATGCCAACGATTTGCGTTCTTTCTTATTTGAGGTGATTTAACACCATCCACCGAGAAGTCTCCTGCCTGTAACAAAGCGGAGAGAGCCATTTTTGCTTCCGTTATTCATATCGTGTTCATTTTAGGGGCATATTATAAACATCCCCTTAGATGAAGGAGGATGAACAAAATGCCTTATACGGACTTTTCCAGTGTCGAAAAACGGAGAGACTTTCTGACATCTGAAGAATTTCCCGATGGTCCATACGGATCGCCCATCAGGAAAGAGGAACCTGTCCAAAATAAAAGTACACCTTGGCATGAAGGACAACGCTATTACAGCAGCTTTAATTATGAATATAAAGCGTTCCATCAAAATATTCCACGCCAATATCCAGGAGCCCATCCACCTCATGATGATCCGGCGAGGGATGAACAACCTCCGTATGATCAGCTTAATGACTAACGAAAAAACATGGCTATCTCATATCTCTTGAGATAGCCATCCTATTGACCAGCGCCTTCATTCTAAGCCCCTCTCTTCGCCCATTCGCTTATGAACTTCTTTGTTTCATTCTTATCTTTGCTCAGTTATCTTTATGTGGCAAGCGTTTTTAAGACCGTCTGAAACAGAAAAAGGCGCGATAACTTTATACATGAACCCCTTCCTCTCACCTTCCCTGCGTGTAAAGATGGGAAACTTCGCCGTGGAGGGTGTTAAATGATCACCTGTTAGAAAGAAGGCATCATGTAAACTGTATTTGCCTACCATCTCAGCCATGCTTATTTTTTAACTTTTCGTAATACAAAATAGGCGCAGCCGAAATTGCAATATTCATACAAATATTCGGATAATGTGCTAATTTTTGTATCATATGTCGCTTTTTGATTATGATCGTCAAAAAAGCCTCGCAGCCGTAGCTGATTATATCCCCAGTCTCCAACAATATAATCGTATTTATTCAAAATATCCGCATAGCGTGTGCGAAAGGCTTCTTCATTGAACCCGTTTTTCACATTTTCAACTAGCTCATAGCATGTATTGTTAATACAAATCATTTCTTTCACCTCATCCTTTATCATAAATGATGAAGCACTCCCAATCAATTACTGTTATGAAAGTTTGCATAGAAAGGAATGATGAAAACGAGGAGGTGTTTATAGTGAAGAAAACGGTCCTTGCTTTTTCCATTGGCGCCATCGTGTCTCTCACTGGATGTGCGCAAATGGCAGAGGATAACAACAACGGGGATTTATATAGACGAAATGGAAATACGATTAATGTCACCGACCGAAATGATTTATATAATGTCGAAGGCGTTCCAAACGGCAATGATTCAAGGCTGAATAACTTCGGTTACGTCCGCCATCAAAAAAGCCCAATTATGGGAGATCGAACATCTTATGGTGCGATGCCAACATTAAATCGCGAACGGGTCGCCGATTTAATTAGCAAATTATGTGTACAGCTGCCAAATGTGAATGATGTGGCGACGCTCGTAACTGATGAGGAAGTACTCATTGCTTACGATACAGATACAAAAAACCGATTGGAGACAGCCGATCAAGTGAAAAAAACCGCCCTTTCTGTCGTACCGCGCTACTATCATGTCTATGTAGCGGATGACCCGCGAATGATGAAAGAAATCGAACGCTTTGGCCGTTTAGATTCGAACAGCCAAAATATTGACCAAATTCTCGACACAACGATTAAAGACATGCTTAAATATCCGCAAGGTCGGAAGCTGAGTGACGGAGAAAATGCCAATGGCGAAATGATTCATGAAATGAACGATCGTCTCGATCGTGATTTTCGCGATGGCACACCAAAAGAAACAAAAGCAAAATAACGAAAAGGTCCTGTTTACAAAAAACAGGACCTCAGCTTGTCGAAAAAGTCGACAAGCTTTCGCCTACTTTGGTAGGCATTTTTTATTGCGTAAAAATGGGCGTAAAAAACATATATGGTCGGAGTTTTTTTTGTGTCATTCTAAGTGCAGCAAAAAATGCGGCGAAGCTAGGAAAATTCAGTGTTCGGCTATACCCCATTAAACATACCCACGGCTGGGTAGTTACAATTGGGCCACCCTACGCTGTACCCGATTGTGTCTATGACCAGAATTAAGCTCCGCTCATATGGATGACCTCGCAAAACGCAAGGGGGGATGGATAATTCGTCCACTCCTTTAAAGGCCAAGAAAAAATTGAAGGATAAAACATGATGGGGTAAAAAAACTTTACTGCATGTTTTATTACTCTTTTTTAAAAAATTAAAAAATAATCCATTTTTATCCTAAAAAATCGGCCGCTAAAATTGGCGTATAACGCATTTTAAATAGCAGGGTAATGGTTTTTATCCCCTTGCTTTAAAAAACGCTCTACGGGATTAATAAGTGGCTTAAAATTGATTATCGTTTTTATAAGTTCGTAGATCGTTAGGAAGTAGCTTAGTTTGCTGCAATGTCATTTTCATTCAACATAAAATATGAACTATGTTGAATAGTAATGATGATGGTGGCAATATTTAAGTGTAAAATTCAACATATATAAGTCGAATTAAAGATTTACAATTGAACACACAAACGTTCGATCGTTTGTTCTGGGTTCTGGTTGATTCTCTGAATAAAGGCTTGAACATTCTTTCTGATTCCCTGCACAGTCGAATAGAACACGTTGTAAATCACGTCTGATTTCAGCCATTTCCATAACCCTTCAATCAAATTCCATTGAGGGCTATATGGCGGCAAAAAGACGAGCTCTAACCGATCTTCGTGTTCTTTTAAAAAGGGCTGAATGAGTTTGGCATGGTGAATTCGAGCGTTATCTAAAATCATCACAATGTTGCCTGTAGGATAGCGTTCTAACACAAGTTGAAGAAACCGAAGAAATGTTTCTGCGTCATAGCGTTCTTCTTCGATGCAAAATACATCCCCTGTTTCGTAGTTCAACGTGCCAATCAGCTTCAGCCTTTGATGTTTTCCAAACGTCGGAATGATTCGTTGTTTTCCTTTGACAAACCATGTTTTTTGAATGGCTTGGTAATCACGAATCATCGATTCATCTTGAAAGAGGACATGTGCGATTTTCCCGTCTAACAGTTTTTTTTACTTCCGGGAAGGTGATTTCGATGAATTCTTTTTGTTTCCCTTCATCGGCATTGGCTAGCGTATAGGTTGGTTTCGTATAACTTAGCCCTAACCGATGCAGAATTTCGCTTGTTCCACGAAGGGTATATGTTGGTCCCCACTTTTGTTGAATGAGTTCAGCGACAATCGCAAGCGTCCAATTATATTTTGCTTCGAATCCAACATCTACTGGGAGCTGATGTTCAATGATAAAAGCCAGCTCTTTTTCCTGATCAGGGCTCAATCGACGTGGGGCGCCAGGTGAGTATTTCATCTCCAGTCCATCAAGACCGCGCTGGGCGTAGGCATGGATATAGTTATAAATGGTTTTCTTGGATCGACCAATCATCGTTGCGATTTCTCCTTTTTTGTATCCCTGCAAATGAAGATAAATTGCTTGATAGCGTTCATATGCTCGTTTACTTTTCGCTTCTTTCATAGCAATGGACAACTTTTCGATCTCATCTTTGCGATTCGGCATTCTATTATCTCTCCGTTCTCTATTTTCTCTCTAAATTATTCGCCATAGAACGGGAGAAAACCTTTATTTCAATTTATATAGTTTATAAATAGAGTGCGCAAAATAAATTCAACATAGTTTATAGGTGGTGAGAGGAATGCTGGAACAATTCGAACGATATTTACGGGAAGAAGGGAAAAGCGAAAATACCATTAAAAGCTATTTGCAGTCGATCGCAGGATTTTTTGAAATGGTTTGATGAATCCAAAGATGTAGAGTTTAAACGGCTTCATCGTGAGAATGTTCAAGAGTACATTTCCTTTTTGCGGACTGTTAAGAATGCAAAACTAAAAACAATTAACACGAAATTAAACGCCTTGGTCAAATTCAATGAGTTTCTGCTCGAAACGAAAGTACAGCGGGATATGGTATTAACCAAAAAGGATTACATGAAGGTGCAGCCACAATACGCTTCATTGGCCAAAGTGGAGCTGAAAGACGTTGAGAAATTCCGTCAACTGGTACTGGATAGCGGAAATAAGCGTAATTATGCGTTAGTTACCCTTTTGGCGTATGCTGGACTGCGAATTTCTGAAGCGCTGAACCTAAAAATGAGCGATTGCAACCTTGTTTCTAGGGAAATCACGGTAAGAAGCGGCAAAGGAGATAAGTATCGAGTGGTATTTATGAACGACAAGGTTAAATTCGCTCTCCAGTCATGGTTAAAGGAACGAAAAGAAAAAGGGATTGAGAGTGAGTACCTTTTCATTAGCAACCGCAATCAACCGTTAAACCGCACGACGATCAATAAGCTGTTTAAAGAGTACTCGGAACACATCGGAAAAGAGATAACTCCTCACGATTTGCGACATTTCTTTTGTTCTCACGCCATTAGCCGAGGATTAAGCGTACATGAAGTGGCCAATCAAGCAGGACACTTACGCTTTTATACACGAATCCAACAAAAGACGAGCTCATTCAAAAAATGAATCAGTTATGATGGGAAGGTCGGCTATGGTTGCTTGCCATGGCTTGACGAATTGATTTACTATCATCTGCCGCATCGCGCAACGCAAATTCAATATTCCATTTAGATAAAGATGGCAGAGATCCAGGTTCGACAGATTCGTCATGTCGATTGCCGTCGTAAATACATGTGATAAAACATGTCCGTCACTCCATGTAAAGCCATGTGTCTAATTTTATCTAATATGATACTGTACAAGTATTTAAAATAAAAAATTTGAAATATTAAGAAATATATAAAGGTATACTGGCTATGAATTCAAGGGTTATCAAAAAAATGTCGAATAATGTTTTATTTTGTTGTATTTTTTGGTATAATTTGTGTTATATTTTTTGCAATTTATGTTATATTACTGTCAGATTATAACTTTTGGATAAATTTATAAATATACATCTCTAGTTACGATGATGTATAAAATTTTGTGTAAAGCATTTGGCTAGACCAAAAGAAAAAGGTAGGGGATTCTCTGATTTGGCCAAAAATCTTAGAGAAAGGAGAACCCTACCTATGTCTAAAAGTATACCGAATGTAGACTGGGTCAATCAACTGGAAAACGCCATTCGTCAGTTTGTAAAGGAAAAACTAGAACGGATCATGCGGGAAGAAATAAAAAATTTCCTCGAAATAGAACAAGCCGGAACATCGAATATGAGAAACGGCTACTATCAACGAAATCTAGATACGCAGTATGGTCGTATTGAAGGACTTTTGGTCCCAAGAGACCGAAACGGGGAATTTCAAACGCAGTTGTTCACCCCTTACCAACGCCATACCGGCTGGCTTGAGGAAGCCGTCATCAAGATGTATCAAGGTGGGATGAGTACGCGTGAAATTGGCAAGTTTATCGAACGAATTTTAGGGAATGCCTACTCACCAACAACGATTAGTCATATCACGGATGTGGTAAAGGAGGACATTGCGAAATGGCACACACGTCCTCTACAAAAGCGATATTCGGTCTTATATTTGGATGGGTTGTACGTGAAACTTCGTCGAGATACGGTAGAAAAAGAGGTCATTTATGTCGTGTTAGGGGTAAACGAAGAAGGGTATCGTGAAATTCTCGACTTCTTCGTAGGAGGACAAGAAAGTGCCTATGGGTGGTAAGAGATCCTCCACAATCTCTACAAGAGAGGATTACAGGAAGTACTTCTTGGTGTATTTGATGGCCTTCCGGGACTGGAGGAAGCCTTTAAGGCGGTTTATCCGAAAGCCGATGTGCAGCGTTGTGTCGTTCACAAAGTACGTAATACCTTACATCGTGTTCGGAAAAAGATCAATTTGAAGTGGCAGAGGATCTCAAGCTGATTGATCGTGCACCGAATAAGGAGATGGCGTTACAGATGTTTCAACAGTTTGAGTTGAAATGGTCCAGCAAGTATCCGAGAGAAGTTCAATCTTGGGCCCATGAGTGGGATGTCCTCCTAACATTTATGGATTATCCAAGCCGTATTCGAAGTGTGATTTACACGACCAATGCCATTGAACGAACGATCAAGGAGATTCGGAAACGTCTCAAGCCGATGAACAGTTTGAGCAGTTTAGAAGCTGCTGAAAAAGTCGTGTATTTGACCATCCAAGATTTTAATGAGAAATGGGCAGGGAGAAGGTTGCGAGGATTTGCCGAAGCTCATGAAGCCCTCGAGCGAATGTTTGAAGAGCGTTATCACTAACCAAACACTGTAAATTGACGAAAGAAGGGGATTCTCCCTTTCCACACAGGAGACTGAATATTCAGTCTCCTGTGTGGAGGAAACAGCCCCCCCTCTCTATTCTAAAATCCATTTCAGAGATACCCTATCTATCTTACATTACACAAAATTCTTAACGGTACCAACAGTTATCTTAATATTTTCATGTAATTATATAAAAATGTAAAAGGAGTGAAAGAATGAAAAGAATTTTAGCATTATTTTTATCTCTCTTACTAATTATTACTTTTGTTGAACCTGTTGCTCCCACGAGTTCTGCAGAATACACAGAAGAAGGGTACATTGTAACATTAAAAAATCCAGAATCACTAGATAAATTCTCAAAAGAGAAGTTTAAAGACAAAAAGCACAAGAGGCTTAATCTTACAAATTCGTTGGTCGTCTCTCTTTCACCAGATGAGGCAAAGTCACTAAAAAAAGACAGTGAAGTTGCCTACATTGAAAAAAATGCACCTGTTAGTACTGCTAATAATAGTGGTGTTAATAAAGATCATGATTTTGTAAAAATAATGAGAAAAGGTAAAGATACTTATCCATGGGGCATCAGTCTTATTAGTAGCTCTGAGAGGAAAATTTTTAACAATAACAAAGTCAAAGTAAACATTGCTGTATTAGATACTGGTATTGCAAATCATGAGGATTTAGTTATTGCAGGTGGAACATCTTTTGTAGAAGGGACAACTTTCACTGATGATAATGGTCATGGCACACACGTAGCCGGAACTATCGGAGCTATTTTAAATAGTAAGGGAGTTGTTGGAGTGGCCCGTGGGGCCAATTTGTATTCAGTGAAGGTATTAGATAAGAATGGACAAGGAACTTACGCTCAACTCATACAAGGTATTGAATGGGCGATCAACAACGATATTGATATTATCTCACTAAGTCTAGGTGGAACCGAATATAGCGAAGCACTTTATGAAGCAATTAAAAAAGCTTATGAGAAAGGTATACTTATAGTTGCAGCCGCAGGAAATTCAGGAGATGGTGATGATACAGTATTATATCCGGCAAAGTTCCAAGAAGTTGTGTCTGTTGGTGCCATTGGTTTAGATTTAAAGAGGGCAACATTTTCAAGTGTCGGTAAAATAGATATCGTTGCACCGGGTGTTAACGTTCTTAGCACCACTATTAATGGTGATTATGGGGTAATGAGTGGAACATCGATGGCTGTACCACACGTAACAGGTTCACTGGCATTAATTCTTGAAAAAAATAAAAAGTTAAGTAATGAAGATATAAAGGAGATTCTATTCAATACTGCTACTAAACTAGGGAATAAACGAGAATACGGACACGGTGTTGTTAATCTAGTTAATGCTTTAGGGTTAGGAAAAGGTGAGATTCTTCCTCCGTATACTCAACCGGAGGAGCCTAAGTCTTCAATACCTATGGATGAACTAGTTAATTTTGATATAGTTGAGATTAGTAAATCCATCTATCAATTGGATCAAAAATTGATGTCGATCATCTCACAGCACGTATCCCAAGGTTCTACTACAAAATCGAAGATTCTTACATCGGAAAGAGAATTGTTAAGACAAGAGCTATCAAAGCTTCAATATCGACCAAAATTAACAAATCAACATTCAAAAGATGCTTTACAAGCTTTAGCAGAGGAAGAAAAGTCCTATTATCAAAATCATGCAATGGAATATATAAAGATTAGGGACAAATATAAAGCCCTTATTGAGAGTTATGCCATTACTTCTGCATCCCAACCTACATCTATGTCAGATACGTATGAGCCAAATAACTCAGCTTCACAAGCAACAAATATAAGCACGGGTACTTCACTTAGCTCTTATATTAGTACCTCTAGTGATGTGGATTTCTTTAAGTTTGTCCCAAATCGTAACGGATCAGTAACGTTACAACTCTATGTTCCTTCTGATAAAGATTACGATGTGCAGGTGTTAAATTCGGGGCAAAGTTCTATAGCAAGCGGAACTGCTGGTACTGGTATGACTGAGAATGTAACATTTTCTGTAGTTGCTAACCAGACATATTATATTAAAGTATATGGTTATAGTGGAGCATATAGCTCTGCCCCTTATACATTGTCCCTTAGTAATGTAACACCGGAATTTGTAACCTTATATACTAATTCTCCAGTGGATGTCAGCCTGCCGGCTGGTGAATATCAAGTATATAAATTTACTCCAACAAGTACAGGAACATATAAATTCTATACAGGGCCTTATAGCGGAACTGGTCCATCAAATGATACTGTACTTGAGCTTTACTCTGATGCAAACTTAAGTTCTATGATTTCGTCCAATGATGACTCGAATGGTACATTATTTTCTGAAATTAAGGTAAGTTTAAATGCTGGGGAGACATACTATTTGAAGTTACGCCCTTACAGTTCAAGTGGTCAAGTATATGCAAGGCTCACAGTCACTTTAGATACACCAGAACCAGAAACTATTTACCTTAATTCACCTAAAGATATTAATCTTCCAGTTGGAGGGGAAAAAGTATATAAATTCACTCCTTCTGCTTCAGGAAGCTATAAGATTTATACTGATTATTACGGGGGTAACAGTAGTAGTGGTACAAGTGATACTGTACTTTACGTGTATAGTGACTACAATCTAACTAATCAAATTGGTTACAACGATGATAGTAATGGTCGTGTATTTTCCGAATTAATACTGAATCTATCTGCTGGAACATCCTATTACATTAAAGTGAAAGGCTATAATAACGGTAGTGTATACGCTAGATTAAATATCACAAATGCACCTCCTAATTTTATTACAATGCAAGACAATAGTTACGTAGACCTTTCTATAGGAGCTAATGAAAAAAAGTACTTTAAATTTACTGCTCCAAGAACCGGATTCTACCGTTTCTACACTAGTTCATACCAACAAGATGGTACTATAAGTGATACAGTTGTCCGCTTATATTCGGATGAAAACTTAACCAATGAATTAGCATACTCAGATGATATGATTGAGAGTGTTTTTTCAAAAGTGACTTACGAGCTAACAGCTGGTGTAACGTATTATGTATCAGTTTCAGCTTTTGGTTCATCAGCCATTAATACTCGTTTCGCTATTAGCCCTAACTTACCTCTCTATATCAAAAAAGATGGTGAAACGGAAGAAACGCTAATCGGCTCATATAACGCTCAGAAGTACCCTTATGGTGATTTAATGTTAGACCTCGAGCATCTAACGGATGAATATGCTTCTTTAGTAGGTAATCAATATGTTGTAGAAGATGGAAAAGCTTATTTTACAAGACAGAGTTTAAGCTATAATATGGACATATTGCAGTATGAAGATCGCGTATTAATAATTGTTCCACCGGATCCACAGGTTATGGAAGCGGCTCAACCATATGAAGTACCGGATAGCGAAATAGAGACGTATGCAAATGCTTCTAACTGTACTGCATCAGCATGTGACTTTACCGTAGTTCTTGCGGCAGGTATGTTGACTAATTCTTCATATTTTAAAACGTTTATTCCTAAAATTATTAATAAATATGCATCAATTGGTAAGTCCGTACGTGTCGCAAATCCTATTTTTCCTTATGGAAAAACTGATGGTCTTCCGACATACCTATGGCCAACATTAGCATCTGTTCAATTACAAGCCATTATTTACGAGGCAGGTAATAGTGTACTACCTCAATACACTACTGGAACTAAAGTTCGTGATGCTGCTAAGAAGAATTATAGAGGTGGAAAGATTGTATTAATTGGACATAGCGGTGGAGGGGTTTCTTCTATCCGTGGAGCGCAATTATTAAAATCAGCAGGCTACTCTGTTCATGAAGTTGTACAGGTAGGCTCTCCTCATATGCCACTATCTTCTGATCTAGCTAGTAATACAACATTTATGAGAGATAGTAAAGTAAAAGATTGGGTAACAAAATTGGGTTTTTGGACCAATAAGCCTTACAGGATTGTGAATGTTCCACAGAAACCTCAGAAAAATCCGATTGATATTCACGCAAATTATTTTAGTGGATTGTCCTTTACTTTAAACGGAGTTACTACAACAAATGCTGATCAAACTCTTAATGCAATGTGGCCAAGCATAGATTAATAAAACAAGGGAGATGTCACGAGTAGCATCTCCCTTTATTGTCTCAAATACATTGGTTCATTTTTCCAATATATTATTTTTAGCCTACAAGCATAGACTTAAAATGAATAGTCCCCACAGAATATAAGGAGTCAGAAGAAAAAGCTGTAACCGTCAAGTAAAATTGAACACTTTTTGATCATTAATTTTGAACAGTTTTGTCACCAAAAATGGAAATTCTGTTTTTCATTCTGTAACTATCTCCACCCAAATGAATGACTTCTGAGCGATGAATAATTCTATCCAAAATGGCTGTAGTAATCGCAGGATCACCTAATAATTCTCCCCATTCCGCAGGCCCTTTGTTGGACGTTAAGATGATAGAAGATTGATTATATAAGTCATTGATTAGGTGAAAAAAGAGATTGGCTTCTCTTTGATCCATGGCCATAAACATTAAGTCGTCAATAATGACGAGATTCGATTCCCTCAAACGTTTTAACCGAATTTGGGATTTACGAGTCATTTCTTCTGTTTGTAACTATTCAGCCACATGATCAAGTGAGTTGAATAGTTTTTGTATTTCTTGTCTATGATGTGAATACTCATAGACAAGGAGGTGAATCGCATGTTGACGGTACAACAAGCTGTATTTACAATGGAGAGCCTCATGGGCAAAATCCAACAACAAAACCAGTTCATTCATCAGCTCATCCAAGAAAATGAACAGTTGCGTCAGAAAAACAAGCACTTGAGCAAAGAAAATGAACGACTCAGAGGTCGCATTCAAGAGCTGGAAGCACGCACGAACAGCTCCAATAGCCATTTGCCCCCATCCTCTGACCGTTTTGCCCGCCCCCGTTCTTCACGTGAGCCATCTGGCAAAAAGCCAGGCGGACAAGAAGGACATCGTGGAACGACGCTCCGTCAAGTGGAACATCCCCATCATCGTGTGAACATGTGTCAAGGATGTGGGGCTTCTTTGTGTGAAGTCCAGCCTTTCAAAGTCGATGTCCGTCAAGTGTTCGATCTCCCTCCTGTGACGATCAAGGTCACCCAACATGATCGTGAAGTGAAATCGTGTCCGCATTGCCAATGTGTCCAACAAGCCCCGTTCCCACCACACGTAACGAATCATGTGCAATATGGCCCGCGGCTCACTGCGCTCGCCGTTTATTTGCACCATATTCAATTGATTCCTTACAAACGTGTAGGTGATATGATCGAAGCGTTATATCAGCACTCGATCAGCACAGGGACTCTCGCCAATATGGTGAAACGAGGACATGAAGCGTTGGAGCCAAACATGGACATCATCGAAGAAGCTTTGCTGGATTCCAACATCTTGCATGTCGATGAAACGAGTTTGCGCATCGAAGGGAAACGGGCATGGGTTCATGTCGCGTGCACATCGAAATATACGTACTTGGCTCCTCACGCTTCCCGTGGAAAGAAAGCGACCGATGACATCGGGATTCTTCCACGATATAAAGGGACGATGATGCATGATGCGTTCGGTACGTACCCGAACTACACCGAAGCCACCCATGCCCTTTGTCACGCCCATCATTTGCGTGATCTGAAGAGCTTCATCGAACAAGGGCAGACATGGGCCATGCGCATGACCACCTTTCTGTTCGCTGCCAAGCAGGCGGTCGAAGTCCATCACGGTGCACTTCCTAACGAAGACACGAAACGATGGGAGCGTGTGTATGATCGCATCCTAGCGAAAGCACAGCACCGATTGGAAACGATGACGCCTCTCCCGAAAAAAGCACTTGCCTTTGTTGGACGGCTTCAAAAACGAAAGGAAGAAGCGCTGCGTTTCTTGCGGGAAGCTCATGTTCCCTTTGACAACAACCAAGCAGAACGGGATCTTCGCATGGTCAAAGTGAAAGAGAACATCTCGGGCACGTTTCGTGAAGAAGCATTCGCCCAGTCTTTTTGTATCGCAAGAAGCATCGTTTCCACACTCACGAAACACGAAAAAAACGTGTGGAACTCATTGTGTCGTCTGTTGAAAGGCGAAACACTCGATGATATTTTTTCTACTACTTAGGGCGTTTTCTATAACAGAAATGCCCTATTTGTGCTGGGTTTCTTTACATACTATTACTTCTGTTTTCAGCGCATGAACTAATTCTCCCATCGTGATGAATGTAACCTTATATCCTTGATAGATTGCTTCCATCCCAATTCCTATCGCCAAATGTGTCTTACCCACACCTGGTGGTCCTAATAAAATCAAATTAAACAGCTGATCCAGCCATACCAGTTCACATAATTGCTGGAGTTGTCTTTTTGTTAATGATGGTTGCTCCTCCAGTTGAAATTCATCTAATGTTTTGTAGTATGGGAAAGACGCCCATTTTAAACATCTTTCCCGTAATTTTTCCTCTCTTCGTTGTTGCTCATAACGTAACACATCATGCAAAAAACCTACATATGTCCGTTCCTCTGTTTCAGCTTTCTTTAATAGTATCGGTAAATGTGACGCTGTCTCTGTTAAATGCAATGCTCGTAAAATCTCCTGTACGTTCGTCAACTGGCTCATTTTCTTTTCCCCTCCAAAATATGAATATATTCTTCGATATTCCTTTTGGCAGCTTGTGCATGCAACACAGAATGACCCTCTTCATGCAATGGTTGCGGTGATTGCACATTCACATGGGTTGTGTGCAACGTTACCTGGCGTTGCAAGTGACCGATGACGTCTGTAAACTCTGACGCACTATACAACCGTAGTTCCATGCATTGTTGCAGAGCTTGGCTACAAATGCATGCAGGATGTTGAGCCAGCTGAGTCTGGATGAGTTGTAATTGATCTCGCATATATCGCGGATAGGCTTTTCGAATATGGGCTAAAAATGCTTTCGCCACCTCCGGTTGCTCAAATTGATGGGCTACTCGTTCGATGTAAGCATCGATTCCCTTTGTACGATCACGCAAGTGATTACGGTTTTGAATCAGTTTCCCTTTTCCTTCGGCGATGCGATGTTTTCCTATGCATCTTTCTGTTTTAGGATCGTATATCCACAACTCTGTTTCTTCTTTCATGACGACCTGTACCGTTTTCCCAAAAGGAGTATACGTCCCAAGCGGAACCGTGTATCGATTGGATCGATATAAAATCGTGTTGTCCTTTCTTACCGTTCTTGTTATACTATTGGCTAGGGTAGATATTTCGGCGCGTGCCGAATCTAAAGCGAGAGAGATGGGGCGTAAGTGTGTTTTTCCTGTTCAAACACATCGACCGGTCTCTTTTTTTGTTGTATTATGAATCCTCCCGTTTCCTGCTCTGTTCAGCCACTCCCACCCTTGTTCATTCCATAAATCCAAATGCAAAAAGGTACGATGTTTGGCAAAGTTGTGCTTAATAAAACCCACTACATTTTCAATTTTCCCCTTGCTTTCTGGATCTGCTTTTCTGCACACATGAAGCGTCAAGTTTCGCTGTCTACGATACGCTTCAAACTCCGCCGTCAGAATGAGATCTCCTGCATTTTCGCTCACAACGATCAGATTGTCTTGATCGTAAACGAGTTCGCGTGGCATGCCTCCAAACCATTGAAAAGCTCGTTCATGTGCTTCGATCACATCCCTTGTCGTAAAAGGGCGATTCAACCATTCTTTATACTTGTAACGCGAGTGGGACAGAACAAAAGCGATAAAATACAACTGCACTTCTTTTCCTCGTTGATCTTTTACACGTATTTGACCGAAATCCACTTGTGCTTGTTCTCCCATCGGTGGGTCCGGAACAGCTTCATAGTGACGATGACATAGTTCTTTTGGTATCTTCCATTCTTCACGTAAATGCCGGACATATTGACGTACGGTACTCTCTCCAACCGAAAGGTTTGGATCACGTTCCTCTAACCAATCTTGTATCTGGGACGCTGAGATGTCTGGATGTTTCTGAATCCACTGTAAAATCATATCTCGATACGGATCTAATTTCCTTTGCCTTTGCTTTGTGGAAGCTAACCACCTCGTCATCTCTTCTGGTGACCGCTGAAGATAATGATATAAAGTTGTTCGGGATATGTTTAGCTTTTTAGCTACTGCAACTTTACTAAATCCCTGCTTTAACAGTTGGTAAATTTTCATGTACACTTCCCACTTATCCACCTTTCTTTTCCTCCTAGCAACTAAGTAGAATGTCAATATCTATCTTAGCTGTTAAGAGCGTTTTTGGTAAATAAGTGTCCAATTTTATTTGTCGGAAACTGTCCAGTTTAGTTTAGCAGTTACAAACCATAAATATTAAATGTTACCTGAATTTTCTGATGTATCTAAAAGCAAAACTAGAATGAGAGTAATAGGAGGGGAAAAGCAGAATTGACGCTATAATTACAAGTTTCATCCTTTTATAGTACCCGAAAAATTATTACAGCAATAATTCCTCCAATAAATTGTAAGCTAGCTAGAATTCATATAAATCTTTTCCTTATCTATTAAATATTTGGTTCTGTCATCATTCAATATTGATTTTAGGACATAAAAAATTCGTCTTGTAAAAGCTAGGTGTTTTCTTCTTCTATTACTATTACACGAACGCACTCGTTCATTAAACACACTATATTTAAGATTTATTACGCTTAAAAAGTTTTATAACGTTCGAATAGACACTGTAAACAAAGAAACACCAAACCATCCAAGGAAATATTATGTATAAGATATTCATGAGGTTACTAAGTATTTCATGCGGAGTTCTTTCCATAGTAAAACTATAATCATAAACGAATCCAATCCAATACAAAAGCAATAAACCACAGAAAGCTATGAAAGGAAATGTTCTTTTAGCTGTTGCCATCAATATCATGTTTACAACGATAAGAATGATTATTAAATTTGGATGTGTCATATAATCCACTACACTATCATTAGCATAAATGTCATTAGAATCACGCATTTCAAGTCACCACCGTAAAAAACAAAATTTCGGTTCATCACCAAAAGATGTACTTGATTTTTACGTTAACATATGATAGCAGTCTCTAAACGCACACGCAAAGCAAAGCGTTGGATATTTCGGTATCCATATCCCCGCCTTTTGATCAACTTGATTTTGTTGTTGATTCCTTCCATTGGGTCATTGGAATAAGGAAAAACGATGCAAGAAAGCACCGCCTCTTTTCGAGCGAGCAGCGCCTTGGTAATACTTTCGCACAGCCGCACATTCACTAAAGAGGTGGCGATCAAACCATTGTGCCAAACGAGTTTCGGCTTGTTTTCTTGTTGGACTTTTCGATACGTAACGGAAGTGCTGAAGAGTTTGATAGACATGGCGTAAATACGAACTTTCTTGACACCATTGTCGAACGTTCTGTCTCTCTTCTTCTGTCAACTTTTCTGGCCGTTGGCTCAATAATCGGCAAACACGGCGAACGCTTCCATGTTTCGTTCCACCTTTAGCAAGGTATTTACGGCAACGCTTGAGTGCATCGGTGAACAACTGAATGACATGGAAGTGATCGAGAACATGGATCTTGGACACACTTTTTGAATGGCTTTTCTCATGGCTGGAGCCAAATCACTGACGATATACTTCGCCGTTGAAGCGACAGGTTGAAGGACCTCTGCAATCGCTTCTTCATTCTTTCCTGAAGCCATAGACAGGGCACGCCGAGTTTGAGCATCCATCTACGGCTACTCCATAATCTTGTCCTTTACGGAAAGCGAATTCATCCACGCATACAACGGTCGAATCCGAAGTTGACAAACAAGCCGGGGTATATTGATAAAACCAACGTTCTACCGTTGTATAAGCAAGTTGTAAAAAGTGAGCGACTTCTTGAATCGTTTTTTCGATACAGAGCTGAGCGACCCACTGTTGAAACGATTCCGTTACGATACTGTGAGATGGAAGTCCCGGATAGGAAACGGTAAACGTAAGGGAACAAGTGGAGCAACGTCTTCTTTCAACAGGGAGTTCAATACAAAATAGACCGATTGTATGAGTATAGCCATGGATCCATTGCTTCCGTTTGGATGGATGACACTTTCGTTGTACGTCCGAAGCAAACGAGGCAGACCGGGCAATGCGGAGGAAGAGACAGTTCGAAAATCCAGCGATCTCCCTCTTTTCGTTCTCCTTGAATAAGAAAGTCTGGTAAATCGATAAAACCTTTGATCAACTGAGAATGCATGCGAAATTTCCTCCATGGTTGATGGTTTGGTCACCTTTATCATACAGGAAATTTCGCTTTTTTTGTATCTTTATGTACAAAAAAATTTAATTGTCAAGTACATTTTGTGGTGAAGAGCCAAAGTTTTATATTACTTCCATTTTAATCCGCAAACTGTGTTTTTTAAATATTTTTACAATTTAAACATCCCTTTTATCACTTTACATCTCGCACTTTCCTAAAAAAATTATATCCTGTTTTTTCAAAGTAAAAATGTCCTTTTCAGTGCGTTATCTTTTCGATAAAAACTCCCAATTTATTAGATTATTTTATTTTATGTTTACGAACAAAAAAGTCATTTAAAAACCACCCCTCTTAATTAATTTATCGAAGCAAGTCTCTTATATTGTTTTCCCTATTTAGAGTTTCGACATTAGCAAATAAATAACCTTTTTATTTAGGTTTAACCATTCATTACCTTATTCTCTATCCTGCTTCGTTGGTACAAAAAGAAAATTAAACGACTTTTTTGCATTTAAACAACATTTATGTAATTTAAACAACTTTTTTGTCACTCAACAACTATACCTATTTTGTTTTATGCAAAAAAATGGGGCTGTCTGATAAGTCCCTAAAATGAAGAGGCTGTCTCAAAATCGAAGAGTCAGCCCCCACAACACAATATATATGACATAATGTTGGATAAATGAGCTATATATTGTTAAACGCACGTGAGGTCAGACCCTTATGAGACAGCCCCTTTTGTATTTTTTCGATTTTTCTCCGAAAGTAGCTGGCGGATGCCTGCTACTTTCAGTATGTTGTGGGCTAATGCCACAATTCCAAACTCGACATGTACCTTGTCGAGACCCCGCAATGAAAATCTGCGGAACGACCGATTGCCCTTGATGTGACCGAACACACTTTCCACCTCGACTTTGCGTCGAGCATAGATGGCGGCTTTCTCTTCACATTCAAGGGCTGTTTTTGCCTTCGCTTTCATTTCTTCGAAGACGGTATTCCAGTGAACTTGACGATTGCCCTT
>NZ_JACIDF010000017.1 GCF_014196195.1 Anoxybacteroides rupiense | reverse complement strand
CCCGAAGTCACGCTCAGGGAGACGAAAGGCGGCTTTCGTCGTGGAACTGAGAAGCTCCCACTTCAAGCTTTAGCTAAGTGGTGAGTAGTTCACATAGCGTTTATGAATCAATACAGCATCGACATTTTGAAAATTTTTCTTTAACACATCCTCCATCGACAAGGGAATAAAGGAAATGCTTTTTTCGCGAACGTTCGGTGGCTCTCCAACGATGCCGATGGTTAATGCTTCTCCAGAATAAATCGGTGAGTCAAAATGAGGTGGTTGACTGCAGGCCGATAATAAAAGCAGGCTTGTGATAAAAATGAACCATTTTTTCATCTCGTCCCCCTAATAGATCTGCGATATGCAAGACAGCTAAGCCGGAACAAACCCTCTCAGCCATCATCGGAATTCCATATCAATCATCTAAACATAGTATAATTTGATAAATATGGACTATCAATCCTTCATGACTATTCATCGTTCAAGAAAGCAGGCATATGGAATAAACTCCTTTTTCTGCCGCAAAGTTCAGATGTTTCGGTTCGATTAGCGGCTAGCGCAAACAAAAAAGAAGAGCTCGCCGCTATAAAGAGGACTGCTCTCCTTGTTCAAGCTCAAGCATAAAAAAGGGACTGCAACTCCTGATTCCAGCATCTAGAGAAGTGAGGCACCAGCTATCTCATCGCATACAACCGCTTGTAGCGTTCGCTTGTCTTTAATAATTGCTCGTGTGTGCCGTGCAGCTGAAGCTTCCCGTGATCCAAAAACAACACATCATCCACCATATGAATAAAGGCGAGATGGTGCGTGATCCATAAAACCGATTTGTCTTTTAACACCTCAAATATGGTCAGCATCAGCTCTTTCTCCGTCATCGGATCCAATCCGATGGTCGGCTCGTCTAAAACGACGATGGGCGCATCTTGCAAAAGAATTCTCGCAAGAGCGATCCGCTGTCTTTGCCCTCCTGAAAAACGGACCCCCGTTTCCAGCAGCGGCGTGTCATATCCAAGCGGGAGAGATTGAATATAATCATGCAATTTCACCTGCTTAGCTGCCCAAACAATCTCTTCGTCCGTTGCGTCTTCCCTTCCTAATCGAATATTATTTCGGATGGTCGTATCAAATAAATGCGGCTTTTGATTTAACACCGCCACCCATTTGGCGATATCAACGCCCAAGCTGGTTGTAGGAACGCCATTCAACACCACCTGGCCAGCCGTTGGCGACACCGCTCCTTCAATAAGCTTCAGGATGGTCGATTTCCCCGCTCCGCTCGGTCCAAGCAGCGCCAGCTTTTCCCCTGGTCTAATCGTAAAGGAAATATCGTCTAACGTCTGCTCCGTATGGTCATAATGAAACGAAACATGGCGCAATTCGAGCGTGACCCCGCCACCCGCAGCGATCCGTGGGATATCCTGATGAAGCGAAAGTTTTGGTTCCTTTTGATCTTTGGCAAGACGGGACAGGCGCCCAAACGAGTCCTGATAAGCCGGAATCTCGCTCAGCGCATCGGATATTGGCAAAAACGCCTCAGTAAGCGGAAAAATCACAAGGACAAAAGCGGCGATCATCACCGGTGCCAATTCGCCCTGCGCCGTTTGTTCCGCCGTCCAACGCAGCATGGACACCACCATCAAAGCGATCACCCCTTGAGCCGCCGTGTTGCGCCATCTCACAAAACGCATGCGCTGCCGCTCATCTTGAGAGAGGGCTTCTTCCTCGCGTTCATATTCTTGAATAAAATCATGTTGGCGGCCGCTAAACTGCCAGTCGCTGATTCCCATCACCGCATCGGTCAGTCGTTCATATAGCCGATGGCGCCCCGCTTTCATCGCTTGCACCTTTGCCTTCGTCACAAGAAGCGAGACAAGCGGAAAAAGAAGCAACAAAACACCAGCGTAAAAGGCCATCAAGAGAGCAAAAGGCCATGAAAACCAGCCAAGCGCCGCAATGGCGAGCCCATACATAAACAACGTCGCAAGCATAGGAAAGACCGTTTTTAAATAAAGATCTTGGAGCCGTTCAATATCTTCCGCTAATATGCCTAGCACCTCTCCTGTTTTCCATTTCGCAAACGAAGATAACACGTTCGGCTCCACAAGTCGGTACACGCGCAGCCGCATCTTTGTCACAATACGGAGCACAACATCATGGCCGACTAATCGCTCCATATAACGCGAAACCGCTCTTGTAATCCCAAAAGTCCGAACCGCTACAATCGGCACATAAATCATTAATAAATTCTCGGGGCGTGTCGCTGCCTTCGAAATCAAAAACCCCGACGTAAACATTAAAAAGGCGGCTGAAAAAATCGTAAGCACCCCGAAAAAAATGACAAATCCCAGCATCCGTTTATTCTCTTTCAAATAAGGAAGCAACCAATCCTTCGTTTTCACGCCTGATCCCCCCAATGCGCCTTGGCCATTTGATAATAATGCTCTTTTCGTTCCATTAATTGCTGATGCGTTCCTTCTTCAACAATTTCCCCGTCCTTCAAAAAATAAATATAATCCATATGGGGCATCCAATGGAGGCGGTGAGTAGCCAAAAACACCAGCTTGCCGCAAAACAGCTCCAGCATTTTTTCCTTGATATCCAATTCCGTCTCCACATCCAAATGGGCGGTCGGTTCATCAAGCAGTAAAATGGGGCGCTTTCCTAAAAAAGCTCTGGCTAAAGCCACTCGCTGCGCTTCCCCTCCGCTTAACGCCCGGCCTCCCTCGCCAATCTTTTCATGGAGACCGTTCGGAATCCTTTGCACAAGCTCGCCCAATCCAGCCTTCTCCACCGCCGTCCGCACTTCTTCTGCCGTCGCATGGGGCTGATAAAAGGTCAGATTGTTCCATAGCGTATCGTGAAAAATATACGGGTGCTGCGGAATATAAAGAAGCTGGCTTTGCCAGTCCTTTTTTTGCAAATGCGTCATTTTCTGTCCGCCGATCTGAATCGTCCCCTCCTGCGCCTGGACAAATCCCCCCATTACATCAATCAATGTCGACTTTCCCGCACCGCTTTCACCAACGATGCCAATCTTTTGAAATCCTTTTACAGAGAGCGTCACACCTTTTAATGACGGTGGACCGCCCTCTTCATGCCGAACCGTAATCCCGTTCAATTGAAGCTCCTGTTGATGATTCCAGCGCTCCAGCTTGCAGGTCCCTTCTTCTCTAAACCGAGGCAAGTCCACGATTTCCTTCAGCTTTCTTCCCGCTTCCTGTCCGTTTAACGTCGCGTGATAATCTGCTCCAATTTCCCGAACGGGCAGAAAGTATTCCGGCGCTAAAATAAGAATGGTTAAAGCAGGCCAGAGGGTCATCTCCCCGTCAACTAAGCGAAGTCCTAAAAACACTGCCACCGTCGCCACCGAGAGCATCGTAAAAAAATCGAGCGCAAACGATGACAGAAAAGCGATTTTTAACGTTCCCATCGTCGCCTTTCGGTACCGTTCGCTGACGCTTTGAATATTTTGGGTATGCGCTTGGCTGCGTCCTAAATATTTTAATGTTTCCAATCCCCGCAGCGAATCAACAAAGTGGTTGGCGAGCACCCGGTACACCTTCCACTGTTTATCGGCCTTTTTCTTGGCGGCTAAACCAAGCAAAATCATAAAAATCACCAATAATGGAAGCGTCACCATTAAGATGACGGCCGATGTCCGGTCCAGAAGCAGGACATAAAGCCAGACCATCGCAGGAATGATCGCCATATTCACCATTTTCGGCAGAAAAAGAGAGAGATACTGTTTAAATTGCGAAACTCCTTCTTGCAGCAGGGTGACGGCGTTCCCTGTTCCAAGCCGTCTGGCTACCTTTGGCCCTAAATGAAACAGCGCATCAAGCACCTCTTTTCGGAGATGGGCGCCAAGCTTTACAGAGTACTCGTACACCATTTTTTGCTTCACATGCTGCAAGAAATGCCGCATAAGAAAGGCGCCAATAAATAAGAGTAGCGTTTCATATACCTCTTGAAACGCCTCTTGCTGAAACAAACGAGTGACCACCTCCGCAAGCCATTTGGCCTGCAGAATGATGGACACTCCTTGAACCACCGTGAAACCAAAAAGCAGCGCGAGGATTCGTTTCATTCCTTCAAAGGCAAGCAGCTCTTTTTTCATTAATAGACCATGTCCTTCCCATCTACACGCTTACGAAACACATAATAGCTCCATATTTGATAGCCAAGAACAAACGGCAGCAGCGTGACCGCGACAATCGTCATCACCTTTAACGAATAAGCGCCGGAAGCGGCATTATAAATGGTTAAATCATAGGCGCTTGAAATCGAGCTGATCATGACGCGCGGGAACAATCCGGCAAAGATCGCTCCGACGGTTAAAGCAATCCCAAGACCGCTCATCGCAAAGGTCCAGCCATCGCGGCCTTTTTTGGAAAATAGGATGACCAATCCATATGAGACAACAACAAGGGCTACGAGCGGCACGGTCACCTCGCCGCGGTACGTGAATAAATCTGTCTCTGTATAAGAGAGGCCAACAAAAGCCACAAGCGCCGCAAGAACGGCATAGATCATTTTTTGGGCAAGCTTGCGGGCGCGCATTTGTAAGTCTCCCACTGTTTTGAGAGTCAGAAAGAGCAGTCCGTGCAAGAAGCATAAAAGCGTGACCGCGACGCCGCCCGTTACCGTATAAATATTCACATAATCGGAAAACTCCGCGTGCAGTGTCATCGATTGATCGATCGGCATTCCTCTTAATATGCTGGAAAATAAGACGCCAAAGAGGAACGGTGGGAGAATGCTTCCAAAGAAAATAATCCAATCCCACGTTTGTTTCCAGCTTGGATGATCGACCTTTCCTCTGAATTCAAAGGCGACTCCGCGGCCAATCAACGCAAGCAGGACAAAGACAAACGGAATATAATAGCCGCTAAACATCGTCGCATACCAATGAGGGAACGCGGCAAAAATCGCTCCTCCCCCTGTTAAAAGCCACACTTCATTGGCATCCCAGAATGGCCCGATCGTATTGATCATGATACGTCGTTCGACATCATTTTTTCCAAGAAACCGTCCAGCCATTCCCACACCAAAGTCGAAGCCTTCCAGAAAAAAGAATCCGATAAATAAGACAGCAACTAAAATAAACCATAATTCATTTAACGCCATCCTTGAACGGCCTCCTTTTCAAAAGGATCCACGGAAAGATCGCTTTCCTTCTGTTCATCATGATGCCCGGCTCCTTTTTTAATTTCTCGCACAAACAGATAAATGAGCACGATGGCCAAAATAAGATAAATCGTGGTAAAGGCAATGAACGAGAACAATAATGAGCCGACAGACACATTTGGCGAAATCGATTGAGCTGTCGTCATCAATCCAAAAACGGTCCATGGCTGACGGCCGATTTCTGTCATAATCCAGCCCGCCGTATTCGCGATAAATGGAAAGGCAATCAAGGCCACCATGATCTTTAAAAAGGCTGATTTTTTCATTAGCGTCTCCCGGAAATTCCACCATAAGCCGAACGCGGCCATCACAATCATCAACAGCCCTGCGCCCGCCATGATGCGGAAGCTCCAAAACGTCGTTTTCACCGGCGGAATATAGTTGCCCGGTCCGTATTTTGCTTCATATTCCTTTTGCAAGGTGAGCATTCCCGGCACCTTGCCTTCAAACTTCTCATAAGCAAGATAGCTTAACGCATACGGAATCGATAGCTCCAAGCTATTTTTTTGGTTTTCCACATCAATAAGGGCAAAAATCGTCCAAGCAGCCGGATCGCCGCTGTCCTGCCACAGCCCTTCGCTTGCGGCCATTTTCATTGGCTGGGATTCCATTAAATGCTGCGCTTGGGCATGTCCACTAAACGCCACGCCGAGTCCGGAAATCAAAGCAACGACCATCGCCATTTGAAACGACTTCTGGAAAAACTCTACTTCTTGCCGCTTCAATAATTTATACGCGCTCACGCCGCCAATGAAGAAAGCGCCTGTCGCCAATGATCCAAAGATCACGTGCGGATATTCCACTAATAATTGTGGATTTCGTAATAAAGCAAAGAAATCGTTCATTTCAGCCCGTCCATTCCGAATGACGATGCCAACAGGTTCCTGCATAAACGAGTTTGCGGCCAAAATCCAAAGAGCCGAAAGCATCGTTCCAATGGAAACAAGCCAAATGCACAATAAATGGATTTTCTTGGATAGACGCCCCCAACCAAAAATCCATAAACCGATAAACGTCGACTCCATAAAGAAAGCGAGCAGCCCTTCAATGGCCAAAGGAGCGCCGAACACATCCCCAACAAAGCGCGAATACTCTGACCAGTTCATTCCAAACTGAAACTCTTGAATAATTCCCGTTACCACCCCAACCGCGAAATTAATCAAAAACAAATGCCCCCAAAACTTCGCCATTTTTTTATAAATCTCTTGATTTTTCACCACATAAAATGTTTCCATCAGTGCAACCATAAAAGCTAAACCGATGGATAACGGAACAAACAAAAAGTGAAAAATCGTGGTTGCGCCAAATTGAAGCCGAGCTAAAAACAGTTCAGACATCGTAGCTTTCCCTCCTCGATGCATGTTACCCCTAATCATACGGTGAAAATATTGTTCAACCTTTCACATACTATTGTAATGAAAAACGATGTGCCTTTTGTTAAAGGACGTTGACTGATTTGTGACAAATATGTAGAGAATTTGTGACATAGTGAACAAACATTTCATTGCCCATCTTTTATCCACTCTCGACAAGTGACAGGGCATTCATCCTCTGTTTTTTGATGTTAACTATTAAAATGCAAAATATACTTTAATATTTTACTCAATAAACATAAAGTATAATTAAAGCGGTATATCAACCTATTCGCCATTGCGATTCCTATCAAGAAGTGAAAGGCATGTTTCAAAAAATAAATGAATTAAAGGCAAAGCTGGATGCTCAAAGACCGCTGCCGCCTAGTTTGATAAAAAACTTACGCGAAGTATTCCGTATTGAATGGATTTACAATTCTAACGCTATGGAAGGAAATACATTGAATTTGTTGGAAACAAAAATGGTGGTAGAAGAAGGGATTACGATTGGAGGAAAAAAATTAAAAGAACATTTTGAAGCGATTAACCATGCTGAGGCGATTGATTTCGTCGAAGAGCTGGTATCAAAAAAAGAACCGCTGACAGAATGGGTTTTGAAACAAATTCATTACTTAGTCGTGAACTACTCACCACTTAGCTAAAGCTTGAAGTGGGAGCTTCTCAGTTCCACGACGAAAGCCGCCTTTCGTCTCCCTGAGCGTGACTTCGGGTCGTTCCAACCCTAGATGTCCGACAATTCGGAGTTCTTTTGTACCTTGGATATTTTACGCATGGAAGGATCCGCTTGGTTTTCGCATTTTATTTTCTCCATGCAACCTCCTATATCCAGTTATGAAAGAACGACATAGGTTTATTTTACCACAGGGTCAGACAATTGAACAGGCAAAAGCCTGTCCTTTTCCGAAGTCGATTCATCTCCCACTTTCATCAAGCTTCGCAAGGTTTAGAAGTGGGAGACTTCTCGACTGAAGAATGTTAAAAAATATTGACAATGAAAATGCAGGGAAATACAGAACACATCATGTAGGCATCTCAGGAAGCGTTCATCACCCTGTTCATTTTTTAAATGTCCAAGAGGAAATGAATCATTTATTTTCTTGGTATGAACAAAATAAGACCGTGCTTCATCCCGTCCCATTAGCTGCAGAGCTTCACTTTCGGCTTGTCTATATCCATCCTTTTGCGGATGGGAACGGACGAACCGCACGTTTGATGATGAACTTTATACTCATGCACCATGGATACCCTCCTGCGATTATTAAGGCAAGCCCTGAACATCGCTTAAAGTATTATGAAGCGTTAGAAAAAGCAAGTGTAGAAGGGGAATTGGAGCCTTTTACCGAACTGGTGACCAAATGTGTAGAGGAAAGTTTGACACATTACCTCCAGGCTTTAGGAATAGAAGAATAAATAAAAACGAGAGGAAAGGGACAGGGCCTGCATTCGTCGATTATTTGCAGGAAAAGGCGCAGGCGATTTCAGCCTAACGAAAACATCATCACACTTCAGACATATCAAAAAACAAAGCCGCTTCGTTGTAAACAACGAGGGCAGCGGATCTACCAGTTGTTAAAAATATTTTAAGATGATGAGTCAGCCCTATGATTCATTTTGATCAGGTAGAAAAATTCCGATTTGACTGATGTTGCATTGAGTTCAAGTTCTTTCTGCGCAACAGTCCCTTCCTATCCCCCCCTCCAGCCATATTTTAAGCAACCGGAGGGGTTCTAAATGATTTTCGATAAGTGACTGGCACCCCGTTCCCACATAGCAGGCTTTCCTTATTACGAACTAGTATGAATGGTGGAAGCATTAGCTTGGTCAGCTTTTACACAATCAATAGCAATGACAATGGCGACGATGATCTTTTCCATCTCTTCATCCAATATTTGAACTTCGTAACTATCCCCCCAAGTGAACCACTTCTTACTAACATAGCCGACAACCTTCCCCTGCCGCAAAACTTGAAAGTCCATTTCCCACCAATTACCACGAACTTCAATATTGGCTGCATCAATCGTATAGCGCGGTTTCAAAATAGAAAAATCTTTTCTGATCATTAAGACTTCTTGCCCATTCACCTCTACCAAAAACTTCGGTAAAAAACTGAACGTTTTTTTCGTAATAAGAGCCACTTCTTCTCCACTTGCATTCCGGATTGAAAACGTTTTAGGAATCTTCATAAAACTGCCTTCCACGTAATAAACATCTTTTTCCGTATGATCTTTGACTGTAAATTTTTCACCCATACTAAATAGCTTCTGCTTGATAAAAAGTCGTTTCATTATCCATCCCCCCAAATAGACCATTCGCTATTGCCTTCATCAAGAACATGGTCCAAACGCTGTCTTCGGCTCATTTCATACTCATTGTAAGTTCAAAAACAAAGAGAAACATACTTTTATTTTACAACATTTCCATATTTCACAGAATCATCTTTAATCATATAAAATTTTTATTATAAAATAGAAGCAGTTTGATTTCTACCAGCACTGTAGCCAATGATTCCCGGCTAAAAAGGTTCACAAACATACAAAATGACACCTTCGTTCTTGGTTAGGAGGTAACTGTGAAAAAATTAATTATTTGTTTTTTCATACCATTATTATTCATTTCTTGTTATAATGAGGAAACAGGAAGAAAACGGTCTGATTTTGTTTTATTTGAGGGGTATGTAGCGCTAAAGAAAGAGCATAACGGTAAAAGGCTATTGGTTATTCAAGATATGACAAAAGAAGATATACGCCGTATGTCTGAGGACGAAATATTGACATATGCAGCTAATCACGATAGTTTTTTATTTTATGTTCATGAGAAAGATTATCAGAAGATAAATGTTGGTCAAAAAATTAGAGTTTGGTATGCCCCGCCTGTACAAGAGTCGAAAATTTTGCAGGTTGGGGCAGAAAAGATTCAGGTGATAGACAAGTGAACTATTGTAAAGGAATCAAGGGATGATAGCCGCTTGTTGCAACGGAGGGAGAGCCATTTTGAAAAAGAAATGGAGGGCTGTACTTTTATCAGTCATACTTATACTTCTATGCTTTGCGGTTTTGGGCATAGTTTGCTAAAGGATCATTACGAACATCCCATGCTCTACCTTATCAGCGGGGCTGTCCACTTTTTGGCCAGCCCCTTAAACAGCAAATCAATATACAATTTGTAAAAAATCCTCCAATGATATATTGCCAAAATAATGTTTAACATCTATCCCATTGAGCGCTTTTTCAATTTCAGCTTTTTCATATTTTATTCCTGTTAATCGTTCTTCAATCTCTTTGACATCCCCAACACCAAAGAAGTCTCCATAAATTTTGCAGTTTTCAATCATGCCTTTATTCACTTCAAGACGAACATCAATGGAGCCAATCGGGAATCTTTGCGAATGCTGCAAATTAAATTTCGGCGATTTCCCATAGTTCCAATCCCAATTTTTGTATCTTCTCTCCGAAAGGCGATGAATTTCTTCCCAATCTTTTTCTGTCAACTGATATTCGGGAATGGGCTCTTTTCCCTCAAAAATATATTGCAGCAATAATGTTTTAAACTCATCCATCGTTATTTTTTGATCAAGAAATTCAGAAATGTTGGCCACACGGCTTCGAATGGATTTAATTCCTTTCGATTCGATTTTCTCTTTTTTCACTTTGAGTGCAGATACCACATGGTCAATCTCTGAATGAAGCATTAATGTTCCGTGGCTAAACATTCGTCCTCTCGTCGCAAATTGCGCATTTCCGGAAATTTTCCTTCCATCTACGACAATATCGTTACGGCCACTGAGTTCAGCATTGACCCCAAGCTTTTTTAAAGCGCGGATCACCGGTTCCGTAAATTTTCTGAAGTTATGAAAACTTTCTCCATCATCTTTGGTAATAAAACTAAAGTTCAAATTTCCGAAATCATGATAAACCGCTCCGCCACCTGAAAGTCTTCTAACCACTTTAATGTTATTTTTCTCCACATACTCCGTATTAATTTCTTCAATCGTATTTTGATTTTTGCCAATAATGATCGACGGCTCGTTTATGTAGAATAATAAATACGTTTCATTACTATCTAAATGTTTTAAAGCGTATTCTTCAATAGCCAAGTTAACGGTTGGATCTGTGATTCCTTTATTATCTATAAATAACATGGGACATCCTCCCTCTAGAAATATGGTGATATCAAGGTTCCCTAGCTTTTCAGGGGACAAAAAATTTCTTCCACAACACTCCCCTCCTCTGCTCCGTTTAGAGGTGGAAGGCTTCTCGGCGGATGATGTGAAACATGGGGCAGAATAGGCCCTGCTCACACGATGGTGATCCTTATGCTAAAGGGATATGACGGGCTTACGGATGACCATTCTTGGACAAACCCCGGTTTCTGGCCATATCGTACAACACGATACCACTACTTGATCGTCATGTTTAAGTTCTGCCTATTATATATTTTTAGTAAATAAATAGAAATCATTGAGAACGTTCCACCTAAGATAATAATAATGGATAAAGCAAGATAAATAAAACGTATATTGATCATATCTCCCAAATATCCAACTAATAAATAGGAAGTAAAACTTATATACGAAATCGCCATTGATATGGTGCTTTTTACTTTACCTTTTCGACAAGTGACAGGCACCCGTTCCACTCCCCTACTGTTGTTCTAACAGTTGCTTCACACCATCATTTACATCCTCCAATTGAACCTGTAACTCTTTTAACTTTCTCTGGTTTTCTGTTAATTGCTCGTTTTGAAAATATAACATGATGACCGTAATTACGTTTATAAGCAAAATTAAAATGAACATAATCATGTATTTCTTCGCTCCCTTCACCTTCTCTTCCCCTCTCACGTATTTGATTCAAGGACAGTGCCGATGCCTAAAAACTATTGATTTTAATAATCAAAAAATCCACATATTTTACATCTTATAATATGTAAAATTTGGATTTATATAAAATTTTGGATTAATCACCTCGAATTTCGCTTGATATTTTTGGGGAGGCGTGTATGAAGAAAATAGATGGTACTAAAAAGCGAATGTTCCTGTATGGTAAGCATGTCCAAACCATTGGAGGAAAATTTGCATGTGTTCTCCGTTCATCAAAGAACTCATCGATTGACCAGATTTTTCGATTCAAAATGAGCGAAACGAAAGAGAACGCTGGATGTTTGAACTTTCTCTTCCCGAACCATGTTTTTTATGTCTGATCTGCTTGCAACGCACGACAAGAATGGCTCGAAAAAAGAAGCAATGGATGCATGGCGATGCCCAAAAAATCGGGATTTTTTGAGAAGAAATCATTTCGTGTATTTTGTTGCCTTATTCGAATGGGAGAACGGAAGGGATGAATAACAAAATCAAGTGGCTCAAACGTCAGGGGTATGGATACAGAAATATCTAACGATTGGCATTGTGTATTCGGTTAGAAACGTCTACCGCAATTCAATGGTAGACGCAAGCACATCTTTTGGTGATGAACCACATTTAACTCAAATAGTATATTTATTCCTAAAAACTCTTAAAAAAATGACAGCCTTTCCACTCCAATACATAGCCCATTTTTAGGCCATATTGGATTATGTTTATGCGCCCAAAACAAAAAAGCCCTATAAAAGCTGAGCTTTATAAGACCATAGAGGATCCATCACTGTTACGCCCCTTTTTCTGATGGATTTTACTTCGTAGTGACTGACTTCCATATGGAGGATAAAATCCGGTTTGGGCTGATTTCTGCTTGCTTGATGTGCGGCAATATGGGCATCGCTTTTCTCCCACATTTTCCAATGCTCCTCTGACTCCTAGGCAACCAGCATCACCTCGCCGCCTTTTTTAACTAATATTTCCAAATCTACCAATCCTTCTTGCTGTTCAATCATTCCCGGCTGGCTGAATTGGTTCACAACCTGTTCTGTATATCCTTCTGCCACTGTGATTCTTCTTATTTGAATAAACATCTTTTTACTCACTCCTTTTATTCCTTTATTGCATGAGCAGAAATCGCACAGTCGCAGACGTTCACGATTCCGCCGTTGTCTCATCCTTCCGAGGGCCTTTGCTGTCTCCAACAGCTATAATGGGTTGATGAGGGATTTTTTCAATTCGTTCGTTCACCTCTTTCAAAAAGTGATCCGAAAACCAACAACAGGCGTTGGCCCTCCGAAGGGGGCGAACGCCTGTTTGTCCATCTTACAACGCTTCTTTAATCATCTTTTTATAATAAAGAACGGACAGGATGCCGAAAATCGAGTATAACGCCGTATAGACGAGCATGACGGTCAGCATCGGCATCCAAAGCTCGGTGCCAAAAAAGAACCAGCCGGAGCGGACGGCGAAATAGCTGTGGGACAATCCCAAGATTAAAGGAATACCAAAGTTGAATAACTGCTTTCCTTGAATGCCCGAAAGCAAATCGCCTTGCGTAAAACCAAGCTTTCTTAAAATCGTATAATTCGGTTGCTCGTCTTGACCTTCATCCATTTGTTTAAAATAAAGAATGCAGCCTGATGTGATCAGGAAGGTTAATCCTAAAAAGGCGACAATAAACATGATCAGCCCAAATTGATACTTCTGGTTGCTGATGATGGCGAGCCGGGAATCGGCTGGAGCATGGAAATTCATCGTTTGAAACATGTCGTCCGCTTTTTCTACTTTTTCTTCATCGGAAATATGAATTCCGATATAAACCGTGGACTCCTTTTGGATTTTCGGATCGATGTCCTTTTTTAGCCGTTCGAAAATCGTTTCATCCACAATGACCGTCGGAAAGCCGTATGTGAAACGATAAGAAATATAATAGGTTTTTTCCAGTCCTAAATAACGCAACTTGATCCCTTCGTGCTTTCCTTTTAACTGGATCTGCCCCGATTTTTTAAACGGCATAAATTGAGCGAGATAATCTTGATAACCGGTAAACAGCGTTTGATCCGGCGGCAAATCGATCGTTTCCACATCGCTGTCGCGAATGACCGGCACCGGCATGGCTGCTAGATCCACATTTAAGATGCTCGAATCCACATTCTCGAGAATGGAGGTGAGATCCGCCTTCACCTGAATCACGTCGATCACTTTTTCTTTATACGGAATGCCTTTCTCCTTGAGAGCCTCCGTGAAGCGTTTGGCATCTTCTTGATTCATAAAAGAAAAATCGGCAGCCACGGTATTTCGCGCCGTCTGTCCTGCTGAATAGTAGGAAATATAACTTAAGGACAGCAGCCCAATGGCAAGGGCGGACACCGTTGTAATAATCGTCAGCAGCAAAGCATTGGATTTCATGCGGAACATTAAAGACGAAAGCGACAATACTTCGCCAATATTTAAGTATCCTCCTTTTCTTTTGCGAAGGAGATAAAAAAGAAAGCTGACCGTTCCCTTGAAAAAGAAGTAGGTGCCGATAATGACAGATCCTAATATAAAGGCCATCGCTAGGAAAAGCTCATTGATCGTGGCAAAATCGCCGTCAAATAATTTGGATGACACATAATAGCCTGTCAGTATCAATACGAGACCAAAAATTCCGATGAGCATTTCCAAAACCGATACTTTTTTTACTTCTGTAGTGGATGTTACGCGAAATAAAGACAAAATGGTCTGCTTTTGGATAAACCAGCGGTTCATCAGCATAATGAACAGATAAATCACACTAAACACAACCAGCGTTTGTACCAACGCTTTTTCGGAAAAAGACAAAGTGGCGATGGCTTCGATATTCGTCACTTTAAACAAAATCATCAGCAAAAGCTTGGAACCGGCAAATCCAATAAAAATGCCGATGATGAGTGAGCTGTAATAAAGGATAAAGTTTTCAGCCGTCAACATGCGGAAAATTTTTCCCTTCGTCATGCCGATTAACTGAAATAAACCGATTTCTTTGCTCCGCCGCTTGATGAAAATGGCATTAGCATAGAAGAGAAAAACACCGACAATGGCAATAAGCAGCACGGAAGCGGCCCGAATGGCAGCGGCTCCTTTTACCGTTCCTTTCATCTCATTCAAGGCCGGATCATATTGCAATGTCACAAAAGAGAAATAAAGCGCAACGGCAAAAATTAAAGCAAACACGTACAAATAGTAATTTTTCAAGTTTTTTCTCAAGCTGCGAAAGATGAGTTGATTAATGCTCATGCTGCACCCCGCCTAACACGCCTTGGGTTTTCATAATGTCGTGAAAGAAGGCTTGCCGCGTTTCATTTCCTTTGTTTAATTGCGTATACACCTGGCCGTCTTTGATAAAAATGACCCTGCTTGAGAAGCTGGCGGCGACCGGATCATGAGTGACCATCACAATCGTGGCTTTTCGCTTCCGATTTAAATGCTGCAGCTTATTTAACAAATCGGATGCCGATTTGGAATCGAGAGCGCCTGTCGGTTCATCGGCAAAAATAATGCTCGGTTCATGAATAAAGGCCCGCGCCGCTGAAGTGCGCTGCTTTTGCCCGCCGGAAATTTCGTTTGGATATTTATCTTTGATCTCATAAATGCCCAGCTCTGTCGCCAGTTCAGCAAATTTTTGCTCCGCCTCTTTTTTGGGCGTTTTCGTAATCGATAGAGGCAGTAGAACATTTTCCTTTACGGTCAAGGTATCCAGCAAGTTGTATTCCTGAAAAATGAATCCTAAATGGTTTTTGCGGAATTCCGCCAGCTGTTTTTCCTTCATGCCGACAATATCTTTGCCTTCAATTTTAATCATTCCTTGACTGACCCGATCAATGGAAGAAAGAACATTGAGCAGCGTTGTTTTTCCGGAGCCTGAAGGTCCCATAATGCTGAGAAATTCCCCTTTTTCTACACGAATATCGAGTCCTTTTAACACCTCTTGTTTATTAAATTTATTTCCATAGCTTTTGTAAATGTTGGATGCTTCTAAAATGATCATGTTGCTTCCCTCCTCGTTTTCTATGTTAATCCACCTGGTTGTTTTTTTCCTTCGATTGGCCGAACAAATCGAAAAAGCATGTGACAATTTTGTCACATGCCTGTGATGCGGACAAATTCATTTTTTTCCGGGAACGTGATCGTGAAAGTCGTCCCCTCATGGAGCTGCGATTGGACGTCGATATCGATGAGCAATGGTTCGGCGGCTTTTTTCGCCAAATATAACCCCATGCCCGTGGCCGCTTGATCTTGATGCGCCGTCGTCGATGTGAAGCCTTTATCGAAAATGCGCGGCAAATCTTTCGGATCAATGCCGCGGCCAAAATCCCGAATTTCTAATTGGACATGGCCCTTCTGCATCGAGCTTTTGATGACGATATCGGATGATTCGCTGTATTTCACGGCGTTGGTTAAGATTTGCCGAATGATAAAAGAAAGCCATTTCGCATCGCTCAGAACGGAAGAAACCTCCAGCTCGATGTCAAAGCCGATTCCTTTTTGCATACACCATGATTGCAGCGCTTTAATCTCTTTAAAAATAAGCGGTTCCAGCTCGACATGTTCGATGTATAAATCGTTTTCCATAAAAGGAATCCGCTTCTGATGGAGCTGCTGGTCAAGCAGCATATGAATGCGCAGCCACTCGTATGACAGCTGCGATTTGATTTTCTCCTCCTCTACCCGTTCAATGATTAAATGCATCGCCGTCAGCGGGGTTTTTACTTCATGGATCCATGATAGCAGCTCATCCTTCTCCTCTTCTAAGGAGACCCGATTCTCCCAAGCGGCCTGCTTCAGCAAGTTCGTTTGGTTGACGAGCGTGGATTCCACCATTTTTTCAAAAGGGCTTTCGGCATGGAGAACGTTTGAGAGGTCAAGATCGCTTTCCCATTCTTCTAAGCTTTTATAAAACTTGGTTTCTTTTTTATAGCGGACGATCACAAAAAGGATCAACATGATCGTCAATAAAAAGACTATATAAAAGGCAGACTGCAATGAGATCGCGGCATCAAGATAAGAGACAAAAAGGATAAATAGCTGCATAAATAAAAAGAAAAAGATCCAGCTTTTTCTTTCCATGATATATTTTTTAATCATCGATAGCGGCCTCTTCCTTTGCCATATAGCCCTGTCCGACTTTCGTTTCAATCAAGCGGCCCAAGCCAAGTTCATCCAGCTTTTTCCGCAAACGGTTGACATTCACCGTTAATGTATTGTCGCTGACAAAACGCTCGTCTTCCCATAGCTGCTTAATCAATTCGGTCCGGGTGACAATTTTGTTTTTCTTATGAAGCAAATGTTTAAGGATCAATATTTCATTTTTAGTTAATTCCATCGTGCCTTGATCGTTGGTAACGGTATTTTTTTCATAGTCGATCGTCGCGCCGCACCACGTTTTCAACTTCATTTGATCGGTGCTATAATTATATACTCTGCGAAGGATCGCTTGTATTTTCGCAATCAGCACATCAAAATGAAACGGCTTTTGGATAAAATCATCCGCCCCAAGCCGCATCGACATCACCATATCGGCCGGATGGTCCCGTGACGATAAAAACAAAATCGGAACATTCGAATGGGAACGGATCATGCGGCACCAGTGAAACCCATCAAATTTGGGCAGCTGAATATCAATGATGACTAAATCCGGTTTAAAAGCAGAACATTCCTCCATCACTTTTCCAAAATCGCGAATGCCCCGCACCTCGTATGTCCATTGCGTCAACCGTTCTTTTATTTCTTGAAAGAGGGTAAGATCGTCTTCAATAAGCAAAATTTTAAACATGTTTTCACCACGCTTTTCCGCCGATCTTCGACATTCCAGCACCATGTTTCCTATTCATTGGATGATCTGCCGGATTCATCACATTTGTTTTTATTATACCTGATTTTTCAATGGACATGAAATGGGTTTCGTATGGGGTGAGCGATTGGTTCTATCATTGAATGTTTTCAGCGTTTTAGATCGCTAAACAGATCCGTCTGTTTGTCTTGACAAACGATACGAAAGGGAAAAAAGAGTTCTAGGAGTATGAGGGGAAATGCGATGAAACTCCACATCAAGGGTAACCAACACACTTCCACTTTGAATGAATGGTTTCTCAACGAAAGAAGCCTTATAGAGAAAAGCGCTCTACAAGGCTTCCTTGGATGCCGGCTCAACATTCTTTCAGAGATGGCAAGTATCATATTTGAACAGGTGTGACGGCATCATGCAAATATGTTTCTAATTCTTTTTGATACTGGTGTTGCTCCGCTTCACTCCATTCCAAGGTTTTCGCCATATAGTGAATCACCGATTCCTTCCATTGACGAACGAAATGAATATTGAAAAATAATGCTCCCGTTCTTCGAATAAAGAAGTCTTCCGGTTTGACAACCATCTCTTCCTCCAGGCCATATTGAAGGGAAGCCAACACATCGACCGGCAATTGAAGCTCGGCCGCTTCTTTCTTTAATTGAACGGCTAATTCAAACACCCGGTCTACATTTGTGCCATATAAGCGAGCCAATCGTTCGGCCTGTTTTCTCGAAAGTCCCGCCTTTTCTCCCTGTTCGGCTTTTTTGACTACAAACGTTTCCATATGGGCGGAGCCTCCGAAATCGCCCCCGGAAATGGGCAGCTTTTTCGTTTGGCAAGGGGAAAAGCTGGCGTTTCCTTCTTCTTTTAGCAATTGAGCGACCCGATCCACAATCGTTTCCGCCATTTTGCGGTATCCCGTTAATTTTCCGCCGGCGATCGTGATCACACCTGAATCTGCTGTCCAAATCTCATCTTTTCGGGAGATTTCCGACGGGCTTTTCCCTACCTCATGAATCAACGGTCTGAGTCCAGCCCAGCTGGATTCAACATCTTCCGCGGTAATGCCGACCGTTGGAAACATATCATGAATCGCCCGAAGGAGATAATCGCGATCCTCCACGGTCATTTTCGGATGGGCCAGATCCCCCTCATAAAACGTATCCGTTGTGCCAACATATGTTTTTCCATCACGCGGAATGGCAAACACCATTCTGCCGTCAGATGTATCAAAATAGATCGCTTGTTTTAATGGAAAACGGCTTTTGTCAAACACTAAGTGAATGCCTTTTGACAAAATCAGATGCTTTCCTTTCAAACTGTGATCTTTTTCCCGCAAAGTATCGACCCAAGGGCCAGTGGCGTTGATGATTTTCTTCGCGAAAACCTGATAGGACTTTCCGGTGATTTGATCCACTACGCTTACCCCTACAGCTCTCCCCTTCTCATAAATAAACGCATTGACCTTGGCATAATTGAGCGCTTTGGCGCCGCATTCGACTGCCTTTTTCATCACTTCAATCGTCAAGCGTGCGTCGTCTGTTCGATACTCGACATAATATCCCCCGCCTAATAATCCTTCTCGCTTTAAGAGCGGTTCTTTCTCCATCGTTTGCGACGCCGTCAACATCGTTCTTCGCTCGCTTTTTTTCACATCCGCCAGATAATCGTATATTCTTAGTCCAATCGAGGTGCTCCATTTACCAAAGGTTCCTCCTTTATAAATCGGCAGCAGCATCCATTCAGGCGAAGTCACATGCGGCCCGTTTTCATAAACAATCGCGCGTTCTTTCCCCACTTCAGCGACGAGCTTCACCTCCAGCTGCTTTAAATAACGGAGCCCTCCATGCACCAGCTTCGTGGAACGACTGGAGGTTCCAGCGGCAAAATCCTGCATCTCAAATAAAACGGCACTCATTCCTCTTGTCGTTGCATCAAGCGCAATCCCCGCGCCGGTAATGCCGCCGCCAATAATGATGACATCGAAGGTTTTGCCTGCGACCTCTCTTAAAATTTCTTGTCTTTGCTGTGCAAATACAGGTTTCTTCATGAATGATTCCTCCTATGATCCGTCAAAAGTTGAAAAAAAGAGACCACATACACACTACGCTCCTTTTACAGACGCAATGTTATGTGGTCTCTCCTTGTCTCCAACCGAATATTAACTTTGTATGTATTGTATCATATTTTTCGATTTCTGAAAAATTTTTTGCATGTAAATACGATGAATTTTTTCCATCTATATCCGCGACCCAGCGCATAGATTCCTCTCCCTTCACGTTTCGATGCCAGGCATCCCCCTTTGTCGTATAATAGAGATAAGAAGGATTTCTCCAATCTTTCTCGCTTTTCCCAACAATTCACATAATAAAAACATGGGAAAATGCGGGATCTAGGATGAGGGTTTTAAAAAGCCGCTCTGTTAAAATATCCATAAGGGGGAAATAAAATGTTTCTAAAACTCACCGTCCATAAAAAGAACGGCCTTCACGTCCGAATGGCGGCCGCGTTCATTTCGCTGCTTCAAAACCTGCTTCCGAATCAAGAAACACTGAAAAAGACGTACGTTCTTTATCGCGATCAAAAAGTGCAGGTGAACAATCTGCTATCATTAGTGTCCTTAAAGATCGGCCAAGGAGAGGAATTTATCCTGCACGTTGCCGAAAAACTTGACGATTCGATCGTCCAGCAAATTCAAAGCTTTTTTGCGCCAACAGATCTTGAAGACTCGCAGCAATCGGAAACCGATCGTCTTCTCATGGAAAATTCCCTTACCCTTCATGAAGCCATCTCAGCTTTACCGAATGGAATCATCGTGGTCAATAGCGACAATATCATTACTTACGTCAACGCGCGGGCAGCCCAGCTTTTGCAAACCAATCCTCATGAGCTGATCAATCAGCGCGCAGACGAAGTCATCCCCCATTCCCGACTGCATGAAGTGCTAAAGACGGGAAAAACGGAATTATCGAGAAAACAAACGATCCATCATCATACGCTGCTGACCACCCGTTCCCCGATTATGTTTAATGGAAAAGTGATTGGAGCCGTCGCGATTTTTCAAGATATATCAACCATCGAGAAAATCAGCAAAGAATTAAATGAAGTAAAAGAGCTGCAGCAACGGTTGCATCTCGTTCTAAAATCGGTCTCGGATTTGATCGGATTAACAGATGAAAATGGGACGTTGATCTACACGAATGAGGAAATGAACGCTTTGCTAAAAAAGATCAAGGGCGGGCCCCACATTCAATCGATCATCGGCCCGCATGAATGGAACCACGTGAAAAAAGCCGAAAAGCAGCTAGTAAAGCTCATCCAAGTAAACCAACAATCTAGTTATATCACGAAAATCAATCCGATGTTTGTGGACGGCGCATTTCGCGGAGCAGTCGCCACGCTGACTCCTTTCGATGATATTCGAACACTTCTTGACAAAATTGATCTCATGGAGCAAAAAACGAAATACCTAGAGTCAGAGCTGGCGAAACACCAAGGGGTTCATGAAGCCTTTCACCAAATCATCGGAAATAGCGAGATCCTTAAAGAATCGTTAACGATCGCGGCAAAGGCGGCAAAAACCGATTCAACGGTCATCATCACAGGCGAAAGCGGCACAGGAAAAGAACTCGTTGCGAAAGCGATCCATGAGGCCAGCTCTAGAAAGAACCATCTATTAGTTCGCGTGAATTGCGCGGCCATCCCTCCTCATTTAATGGAAAGCGAGCTGTTCGGCTATGAAAAAGGAGCCTTTACCGGGGCGTATAAAACACACCGCGGAAAATTTGAACTCGCTCATAAAGGAACGATTTTTTTAGATGAAATTGGCGATTTAAGCTTGGAGTTGCAAGCTAAAATTTTACGTGTGCTACAGGAAAAGGAAGTGGAACGAATCGGGGGATATGCGCCGATTCCATTGGATGTTCGCGTGATTGCCGCGACCAACCACGATCTAAAAAAAATGGTGGACGAGGGGCGGTTTCGCGAAGATCTTTATTATCGCCTCCATGTCGTGCCGATTCATCTCCCCCCTTTAAGGGCGAGAAAAGAAGATATTCCCCTCTTAGTGGAAGCGTTTCGTCAGCAATTGAATGAGCGTTTGGGAAAAAATATCAAGGGCTACGAAAAAGGATTCATGGAATCTCTGCTTAGCTACCACTGGCCAGGGAATATTCGGGAATTGCAAAATGTGATTGAACGGCTCTTTAATCTCGCAGATGACGATATTTTGCGCTGCAAGGATTTTCCTTACTACCTCTCCCACCCTTCATGCCATGAACAGCAAAACACGCCTGAGAAACAGACAATCGATTGGGGCAACGAAGTGCGGCCCTTCAAAGAATATGAAAAACAAATTTTTGCTTTTGCCTGCCAGTATTATCCGAGCTATAACCAGCTGGCCCAAGCGCTGGGAATCACTCATAAAACGGCCGCCAAAAAAATAAGAGAATACGGCTTGGAGCACTTGGTTGGGAAAAAGTATCAAACAAATTGATACTTTTTCCCAACGCATTCGTCATCCCATGATGAAAACGCTATAATAAAGCGTTTTCATTTTTGGCATGATTTTTGCAGTTATAAAATAAAGAAACCATTCAGAGGAGGTAAGTCTATGAAAAAATTAATCAATGACCCGAACCAAGTAGTCGATGACATGCTGGCAGGAATGGTAGAAGCCCATTCTGATAAACTAAAAAGATTGCCAGACACGAACGTCATGATTAGAAAAGACGCTCCGGTTTCCGGGAAAGTCGGCGTCATCAGTGGCGGCGGAAGCGGTCACGAGCCGGCGCACGCCGGATATGTCGGCAAAGGCATGCTTGATGGAGCCGTATGCGGTGAAGTGTTCACGTCCCCCACCCCCGATCAAATTTTGGCAGCGATCCAAGCGGTCGATAGCGGAAAAGGCGTGTTGCTCATTATCAAAAATTACACCGGGGATATGATGAATTTTGAAATGGCGGCGGAAATGGCGGAAGCAGAAGGAATCCAGGTCGCAAAAGTGGTGGTAAATGACGATGTGGCGGTAGAAGATAGTACATACACCACAGGCCGACGGGGCATCGCCGGTACCGTGTTCGTCCACAAAATCGCCGGTGCTCTAGCGGAGCAAGGGGCCACGCTCGCAGAGGTGGAAGCAGTCGCGAAGAAAACAGTGGAAAATGTGCGATCCATGGGAATGGCCCTAACTCCTTGCACCGTTCCCGCAGCTGGAAAACCGGGATTTGAACTGGGTGAAAATGAGATCGAAATCGGCATGGGAATCCATGGAGAGCCCGGCATCGAAAAAACCTCCATCCAATCGGCGGATGAAATCGCCCAAATCCTTCTCAACAACATTCTCGAGGACTTGCCGTTGAAGGAACACGACAAGGTGGCGGTCATGATCAACGGCTTAGGCGCCACGCCATTAATGGAATTGTATATTATCCATAAAAAAGTTTCCGAGATTTTAAGAGAAAAGCGCATCCATATACATGAAACGTTCGTCGGCGAATTTATGACCTCGCTCGAAATGGCCGGCTGCTCTATTTCATTATTAAAATTAGACGACCAGCTCAGCGAACTGCTCGATGCGCAAGCGGACACCATTGCTTTCAAAAAATAACGACTTTACTTTTTGATCAGTCGCCGCTAAAAAAGGAGGGAGATCCATCATGTTATGGGATGTAGAACAAGCGAAAAAATGGATCAAACGGTTGAACGACAAAATTCAAGAAAATAAAGCGTATTTAACGGAACTGGATCAAGCCATCGGCGATGGAGATCATGGTTTGAATATGGCGCGGGGACTTCAAGAAGCGGCCAGCAAAATCGCAAACAGCCACTACGATGACCTCGGTTCGTTGTTTAAAGATGTCGGCATGACGCTCATTGCGAAGGTAGGCGGAGCTTCAGGCCCATTATATGGAACGGCTTTTATGAAAGCTTCTCTTGTTCTTAAAGACCGAAAAGAAGCGGATAGGAACGCTTTCGTTGCGGCGTTCTCAGCCGCCTTGGACGGGCTCAAAATGCGGGGAAAGGCACAAGTCGGAGACAAGACGATGATCGATGTGTGGGATCCGGTCATCGCGTGGATGAAAAGCCATGAAACGATTCGTGCAAACGAATTGGTGGATTTATCGAAAGAAAAAATGGAAGATACGAAAGAGCTGGAAGCAAAAAAGGGCCGGGCGGCTTATTTAGGAAGGCGGTCTGTCGGCCATCTTGATCCCGGAGCCGTTTCCTCTTATTTACTATTTGCTTCTTTAGCTGAATCATTCGAAAAAGGAGAGTCAGCCCCATGAAATATGTCAGCCTTGTCTTAATCTCGCACAGCTATGAAATTGTCAGCGGGTTAAAAAAACTGCTGAGCCAAGTTCAGCCTGACGTACCGATCGCCATCGCCGGAGGAGCGGAAGGCGGGATCGGAACCAATGCACTCGACATCCAAACAGCGATTGAATCCGTCTATTCCGAAAAAGGCGTTGTGGTCTTATTTGATTTAGGGAGCGCACTTATCAATGCGGAAATGGCCCTTGAAATGCTGGAGCCGCACGAAAACATCAAGATAGCCGACGCCCCTCTCGTAGAAGGAGCCTATGCAGCGGTCGTGGAGGCCGGCTTAGGAAGCTCGTTGTCAGAAGTCGTCCGGGCGAGCGAAAGTGCAAAGGAACTTGTGAAAATTCACCGCTAGTCAAACATTTGAGGAGTGAACCCAATGATCGAAAAAGAAGTGACCGTCACCATTGAAAACGGGCTCCATGCCCGACCAGCGGCCCAGCTTGTCCAACAAGCCAGCCAATATCAAAGCAAGCTGGAGCTTGTGATCGGCCAACAAAAGATTAATGCAAAAAGCATCCTTCATCTGATGAGTGTGGCCATCTCCGAAGGGCAAACCATCAAAGTGATGGTCGACGGGGAGGATGAGCAAGAAGCATGGACGTTTATCGCTTCTTTTCTCCAACCGGGCAATGAATCTACTCTGCGATAACGAAGCGTTGGCATCACCGCAGCAGCAAAACTTCATAATCTGATGATGATGTGGCTCCATTTTATCCGTATGTCACAAAAATAATCTAACAATTCAAAAAAAGAATTGACAACGCTTTCTTTTTATCGTAAGCTGAAACTAAGTTAATAGTTGTGACGGAGAAATGGAGATCCACAGTCATTCCCTACAGCAGTCTGCTTCACTGCAGGCGCGTGGGGGAGTTGCTGTGGATCTTTTTTATGAGCTAAAACAGCTATCTCCTCACAAAAAACGACCATACCAAAAGAAAAGGAGGAAATAGGAATGTCTGCGTTTTTTGGCGAACTTATTGGTACCATGATATTGATTATTTTTGGAGGTGGCGTAGTCGGCGGCGTGGTCCTCAAAAAATCAAAAGCCGAAAATTCCGGCTGGATTGTCATTACGATGGGATGGGGACTTGCCGTAGCCATGGCTGTATACGCTGTCGGCCAAGTTAGCGGCGCCCATCTGAATCCGGCAGTGACCATCGGATTAGCGGCGATCGGGGAGTTCCCTTGGAGCGATGTACCCGCTTACCTTGCCGCTCAAATGATCGGAGCCTTTATCGGCGCCGTCGTCGTGTATTTGCATTACCTGCCTCACTGGAAAGCGACCGACGACCCGGGGGCCAAGCTAGCGGTATTCTCCACTGATCCAGCCATCAAAAATCCGGCGGCCAATCTTTTAAGCGAAGTCATCGGCACGTTTATTTTGCTGCTTGGCTTGCTGTCGCTTGGAGCGAATCGATTCGCGGACGGGATCAATCCGTTTATCGTGGGCTTTCTCATTGTGGCCATCGGGCTCTCCCTAGGCGGGACGACGGGATATGCCATCAATCCAGCCCGAGACTTAGGCCCGCGAATCGCCCATTTCCTTTTGCCGATTCCGGGCAAAGGAAGCTCCGGCTGGGGCTATGCGTGGATTCCTGTCGTCGGGCCGATCATTGGAGGCACTTATGGAGCGTTATTTTATCAATGGGCTTTTAAAGGAGACAGCACCCCTGCCTTTTGGATTTTCACCATCGTGGTTGCCGCTATCATAGCAGCAGCGCTAGTCGGCAATAAAGAACAAAAAAGCGTCAACCTCTATAAGAATACGAAAGTATCAAGCTAAAAAATGGTGATTAAATAAAAATGAGGTGAAGAAAATGGAAACTTATATTTTAGCTCTTGACCAAGGAACAACGAGCTCACGTGCCATCATCTTTAACAAACAAGGAGAAATCGTTCATCTGTCGCAAAAAGAATTTACACAATATTTTCCAAAACCAGGTTGGGTTGAGCATAATGCCAATGAAATTTGGGGCTCCATCTTATCAGTCATCGCCACTTCCTTGTCCGAATCTGGAATCAAGCCGGAGCAAATCGCCGGTATCGGCATTACGAATCAGCGCGAAACCACAGTGGTTTGGGACAAAAACACCGGGCAGCCGATCTATAACGCCATTGTTTGGCAATCACGGCAAACCGCAGACATTTGCGAGGAGTTAAAAGCGAAGGGGCTTGATGATACCTTTCGCCAAAAAACAGGATTGCTTATTGATGCCTACTTTTCCGGCACCAAAATCAAATGGATCTTGGATCATGTGGAAGGAGCCAGAGAAAAAGCGGAGCGAGGAGAACTGTTATTCGGAACGATTGATACGTGGCTCATCTGGAAGCTCTCGGGCGGAAAAGCGCACGTCACGGATTATTCCAACGCTTCTCGAACTTTGTTATTCAATATCCATGAACGGAAATGGGATGATGAACTGTTAGACTTATTAACCGTACCGAAGTCCATGCTTCCAGAAGTGCGGCCATCTTCTGACATTTATGCCCATACCGTGCCGTATCATTTCTTCGGACAAGAAATTCCGATTGCCGGAGCAGCCGGCGACCAGCAAGCCGCCCTATTCGGCCAAGCATGCTATGAAGCAGGAATGGCGAAAAATACGTACGGAACAGGCTGCTTTATGCTGATGAACACCGGCGAAAAAGCAGTTGCGTCCCAGCACGGGCTACTGACCACGATCGCTTGGGGACTTAACGGCAAAGTGGAATATGCGCTGGAAGGAAGTATTTTTGTCGCGGGCTCTGCCATTCAATGGCTAAGAGACGGGTTGCGCATGTTCAAAAACGCGGCTGACAGCGAGCAATATGCCGAACGCGTCACCTCCACAGAAGGCGTGTATGTGGTACCAGCCTTTGTCGGGCTAGGAACCCCGTATTGGGACAGCGATGTGAGAGGAGCGATCTTTGGATTGACACGGGGAACGCAAAAAGAACATTTGGTTCGCGCTACGCTAGAATCCCTCGCCTATCAAACAAAAGATGTGCTCACGGCCATGGAAGCGGATTCAGGCATTTCCTTAAAAGCGTTGCGCGTGGATGGCGGCGCAGTAAAAAACAACTTTCTCATGCAATTCCAAAGCGATATGCTCGGCGTACCGGTGGAACGCCCGGTCGTCAACGAAACGACCGCGCTTGGAGCGGCCTATTTAGCTGGCTTGGCGATAGGATATTGGAAAGACCAAGACGAAATCGCGCAACAATGGAACATCGACCGGACATTCACCCCAACGATGGGTGAAGAAGCCCGAAACGCATGCTATGCAGGATGGAAAAAAGCCGTCAAAGCGGCGATGGCCTTTAAATAAACAGACTGCGCCGCTCCCTTGATCGTTTCTGGGGAGCGGCGCTTATTCTGTATACGTTTCCATGGATTATGTTCCATTTTTGATGTTTGCTCCACAGCCGCTTAACCATCTGCCCTCTCCTCACTTCTATAAGGCTTTTTTTTTGCCCTAAACCATCGCATCGACAAAGCCTTTTGTTACTTGAACATCAAAAGCGCAACAATTCCCAATGCCAAATCGCGAAAAAAGAAGCATAGCTTCTCGTTTTATTTTTTACGCTGTTCATCATGGCGATAAACGCAATAATGCCTCCTTTTTTTTCCATAAACCACCCGATTTGTTGGAAAGGCGGTGATTTCATGCACTGCTCCTTCGCAGGCGCGCCATCAGGCAGTGACAAAAAAAGTCAGGTTTGCTACACTAAAAGAAACATCTGCTGATGATTTTTATGCGAGGAGAGATAGGAACATGAACTCATCTGTCGTTTATCCGTCGCGCAGCCCTGTTGCTAAGCTAGCTGTTGCTTTTTTAGCCGCATTAGCCGTAGCGACAGGCGGGCTGTATGTGGGGCAATCCATTTCCACCGCTTGGTATTTGCCGCTTTACATTCTTGAAGTCATTTTGCTGCTTGTGATGATCTTTTCACGGCGCCAAAAAGTGGTGGGCTACCCGCTAATGTTTGCGTTTATGTTCGTTTCAGGCGCCACGTTGGCTCCCGTCATCGGTTACTACGTTTCCATTATTGGGGCGGCAGCCGTCTTTAAAGCGTTTGCTTTAGCGGTCATTTCCTTTTCTGGCGTTGCTCTTTACGCCGCGAAAACGAAAGAAGATTTTTCATTCCTCGGCGGCTTTCTCACGCTTGGGGCATTCGCATTGCTCGGCTTACTCATCGTCCAGTGGTTTATTCCGTTTTCAAGCGTCGGACAAATGGGCATTGCCGCTTTAGGCATTTTGATTTTTCTCGGCTTTACGATTTATGACATCAACCGGCTTGCCCGCCACGGGTTTAGCGAAGCAGACATCCCTATGATCGTCGTTAACATCTATCTCGACTTCATTAATTTGTTCATCTATATTTTACGTTTCTTCGCCAGCGACGAAGACTAAGTGCCTGTCACCATCCAAAGTTTTTCGAACCTAGAAACAGAGAGTCGAAGGACTCTCTTCTTTTTCATTTCCAAAGCAGGAGTGTTGTCCATCTTGTCGAAAGCATATATGACGGTTGATCATGACCGATTGTTTAAGGAATTGATCACGACTTTTTTTGAAGAGTTGATTCTTCTCTTTTTCCCGCACATGTATGAGTATATAGACTTCGAGCATGTATCGTTTTTGTCGGAGGAGCTGTTCACCGATGTGACGGCGGGGAAGAAATATCATGTCGATATACTGGCAGAGACGAAACGGAAAGGAGAAGATCGTCTCATCATCGTCCATATTGCAAATCAAAGCTACGTACAACCTTCTTTTCCAGAACGAATGTTTATTTATTTTAGCCGCTTGTTTGAAAAACATCGCAAGCCTATTGTCCCCATTGCGTTGTTGAGACTCCCTTCGTCATGAACCTTCAGACTTTACACTTCAATTTCCGTTTGGAAAAATCATGGACTTTCACTTTTTCACCGTTGAGTTAAGCAGAATGGGGTATGCTGAAAATGAACGAGTAAGAGCTAAAGAAGCAATTTTTACGTATGATGGTGCGTATGGAATGGGACAAAGCAAAGCAACGATTGTTAATCGGCTTTTTTGAGACATATGTCAACCTATCAGACGAAGAAGAACAGCAATTATGAAACGAGATGAATGAAATAGAAACAAAAGAAAAAAAACAAGTGTTGGAATTGATCATTTCGTACGAGAAAAAGGCGCTAGAGAAAGGATGGAAAGAAGGCGTGGAGCGAAGATTACGCAAGGATGGCAACAAGAAAAACGCCACATCGCGAAAAAAATGCTTACCAAAGGATATGGACATCCAAGCGATTCATGAACTGACGGAGCTGTCTTTGGAGGAGATTGAGAAGTTGAGATAGATGCTCGTCACGTCCCGAAGTTTTTCGAAGATCGGGAGAAGAGAAATGAAAAGAGGATGCGGGAGCGAACGTCCTTATTTAAGGAAGCTTTTATCTCTGTCAAAAAAGAAATGATAAAACTCGTGCGCCCACATGAAATTTTCGTATATTCTCGCTGTGCGGTGTTAATATGGACACAATAATCACCGTTATAGTCATACACAAGCCCACCATAGTTAGCATTTTGAATCGGAAACTGCAATACATTTGCGTGCTCGTAAAGATCAGTTTTTATAAAATAAGCGGCTTTACATGAGCAAGAGGATCTGTGAGAGAGTAAATACGGTCCATTGCCTTTTTCATTTTCGACAAATGTGTTTTGTTAGGCTCTAAAATCATTTCAAGATTATCTTTTGTAATCAAGGACTCCCCCTTGGATTTTCCGAATTTGTGACTGATTTTAAAACATCGATCCGTTCAACAAATTCACTAAAAAGATGCATACCCTTTTTTAATTCTTCGTCCACTGTACCGTAAAACGAAAGTGCCACATAATTCATAAATGAATCAGCTCGGCTACGGCCAAACGTTCTTTCTTTGAATTCCATATCTGCCTTGTAAAAAAAGAACGGATCCTTAATGCAGAATAGCTTATTGGTCTTTGCAACATACTCCTCCACATTTCCTTCGCCTTTTAAGAAATTATAATAAGCTTTCTTCTTAATACCCGTACGTTCCGTCACCCATGAATGTTTAAAGGACAAAAAATAGCCCTTTCTGAAAAAGAAAGGATGATGTCAAGTCAGATATGTTTCTATTTTCGCTAGGCATTCATCAATGATTCTATCTATTTCTTCAATTTGTGCATCTTCTGGATTATATTTCTTTAAAATTGTTAGATTACGAGCTTTCCAATCCAATGATTTAATTTGATCCGTTAAAACTACCCCTGTTATTGGATAGCCATCGCCATCAAGGGATATTCCTTCTTTTGGTAAATCTACTTCGAAGGGATAACCCTTCTTTTGATTGGTCATCGGACAAACAATGATAAATCCTGTTGCTTGATTGAATTCTTTAGGCGATAAAACAATAGCATTCCTTCTCCCGGCCTGCTCATGACCAGCTTGTGGATGAAAGTTTAAAACAACGAAATCGCCTCTCTCTGGTACGTCTGCTGGCATTAAATCAATTCACTCCCTTCTACCCCAAAATCAACTTCCTCGTGCCGATTTTCAGGTGTAATCTGTGATAGCAGTTCTTCCAATGTGTATTTCTTCCGTGTTCTTTTTGGCTTTAATGTGATGATCCCTTCATTTCCAATCACGTTTAATTCCATTTCGGAACCTTGTTTGATCCCTATTTGATCAGCAACATCTTTTGGGATACGAATGCCCAAACTGTTTCCCCATTTTTGAGCAACAACTGTAGACATGTAGTCCCCTCCTTTACTTTGGTTGATTTTGCTTTCTAAATGTTCCTTTGCGTTCATTATATCACCCCCACCCCGAAATGTATATACATAGTATATACATTCTTCCGAAAAAGGATACCCCTGATTTTTCGACAAGCAAATATTCTCGCCGCAAAGGCGATCATTTGAATCAATAAATGAAAAATGCTTTTTTCAGACTCAAAAGCATATATCAACCAGTATCGTTACAAACATTGAACTGCGAAATGAGGCATAAAGCTTTGCCATAACAAAAAATGAAGGATCTTCAAGGAGAATCTAAAGCATCTATGATAAAAAATCATACAAACTCCTTTTTGTTCATGTGGGCAATGCGTATGACTCATCCTTTATCATAATTCAACAAGCTTACGAGCGGTTTTCCGATGAAATCCTGCGCCTCTATTCGGGCAGTGACAGACACCAACCCTTACTCCACTTTCTTTATCATGTTGAGAGACGCATCTTTCGCTTCATTCAGTTTGTCTTCATAACGTTGTAGCCAAGGAACGAGTTCATCCCGCAACCCTTCGATCGCGGGCATGCTTACGCCAGGAAGGTTCATCGCGAGAGAAGAAAGCTCCCACGACAAGGTCGTCCGCGCCCGCTCGCAAGCATCTTCGGCATCCGAAATATGCCGGGCGATCTCCTCTAACTCATCCGGCTTCAGCCGGATCATCGTCTGTACAGCTCCCCCGTTGGTTTGAACCATTCCGCTGATGTTTCGCTTCGTTCTCGATCGAAAGGTAGGACCATCTTCCGTTTTCCTGTATGCATGTTGACTCACTCCCCCATCTATCTTTTTTATAGATGGTAACATAAGTAAAATAAGGGTAAATGATAATTCTATAACGATTTTTATCATCAATCATTCATTATATATACCTAATTTTCACCTGACAAATAATCCAAAAGTCCTTAACTATTGGTGTTTGGAATGGATGGTGACTGGCTTGTTTCAAAAGAGCCAAGCCACTTGGTGACATTACGCATCCTTTCCGTTGATTGTAGCTATCACACAAGATAACACGATTCACTTGATAGCAGAAAAATCAAGCTTCCCTTCGATTTATGGGCTTTTTGTGCGTATTTTGCATCCATTATGCGTTTTGCCACATGCTCTTGCTCCATTACTGAGTAAATACAATGTGCTTAAACTTGCTCTTTTTACTTGTAACTTTATACAGGCATTTCAAATATAAATATTTCGTGCTCAATTTTGGTTAATGGGAGGAATTTGAGTGCCTAGTACATTTGAGCAAATGAAAAATGACATAGAGAAAGGATGGGATATCGTTCTTTGGTCCAAGTCGTACGGTTGGGGTGAAGCAGCAAAATTAGCAGGATGTATATACCTAGGCTGCGCTACAGCTTATCTTGGTCAGCAATTGGAAGAACTTGCTGCTAAAGTAGGACCAGATTTACTTAAACAAGCTTTAGCTAACAAGGGGAAAATATTTGGTGCTGGACAATTTGAGGTAGAAGCGGGGACTGCCTATTGGAGCACCTACTATAATGTTTGGAATCCTTTTAAAAGGCGTCATGAAAGAGTTACTACAGACCGATATGTTCGATTATACGTGAGAATGAGGAGAAAAAGAAGCTCAGCGGAGTACAGAGTACACGATGAACAAACGTATCAGCCGGAGCACTTCCAATACCCGGAATACTCTGGCGGGTTGGTATATCCAGTCACTGAAAAGGGGGATATCATCTTATAAAAATAAATCTAATAAAACTTTGAGAAGGGGATGGGAACGGTGCCTGTCAAGCTCCAAAGTTATGTTGATGTACACTATTTATGGCTCGATTCCCCTCTTTTCTATCACTCCAGTTACTATTGGTTGGTTGATACTCGCTCATCCTTTTCCCTTCTAAAACAAAAATAGCCCTTTCTTGTTTGGCTTGCTCAACCGAATAGCTCGCCACCTTTTCTGTCTGTTTATTATACTGCTTCCATTCATATACAAGCAATGAGCATTAAGATATTGGCAGTCACTAATAATTTATTAGGCCGAGGCCATATAGAAGCTCCGCAGTTGCTGCAAAATTTGTCATTAGAATTAGTTCGATTTCCTCATTTAGCGCAATACACCCCCTCTTTTTCACCTTAATACATGCACTTATTATTATATGCCGACAATAAGGAAATTTCCGACCGTCATTTTCACACATAATAAGGAAGATTTGGATAAGACTAAAATCGAAAATGAGCATGATGTTCAGCGGATGCTATATTCGCTCATCCGCCCCATATTTCCAGATGCTAGATTAGAGGTGGTAGATGATGCTGGTTATGCTTCCATCAGATATGATATCGTACTCGATGAATATGGAATGGTAATAGAGGTGAAATGTACAAGAGAAAACATGACGGAACGTAAATTAAGGGAAGAGTTAGGCTCAGATTCCTTTCATTATGAAGCCGATCATCTTTTCCTGTTTATCTTTGATAAAGTGAAATTAATAAAAAACCCTGATGCTTTTGAGAAGGCTTTTCGAAGAGAAAAACACGGCTTCGATAAAGAATTGGAAACCATTATTATTCGGGAAATCACTTTCTGATTTCTAAAAGCGAACGAGTGTTGCTAGTTACAATATCCATTTCTTTCCCACGACACTTCGAAAACGTGCCATGGCTTCATCCCCTTCCTTTTTCTTGAACGCATTCCCACATCTCTCCCATTCCTTTCCCTCCTTATTTTAATATGTATGGAAATGTATGAGACGAAAAAGCTCCGCAGCCATTCCCTGCGAGGGGCCTTTTGGCATTACACTTCAACGTGTGGCGGGTACGGATCGCCGAGAATCTGATGGCGCTCTGTTTCTTTTTTAAGGGTTTGCAACCGCTGAAAGGAAGAGGAGATCTGCCTTTTAAAACGCATACGCGCGACTGATTACAAGCCGCTTGTAGAAGCGAAATTGGTTCCTTTGACAAATTCCATATACTTTTGTCTCTGTTCGTCTTTTGTTCCTGAAAAATAATCAACTCATATATCTGTGTTCATAAATGAGGCTGGGAAAGAGTTTGGGTACATATATACAGGGGCAATAGCGCGTTCTTGATCCTAAATATCCATATTGAACATGGATTCATCGCCCCAATCAGAATAAAATGAGCAGGATAAGTAGCTTTGGAAGCAACGCGGCTCATCGTCACTTTTCCTGTCTCTAACGGCTGACGAAGCATATCCAATGTCTTTTTCGTAAACTCTGCCATTTCATTTCGGATGATGACAGGCCCGCAACCAATGCGCTAAACTTGAACATGCAGGTTATGATCCTGTCTACTTGTACCATCAATGATGAAAGGAGTATTCAATGCCTGCGAAATTTTAAAAAGCGTCTCTATCCTAGGACTTGTAAGTCCCGCTTCAATTCTCCCAATCGTGGATTTTGGAACTCCAATACGGTCTGCAAGTTCCTGTTGAGACATATTCAGCTGCTTACGTCTTGTTTTAATCTGTGCAGCTATCGTTCCTTCTAATTGAAGTTTTTGAACATGCTGCTCGCCTCGAATGGCTGCATATTTCTTAAAAAAATCACTCATTCTTTTTCCCCCCAGTTGATTAATAAAGGCAAGGATCAACAGCGCAATAACTTTCATATGCTGATTCAGCAGGCACAATATCCTCTCGTCTTGTCGCTCCGTTATACTGCTTGTCAAAATAATGAAGCAGTATGACTTTTGAAAAATTGTGGATCGCAAATATAATTCTGTGATTTCCAGTTCTTCCACCCCTTATACCCCATCTGTAAAAATTATCATAACGAGTATTCATGCTAAGATGTTTCAATGACGGAGGGGTTATATCGTCCGGAAAGCTGTTGTCCTCCGGATCAGAAGGATATGGATTATGTTGAATAATCGTAAGTTGCCTTGCATATACATCAGCAACATGGCACCATATACCCGGACGACCTTTTTGTCTAAGTTCTTGCTCGGCTTTACTCAATAGATAATCTTCAAATTCCTTTACATTTCCTGTGTATATTACCTCAAACAACATCCTCTACCCTTTACTAATTATTATACACATGGTAGCATTTATGCTACTGAAAAGCAATAATTTATAATTACATTTTCCTTGATGCTTGCACCTGTTCCTCATAAATAGCTGTTGTTTGAATGCTTTCATACCGAGCAAGCCGTCTAATAATTTCAATGGGCGTTCCGGCATTGGCTAGGTTTTTGCAAAAACTATGACGGAAGCGGTGCGGGGGAATGTTCTCCATATTGGCTAAATCCGCGTATTTCGTTAGCATTTTGTGAATGGCCCGCTCTGTTAGAAACATGGATCTTTCCAATGCGAATAAACGTTGAGATTCCTAAGTGTAACGGGTACCTCCTATCCCACTATGGAGAAAAAGAAACAGAGAGTCATCAGACTCTCTGTTTCTATGTTCGACAAACTTCGGAGCGTGACAGACACGCAGCCCAAAACAAAGCAACGGTTTTTAAATTATTCAGCAGTAATAGTCAACTTAACCATTGCTGTTTTACCATCTAACAAGTAAGTTACTGTGAAAGTATCCCCAGCTTCTGCGCCAGTAATACCAACTTCATTTGTACCATTTACAATCATAATGCAGGGGATTGAGAAAGATGAGACTTAATATAGTTCGTCAATATACGTTGCATTTCTTAACAAAGGCAACGTTGTTGTTTTGTTCACTAAGTATCTCGCTTCTAAGCCATTTTTCAGCGGAAGAGGATTCGCGAATGTTCCCACTTCACGTAAAAGAACCACATTCGTCGTTTCCCACGTGCGAATTTCATCCCAAAACTTCGGATCGTTCATTAAAGGTTGTAGTTCAGGAATATGCATGTAGTCGCCTGGCTGAATGTCATAAATGATTTCCTTTACTTTTCCATAATAAGCGATATGACGCGGATGCTCGTTTTTTGTTCCGTCACTTTCTTGCTTCGTCGTTTCATAAAAAAGCAAATACTGCATCGGCGTCACTCTTCCAAGGGAAGGATTAAAGAAGTAAACGTTGTGCTTATGAAGCAACTCCATAAACCATGGGTGTTGCGTGACGATGACCGCCTCCCTCACTTCTTTCACCTTCAACTCATTAATGTTCACACGCGAAAAAGACACATTCGTTTTCATTTCTTTCTCAACCCTTTCCTCAATAGTTTGAATAAGAAATTCATTCAGCGACTGACTATAGGACGAAGCTAATTGTGCCACTTCTTGATGTAATTGGGGAGACATTCTTAGTAAGATTCGACCACTATATTCTTTCATTACTGCCACCTTTAGTATGATTCGTTGATGATATCATTATATAATCGTGCTAAATGCATGTCAAGCAAGATATACGATTTGATATCATTTTTAAAATGATCGTTATTCTTAGCGATTCCACCAGAGAACACTAGATAGCATCAAAAGCTTTATTAGCACGTTTTATAGCTTCTTTTCCATCCTCCGGATCATTAAAAACTTTAAAAGTTATTAATTCCAGCCAAACGTAACTTATAACCCTAAAAGAAAGAATCACAGCACTTACCAATAAAATCAAAGTAAGCCAATGTTCGATTCCGAAAATAATCTTCAAATAGACAAAACTAGTAAAGGTTTGAAACCATATCGTAAAAGAGGTTTTTAATGTAATCCAGACTACACTTCCAAATAAAGTGAGTGTCGCCCCCAACCGCGACACTCTGTCTATACTCTCCATCCTTCATAATCCCCCTATTCCTTTCTTTATTTTCATATAGACAGATAGCTCAAATGATCTAATAGTTCCTTTCGATCCTGCCAATCATTACTGATTGAGTGTTGTGTTAATAACCCTATACAAACAACCGCTGTTCCCCAATAAAATTTGAAATGCCCATTCATTATTCCTCTAAAACCAAACATTAGTTCTGTATGTCTATTGTATCCCTTTCTTTATTCACAGACAATTACTTATTCTTCGACAAATTCCACGAAATGCCAGACTCATATTCCAATATAAAAAGACAGAGAAACCATCTTCAGATCCTCTGTCCCTCGCAATTTTCTATATAGGTCAAACGAAACAAAGGAACAACATTTGCGCCTTTGAGATGCCTCTATCAAGCATCAGCATTAAAAATTTGTTATAATAACTCTACACTCTTAGCCTGTGAATAGCCATAATCAGGACAAGAGCCATTGGGTCAACACTGAAAAAGCGGCATGAGAGCTTAGCACTTCAATCACTCTTGGACGCAAGAGAGGCATCATCTTTACGTGAAACACCGCGTCTCACTCACCATCCTTTAAGAAACTAAACCCGCTTTTTTATTGTCGCGCAAAACCGAAAGCGTCACGATCCTTCATAATTTTATGCATAACCCAAGAGAAATCCCATAGCCAACAAAGCTCGCTTCCTCATCATGAAGGCGCACACAGCTCTAGCTAGCACCTAGGAGAAAGACGATGGTCCCAAAAGAAAACAATGGCAACGTTTATGAAGCGAGCCATTGACAGAGTCCAGAGAAGAAAGAAGCATCACGGCCCCTTTTCCACTTATCATTTTCCAACACGCGAAGGAATCCATGGCGCACATGCAAAGGTGGAACAGTCAAGATTGTCAGCATAGAGGAGGAGACCATTTGTTATTAAAGCATATTCACGAATTTATTCATCATTATCTCCCCATGCTCAATAGAAGTCAGGAAACGATCAAGGGATATGAAAAAGATCTATGCAGCTTTAACGATTGGATGGCTGACGAATATGATTGCATTCCCACGATTGAGCCCATCGATCATAAAATGATTGAACGTTATTTGTACTATTTAAAAGAACAACGAAATTTTGCCGACGCCAGTCGAAAGCGCCATTTATATTCTCTCAGCTCATTTATGAAATACTTAATACGCGAAGGAAACATCACGGCGAATCCATGTGAAAAAGTCGCGCCATTCCCATCCATTCGCCAAGAAAGACAGCCATTAACGGAGACGGAAATCGAAGAATTATTCCAGCACGCTCATGGCCTGACGAAAACATTAATTTACACCTTGTATTATACGGGAGCCCGCATTAGCGAGTTATGCCGCCTGCAGCTATCTGACATCCATTTTGAAAAAAATCAAATCACACTATTTGGTAAAGGCCGAAGGGAGCGAATGTGCCCGTTGCATCCGAAACTAAAAAAAGAGCTATCGTTTTATATTCGCCATCTCAGAGGAAGCGATAGCCCCTTTCTATTTAGCACCAAAAAAACAGGCAGGCTCTCCTCCTCTTATGCGCGGTATTTAATCCATGAACTCGTCGCCGAGATCGGCTGGGATAAGCAGGTGACCTGCCATACGTTCCGGCATAGCTTTGCGACAAATCTGCTTCGCAAGGGAATTGATTTATATAAAATCCAGCAATTGCTTGGCCACAGCTCCTTGCGAACGACAGAAATCTATTTGCATCTGTTGAGCGAAGAGCTGCAAGAGGCGGTGGAAAAATTGTAATGGAGGATGAGGAAGATGACAAAAAAAGAAGAGAAAATCAAAAAAATCATCGCCATGTATGCAGAGAAAAAAGAAGCCAAAGAAATCGCGATGGAAGTCGGCTACTCCAACCCGCGAAGCCTGTCGCGGTTTATGACCAAAATGAACTATCGCTGGGATGCTCATCTGCATAACTATATTCCCGACCATCGCCCTTCTCCCAAAACAGAGCAAGCGATGGACACTTCCGGCCCGGAAGCATTCAACCCGCTGGATTTACTGGAAAACGCTGAAGTCATTCGCCTTCTCCAGCAATCCAACAAGCTCCTTGATTTCATTGAGAATCAAGAACCGTTCCAGCGTCCGAATACCCAGCCATCGTACAACCTTTGGCAAAAAGCGCAGGAATTTGCCTATACAAAAAAGGCTTCCTATACCACTTCCGTGAGGCTGCCGATTGAATTATACGAGAAGCTCCAAACGTTCAGAGAACAAACCAACCTGACCCAAACCCAAGTCATGTGCTTAGCATTGGACTACTTTATCAGCCAATTTCACACCAACGTATAAAACCAGCCGCTTCCGGCCGCATCGTCTTTTGACGCAAAATGGTCTATATTCCGTTCCTCCCTGTGTATTCAGTTGTATTCCATCATATGCAGCTATCTGTTCAGCAGATGCCCTACGATCAAGATAAGATCGCCAGAAGATACGAGCAAAATAGCAACATCCTCATTCACCTCCTGCCGGACAACCTTGATATGACTTGACTTTAAACCGCCGGAGGGATGGGAAAGAGGGGTTGTTTGGTAAGTGCGATTAACGCTAAAACTTTAAAAGTTACTTTAAACAAAGAGTTAGAAAATTTAGATGGTTTAACTTTCACTGTTAAACGTGGTACAACTTCTGTTGTATTAAGTGCAAAATTAGGAGAAGATAAAAAATCTGTTGAATTATCTTCTACTACTAACCTTGTTCCTGGTGACTATACAGTAACAGTTACAGGTGGAAAATTTGTTGAAGGTTCTAATTCTGGAACTGTTACAGTAGAAGCGCAAAAAGTTGCTTCTATCGAATTAAAATCTACTAATCTTGTGTTAGCTTCTGGTACAACTCCACAAACAGGTACAGTAGGTTATGTAGTTAAAGACCAATATGGTACGGACATCACTAAAGAAGCTCTAGCTGCTAACATTACTTGGACATCTTCTGTAGGTACTGCTACTGACAATAATGAAGGTGTCTTAACAGTAAATAAAGATGTGGAAATTAAAGTTGGCGATACTATCGTTGTTACAGGTGTAGATGCAGCTTCTGGTAAAACAGTAACAGCTACTTTAAAAGCAGTAGATGCTGCAGCACTTAAAGAAGTTACATTTGGTGATTTAAAGTTACCTACAAACAAAACTCGTGTTGAAATTGGTTTAGCAAACGCTGCTGAAGTTGCTGTAACTGCAAAAGATCAGTATGGTAACGATATTACAACAGCTAGCGCAATTAATGCTGCAACTCAAATTGTAGTTTCTGATCCAGCTGTACAAGCAACATGGGTAGACGTCGATAACAAGCCTTACTTACGTCTTAATACTTCTGGTTTAACTACAGCGAAGAAAGTAACAGTAACAGTTGTTATTAAAGCAACTGGTCAATCTGTACAATATACATTTGACGTAGTGAAACCATCTGAAGCGGCTGAAATCTCTGCTACTGCTCCAACAAATGTAATTGCTGCTGGAGATGCTGAGGGTAAGGTTGTAGTACCTTTAGTTGTGAAAGATCAATTCGGTAAAGAGCTAACATTAGACGAAATTGCAGCAAACGCTGGTGGTATCACTATTACATCTTCAAACAGCTCTGTTTTACAATCAACTGATTTACAAATCGCAACTACTGGTGATAACAAAGGTAAACTTGTTAATATAAATTCAGTTCGTGGTGAAGGTAAGACAGTTATTACTCTTACTGTAAACGCAACTGGTAAGTCTGTAAGCTTTGAATTAGAAGCAAAAGCTGCTCGTAAATTGTCTACTATTGAATTCCCAACGGATTTAGCAACCTTCTTAATTCAAGGCGCACAAACAACAACTCAATTAAAATACAAAGACCAATACGGTGCGGACTTCGATGCAACAAGTGACGTTACTAACCACAAAATTGTACTTGAGGTTTCAAAAGTAAGCGGCGATGATAACGGATTAACAGTTACACCAAATGGTGATGTAGTCGAAGAATCTAGATTAGATACAACAAATGCTATCACTATTAACGCTGCTGCTGGTAAGAAAGGTACTTACACACTTTCTGCTAAACTTGTAAATACTACTACAAACGAAGTAGTAAGCCAAGCTACTAAAACTTTCACAGTAGGTGAAAATAGTTCTACTGGTTTAACGTACTCTGTAGGGGAAATCGGTAAAATCTTTAAAGATTCTGTAAACCGTGGTTCTTCTCAAACTGATATTGACGCAAATGAGATCGCTTTAGGATATGCAAAAGAAATTAAAATTACTGCAAAAGATGCTAGCGGTAACAGCTATGTGATTCCACAAAGCGAAATCTTATCGATTTCTGTTGACAAACCAAGTGTTGCAACAGTTGGTCAAGTATACGGTAAATGGTATATCGCTGGTGGTAATACTACAGCAGGTTCTGATAACGTAACAGATGATACTACAGTAAACTTGAGTGTAGTTATCAACACTAAAGAAGGCGTAAAAACAATTACACAACCTGTAGTTGTTTCTAAGGAAGATTTAACGCCTACAGAAATTAAGCTTCTTGATAAAGCTATCACTGATACTACTGCAAAAGCAGTAACGGATTTAACATTTACTGATTTAGCAGATTTACGTTCTGGCAAAACAGCATATGCTTATGTTGTTGACCAATTCGGTGGTATTGGTTTAGATTTCACTGCAACTACAGATGAAAAAGTTGCAAACATGGATGGTCTAACACTTGCGAATGGCGATTCAGTAGTTGTAACAGGAAACAAACTTGTTCTTACACCTGGTACAGTAGGAACAGCAATTACAAAAGCAAACGCGACATTCCGTTACGTTGCGTACACAGCTAATGGAAAAACAGCGGCTATCAATGTTAAAGTAACGAACGCTTCTAACATTACAGGTACAGGTGTAACTCTAGGGGCTACAGATGAAACACAAAAAGGAGACCCTGGAAACCCAAATGCTAACCCAGCAGTTCCAGATACTAAAGAAGTGGCTACAACTACTGTAACTGCAGGTGCTACTGCAAGCGGTACTATTACTGTTAGAGTAACAGATGGAACTTTATCTGAAGACGTGCCTGTTAACGTTGTAGCTGGTGATACTGCTGCTGTTGTTGCTTCTAAGATCCGCACAGCTTTAGTTGCGAACGCAAATGTAGATGCTGCTTATGAAGTTTCAGGAACAGGCGCTAACATCGTGTTAGCACAAAAAGGCACTGGTTCAGACGTTAACCTACAAGTAACTTTACAATAATGGGACAGGTGCTTGGCACCCTTTGTGATATGTCGAAAAGCTCTGCGGAGAGAAATCTCTGCGGGGCTTTTCTTTTTTGGTTCTATACTAAATGTTGGGGTTAAGAGACTTTTCAGGCAAAATAAAAGCACTTACGAAGATCTCCCTTTAAAATGATAGTTGGCGACTACATC
>NZ_JACIDF010000016.1 GCF_014196195.1 Anoxybacteroides rupiense | reverse complement strand
AGTTTCCTTCTGACAGCAGGGGCATTTTTGAACTTTTACAGGCGTTTGAATATGGATTTCAAAGTGAGTGATTTGATCCTCTACATGAGTGATTTCAACATCTTCTAACCCAAGCAGTTTTGTGATAAAATGAGAATGCATTTACGAAATCTCCTTTTTGATGTAGTCGCCAACTATCATTTTAAAGGGAGATCTTCGTAAGTGCTTTTATTTTGCCTGAAAAGTCTCTTAACCCCAACATTTAGTATAGAACCCAAAAAATGGCGGAGAACAAACGCAAGATCGAAAAGTTTCAAACGTGAAAAAGCTGCAGCTGGAGAAGTGGTGCAAGGAACACGGAGTGCAATGCGAAGTGATTCAGAAGGTGTGAGGGGAGGCGGGGTTTCTTACCCGCCCAAAACCCGCCCGATTTTTGATTTTTGATAAGTAAATTCAATTTAGTTATACTTAACAAATACTGATTGATCAAAGGGTTTGAAGATATTTTGAGCCGTTTTGTATCAATATCCATTATGATATTTGTACATCCAAAGAACGCCAGATTTTAACAGACGCGGCACTCTGCCGGTTAAAGGACGGTCAGCGACAAGGCCAAATCCATGCTTTTTGCCGAGAGAACCGAGAATGCCTTTTAGCTTAATCGGCGGAAATTCGTTTGGCGGTTCTTCTCCGCGCCAGCGGCTTTGCAGCACTTGAACAATTTGCTCTGCCTGTCCTTCCGCAAGCTGTGCGCTTGGGGAATGAGGAAGGCTCGCACAGTCGCCGACAACATAGACATTTTCATATTCAGGGATATGGTGCTGGTTGGTTAAGACCACGCGGCCTTGCCCGTCTTTCTCCACATTTAACTCACGAACGACCCGGCTTGGCTGGATTCCTGCTGTCCATACAATGGCGTCACAGTGAATAGGCTCATCGTGATTATATAATATGCCTTCTTCAACTTTTGTAATATTGGAATGGCGGACAATGCTGATGCCATGCTCATGAAACCAGCTTTCGACATATTGGCTGAGCCGCTCTGGAAACATAGGTAAAATTCGTTCTCCGCGGTCAAATAGCATCACGTAAAGATCAGGACGGCTTTCGGCCAGCTCACTTGCCAATTCGACACCGCTTAATCCTGCTCCAACGATACCGACAGTGGATTGCGGAGGTAAATTGCTTAATGTTTGATATGTGACACGGGATTTTTCAATCGACTGGATGCTATGTGTAAACTGTTCCGCCCCAGGGACGTTATGATACTTATCCTCACAGCCTAATCCGATGACTAAATCATCATATGCTACAGTCGTCCCATCATGCAATAAGACCGTACAGGCATCCAAATCAATACGAACAACTTCTCCAAAGCAATATGTGAGGCGAGGGTGTTCTGGAAAAGGTACACGAATATCGTGGTCGCTGACGGTACCAGCAGCTAATGCATAGTATTCCGTTTTTAAACAGTGATACGGAACACGGTCAATCAGCGTAATGTGAACGTTCTCAGGTAAATGGTTTGGGAGAAGGCGAAGCAAAATTCGCATATTTCCATAGCCCCCACCAAGCAGAACGAGGTTTCTCATGCTAGAATTCCCCTTTTGTAGTTGTCTTTTCACGCAAAACGTTGACCAAATGACATTAAAAGTATAGCGAAATTGTGACAAAATCACAATAATTTTTCGAAAAAAATGATAAATATATAAAGGACTTTCTTTATTCAGGATGGCGGAATCAAGAAATAAAGTGTCATAAATTGACGGCGACGATAAAAATCGTTACCATTTAAAGCAGGTAGTGAGGTGACAAGCGTTGATTCAGCCAATTATTGAATTTTGTATAAGCAACTTAGCGAATGGTTCACAAAAAGCGCTGGAAAAATTGGAAAAAGATCCGAACCTAGATATCATTGAATATGGATGCCTAAGCTATTGCGGGAAATGCGGCCAGTCGCTTTTTGCGTTAGTAAACGGCGAAGTAGTAACAGGGGAAACGCCGGAGCATTTGGTAGAAAACATTTATAAATTTCTTGAGGAAAATCCAATGTTTTAGAAAAAAGCGGCTGCAGACAGCCGCTTTTTGAATATCCTTTTTTATATGGTTGTCGCTTGATATGTTAGCATAGAGTTCGTCAGATTTTTGCCATGCGAATGCGTGAAGAAAAGATCAGTCACAAGAAGCTCTGAATCTAAGATTTATTCGTTCAATCTTTATAAATGCATGCATATCGATTTTTGGGAGCCATTGGTGCTAGAAATCGACCACTTGCGCTTATTTTAGCCGTTCATCGCCGTGTTGATGGTTAGAGTTTTCGCCGCTGCGAATTTCCTGCCATCGTTCATGAGCCATAGCAATAATCCCTGTTTCAATGGTTTCCTTCTTTTTCGCAATCACTTTTGAAAAATATAAAATCGCCTGTTTTGTTTCACCTAATCTTCGATGCAGTTCACCTATGAGATAAAGAATACGCACCTCAGACATATGGGTTCCAAGAAAATCGTCGTTGCTATAGGATGCCATGTATTCCTGTAAAGCGAGACGCATAAAACGCTTTTCTTGTTCAGGAACTTTGTATGTGCGATAAAGCCAAGCAAGACGCATATACAAGCCAGCAAGAACAATGTGTTTTTCGTGCTTCAGCGTAGCTGAATAAATCCCGAGCTTATACGTGCTAACCGCTTCTTGAAACGTTCGCTTTCCACTATAATTGTGTCCGCTCCAAAGCTGACAAATATGTTGCTGAATCGCTTCAAATGTTTGAGGAGGGAAATAAGCAGAAAAATCTTCTGTCACCGAAAATCCGCAATGAGGACAAACACTCACATAATAAAGCAGCGGATTTAGGTCTTCAGACTGGTAGTATGAACAAAAATCGCTGTCGTGTTTTATTGGCCGAAGAAAGCGGGAGCGAATCTTTTTCGTGGTGTATGGCTGATGACAAACAAGGCAAGAAATCTTTCGATCATATAACTCATTTATTTCCATGATGCTTCCCCCGCGATTGATTTAAGGATAAAGGCCTATTACAAATTTATTATACAGATAAGAGCACAAAAAAAGAAGATGCCAGAGCATCTTCTTTTAAAGGTGTATATGAAAAAACGGGGGATATTTTCATTGTTTCCCAACAATATCGCGTTTATACTTATATGTACAAAATTTTTAGGAGGATGCACAATGGGCAATTTTTCGTTTGCGAAAATGCACGGCTTAGGAAACAGTTATATATATGTCAATTTGTTTGAAGAGACGATCCCAGAGGAGCTTTTGCCAGAGCTAGCGATCAAAGTATCCAATGTTCACACAGGGATTGGATCGGATGGACTGATTTTAATTTGTCCGTCAAACGTCGCTCCTGTGCGCATGAGGATTTTTAATAGTGACGGCTCCGAAGGAAAAAATTGCGGCAACGGCCTTCGCTGTGTAGCGAAATATGCTTATGAGCATCAGTTGGTGAAGGAGCGCTCATTTTTTATTGAAACATTGTCAGGGCTGGTGAAAGCCGAAGTTTCTGTGGAAAATGGCCTTGTGACTAACGTAACTATTGATATGGGGCACCCTCGCCTTAAGCGGAGTGAAATTCCGATGATCGGAGAGGAAGCAGAGCAGGTGGTCGCAGAACCGATTCGAATCGCTGATCAAACATATACGATGACCGCTGTTTCCATGGGGAACCCACATGTCATTTTTTATGTAAATGATATTCACCAGGCTCCTGTGACCTCGCTTGGTCCTATTGTTGAAAAAGACAAACGGTTTCCAGAGGGGGTTAATGTGGAATTTGTAGAAGTTGTCAGTGATCATGAACTGCACTTTCGTGTATGGGAGCGCGGTTCAGGAGTCACACAGGCGTGCGGAACAGGGGCATGTGCAGCGGTGGTAGCCTCCGTACTGAATGGTTGGACGGCCCGTAATCGTGAAACAGTTGTTCATCTGTTAGGTGGCGATTTATTTATTACCTGGACAGAGGAAGGAAATGTGCTGATGACAGGGCCTGCCGAAACGATTTGTACAGGTGTGTATGAGTACTAAGACCAAGTGTTGATCTCAATCGGTAAATGGATCTTTGGCCCAAATGATCGTTAGTTGTCCAAAGAAAGCTAAAGCTGTAGCAAAATGGAGGCTGACGATTTGAATCGTTTGAACAAGTGATAGGAAAACAGATATACTAATGAAAAAGGAGGGAATGATATGAGCGACGTCATTCAGTTGACGGAAGCAGCGGCGTTTCAAATTAAAGATATGATGAAAGAGCATGGAGAAGAGAACGCTTATCTCCGCGTAGGAGTAAAGGGCGGCGGCTGCAGCGGATTATCATATGGCATGGGGTTTGAACATGACCGCCATGAAGATGATCATGAGCTGGAGCAGCATGGTATTAAAATATTAATTGATAAAGAAAGCGCGCCAATTTTAAAAGGCACGATTATCGATTACAAACAGTCGTTAATGGGTGGAGGTTTTACAATCAACAACCCGAACGCGATCGCCACATGCGGCTGCGGATCGTCGTTCCGTACGGCGGCAAACGCTGGAACACCGGAGGAGTGCTAAGGCTATTTAGCGACGAACTTCTTTATAAAAAGGGCGTCCTTATGCTAAGGGCGCTCTTTTGTGCTATTTGCCATAAACATTGTGCTCCATATTTGTGAAGAAAATAAAACACGGCAGGGAGGTCTAGGAATCGACCGCCCTGCCGCAGATGGTTTAGAACATAGAAGAAGAATGCATTGGCTGTATTTTGGCTTTTGGATCAATATAGGCTTTCGCGTTATTGACTGCCGTTGGCGCTTCACCGAAGCCGCAGGCAATTAATTTTACTTTTCCTTCATATGTGCAAATATCGCCAGCTGCATAAATGCCTGGAATATTTGTTTCCATTTTGGAGTTTACTTTAATGGAGTTTTTTTCAATTTCAAGTCCCCATTCTTTAATCGGTCCAAGGGATGATACGAATCCATAGTTGACCACTACGGCATCCACATCAATCGTTTCTTTTGAGCCGTCTTTTGCATTTTCGAGAATCACTTGGCGAATGCCCCCATCGTCACCGACTAAATCAACGGGCACAAATGGTGTTTTGACAACAACTTTGGAATTCATTAAATTCTCTACACTATGCTCATGAGCCCGGAATTTATCGCGGCGATGGACAATGGTCACTTTTTCAGCAATTGGCTCAAGCATAAGCGCCCAATCGACAGCCGAGTCGCCGCCGCCGCAAACAAGCACTTTTTGTCCCGCAAATTTATTTAAATCATCAATAAAGTAATGCAGGTTTTTCCCTTCATATTGAGCGGCATCTGCCAACTCAAGGCGTCGTGGCTGGAAGGCGCCGTTTCCAGCTGTAATGATGACAGCTTTCGAATAATGGATTTCTTTGTTTGTTGTCAGTTTAAAAATACCATCATCCTGCTTTTCCAGTTTTTCAACGGATTGTTCTAAGCAAACGGTCGGATTAAATTTGGCCATTTGCTCCTTTAAATTATCAATCAGTTCTTGTGCGCGAATTTTAGGAAACCCAGCGACGTCGTATATGTATTTTTCTGGATAAAGAGCAGATAACTGTCCTCCCAATTGTGGAAGGCTTTCAATAATTTTTACGCTTGCTTGGCGCATTCCTCCATAAAACGCTGTAAACAGCCCTGTTGGTCCGCCGCCAATAATCGTAATATCATATACCTTCTGGTCTTCCTTCATGACCCCTTCTCCCCCCTACTCAATGAAAAATGCAGACACTTACATCATAACATATTCATTACTTTTATAAAAAAGAAAAAAATCACTTGAAAACGATACGAAAAAAGACTAATATGTTTTTGGATGGATTGTTAAGATTTTTTGACAATTATTCGACATTTTTTTGTCCCTTATCGTGAATTTATTCACAAACTTTTTTTCAATAAAATGCAGCATGAAAGCGCACGCTAGTGGTAAATGCTGCAAATAAAAAATAAAAAGGTGGAAGTGATTGAGTTGAAAAAGCCAAATGTTGTAATTTTAGGGGCAGGCTATGGCGGTTTGATGACCGCGGTGCGCTTGCAAAAGTTTGTTGGAGTGAATGAAGCGAACATTACTCTTGTCAACAAAAACAATTATCACTACGAAACTACGTGGTTGCATGAGGCCTCAGCTGGAACGCTGCATCATGATCGCGTGCGCTATCCAATCGCTGATGTGATTGATCGCAGCAAAGTGCAATTTGTGCAAGATACGGTTGTTAAAGTAGTTCCGCAAGAGAAGCGAGTGATTTTACAAAACGGCGAATTAACTTACGATTATTTAGTCATTGCGCTCGGTTTCGAATCTGAAACATTTGGCATTAAAGGGCTAAAAGAGTACGCATTTTCTATTGCTAACGTGAATGCCGCCCGCCAAATTCGCGAGCATATCGAATATCAATTTGCGACCTATCATACAGAAGAAGAAAAGCGCGATGAGCGTTTAACGATTGTTGTTGGCGGTGCTGGATTTACGGGTATCGAATTTCTTGGCGAGCTGGCAAACCGCATTCCAGAGCTTTGCCGTGAATATGATGTGGATCCGAAAAAAGTGCGCATCATTTGCGTTGAGGCTGCTCCGACAGCTCTTCCTGGCTTTGATCCAGAGCTTGTGGAATATGCGGTTAGCTTGTTGGAGCGCAAAGGAGTAGAGTTTAAAATCGGAACAGCCATTAAAGAATGTACACCAGAGGGCATTGTGGTTGCGAAAGGTGACGAAGTTGAAGAAATCAAAGCAGGCACAGTCGTTTGGGCCGCGGGTGTGCGTGGAAGCTATGTCATTGATGAATCTGGCTTTGAAGCAATGCGGGGCCGTGTAAAAGTGGATCCGTTCTTGCGCGCTCCTGGTTATGATAACGTATTCATTGTCGGCGACTGTTCACTAATGATTAATGAAGAAACGAATCGCCCATATCCGCCTACAGCACAAATTGCGATGCAGCAAGGCGAGTTATGCGCGAAAAACCTTGCCGTTTTAATTCGCGAACAGGGCGAACTGCAGCCATTTAAGCCAGACATTAAAGGAACGGTATGTTCGCTTGGGCATGACGACGCTATTGGCGTTGTGTTTGGTAAAAAGATGTGGGGGGCAAAAGCAAGCTTTATGAAAAAAATGGTTGACAATCGTGCCCTCTACTTGATCGGCGGTCCATCTCTCGTTATGAAAAAAGGAAAATTTAAGTTCTTCTAATAAAGAAATTGTATGGGCAAACAAGCTTTTGTTTGCCCTTTTTTTAAAATTGAAGGAAAAAGAGGTTGGAGCTATATGAAAAAGAAGCGTGGGCATGTGTGGCTGGCGGCGGCAGGGATCGTACTAAATGATGCGGGGGATTGGCTTGTTGTCAAGAAGAAGTATGGCGGATTGCAAGGACAATGGTCATTGCCGGCAGGATTCGTGCAGCGTGGAGAAACAGCAGATGAAGCGGTGATCCGGGAAGTGGAGGAAGAAACAGGAATCCAAGCCGAAGTGATCGGATTGATTGGATTGCGCACAGGAGTCATAGATGATGAAATCAGCGACAATATGATGATTTTTTTGTTGAAGGCTTTATCCAAAAAAATGGTCATCCAACAAGATGAACTATGGACAGCGGCGTTTTTATCGAAAGAGTCTCTTTTGAGTGATTCAAGTGCGTCGACTTTGCTGCAGCATCTGCTGAAAGCATGGCCTTTATCCTATTTCCATTTTCATAACGGATTGGATCCGGGTGAACCATTTGGATATACAACATACCGAGTTTATTTCAAAAATTCAAAAAATTAAGAAAAACAGAGGAAATGAAAGGATTTTGCCAATGTATCCGTTTACATCGGGGGAAATCGTCCGAAATGCTCCTTTTCTTTTTGTATAGATCTTTGATATATTATCAGAAAATTAAGAAAAGGGAAGAGGGATGACATAATGAAAAAGACAGAATCAACGGTATGCCCATATTGTGAAGGAAATGGTTACGTTCAATTGTTGTTAGGCGGTTCAGAAACATGCTATTGCTGCTCCGGAAAAGGAACCGATAGCAAAAATCATAAATAAATGATAACTGAGGGGCAAGTTTATATGCTTGCCTCTATCATTTTGCTACGCAAAAGCGCTTATATGAATGCTTTCATTGACTCCCATTCTACGTTTCAGTACACTTAAGAAGGATGTACTGGAGGTGATGGGGATGGAAATGAGCGTACCCGTTTTATTAATATCCATGTTATTGTTTTTTGTGTTATTTTTTGGGATTGGCTTTTTATTGAATATGATTTTAAGAATGTCATGGATTATGGCTATTTTAAGCCCGATTGTCTTTATTTTTATTATTGATGATGTGAGATGGACAGAATATTTTACTCATCCAGGCGCTTCGTTTACTGCGCTCAAACACAAAATATTATCGCTGGCGCCTGCTGATGTTATGATCCTTAGCAGCGGGCTTGTCGGCGCCATTTTTGCCGGAATTGCGATTCGGGCGCTGCGTGCTAAAGGATATCAAATGTTTTAAGACTTTCGCTGAATAAGCGAGAGTCTTTTTTATTTTCTCATTCTTCCCCCGGTGAATATTTCGTTTTCCCTGTGGAAATAAATAGAACCATGGGAGGAGTGAGGAAATGAATATAATTAGAAGAATGAGTATGACGCTTTTATTTATCGGCGCGCTTTTTACTACATTTCAATCTGTTTCTGGAGTAGAAGCGAAGACAATTGTTCACTCACTTTATAATTCATCCGTTTCATTTTTTCAACGCAGTTATTCTTTTTTTGATAACTTCGAGATAGACAACCATGCATTAGCAAATGAGCAATGGACTCGATATGAAGAGCGGGTGCAGCCGCAAATTTCATCCGAACAAACGATGAATCACTCGCTAAACTTAGAGGAAGCGATCGATTGGTCGCAATACCCTTCCACTACTGTTGTTGCGACTGGCTATACAGCAGGCGTGGAATCGACAGGGAAATCGCCGAACCATCCGGAATACGGCATTACTTATTCAGGTGTACGAGTCAAACGAGATCTCTTTTCAACGATTGCTGCTGATTTAAATGTGTTTCCTATTGGAACGATTTTGTTTATTCCGGGATATGGATATGGGGTAGTGGCAGATAAAGGAGCGGCTATTAAAGGGAACCGCATTGATTTATACTACCATACAGTAGATGATGTGTACAAACATTGGGGCAAGAAAACGGTGAAAGTTTATATTGTGAAAAAAGGAAATGGGACATTATCCGAGCAAGAGCTAACTAAATTAAATGAGGATGAAGCCATGCAAGTGTTTCGGCAACAATATTTGAAATCGGAAAGTTAATGAAAATAGAGAAGGGCTGTTCATGACAGCCCTTCAGATTGTTTATAAATGCTTCCATCCTGCGTCACTGTTCTCGTACGTCTCAAGCACTCGGCCATGTTTCTTGTCTGCCAAGTGGCTTTAAGCCAGTCTGGTGTGAGACCGCCATCATCAATGAAGAATGTTAAAATGGTTGTAGACAAAGTCAACAGTGACTTTGTCTTTTTTCGTGAAGTAAAGGATCGATATGATCATATTCTGGAAATATGTCAGGGTGAAGCAAAGCAGCAAGCTTTTTTAATCCGAGCAGTAGCCTTGGTGAAGGACGACAAAATAAAGATTCTTCGAGGACGGAAATGCGCCCTGCTTTTACTGCTTGGATTTCGCTCCATCCGGGACGCTTGTTGACGATGGTTGGATCGATTTTTTCCGTTCTCACTCCAACCCAAACAAGGCAAATATGTTCCGGGTTTCGTTTTTTTACTTCATTCCAGTCTGTTTGGATATTGGCTGCCTCGATATCAGCAAAAACATTCGTTCCTCCCGCTAGCACGCTTATTTCAGTAAGCCAATTTGCTCCTCCAGGAGTGAATACAGGTTTTGGCCACCATTCCCAGTAGAGAGAGATCGGTGCCTCGATATTTTTAGCTAGTTGCTTATAGTGATGGATAAATGCTTGGTAACGAGTGACGATTTTTTGTGCTTGTTCTTTTTTGTGCATTGCTTCTCCTAATAAAAGCAAATCGGAAGCAATATCATTCAACGAATTTGGCTGGAAGACGATATAAGGAATACGTCGTTTTTGCAACTCAGCAATGTTTCTCTCCATTCCTGGCACGCTTAAGGAAGCAAGCACAAGATCTGGATTCATCGCTTCGACTGCATCCATATCGATCTTTAGATCAGGCCCCACTTTAGGAAGGGAATGTACTGCTCTTGGCCAATCCGAATAATCGTCCACGGCGATTAAATTCTCTAAGCCTCCTAGGTAAGCGAGCAGTTCTGTATTGCTTGGGCATATGGAAATGATTCTCATGATTATCACCTCTTTTTTATTCCATAATGGTGTATTCTTCTTCTGCTGTGCGGTTTCCTTGTGATATGCTGAAAAAGGGGAGGGAGAAGCGTGTATCCGCTTGCGTATTATGAGTTTTTTGTGAAATTTAACGAGGGAGATTTTTATACGTGCCATGATTTATTGGAAGAAATTTGGATGGAGGATAAAAGCAATTTTTTCATTAAAGGATTGCTGCAAATGACGGTAGCTTTATATCATTATAGCTATGGCAATGTGAAAGGAACACGGATGATGATGGAAGCTGCCCAAAACTATTTGCAGCCTTATCGGCCCATCCATTGGGGGCTGGATGTAGAAGCGGTATACAGCTTTATTGAACGCTGTCTTGACTTGATTCCAGCAGATATTGAGCGAGTGGATTTTTCTCAGATTCATCGTCTGCCTTCTCTTCCTGAGCTTGTATTAGTGCTACAAGATTAGCTGGCTAGCGAAATGGGATGATGCATTGTATGATGATAGAGGAAAAATCAGACAAAGGAGGATTCATATCATGTTTAAAGTGGTTCAGGAGTCTCTAAATGAAACAAAGCATGAGGCTTGTATTGTTGGGATATTTGAGCGGCAGAGCGCATTGGGTGGTGTGCTGGCTGCTTGGGATGAACAGTTAAATGGACAACTTACAGCATTGTTGAAAGAAGGAGATCTTTCTCCAAAGCGAAAGCAAATTGCTAAAATACATACGCTAGGGCAATTGAATATCAAGCGCCTTTATTTTGTAGGATTAGGCAAGGAATCAGACCTGACATTTGATGGATTACGAGAAGCGATTGGCCGGCTGTTTAAAATGTTAAAAGGAGAAAAGCTCACAGAAGCAGCAGTGGCTCTCGATACGTTTATTACCGAAAATCTTGATGCTAGCGAGGCAGCTCACGCTTTTGCTGAGGCGTTTGCGCTGTCGACATATCAATTTGTCGGATATAAACAAAAATCAAATGAACCAGAAAAGAAACTGGAAGAGATGACTGTCTATACAGCGGCGGACCCTAAAGAAGTGGAAGCGAGCCTTTTGGTCGGTTCTGTTTATGGAAGGGCTACCAATTCAGCTCGGACGCTGGTGAATACACCAAGTAATTTATTAACGGCGACAGATTTGGCCGATTATGCAGTAGAATTGGCGCGAAAATATAAGTTTGAATACGAGGTGCTGGAAAAAGCGGAAATGGAAAAGCTCGGAATGGGCGCGCTGTTGGCTGTTAATAAAGGGTCGTCGGAACCGCCGAAAATGATTGTTTTGAAGTACCAAGGGAAGGAAGCGTGGGAGAATGTCATCGCGCTTGTCGGAAAAGGAGTAACCTTTGATACAGGCGGCTATTCCATTAAAACAAAGGATGGAATTGTCGGTATGAAGACCGATATGGCCGGTGCAGCCGCTGTCCTTGGTGCGATGGAAATTATCGGTGAACTCCGGCCGGAGCAAAATGTGATCGCCGTCATTCCAGCTACCGATAATTTAATTAGCGCGGATGCGTTTAGACCGGACGATGTGATTACATCCATGAGCGGTAAAACGATTGAAATTAAGAATACTGATGCAGAAGGGCGCTTGATTTTAGCGGATGCCATTACTTATGCCAAGCATCATGGTGCGAACTACATTATCGATGTAGCTACCTTAACAGGGGGTGTCATTATTGCGCTTGGTGTCCATACTACAGGCGCGCTGACGAATCATGAGGAAATGTTTGAGCAGCTTTTAGAGGCATCAGTGGAAACCGGTGAATGTATTTGGCGCCTGCCAATTACAGAAAAAGATAAGGAACGTGTACGCAATAGCCCGGTCGCTGATCTCAACAACTCTCCAGGACGCGAAGGCCACGCGATTATGGGCGGCGCCTTTCTCGCTGAATTTGCCGAGAACACTCCTTGGGTACATTTAGATATTGCCGGTACCTCCGTTACATCGAAAGACCATGATTTAGGGCCGGCCGGTGCAACCGGTGTGATGGTGCGAACTCTTGCTACTTTCGTCGAGCGTTTCCAGTAAGGAGAAGAAGCCGTTCATCAGCGGCTTCTTCAGACTGTTGAGAACCTTTTTATCCTGCATCGTTTGCCGCACTCGGCTGTGTTCCGTGTCTCAGATCGGCGAAGGAAAAAATCAAAATGATTAAATGAGACAAAGTTTTTTGTTAAGCTTGCTGCTGCTACGCTGAACCACTCCCACCTCCATTTCATTTAGAGGTGGGAGGCTTTTTAGTAGATATGTTAACTCTAAGACGAATACGAGCGAATCGTTCATCCAAATGTAAAGATAATGTAAATTTAGTGTTAATTTTTTTTAAAATTGTTGTAAATTCGACGGTTATTGATAAAATAAGACAGGGTGGCTCAACATTAGTTACATAAAATGGGGGTTTTTTTATGGTTTTTGCACCAAAAAAAGATGTCTTTTTTGATTTATTGTTTACAATTTCAGAGAATGTAAAAGAGGCAGCACAGTATTTTGTTGAGTACAAAATCAATAACATTAGTGATCTCAAAGAGTTTGCACGTGTCATGAAAGAGTATGAAAAGAAAGGCGATTCGTTTATTCATGAGCTTGTCGTTGCTTTAAATAAGACATTTATTACGCCGATTGAACGGGAAGATATTCACCAATTAGCGATGAAAATGGATGATGTATTAGATGGATTTGAGCAATGCTCTGCTCGTTTTGAAATGTTTTCGTTTACCGATATTGATGACCATATGGCGAAATTTTTTGAAAATATTTATCAAAGTACCATTGAAATCGCTAAAGCGTTGAAACTGTTAGCAAGCAAAAAACTGCTTGATATGCGGGTACATGCCATAAAAATCAAAGATTATGAAACAAAATGTGATGAAATTTTAAGAGCCTCTATTAAAAACTTATTTGTGACACAAAAAGATCCAATTAAATTGATCCAATATAAAGAATTGTATGAAATGCTAGAAGAGATCGCTGACAGCTGTGAGGATGTTGCCAATACCATTGAAACCATCATTATGCGCAACGCGTAAAAGGAGATTGCTCTTTTATGGATACGGTGTTCATACTTACAGCTTTAGTTGTCATCTTTGCGTTAGCTTTTGACTTTATTAATGGCTTTCACGACACAGCGAATGCGATTGCAACATCAGTTTCGACAAGAGCACTGACGCCGCGTCAAGCGATTATTTTAGCAGCGACGATGAACCTAATCGGTGCTTTAACTTTTACAGGGGTTGCTAAAACGATTACGAAAGATATTGTTGACCCGTTTGCCTTAGAGAATGGTTCCGTTGTTATTTTAGCAGCGCTGACAGCAGCGATTGCTTGGAACTTAATTACATGGTATTACGGAATTCCAAGCAGCTCTTCTCATGCGATTATTGGGGCTGTTGCCGGAGCTGCTATCTCAGCAGCCGGTTTTGACGTTTTGAACTACGAAGGATTTTTGAAAATTTTACAATCCCTTATCCTTTCTCCGTTTCTTGCATTTGGCGTAGGATTTATTATGATGAATTTATTCCGAATAACGTTTAAAAACGCCAACCTCTCCAAAACGACCAAGGGATTTCGCATGTTTCAAGTGTTGACGGCAGCGATGCAGGCTTATACACATGGGACGAATGATGCGCAAAAAGCGATGGGGATTATTACGATGGCATTAATTGCTGGAAATTATCATCACTCCACTGACATTCCAGAGTGGGTGCGTTTCTCAGCAGCCATTGCCATGGGGCTTGGAACCTCCGTTGGCGGCTGGAAAATCATTAAAACCGTTGGCGGAAAGATTATGAAAATTCGTCCTGTCAACGGGGCGGCAGCTGACCTTTCTTCTGCCCTTATTATTTTTGCGGCAACGACATTTAAATTGCCGGTGAGTACGACTCACGTCATTTCTTCTGCTGTTATGGGGGTTGGTGCGGCACAGCGTGTGAAAGGTGTAAAATGGGGAGTCGCACAGCGCATTGTGCTCACATGGATTATCACTCTGCCTGTTTCAGCGCTGATTTCTGGATTTGTTTATCAATTATTTAAATTATTCTTATAAGAAAAACCGGGCGTAAAATCAACGCCCGGTTTTTTCAATTATGCTGCATGTCGATTGGCTGCGAACGATTTGCGAAGAGAGGCATAAATTCGAGGCGATATTACGCCGGCGACGATGGATAATATAATATCCTTTGGCAGAGGTACGAGCATCCAGGCCCATGCCATGCTATAAGAGAATCCTTCTGGAGCTTGTCCCCAATATTTATACGCTAAAAACATCCAATTTGTACCGATTACATAATTGATGATCATTCCGATGAGTGCAGCGACAACAAAACGAACGACAGAAGGAGACGGGGTGCCTTTTTCGACGATCCAACCAGTGATATATGCTGCTAAAATATAGGATAGAATAAAGCCGAATGTCGGACGGACAACCATGCTGAATCCACCAGAAAATTGGGCGAATACAGGTGCGCCGACTAAACCGACGAGCATATATACAATCATGGCAAAGGCGCCGAGGCGCCGTCCTAAAACAGCACCGGCAAACAAACAAAAAAACGTTTGCAATGTAATCGGTACTCCGCCAATGACTAAAAATGGTGCCCAAGAAGTAATATTGGCTCCAATGGCCATTAAGGCTGCGAACATGGCGATTAATGTCATATCAAGTGCACGGAATGACGGTTTTGATGTCATATGTGAACCTCCTTGTTTATTTGGTTAACAAAATCGTATCGAACAATTGCTTGACTGTCAATTAATTTTTTGAATAATGCGGTCGTTTTTAGAAAATATATAAATACAAATGAAAAATGGAACAAATAGTATCTGTACAGTCTACCGGTTAGATGCAAATCGGTGGCTTGCCTCACTCGCGTGAAAGCGTGCCGCCGCAACGAGATCATGGTTTGCTTACTTTTGTATAGATGCTGATTCAGTATCATTACCATGGGTTACTATAAATGCTTCAATAGCGAGAATATGGGGGGATTGATGGTGAAACCGGAGAAAGATAGAAGCCATATTGAGAGGGCAAGCCAACAAGGTGCTCGTGAGGATCTCATCCATGTAAGTTCAGATGATGAAGGAAGCGATTATGATTTACGGGATGCACAAGAGGTTGGACGAAAGCAACTCGATCATGAATAAAACATCAGACTGTTGACAAATGCTTTCATGTTGCATCACTTGTTTTGTTCGTCCGCTTATGAACGTCTTGATTCAATTCTTAGCTTTGTTCCTTATCTGACAAGTGTTTTCAAGACAATCTGAGGGAAATGAATGGATGCTTAAAGTGATGGTTAAAGAAAAAAATGGATTTTATTTACAATCTGAGATGTTTGGCTTCTTAAGTATCTCAAAAACTAAAATACGTTCCAACGCAGTCCGATGGTTAGTTGGCAGCAATAGGGCATGCTAGACGACCCTCTCCCCCTCTTAACCGAGTGTATGTGGGAAGGCTCACTATACATCATGAGCATGAAACAGAAAAGAGCGAGTCATTAGCATGAACTCGCTCTTTTTTACTACATTAGATAGCGCAAAAATAAATACAAATGTGATAGAAGCAAAGTGATCAGCGTTAAAGGAGCACCGATTTTCAAAAAATCCATATAGCTGAATCCATGTCCTTCTCGTGAAGCGATGCCAGCGACAATAACATTAGCCGAGGCACCGATGAGAGTGCCGTTTCCTCCTAAGCAGGCTCCGAGCGCTAACGCCCACCATAAAACATCAATTTGCGGAGCATCAGGCGACAATCCCATTCCTGTTGCCATATCTTTAATCAGCGGAATCATCGTGGCGACAAACGGGATATTATCAATAGTTGCTGAGGCGATTCCTGAAACCCAAAGAATAAAATAGGCAGCGACTGAAATATTGCCTCCTGTCACATCCAATGCTTTTTCAGCGAGACTTTTAATCAAACCGATATCGACAAGCCCTCCTACTAATGTAAATAACCCAGCAAAGAAAAAGATCGTCACCCATTCTACTGAAGAAAAGATATCTTCCATCTCATGCTCTTGCACTCCAATCACCATGAGAATCGTCGCGCCAGTCATTGCAATCACCGCTGCATCGACATGAATAGAAGAGTGGAGAATAAATCCCAAAATCGTTAGCACTAAGACGGTGACGGACTTTTTTAACAAGACGCTATCTTTAATGTAATCGCTCTCATTCAGTTCCATTAATTGCTCAATTAATTTTTGATCGGATTTTAACTGGCGTCGATAAATCAAAAATAAGATAGCCACCGTTACAAGCATAATAATGACGATGATGGGAGCCAAATTCGTTAAAAAATCGTTAAAATCTAGATGTTTATTTGCTGAGCCAATCATAATGTTGGGGGGATCGCCGATCAGAGTAGCGGTACCGCCGATATTTGAGGAAAGCACCTCAGAGATTAAATAAGGAACTGGGTTCACGCGAAGGATACGCGTAATTGAGAACGTCACCGGGACGATAAGCAAGACGGTTGTGACATTATCAAGAAAAGCTGATAATACAGCTGTCAGCAAAGATAACATCACTAAAATGCGGCCGGGATTACCTTTAGCGGCTTTAGCGGCCTTAATGGCTACATACTGAAAAAAGCCGGATTTGCTGGTAATGTTCACAAGAATCATCATTCCGATTAATAATGTAATGGTTTCCCACTCAATGTGATGAGTAAAGGCTTTATGCAAATCAACAATTCCAAAAATCACCATGAGTGCGGCTCCAAGAAGGGCAATCACCGCGCGATTGATTTTTTCTGAAATAATGATGGCATAGGTGACTAAAAAAATAGCGATTGCTGCATAATATTGCACATTTGAAACTTCTGCTGCTACTGTGTCATGCAATGGTTTTCACCTCTTTATTGAATAGTTTGTCCACAGGAAGGGCAAAGCAAAGGGGATAAGTTCTCAATGTCTCTTGTGTAAAACATAAACTGGCAATTCGAGCATTGCACTTCCGTCAAGCGATCAATAAATAGCTTATGCGATGGGCGCTGCGGAATGGATGTATCAACCATCTCTACATGAATCGCTTCGCGCGAATCGTCTTCCGCCACGACAAGTCCTTCGGCTTCTTCTTTTGTTCGCCAGCCCTGGTCGATCAAATGCTGCTGCAGCTGGCTATGAGACGAATGCTGAAGCATTTCCTCAGCCAATTTCATATATTGCTCATTTGTCAACGAAACAAATGGCACACCCGTTTTTTTCTTTTCCCAATATGCTTTCAATTGTTCCTCCGTAAAAATCAAGGTCACGATTTTATGAATGACGACATTTTTCAACGATGGTTCCCCTTTCTTTGACAGTATATTCCCCAATGTTTATTATAGCTTTTTCTTTATAGGGACTCAAAAAATTTTTAGAGGCGTACGTTCGCCCTTTTTTGTTTATTTTCTGAAAAAATAAGTAAAAGAATGGAATCTCATGATATAATAAAAGTACGATCATCGTCCGAGTGATGAATCATGGCGAACGAGTGTGGAGAAAGGAGGGACAATCATGCAGGCGAAGGACCATCAATATTTGTTTCTTGATTTTGAATTCACGATGCCTGAAAACAAGACAAAGCCGCGCGGTTTTTTTCCAGAAATCATTGAAGCCGGCCTTGTATCGGTCATCAATGGCCAAGTCTATGACCAATTTTCTTCCTATGTCAAGCCAGTTCATTTTCCCACTTTGACGGAGCGATGTAAGTCATTTTTGAACATTGCGCAGGAACAAGTGGATCAAGGAATTTCTTTTGAAGAGCTCGTACATTGGTTGCAGGAATATGACCGCTTATGCCCGAATACCGTTATTACTTGGGGAAACATGGATATGAAAGTGCTAAGGCATAATTGTTTGCAAGCCAATCTCCCTTTTCCGTTTACCGGTGAACACCGTGATTTAGCGATGGAATATAAAATGTTTTTTGGAGAACGCAATCAAACTGGGCTGCGCAAAGCGGTTCAAGAGTATGGAAAAGAAGGAGTCGGAAAGGCGCATTGTGCGCTAGATGATGCGTTTACTACCTATAATATTTTTAATTTAGTAGAGAAGGATAAAAAATATTTAGCGAAGCCAGAGCAGCCAACGATTGGCGAGCGTGTAGACTTTAGCCAGCTGCTAAAAAAATTTGCGTTATAATAGGCCAAGTCACCATGTGCAGTGGTTTGGCTTGTTTGTTTTTGTTATAATCAATCTTGCCAAGATTTTATCGAATGAGAGGCTGACGAAATGATGATTCCATATATCCTTAACTTATTTTTATATTTTCCAGAAGACAAGCGTGAATACATTCCAGCGGCTATTACGTGTACTTTATTTTTAATCGCTGCTCTTTTAACGATGCGGCTTATTATTAAAATTTCAAAATATCAGGAAGAAAAAGCGAAGCAATTTGAAGAGCAGCTCAGAAGAGAAAACATTATTCAAGATGACAAATAATCGTTTAAATTCCCTTTCGTCTGGAAATACTGCATGAAAAAAGAGGCGGGAGGGATTTTGTGTTTAAAAGATTATATGTGTTATTGGCTATACTTGTGCTTGCCAGCGGCTGCAAGCAGTCTGCACCAACAAAGCTCAATGTCAAAATGGTGAATCGTGCAGGCGAAGTATTGGGGACGGCGAAGCTATCCGAGCAGCCGAGAGGGGTCAAAATTTCATTAGATTTGGAGGGGCTTCCTCCGGGGACGCATGCAATTCATATTCATGAAAAAGCCAGCTGTAAAAAACCAGACTTTCAGTCAGCTGGCAGCCATTATAATCCTGATGAGAAAAAGCATGGTTTACTTCATCCAGAAGGAGCGCATGCCGGTGATTTGCCCAACATTATTGTGAAAGAGGACGGAACTGTAAAAACGGAATTGATGGCCCCGCAGGTGACACTAAAGGAAGGTAAGGAGACATTACTAACCAAAGCAGGCACCGCTCTAGTGATTCATGCAGGCCAAGATGATGGAATGACTCAGCCGGCGGGAGATGCGGGAGATCGAATTGCCTGTGGCGAGATCAAACGATAAAGAATAGAGGATTTCTTTGCAAGTTTTTTCATTGTTATAGAAATCAAGTGTTATGTTTAATCTTTTCATATTTTTCGCATTCTAACACCATCCATCGAGAAGTCTCCCACCTCTAAGCGAAGTGGAGGTGGGGAGGTTTATCGAATCGTCCATAAAATCTTTCCGACGCTACTTCTGCTTTCGAGCTAATGGTGCGCTTCGATCGCTTCTTTACGCATAAATGGTTTTCCGATTTTCATTTTTAGCTGTCCAGTTGCTAAAAGCTAGGTGAAATGTCTGGCTTCTGTATATCCGTATACTTCATGACTTCCGGCGGACCAAACTCTGTTATGACCATCGTTTTCATCTATATCCCATCCTTTCAATCCAAGCTATTGCTCGTCAAGGTTTTTGAGTTTCAAAGCAGAAAAATAGGCTTACAGTCCCTCGAAAGCGTCCCGAAGTCGTTCGAAGGCATTTTCAAGCGTTTGTTTTGTGCAGGCGATGTTAAGACGGATAAATCCACGTCCTTCATCACCGAATTTGCTGCCCATTTCCACAGCAATTCTCCCTTTATGGAGAAGCCGCTGCTTAAGCTCCGTTTCTGTTATTCCAAGGCCGCGACAATCGATCCAGATAAGGTATGTTGCTTCTGGACGAACGGCTTGTACGCCTGAGAAAGAATTGTGAATAAACGTGCATGTACGGTCTATATTGGTTTTTAAATATTCCAATAGTGCATCAAGCCACGGACCTCCATAACGGTAGGCGGCTTCCGCTCCAACAGTGGCGAATGTGTTAAGTGTAAAAAAGCCGCGCCGATGCTGAACTTGATCGAATTGTTTTTTTAAATCGCGATTTGGAATAATCACACTCGCTGATTGCAAGCCAGCCAAATTGAATGTTTTCGTCGGTGCCAAGCATGTCACGCTTATGCTGGCGAAGGCTTCGTTTATGGAAGCGAACGGAGTGTGACGAAATGGCGAAAATGTTAAATCCGCATGAATTTCATCGGATACAACGATCACGTTATTTTCTAAGCAGAGAGATCCTAGAGTCTCCAATTCTTTTCTGGTCCATACTCGTCCCCCAGGATTATGAGGGCTGCATAAAAGCAGCATTTTGGCCCCTTTTAACTTTTCCTTAATATCGTCCCAGTTGATTTGATATCCACCCTCAGTCAGAAGAAGGGGACTTTTGAACAGTTTTCGCCCATTTTTTTGTACAAGTTGAAATAAAGGAGGATATACTGGCGTGAAAACCACAATCGCATCATTTGGGGAAGTGAAAGCTTCGATACATGTTGCTAGCGCTGGAACAACACCAGCAGAAAATGAGATCCAATTTGTCTCAATCGTCCATTGATGTCGGTTTTTCAGCCATTCTGCGAGTGCTTCTTTTAACGAGTGAGGGATGGCAGTGTAACCAAATACCCCATGCTCCAAACGGTCAGTGAGCGCTTTGATGACAGGAGGAGGAGCTTGAAAATCCATATCCGCTACCCACATTGGCAATACGTCTGGAACCCCGAATATTTGTTCTGCTTCATCCCATTTTACCGAGTGGGTGTGCCGCCGCTCGATCATATCGTCAAATGAATACATGGTAAATAACCCCTTTCTTGCAAAATAATCACTGAGCGAAGGATGACCATCATGGCTTATTTTTTTCTGATTGAGAAAGAGCCTCCAAAAAAGCCGCGATGCCCACGCTAAAAGAAAGGCTCCATCCACCGCTTTATTTTGCTTCGTGTGATCGATTATAATTGGTTTATCATCTCATAAGGAAAGGCGGATCATGCGATGAATGCAGCGAAAACCAATCAAACATTGCTTGAGATGATTCAGCGCTGGGACCCGTTTGGCTACGGAGTAGAAGCCTATGAAACGGAGGCGGTAGATGTGATTCAAGCTGTTCATGAATGCCATGATGCTTATACGCTTGCTAAAAAAATCCAATCCATTTATGAATTCTCTTTTGAACAGCTAATTCCTTTCAGCAACTGCATGAAATTAGCGGAAGCTTTATTAGTGGTCAAGCATGGAGCAGAATGCTCGCTGTCATGATAATCGATTCTCGCTTTTGGCTGATAAAAACATGGATGAGCGCCATGAAAAACGTCAATGGGGCAAAGCGATCGCGCAGATGAACGGCTGCGGATCGCTTTGCTTATTTTTGCTGCTTCTATCAAAAATTTTTCGTGCAAATGATCATGAATTGTGTGAAAATTCTCTATAGGGGGGATTCATGATGAAATTGACGGAAAAAGAACTGGAAATCGTGGAAATACTCGAAAAAAATGCCCGTTTGCCGCTGGAGACATTGGCAAAGATGGCCTCATTAACAACAGAAGAAGCAGCAGCGATTTTAGAAAAGCTTGAGGAGAAAAAAGTCATTGTTCAATACGCCGCTATTGTTGATTGGAGGAAAATTGATGGGCATGAGGGGGTAACGGCGATGATTGATGTCAAAGTGACACCGAAGCGCGGCGTTGGATTCGACGAAGTTGCGGAACGGATTTATCGCTTTCCAGAGGTTAAGTCGGTGTATTTAATGTCAGGAGCGTACGATTTATCTGTTGTTATTGAGGGACGCTCGATGTCGGAGGTGGCTCATTTTGTTTCAGAGAAATTATCGACTCTAGAATCAGTCATTTCCACGACAACACATTTTATTTTGAAAAAATATAAACACGATGGTACGGTGTTTGAGCAAGGAGAACAAGATCGGCGTATCGTGGTGTCACCATGACGCGGGCAACCAAAACATATGTATCGGAAACGGTCAGCCGATTAAAGCCATCAGGCATTCGGCGTTTTTTTGACTTGGCTGCAAGCATGGATGGCGTTATTTCGCTTGGGGTGGGAGAACCTGATTTCATCACCTCATGGAACGTGCGAGAAGCGTGCATTTTATCGCTGGAACAAGGGCATACATCTTATACGGCCAATGCGGGACTAATGGAACTGCGGGAGGAAATTTCCTCTTATTTGCTGCGGAAGTTTCAAGTGAAATATTGCCCGGAGGGTGAAGTGCTTGTGACAGTTGGAGCGAGCCAAGCGCTGGACTTGGCTTTGCGGGCGATCATCAATCCGGGTGATGAGGTCATCATTGTTGAACCAAGCTTTGTCTCCTATGGACCGCTTGTGACGTTGGCTGGAGGAACTCCTATACCGGTTCGGACAGAGGGAACAGATGAATTTAAGCTTCGTCCCCAACAAATTTTGCAAGCATTAACGGAACGAACGAAAGCGATCCTCCTTTGTTCGCCCAATAATCCGACTGGTACTGTATTGAACAAAGAAGAGCTGGCCGCGATTGCTCACATTGCGAACATGCATGATTTGCTAGTCATTTCCGATGAAATTTATGCCGAGCTAACATATGACGAGAATTATACGAGCTTTGCCGCAGTGGGAGGGATGCGGGAGCGCACGATTTTAGTGTCTGGATTTTCAAAAGGGTTCGCGATGACGGGATGGCGCCTCGGCTTTGTAGCTGCTCCTGAGGAAATCATGCAAGCGATGCTGAAAATTCACCAATATGCGATGATGTGCGCACCGACAATGGCTCAATATGGAGCCATTGAAGCGTTAAAAAACGGTGAACATGACGTGGAGGAAATGCGCAAAAGCTATCGCCGCCGCCGCAATTATTTTGTTCAATCATTAAATGAAATAGGCCTGCGCTGTCATATGCCGGGTGGAGCATTTTATGCATTCCCTTCCATTCGGGAAACAGGTCTTACATCGGAGCAATTCGCCGAACAGCTATTGTTAAAGGAAAAAGTGGCAGTTGTCCCTGGCAGTGTGTTTGGGGAGAATGGAGAAGGATATGTACGCTGTTCCTATGCCTCATCACTTGAGCAACTGCAAGAGGCGACCAAGCGAATGAGAAGATTTTTGCTTCAGCTGTAAACGCGGGAAGCTTGTTGTTTCCGCCACTGTTTGAGGTGGCGGAAACGCCCTCTTTTATTGAGGGTCTCCGTATTTGATTTCATAAAGCATTTGCATGACACGGAGAAAGTCTTCCTCGCTGAACTCCTTTGCTTTGCGCAAAATCAGCTTTGCCCGCTTTAATCCTATTTCTTTGATCAAATGCTCAATTTCAGGATCCATTTCCGAAGCGGTATTATTTGCCCCTTTTTCTAAGAGCTCTGAAGCTGGAACATCCAGCACGGTAGAAAGCTTAAGAATGGTTGGGACGTCAGGAATTTGCTCTCCAGATTCGTATTTTTGAATTGTGGCTGTCCCCACACGTACTTTTAGCGCCAACTCTTGTTGACTCATGTTGCGCCTCTCTCGGTACATTTTGATGTTCTCGCCAATCGCACTCATGAATTTATTACCCTCCTTTGCATTCTTTGTATCTCCATCATATCATGTTTTATTCTTCTTGATAGGACATTTCACTAATTCGTTGAAAACTGTGCAGAAAATTTTTATAATTTTTTGATTCGTTTGCTCAATCATGGTATAATTTAGAACTGCATATTTGAAAATCAACAAATAGGAGTTGTTTTTTTTGAGAAAATTAAAAGTGGGAAGCGTCGTCAAAGGGATTGTGACGGGAATTCAGCCGTATGGCGCGTTTGTATCCATTGATGAAGATATACAAGGACTTATTCACATTTCGCAAATTTCCCATCAATATGTTAAAAATATTCACGATTTTATCAAAATGGGTGATGAAGTAACCGTAAAGGTGCTTTCCATTGATGAAAAAACAAAGCGAGCCAGCCTTTCTATACGTGCGCTTGAGACTTCGGGCGCGGAAAAAAGGGGAAGAAAGCGAAAGGTTAAAATTGTAAAAGCCAATGAATCAGCCAAAGGATTTAATACTTTAAAGCGAAAATTAGAAGAATGGATTGAACAATCGAAGTGCGAGGATTCATTCAATTAATAAAAACAAACACTCACCCTGTGAATGGTGAGTGTTATGTTTGTTGTTTTACGTACGAGAGGTTTTGGGTTCTGTACGTCCAAGCTCTTCGGCTGGTTTAAATAAAATCGCTAAATTAATTAATCCAGCGATTCCGACAAGGCCGTAAATGATACGAGCTAATGCTGAGTCTTGTCCTCCGAAAATAGCTGCTACTAAATCAAATTGAAAGAAACCAATTAAGCCCCAGTTAATCGCACCGATTATTGTAAGTAATAACGCAACGCGTTGAAGTCCACTCATTGAGGATTCCTCCTTTTGCTTTTAGATCGTTCAAGTATAGGTTGCATAATCAAGAATAAAAATATGCACAAAAATATGCCTGGTTGTTTCTTCAAAGCAAATTATTTTACATAAGGAAATGAAACGTACGATAATGATGGTAAAAGAAGGAGGTGTAAATTCTGGCACTAAATAGCTGAGCGACTAGTGGACATGGTCGATAGATAAGGAGAGAGATGGCGATTGCTCAGTGGAGCCGTTTGGAATTTTTGGAGCCAGAGAAGAGGTATGGAGAATTTTGTTTTTCACAATCCAACGAAATTAATTTTTGGAAAAGGACAAATTGAACAGTTGCGACAAGAAATTCCTAAGGATGCTAAAAACATACTCATCGTATATGGTGGCGGTAGCATCAAGCGCAACGGATTATACGATGAAGTCGTGGCGTTATTAGCCGAAATGGGGAAGGAGATATTCGAACTATCCGGAGTGGAGCCTAATCCGCGTGTGTCAACGGTTCGCAAAGGAGCAGAGCTTTGCCGGAAGGAGCACATGGATTTTTTACTGGCAGTTGGCGGCGGCAGTGTGATTGATTGCACGAAAGCGATAGCGGCTGCGGCAAAATATGAGGGAGATCCATGGGATTTTGTGACGAAAAAGACATTTGTGACAGAGGCCCTTCCATTTGGAACGATCTTGACGTTAGCGGCGACTGGATCAGAAATGAACTCAGGCTCTGTTATTACGAATTGGGAGACAAAGGAAAAGTATGGATGGGGCAGTCCGGCTGTATTTCCGCAATTTTCGATTTTAGATCCAACCTACACGATGACTGTTCCAAAAGAGCATACGATTTATGGAATAGTAGATATGATGTCACATGTATTTGAGCAGTATTTTCACCATGTTCCTAATACGCCACTTCAAGATCGGATGTGCGAAGTGGTGTTAAAAACAGTCATTGAAACAGCGCCGAAGCTTGTCAATGATTTGGAGAACTATGAATGGCGAGAAACGATTTTATACAGCGGAACGATGGCGCTCAATGGCTTTTTGCAAATGGGATTACGCGGCGATTGGGCGACTCACAATATCGAGCATGCGGTATCAGCTGTATATGACATTCCTCACGGAGGAGGACTGGCCATTTTGTTTCCAAATTGGATGAAGCACGTTGTTGATGAAAATGTGACTCGTTTTAAACAGCTTGCTGTTCGCGTCTTTGATGTTGATTCGACTGGAAAATCTGATCGGGATACAGTGCTTGAAGGGATTGAGAAGCTGCGCCAGTTCTGGACAAGCATCGGTGCACCGTCGCGTTTAGCTGATTATGGCATCGGTGATGAACAGCTTGAATTAATGGCTGATAAAGCGATGGCGTTTGGCGAATTTGGCCGTTTTAAAAGCTTAAACCGTGAGGACGTGCTGGCGATTTTACGGGCCTCTCTTTAGTGTTAAAAGCATGAAGCGATGCAACAAAGGGAAGTCATTCCTTTTGTTGCATCCTGTTTTACCTATCCTATTTTGAACGTGTATTTTTATAAATTTTCAGGGAGGTGGCATTGGTACATGACGAGCGCGTTTGTGTTTTCCCGCAGGGTAGCGATTGTTTTCGGATTCGGTTTAGTGTAAATGACGGGCAAATCTTGTTCGTCCCATTGAGGTTGGACAGAAAATGCAAGCCTTTCTTGATCAAGGGAAAATTCTGCATGTATGCCTTGCTTGTTCCCACGGGCATCTAAGCGGATCCAGCGATTGATTGCCCGGAGAAATACGGCATTCAATGCATGAATGCAATAGCCTTGGTCTGGGGAATTAAAGAGCCTAAGCCGCTGATAACAAAAATCGGTTGCAATTTTTTGTGATCTCAATAATGCGGCTAATAAATTCGCTTTGGCATAGCAAATTCCTTCCCTATAGTAAAGCACCTCTGAAACTTTGCATGTAATTCTTGAACTTTGAATGTCCCAAGAGTGAGCGATGCGATCTCTTACAAATTCATAGGCTGTTTTTGCTTTTTCCATTTCAGGCATCCCTTGATGAAACAATTCACAGACAGCTTGCTGGATAAGGGGATGAGAGAAATTGACCACATTTAGTTCTTCAAGATAATCCTGGAAATGAGAAGATTCAGGAACTAGCTTCATTAATAGCGATCCTTTCTTTTTTTTGCATAATTATATGTTTTTTTGAATTAAAATCCAATTATTTCTTATGAAAGACCATTTCGTTGCGCGGATGATTTGTTCGCTTTTTGATAATTAAGAAGAAGGATCTTTGTTGTTTGCACAGATTTATTGTCAAAGACAAAAATGTTCAAAATGAATCCGTTTTCAACTTTTTGATCGCTTGATTATCCTTGCTTGTTTCGTTAAAGTGTAAGAAGTACAATATTTTTCTCTTGGAGGAACGAGAGTATGACACATATTCGTTTTGATTACTCGAAAGCACGATCTTTCTTCGGAGAGCATGAGCTTACATATTTGCGCGATGCCGTGAAGGTGGCACACCATTCATTGCATGAAAAAACAGGAGCGGGAAATGATTTTTTAGGATGGATCGACCTTCCTGTTGATTATGATCGCGAAGAGTTCGCCCGTATTCAAAAAGCAGCTGCTAAAATCCAAGCAGACTCCGATGTATTGCTTGTCATTGGTATCGGCGGGTCTTATTTGGGGGCCCGGGCGGCTATTGAAATGCTCCAGCATTCATTTTATAATGTGCTGCCAAAGGAACAGCGCCGCACGCCACAAATTATTTTTGTTGGCAATAACATAAGCTCGACCTATATGAAAGATGTCATGGATTTGCTGGAAGGCAAGGAGTTCTCCATTAATGTGATTTCCAAGTCAGGAACAACGACGGAGCCAGCAATCGCCTTCCGTATTTTCCGCAAGCTACTGGAAGAAAAATACGGAAAAGAAGAAGCTCGTAAACGCATTTACGCGACAACGGACCGTGCCCGGGGCGCGCTTAAAACATTGGCGACAGAAGAAGGCTACGAAACCTTTATTATTCCGGATGACGTGGGCGGACGCTATTCCGTTTTGACGGCTGTTGGTTTGCTTCCAATTGCGGTCAGCGGTGCCAACATTGAAGAAATGATGAAAGGGGCAGCACAAGCGCGTGAAGACTTCAGCAAATCTGAGCTTGAGGAAAATGCGGCTTATCAATATGCGGCTGTCCGTAATATTCTTTACAATAAAGGAAAAACAATCGAAATGCTGATCAACTACGAGCCTGCGCTGCAATATTTTGCAGAGTGGTGGAAGCAATTATTTGGCGAAAGCGAAGGGAAAGATCAAAAAGGCATTTTCCCGGCATCTGCAAACTTCTCGACCGATCTCCATTCATTAGGACAATATGTGCAGGAAGGACGTCGCGATTTATTTGAAACCGTTCTTAAAGTGGAAACACCGCGCCATGAACTGACGATTGAAGCCGAAGACAGCGATCTGGATGGCTTGAACTATTTAGCGGGGCAAACGGTTGATTTTGTTAATACAAAAGCGTTTGAAGGCACGCTGCTCGCTCATACTGACGGAGGAGTTCCGAATTTGGTCGTGACGCTTCCACGATTAGATGAATATACATTCGGCTACCTCGTTTACTTCTTTGAAAAAGCGTGCGCCATGAGCGGCTATTTATTAGGAGTGAATCCATTTGACCAACCGGGAGTAGAAGCTTATAAAGTGAACATGTTCGCTCTTTTAGGCAAGCCGGGCTATGAGGAGAAGAAGGCCGAGCTTGAAAAACGCTTGAAATAACGAGGTTTTGCGACATATAAAAAGCAAGAAAAATCGGGGTCTCTTACAATGTTGAGGGACCCCGATTTGCGATGTGTTTAAGGAATTGACCATAATACTCACCTAGAAGCCTCCTGCCTCTAGCCAAGAGTATAGAAGGGAAAGCTCCTTAGTTGATAAAAGATATTGGGGAAACGAAGCTTATGAGCTGAAACATGCTAGAGACAACAGCTGTCCTCGGCTCCCAACAAAAAAGAGGCTCCGCCTCCATTCCTCTCAAGGATCATATGGATAGAGACAGCCTCTTATTTTGAACAATAAAACTCAACTATCATTATTCCTCGTTCGTTTGATTTCCTTTTCCTTTAATAATCTCCCATATTTTTAGAAGTTGCTGACGTTGTTCTTTAGGAGCGTTTTTCAACTCTTTGATCAATACATCTAACTCCGGATCGTGTTCTTCCTTCTGAGCATGTTCCTCGCCCGTTGCCGTGTCCGGATTGACGGTGCGTCCAAGCAAATAGTCAGTAGATACACCATAATAATCTGCAAATTCTCGAATCGTCTCAGGATCGGGATTGCTTGCTCCTGATTCATAGCGATGAATTTGATATTTTGTAAGACCGAAAATTTCCCCAGCCCGTTCTTGGGTAAGGTTATGCTTTTCTCTTAACTTTTTCAACCGATAACCTAGTACACTCATCACTCGCATAACTCCCTTATGTTTCTCGAAAAAAATCATATCATAATTGCTAAAAGTGCAAAACAAAATTGCGAAAAACGAAAGAAAATGTTTGACGTTGCGAAAAATGAAACATATAATAAGAAGTGTTGATTGCGAAAAATGCAACAGAAAAGAGGGTGGGGTCATTGGTAAAGGTCAATCTTCGCAAAATTAGAGAATGTCGAAAAGCAAAAGGTTTATCACAAGGGGAGGTTGCAAAGCTTTTAGGGTTCAATACCGTCTATCCTTATCATCGCAAAGAAAGCGGCCAGCAGCCTTTTACGGCGGAGGAGCTAATGGAGCTGGCTCAGCTGTATAATGTACCTTATGAGCATTTTTTTATATGGGATTATGCTAAAAAGCGAGACAATATGTAGGACGCACAGAAAATGCTGCATTGGTAGGATGCAGAGAATAAGGCAGGCAATGTGGTAGGAAAAAGATTTATTTCGTATACTTTTGGCCTTTGTTGCAGGATGCAGTCGAGAATGAATGTATTGCAAAAAAATAAACAAACCATAATTATCCATATCTGTTGGATGTTTAATTTTTTTATGCCATAATAATAAGATAAGAGCGAATATTGAAAGAACCAGCTTTTGTTCCTTCTGCTTTCGCTAATTTTATTACATGAAAAAAATCCTGTTGACAGAGGAGGAGTATAGTGGGGAATTTTGTGCAAAAAATGAATCAAGAACGGACGCAGCAAGAGGATCCTGCTTTGCAATGCACGCAAATGCTGGACAAGCAGATTCACGAATATGTTCCGGAAAATCAATCCATGCATTTTCATCATTTTTTGTCCATGAGTTGTCTTTTATTTGACACAGATCATCAGTCATCGTTCATTATCGATTACTGTCTAAATAATAAGAACGACGAGGCTGTTCGAGAAGCGATTGAATGGGCCGCCAACAATGGGCTATATGAGCTGGTATCTAGCTTGGCTGAGCTTTATCCGAGCTGCTTTAGCGATCTGTATTTGCTTTGTCTGAAGAAAAAAAACGCTGAGATTTCTCCTGTTCAATTGTACAATGAGTTAGAAAAAATGAAATTTCGCTTAGGAAAAGAAGCGGAGGTACCTGAAGTTCTTGTTTTAGTGAAAATTATGTCCTTATATAGCTTTCTTAGCTTACATTCATACGGACTCATTTTACCGGTAGCTGCCGAAGCGTTTAACGAAGCGGAATTCATTAAAAACAGCTATATCAAAGAATCCTATATGATTCGAATCAAAGAAATCATGGCGATTTATTATACAAAGCAATCGCATTTACAAGATGCGATTTCAATCGCTCAAGAGACGATCAATTTAGAAAATTTCAGAAAATTCCCATTTTTTGTTAATTCTATGCTGCATTTATTAGCAGAGATCTATGTTTATGACGATTATAACAAAAGTATTTATTATATTGAAAAAGCGATTGAACATTTTAAGGAAATTGGAAGTTCTGAGCGATTTTTGGATTATGAGCACGCCCTTTATGCGACGCATGATTTTATTAAAATCACGAATGGAATGCACCAAAATTTATATTTAACTGATAAGGCGGAAAAAGCACATTATTTAGCGCGCCAGCCAGATGCTTTTTCAAAAGAAAGAGCTCTTTATTTATTGGAAGAGATAGCTAAAGAAAACGGGAAGCTTTCTCCGTTTCATCTTTGCTACAAAGCCCTCGCATTAGGCGATTTGCGACTCATGAAATTTGCTGAAACAGAATTTCTGAAAAACGGGGAATTATTCCACGTTCGGCTGCCAAGAAGATATTTAACGTAATTTCTGAAAGAAGTCTCCCGCCTCAAGGAACGTGAAGGGCACAGCCCCGTGAGTAGGCGGGAGATGAATTTCGGTTGGCGATAACCAAAGGTTTTGATATAATCAGTCTTATAAAGATAAAAGGATTGATATATCAATGAAATTAGATAGTAATAATCATTCAGTGTTCTCGTTACATTACCATCTTGTATTAGTCGTGAAGTACCGCAGAGAAGTATTCACTGATGAAATATCTGATTTTGCAAAAAATATGTTTATTGAGATTGGAAGCAAATACAACATTACTTTGACAGAATGGAATCATGACAACGATCATGTTCACGTTCTATTCAAAGCCCATCCTAATTCCGAATTGTCAAAGTTTATCAATGCCTATAAAAGCGCAAGTTCTCGACTGATAAAGAAAAATTTTCCTCATATCAGAACAAAACTGTGGAAAGAAATGTTTTGGTCAAGAAGCTTTTGTATGCTTACAACAGGCGGTGCTCCAATAGATGTCATAAGGAAGTATATTGAGAATCAAGGCAAAAAGTGAGTTGATTTGATATGACCCATCAACACAAAGCGTTCAAGTTTCGCCTATACCCCCATGAAGAACAGAAAGAGTTATTAGAGAAAACGTTTGGTTGTGTGCGGTTTGTCTACAATCAAATGCTCGCCGAACGCAAAGAACGATATGAAAAATTCAAAAACGATAAAGAACGGCTTAAAAAGCAAAAGTGGCCAACACCCGCCAAATATAAAGAAGAATTTCCGTTTCTCAAAGAAGTGGACTCATTAGCTTTGGCAAACGCGCAAATCAACCTGCAAAATGCCTATAAAAACTTTTTCAAAGGTCGGACGGAATTTCCGAAATTCAAAAGTAAAAAGCATAAGCAATCTTACACAACCAACATGGTCAACGGCAATATTAAGTTGGAAAATGGTCATATCCAATTACCCAAGTTCAAAAAACCGATCAAAATGAAGCAACATCGAGAAATCCCCGCCGAGTATAAAATCAAATCTTGCACCATTTCTAAAACAAAGTCGGGCCAATACTATATTTCGATTTTGACCGAATATGAAAAGAAAATGGAACCTGTCAAGATTCAAAAAGTGGTCGGTTTAGATTTTGCCATGGACGGTCTATATGTCGAGAGCGAACGGGGTGAGAAAGCCAATTACCCACGTTACTATCGACAAGCGTTAGACAAACTGGCCAAAGCAGGGCGAATTCTTTCCCGTAGAAAGAAAGGTTCTTCACGATGGGAACAACAACGCTTAAAAGTGGCTCAATTACATGAAAAAATAGCAAACCAACGCATGAATTTTCTTCATCACAAGTCAAAAGAATTAGCAATCACTTATGACGCTGTAGTCATCGAAGACTTAGACATGAAAAGTATGTCTCAAGCCCTTCATTTTGGAAAAAGCGTTCATGATAACGGGTGGGGGATGTTCACAAGATTCTTAGAATACAAACTAAAAGAGCAAGGAAAACAACTGATCAAAATCGATAAATGGTTTCCTTCGACAAAAAAGTGTTCTTGTTGTGGCAAAGAAAAAGAAATGCCGTTATCTGAACGTGTGTACCAATGTTCTTGTGGTTTAGTATTGGATCGCGATCACAATTCTGCGATCAATATCAAAAATGAAGGATTACGCTTAGTAGCGTTCGCATAAAAAACAACAACTCTTGGAACAAGAGGGTTCGCTCGGTCCATTTCCTATCGTTAGATAGGACTACCCGAGAAGCCCCCACTTCAATCAAACCGCAAGATTGATAAGTGGTGGGTAGTTCACAAGCTATGGAACAATAGAGGAAACGGCATGCCTTTTTAGTATAAAAATATAAAGATCAAACAAGCATGCTACGGTTGAAGCAACGCCGCTTTTAGACCTATTCTTGCTTCTGTAACGCGGCGTTGTTAAGTAGAAAAAAGCAAATGTTAACATGTTAAGTTGTGTGTATATATTTTAAGATCATGACAATTAGGGCAATCTATTTAAAAAAGGAGGTCATTTGTCATGATTGAAATTCCTTCCGCATTAGAAGGCAAAACATTTCGCTTATATAAGCTTGAACAGGAGCTTAAACCGCTCGGCTATGTTATTGGTGGCAATTGGGATTACGACCATGGTTCATTCGATTATAAAATTGACGACGAAGTGGGCTATCAATTTTTGCGTGTCCCATTTGAAGCCGTTGATGGGCAGCTTGACTCCAATGGGACAACCGTCAAACTAGGGTGCCCCTATTTATTATCACACAAATACCAAATTGGCGTGGATGATCATGCCCATATCGGAAATTTGAGCGCATCATTTAATCAATTTGCAGAGCCACAAGACCCAGACGCTCAAATTCCAGAAAAATATATCAATATAGGCAAAATACTTGTGAAGGAGCTGGAAAATCATTTGCTTCAGTGATGCTTAAGCACAAAAAGCCGATCGCTTTGTTGAATGGTAAAAAGGGGGGAGGGATTCATAAATGGCACTCCCTCTCTGATAATTCCAATCAACAGAATTTGTTGATTAAGCAAAATGCGGCTGCTTTCAGCCATTGTCTGTCCAACCAGCTCATCAGGTGGATCAAGAAATTGAAAACAGTTTTCCCCAAGTCGATACAATAACTGTTCAATTAGCGGCGAAATGCCCGGAGACTGAAGGCTGTTGATGATCGAAAAGCTTGAGAGCTGGTTCGTTTGAATAATTTCATCTGCACCTGCTAGTTTGGCATTGTTGACTTGCTGCGTCGTCAAAATTTCAATGATGGCATAAATGTCTGGATTGATTCCTTTGGCTGACAATAAAGTTAAAATTGATGCCATATCGGCATCCAATTCATTTTTATGCTGGTCGGCTGTGATAACAATCATCTTTGCCTTTGCTACGTTCGCTTTTTGTAAGATCGAATCATAGGTCGGATTTCCTTTAATAAAGTGGACTTGGTTATAAGAAACCGGAAGAACGTCTAGTGTTGCATCTACAATAACAAAAGTAAAGGACGGGTGAGCGGCTGTTAACTGCTTGAGCAGCTCGCGTACTCGTTCGTTCCAGCCGACGACAACAACATGCCCCTCTTTTGTATAAGCAACGTTTCCATGCAAGAGAGCATTTTCTCTGGATATGGCGGAAGCAGATAGCGCTGCAAAATAGGCCGAAATAAAGCCTGTACCAAATAAAATAAGCGCAATGCCAAGAAATTTGCCAAGCATCGTTTTGGGAACAAAATCTCCATAGCCGACGGTTGCGGCCGTTACAATGGCCCACCATATGCCATCAAATAACGTTCGATATGTATTCGGCTCTGCGGCATGAATCAGACCTCCGAATAAAAGAATAAAGCTGAATCCTACAAGCAGCATGCGGACAAATATAGGGAGACGAAAATAAGCGTATTTCATCGTTTCCTCCTTCATTTAGGCATATAGATGCAGATTCACCACTTCGCTTTTGGTATGAGATAAGGCTTGCATGGTTCAATGGTTGGGTCGCTGAATAACCAATCGCTTATAGATCCATGAATGGGGCTGGAGGCGACGTTGTTTGGCTTGTTGCCATGTGATGGTCACATAACGCAAGAAAAAGTCCGTGGCTTTGCCTTTAGCTTTCGATTTTCCGCAGCCCTCTGCATTTTTATAGATATGGATATTTTGCACAAAATCATGTTTTTCTTGCATAGATCTTCTTCAATTGCCAACACTACTACTGCTATTAACCAATGCAAGGAGGATGCTTTCATGGATATGAACCGTGTTAAGCAAATTATTTCTTCACCTGCTGATGTTTCTGTTTATTACAATGGTGTGCCTGTCTGGATTGACGATTACAATGAGAAAGCTGGAACAGCCAAGGTACATATGCGTGACGGTCTGCTTCAAGAAACGAGAGAAGTGCCAGTCGAAGAGCTGGAAGAAGAAAACGCCTGAATAAGGCGTTTTTAAATTTTTTGCAATAAAGGCTGCTTTTATTTTTTTAAACTCCTTTATCAATCGACCATAACAGACAGATCATATAATTTTCATTGTTTTAACATCATCCACCGAGATCCCATCTCTTAACGGAGTGGAGATCGAGAGGATTATATGTCGAAATATTAAGAAATATTAAGGTGAATATAGAGGATTTTCTAGCAAGGTGGTCAAAAATATATGATCATAAACAATAAGAAAGAGGTGAAGATGGATGGAGAAAGCAGGGAAAAATGATCTTTGTCCTTGTGGAAGTGGAAAAAAATATCAAAAATGTTGTGGCAAGCAGCGAGAGGTAATATCGATGAATGAATTCATCATGCAGGAGGTTATGCAGGTCCAGCGCGATTTGCTCCATTATGCCTTGACAAAACATAAAAAGGAACTGGGTGAATTTATTGCGCGAAGAACGAACCATTTACTAGATGATGAATGGGACGAACTGTTTGTATTTTATACCACTTTATGGGCGGTATTCTGCCAACCGTTGGTGAACAGAAAAACGATTATTGAACATTATATCCAAACATGCGCTTCACAGATTAAGAGCCCAACTATCCGCAAACTTCTCCACACTTGGGGTCGTGAGTTCCCTTCGTTTGTGCGCGTCATCGAACGAGAATCCCTCAGCTTTGTGATCGCTGAAGATATTTTTACCCAAAAACAAAAACGTATTGCCTTCGATAAACCAGAAATAAAAGAGGGCTATTTGCTTATCGGAACCCTTGTATCCTCTGGTCCAGCCTATTCTTTTTTTATTTCTTGTTTAGAAATAGAAAGGCACGTAGCCGAAACAGTCATTGAACTCCTTCAGGAGATGTTTGATGAAAAAAAAGATGTTTCTGTCCGTGAATTTGTTACCTTATCTTTTCCGGAGCTATTATATGAATGCTTTTTACAATTATCTTCTAAATATCTTTCAATTGAATCGCTTGAATGGGAGCAACCAGTTTATGAACAGGTGGCCTATGTATTGCAGGAGCGAATGGAAGAAATTCATGGAAATGGGCCTTGGATTTATGTGGCTATTGTGCTATGGAAGGTATATTGCGACTTAGAGCGGCCTTTTATTCAAAAGCCGGAGCTGTATGCAGCTGCTATCCATTATTTAACTCTTGTCATTGTGATTCCGTACCAAGCGGCAACACAGAAAGAGATCGCAAAATGCTACAGGATTTCCAGCAGGAGCATGGCTATCAAATATCGCGAAATGGAAGAGTCTATGGCAGAGTTTATCGCACAAATATATAAAAAAATAGATCATTTTGAAGAAGGACGCATTTTAACCCCAGAGTTCATTCCCCATTCGCAAATCACGACTGAACCAAACAGGCATAATATTCGTCGTCTCATACAGAAACCAAACGATTCAGCAGCTCAAGAAGGACACTTGTTTGTTCAATCGATGCTTACTAATAAAAAGAGCGAATCGTTGAGAGAACAAGCACAAGAATTGCTTGATCAAGCATTTCACGAAGTAAATCCAAAAAGGCGAAAGGAGCTTGTGCATCAAGCTTTGCGTTTGTACCCGAATAGTGCAGCTGCTTATAATATTTTAGGTGACGAAGCAACGACATTGAAGGAAGCAGTGACCTATTATCAAAAAGGAATGGAAGCGGGAGAAAAGGAGCTTGGAAAGAGCTTCTTCCGTGACTATAAAGGTCATTTCTGGATGATAACGGAAACAAGATCATATATGAGAGCAAAAGAAAAGTACGCACAGGCACTTTGGCTGCTCGGAGAAAAAGAAAAAGCGATTAAGCAGTATGAGCAGCTGCTTCAATTAGATTTTAACGACAATCAAGGAACTCGCTATGTGCTGTTGCCTGCTTATTTAGAAACGGAAAAATACGAAAAAGCAGAAGAACTGATAGAGCAGTATGATGAGCCCACTGCCTTCATCAGCTATAATCGCTTGCTTTTAGCGTACTTGAGATACGGTCTTCATGAAGAGATGGAGGAATTGTTAGAGCAAGCTTGGCAAACAAATGAGTATGTGATGGATTATGTATTGAAAAAGAAGCGGCCTCCAACAAATTCTCCTTCGTTTTATAGTCTTGGCGATGAAAATGAAGCTGTCATATATGCAAAAGAACATCTTGCTTTTTGGCAAAAGGAGCGTGAACTGCTTGGGTGGCTTCAAGCAATGGCTCCTTCTTTTAAAACAAAATGGTAGCAACATGAGAACGGGATGAGGAATAAAAAATCATGGACAGTGAATCTTTCAGCCTAGTTGCCCATCATCTCTACATGCCTCCAACCCCCTAACAAGCTGTGCTTCGTATTTTTTCTCTTCCATCTTATCCATTACCACCTGGGCAAAACGATCAGACGCGGAGGAGAAAGGGCTTTTGATTTTTGGAAGTTTAGATTATAGGGCAGAAATGGGGCGATATGTTAGCCGGAGCATCCGTTCACGCTATATCAACGCTAGTAAAAAAGAGACGAACGATCTTTGGAAGAGCGGCGACCGGAAACGAATTTGTGAATTTGCCTTCGTCACGCATCTGTGTGACGAAGGTTTGAGAACGTTGCTTTCAGTCTTACACCCGGCTGCCGAAACAGCAAGGCCTCATATCCATGATGCTCCAGCTACCTTAATTTCTTCATTTTTCAACGGAAGAGTCTTATAATATGTTTTCAACCTACGAGTTTGTTGGCCACGAAAAGCGATATGGTTCAATGGGGGAAAGGACAAATCTTGTTCGAACGTCCTTCCCTAAATGACCACTAGAAACGTTGGATTATTGCGGCTTATAGGCTGCTTTGCCAAATTGCTTCATAAGTATTAACGAGCAGCAGAGAAACAGCACATCAACAAATCCATAGATCGTATCATATCCGCCGATTTTAAGAAGCCAGCTCCCGATTATAGGTCCGCACGCCATTCCAATATATCGGAAAAAATTATAGGCCCCAATAGCAGTAGATCGGTTGGAATGAAATATTTGCGTAAGAAGAGTTGTTTGTACAGGCAAAGAGGTTCCTAGGAAGAATCCAAATAGCATGATGGAAACAATCAGTAATGGGAGCGCTATATGTGAAACTAAAAGAAATAAGAACACGGCCAACACATTTAAATAGGCGGTCGTGACAATCACATTTCGGCTTGGGAAGCGTCCTTGTATCCTTCCGCCGACGAAGCTGCCCACGACAATAAACAAAGACATGCATAGAAACACGATTCCCTTTTGTTCTGCTGGAAGCGCGTATCGGTCGTTCAAAATGTTTGGCAAAAATACTAAAAAGTTATATAGCGCATAGTATTGCGTAAAGCCCAATAAAATGATGGACGCGCCCGTGTGATTTTTTAAAATAAAAACAAAATCCCGTGGCTGGAAGCGTTCTGTAGAGCCTGTTTCCGTTTTAGTTTCTTTTAAAAAAATAAAATTGAACAGGAAAATAACAGCGCCTACGAATACAAGGACAAGAAAGACGGTATGAAAGTTAAAGCTTCCCCCAATAAAGCCTCCAGCGATCGGCCCTGCGACCGGGCCAAGCGAAACCATCATTTGAAACGTTCCCATCGCTTTTCCTCTTGCTTTCCCTTCAAATAAATCGCCGATCACCGTAGCAGCAACGACGGAGCCAGCCGCAATTCCAATGGCTTGCAGAGCGCGAAAGACGAGCAAGATAGAAATGGAATGTGAAAAGAAACAGCCAAGAGATGCTAGTACATAAATAAAAATACCAAATAAAAGAACCTTTCTTCGCCCCTTTGTATCTGTAAGAGGTCCATAAACGATCTGCATGAGTGCTAAAAACAAAGTAAAAATGGAGATTGTCAAATTCACCAAAAATGAAGATGTGCCAAAATCTTTTGTGACTTCTGGTAAAATAGGTGTGTAGATCGTTTGTGTAAATGGACCAAGAAATGCAGCAAGCGACACTAAATACACGATCAGTGTCTTATTCATCTGCTTCCTCCTTTCATGTTTTATTAAGAAGTAAAATCAGCGCTTCTGGAAGATTCAGTCACTCGCTTTAAATAATATTTAAGTATGCTCCCTTTTTATGTATTTTTGCAAATAAAATGCTTAAGGAGGAATGGGAAGTATGCAGGAATCATTGATTATTAGGGATGCTTGTTATGAGGATCTTTCGGCGATTGTTCGGATATATAACGAAACCATTCCCTCAAGAATGGTCACAGCAGATTTAGAACCGATAACGGTAGAGAGCAGAGAAAGCTGGTTTTGGGAACATTTTGCTGACACCCGGCCGCTATGGGTCGTTGAGAAAGAGGGGCAAATATGTGCATGGCTCAGCTTTCAGTCTTTTTATGGACGGTCTGCTTATCAGCATACAGCGGAAATCAGCATCTATATTTCTGAACAATATCGCGGACAAGGAATGGGAAAGCAATTGTTACAAGCCGCCATTGATGAATGCCCAAGGCTGAATATTAAAACGCTACTCGGATTTATTTTTGCCCATAACGAACCAAGCTTGCGTCTTTTCTCTCATTTTGGCTTTACTACATGGGGGCATTTTCCGAAAGTTGCGGAATTAGATGGCGTGGAGCGAGATCTTATCATTGTAGGAAAACGCATCGTATAGACAGTCGGTTGGTGGGAAATATAATAGAAAAATCGTCAGTACTTATAAAGGCCAACAAACAGTGAAAAGAGGGAGAAAGTATGAATGTAATGCCGATTCGTCTATTTACGATCCAAGATGGAGAAGGATTTGTCGCTGATGTATTCCAATGTCCAGTCACGAAAAACCTAATTTATAAATCGTCGGGGACGCCGGCTATTGTGTCTTATGAGCAGCTGTCTGAAATTCAAAAACGCGAGCTGCAAAGGTATGGATTTCAATTATTAACGGAAAAAGAGTTGTTAGCTTCCAATCAGATTCATGGTGAAGACAGCCATATCATTGAGGAATTTTTGCCGAAACACTGACCAAAACATGTCATCATACATTTGCTAAGTGTAGATTTCCGCCCTTCAAGCGAACGGCACCTTGATTAGCCTCTGACCGTCGAAAAAATGAGATTCTGCTTGTGAAGCGGGTTGCATCATTCGATAGATGAAAGAAGGCCAAAGCCAAAAGAAATCATATTCTTTTGGCTTTGGCTCTGTTTGGAGGAGGTTTAATATACTCCTACTTGGTTCCAAGCGTTGGCCACCGCATTATATGTTGAACTGCCGGATCCATACAAATCAGCAGCAGCTTGTAATAAAGCGGCTCGAGCATTGCTGAAATTGCTTGTTGGAGTTAAATAGACAGTTAATGCTCGATAATAAATTTTTTCTGCTTTTTCCTTGCCAATTGCAGTAATCGTCAAATAGGCAGCTTTATTTGGAATACCGCTATTTGTATGCACTCCGCCGTTATCTGAAGAGGTGTATACATAGTCGTTCATGTGAGCTGGCTGTCCGTATGCTTGAGGATTAGAAAGGCTTCTTAAAGCATCGCCGGAAACGTTAGGTGTATAGACGTCTTCGCCGATTAAGTAATCATTTGAATCTACAAAGCAAGCGAAAACATCTGACATTGATTCATTTAATGCGCCTGATTGGTTGCGATATTCGAGCCCTGCTGTTCGATCAGTGACAGCATGTGTTAACTCATGTGCGACAACATCGAGTCCGCCTGATAAAGGAGCGAACGTCGTTCCGTCCCCGTCTCCATAAACCATCTGTACTCCGTTCCAAAATGCGTTGTTATATCTATTGCTATAGTGAACCGTTGAGCGAATCGTTGCTCCGTTGTTATCAAAGCTATTGCGATTATGTGTGTTTTTGTAATAGTCGTAGACGACTCCTGCATAATAATGGGCATCTACATCAGCACGTTGTGAAGAAGCAGTCCATGCATTATTGCTGTCAACAGAGTAGGAGCCAGGCAAGCTCGTGCCATTTTGCGCCGTGCGTGTTTCGATGACCCCTGACATCGGCTTTGTCACATCGTATAAATAATAGGTGCCGTTAGAGTAGTAAGTATTAAGAGTTTTGTAATCTCCTAATACTCCGTAGCCATAGCCGCTTGTTGCCTCTTCGGCTACAGCATTGTAGGCATCGACAATTTTGCCGTTATTTGCATCAACGTAAATTTTCCAATTGGCCGGATACGGATAAATAAATTGCAATTCTACTTTATGGGTCAAATAGTAGTTTCCATCCTTCTCGTAAACAACCAGTTTGCTTTTTTCCACTGTATTGGCGACATCCGTTTTTTCTTTTAAAGGTGCGTTATCCTCTTTGACCTCTGTTTCTTGTTTCGTTACATTAATGTGCTTCCAAGCCAAGTCAATGGCTTCTTTATCCGAAATTTTAGCGGCTGTTTTGTTTTTAAATTTGTCCGAAGCGCTAGGACGGAGCTTTCCGTTCGTGGCTTTGACAATCCCGTTTTTATCCGTATGGACTAAAAATTCTCCGCCATCTATCGGAACGCCATTGAGTGACTGAACATATTTATAGTGGGTCATGCCTAATTCATCGGTCTTCACATCGACTAATGTAAGCTCTGTGTCAGGATTGATCTGATAAATTTCTTGATTGTTTTTCAAAAATTCCCGGATCGTTTTTTCGCTTTTAAAAGACTGTGAAGATAGCTTTCCGGATAGAAATTCTGGAGCACCGTTTTTCGCATCCCAGTTTTCTTGGAGGATTTGCATTTTCTGGTGGGCATGCTTTTGTGCTGCGGGAGATTGTACGGCCGCATACGATGATGGAAGAAGGGCACTAAACGTTAAACCTGCTGCTAAAATAAAAGTAGCTTTCTTTTTCATAAATTTCCTCCTTTGTAAAATTGGATTATATACGATAAAAATTGTATTATACAAAACGGCAAATGGGTATTGAGAAAGTGGTCATTAAAGTTGGATAGAGATGGGAATGATTTGGCCTTTATTTTTCAATATGTTCATAGTGTTAAATGGACTGTGCCTCATTGCAGCTAACGATCAGGCGTGTTGATCATCCAATAAAAACCAATGAACAATACCGGATTCCTCGCTTTTCATCTGAAGCCGGCGAGCCGGTTTGCCTCCCGATCGTGAGTTTTAATACGGTCCATTCATCATAATTATTACAGCACGAAGGACAATTGTATTGCTCGATAGATGATCGCTTTAAATAAAGAGAAAGAAGACATAAACAACCGAAATTCCCTGAACAAATTTCCTAATGAGGAAAGTTTATTGGAAAAAGTTAAATACTTTCTGAAATGAGCCAATTTACACAATAGAGTAATAACAGTGGAATATGTTAAAAATTACTCCAGTCCTGACGATAAAGAAAATGTTAGAAATAGTTTACTAAAATAATAGTGAAAGGAGTAGTGCTTTGGTTTCATTGCGGTATAGTCAACCTAATGTTTTTGTACAGTTAGAGTAACATGATAAGACATGGATGTAGCATGGACGAGCGTGCTTCTATAGTACTAATTTTTATTTATTAGAAAGGTGCATCAAGATGATTCTTATCAATGATCAAATTATTTCACCGATTTTGCTTGCATCATTGCAAGAATTGGATATCCCTGTTTTGGTTCAGGGGAATCCATCGAATTCTTTAAATGGCTTAAAGACATTAGACGAGACAGAATTTTTTGGGCTCATGAATGAGCAAACAAAACTATTAACGAATTCAGAAAGCTGCTTAAAATTGCTTGAATCATATGCCCCAGATAGCGTGCAAAACCGTTGGTCCAAACAGTTAAAAGACAAAGGGCTTTTTCGTTCTGCTTTGAAAAAAATGTATCCAGATTATTTTTACAAAGTTGCGGATAGGAATGAGCTGTACAGCCATTCGATTGATGAGATCCCTTTTCCTGTTGTTATAAAGCCCAGCAAAGGGTACTCAAGCGTAGGCGTATATAAAGTAAAAAGCGCAAATGAATGGGAAGCGGCGTTGCGGCAGTTAGAAACAGAACTGTTTGTAGCGGAGAATATGTATCAAAGTGTTATTGATGGAGAAAGTATTTTAATTGAAAAATGGATTTTTGGAGAAGAATACGCGATTGATGGCTATTATGACCACAGCGGTCATCCGGTGATTTTAAATGTTTTTAAACGATTGTTTAAAGATGAATATGATACATCAGACCGGATTTATTATACATCAAAGCAGGTGATTGCCGAGATTTACGATGACATTCTTGCGTTTATGCATCAGTTTCAAGAAATTTATCCATTAAAAAACTTTCCTATTCATTTTGAAATTAGAAAAAATAATGACAGCATAATTCCGATTGAAGTAAACCCGCTTCGGTTTGCTGGAGCAGGTACAACAGATCTCGGATTCTATGCTTATGGATGCAATGTATATGAACACTATTTCCGAGGAACATGCCCGGACTGGAACAGAACGCTTCAACATATGGACGATCACATCTATAGCTTCCTTTGCGCCGAAATTCCTATGCATATTTCTCAAAGCTTGATTCAATCCATTAATCACCCATTATTTCAAAAACAGTTTGACCACATCTTAGAATACCGGCCGATACAAGCAGCAAATGACCGAACTTTTGCGATCGTATTTTTTAAAAGCAAAACAATGGACGAGCTTTATCGGTTGCTGCGGCTCGATTTACAAGCATTTATCCACAGAAAGGAACTTCAATATTCGGGAGAAGGGGCTAAAGAATGAAAAAGATGCTTTGGAGAAAATCGATTCGATCTCAGCTTATTATAAGTTTTATCTTGCCTTTTATTCTATTTTCCGTCGTTGCATTTGGCTTTGTTTATTATGTGTCTAGTTACATTATCCAAGATCATGTAATTCCACAGTTTGATGAGCGCTTAACTGAAAATGGTGAAACATTGGCGGAAAAACTTGATCCAACTCTTATTCAAAATGTTATTGCCTTTCCAGAGAAATATGGGGAGGAGCTTAAACAAGAGCTTGACTCATTTATTAAAAATAAAAACGGAATTGAGTATGTATATGTATTGGCGAGACATAATGGGCGAGATGTCATTGTCGCTTTAAATGACAGCGACGAATTTATGGTGGAGTCTCCGTTTACAGAGGAACAAAAACAATCATATGAACAAAAAGAACAGATTTTAAGCAGCATTTACCAAGATAAGTGGGGAGTCCATAAATCCTTTTTTATGCCGGTGCGGGGAACGGATGCGATCATTGGCGTGGACATGAGTGCTAAGTTTATTAAGCAACTCGAGCATTGGATATGGACCTTTTCGATCATTTTAACTGCGGTGATGATTGCAGCTGGCATCATACTGGCGCTATTCATCGGAAATCGAATAGCCAAGCCTTTAAAACAATTAGTACAGTACACAAAGCGTCTCTCTAATGGGGATCTTAGCCAGCCGATCAAGATGAAACGAGAAGATGAGATCGGCATTTTAGCAGCCAGTTTTGAAGAAATGAGAAAAAATTTAAGCCATATCATTCAGCAAGTAAGCGATAATTCACAAACCATCCATGGAAGCAGTGAAATTCTTTTGGGGTCCTTTGCCGAATTGTCTCAAGCATCGCAGCAAATTGCTGTCAGCACAAATGAAGAAGCAAAAGGATCAGAGGAAAGAGCGCATCATATTGATCGCATTTCTCATATGATTTCTGAAATGTCGATGTCTATTTCTAATGTCGACGAGCAAACAAAATGGATTAAAAACCTTACAGGTCAGGCACGAGAGCAGGCGGAAAAAGGGAACATTCAAGTACAAATGATTACAGAACAAATGAGTAAAATTAAACAAAATGGAATAACGAGTAAACAAAATCTGTCTGATCTTGGGGAAAAACTAAAACAGATTAACCACATTATTCAAATGATTCAAGAGATTTCATCGCAGATTCATTTGCTGGCTTTAAATGCTTCCATCGAAGCAGCCCGCGCTGGAGATGCAGGGAGAGGATTTTCGGTCGTAGCTCAAGAAGTTCAGAAGCTGGCCCATCAAACCGACGAATCCATTCAAGTCATTTCTCAAGCGATAGAGGAAATGAACGAACAGGCTAAAGTGGTGCTTCAGCTAAATCAGCAAGATTTTGAAGATATTGTAAAAGGGGTGGAGATTGCTGAAGATAATGGCCGACTATTTCATGCGATTTATGAATCCGTAGAGCAGTTAACAAAAGGAATGGATGCTATCGCCAAAAATACAGAAGATCTATACCAATCCTCCGATCAGGTTTTGACATCCATTCAGGAAATTGCGGCTATTTCTGAACAAGGGGTAGCGGTGATTCAGGAGATTTCTGCTTCTGCTATTCAACAAAACCATACTATTGATTACTTAAAGGAGCAGAACATTCAACTAAAACGTTTAGCTGATCACCTTCAAGAGATGATTGCAAAGTTTAAGATAGAGTAAGTATTCCTCAGTAAAATCACGATCTCAATTTATAAAGAGTCGAGTGAATCTTTCGGCCTTTTCGTTTAAGCGGCGTAATCAAGTGTAATGATATCACTTTAATGGAATGTCAGGTGTGTTGATGATCCAATAAAAACAAATTGGCATCGCTTGACTCCTCGCTTTTCTGCCGTAGTCGGCAAGTCATTCGCTTGCCGACTGGGCATGCATCTGGCAGAAACGCTTGTGTCTAGCTCAATTATTCCATATTTTTAGTAAAATAATGGATCATTGCATTCTTGGATTGTCCATCATTAACCACTTTCAATATCAATATGAACAATGGATGAGATGCTGCGAAGCGAATAATAGACATCCGTTATTGATTTTTTCTGATCGACAGCTACTTTTAGTCTAATAAGATGATGATGATCATCAAAATCTTTAATTCGAACCGTTTTTATATCAATGATTTGCTGGTTAATGGCAGAAATCACATCATCAATATGATCGTTATTAGAAATAGTAATTTGCAAAACAAACTCTTTTTCTCGTAACTGCTTTGGTCCAAAAAAAGAGGTGAGAAGAGGAATGAGTTCTACGCTTAAAATAAGTAATCCCACGCTTAAAATAGCTTCCCAGTAAAATCCCGCCCCAACGGCAATGCCGATTCCGGCTGCTCCCCAAATAAGAGCAGCCGTTGTCAGACCCGAAATGCTGTCATTCCCTCGGCGCAAAATGACGCCTGCCCCTAAAAAACCAATGCCTGATACAATTTGCGCAGCAAGGCGAAGCGGGTCCATGGCCATGCGGTTTTTTAAAGGAAATACATATGCCGACTCAATAGAAACAATCGTTAATAAGCAGCTCACAATGGAAATGACTAAACATGTCTTTAATCCCACCGGCTTTCGCTTTAATTCTCTCTCGATGCCGATCACAAGGCCTAATACCGTTGATATTCCTAGCTTCATAAAAAGATGAAAATCCATATTTTATCACCTTTTCTTCTTCAGTCAATGTTATAATCATTATAAATTATAAAACGTTGAACGAGGGATGGATGATGCAATCACAAAATTTATTTAAGCCGTATCTCGCTCTTTTTATCGGTGCGCTCTCGATATCAACATCGGCCATCTTAGTAAAATGGGCACACGCTCCTGCAGCTGTAATCGCTTTTTACCGTCTCTTTTTTACAGTTGCACTGATGACTCCGATGTTTCTCCCGGCTTGGCGTGAACTATTGAAAATTTCGAAAAGAGATTGGTGGTTTTCTGCTATCTCTGGTGTATTGTTAGCTTTTCACTTTATTCTCTGGTTTGAATCTTTAAACTATACGTCGGTAACAAGTTCTGTTGTGCTTGTGACGCTGCAACCATTGTTTGCATTCGCTGGAGGCTACGTGTTTTTTAAGGAAAGATTGACGATTGGCGCGTTGTTAAGCGGCTTGCTTGCGATTGTTGGAAGCACCATCATTAGCTGGGGAGATTTTCGAATAAGCGGACAGGCGCTATTCGGCGATATGCTAGCCTTGCTCGCTTGTATGATGATTACAGGATACTGGCTGTTTGGACAGGAGTTACGAAAAAGACTATCGCTGACGATCTATACATATGTTGTGTATGGGATCAGCTCTCTCACCCTGCTGCTCTATGTGCTTTGCTTTCGCTATCCTCTACTTTCTTATAAAAAAACAGATTGGCTTTGTTTTATTTTACTTGCCATCATCCCCACTTTGCTGGGCCATTCGTTAATGAATTGGTCGGTAAAATGGGTAAGTGCTGCGACCATTTCAATGGGAATTTTATTTGAACCTGTCGGTGCTGCTATTTTAGCCTATTTTTTACTTGGAGAAATGATCCAACCATCGCAATGGATTGGCGGTTCCTTAATTTTATTGGGCATTGGCACATATTTATGGAGTGAAAATCGAAAAAAAACGTTACAAATTCAAGAAAGTGGATGAACCGATTTTCCCAATGAACAGATGGCTTGGATCGAATGGCAAAGCTATGCGCTGCTCGCTATTTGCAAACCTGCTTAAATATTTAAAATCTACTCTTGTTGTTTGTTCTAATAAGTAAGCTGACTTTTTCGCTGCTTTTTTTCGCCGTTTATTGAGTGCTGAAATAATTTCATCCTTTGTTTTGATTCCGATCCCATGCCCATAATAAAGATCTCCTCCTAAGTAAATGGTATTTTCTCCTTGCCATTGAGGCATTTCTGGATCGACATCAGGATTTTTAAAATATAGACAATCGCCGGGAATGTAGTCGTTCCCGGTTTTTGTTTGTACTCCTAAATCTTCGTCATAATGCCAATCGTATAAAAGAAGGTTGGCGAACAGCTGATTAAAAGTTTGCCGGTCAATCGTATCTAAGACTGCCTTATAGAAAATGATGACAATAGCTGTTGCACACTCAAAGGCGTATAGCTGGCTGTTTTCAAAAATATCATTAATCCCATCAGCTGGAGTCACATTCTTTTTTAACTCAAATCCGCCTAAATGGTTTCGTGACCAAAACTGTTCATTACATCTTGAAAAACGGAAAATGGTAAATCGTGCTTTACTTTTTGCTAAGCGAATAGCCGTATGAAGAATTTGTTCTCGTAGCTTCAGCTCAAATAGAAGCTGTTGTTCATTTTTATATGTGTATTTTTTCCTTTCTTTTAGTAAAGCTTGAAAAATCATGGTTTGTTCTTTAGATAAAGGCGAATGGGAAAAAAATTGGTTATCCACAATGGAGCTTTTAACTTGAATCATGTTGTCCACCCTTTCATTTTGGAGTTATCAACAAATTGTGAATATTAAAAAATAATTATTCACATATTTGCTCAAAACAGCGCTAGTATTTAATGATCAGTGTGAATAAGCACTGTGTTTTTGTGGAAAAATGTGGATAATCTGTGTAAAAGCATTTTAGAAAATAACAAAGGATCAGCAAAAATATGGGGATTGGTGTTCTCTTGTTTTACGGATAAGGTAGTGTATATAGTAGATTATATAAGAGCTTTTCTTAAAAAATTAGGCTAAAAAGCAGAACATTCACTCATATCCTTTCTTCGAAGCAAAATTCGTCCATCTTTTCATGAATCCGTATTTCTTATGTAAATGTCGTTATGAAGTCTTTGGATGCTGTATAATGAAAATCTGTTTCTACGGTTTGCTCTGATATGTGTCTGTTTTTCTCAAAGGAAGCTGACTGATGAACATCTAAAATTCGCTGTGACCAAAAAGAGTACAATAAAGAGAGCGATTGGTACAAGAAGCTGCTCAATCGATAAAAAATAGAATCAACATTTGCCGATGATGCTGTAAGGCTTATGTGCGCTGTTACAAAAAATATGCGCATTTGGATGCTGAAACTGTTTGTATACCCCCCAGGTTCTAATTGGGCATGATGTACAGCGATAGGGATGCCCTAACATTCGTTCCATTGTGTAATGGTCCGATTTGAGGTCAGGTGACCTTGTTTTTACAGATTGTTTATCATTTATACAGTACAAGGATAACGAGTGATTGCATCATATAAGTGTAACTTAAGCTAGAATCAATCCTCTTTGAAAAGTCAAAGATCGCCAGCGAGGCGGTGATTTTTATGCATCAAGAGGGTGGGTAACAATGAATAGAATAATGCCAATCCAGACATGTGAATCAACGTGTGAAGTGATTGGTTTTTTAGATACCTAATTATACTACTTCCAATGTTTAATATTGATTTTGAAAATACTCCCTTCATTTATGAAGGTGATTTGTCAAACAAAAAAGATATTGAATTTCTAAATATATCCTGATATTTTGTTCAAAAGCCTCCTCCTGAGCTGCCTATTTGAACTATGTTGTATGGTGTGATGCGTGTTATTATAGATGATGCGCTTGATATACTTATTGAGCGATGAAAATAAAGAGCAATTTTTTGTAAGGGATATGTTAAAGTATGTTTTGTTAGCTCATTTATGTATATGTTTATAGCATGGAATATATGTTTTTTTAAAAAAATATAAAAATAATTATTGCATTTTATTTTAGGGTATGATAAATTATAAAACGTCGCTGATGATGATAAATGAAACAGCGAACGGAAAATAAAGTGGTTGACAGTATTTTTTTACTGTGATAATATTAGGAAGTCGCTCTGATAAAGAGGATAAATGTTCTTTGAAAACTGAACAAAACGAAGCGTTAATCGAAAAATTTCGGTATGGTCAACCGAAATTTAAATAATAGCCAATCAACTTTCT
>NZ_JACIDF010000015.1 GCF_014196195.1 Anoxybacteroides rupiense | reverse complement strand
TCACACCCGTTCCCATCCCGAACACGGAAGTTAAGCTCTCCAGCGCCGATGGTAGTTGGGGCTAACGCCCCTGCAAGAGTAGGACGTTGCTAGGCAAACAAACTAAAAGCCGGACTAAACATCAGTTTGAACTGCACCTCCAATTGTTAGTTGTGTCTAACAATTGGAGGTGCAGTTTTGTTATGGAGAAGTTTACACAAGACCAAGCGCAAGTAGTCTATGAACTAAGGCATGCATTTCCGGTGAAAGCACTTCTATCACTCGCAGATATTCCGCGTAGCACATATTATTATTGGGTGAAAAACTTTGGTCGGCCCGATCCAGATGCAGAACTGAAAGGAATCATTCAAGCGATTGATGATGAACATGAAGGTCGTTATGGCTACCGCCGTATTCGTGATGAACTGACAAATCGTGGACACAAAAAGGTGCAACGTATCATGAAAAAAATGGGAATTAAAAAGTATTGTTCGTATAAAGAACTATCGTTCAGACAAAGGTAAAGTCGGCAAGATTGCGCCAAACATTTTAGAACGTAATTTCAAGGCAGAAAAACCAAATGAAAAGTGGGTAACAGATATTACAGAATTGAAATTGTTAGAGCAGGCCTTTGAACAGTTGACAGATGGTGACGCCCTCCTCTTACACTCAGACCAAGGTTGACACTACCAAATGCGCCAGTATCGGGATATCCTCAAAGAACGAGGGATTACACAAAGTATGTCATGAAAAGGTAACTGTTACGATCATGCAGTCATTGAGAATTTCTTTGGGTATGACGAAATCCGAATTCTTATATCTAAAAGAATTTGAAAGTGTGGTCCATTTTAAAGAAGAATTAGCAAAATATATCGAGTATTACAATCACAAACGAATGAAGGCAAAATTAAAAGGCATGAGCCCGGTACAATTCCGAACTCATGCCCAAACAGCCGCCTAACAAAATAACCTGTCTAACTTTATGAGGTCAATTCAAACATCAGTTTAGTCAGGTTTTTTTATTTCATCTTAATACAAACAAACTAAAAATACATATCTTGTAAGTATAGAAACTCATAAAGATGGCAATCCTGACAAATGGGAGGTGGAGAAGTTGAACCAGTCTACGACCAATCATACAGTAGGTGATACGTGTATTGTTTGTGAGCAACTAAAGCATCAAGGCATCCGAATCTATACAAAATTCCTTTGTATCGATTGTGAACAAGAAATCGTTCATACAGAGATAGATGATCCCAAATACCAATTTTATTTACAGCAACTAAAAAAAATTATCAATCGAGAAATATATTCATAGTTTAAGGTCCTATTAATAGGACCTATTTTATTTTAATATATTTAATTGATAGAATAAAAAAGGAATGATTTCGTATGAGTTATCAACAACAAGAAACACCTTTATATACGGCTTTAAAAAAGCATTTCTCTGCACATCCAATTTCTTTCCATGTACCAGGACATAAATATGGAAATGTATTTTTAAACGAATCAAAAAACCATTATAAGCATTTATTAAGGATTGACGTTACTGAATTGAATGGACTGGATGATCTCCATCAACCGGAGTCTGTGATTGCAGCTGCACAACGATTAACAGCTGAGTTGTATGGAGTGGATGAAACCTTTTTTTTGATCAATGGTTCAACTGTTGGCAATTTAGCCATGATTTTTGCTACGTGTGAAGAAAACGAGCCGGTAATTGTGCAAAGAAATTGCCATAAATCGATTATCCATGCTTTGCAGCTAGTAGGAGCAGTGCCTGTATTTCTTTCTCCTCAGTTTGATGATGAGGTAAAAGTGGCTTCTTATGTTTCTAACGAGGCAATTAAACAGGCTATTGAAGCTTATCCTAACGCTAAAGCTCTGATTTTGACAAACCCCAATTATTATGGCATGGCAGTTGATCTAAAAGAAGCGGTGAGTATGGCCCATCGCTATGGCATCCCTGTGCTTGTTGACGAAGCTCATGGCGCTCATTTTATATTAGGAGATCCTTTTCCTTCAACAGCGATAACATATGGTGCTGATGTGGTTGTACAATCCGCTCACAAAACATTGCCGGCTATGACAATGGGGTCGTATTTACATGTAAACAGCTCGTTAGTCGACATAGAAAAACTGCATCACTTTTTGCGAATATTTCAATCGAGCAGCCCATCTTATCCAATTATGGCTTCACTTGATTTAGCTCGAAGCTATTTAGCTCATTTATCTATAGAAGAGATCGGTCATATACAAGCTCAAGTATCTTTATTTAAAAAAGCATTAAATGGAATAGAAGGAATAGCGGTAGTGGAATCTACTGATCCATGTGTGATGACCGATTTATTAAAAATTACGGTTCAAACAAGAAGCTCGTTATCAGGTTATGAATTGCAGCGCTGTTTAGAGCAAGCAGGGATTTTTACTGAATTGGCTGATCCATTGAATGTTCTTTTTGTTTATCCCTTAGCATTATTTGAAAATCTGGAGGAGATTATTGAAAAAATAAAAAAGGCATTTTCTGGTCTTCACCGTTGTGACCGTTCCCTTGATTCTGTCTCGCCCATTTCGTTTGCGGCAGCATCAGAGGTCATTCCATATTCATCATTAAAGAAGCGAAACAGAAAATTTGTTCATGTGGAACAAGCAGAGGGGCTCATAGCAGCAGAAACCATTATACCGTATCCCCCAGGGATTCCTTTATTGATTATTGGAGAAATCATTAACGGAGAACATATTGCCTCGCTTCTTGAATTACGACAATACGGTTCTCATTTCCAAGGAGGAAAACGACTCGATTTTCATCAAATTGAGGTGTTCGAATAATAAAAAAGAAAATGAAAAGGGTGACAGATGTGGTAGGACCATTTTTCTCATTTGAAGGACCAGAAGGAGCAGGAAAAACGACGATTATTGCTATGCTGAAGGACTTTTTGACAGAGCGGGGCTGGGAGGTTGTGGCGACAAGAGAACCAGGAGGAATTGAAATTGCCGAGGAAATTCGTTCCATTATTTTAAATCCAGCATATATAAAAATGGATGGACGAACCGAGGCTTTATTATATGCTGCAGCAAGAAGACAGCATCTTGTAGAAAAAATTATTCCTGCCATGACAAGCGGGAAAATTGTATTGTGTGATCGTTTTATTGATAGCTCCCTTGCTTATCAAGGCTTTGCAAGAGGGCTGGGAATGGATGAGATATTAAGTATTAATCAATTTGCCATTGATGGATACTTTCCATCGTTGACGTTTTATTTTGATTTAGAACCGGAGGTAGGCTTAGAGCGAATTCGTAAAAGCCAGCAGCGTGAAATTAATCGACTGGATATGGAAAGCTTGTCGTTTCATCATAAAGTACGGCAAGGATATTTGCAGTTAGCCCAACGTTTTCCTGAACGTATTGTACAAATTGATGCTTCAAAACCAGTTGATGAGGTGTTGGCTGACACGGCCCATATTATCTTAAAGAAGCTTGGTGAACAGGAAAAATCGTTCGACCATGAAACATAAAATGATGAAATTCATAAGACATGTTAGAATAAAAATAAGGTCTCCCGTTTTGCGGCTATTGCTTCATAATAAATATGATGCAGTTGAACGAAGACGATGTCTGTCTCATCATCCTGAATAAGCAGCAGGATCAATGCAAAATGGGAGCGTTTTTCGATTTTAGATCATAGATAAGTGAGTGATGGATGTGGCTGTTCTTTGGGACCAGCTTGAGCAGTATCAACCGATTGTGATGAAGATGCTCGCTCGCAGCATTGAAAAAGAGCGTGTGGCACATGCTTATTTATTTGAAGGACAACGTGGAACAGGCAAAAGAGAAGTCAGTTTATTGCTGGCCAAAAGTTTATTTTGTCTCAACCGTTTAACGTATAGACCTTGTAATGAATGTAGAAATTGTCGAAGGATCGATTCAGGAAACCATCCGGATGTACACTGGATTGAACCGGATGGTCAATCGATCAAAAAAGGGCAAATTGAAGCATTGCAAGAGGAATTTTCTAAAACGGGAGTCGAATCAAACCAAAAGCTTTACATCATTAGGCATGCAGATAAAATGACAAACAATGCGGCTAATAGTTTGCTGAAGTTTTTGGAGGAGCCTCACCGAGGCACAACGGCGGTTTTGTTAACAGAGCAATATCATCGCATGTTACCAACCATCATTTCCCGTTGCCAAGTTTTATCATTTCGGACGTTGCCGCCTACTGCCATCGCTGATTATTTAAGAGAACAACAAATTCCTCCCCATCTTGCCCTTCTTGCGGCACATGTTACGAACAATCGCGAAGAAGCTCTCGAATTAAGTCGAGATGATTGGTTTGCAGATGCCCGAAAAATAGTGTTACAATTATATGAAGCATTACAGGGAAAGCCCTCATATGCACTTTTCATGATACATGAAAAATGGATGCCCCATTTTCAAGAGAAGCAGCAAATGGATATAGGACTGGATTTATTGTTGTATTTATATAAGGATCTAATGTATTTGCAACTCGATCAGCTTGAAAACATTGTTTACTGCGATCGATTAGATAGCTTGCAGCAATGGGCTCTTGCCTGTTCGCAAAAACGAATGATCCAAAATATGTCGACGATTTTACAAGCAAAAGCACGTTTAAATACAAATATGAATACCCAGCTTTTAATGGAGCAGCTTATCCTCAACTTAAAGGAGGGAAGACCGTTTGTATAATGTAGTAGGCGTCCGTTTTAAAAAAGCAGGAAAAATTTATTATTTTGATCCTGGAGAATTAACGATTCCAACCGGAGAGTTTGTCATTGTAGAAACTGTTCGTGGCATTGAATTCGGTAAGGTCGTTATTGGAAATAAACAAGTGGATGAGAATGATATCGTTTTGCCTTTAAAAAAGGTGATTCGCATAGCAGATTCGAAAGACAAAATGGTCGTTGAAGAAAACAAAAAAGCAGCGCAGGAAGCGTATCAAATTTGTTTAAAAAAGGTTGAAGAGCACGGGCTTGAAATGAAGCTTGTTGATGTGGAGTACACGTTTGATCGCAATAAAGTGATTTTCTATTTTACAGCTGATGGACGAGTTGATTTCCGTGAGCTTGTGAAAGATCTAGCAGCTATTTTTCGCACTCGCATCGAGCTAAGACAAATAGGTGTTCGCGATGAAGCAAAAATGCTTGGAGGAATCGGGCCTTGCGGAAGAATGCTTTGTTGCTCTACTTTTTTAGGGGATTTTGATCCTGTATCCATTAAAATGGCGAAGGATCAAAATTTATCTTTAAACCCTACCAAAATTTCTGGTCTTTGCGGACGGCTAATGTGCTGCTTAAAATATGAAAACGACGAATATGAAACAGCAAAAGAGCAGTTGCCTGATTTAGGGGAATATATTGAAACCCCGCATGGCCTCGGCAGAGTAGTTGGCTTAAATATTTTGGAAAGAGTGCTGCAAGTGGAATTGCCAGAGCACGAACGAGTAGTCGAATATACCATTGATGAGCTAGTAAAAGAAGGAGTTTTGTCGATTCAGGCCACAGATTAATTGAGGTGGATTTGCGTGGATAAGAAAGAGATTTTTCAATCAGTAACAAGTATGGAAGAACAAATCAGCCATTTGTATAGTCAGCTTGTTGAACTGAAGGAACATCTTGCTCAATTACTTGAGGAGAACCGGCAGTTGCAAATGGAGAACAGCCATTTGCGCATGCGTCTCGAGCAACTTACTGAAGATGCGGTCAGCATAAAACGAAAAGAAAAAAGCCATAAGGTAAAAAATGAACGCAAGCCGATTGATATTGGTGAAGGATATGACAATTTGGCGCGGCTTTATCAAGAAGGGTTTCATATTTGCAATGTTCATTATGGCAGCGTTCGTACGGAAGATTGCTTATTTTGCTTGTCTTTTTTAAATAAAAAGTAATAACGGAGCCTTTCCAACAAGGAGAGGCTCTTTTCTTGAAAGAACATGAAAGAGGGATTAGAACGATGATTGAATTGCAGCACGATGAAAGACTCGATTATCTCTTAAATGAAGATATGCGCATTGTTCAGAGTCCATCTGTTTTTGCCTTTTCATTAGATGCAGTGTTGTTGGCGAAATTCGCATATTTGCCCATTCAAAAAGGCCATATTGTTGATTTATGTACAGGTAATGGTGTGATTCCACTTTTGCTCAGCAAAAGGACGAAAGGAAAAATTATCGGTGTTGAAATTCAAGAACGAATTTATGATATGGCTAGAAGAAGTGTGCAATATAATGGGCTGACAGAGCAAATTGAGATGATTCATGGAGATATTAAGGACATGCCTCAGAAGCTCGGTTACAGCAAATATGATGTGGTGACATGCAATCCGCCATATTTTCCGACTGTAAGTGAGGAGGAAATGAATAAAAATAGGCATTTAGCGATTGCGCGTCATGAGATTTATTGTACGCTAGAGGATGTCATGAAGGTTAGCAGCCAGCTGCTTAAGCAAGGAGGAAAAGCGGCATTTGTTCATCGGCCGGGTCGCTTATTAGATATTGTGACCCTGATGCGGAAATATCGTTTAGAGCCAAAGCGGTTACGTTTCGTATACCCCAAACTGGGGAAGGAAGCCAATACGCTTTTGATCGAAGGGATAAAAGATGGGAATCCTGATTTAAAAATTTTGCCACCGTTAATTGTGTATAATGATCATAATGAGTATACAGAAGAAGTAAGACAAATATTATATGGAATGTGATAAAAAGGAGAAAAAATTATGGTTTGGCAGCAGAAAAGCTTTGCAGAGCAAACTCATCAAGGAACTTTATATATTGTGCCGACCCCGATTGGCAATTTAGAGGATATAACATTTCGGGCATTGCGGGTGTTAAAGGAAGCAGATATGATAGCAGCAGAAGATACGAGACAAACGAAAAAGTTGCTTAACCATTTTGAAATTACGACACCAATCATCAGTTATCATGAACATAATAAATATACAGCTGGCAAAAAAATTGTCGAATGGCTGCAAGAAGGAAAAACGATTGCATTGGTGAGCGATGCTGGAATGCCTGCTATTTCTGATCCGGGCTATGATCTCGTTGCCGCCGCTTTGGAAGAGCGTTGCCCTGTTGTACCATTGCCCGGAGCGAATGCGGCGCTCACCTCCCTTGTTGCTTCTGGGCTGCCAACTGAACATTTTTATTTTTTTGGTTTCCTTGATCGGGCGAAAAAAGAGAAGAAACAACAGCTTGAAGCATTAAAGAATATACGTGACACCATGATTTTCTATGAATCGCCGCACCGATTGGCCGATACACTGGCGGTGATGCATGAAGTCATGGGAGAGCGGAAAATTGCGATAGGCCGCGAATTAACTAAGCGGTTTGAAGAATTTATTCGCGGTACTATAAGCGAGGTAATCGAATGGACAAAGAACGGGGAGATTCGCGGCGAATTTTGTATCATTGTGGAAGGGGCAAAGGAAAACGAGGAACAGGTGAGCGATTGGTGGCATTCGCTTTCAGTCAGCGAACATGTTGATTATTATATTGATGAAAAACATTTGAGCGTCAAGGATGCAATAAAAGAAGTAGCAAAAGATCGAAAGGTGCCGAAACGGGAAATCTATCAAGAATATCACCAATAAAAAAGTTTCTCTAGAAAATCTAGAGAAACTTTTATTTTGATGTTTCTAATTGTTCTTGAATTTCTTTAAGAAGGATTTCAGCACCTTCACGGCTTAAAATGATTTTGCCGCCAGCAAGCTTGAAGTTATCGTCAGAAACTTCACCTGTTACGACACATGTCATATTTGGTTTATATTTTTTGAGGATGATGCGCTCATCGTCAACATAAATTTCTAACGCATCTTTTTCCGCGATATCTAATGTACGGCGTAACTCAATTGGAATAACAACGCGGCCTAATTCATCCACTTTACGAACGATACCTGTAGATTTCATTGAAATAATCTCCTCTCCATCATAAATTCTATGTGCCTGTTTGTTTATTCGTCAATATTCGACAAAATTCCTACAACCTAATCATATCAATGTTTCCATTATACGTCAATCCTTTTATATGTAAAATTTAAAAAAAATGTATTTTGTTATTTCAGAAAAATTTTATTTAATATCGCATGCTTTCAATTAAGAGTTTATATCTTTTTATTTATATATTAAGAAAGTAATAAAATATATAAATTTATCAAAAAATAAGCATGCTTTTCTATTTTTTCCACTTCTTTTTTTATAAATATAAACCCATAAAGAATATTCGACAAAAATCAACCGTATTTGTTGACATTTGTTCAAGTGTTTATGTATATTTTTCCAAGATGAGAGAAATAGATGTTTTTATATACCATCAAAATCATATAAAATATATAATAAGCGATAATTGCTCTCGTCTTTGGACGAGGGTTTTTGCATATCGAGGAGGGTATAAAATGGAGAAGAAAACCTTTTATCTGACGACACCGATTTACTATCCAAGCGGCAAGTTACATATTGGCCATGCTTATACGACGGTGGCTGGAGATGCGATGGCTCGATATAAGCGGCTTCGCGGATACGATGTGATGTATTTGACAGGAACGGACGAACACGGACAAAAAATTCAGCGAAAAGCGGAAGAAAAAGGAGTTACACCTCAAGCATATGTAGATGAAATCGTTGCTGGGATTCAAGAGCTATGGAAAAAGCTCGATATTTCTTATGATGATTTCATTCGTACGACAGAGGATCGCCACAAAGAGGTGGTTGAAAAGATTTTTGCCCGCCTAGTAGAACAAGGAGATATTTATTTAGATCAATATGAAGGCTGGTATTGTACACCTTGTGAATCATTTTATACAGAAAGACAGTTGGTAGATGGTAATTGTCCAGATTGCGGGCGTCCGGTTGAAAAGGTAAAAGAAGAATCGTATTTCTTTAATATGAGCAAATATGTCGATCGTCTTCTTCAATATTACGAAGAAAATCCGGAATTTATCCAGCCAGAATCTCGCAAAAATGAAATGATTAACAACTTTATTAAGCCTGGCTTGGAAGATTTAGCTGTGTCGCGAACAACCTTTGACTGGGGCATTAAAGTGCCGGGAGATCCGAAACATGTGATTTATGTATGGATTGATGCGTTATCTAATTATATTACAGCATTGGGCTATGGTACGGAAAATGATGAGAAGTTTTTGAAATATTGGCCGGCAGATGTTCATCTGGTAGGGAAAGAAATTGTTCGCTTCCATACGATTTACTGGCCGATTATGCTAATGGCACTGGATTTACCGTTGCCGAAGAAGGTATTTGCCCATGGCTGGCTGCTAATGAAAGATGGGAAAATGTCGAAATCTAAAGGAAATGTCGTCGATCCTGTGACATTAATTGACCGTTATGGTTTAGATGCGCTTCGCTATTATTTACTCCGCGAAGTTCCATTTGGTTCAGATGGGGTATTTACTCCGGAAGGGTTTGTCGAACGAATTAATTATGATTTAGCCAATGATTTAGGAAATTTACTAAATCGTACGATTGCGATGATTCAAAAATATTTTGATGGTGTGATTCCGGTTTATGATGGACCGAAAACCGCGTTCGATAATCAGCTTGTTGAAACATCGAAGGAAACGGTAAAGCATTATGAAGAGGCAATGGAAAAAATGGAGTTTTCTGTTGCTCTGACAGCGTTGTGGCAATTCATCAGCCGAGCTAATAAATATATTGACGAGACACAACCGTGGATATTAGCGAAAGAGGAAGCAAATAAGGAAAAATTGGCGTCCGTCATGACGCACTTGGCAGAATCGCTCCGTCACATGGCGATTTTGCTTCAGCCATTTTTAACTCGCACTCCAGACAAAATCTTTCAGCAGCTCGGCATCAAACAACAAGAATTAAAAGAATGGGAAAGCTTATATCAATTTGGCCTTTTAAAAGAAGGAACAAAGGTTGAAAAAGGAGAGCCTTTATTTCCGAGATTGGAGATGGAAACGGAAGTGGCGTATATTAAATCGCACATGCAAGGAGATCAAGCGGCACAAAATCCTTCAGCAAACGATCCATCCAAAGAAACGGCGGCGGAAATTACAATTGATGATTTTATGAAAGTAGATTTGCGAGTGGCGCAAATTCTCCATGTTGAACTGGTAAAAAAAGCCAACAAGCTTCTTAAACTACAGCTCGACCTTGGCTATGAAAAGCGTCAAGTCGTGTCAGGAATTGCTGAATTTTATCAACCTGAACAATTAATTGGCAAAAAAGTGATTTGTGTAACGAATTTGAAGCCAGTTAAGTTGCGAGGAGAACTATCTCAAGGAATGATTTTGGCTGGCGAGACAAATGGAATGCTTTCTTTAGCAACTGTTGATGAGAATCTGCCGAACGGAACCAAAATTAAGTAGCATCAATCAGAGAGGTGGACGTGAATGAAACACACGACACCTCTTTGTTGTCATTTTGTAATATAAATGTTAAGGATATGTGATATATGTAATCGCTTTGTATGCTACACTTAACAACAGGTTAGAAAAGGGGTCATTGCTTATGTTATTTGATACGCATGCACATCTAAATGCGATGCAATATAGCGAGGATGTGACAGAGGTCATTCAGCGAGCCCGGGATGAAGGAGTATCTCATATTGTAGTCGTGGGATTTGATCGTCCGACGATTGCCGGTGCGATGGAACTGGCAGAGCAATATGAGTTTATTTATGCTGCGGTTGGCTGGCATCCTGTCGATGCGATTGATATGACGGACAAAGATTTGCAAATGATTGAAGAACTAGCATCGCATCCTAAAGTAGTGGCATTAGGAGAGATGGGACTAGATTATTACTGGGATAAATCACCGAAGGAAATACAAAAAGAAGTATTTCGGCAGCAAATTGAACTGGCGAAAAAGGTGAAGCTGCCGATTATTATACATAATCGCGAGGCGACAGCGGATATTTTGGAAGTTTTACAATCGGAAAACGCACAAGAAGTCGGCGGGGTCATGCATTGTTTTACCGGCAGTGTTGAGGTGGCAAAGCAGTGCATCCATATGAATTTTTACCTTTCGTTTGGCGGACCTGTGACATTCAAAAATGCGAAGAAGCCTAAAGAAGTTGCGAAAGAAATCCCTCTTGAACATTTGCTTATAGAAACGGACTGTCCTTATTTAACCCCGCATCCTTTTCGAGGCAAGCGCAATGAACCGAGCTATGTGAAGTATGTTGCCGAAGCGATTGCTGAGCTGAAAGGGGTTTCTTTTGAGGAAGTAGCGATGAAAACAACCGAAAATGCGAAAAAATTATTCGGCATTAATCGCTAACAAAATGTGTCGTTTTTTGAGAAGGCTTGTCTAATCATCGAGAAATAAAAAAGAGTTCTACAAATTTAGAACGATGCATAGTATAGACATGTCGACAAGTCTTCCTTCCCTTTTACCTTTATTTTTTGCATAATAGAGTGTGCTTATGCGTAAAGGTTAGGGAAAGGGGAAATATAGGCAAATGAAGGAGGCGGTTTAGACCGTGTTGACTAGCATGAGGAGTCTGCTTTCTGATTCATTAAGGAAAAACTTTACAGTAACAGCTAGTAGTTTAATAGCTTTTTCAGCGACGACTGGATTTGCAGGATATGAAGCAACAAAGGATCATGTGGTTCTTACTAAAAATGGAGAGAGGCAAGAGATTCGCACACACGCTAACACAGTGAAAGAAGTGTTAAAGGAGCAGCATATTGACCTTCGTCCAGAGGATCATGTGTACCCTTCTCTTGATACGGTTGTTACAGACGATTTGAATATTGTCTGGGAAGCGAGCAAACAAGTTACCGTCAAAATAGATGGAAAGCAAAAGGAACTATGGACGACTGCTGAAAGTGTAAGAGAGTTATTAGCGAGCCAGCATATTACCGTCGGACCATATGATCGAGTATCTCCATCACTGGATGCACCGATCCAAAAAGGGATGAGCATTTCGCTGCAAAAAGCGTTTCCTGTTCAGTTGAATGTCGGCGGTAAGCAACAGCAAGTGTGGGCAACTTCGACTACTGTCGCTGACTTTTTAAAGCAGCACCATATCACGTTAAATGAACTCGACCGTGTAGAGCCAGCATTACAAGATCAAATAAAAGCGAATATGGTTGTGAAGGTTACGAAAGTTCAAAAAGTCACCGATGTAGTGGAAGAACCGGTAAATTTCGCAGTCGTTACTCAGAAGGATGCTAGCTTGCCTAAAGGTGAGCAACGAGTCATTAATCCAGGTCAAAAAGGGCTTTTATCAAAGCATTATGAGGTTGTGCTAGAAAACGGAAAGGAAATATCTAGGAAGCTATTAAAAACTGAAACCGTGAAGCAAAGCCAAAATCGAGTGATCGCTGTGGGTACGAAAGAAAGGCCAGCGATGACATCGCGCGGCTCGTCAGCATCATCTAGAGAACTTTATGTTAATGCGACAGCGTATACAGCCTATTGCGGCGGCTGTTCGGGAAGAACGAGTACAGGAATCAACCTGCGGGCGAATCCGCATATGAAAGTCATTGCTGTGGATCCTCGCGTTATTCCTCTCGGCTCTAAAGTATACGTAGAAGGCTATGGCTATGCAATTGCTGCTGATACAGGAGGCAGCATTAATGGGTATAAAATTGATGTTTTCTTTCCAAATAAGTCCGCTGCATTTCGTTGGGGAACGAAACGCGTAAAGGTAAGAATTATACAATAGGCAAAACGCAAGAGAGGGGTTTTTCTCCCCTCTTTTTTTTCGTTATAATGGGAAGTGATTTTCTACATTATTAGACGAAGAAATGGGCAAAAAGTTTCGCGTTTTTTATGTAGTAATGATAAAAAATATTAAATAAAGTCTGGGACACAATTGTTCATTCGGTTTTATGGGATCATCATGGAACATTTTTTGTGAAAGAAAGGGGGAAGCGCGGAACCATATTTCTGCGCAGAAGGATTGAAAATTAAAGAAATTATTGTTGTTGAAGGACGAGATGATACAGTAGCCATTCAGCGCGCGGTTACAGCAGATACGATTGAAACGAATGGTTCGGCCATTACAGAAGAAACGATTGAACGGATCAAGCTGGCAAATGAAAAGCGTGGCGTTATTATTTTTACTGATCCAGACTTCCCTGGTGAAAAGATTCGAAAAACAATTGCTGAACGCGTACCTGGTTGTAAACATGCGTTTTTACCAAAGCAGGAGGCGCTTTCTAAAAAAGGAAGGGGAGTTGGCGTTGAATATGCTTCTGTGGAAGCGATTCAGCAAGCACTAAGGCACGTATATGAGGAAGCGGCAGAATGGCGAGAAGATATTACGCTGGATGACCTCATAGCTGCTGGATTGATTGGCGGAGCATTAGCTAAAGCTCGGCGGCAGCGTTTAGGGCAAATATTAAAAATTGGCTATACAAATGGAAAGCAGCTCTATAAACGGCTGCTCATGTTTCAAATTTCTAAAGAAGCGTTTTATCATGCGCTTGAGCAAGTGCTTCAGGAGGAAAAAAACAATGAATAAGGATATTGCTACACCGGCACGTACGCGTGAAATTTTAAATAAATATGGTTTTTCATTTAAGAAAAGTTTAGGACAAAATTTTCTCATTGACACGAACATTTTGCGTCGCATTGTCGATTTTGCAGAATTGTCTAACGAAACAGGCGTAATTGAAATTGGCCCAGGGATTGGGGCCCTTACTGAGCAGCTGGCGCGCCAGGCCAAAAAAGTGATTTCCTTTGAAATCGATCAGCGCCTTTTGCCTATTTTAGCGGATACCCTCTCCTTATATTCCAATATTCGTATTATTCATCAAGATGTACTTAAGGCTAATATTCAGCACATTATTGATGAAGAATTGGCAGAAATTCATGATATTATGGTTGTGGCCAATTTGCCTTATTATGTAACGACACCTATTATTATGAAGCTGCTTACAGATCGTTTGCCGATCCGTGGCATTGTGGTCATGTTGCAAAAAGAAGTGGCAGACCGCATTTCTGCTTCTCCTGGTACTAAAGATTATGGCTCTTTATCCATTGCTATCCAATACTATACAAAAGCTGAAACCGTGATGAATGTGCCTAGAACGGTTTTTATGCCTCAGCCAAATGTTGATTCTGCTGTGATTCGTTTAACAAAAAGAGAAAAGCCAGCGGTTGAAGTCGTTGATGAATCATTTTTCTTTCAGGTGGTTCGGGCTAGCTTCGGACAAAGGCGCAAAACGATTTTAAATAATCTAATAAGCCATCTGCCCAACGGAAAACAGCAAAAAGAAAATATTGAGCGCGGGTTAGCGGATAGTGGCATTGATTCAAAAAGAAGAGGTGAGACGCTGACCATTCAAGAATTTGCTGCTCTTAGTAATCGCTTAGTGGATATTTTTGAAAAAAAGGTCTAGCTCTAGACCTTTTTTTCTTTTCGCTTCACCTCTTGAAAATCTATGCATATTGTACTTAATAAATCGTATATTTTTGGAGTGAAGAGGCAATGGATATCAAAATCGGCGATATTGTCGCTAGGAAGTCATATGAATGCGATTTGCTATTCCGAGTCATTGACATTAAGGTGAGGAATGACGGAGAAAAAGAAGTCATTTTGCATGGAGAAGATGTGCGATTAATAGCTGATGCTCCATTCGATGATTTAATCATTATTGATGAGCAAGAGCAGCAAATGAGACAGAAAAAAGAAAGTGAATTAATCGAGCAGTCGTATAAATTGTTAAGGCAAGATTATCACTTATTAAAGCAAAAATCAGAGTACCGAGCAACAGGAGGCTATCAAACAGAGGAAGATTTTTTTCAAATCCCGGGGCGCGTTCTGCACATGGACGGTGACCCTGTGTATTTACGAAAATGCTTAAGCATGTATGAGCGAATTGGCGTCCCGGTACATGGAATATATTGCGAAGAAAAGGAAATGCCAGAAAGGGTTGGGGAGCTTATCGACCGAATTCGTCCTGATATTTTAGTGATCACAGGACATGACTCTTATTCGAAATCGAAAGGAAAAGCGACGGATTTAAAGGCATATCGTCACTCGCGATATTTTGTGCAGACTGTGAAAGAAGCGCGCAAAAGAATACCTCATCTCGACCAGCTCGTCATTTTCGCAGGAGCTTGTCAATCGTATTTTGAATCGCTTATTCGCGCAGGCGCCAACTTCGCTAGTTCTCCAGCTCGGGTCAATATTCATGCCCTTGACCCTGTCTATATTGTTTCTAGGATTAGCTTTACTCCTTTTATTGAAACGGTTCATGTTTGGGATGTATTACGAAATACATTGACTGGTGAAAAAGGGCTCGGAGGCATAGAAACGAAAGGAGTCCTGCGCACAGGAATGCCATTTCGTCTAATTGAAAAAGAAAATCAGGAAGGTCGCTACGACGGGAGATAGTCGGGCGATCTTTTCTATGTTTGATACATAATTTTTCATAAACAGTATATAATATGCACAGAAATGAGAAAAATGTAGAAAAATACACATTGACATAAATAAAAAATGGTTGGTATAATTTTTATTTTTGATTTTTGAGTAATAATTTGTTATAATTAAATCAGTGAGGTGGAGGGCGAATGATGGCAAAAACTTTATCCGATATTAAGAAGGCGTTAGACTCTAACATCGGTAAACGCCTAACATTAAAAGCGAACGGTGGGCGAAGAAAAACCATTGAACGCTGCGGGATTCTTGCAGAAACGTATCCATCTGTCTTTGTCATTGAGCTTGATCAAGCGGAAAACGCATTCGAGCGTGTATCTTATAGCTATGCTGACGTGTTAACAGAAACAGTAAAATTAACCTTTTTAGATGACGATCATATGGTAATGGGCGGGCAGTAGACATTTGTTTGCTGCTTTTTGTTTTGTACTTTTCTTTATATTGTACTTTTCTTTATAAAGGAAACATAAAGATGCGTCTGTTTTTAAATAATAAAATTGTCGCGGTTTTTGAAAGGAGCTGCTTGCAATTGAGCAGACGTCGAGGAATGATGTCACAGCAGTTTAAGGAAGAGCTGGCCAAAGAGTTGGGATTTTACGATGTCGTTCAAAAAGAAGGCTGGGGAGCTATTCGCGCGAAAGATGCGGGAAATATGGTGAAATTAGCGATACAAATGGCGGAACGTCATTTGGCTGAGAGGACAAAGTAATCAAAATCACTAAAAATTATAACCGCGGCAGCCGAAGCTTAATGGCTTCGGTTTTTCTTTGACAAGGCTCTTGAAAGATTGCATAATGGAGTTCGTTGGTTTGTGGTAAAATGTTCGTATAAGTTTGAAGTGGATAAAGTAGGTGGAAAGTTTGAGACTATTGGTAAAAGCTCCGGCTAAAATCAATTTATCGTTAGATGTGCTACATAAACGGCCAGACGGATATCACGAAGTCAAAATGGTGATGACGACGATTGATCTTGCTGACCGAATCGAACTAGTCCCATTAGCCAGCGATACAATTAAAATTGTCTCACATAATCGATTTGTTCCTGACGATCATCGGAATTTAGCTTACCAAGCAGCAAAATTGCTGAAAGAAACGTTTGGAATTCGCAAGGGGGTCGCTATTTCAATTGCGAAAGCGATTCCGGTCGCTGCTGGTTTGGCTGGAGGAAGCAGTGATGCAGCAGCTACACTGCGAGGACTAAATAAACTTTGGAGACTGGGACTTACTCTCGATGAATTAGCCGAGCTTGGTGCAAAAATAGGTTCTGACGTATCGTTTTGCGTCTATGGCGGAACAGCCATTGCCACCGGACGAGGAGAAAAAATTGAACATATTCCTGCTCCTCCACCGTGCTGGGTCATTCTAGCAAAACCAGCCATCGGGGTTTCAACAGCCGAAGTGTATCGAAGTTTAAATGTCAACACGATTGAGCACCCTGATGTCGATGGAATGGTACAAGCCATTAAACACCAAGATTACGAAGGAATTTGTTCTCTTGTTGGAAATGTATTGGAAGATGTGACGTTAAAAAAATATCCAGAGGTAGCCCATATTAAAGAGCAAATGAAGCGTTTCGGGGCTGATGCGGTATTAATGAGCGGAAGCGGCCCGACGGTTTTTGGACTCGTCCAGTATGATTCACGATTGCAGCGCATTTATAACGGTTTAAGAGGTTTTTGTGACCAAGTCTTTACAGTGAGGTTATTAGGAGAGCGGAATACGCTTGATTAAATACGTACATTAATGTTATATTTACCATATAACATTCGGTTTTTAGGGGGTTCGTTTATGAAATTAAGGCGCAGTAGCCGCTTAGTCGATATGACGCACTATCTCCTAGAACATCCCCATCAGCTGGTCCCGCTCACTTTTTTTGCTGAACGCTATCAGTCGGCCAAATCTTCCATTAGTGAGGATTTAGCGATTATTAAGCAAACATTTGAACAGCAAGGGATCGGAACATTGAAAACACTTTCAGGCGCGGCAGGCGGAGTTCAATATATTCCTAAAATCTCTGTTGATGAAGCCAAAGAGACGGTTCATTACTTATGTGAGCAGCTGGCAAATCCGGATCGATTGCTGCCCGGTGGGTATCTTTATATGACGGATATTCTTGGAGATCCGCGAATTGTCAATAAAATCGGCCAATTATATGCGTCTCTTTTTGCCGAACGGACTATTGATGTCGTTATGACCATTGCGACAAAGGGGATTCCGTTAGCTTATGCTGTAGCCCATTTTTTGAATGTGCCTGTGGTGATCGTGCGTCATGATAATAAAGTGACAGAAGGATCGATGGTTAGCATTAATTACGTATCTGGCTCGTCTAAACGCATTCAAACAATGGTATTGGCAAAACGCAGTTTAGCAGAGGGAACGAACGTATTAATTATCGATGATTTTATGAAAGCGGGCGGCACGATACATGGTATGACCAGTTTATTAAATGAGTTTAACGCTCGTTTGGCTGGAATCGGAGTGCTTGTCGAGTCAGAAGATATAAGTGAACGGCTTGTGGATGAATACGTTTCCTTAGTGAAGCTTTCTTCTGTTGATATAAAAGAGAAGCACATTGCTGTAAAAGAAGGAAACTATTTAAATTTTCTCGAATAAAAGAAAGGAGTCATACAAAGATGGAAAAAGTACAAACATCGAAAGCGCCTCAGGCGATTGGCCCATACTCCCAAGGAATCATTGTTAATAATATGTTCTACAGCTCAGGTCAAATTGCCTTGACACCAGAAGGAGAAATGGTGCAGGGAGATGTCAAAGAGCAAACTCATCAAGTGTTCAAAAATTTGAAGGCCGTTCTGGAAGCAGCAGGAGCATCACTTGAAACAGTTGTAAAAACAACCGTTTTCTTAAAAAGCATGGACGATTTTGCAGCTGTGAATGAAGTATATGGCCAGTATTTTAATGAGCATAAACCAGCGCGTTCTTGCGTAGCAGTGGCTCAGCTGCCAAAAGACGCACTTGTTGAAATTGAAGTGATTGCTTTAGTGAAATAAGTTTAGCGATATCCCAACTATAAGATACTTGTTGGCGGGTGCACGGTCACGCTTTGGCGTGACCGTGCACCCACTTGCCTTCCGTTCGAGGCTTTTTACAGATATAGATACGGTCCGTTCATCATTTATGAGGCGCAAGAATAACAAGCAAATCCATTTTATTAGGCCCCACGAGTGAATGATAGCTTTTCTACTCCCCTTTTCCCTTATTAGATTTTCCCGCATATCTTCATTCGACAGCATCGGCTAGAATAAACACTTATTTTGACAAAAACAGGTCATTTTATCTATTTTTTATGAAATTTTTTAAATTAAAAGAAGGAAATGCGAGATGAATGTGGAATAAATTAACCAAGTTCTTATATAGGGAAAAGGTGGTGAGCAGAATGGAAGTAACCGACGTTAGATTACGCCGCGTGAATACCGAAGGACGTATGAGAGCGATTGCTTCTATTACGCTGGATAACGAATTTGTGGTGCATGATATTCGCGTAATTGATGGCAATAACGGCTTGTTTGTGGCTATGCCAAGCAAGCGTACTCCTGACGGGGAGTTTCGCGACATCGCACATCCAATTAATTCCACAACTCGTGGGAAAATTCAAGAAGCAGTATTAGCTGAGTATCACCGTTTAGGGGAACTTGAAGAAGAGTTAGAAGAAGCCGGTGCTTCTTAAATAAAAAAAGCCTGTTCTGTGCAACAGGCTTTTTTTATTTTCTGGTAAAATGGAATGTTTCCTTGAAATACATAGCTAATTAGGATATATTCAATTATGGATAAAAAGGTAATTGGAGGCCCTGTTTATGGTAAAACGATACGCGATAATATTGGCGGCGGGACAGGGAACAAGAATGAAATCAAACCTATATAAAGTCTTACATCCTGTCTGCGGCAAGCCAATGGTTCAGCATGTAGTCGATCAAGTATCGCGGCTTGATCTTGAGAAGTTAATTACCGTAGTTGGATTTGGTGCGGAACAAGTAAAAAAACAAATCAGTGATAAAAGCGAATTTGCTCTCCAAGAAAAGCAGCTAGGGACTGCTCATGCTGTTATGCAAGCTTCTCCTTACTTGAAAGGACTGGAAGGTGTAACACTTGTTGTGTGCGGTGATACCCCACTCATCACGGCTGAAACGATGAAAGCGCTATTAGAGCATCATCTTTCAACCAAGGCTAAAGCGACGATTTTAACGGCAATTGCAGAAAATCCTAGCGGATATGGCCGAATTGTCCGAAATGATGAAGGAAGCGTAGAAAAAATTGTAGAGCATAAAGATGCTACAGAAGAGGAACGGTCTATTCAAGAGATTAATACAGGAACGTATTGTTTCGATAACAAAGCATTGTTTGAAGCGCTTACAAATGTATCGAATCAGAATGTTCAAGGCGAGTATTATTTAACTGATGTGATTGAAATTTTAAGAAAAAAAGGCGAAATCATTTCTGCTTATCAGTCCCCTTCGTTTGAGGAAACAATAGGGATCAACGACCGCATTGCCCTTTCTCAAGCTGAGGCGATTATGCGCAAACGGATTAACTATGCGCATATGACCAATGGCGTGACAATTATTGATCCAGAGCATACCTATATATCACCAGAAGCGGAAATTGGACGTGACACCATCATTTATCCTGGTACGATCATTGAAGGAAAAACAACGATTGGAAAAGAGTGTATCATTGGCCCTCATTCTGAAATTAAAGATTGTTCGATTGGTGACGGCACGACGGTTCGTCACTCTGTTGCCCATGACAGTGAAATTGGACATCAAGTAACGATTGGTCCCTTTGCTCATATTCGTCCATCGTCTCAAATCGGCGATGATGTTCGGATTGGCAATTTTGTTGAAATTAAAAAATCCACCTTTGGCAAAGGCAGCAAAGCTTCGCATTTAAGCTACATTGGCGACGCTGAGGTCGGGGAAGATGTCAATTTAGGCTGCGGTTCTATCACAGTGAACTATGATGGAAAGCATAAATATTTAACCAAAATTGAAGATGGCGCATTTATCGGCTGTAATGCTAACTTGATTGCTCCAGTGACCATTGGAAAAGGCGCTTATGTAGCTGCTGGCTCTACCATTACAGACGATGTCCCGGGAAATGCTTTATCGATTGCTCGCGCCCGCCAGGTTAATAAAGAAAATTATGTGGATCGCCTTAACTTTAAGAAAAATTCCTGATGGAGGTTTATCATGTCTCAATATCTTGATTCCAGTCTAAAATTATTTTCGTTAAATTCGAATATGAAGCTGGCAGAGGAAATTGCTCAAGTGATTGGGGTACAATTGGGAAAATGCTCTGTATCCCGATTCAGTGATGGAGAAATTCAAATCAACATTGAGGAGAGCATTCGCGGCGGAGATGTATTTGTTATCCAATCGACCAGCGCCCCTGTCAATGAACATTTAATGGAGCTGTTAATTATGATTGATGCACTGAAGCGGGCGTCAGCCAAAACGATTAATATCGTTATGCCTTACTATGGATATGCTAGACAAGATCGTAAAGCGCGTTCTCGCGAGCCGATTACAGCTAAGCTGGTTGCGAATCTGCTAGAAACGGCGGGGGCTTCTCGCGTGATTACGCTTGATCTCCATGCTCCACAAATTCAAGGATTTTTCGATGTTCCAATCGACCATTTAATGGGTGTGCCAATTTTAGCGGACTATTTTAAAAACAAAAATCTTCAAGACATCGTGATCGTATCCCCAGACCATGGAGGAGTAACACGGGCCCGTCGGTTAGCTGATCGGTTAAAAGCTCCGATTGCGATTATTGATAAACGCCGCCCTAAACCAAACGTTGCTGAAGTTATGAATATCGTCGGACAAGTGGAAGGCAAAACGGCCATTCTCATTGACGATATTATTGATACCGCTGGAACGATAACATTAGCGGCCAATGCACTTGTAGAAAATGGAGCTAGTGAAGTATATGCGTGTTGTACGCATCCGGTACTTTCAGGTCCAGCGATTGAGAGAATTCAAAATTCAAAAATTAAAGAGCTTGTTGTGACAAATTCGATTGCTCTTCCAGAAGAAAAGAAAATTGATAAAATTGTAGAACTATCAGTAGCCCCGTTGATTGCCGAAGCGATTATTCGTATTTATGAAATGCAATCGATTAGTGCCTTGTTTGATTGAGAAAAATAGATGTTTAAATCTTCCTGTTTTAGGACAAAGTAATTCGTAGAGTCTTTAAACAGGAGGAGGATGACGCATGGCTGTGCTCGAAGCGAAAGAGCGTACAGAAGGGCAAGGCTTTGGATTGCGCAAAATCCGATTACAAGGAAATATTCCTGGAGTACTTTACGGAAAAAATGTGAAAAATCGTGTCGTTTATATGAATGCGGCAGATTTTTTGAAAACCGTTCGCGAAGCAGGACGAAATGGCTTAATCACGTTAAAGGTAAATGGTGAAAGTCATTCTGCGTTGTTACGTGATATTCAAAAAGATCCGATTCGCAATGAGATTATTCACGTCGATTTTCAAGTCGTTGATATGTCAACAGAGGTTGATGTGGCTGTTAATGTACATTTAGTTGGTAATGCAGCTGGCGTGAAAGATGGCGGTGTATTACAGCAGTCTTTACATCAGCTGTCGATTCGGGCGTTGCCAGCCAACATCCCTTCCTCAATTGATATTGACATTTCCTCATTACAGGTTGGTGAAACCATTACAGTGGGCGATGTGCAAACAGGTGGGATGTACGAAATCAATCATGAGTCGGAAGAAGTGATTGCCTCGATTTTACCGCCTAAGCAGGAAGAGGAAATTCATAGCGGCGAACAACAGGAACCAGGTCACCCGGAAGCTGAAGAGGGAAGAGAAACTACGCCTGAATCATGATGACAGACGTAACCGTATTTCGGTTACGTCTTTTGTGATAATATTTGACGTAGGGTTGTGTGTCTGTTTTGCGGCCGAATGTTGATCTGCACTTTTGGCTGTTGGTTTTCCTGTTATGATATCCGCAGCAAAAAGTGAAAATTTTACGTTCGCCATCCCGATGACAGCCGTCACGGGCTTTGTGTTCGTGTGTCCAGATGCTGGGGTAGCGTTGACACATTCCATGAGAACGATATCGTGACAAGGGATTACACCAAGAAAATGAAAAGATCGAAAGAACGTGTCATATAGAGAGGAGATAAAGGCATTGAAGTTACTGGTCGGTCTAGGAAATCCGGGGAGAGAATATGAACAGACAAGACATAATGTCGGATTTATGGTCATCGATGAGCTTGCGAAAAGATGGAATCTTTCATACAATCAAACTAAATTTAATGGGCTGTTTTCATCACACATGGTAGGAACAGAAAAAGTCATATTATGTAAGCCGCTAACATATATGAATTTATCAGGTGAGTGTGTTCGCCCGTTGATGGATTATTTTAAAATGGATATAGATGATTTATTGGTTATCTATGATGATTTAGATCTGCCAGTAGGAAAAATTCGTTTACGGGTAAAAGGAAGCGCCGGAGGTCATAACGGGATTAAATCGTTAATCCATCATTTAGGCACAGATCAATTTAAACGGATCCGCATTGGTATTGGCCGTCCACAAAACGGTCAAAAAGTAACCGATTACGTATTAGGACGGTTTATAAGCGAGGAACAACCGGATATTCAGCATGCTATCATGCGTGCGGCTGACGCTTGCGAAAAATTTATGACCGAACCTTTTTTGCAAGTGATGAATGAATTTAATGCATGAATAAAATCCTCCTAAATGGTAAAAAATGAATGTGAGCAAGAGACCGTTAGGAGGTTATCCATATGGCATTACACTATTATTGTCGGCATTGTGGAGTAAAAATAGGAACGATCAGTCAAGTGCCGATATATAGTGAACAACTGGGCTTTCACCATTTAACAGAAGAAGAGCGATTAGATATGATCTCCTATCTTCCAAACGGGGAAATTCATGTAAAAACGATTTGTGAAGATTGCTATGAGGCGCTTGAGAGAAATCCGGAACTGCATCAATGCGAAAAATTTATTCAGTAGATCGCTTTGGGTGACCAAAGCATTTTTGCATTTATTGCTTTGCGAGAGGAGGGAGAGCAAGGTGCGTTCGTTGCATCATTATTTTATCGAAAACCAAGATATTCAATCGATCATGAAAGGAATTGAGGCGGGGTTAAAAGAGCAGCTTATAACAGGATTATCTGGCTCTGCTCGATCCGTATTTTTATCTGCTCTTTATAAAGAAACAGCAAGACCGCTTCTTATTGTTGCTCATAACCTATTTCAAGCGCAAAAAATATATGATGATCTTGTTCAAATTTTAGGATCAGAGGAAGTGTTTCTGTATCCAGTTAATGAAATGATTGCCGCAGAAATGGCCATTGCTAGCCCGGAACTAAAGGCTCAGCGTTTAGAGGTCATGAATTATTGGTCAGAGCAAAAAAGAGGAATTGTGATTGCTCCTGTTGCTGGGGTGCGGCGTTTATTGCCGCCAAAGTCGTTATGGAAAGAAAATTTACTGAAAATTACTGTGGAGCAAGAATTCGATATTGAAGCTTATAAACATCGTTTTGTTCAAATGGGATATAAGCGTGTATCCGTTGTATCAACCCCGGGAGAATTTAGCATCCGCGGTGGTATTATTGATATTTATCCGTTAACAGCTGAATTGCCATACCGAATGGAATTATTTGATACAGAGGTAGAATCGATTCGAACATTTACGGTTGACGATCAACGCTCTCATGAGGAAGTGCAGCAAGTTTTAATCGGACCTGTAAATGAGACACTTGTATATGGGGATGCACTGCAGCAAGGAATCAAGCGCATTGAGATGGGATTAAAAGAAAGTATTCAAAAGGTCAAAGATGAAAAAACGAAGCAGCTGCTATTGCAGCATATTTCATATGAGCTCGAGCGCTTGAAGCAAGGGCAAGAAATTGAGCAGCCATATAAATATTCGGCACTTTTTTATGAGCAACCTGCTAGTTTGCTAGATTATCTGCCAGAAAACGGTTTGTTGTTGCTTGATGAGGTGAGCCGGCTGCAAGAAACGTCAGAAAATTTAGATGAAGAGGAAGCAGAGTGGCAGACAAGTTTACTTGCAGAGGGTAAAACGATTCATACTGCTTTTGTTTCTCACTCATTTTCTGATCTATTGCAGAAAAACAAAAGGCCGATTTTATATTTATCGCTCTTTTTACGGCATGTTCCGCACACCCATCCGCAAAATATCGTCAATATTTCCTGCAAGCAAATGCAAAATTTTCATGGACAAATGCCGTTGCTAAAGGCGGAGCTAGAAAGATGGAAAAAGGCGAAATACGCCATCGTTTTTTTAGCTGCGAATGCAGAACGAATGCGAAAATTACAATCTGTTTTGGAAGATTATGAGATGGATGCTTCTCCTTTGCCTGGAGGAGCGTTGCCGATGCATGGCAAGATCCAGATTATTCAAGGAGACTTGGGCACTGGTTTTGAGTTGCCGATGCAAAAACTGGCGGTCATTACTGAAGAAGAACTATTTAAAAAGCGGGTAAAAAAACCAGCTCGCCGACAGAAATTATCAAATGCAGAGCGAATTAAAAGCTATTCAGAGCTGCAAGTAGGAGATTATGTAGTCCATGTCAATCATGGGATTGGTAAATACTTAGGCATCGAGACGTTAGAAATCAATGGGATTCATAAAGACTATATTCATATTCAATATCAAGGTAGCGATACGCTCTATGTTCCTGTCGATCAAATCGATCAGGTGCAAAAATATGTAGGCTCAGAGGGAAAAGAACCGAAAATTTATAAATTGGGCGGTTCGGAATGGAAAAAGGTAAAGAAAAAGGTTGAGTCGTCTGTTCAAGATATTGCGGAAGACTTAATTAAACTTTATGCAGAGCGGGAAGCAAGCAAGGGATATGCGTTTTCTCCAGATACGGAAATGCAGCGCGAATTTGAAGCAGCCTTTCCTTATCAAGAAACAGATGATCAGCTGCGTTCTATTGAGGAAATTAAACGGGATATGGAAAGCGAAAAGCCGATGGATCGTTTATTATGCGGCGATGTCGGCTACGGAAAAACAGAAGTGGCCCTTCGCGCAGCCTTTAAAGCGATTATGGATGGAAAGCAAGTAGCTTTTTTAGTTCCAACCACTATTTTGGCCCAGCAGCATTATGAAACGATTCGAGAGCGGTTTCAAGGATATCCGATTGAAATTGGCCTGCTTAATCGTTTTCGGACAAGGAAGCAGCAATCAGAGACGATCCAAGGATTGAAAAATGGCACAGTTGACATTGTGATTGGCACCCATCGATTATTATCGAGGGATGTAGCCTTTAAAGACTTAGGGCTGCTCATTATTGATGAAGAGCAGCGGTTTGGTGTAAGCCATAAAGAGAAAATTAAACAGCTAAAAGCGAATATTGATGTGCTAACATTGACTGCAACGCCGATTCCTAGAACATTGCATATGTCCATGATTGGCGTGCGTGATTTATCCATTATTGAGACTCCGCCGGAAAATCGTTTTCCTGTACAGACGTATGTGATGGAACATACGCCAGAGCTAATTCGCGAGGCCATTGAGCGAGAGCTTGCCAGAGATGGGCAAGTATTTGTCTTGTACAACCGCATTGAAGATATTGATATAAGAGCGGAAGAGATCTCGATGCTTGTACCCGACGCTCGTGTCACATATGCGCACGGGAGAATGAGCGAGAACGAACTGGAATCTGTGCTTCTTGCATTTTTAGAGGGACAATACGATGTGCTAGTGACGACGACAATTATTGAAACAGGCGTTGATATACCAAGCGTTAATACATTGATTGTATATGAGGCAGATAAAATGGGGCTATCCCAGCTTTATCAGTTAAGAGGGCGCGTTGGCCGTTCAAATCGGGTAGCGTATGCCTATTTTACGTATCGAAAGGATAAAGTATTAAATGAGGTTGCTGAGAAACGGCTGCAGGCAATTAAAGAATTTACAGAGCTCGGATCGGGATTTAAAATTGCCATGCGTGATTTATCCATTCGTGGAGCCGGAAATATACTGGGAGCTGAGCAGCATGGATTTATTGACTCGGTTGGTTTTGACTTGTATTCACAAATGCTGAAAGAAGCGATTGAAAAACGAAGAGGAGTGCAGCAAGAAGAAAAGCCAGCTGATGTGGAAATCGATATCGAAATTGATGCTTATATTCCTGATACGTATATTTCTGATGGCTTGCAAAAAATTGATATGTATAAACGCTTTAAAGCGATCAGCACCCTAGAAGAGTTGGAGGAGCTTCGCGAAGAAATGTTGGATCGTTTTGGAGAATATCCAGATGAGGTAGATTATTTATTCCAAATTGCTGAAATGAAGGTATATGCAAAACAAAATGGAGTCGAGTCCATTAAACAGCATAAGCAACAAATTGATTTACTATTTAATGATCAGGCTTCTAAGGATGTACAAATCCAACGTTTATCGAAAATAGGAAACAGATATGGACGAATATTTGGATTTGGCATGGAAGGTCCAAAGCTAAAAATTGTGCTGTATGTAAAGGGGCTAAAGCCTCAGGAATGGCTTGTCATCTTATATGAAACCTTAAAAGAGTTAGTATATGAGAAAGACGGAAAATCGGTGACAGCTTAAGCATCCCATGTTTACCCGTGGTGTCAGATACAATTGGTTTATTTGTTGTCCTTGTGCTGTATAAATATCAACGAACGTTATCTACAAAAATCCGAAGCCGGAAGAAAAGTCACCGACCTGCCTCGGGGACGCCAAAACCAACCAACAAGCCGCTTCCAGATAAATGAATTTATCTGGAAGCGGTTTTATTGGGTTGTCCGATCATTCCAATCGGATCATCCCTTGTTCGCATGGGACAAATGTTGATGTATCAAGATGTATCTATAATAGTAGTTGAGCATAATGCTTACCTAGCATCATGGGGATCTCATGTTTATTTTTTAGGAATGTTGTCGATCATGGAGGTTGGGGAATTTTATCTAAAATTGAAAAAATCACTTTCATCGTGTATAGAAGTTGGGTTGTGAAGGATACTAATCACAACAATGGTGAATTCTTCAACGAAGGATTCATCGATGTAATTTTTAAATTTAGATGAAAGTGAGGCAGCAATAGATGAAAGCAACTGGTATTGTTCGTCGAATTGATGATTTAGGACGCGTTGTCATTCCAAAAGAAATTCGCAGAACGTTGCGTATTCGAGAAGGAGATCCGCTCGAAATATTCGTTGATCGTGATGGTGAGGTTATATTAAAAAAATATTCGCCTATTAGCGAGCTTGGTGATTTTGCGAAAGAATATGCAGAGGCATTGTTTGACAGCTTAGGTCATCCGGTTTTAATTTGTGACCGAGATACCTTTATCGCCGTAGCTGGTGTGTCGAAAAAAGAATTTCTCAATAAAGGTGTAAGCTCTCTTATTGAGAAAGCAATGGAGGAGCGCCAGTCTGTGATCCATACAGAAGAGAGTGAAGTGGAGCTTGTCGATGGCCATGAGGAACGATTGAAATCATATACAATCGGACCGATTGTGGCGAACGGGGATCCAATTGGAGCTGTTGTCATTTTATCAAAAGACAAAACGATTGGCGAAGTAGAGCACAAATCAGCGGAAACTGCTGCAAGCTTTTTAGCGCGGCAAATGGAGCAATAATGAAATAAAGTGGATTACTTAACAAACGATATCGCTATATTTTGAGCGGTAACACGTGAATGGCCTCCGCTCGCATGTCTAAAGCAGGCAAATGTTATAACGGCTATCAATGTCGACCTGCTTGCTATTGGGTTATCGTTTACGGGGTATGCTAAAAAGAGCGCCTGAGATTTTAAAACAGAATGGACGCCTAATAAAATGTTATCCCCTTAAGGAATGTTTGTACTTTATGCAACGAGCTTTGAGGCGAGCGGGCTGTTTTGAATAAACAGCATTCTATTCCTTCAGAAAGGCAGCTGCTATGCTGTCTTTTTCTTTTTGCGTTATAATGGCAAGGGCTAGCTTTTAGAGTGTTGGAAGGTGAAGCGAAATGGCTATAAATGGTGAATCGCGAAATGCAAGCATATGGCGCGGAGCTACTGTTTTGGCTATTGCAGCCGTTGTAACGAAAATATTGAGCGCTTTTTACCGTATCCCTTATCAAAATATTGTAGGCGATATCGGTTTCTACATTTATCAGCAGGTTTATCCGATTTATGCAATGGTTATAGCTTTAGCTACATACGGCTATCCCGTTGTCATCTCTAAACTTGTAGCGGAGCAAGCAGAAGAAAAAAATGAAGCGGGAATTCGCTATGTTTTGCAAGTCTCATTCTGGTTTTTAGCTGTTATGGGCCTGCTTTGCTTCGGTGTGTTGTACGTAGGGGGAGGGTGGATTGCGCGATGGATGGGAGATGAAAAGCTGACACCGCTGATTCGTACCATTTCTTTCTCATTTTTACTTCTGCCCTTTCTTTCCGTATTACGCGGTTATTTCCAAGGAAAAAATGAGATGATGCCAACGGCTCTGTCACAAGTAGCAGAGCAATCCGTGCGAGTAGCCACGATTATCATCTGTTCATATCTTTTAGTGAAAACGGGACATACCATGTATGAAGCTGGAACAGGTGCTATTTTTGGATCGTTGACGGGAGGGTTTGCAGCGCTTTTGCTTTTAAGTGCGTATTGGCTGCGCAGCGCACGTTCACTGTATTTCTACGAAGCTTCGAGGCTGTCTGCTCAAAGTGTTATTCGGTATTTATTTGTACAAGGATTGACGATCTGTATAGCCAATATGGCACTAACGCTTACTCAACTTGCTGATGCGATGTCGTTATTATCATTGTTAATGGAAAAAGGAATAGAGGAGCAGGCTGCGAAAGCATTTAAAGGAGTATATGATCGCGGTCAGCCGCTTGTGCAGCTAGGAACCGTTGTTGCGACGTCGTTCTCATTAACGCTTGTGCCGCTCATTGCAGGAGCGAAAAAACGCGGGGACGAGACATTTATTTTAGAAAAAATAGACGTCACCTTGCGGGTTGCTCTTGTTGTCGGTATCGGTGCGGCTTTTGGCTTGGCTGCGTTAATCCGTCCGGTCAACATCATGCTGTTCAAAAATGATGCCGGCTCTTGGCCATTAGCTATTTTATCGCTATCTATTTTTTTTACCACGATGTCTCTTACAGCTTCCGCCCTTTTACAAGGGATTGGATATGAGCAATTTGCCGTCATTGGCGTACTCATTGCGTTTATTAGTAAGTGGTTGGGCAATCTTTGGTTTGTCCCTATGTTTGGAATTGCCGGAGCGTCATGGGCTACCTGGCTTTCATACATCGTGATGTTTTTGTTTCTGTATCAAGTATTACGAAAGAAGATAGGTGTTTGGTTTATTAGGAAGAAAGATGTATATGCTGTAATGAAAGCGGCGCTTATAATGGTGGTATCATTAAAACTATATATGTGGGGAACGCAGCTGTGGGGAGGAAGCCGGCTGGGAGCGACAGGTCAAGCATTGCTTGGCGTGCTGCTTGGAGGAAGCGTTTATATTATAATGATTTTAAGAGGAAAGCTTTTCTCTCCAAAAGAGATTGCTTTATTTCCTTTTGGAGAAAAATTATGCATATTTCTTGGCAAAATAGGTGATGAAAAGTGAATACGATTTTTATTTTTGGCTTGGGTGCGGGAGATATAGATCAATTGCCGCTTGGCATTTACCGTCAATTAAAAACGGCTTCTCCACTTTTTTTGCGCACAAAAGAGCATCCGGTTGTACAAGCACTTATTGATGAAGGGGTCCCGGCCACCTCTTTTGATGAGTTATATCAAACATATGAAACGTTTGAAGAAGTATATGAAGCGATTGTTCGTGTACTGTTGGACAAAGCGCAAACGAGCGATGTATATTATGCGGTACCTGGACACCCTCTCGTAGCAGAAAAAACGGTACAGCTTTTATTAGAGGCTGAACAAAAGCAGCAATGCCGGGTGGTGGTTTCAGGGGGCCAAAGCTTTTTGGATCCGCTGTTTGCCGCTGTGAAAATCGATCCAATTGAAGGCTTTCAGCTTCTGGATGCAACATCGTTTCAGCAAGAGGAGTGGCAGTTAACGAATCACGTTGTTTTTTGTCAAGTATATGATTCATTCATTGCTTCTGAAGTGAAACTCACATTAATGGAACAACTGCCAGATGATTATCCTGTTTATGTGGTGACAGCGGCAGGGACGGTAGCAGAAAAAGTGATTCAAGTTCCTTTATATGAGCTGGATCGTGTTACGGAGCTGAACAATTTAACGAGCGTCTACGTTCCGCCTGTGAAGGAAGAAAAGTGGCTGTATCATCGTTTTGAGAAATTGCGTCATGTCATTGCTACACTCCGCGGACCAAATGGCTGTCCATGGGATCGTAAGCAGACGCACGAATCATTAAAAAAATATTTGCTAGAAGAAGCATATGAACTGTTTGATGCTATTGATATGCAGGACGATGCCGGCATCATTGAAGAATTGGGAGATGTTTTATTGCAAGTGATGCTGCATGCGCAAATTGGTGAGGATGAGGGTCTTTTTTCCATATTTGATGTCATCAAAGGAATTACGGAGAAAATGATTCGCCGCCATCCCCATGTATTTGGAGACATAGAGGTACAAAATGCAGAGGAAGTTTTGCAAAATTGGCAGCTGATTAAGGAAAAAGAAAAACAAGACCGTTCTGTATCGTTGCTTGACCAAGTGCCGAAAAGTTTATCAAGTCTTCTAAAGGCTTATGAATTTCAAGTAAAAGCAGCAAAAGTCGGCTTTGATTGGGATGACGTAAAACCGATGTGGGAGAAAGTAGAAGAAGAAATGCAAGAATTTAAACAGGAGCTTTTGCAAGGACACCAAGATGTGAAAAAGCAAATGAATGAGTTCGGAGATCTATTGTTTGCTCTTGTCAACATCGCTCGTTATTATAAGATCAATCCGGAAGAGGCGTTACAGGCAACAAATATGAAATTTTACCGTCGTTTTTCTTATATTGAAGAGCAGGTGAAGACGCGCGGCTTGCGCATGGAGGCACTATCTCTACAAGAGCTTGATCAATGGTGGGAGGAAGCAAAGGAGAAAGGTCTATAAAAGGAGGACGGCTAATGCGGCTTGATAAGTTTTTGAAGGTATCACGCCTTATTAAAAGGCGGACATTAGCGAAAGAAGTGGCAGAGCAAGGGCGTATCGCGATCAACGATACCATTGCAAAGGCTAGCTCAACAGTGAAAATAGGGGATGAAGTGACGATTCAATTTGGACAGAAAAAATTGACTGTTAAAATTACTGATTTAAAAGAAACGACAAAAAAAGAAGAAGCGTCGCAGCTTTATGAAATTATAAAGGAAGAGCGTATCGAAGAGGAACTCCCACAAAATGAATGATGATAGCTTGTTCTAAAATGTCCCTCGCATTCATACATATGGTACAAATGTGAGATGATTGCGGGGGATGAATATGAGCCAACATTACGAAGGAATGAACAATAAAGGAGCTGTGCAAGAGCATGATGTGGTGATGCGGGGGCGCCGGCTTTTAGATATTACGGGTGTCAAGCAGGTAGAAAGCTTTGACAGCGAAGAGTTTTTGTTGGAAACAGTGATGGGATTTTTGTCTATTCGGGGACAAAACTTGCAAATGAAAAACTTAGATGTTGATAAAGGAATTGTTTCCATCAAGGGGAAAATTTTCGATTTGATTTATTTAGATGAACATCATCAGGAGAAAGCTAAAGGATTCTTTAGCAAGTTGTTCAAATGAGTGTAACCACTCAACTCGAAACGATGCTTGCTATGATTGGAATGGGCGGCTGGCTCGGCCTGTCGATCGACACATATAGCCGCTTTTTACAACGCCGGAAGCGGGCTCGTTTCATCGTTTTTATTAATGATGTTTTATTCTGGCTCCTCCAAGGTCTCATTATTTTTTATGTATTGCTGCTTGTTAATGAAGGGGAACTGCGAGTTTATATTTTTTTAGCTATTTTATGTGGTTATGCCGCTTATCAAAGCTTGTTGCGCAGCCTATATTTGCGGCTATTAGAAATGTTAATTCGCTTTTTTACAGCATTGTTCCGCTTTTTTGTCAGGACATGCTATTATATAGTGGTTCGCCCTATACAAGGGCTTCTGCATCTATTACTGCTGCTTTTGCTTGTGATATGGAAATTGATTCTTTCGACATGTAAACTGCTCTATCGTTGTGTTATTTTTTTGCTAATGCCTGTTTTTTGGCTGATAAAATGGCTTTGGATGATGGTTCCGCTTAAGCAAAGAGAGACAATAGCTAAATTTTTTGATTGGGCGGCAGGAGTTGTGCAAAGAGTCAAGAATATCATCATAAAAAGGAGCTCTAAATTCCGAAAATAGGAGTGGAGGTATAAAATGTGAGTGCTTTACATAAAAACAATGTGACAAAGCTTCATTCTTCATATGCTCTAGCACACGAAGAAAAAGAAAGGAAAACGGCAAAAAGACGGCGTATGGTTGTTATTCGTTTTGCTTTTTTATGTGCGGTGCTCATGGCGCTGTCCACTGTATTTTTATATTCTCTCCACTCTCAGTCCGCCGATATTGAGGCGAAGGTAAAAGAGCAGCAGAAGCTCGAGAAACAATTAAAAGCGTTGGAGAAGCAGCAAAAGCAATTGGAGGACGAAATTAAAAAGCTTCATGACGATGACTATATTGCGGAACTGGCCAGAAAAAAGTATTATTTATCAAAAGAAGGGGAAATCATATTTGCTGTTCCGAAAAAATAATCAGCGAATCCCTCAAGACATGGGCATTGAGCTTATTGACACCTGTTTTTCGCATTCGTTATAATAAAGAAAATAATTTTTACTTTTTTAATGATTAAGGAGGAGCACTTTTTTTATGTCAATTGAAGTAGGCAGCAAGTTACAAGGCAAAGTAACGGGAATTACAAAATTCGGAGCGTTTGTGGAGCTGCCAGACGGCGTAACAGGCTTGGTGCATATTAGCGAAGTAGCCGATAATTATGTAAAAGATATTAATGACCATCTTAAAGTCGGCGATGTGGTAGATGTCAGAGTCATTAATGTTGAAAAAGACGGAAAAATCGGCTTGTCGATTAAAAAGGCAAAAGAATCGCAGTCTTCACAGCGCCCGCGTACGAAAGTGAATGATCGTGCCACAAAAGAGAGTTTCGAACAAAAAATCAGCCGCTTTTTAAAAGAAAGCGAAGATCGTTTAGCCTCTCTAAAACGTCATACTGAATCAAAACGAGGAGGTCGTGGCGCGAGACGCGGTTGACTTGCTGCTGAATTACCATAATAATCGGGCAGATAAGTAAATGGTGAACGTATAGAAGCATCCAGCTGATGGATGCTTTTTCTATGTCGCATCTGATGATGGTCATACAAACTCAAGTGGCTGACGTGTGTAAATGTCGCTCGTTTTGTCAAAGAATACAGGGATCGTCATGCGATAGACAGCGATGCTTGTTATGTAAGTACAGGCAAGGCAGAACGGTGGCCATATTCCTTTTTACATTCAAAAATAGATAAAAAAATGTTGACAAAAGAAAAATAGAAAATTAAAATTATAATTGTCGTTATATGGCGGCGTAGCTCAGCTGGCTAGAGCGTACGGTTCATACCCGTGAGGTCGGGGGTTCGATTCCCTCCGCCGCTATCATAAAAATAAGGCCCGTTGGTCAAGTGGTTAAGACACCGCCCTTTCACGGCGGTAACACGGGTTCGAATCCCGTACGGGTCACTACAGGAGGATGCTTCCTAGCAATAGGAAGCATCCTTTTTTATTTTTTTCAAACAAGGCAGAGCCTGTATCATTATGGCAAGTGAGCATGAAATTCGTCGAACAGTTTTTTATACAGCGTTCCTTTTTTGACAAATTTTTGATAATTCAGGAGATATAATAGGGCTAATAGAAAAAACAAAGGAGTGGTTCGGAAGTGGAAAGAATTGAAAGTCGTTTAATCAACCAAATTTCAGAGGTGCCGCTTAACAACACACCAGCTATTTTCTCACGTTGGACGAAGCATTTGAAATTAAGGTTAGGGCATTTGTTTATTCATAAAGGATTTCTATTATTAGTCATTGGTTTTTTGCTTGGGCGCGCGCTCATTTTATCAAAGCTGATTCCATTTGCTTTGCCATTTTTTGTGTCTGTTTATATGATGCGCCGTGAAAAAGCAGGGTTAGCATTTATTGCTTTAGTAGCAGGATCACTAACGGTATCGTTTGAAACGGCGCTGTTTGTTTTGGGAGGGATGGTTAGCTTTTTGCTGCTCTATCCATTCATTAAGAAATTTTTTGATGAATCACTGAAAACGCTCCCTGTTGTTGTATTTTGTCTCTCTTTTTCTACAAAATTGGCGGTTATTTACCTTTTATCGGGTACACCGACAATGTACGAAAATATCATGGCTTTGATTGAAGCTGGTCTTGGGTTTGTCCTTACTCTGATTTTTCTGCAAAGCATTCCTCTGTTAACAATGCAAAAATATAAGCAATCATTAAGGTCTGAGGAAATTATTTCTCTCGTTATTTTACTTGCTTCGATGCTAACAGGTACGATTGGCTGGCAGCTATCTGATTTATCTGCTGAGTATATTTTATCCCGTTATCTCGTATTACTATTTGCTTTTGTGGCAGGTACAACAGTTGGTTCGACAGTAGGAGTAGTAACAGGACTGATTTTAAGCTTAGCGAATGTGGACAATTTATATGAAATGGGATTGCTTGCATTTGCTGGGCTTTTAGGCGGCTTATTGAAAGAAGGCAAGAAAATTGGTGCGGCTTTTGGAATGCTTGTTGCTACTTTATTGATCGGATTGTATGGAAACGGAAAAATGGATGTCGTTCCAACCATATTGGAATCTTGCGTTGCGACATTGTTGTTTCTGCTTACTCCTAGCTCGTTAATAGAAAAGGTAGCCAAGTATGTACCTGGCACTGTCGAGTATATGAATGAACAACAGCAATATGTACGGAAAGTGCGCGATGTGACTGCTCAGAGAGTTTCGCAATTTTCCCGTGTGTTTCAGGCATTGGCTAACAGCTTTTCTAGCGATCGGCTTCTTTCAGATCATGAATATAGCGAAAGAGAGGTTGACTATTTCCTTAGCAATATTGCTGAGAAAACATGCCAAACATGCTTTAGGAAAGAACAATGCTGGTCTCAGCAGTTTGATACAACATATGATTATATGAAACAGATTATGACAGAGGCTGAGACAGGAAATCTCATGCAAAACCATAAACTTTTGCGTGAATGGGATCGCTACTGCATGAAGGCCAAAAAAATGGTTGAAGTGATGGAAAAGGATGTTGCGATTTATCAAGCTAATCAAAAACTGCGAAAGCAAATTCAAGAGAGCCGCAAGCTTGTGGCTGAACAACTTATGGGAGTTTCGCAAGTTATGGAAGATTTCGCTAAAGAGATTCAACGGGAGCGCGAAAATCATTATTTACAGGAGGAACAAATTTTCCACGCGTTGCAGGAGTTTGGCATCGAGGTGGGGCATGTTGATATTTATAGTTTGGAAAAAGGAAATATTGATATTGAGATGAGCATTCCATATTGCGAGGGGCGAGGGGAATGTGAAAAATTAATCGCGCCGATGCTTTCTGATATTTTAGATGAAACCATTGTTGTCAAAAGAGAGGAGTGTGCCGCCTATCCAAATGGATATTGCCGTGTTGCATTCGGATCAACGAAAGCTTTTGTTGTCGAAACAGGGGTAGCGTTTGCAGCAAAAGGAGGGGGATTTGTTTCTGGTGATAGTTATTCCATGATTGAGCTTGGCGCAGGAAAATATGCGATTGCAATCAGCGATGGGATGGGGAATGGAGAAAGAGCGCATAATGAAAGCAATGAAACGCTTCGGTTATTGCAAAAAATTTTACAAACAGGTATTGATGAAACAGTAGCCATTAAGTCGATTAATTCGATTCTTTCACTGAGAACGACGGATGAAATTTTTTCAACACTTGATTTAGCGATTATTGATCTGCAAAATGCGGCCACGAAATTTTTGAAAATCGGCTCTATTCCTAGTTTTGTTAAAAGAGGAAATAAAGTGATAAAAATTGAATCAAGCAATTTACCAATAGGAATTATTAAAGAATTCGAATTTGAAATGGTTAGCGAGCAATTAAAAGCGGGCGATCTATTAATTATGATGAGCGATGGAGTATTTGAAGGGCCTTCCCATGTCGAGAATCATGAGCTATGGATGAAACGAAAAATTACCGAATTGCAAACCAATGATCCACAAGAAGTAGCGGATTTAATCATGGAAGAGGTGATTCGAACTCGTTCTGGAAAAATCGAGGATGATATGACCGTAATCGTAGCTAAGATTAAGCATAATACGCCAAAATGGGCAACGATTCCGGCTTATATGTATGCGAAAAAAGCTCAATAAGTATAAAATTCTTTCATTCCGTCGATGATGGTAATACATCATTTGAGGAGGGGAATGAAAGGTGCGAAAAGGAACATTACGGCAAATTTTATTAATTACGGATGGTTGCTCCAACCACGGAGAAGATCCGATCGCAATGGCTTCTCTAGCTAAGGAGCAGGGAATTACAGTCAATGTCATTGGTGTGCTTGATCAAGATACGATTGATGAAAACGGCTTGCGTGAAATAGAAGGAATTGCAATGGCGGGAGGTGGAGTTAGTCAGGTTGTTTATGCTAAACAGCTATCACAAACCGTGCAAATGGTCACACGAAAAGCGATGACACAAACATTGCAAGGAGTGGTTAATAAAGAGCTAAAGCAGATTTTAGGTTCCGATACATCGTTAGAGGATCTGCCTCCAGAAAAGCGCGGAGAAGTCATGGAAGTTGTCGATGAACTCGGCGAAACGATTGAATTGGAAGTTTTAATATTAATAGACACAAGCGGAAGCATGAAAACCAAGCTGCCAACAGTCAAAGAAGCATTATTTGATTTATCGTTGAGCTTAAATGCCCGTACCGGAGATAACCAATTCTCTGTTTTCGTATTTCCTGGGAAACAAGGAAATGTAGAAAAAGTGATGGACTGGACACCTAATCTGGAGGCACTATCGTCCGTATTTCCGAAATTAACGTCTGGAGGACTTACACCGACAGGTCCTGCATTACGTGAAGCGGTTTCCTACTACTTCAATAAAAAACGTTCCTTAAGGAGTTTGATCTCTGGTGATGAATCATACTTTGAAGAATCATCTATGTAAGCTGCCGACTGGAACGATTATTACGGGAAAATGGCATCGCAAAGCATACAAAATGATTAAGCTGCTCGGCAACGGAGCAAATGGGGTTGTTTATTTGGCGGAAAGCCAAAAGGGGCTTGTGGCGATTAAATTAAGTGATAATAACACCACCATTTTATCTGAAGTAAATGTATTAAAACGTTTTTCCAAGGTCCAAGGAGCCGCCCTTGGGCCTTCTTTGCTAGACGTGGATGACTGGCTTGATCCCTCTACCAATCGCCTGACTCCTTTTTATGTAATGGAATATATTAAAGGAGAGGAGTTCTTTTCCTTTATTAAAAAAAGAGGAAAAGAATGGATGATCATTTTAATTTTGCAATTGCTATCTGCATTAGATAAGCTGCATAAAGAAGGCTGGGTATTTGGAGATTTAAAACCAGAGAATTTGCTAGTGGCAGGAATGCCACCAACTATTCGGCTACTTGATGTTGGCGGTACGACTTTGCAAGGAAGAGCAATTAAAGAATTTACTGAATTTTATGATCGGGGATATTGGGGACTTGGTTCACGAAAAGCAGACCCTGCTTATGATCTATTCGCAGTCGCAATGATGATGATTCATGTTTGCTATCCTACACAATTTACCAAAAAGGAAAATGCGCGTCAGCAGTTACTATCTATGATTGAAGCGGATGCGACATTGCGAAAATATCGCAAAGCCCTTATGAAAGCGATTGATGGAACCTATAAGCAAGCGATTGAAATGAAACGAGATCTGGTAGCAGCTATTCATCATTCTGATCTCCCGCCAAAAGAAAAGCATGTTCCTCCCCAAACAATTCCTTCATCAAGAAGCAGGAAAAAACGGCGGAAAGCAAAAAAGCGGCGAGGAGGAGTGATTGAAACGGCATTTATTGCTGCCATTTTATTATTCGTATACGTACTATACTTATATGGACAAGTTCTTTAAATTGACAAACCTTCTTTTTTGAGAAAATATTTCATTAATGATACGATAAATAATGAAGAAAATTGATAGAAGAGGGTTTTTGCTATATGCTTTCGACCGTCCGTTCCTTTATTCAGACGCATCAGCTGCTTGAGCCGAATTCGACTGTTGTAGTTGGTGTATCAGGTGGACCTGATTCTCTTGCTTTGCTACATTTTTTTTATACTATTCGACATGAATGGAAAATCAAGCTTGTTGCTGCTCATGTAGATCATATGTTTCGCGGTCTACAATCAGAAGAAGATATGAATTTTGTGAAACATTTTTGCGCTCAGTTCGGTATTATATGTGAGGCAACACAAATTGACGTTCCTTCTTTCCAACGTCAGACCAAGATAGGTGTACAGGAGGCAGCTCGCATATGCCGTTACCGTTTTTTTCAGGAAATCATGGAGAAGCATTCTGCTTCTTATGTAGCGTTGGCGCATCATGGTGACGACCAAATTGAAACAATTTTAATGAGGCTTGTTCGTGGAAGTAGCCAGAAGGGATATGCCGGGATTCCGGTTAAGCGGCCATTTCACGATGGTTATATCATCCGTCCATTTTTATGCATCAGTCGGGATGATATTGAAGCATACTGTTATGATCATGGCCTTCAGCCTCGCTACGATGAAAGCAATACGAAAGATAGCTATACAAGAAACCGATTTCGCCACGTGCTCCTTCCTTTTTTGAAAAAAGAAAATCCGCGTGTCCATGAACGGTTTCAATATTATAGTGAAACGATGATGGAGGATGAAGCCTTTTTAGAGGAATTAACGGAGCAAGCGATGAATAAGGTAATGGAAAAGCAATCTGACGAAATTACTTTGCGGATTCAGCCGTTTCAAGCGATGCCTAAGCCTTTACAAAGAAGAGGGATTCAACTAATATTGAACTGTCTTTATGATGGAAAGCCTTCCTCTTTGTCCTCGTTACATATAAAAAATGTGTTAGCCATTTTAAACAATAACCATCCTTCAGGCAGGCTGGATTTTCCAAATGGTCTAAAAATCATTCGTTCTTATGATAGCTGTACCTTCACGTTCCAAGAAAAGAAAACAGGGGCTTATATGGTCGAATTTGATGCAGCCATACCAACAACGTTGTATTTGCCAAATGGATGTGCAATCATAAGCGAATTTTGGGAACACTATCCGAGGGAGCGAAAAGGAAATGCCATACTGGTTCTAGATCCAGAAACGCTTGAACTTCCTCTGCGTGTGCGAACAAGGCGCAAGGGTGATCGCATGACATTAAAAGGGATGAAGGGAACAAAAAAAATCAAGGATATTTTTATTGAAAAAAAAATCCCTTTGCATGAACGAGATAGCTGGCCTGTACTTGAAGATGGACAAGGGAGAATTTTGTGGCTTCCAAAGCTAAAAAAATCCGCTTTTGAAGCAACTGATGTTACAAAAATGCGATATCTTGTATTACACTATAAAGAGCAATGAACATCTAGGAGGAAAAAAGAAAATGGGGATGAATCAAGATATTCAAAAAGTTTTAGTGACACAGGAACAAATACAGGAAAAGGTAAAGGAGCTAGGTAAACTGCTTACAGAGGAATATGACGGACGGTTTCCGCTGGCTGTGGGCGTGTTAAAGGGGGCAATGCCTTTCATGTCGGATTTGCTAAAGCATATTGATACATACTTAGAAATGGATTTTATGGATGTGTCTAGCTATGGAAATGCGACGGTGTCATCTGGAGAAGTCAAAATCTTAAAAGATTTGAATACGTCTGTTGAAGGACGTGACATCTTAATTATCGAGGACATTATTGACAGCGGTCTGACCCTGAGTTACTTGGTAGAGCTGTTCCGCTACCGCAAAGCAAAATCGATCAAGATTGTGACGCTTTTAGATAAACCAGCTGGACGAAAAGCAGATATTGAAGCAGATTATGTTGGCTTTGTCGTTCCGGATGAGTTTGTGGTGGGGTATGGGCTAGACTATTGTGAAAAATATCGCAACCTTCCTTATATCGGTGTGTTAAAGCCTGAAGTATACAGCAAATAAAGCGGCAGTCCATACGGTGAATTGGTTGTGTTGGAATGATTTTCTATGGTACTATTGAATATAGCGTGTTTCATATGGGAGGAGGCAAGAAATGAATCGGATCTTCCGTAATACGATATTTTATTTACTAATTTTTCTCGTGGTCATTGGCGTTGTCAGCTTCTTTAATGGGAGCAACCAGCGGACTGAACCGATGACATACGATGCTTTTATTACCCATCTAGAAAACGGTGATGTCAAAACGTTTTCCATGAAGCCGGAACGTGGCGTATACGAGATTAGAGGTCAGCTAAAAGACTATCGTGAAGGCCAGTATTTTTCTACGTATGTAATGAACAGTGATCCTGTTTTAAACCGTATTGACGCGGCGGCTAAACGGACGAGAGTAGAAGTGATGCCGGCGGATGAAACAAGCGGTTGGGTGACGTTCTTTACGTCGATTATTCCGTTTGTTATCATTTTCATTTTATTTTTCTTCTTGCTGAATCAAGCGCAAGGCGGCGGCAGCCGAGTAATGAATTTCGGAAAAAGCCGCGCAAGACTTTATAACGAAGAAAAGAAAAAAGTGCGCTTCCGCGATGTGGCTGGCGCAGATGAAGAGAAGCAGGAACTTGTAGAGATTGTGGAATTTTTAAAAGACCCGAGAAAATTTGCCGAGTTGGGTGCTCGCATTCCAAAGGGAGTGCTGCTTGTTGGACCTCCTGGTACAGGGAAGACGTTGTTAGCTCGTGCGGTAGCTGGAGAAGCAGGAGTTCCGTTTTTCTCCATCAGCGGTTCGGACTTTGTAGAAATGTTTGTAGGTGTCGGTGCATCACGCGTGCGTGATTTGTTTGAAACTGCGAAAAAGAATGCGCCTTGTATTATTTTTATTGATGAAATCGATGCGGTCGGTCGTCAGCGTGGTGCGGGGCTTGGCGGTGGACATGATGAACGCGAGCAAACGCTGAACCAATTGCTTGTGGAAATGGATGGATTTAGCGGCAATGAAGGCATTATTATTATTGCGGCAACGAACCGTCCAGACATTCTTGATCCAGCATTGCTGCGCCCGGGCCGCTTTGACCGTCAAATCACGGTAGATCGCCCGGATGTGAAAGGGCGTGAAGCGGTGTTGCGAGTCCATGCCCGCAACAAACCATTGGATGAATCTGTTGATTTAAAAGCCATTGCTATGCGCACTCCAGGATTTTCTGGCGCTGATTTAGAGAATTTGCTCAATGAAGCAGCTCTCGTAGCTGCGCGGCAAAACAAAAAGAAAATTGATATGAGCGATATTGACGAAGCTACCGATCGCGTCATCGCCGGGCCGGCGAAAAAGAGCCGCGTGATTTCTGAGAAAGAGCGTCGCATTGTTGCTTACCATGAAGCGGGACATACGGTTATCGGCATGGTATTAGCTGATGCGGAAATGGTTCATAAAGTAACCATTGTGCCACGCGGGCAAGCAGGTGGCTATGCGGTAATGTTGCCAAAAGAAGATCGTTACTTTATGACCAAGCCAGAGTTGTTAGATAAAATTACTGGCTTGCTGGGCGGCCGTGTCGCTGAAGAAATCGTCTTTGATGAAGTGAGCACAGGAGCCCATAACGATTTTCAGCGTGCGACAAACATTGCTCGTCGGATGGTAACAGAGTTCGGAATGAGCGATAAGCTTGGCCCAATGCAGTTCGGCCAGTCTCATAGCCAAGTGTTTTTAGGCCGCGATTTGCATAGTGAGCAAAACTATAGCGATCAAATCGCATATGAAATTGACTTAGAAATCCAGCGAATTATTAAGGAATGCTATGATAAAGCCAAAAATATCCTAACAGAGCAACGGGATAAACTAGAGCTTATTGCCCAAACATTACTCCAAGTGGAAACGTTAGATGCAGAGCAAATTAAACATCTTTTTGAGCATGGAACGCTTCCGAATCGTACGGGAAATGGAGAGCAACAAGAAGACGTAAAAGTAAATATTCATACAAAGAAAGAAGAAGAATAAGATGTCTCTTTTTACAGAGGCATCTTTTTTCATCATATCAGAAATTACCGCTCGTTCTTTTTTTAGAAGTAAGGCGCTGTCTAGCTTCAAGCGCCATCGATGGACACTTTGCGTGCTTCTTACCTTGCAGGCAATTTTTCTATTCTTATGGTATGATGGAAAGGCAAGAATGTGTGAAAAGTGGGGATGAAGCGATGATTTTTGTGTTAGATGTCGGAAATACTAATACTGTATTAGGGGTATATGATGGAGATGAGCTAAAGCATCATTGGCGTATTGAAACAAGCAGGGGAAAAACAGAAGATGAATATGGAATGACGATTAAAGCACTCCTTAATCATGTCGATCTTCATTTTTCTGATATTGATGGAATTATTATTTCTTCTGTTGTGCCGCCGATCATGTTTGCGCTTGAACGAATGTGTCACAAATATTTTCATATTAAACCACTCATTGTTGGACCAGGAATTAAGACAGGACTCAATATTAAATATGATAATCCGAAAGAAGTAGGGGCAGACCGCATTGTCAATGCTGTTGCGGGTATCCACCTTTATGGGAGCCCGTTAATTATCGTTGACTTTGGAACTGCCACAACATATTGCTATATCAATGAACATAAACAATATATGGGAGGAGCGATTGCTCCGGGAATCACGATTTCAACAGAAGCTTTGTATTCTCGTGCTGCTAAATTGCCAAGGATTGAAATTGCGCGTCCAGATGATATTATTGGGAAAAATACCGTCAGTGCGATGCAGGCTGGTATACTATATGGTTATGTTGGACAGGTCGAAGGCATTGTATCACGGATGAAAGAAAAAAGTGCCATTCCTCCGAAGGTGATTGCAACTGGAGGGTTGGCTTCTTTGATTGCCAACGAATCGAACGTAATTGATATCGTTGATCCATTTTTAACATTAAAAGGACTGCAACTCCTTTATATAAAAAATGCAGATAAAAAATAAGAAAAGGTGAATGAAATGTCAGACTACTTAGTAAAAGCTTTGGCTTATGATGGACAAGTAAGGGCGTATGCAGTACGAACCACAACGACCGTTGGAGAGGCACAGCGACGTCATCAGACATGGCCAACGGCTTCTGCCGCTCTTGGCCGCGCTATGACAGCCGGTGTTATGATGGGAGCGATGCTAAAAGGAAATAGCAAGCTCACCATTAAAATCGAGGGAGGGGGCCCACTTGGCGCCATTATGGTTGACAGCAATGCCCAGGGAGAAGTCAGAGGGTATGTGACCAATCCGCAAGTCCATTTTGACTTAAATCAGTACGGCAAATTAGATGTAGCCAGAGCAGTAGGGACAAACGGAACGTTGACGATTGTGAAAGATTTAGGGCTGCGTGATTTTTTCACAGGTCAAGTTCCTCTTGTGTCTGGAGAGCTTGGAGAGGATTTCACATACTATTTTGTTTCGTCTGAGCAGGTGCCTTCCTCTGTTGGAGTTGGGGTGCTTGTAAACCCTGATCATACAATCCTAGCAGCCGGCGGATTTATTATTCAGCTGATGCCTAATACAGAAGAACAAACGATTCATGAAATTGAACGAAGGCTTCAAGCCATTCCTCCGGTTTCAAAAATGATTGAAAAAGGAGCGACTCCTGAAGAGATTTTAGAAGAATTGTTAGGCAAAGGAAATGTAAAAATTCTTGAAACTCTTCCTGTTGCTTTTGTATGCAGCTGTTCACGAGAAAGAATTGCAAATGCCCTTATCAGCTTAGGCCCCGAAGAGATTCAAGCGATTATTGATGAAGAAGGGCAGGCTGAGGCAATGTGCCATTTTTGCAATGAGGCGTATCATTTTACAACACGGGAGCTATATGAATTAAAGAAAATGGCTGAATCGTCGACCGAGTAAAAAATTAAATAATTGACAATTGAGAAAATAGTTGATAAATTTTAAACAAATTCTATAAAATTACTCGGGATTAGGGGTGGATAAAAAATGGCACGTGCAGTAAACTCTATTACAGAATTAATCGGAGACACACCAGCAGTAAAATTAAATCGCATCGTGGACGAAGACAGCGCAGATGTATACGTAAAGCTGGAATTTATGAATCCAGGCAGCAGCGTGAAAGACCGTATTGCTTTAGCAATGATTGAAGCCGCTGAAAAAGAAGGAAAGCTAAAGCCAGGAGATACACTTATTGAGCCGACAAGCGGCAATACTGGAATTGGCTTAGCGATGGTAGCGGCTGCGAAAGGATATAAAGCCATTCTGGTCATGCCTGATACAATGAGCTTGGAACGGCGTAATCTATTGCGGGCATATGGTGCGGAGCTTATATTGACACCAGGCAGTGAAGGAATGCGAGGAGCGATCAACAAAGCGGAAGAGTTGGCTAAAGAACACGGCTATTTTATGCCACAGCAATTTAAAAACGAAGCGAACCCGGAAATCCATCGAATTACGACAGGAAAAGAAATTGTAGAACAAATGGGCGATCAGCTGGATGCGTTTATTGCTGGAATCGGTACTGGTGGAACGATTACAGGAGCTGGCGAGGTACTGCGTGAAGCCTACCCAAATATTAAAATTTATGCAGTAGAGCCTGCAGATTCTCCTGTGTTATCAGGAGGAAAACCGGGACCGCATAAAATCCAAGGCATTGGCGCTGGATTTGTCCCAGATATTTTAAATACAGATATTTACGACGAAGTCATTGCTGTAAAGACAGAGGAAGCATTTGAGACTGCTCGCCGCGCTGCCCGCGAAGAAGGGATTTTAGGAGGCATTTCATCAGGGGCAGCTATCCATGCAGCTCTAAAGGTAGCCAAGCAGCTCGGAAAAGGAAAAAAAGTATTGGCAATTGTTCCAAGTAATGGAGAGCGTTACTTAAGTACAGCGCTATATCAATTCGAAGAATAATGAAAAGTCGCATATCTCGGCAGGGAATACTCCCTGTCGAAATTTTTTTATAGTACAATAAGTATGGTGCAACAAAGGAAGGGAGGTATGGACCTTTTATGAGACTGAGGCGAATACTCAAAAAAAAGATTGCTTATCAGCATAAGGAGTGGTTCAAACAATATCAATGGCTCGCACAAGATGAGCCTTATCATATTTTGCTAGAAAGTGGACGTTCAGGGCGTTACAGCATTATCGGCTTGCGCCCAGCCGGAATGGTACAAGGAAGCGGACAGGAGCTTTTGCTTCGCTATCGAGGAGAAGAACTGAAGCTACAAGGAAATCCGTTACATTTGCTAAAGCGATGGTTTTCGCAATGGAAGACGGATTTTGATGATGATGGTCCCGATTTTCAAGGGGGATTGATGGGCTATTTTAGCTATGATTGTGTCCGCTATATCGAACGCCTTCCTTCCCAAGCAGAGGATGATCTTAAAGTTCCAGATCTTTATTTTTTAATTTTTGACGATATTGTTGTTTATGATCATGAGGAACAAGCTCTGCATCTCATTGTTCATTATGTAGAGGAAGAACACGAAGATGCACAAAAGCGTCTTTCGCTTTATGAATTCTTATGGTTACAGGAGAGCAAGCAGCCGAATGGGTGGTTTTTTACTCCAAAGGCGCAAAGCGAATCTGTTTCCATGACAGAAACGGAGTTTATGGAGGCGGTTGAAAAAGTTCGGCAATATATCGGGCAAGGAGATGTGTTTCAAGTCAACCTGTCAGTGCGGCAATCCAAGCCTTTGTTCACACATCCATTTCACATTTATGAAAAGCTGCGTCTGTTAAATCCTTCTCCATATATGGGGTATCTTCATTTTCCGGAATTTCAGGTGGTGAGCGGCTCACCAGAATTGCTTATAAAAAAGCGAAAATCTCGTTTGAGTACAAGACCGATTGCGGGGACACGTTCGCGAGGCAGTACAGCGGAGAAGGATCAACAAATCGCTAATAAGTTGTTAGAAAACGAGAAAGAGCGAGCAGAACATCTCATGCTTGTTGATTTAGAGCGCAATGATTTAGGTAGAGTATGCAAATATGGTACAGTAAAAGTAGATGAATGGATGACCATTGAGACATATTCTCATGTCATGCATATTGTATCGCATGTATCAGGAGAAATGAAAAAGGAAAAAGACGTTTTTGATGTGATAGAGGCCGTGTTTCCAGGCGGGACGATTACCGGCGCTCCAAAAGTGCGCACGATGGAAATCATTGAGGAATTAGAGCCAGTGCGACGTGGAATCTATACCGGATCAATTGGCTGGATCGGCTTTAATGGAGATATGGAGTTTAATATTGCGATTCGAACCATGATCGCCAAAGACGGGATGGCGCACGTACAAGCTGGCGCCGGGATTGTCATTGATTCTCGGCCACCGCATGAATACAAAGAATGTTTGAAAAAAGCAAGAGCCCTGTGGCAAGCAAAAGAGATGAGCGAAGCAGAGCGATTATTTATGACGAGGTGAGAAAAGATGATTTTAATGATCGATAACTATGATTCATTTACGTACAATTTAGTTCAATATTTAGGAGAATTAGGTGAGGAGTTAATTGTCAAACGAAATGATGAGATCGATGTGCAGGGCATACAACAATTGAATCCTGATTTTCTAATGATCTCGCCTGGGCCATGCAGTCCGAATGAAGCGGGGGTCAGCTTGGCAGCCATTGAGCACTTCGCTGGCAAAATTCCTATTTTCGGAGTGTGTCTCGGCCATCAATCCATTGCACAAGTGTTTGGCGGGGAAGTGGTTCGTGCGGAAAAGCTGATGCATGGAAAAACATCACAAATCTTACATGATGGAAAAACGATTTTTTCGGGGGTTCCAAATCCATTTACAGCTACCCGCTATCATTCATTAATTGTAAAAAAGGAAACATTGCCTGAATGCTTCGACATTTCAGCGTGGACAGAAGACGACGAGATTATGGCAATTCGTCATAAAACGCTGCCTATAGAGGGGGTTCAGTTTCATCCTGAGTCGATCATGACTGTATATGGGATGGAGCTTTTGAACAATTTTATTCAAACATATAAAAGGAATCGGTAATCCATGTATGTATATATAAATGGTGAAGTTATTCCGAATGAACAGGCCCGTATTTCGCCATTTGATCACGGTTTTATGTATGGATTGGGGGTCTTTGAAACCTTTCGTACTTATAATGGTCATCCGTTTTTGCTGGATGACCATCTTGCACGCCTTCATAAAAGTTTAGTGGATATGCAAATCCGTTTTTCAGTTAGCCGGGAAGAGACAATCGCAATCATTCAGCAGCTATTAGCAGCTAATCGCTTAGAAGATGCTTATATTCGCTTAAATATCTCAGCGGGAATTGGCGATATTGGTTTGCAAACTGATGCATATACTGAGCCGACTGTTATTGTATATATGAAATCATTGCCGGAAATAGCTGTAAAAGAAAAAATGTGTACCATTTTAAAAACAAGGAGAAATAGTCCCGAGGGAGAAACGCGTCTTAAATCGCATCATTATTTTAATAATGTGCTTGGTAAGCGCGAGATGAGAAACCATCCTCACATGGAAGGGATTTTTCTGAATGATTATGGCTTTCTTGCTGAAGGAATTGTCTCCAATCTGTTTTGGGTGAAAGACGGAATTGTATATACTCCAGCGCTGGAAACAGGAATTTTAAATGGAGTTACACGACAGTTTATCATGGCTATGCTCGGCGCATCAGGAATTCGCTGTGAAGAAGGACTTTACACCTTAAAGGATTTAGAACAAGCAGAAGAGGTATTTTTAACGAACTCAATTCAAGAAATTGTTCCCGTTTCGCGAATCGATCATTTCGTTTATCCGGGTGAACGCGGCGTCTTTGTTCAATCTTTGAAGGCCCATTATGCTTGCTTCACACATTCTTTATGGACAAGATATCAATTAACAGAAAGGATCAGTATGGAACAATGAATGTGATTCAGTGTGGACCGTATACACTTGATATAAAGCAAAAAACAATCATCATGGGAATTTTAAATGTAACACCTGATTCATTTTCGGATGGAGGAAAATTTAATGCAATCGATCGCGCTGTTGAACATGCCAAGCAATTGGTAGATGCTGGAGCAGATATTATTGATATTGGGGGGGAATCGACGCGCCCCGGAGCTGAGAAAGTAGCACTAGAAGAAGAATTAAAACGAGTGATACCTGTAATAAAAGCGTTGGCCAATGAAATAAAGGTTCCTATTTCTGTAGACACTTACAAGGCAGAAGTAGCGAAGCAAGCTATTGAGGCGGGAGCGCATATAATTAACGATATATGGGGGGCTAAAGCCGATACGAAAATGGCAGAAGTAGCTGCTCATTATCAAGTGCCGATTATTTTAATGCATAATCGCCATCAAGTAGATTATAGAGACTTAATTAACGATATGATTTCTGATCTGTTGGAAAGTGTGGAGTTAGCCAAAAAAGCTGGGGTGAAGGACGAAAATATTATTTTAGACCCGGGCATCGGATTTGCAAAAACAGCTGAGCATAATCTGCAAGTCATGAGACATTTGGACAAGTTTGTACAATTAGGCTATCCATTGTTATTAGGAACATCGCGAAAATCATTTATCGGCCATGTTCTTGATTTGCCAGTCCATGAGCGTATGGAAGGGACGGGAGCCACGATTTGTTTAGGGATTGCGAAAGGGGTTCACATCGTTCGTATTCACGATGTTCAGCCGATCGCTAGAATGGCAAAAATGATGGATGCCATGATAGGGAAAGGGGGCGATGGCCATCGATAAAATTTATCTAAACGCAATGGAGTTTTATGGATATCACGGGGCCATCCCAGAAGAAAATAGATTGGGGCAGCGATTTATAGTTGATTTAGTGATTGAGACTGACTTGAAAAAAGCAGGAGAAAGCGATTGTTTAGATGATACGATTAATTATGCCGCTCTATATGAAATATGCCGTGAAATCGTGGAGGAGCAGCGCTTTAAACTGATTGAGGCGGTGGCGGAACAAATTGCTTGCCATGTTTTATCTGCGTTTTCTTCGATTCTGCAATGCACGGTCAAAGTTGTGAAGCCGAATCCGCCTATTAAAGGCCATTACCAATCTGTAGCGGTAGAAATAGTAAGGAGACGTTAAATGGAAAACTGCGCATATATTGCCTTGGGATCTAATATTGGACAACGTATTCTTTATTTATACAAAGCTGTTCAAAAACTAGCGGAACATCCGCAAATCTCTGTTATTCAAACTTCCTCTATTTATGAAACGGATCCGGTTGGCTACATCCAACAGAACAAGTTTTTAAATATGGTTGTGCAAATTCAAACATCGCTATCTCCTTTTGAACTATTGGAAGAAACGCAAAAAATTGAGCAGGAGCTTGGGCGAAAACGAGAGATTCGTTGGGGACCGCGTACGATAGACCTTGACATTTTATTATATAATCGTGAAAATATTGAAACAGAACAACTTACCATTCCGCATCCGCGAATGGCAGAAAGAGCGTTTGTATTAGTTCCGTTGTTTGAGCTTAATGAGAAAATATACATTCCAAATTTGAATGGTGATTTATCGTTATGTATAGATCAATTATTAAATAAAGAAGGGGTATATTTATGGAAGCAGAAAAGTGGGGGAGACGTATTCGCGCTTTTCGAAAGCTAAAAGGCTACACACAAGAGAGATTTGCCAAACAGTTGGGCATTTCTGTATCGGTTTTAGGGGAAATTGAACGAGGCAATCGCCTGCCGACAGAACAGTTTTTACAAATGGTAGCTCAATGCTTAAACATTACGGTTGAGGAGCTCTCGCCACCAGAGATCATAGCGGGAGAAGAAAGGAGGGCAAGAAATGTTTAAAATTGGTGATGTTCAGATCAATAACCGTGTTGTTCTAGCGCCAATGGCAGGAGTGTGTAATTCTGCGTTCCGCCTGACGGTGAAGGAATTTGGTGCGGGGTTGGTCTGTGCAGAAATGGTCAGTGATAAAGGAATTTTGTTCAATAATGAAAAAACATTAAATATGCTTTATATTGATGAACGTGAAAAGCCGCTAAGTTTGCAAATTTTTGGCGGAGAGAAGGAAACGCTTGTCGAGGCAGCGAAATTTGTCGATAAAAATACAAATGCTGATATTATTGATATTAATATGGGATGTCCTGTTCCAAAAATCACAAAATGCGACGCTGGAGCTAAATGGTTGCTAGATCCGAATAAAATTTATGATGTCGTAAGTGCTGTCGTCGATGCGGTTGAAAAACCTGTAACAGTAAAAATGCGTATCGGCTGGGACGAAGATCATATTTATGCAGTGGAAAATGCCCAAGCAGTAGAGCGCGCAGGCGGCAAGGCTGTTGCTGTTCACGGGAGAACAAGAGTGCAAATGTACGAAGGAAAAGCAGATTGGAATATCATTAAACAGGTAAAAGAAGCTGTTAATATTCCGGTGATTGGAAATGGAGACGTACAAACTCCTCAAGATGCCAAAACAATGCTTGATGAAATAGGCGTTGACGGCGTTATGATCGGTCGTGCTGCTTTGGGAAATCCATGGATGATTTATCGAACAGTTCGCTATTTAGAAACTGGAGAATTGATACCAGAGCCATCTGTCCGAGAAAAAATAGATGTGTGCATTTTGCATTTAGATCGTCTCATTGCTTTAAAAAATGAGCATATTGCGGTCAAAGAAATGCGCAAACACGCCGCTTGGTATTTAAAAGGCGTACGTGGAAATGCAAGGGTAAGAAATGCCATTAACGAATGCAATACTCGGGAAGAGCTGGTCAATCTTTTAAGACAGTTCGTTGAAGAAGTAGAAGCAAAACAACAGAGTGATGCGCAGGCTGTGTAAGTGAAGGAATATATGTCATGACTATTTACTGTCAGCCTTTGCTGACAGTATTTTTAATAAATTAAAAAATGGAGTGAATGGAATATGAGTCACGAAGAATTGAATGACCAATTACGAGTACGTCGAGAAAAACTAAGCAAACTAAGACAGAAGGGTATTGACCCATTTGGAAAACGATTTGAACGCACGCATAAAGCCGAAGAGCTTTTTGAATTATATGGAGGTTTATCAAAAGAAGAATTGGAAGAAAAGAATATCCAGGTAGCCATTGCAGGCCGCATTATGACAAAAAGGGGAAAAGGAAAAGCTGGATTTGCCCATATTCAAGATTTGACAGGTCAAATTCAAATTTATGTGCGAAAAGATGATGTTGGTGAAGAACAATATGAAATATTTGATACTTCCGATCTAGGAGATATCGTTGGTGTTCAAGGAACCGTTTTTAAAACTAAAGTAGGCGAATTGTCGATTAAAGTATCCGCTTATGAGTTGCTAACAAAGTCTTTGCGGCCTCTTCCAGAAAAATATCATGGCTTGAAGGATATTGAACAGCGTTATCGTCAGCGTTATCTGGATTTAATTGTAAATCCAGAAAGCAAAAATACATTTATTACTCGTAGTTTAATTATTCAATCGATGCGTCGTTATTTAGATACTCATGGATATTTGGAAGTAGAGACACCGATGATGCATTCCATCGCTGGAGGAGCAGCGGCGCGTCCGTTTATTACGCATCATAATGCTCTAGATATTCCGCTATATATGCGGATTGCCATTGAATTGCATTTGAAACGGCTTATTGTAGGTGGATTAGAAAAAGTATATGAAATTGGCCGTGTATTCCGCAATGAAGGAGTTTCTACACGACATAATCCAGAATTCACGATGCTTGAGTTATATGAAGCGTATGCGGATTATCAAGATATTATGAACCTGACGGAAAATATGATTGCCCATATCGCTCAAGAAGTACTAGGTACAACAAAAATTCAATACGGAGAGCACGAAGTAGACTTAACCCCACAATGGAAACGGCTTCACATGGTGGATGCTATTAAAGAATATGTGGGAGTAGATTTTTGGCGGCAAATGACGGATGAGCAAGCTCGCGAATTGGCAAAACAACATGGCGTGGAGGTAGCGCCACATATGACATTTGGTCATATTGTCAATGAGTTTTTCGAGCAAAAGGTAGAAGATAAACTCATTCAGCCGACTTTTATTTATGGTCATCCAGTGGAGATTTCTCCGCTAGCGAAGAAAAATCCGGAAGATCCTCGATTCACTGATCGTTTTGAGCTGTTTATTGTAGGGCGTGAGCATGCTAATGCATTCACAGAATTAAACGATCCAATCGATCAAAGAGAGAGATTCGAGGCACAGCTTAAAGAGCGTGAGCAAGGCAACGATGAAGCACACGAGATGGATGAAGATTTTATTGAGGCTCTAGAATATGGGATGCCACCAACAGGTGGATTAGGAATAGGAATCGACAGATTAGTTATGTTGTTGACTAATTCACCATCGATTCGTGATGTATTACTATTTCCGCAAATGCGTAATAGATAAAAGTTATACTAAAAAATCCCCTGTGAAAGGAATTCATGGGGGATTTTAATTTATTTTTTTAATAAAAACTATTGATTTATTTTCGTGCAAGTGATATATTAAAAAACGTCGCTTTTAGTCGATCAAAAACAGTAATGAATAGTTAAAAAAGTAGTTGACAAGCTAAAAGACAAATGTTATATTGATAAAGTCGCCTGTGAGCGATAAGATAAATGTTCTTTGAAAACTGAACAAAACGAAGCGTTAATCGAAAAATTTCGGTATGGTCAACCGAAATTTAAATAATAGCCAATCAACTTTCTTTTGGAGAGTTTGATCCTGGCTCAGGACGAACGCTGGCGGCGTGCCTA
>NZ_JACIDF010000014.1 GCF_014196195.1 Anoxybacteroides rupiense | reverse complement strand
TTCTCTTCCCTTACACGAATGGATTTATTGAGGGAATAAACAACAAGATTAAAGTCATCAAACGAATGTCATATGGCATTCGGAACTTTAAGAGATTAAGAAATAAAGCTTTATGTTCACTCATCTAGTCAACTACAAAAAAAGGGGCCCTTCGATAAGTGTACCCCAACAATTGACATAGAGCCTTTTTTAATAGATGTAAACGCTTCCTTTGTTGTATTGAACGGAGAAAGATGAAAGATCTCTGTTTTAAAATGAGAGAAGAATCCCTCTATACAGGCATGATACAGCAAATACAACTACTGACGATACAACAAATGCTACTGTTTCTCTGTCCTTGGATAAGGGGACGAATGAATTTTGGACCTCTGTCAATAGATTGGACAGCCAGAATCGAGAAAATTACGCAATTTGACCGTACATTCGTTCGTATTGAAAAGGTGTAAGATACCCGATAGCGGAATGTACGCGTTTCCGGTTGTAGAAAAACTCGATGTATTCAAAAATCCGACTTTGGGCTTCCTTGCGGGTTCTGAACTTCTCCAGATAGACGAGTTCCTTTTTGAGCACGCTGTGGAACGATTCGATGCAGGCATTGTCATAGCAGTTGCCCTTGCGGCTCATGCTGCATTTCATCCCGTATTTCAAGAGCCGTTTTTGGTACTCATGAGATGCGTATTGGCTGCCGCGATCGGAATGATGCAGGACTTCGCCTTTCGGCCGTTGACGGTTGTAAGCCTGATCCAGAGCTTGCAGGACCAATTCCTTGGTCATTCGCTCATCGGCGTGCCAGCCTACGATTTTGCGCGTGTACAAGTCCATCACGCTCGCGACATAGAGCCATCCCTCGTCTGTCGGAACGTAAGTGATGTCCGCCATCCAGACTTGATTGGGAGCTTGTGCCCTGAACTGCTGGTTCAGCACATTGTCATGCACTGGCAGATTGTGGTTCGAGTTCGTCGTCGCCTTGTATGTCTTGACGGTGCGCGACTTAAGCCCCAGTTCCTTCATGATGCGGGCGACCGTTTTTTCGGATACCCGAACACCTTGCTGGCGCAAGACTTGAGCGATCTTCGGGCTGCCGTACAGGCGACGCGAGTCCACAAAGATACGGCTAATCTGTTGTTCCAGTTCTCGGCGACGTTTCTTTTGCTCGCTTTCCTGGCGCCTGGTCCATTGATAATAACCACTCCGGGATACGTTCAAAACCTTGCACATCTCCGATACCGGATACTTGGAGCGGTGTTTGTGGATAAACGCAAAGATCAGTTCCGGTCTTTTGCGAAGATGTGCATCGCCTTTTTTAAAATTTCGTTCTCCATCTCGAGTTGGCGGATTCGTTTCTGCATTTCGAGAAGGGTTTTTTCCTCGATTTTCAGGTTGCCGCTGCCGCGAAACGCATGGACCGGATCCTGTTTGAATTCGTTGATCCAGCGGTACAGAGTATTGTCGGATACGCCCAATTCTCGGGCGACCTGCGCCACCGGCTTCCCCTGTTCCTGAATCATTTTTACGGTTGGGATTTTGAACTCTTTGTCATATTTCTGACTCATCTTCGGACACCTCGATTTTGCTAGGTTTATTGTCGCATTCTCGATTCTCGGTGTCCACTATTTAGTCTAGCATCACATGTCCTTCAGCTTCTCCCGCAAGTACGATTGGAATCCTTTCACATCGTTCACATACGACTCGATAGTTTTGGGGGCTTTCCCCTCCGCAAAAAGCCATTTCTCAAACTTCTCTATATCCAAGCTCCATTCGCCTCCTAAAATGTAAAAAGGCTATTGATGTACGTGGTTATACATCAATAGCCTTCTACCAGTGATATGTTTTCACGATTGTCTCTCTCCTTCCTACTCACGACAGTTATATAATAATGTCGGGAGTTTTTTGACAATGAAAGCATAGCGGTTCCTTGACGTTCATCGAATCTGCCATGCATGGTTGAAATCCATTTAGTTTTGTCGTGAGATTGCCGAAAGAAATGTCGTGAGTCGGTCTCATTCCCGGCTGATTCGCTCCAGGTAGCGGATGTAGCTTTGCAGTAAGTTGCGGTCGTTACGGTCTGCAATCCGGCGCAGAGCGGCTTCGATTTCCCTTTGGCTAATCTCAATCTCCTCGTCCACCGCTTCCTCCAGCAGCTGCTGAACGAGCTCGTCCTCGCTAAGCATCTCCCCGTAGCCGTCCAATCCGTAGCTGTATTCCCGGTAGTACGGTACTCCGTCAATGATGATGCGATGGTATTTTGCCATTTTCCCTTCCCCTTTCATTTGGTCTAGCCGTGAGATTCTCGAACGAACATCCGCCAATCTCAGACATATATTTCGTAAGCGATTGGCTCCCCGTTCTTTATCCACACCTCGTACAATTTCTCCCCCGTTTCCTCATCTCTCACAAACCCCGCTATCCACTCGTTTCCGTTCCCATCGACATACGCTAGAGTCTCAAAAAGCAGCGGATTCGGCAGCTTTTCCAGATGCTCTTCAGGCACAAGATAGTTGTCCAGTTCTTCGTGATAGAATTCGTACGCTTCATAGCCCACCTCGTCAATGTTGACTGCTACGTTGAACGTTCTTTTCATTGTCCTTACAAACCAATTCATGTGTAACATCTTCTCGTCTCCTCTCAAATATATCCTTTTTCTTTCAGCGACAAATATCTGTCAGGGCAAACAATCAAATGGTCTAGCACATCAATGCCAACAATTCCCCCAGCCTCTACTAACCGTTTCGTTACCTCAATGTCTTCCCTCGACGGCTCACAATGACCGCTGGGATGATTATGGGCTACGATGATAGAAGCCGAGTTGGAGAGAATGGCAGCCTTCATCACCTCCCTCGGATGCACAATGCTAGCGTTCAGACTTCCAACATGGCAGACGTTGATGGCAGTCGGCTGGTTTTTCGTGTCAAGGCAGACAACGACAAACTTCTCACGGTCCGCTTCCACAAGAAACGGCTTCAGCAGCTTGTACGCATCTTCCGGAGATTTGATTTGCCGCTCCCTGTACAGCACACTCGACTCCCGAACGAGCTTCAAGCTGACAATATTGATGCGCTTGGCTGGCTGTTTGATGGACACCTCTCTTTCTAGCAACTCTAGCTGATGATGGTTGACGGTTTGGTACTTGCTCATCCTTTTCCCTCCTAAAATAGAAATAGCCCCAATTCCCCGAAAGGAATTGAGGCTTTGTGACTGTAAGTTCAAAATCATAATATATATTTGAAATCAAGCTTAATACAGATTTAGGCAAAAAGAAAAGCCCTGCAGAGATTTCTCTCTACAGAGCTTTTCGACGTACTTTGTATGTCTACTCAATTACTTAGCAACAGAAATTGAAGTAAAGTTAAGAGCATTTCCGTTTTCATCAGTTACATCTAAACCAGTGCCAGCTTTAAGAGTAATAGTTTTTGCATACTCATCTGCAGTTACAGGGTTTGCAAGTGTAATAATGAATGTTTTTCCAGTAGTATCTGAAGTATCCTCAGCAATTGAAGCACCTGTTTCAGATACATCCCCGATAACAACATCAAAATCACCAGTTGAACCTACAGCATTTACAGTAGATTCCTTAATGTTTTCACTGAATACTACTTTGATTTTATCAAGACCCACAAATTGAGCTGATGTCACAACTGGTTTTACGTTTTCAGTTAAAACTTCGGTAGTCACAACTGGGTCCATAACTACACCAGCAGCACTTGCTACATTTTTGATAGTTACAGTTCTTTCACCAGTTAAAGCTACAGAATTGTCTTCTAGAGTTAAACGTACAACCGCACCAGTTGAATCATTTTTAGTAAAGATTGCACTCTTCACTACAGCACCTTCAATTGTGTAGTTGTTAACATTTAGAGCAGATGCTGGGTCTAGCTGACGGTCAAATGATACTGTATAAGTATTATTGTCAATTTTTGTAATACCGTTAGTACCAGCAGTTGTTAATTTTGGCTTACCAGTATCTACGTTTGTAGTACGGTTGAATGTTACAGTTGTAGCTTTACTATCATTACCAGCTTCGTCTGTTACTAAACCAGCTGGAAGGTTCAATGTATAAGAACCTGAAGTTAATGTAGCTAAATCAAGGCGAACTGATTTAGATTTACCATTTACTGCATTGTGAAGTTCAAAGTTTACTCCGTTCCCACCATCTACAGTGTCAGTAGTGATTGCTGGACTTAATGGAGTTTCAACATAATCTTTTACAACTTTACCGTTAATAGCCTTAGCATCAACAACTGATACATTTTCGTTATAGTTTAATACAAGATACTCTTTTCCGTTGATTTTCTCAACTGAAGAACTAACTAGTTCTGGAGCTGTAGTATCTTTTTTGAACTCAACGATTTTGTTATAAGTATCTGCTGTGTTTCCACTTAAGTCAGAGAAATCAGCAGTTACAGTTGCAAGAGCAGAACTACTTCCAACAGGAACCAATGAGTTAGTTAATGTTACAGTGTAAACTAAACCAGTAGCATCCTTAGTAATTGTTCCTTGAACTTCTCCAGCACCAGGAGTTCCAGATACAACTGTGTTTCCGTTTACTTTGATAGTTGGGTTAGCAATCAATTTCTCACTAAACGTAATAGTGAAAGTTTTATCATTTACAGTTGAAATAGAAGTAACTGTTGGCTTCACAGTATCAGAAGTAGATTTCTTAACAGTCAATTCAACAGGGTTTGGAGAAATTAAGTTGCCATTAAAGTCTTTAGCACCAATAATTGTAACTTTATAATTTGTATCAGCTTTTACACTTGAAGAAGCTAGATTTACAGTTACACTCTTACCGTCAGCTGATAGACTACCGAATGTAATAGCAGAGTTATCTGCAGAGATAGTACCTAAGTCGCTTAATGGCTCAGAGAACGTAATAACAGCAGTTTGGTAATCAGAGTATGAAACTTCTGCTACTGTTGGACGTACAGAGTCAGCAGCTTTAACAATACCTGAATAAGCAGTAACAGCTTCATCAGTAATAGTTTTCACTGTATTTGGAACTGTAACAGCATATTCTCCATCAAATTTAGTAGTTGCAGTAATAGTTAATGTTTTGCCGTCTTCACTCAAAGCTGCTTTTGGTGAAGTTACAGGTGTAGCAGTACCAATAGCAGTAACAGTTGCGTTTACTAAGTTTCCGCTTCCATCAACAACTGTATCCTTTTTCACAGCTTTATTAAATTTAACAACAAGTTCTTTAGCGTTAATCGCACTTACACTCTCAACTTTAGGAGTTACAACAGGCACGTCAACTTTTGTTTTGTCAGTTGTTTGGCCTTTGTAAGAGATTGTGTAAGATTTACCTTCTTCTAAAGGAGTTTTTGTTTTGATCACAACAACTGTTGTTTTTGCTTCTTCAGCTGCTGCTGCTTTGATTGAAACAGAGTCGATTTCAACGTCTTCAATCGCGAAGTCTTCTTTCTTCACATCTTTCAATTCGCCGTTGAATGTCACTTCTAATGTGTTTTGGTCAACATATTGAACACCTTGGATGTCTTGTGCTGTTGTTTGAGAAGATGCATCCAACGCACGAACGACGAATGAAGCGAACGCTGCGCGAGTGACCGTTCCTTTTGGATTGTACTCTGTTACAACTGTTACGCCGTTTGCTTCTAATGTTTGGATGTAATCGCGAGCCCATTCGTCCGCTTTGTCTAGGTCCGTGATTTTAGATGTGAAGTCTGCTGGTTTTGTTAAGTCGAATGCTTCTACAAGCACTTTCGCCATTTGTTGGCGAGTGATTGTTTGATTTGGATTTAATTTGCCTTCGTTTCCAGTCATAACGCCTGCCGCTTTCACGATGGCAGCCGCTTCGACTAATTCTTGGTCTTTTGCGTCAACAGGAACATCGTCGAACGCTTTTTTGTCGGCTGGAACTTGGAAGCCGTTATCTTTCAAAATGCGAGCGAAAATTTTCGCTACTTGACCGCGTGTAACGCTGTTGTACGGTTTGAATGTGCCGTCTTCGTAGCCTTTGATGTATCCTTTTTCGACTAATTTCTCAATGTTTGCAGCATGAGAGTCGTTAGGGTTTACATCGCTGAAGGACGCAGCGCTTGCTACGACTGGGCCAACTGCTGTCGCTACTAACGCGGCAGACACAGAGCCAGCCAAAAATTTACGGTAAGACTTTGGTTGGTAAGCCATCTGTATTATTTCCTCCCTTGTTATAGTTGTTTCTATAATTATTTTAAACTAAATTTAAGAGACCGCTTTCTCTATGTTTCCCCAATACTCTTAAATTTAGTTACCAAACAATTACTAGTATAGTTTTTAATAAGCCATTTGTCAATGTGTTCCTATATTCCACACAAAAAATGGACAAATTTCTATCTCTCTAGCTAATATTCTACTAAAAATCTCATGTTATGCAAGGTTTTTTCATAAAAATTTGTCTTTTTCCCATCTCCACTTCTTTCCTCCCTTTCCAACACGATTACTTTATGACTTTTCACCCTGTTTCATGACTTAAAATTTGTTACAAAAATGTAAAGTCCGCAAAAAGCTGAATATGTTAGACTACCAATAGTGACAAAATTCGGAGAATTTTTTATGCATCAGGGGGGATATGTCGATATGCGACGGAAGTTGCTTTTGGCGATGCTCATGTGCGGGGGTGTTTGGTGGATGGGCCATTCTCCGGCGCACGCGGCGGTGAATTATGACAAAATTATTCCCGCCTCCAAGAAATACATCGGCGTTCCGTATCAATGGGGCGGCACGACGGCGAAAGGCTTCGATTGCTCCGGCTTTATCCGCCATGTGTACAGTTCGCTCGGCATTGACGTTCCACGAACGACGACGGAGATGTACCGCATGGGGACAAGCGTGAAGAAAAGCGATTTGCGCACCGGGGATCTCGTCTTTTTCAACACCAGCGGCAGCGGCGTGTCCCATGCAGGAATATACATAGGCGACGGCCAATTTATCCATTCCGCGTCCTCGAAAGGGGTTATGGTTTCCTCGGTGAATGATCCGTATTATTGGGGAAAACGATATGTCGGCGCCAAGCGGGTGCTCGCGTATCGCTTGCAGCCGGGACGGTTTCAAGACATTCCAAGCTCGTATTGGGCCTATGACGAAATTCGCACGCTTTCCGAGGACGGGCTGATCCTCGGGTATGAAAACAGCTACTTTAAGCCGAACGAACCGATCACCCGCGCGGAGGTCGCTTCGTACCTAGGGGAATATTTACAGCTCGACCTTTCGAACCGTTCCGCCATTTTCCGCGATGTGCCTTTGGAGCATTGGGCGGTCGGGGCGATTAACGCCATGCAGAAAAAAGGCTATATTACCGGCAGCGGCGGCAGCTTCCGTCCTGAAGAAACATTGACGCGCGCCCAGCTGGCGGCCATCTTGACAAGAGTATTTGACTTAAAGCAGCCGGCTGTCGATCAGTCCTTCACCGATGTCTCGCCCTCGTTTTGGGCTTATAAGGATATTCAGGCGCTCGCTGCTTCAGGCATTACGACCGGATATGAAGACGGCACGTTCCGTCCTGAAGATACCGTCACGCGCGCGCAGTTTGCCGTCTTCCTCTATCGCGCGGCTCACGAATAAGCGGCAAACGGCCGCATTGTTCTTTTCAAAAAGGCAGATGAGGCTGGGTCCAAACGTCATTTTTTCATGACCTTTGGACTCAGCCTCTTTTTCATTGTTCTTCCTTTTTGTCGAGCGTGCGCTTTAAAAATAAAGCAAATTGCCCTCGCGTGACGTTTTCATTCGGGCGGAAGGTGTCCACGACGGTAATGCCGTTATAAGCGAGCGTGTTAATATCATTGTAGTTCCAGAAATGGAGCGGCACATCTTTAAAGGCTTTCTGCGTTTTCGGCGCATCGTAATAAGCGCGATAGGCGCGAACTAAAATCGAAGCCATTTGCGCCCTTGTCAAATACTCGTTTGGTCGCAGCCTTCCGTCTTGGCCCATGAATCCATAGGCTTCGGCAATGACCATTTCTTTATAGCCAGGATCACTCGGCTTCATATCCTTCGCCTTTGGAACATAGCCTTTAGGAAGCTCCAAGCCTAGCTCATTGACGAGCATTTTTGCGGCATGGCGGCGAAGCAGCCGGTCATTTGGGCGAAAGGTCCCATCCTCATACCCGGTAATCACGTTCTTTAGATAAAGATAGGTCACAGCTGAGACGACCTCGCGATCCGATAGATCGGAAAAGATTTTCACATCGGCTTTCACTACATTCGAGGAAGCGACATAGCCGTCGATTCCATTGCCCTTTACGCGGTAAAAGACATAATGATTGGCCGGATTGGCCGCTGATTCATAAGGGCCGCCGACGATTTCAAGCGGCGTATAGTGAGGCGCTTTGAGAATAATCGGGCCATCGACTCCGTTGCGGATGTTGGAATACGATGCTTGGCTGTTCCATGTATATAGCTTGTCTCCCGCATGGTAATGCTGGGTTGTCTTCGTATCCAGCTGCGGCCAGTGATATTGTTTCACAGGAAAGTACATAATATCCGGCTGGTTTTCATCCGAATACTCGGCCTGAAAGCGGGGAATCCTTTTCACATCGACAAGACTATGGTCGCGAATCACATCAAACACCCGGTCTTGGTACGGTTTTTGATCATGCGGCAAGTTCGGGTCGTTGCGCTTCGATAAACCGTTATAGGCCATCACCGCAAAATACCAATTCTCGATTATATCCGGGTTTTGGTCATTGATTTTCGGAATTCGCGTGCCCGCCCAGTTCCATTTCTCCTTTAAAATTTGCGCGCCGATGTCGATATTGTATGCCGTGTCGTACAATAGCTTTTCTTTATCGATGTTTCTTGCCCGCATTTCCTCATCCGTTAATGTCACCTGCATGATGCCGATGCCGCCATCGCTTGTCACAATCGGGTTGCCGTTTTCGTCAAATTGCTTCATGCCCGTTTCGACATAAGCCATCGCCTTTAAAATTTCCCCCGGAATGCCATAGCGGTCCGCCGCTTCATGCAGACGCTGCTTGATTTCCGCCGTTGTCAGCTCCTTCACCGCATCAAGAGCGGCGGCCGGCTTCACCGGATCGCTGGACTCGGCATGGGCGGCTGCTTGCGGAACAAGCAAAAGGCTAAAAGCGGCGCCTATTTGGATGAACGCACGTTTCATTTCTATTTTCCTCCTCTTCGCGGTTTCATAGATTCATAGATCGCCAGCGCAACGGCTCGCCTATGCGCTTCAGCAACGTCTAAAATCAGATGTCTTTGCCCTACGGATGCCGGTTTTCCGTTCGTCTTTGCGCTGGGTGCATAGGGGCTACGGTGCAGGTCTTTTGTAGATGGTTCGTTTTAAAAATAGCGCCATTTGACCTCGTGTGACATACTCGTTCGGCCGGAATGGATTGGCGACGGTGATTTGATTATCGGCGAGTGTATTGATTTCCTGATAAGCCCAAAACGACGGAGCAACATCCGCAAAGGAATGGTTCGCCGCCGGCTTTTGATAGAGATTTTCATACGCGCGAACGAGCACAGCCGCCATTTGCGCCCTTGTCAAATACTCGTTTGGCCGCAGCCTTCCGTCTTGGCCCAATAGGCCGTAAGCTTCAGCGATCGCCATGTCTTCATAGCCGGCGTCGCCCGGCTTCATGTCGGTCGCCTTGGGCTGATAGCCTTCTGGAAGCTTGAGCCCCAGCTCCTTTACGATCATGCGCGCGGCATGGCGGCGAAGCAGTTTTTCATTTGGGCGAAAGGTTCCGTCAGGATAGCCGGTCACGATGCTTCGCTCATATAGGCGCTGCACCGCCTGCTTGAGTTCTTCATCCTCAAGATCCGGGAAAAGCGGACGGGTGCGGACCGCCGAGTCGATGCTGCCATAGCTGATTTTTAGCGTGGTCGAGCCGCGGTTGAATCCTTTTTGCGCATGTTGGACGGCGCGGAATAAAACGCTGTCGTTCCAGTTCTTTTCGAACAGCCAAGAAACATCATCACTCAGCTTTTGCGGGTCGTACCATTTTTCCGTCACCCCGCTGGAAAGCGTGTCTAAATAGACGGAAGCGTACTGGCCCTTTCCATCCTGCGCATTTATATAGGCGCTCGTTTTCGGGCTGTATAAATAAAGACGTAAATGATAGTACGAAGGATCCAATGTATCGGCTGCATATCCCGTTAATAAAAGAGAGAGAGGCGCTTGAACCGTGTAGTCGTTGCCCAATTGCTGATGCCAGTAGTTTTCCACTCCCGACAGCTCGAACGGAGTCGGCAGCGCCGGATTCATTTGCATATGTCCTTTTAGCGCAAGGTTGGAGCCGAATAGTTGCACATAATCCTCGGCTAAAATTTCAGGAAGCAGCCATTCATACGCTCCGTCGTCATCGGCATGGACAGACGGATAGCGGAACAGCTCGCGCGCAGCCGCGTATTTCGAGCGAAGCCAGGCATTTGGCTGCAGCTGCTCCTTATTAATCAAATAATAATAAGTAAAATGGTGGCCGTACTCATGGGATAGCGTGGTCGCCAGCTGCTCGACGGTCGTGAACTCATTGCCGCCGTATAGCTGAATGACGCGATTGGGCGAAAGCGACAGTTTCGTGCCGCTGATTTGATATTCGGCCAAATATTGGCCAAGCACATTGGCGCCCGCCGGATAATCAGGAAAAATCATCACTTTTCCAAGCAGGGACAGCTCAGGGCCGTGCTTATTCGCGAGCAATTCCGCTTCCAGCGCCTTCAACTGCGCCGTTGTGCGCCATTTGCTGCTGTAGCTTTCGATCGTTACGCCGCTGGCTCCTTTGTAGCGGGCAATCAGTGGATAGAAGTCTTCGTAGCTTTGGATTTGCGCTTTGTTCGTTAAATCAATCACATGGGCATCGGCTGTTTTTCCGCCGACAAGAAACATCGCAAAAAGTAAGAAAACCGCGACCGCATATTTACGCATTCTCTTTTTCTCCCTTATCTATATTTTCTATTTTTATAGTATCATAGATTGCCAGTAGAATGTGACCCATTGATTTCCTAGCCATGTAACGGTTAAACGTCAGCAAGCAAAATGAGCTTTCCTAGCCAGGACTTTCGAATGATGGCTGTTCGTCAGTCGAACAAAAAATAGGCGTTGGCGGACTTTTGTTTTAAAAATGCCTATCAGCCTGCGTCCACCAAACATCAACCGCTGTTGCGATTTCTAACAAAAACGCGCTGAATGAATCAGCGCGTTTTCATCGATTATTTTTGAGGGGAAATGGACAGTGTGTACGGCTGGGTATTCGGACGTGCGAACGAATCCTCCACCGCAAAATAATATTTTCCTTTTTTCAGCGTTACCGTTGCCACTTCGCTGTCGCCTTCGCCGTAATAATCGATTGTTTGCACAAGTCCGCCCTTTTCGTTATAGATGGAAATCATGCCATCGAATGTGCTGGATCCGTCTAATTTCAGCGTAAATGCGCCTTCCTTTGTCACGGTCAATGTGTAATAGTCCTTATCGCCATAATCGACACCCGCGTTTAAGTAGCCGGTTGCTTTATAGGCGCGGCCTTCCTTCTTGAAGCCGAGCGGCTTGGATGGCACGTTGTTTTTCACGACAGATCCGGCATCTTCATCTTTGGCTTGGAACGATTCGATGCCAAAGCGATACGATTGCAGTGACAAGCCGTCCCAAAGGATGCTGCTGGTAATAAAGAAGTAGCCCGTGTCTTTTTTCGCCTTAAACGAACCGTTCACATCGTACAGCGGGCTCCAGCCTGTCGGCCAAAAATCGATCGCTTTTCCTGCTTCACTTTCATCGATGTTCATATTGCCGTTAGTATCTTCCACCACTGTCACGTACGGAATTAATGTGCCGCGCAGCGCCGCTGGCAGGCTTTCCGCGTGATCCAGCTTGTTCGGGCGCGCAAAGAAAGAAAAGACTTCATCGGCTTTGCGATGTTTGTAATAGTAAATGTCCGTATCGTTCGGAAGGACAAAATTGCCGGTTACCGCTTTATTTGGCTGAACCACTGTTGCGCGGATCGGCTCGTTATTATTCTCATTGGCGTCTTTTGGCGCATCCATTTGTTTTTTCCCTGTAAATGTATATGGATCAGAAACCGGTTGGTAGCGGTCGTTGGCAATCGATAAATAATACTCCTTGCCTTTTTCTAGAACGGTTGTGAATTCCGACGTTTTTTGGCCGGTGAAATAGTCATAGCCGTAATACTCGGCAATCGGCAATAAATCATTTTGCTTCGCATCATATTCATAGATCGTCGCCCACGGAGCCATTCCGTCCGGCGTATGAAAAGTAAATTGATAAATTGCCGTTTCGTTCACGGCCACTTTATAAAAATCGCGATCATCACTGAATTGAATATATCCGGACTGCTGGCTGCCGAAATGGTAAGGAAGGGCTTGTTCTCTAATTTTTTGGATATCCTCTTTTTCAAAATAGCGCCATGTCCCATCTTCCACGATCATCAAGTCGGTCCGCTGCTTCGCATTTTGGCTGCGCTGCTGCTGGATCGCTGCTTCTTTGCCCTCTTGTGTCTCTCCCTTTTCTCCTGAATCGTCAAAGGATGGATAGCCGTCTTCATCGGCCGGCAGTTTGACTGTCTCCGCCGTTACATGATACGGGATCGCGGAAGCAGGCAGCCCGCCTCCTGTATTGGCGCTGCTCATTGGATCATAGAAATAAAAGTCATTGACAGGCTCACTGGAGGCTTCCAGCACAAATTCCATCCCCGGCTGCGCTTCAAACGTCAGCGTTTCTCCCTTTCCGCTTCCATTGTTGTTTGCCGCGACAATCGGCATAGGCGGCTCCTGTTTCGTTGCGTTCGTGGAGCGATTTAAATCATCCGCAAGGTAGACGCTTAGCTCCGAATCAACGCCTGGAACAGCGGAAAGCTGAAACTTCACAATGGTTGGTTCGGCAACCGTAAATTTGAAATAGTCTTTATCGGCTTCTTGGGCATTCTTGTCGGGAACAAACGTTAATGAACCGCTGTCAAATGGGAATTGGCTGATGTTGAACGGTTCTGTTTTGGTTGCTTCATCGCCCGGAAGCTGTGCGAGCTTTTGCAGTTTCAGCGTATAATTTGATTTTCCTTCCAAATTATAGTGGCCGTTGACATCCTTGACCCCAATGACAAGCGTGCCGTCCGTCTCAGCTGTGAAAAGCTTTCCTTCCGTTTCGCCAGCGCGGGTAGCATTGACGTTGATCGGCTTGTCCGATTGTTTTTTCCCTTCCGGATAGAAACGAAGAATGAGCTTATAATCGTAATCACTCGCTCCATCCAGAACGGATTGCACGCTTTCGCCCGCCTTCAGGCTGACTTTCACCCAATGAATTTCATCAGGCGTTGTAAAGCTGCCTTTTTTCGTTAACGGCTGAGCGCCCAATTGCAGCGGAGAAGCCTTCGCTAAAATCGTTTCATCCGTCCATTCTTGTTTGGTCGGCAAGTTTTTGATATTGTATTGCAGCGCGGCTACTGGATTCACGAGGCCGTTCGCGTATTTGAGATCATACCCCTTCGCTCCTAAGTCGGTCGCCGTCCGCTCCAAAATCGCTTCAACCTGATACGGCTTTAAGTTTGGATGTTTTGATAAAATAAGCGAGGCCACACCGGCAACAACCGGGGAAGCCATCGACGTTCCGCTTAACTCCGCGAAAGAAGCTCCTTTTGCCGGATCATAGATGGAGCTGTACACATCCACTCCAGGCGCGACGATGTCCACGGAAGGACCGTAGTTTGAAAAGTCCGCCAACTGTTTTTTGCTGTCTGATGCACCGACGCTGATCACCCCTTCGTAAGCGGCAGGAATGGAATATAGATCGGTTGCGTCGTTTCCTGCGGCGGCAACGACCGTTACGCCGGCAGCGATCGCTTTTTCCACCGCTTCTTCGAGAATCGGTGAACTAAAATAGCCGCCAAGGCTCATATTAATGACTTTTGCGCCTTTTTCGATCGCGTATAAAATTCCTTGGGCGATCGTATAGTCGCTCGCTCCTGAACCGCCATTGAATACATCAATCGGCAAAATTTTCACATTTGGATTGATGCCATGCGCACCGATGCCATTGTTCGCGGCCGCGCCAATAATGCCCGCTACGTGTGTTCCATGGGTGTCTTTCACGCCAGGACTTGCCGGATTGACTGCGTTATAGGATGGAAGCAGCTGCGCTTGTAAATCCGGATGCTTCATATCCATTCCTGTATCAATGACAGCGACGGTTACGCTATTTTTTCCGGCAAGCTCGAGCGCTTTATCGATTTGCAGCAAAGAGAGCGGGTACATTTTTTCATTTTTCGGATCGTTTGTTCCAAGCTTTTGATATGTAAAGCTCGGCGTTACGCTTGCCACCGCCTTAAGCTGGGCATAGTTTCTCGCCACTTCCTGCAGCGCCTTTCCTTTTTGCACGGTCACCACATCATAGCCAAGCACTGGAAATGACTTTTTCACATTCGCGCCTAGGCTGCGGTGAACACTCGCAGGGATTTTTTCTTTGTACTTGACGATGAGCGTATCCGTGCTGATTTGTTTTTGTGCTTGTTCTAGCTGCTTGTAAGCCAGCGGCGCTTTCAACACATGGCGCGGCTGCTTTTTCCATTGCTCAAGCGGCGGTGTTGCGGCCGCTTGGGCAAAGCTCGGCAGGACGACCATCGAGGCTAGTCCAACCGAAAGTGCGGTTTTTGTCCATTTTTTCATTAGCATTTCCCCCCTGGAAATTCTCTTCTTTTCTCGTAAAAAAAGAAGCTACGTTTCTATAGACGATCGGATCAAAGAAAAAGTTTCATAGTTTGAAAAATTTATCCTGATAATTACATTATAATCCATATAAGAGAAAAAGGAAGAAATATTTTCCGCGCAGGTGAAACCAAAAACGAACGATGCTATACTGTATGAAGAGACTATTCGACAAGCTTGGAGGAGACTTGCAAATATGTTGTCTTATATTAAACGATTGGTCAATCACGATGAACGGAGACTGAAAAGCTATCAGCAAATCGTCTCTCGCATTAACGAACTGGAACACGAGATTTCTCGTTTATCTGATGAAGAATTAAAAGCCAAAACGCCTTATTTTAAGCAATTGCTGCAGGATGGCAAAACGGTGTTTGACATTCAAGCGGAAGCGTTTGCGGTCGTGCGCGAGGCTGCCAAACGCGTGCTGGGTATGCGCCATTTTGATGTACAGCTGATCGGCGGTTTAGTGCTTGCGGAAGGAAACATCGCCGAAATGCCGACTGGTGAAGGAAAAACGCTGGTCGCTTCATTGCCAAGCTATTTGCGCGCACTGGAAGGAAAGGGCGTGCATGTAATTACGGTGAACGAATATTTGGCGAAGCGCGACCGCGAGCTGATCGGCCAAATTCATGAATTTTTAGGGCTTTCGGTCGGATTGAATCTGCCGATGATGGATGGGGAAGAAAAGAAAAAAGCCTATCGCGCCGATATTACATACGGAATCGGCAGCGAGTTCGGTTTCGATTATTTGCGCGATAATATGGTCTACGATGTGTCACAGCGGGTGCAGCGTCCCTTTCATTACGCGATTATTGATGAAATCGACAGCGTGCTGATCGACGAAGCGAAGACTCCTCTTATCATCGCCGGCAAAACGGAGACGAGCTCGCAATTAAGCTATTTATGCGCGCGCATCGTGAAATCGTTGGAACGAGATGTCGATTACTATTTCGACGAAGAAACGAAGGCGACGAATTTAACCGAAGAAGGCATTGCCAAAATTGAACGAGGATTCGGCATCGACAATCTTTACGATTTGCAGCATCAAACGCTGTATCATTATATCATTCAGGCGCTCAGGGCCCATGTCCTGTTCCACCGCGACATCGACTATATCGTCAAGGATGGAAAAATCCTTTTGATCGATATGTTCACCGGACGGCCAATGGAAGGACGCAGCTTAAGCAATGGATTGCATCAGGCGATCGAAGCGAAGGAAGGACTGGAGCTCACGGAAGAAAATAAAACGCAAGCATCAATCACGATCCAAAATTATTTCCGACTTTACCCGGTTTTATCCGGCATGACGGGAACAGCCAAAACGGAAGAAAAAGAATTCCAAACGTTATACGGCATGGACGTCGTGCAAATTCCGACGAATAAACCGGTTATCCGCGTCGATGAACCGGATCGCGTCTTTATGACCATCGAGCAAAAATATACCGCCGTCGCCAAAGAGGTGAAGCGCGTTCACGAAACCGGACAGCCGGTTTTGATTGGGACGACTTCTATTTTGCAGTCGGAAAAAGTAGCGGAATATTTGCGAAAGGAACATTTGCCGTTTCAATTGTTAAATGCGAAAACGATTGAGCAGGAAGTGCAAATGATTTCATTGGCCGGACAGAAAGGGCAAATTACGATTGCGACGAATATGGCCGGGCGCGGAACGGATATTATGCTGGGAGAAGGGGTCGCGGAATTGGGTGGCTTGTTCGTGCTCGGAACGGAGCGGCATGAGTCGCGGCGCATTGACAACCAGCTGAAAGGGCGGGCTGGGCGCCAGGGCGATCCGGGACGGTCACAATTTTTCATTTCTCTTGAGGATGACATGTTCCGCCGGTTTGCCAAAGAAGAGGTCGAAAAGCTACAGAAGAAGCTGAAAACGGACGAACACGGCCTGATTCTCGACAAGGATATTCATGCGTTTGTCGATCGCGTGCAACGCATTTGTGAGGGCAGCAGCTTCTCCATTCGCGAATACAATCTCAAGCTTGATGATGTGTTGAACGATCAGCGCAGCACGATCTATACGTTGCGAAATCAAGTGCTGGAAACAGAGGATTCGCTCTCGATTGCCGTCCGTATGCTTCGCTCCTATATTCCATATGAAATTGAACAAATGTGTCCAATGGAAGTCGATCCAGAGGAGTGGAACATGCAACGGCTAGCGGCGCAGCTGCGGGAGCTCATTCCGACATCTCAGCTGCAATGGAACGCTCCTGCTGATGATGTGGAAGAAGTGAAACAAACCGCTAACGAAGCAGCGGAAGCCTATATTGAAACACTTCAGCTGTTTGAAAGTGAGCGCGGGCTGCACCAGCAATTGAAGCCGTTCCTTCTTTCCACGATTGACCATCATTGGCTCAACCATCTCGACGCGATGGAGCGTCTGAAAGAGGGCATTGGGCTGCGCTATTATAGCCAAGAGGATCCGATTCGCCAGTTTCAACGGGAAGGATATGAATTATTTGTGCATATGTATCGGCAAATTGAGCGTGATGCTTGCCGCCAGCTGGCTTACTATGTGTCTGATAAAATCCAAACAAACGGAGGACAATAAACATGCTGTCATTTTTTCGAAAGGGAAAATCTAAACAAGACGGATTAGATACGGTCGTCGATTCCAGCGAGCTGTTCGACACCGACGAAACCTCTTCGGCCGACCAAGACATTCATCCGCAGCTTTCCATTCATCCATCCTGGTCGATCAGTGCCGAAGAGCGCTATTATTATCAATTTTTAAACAATGAACAGCAGCCGCTCAAGGAAAACCAGATTTCCCTGTCCGGCATTGAATTAAAGCAGACGGAAAAAGGATATGTCGTTACCGCGTTTGTGCGCAGCAGCTTGGCAAAAGCCATCTCCTTTTCCGACACTACGCTGCTCTTGATCGGACCGAACGGGGAAATGCTGGCGCGCAAAACCTTTCCGCTCGCGGAGCTGGGCGAGCTGCCGCCGCATAGCAGCCGGCCTTGGAAATTCTTTTTCGAGCGCGAGACGCTGCGGGTAGCCGAACTGCCGGCGGTCGACTGGAAAATCGCCTTCGAACTGCGCAAACCAACCGCCCACTCTCTTGATTTATCGGAGAGCTGGGAGAAAAGCTTGGCTGATGAGGATAAAGAAAAACTGCGAACGCTCGTCCAGTCGATTCAACCGCCAAAGCCGGGAGAGATCAATTTCATGGGTCTGCAAATTCAACAGGCTGAAAACGGTGATATCCATGCAACGCTGCTCATTCGCAACGGCAGCGATAAAAACATCCGAATCCAGCAGCTGCCATTGCAAGTGGAAGATGCGGCAGGAGATCTTGTCGCCCAAGGAGCGTTTACGCTCCAAGAGTTTGAAGTAAAAGCCAATACAAGCAAGCCGTGGACCTTTATTTTTCCTAAGGCGCTTGTCGTCAAGGAAAATCCGGATTTCCGCGCATGGAAGGTCATCGTTCCTTCCGGCCAATAAACGCAGAAAAAAACCACCTAAAAAGCAGGTGGTTTTTTTTCTGAGGCTACCAACCGAGGTCCTTGCATTATATTGCTACAGAAGGAAATAATATATTTCTTTCAAGTATATTTTACCATCGGTAGTTTTATATAACAATTGTTTTTTCAAATGTTTTGTTTTCTTTCGATTCCACCGGACACAAGCGCATAGCCAATCATTAGTAAAAACACTAAATCAAGCAAGCCTGTATGGATGGAAATCATAAAAATCGTCGTGATGAACGCATACGGAATAATGGAATACGACTTAAATCCAGACTGCTTCATTTGATTGTACAGCATGGATAAAATGATTCCATATAGCGCAAATCCGATGATAATCGCGATATAACCGCCTTCCACATAAAACTGTCCAAGCAAGGTCGGCGTCGTGGTGCGCCCAGGACGGGTGACATATTTTCCTGTTTCCACTGTAATCGAATTGACCATTTCCGTAATTTCCATGCGCGGAGACAGCTGCTCTCCCGGCAAAATGGTCGAGAAAATGCCTTTATGGAGCTTGCCGTATAAATAGCCATGCTCATCTGTATATTCCATTAATTTGCTTAATACAATTTTCCCGGTGACGCTGGCTTCCGTTAATCCGCGCACCCACTTAGGCGTTTCATTGATCTTGCGGACAAGCATTAAATCGCGGTTCATTTCTTTCTCGCTTAATTCCACATCCGGCCCTTCATGCGTATTAAATTGCTTCGTCTGATCTTCTGTCACCATGCGGAAAAAGCCGAAAAGCGACAAGGCAAGCCCGACGACAAATAAAAAAGCCAGCAGCCAAGAGATCTTAATTCGTTTGATCGTATAGTGGATAACGATTAAACATGTAAAGCAAATGATCGCAATCGGTGTGCGATACCCCATCAGCACCAATAGACAAAGAATCAAAAACAGCACGAACGCATAAATCTGCTTTCGTCTGCGCGTCAGTTCTTTTTCTTTGACAACGCGGTCACAAATTAAAAACAACACCGCGAACCATAAGAAAGAGCTTAAAAAGTTCAGCTTCGGATCTAAGTGGCGGCGGACCGACTCATCAGCGATCCCCACTTGGCCGGTAAACAACATAATCATATAGCTGACAAGCCCGATCAATCCGAGCACATACAAGAAGTAAGTCGTTTTTCCCCGCAGAAATTTCAAGCCGAAGGAAGGGAACGACCAGTTTCGCCTCTGCACGAAATAGACGGCGGCTAAATAAGACGCCAGTCCGACTAAAATGGGCCATAGAACATTTTTTTTCACTTCAAAATACTCTATTTTCCCAAAATCAAATAAACTAACAAAAAAATACAAGATTAAGATAAACGGAAAGAAAAAATAAGGAGAAAACGTATCAATCTTGTTATTCCAATTCTGCAATATTCCTAAACGCTTCATAACGAATTCAGTTTCTACGAATCAGAAACTTGTTTAATCCTCCCTTTCGCTACAATTTCCTTAAATGATTCCACTCGGAAGAGCCAAGCCGCCAGAAAATAAATGACCGCTCCAAGTATAATCATGATGACTAAATACGGAACAACGGAAAGGTGATCCGCATGGAGGCCATGCTTAACAAAGAGAAGAACCGCGCACATCACAAGCGTACTTATCGTGATCTTCGCGTATTCTTTGCCAATGACGCTCAGGCTAAACCCTCCGGCTAGCTTGTACAAAGTCGTAAACGTAATGGCAGAATACACAAATCCGACCAGAGAGGTCGATAAAGCCAATCCGATCGCTCCGATCACATTCGATAAAATCGCGTTAAAAATCGCATTGGCGATGATGGATACCACGCCGGCCCGCAGGATGTAATGGCCCTTTTCAAGCGTATAAAATCCTTTGGCAATGACGGCTTGGATGCTATAAAACAGCACCGATCCCGTGAAAAAGATCGCATATTCGCTTGTCTGGGCGGTCGCAGCGGCGGTAAATGCTCCCCGTTCATAGACGACCTGCACCAATTCCCTCATCAGCACAATCATTCCAGCAATGGTCGGAGCAAGCAGCAAAAACATATAGTTCAGCCCTTTTTCAATTCCCGTTCGAAACAGCTGCATGTCCTCTTTTACTTTCGCTTCCGCAAGCAATGGGAAGACGAGCGTGGCAATGGTCACGCCAAAAATCGCCTGTGGAATATTCACAAGCCGGAACGCATAGTTTAAGTTAGAAACAACCCCTTCTCCAAGTCTTGCGGAAAATAGCGTGTCGATAAATAAATTAATCTGGCCGACAGCGATCGTCAGGCCGATTGGCAAAAATACCTTATAGAAGGAAAAGATTTCCCGCCAATCCGCCGGCTGACTCCACATTAAAAAACGGCGCGGCCTTAAGTACACCAATTTGATGATGAACGAAAGCACGGTGCCGACAAAATAGCCCAACGGAACGGAATAAATCCCCATTTGCCGATACAATAAAATGGCTCCACCAATCGTGCATAATACGACAACCGTTTGTGAAAAGGTTGAAAACGAAAACTTCTTTTGTGAATCAAAATAGCCTTCATAGACCGCATTCACACCGACAAGCGCTACCGATAGAAAGTAAATGACAGCTGTCCAAACGGCAATCTCCGCCCCATGTCCTGTAAAGCTTGGGTAAAGCCAGCGAATAAGGAGCGGTGAAAGAACCGCTCCGCATACAGCGATCACCGAAGAAATCCAAAAGGTCCCTTTGACGACATTCGTTAAATGAGAAAAGCCTTTTCCTAGCTTTTCGTATTTATAATAACTAGGCAAAAAGGCATCCTTCATTCCTGTCAACATAAACAAAATAATGGCATTAGGGATCGTCATGGCGGCAATATACGCGTCGACGACATAGGAATCGCCGAATAAATGAGCGATGGCGATATCGCGCAGCATGCTCGAAAATTTCAAAAAAAACGTAGACAGTAAAAACAAGATGCTCGCTACTCGTAACTTTGACATACAATCCCTTCTACTCTCTAATGGCTTTAATTAGAAATTTCGGAAGGACAAGCTGTCGTTTCCAACGCCAAGGCTCCTTCACCAGACGATAGAACCATTCCATTCCTAATTTTTGGAACAGTAACGGAGCCCTTTTCAAACGGCCCGATACGACATCAAACGATCCGCCCACCCCTTGGTACACTTTAGGGGCGAGCGAATCCATATGCTTCACAATCCAGTATTCCTGCGCCGGGCTCCCCAACGCTACAAATAAAATATCTGGATTGGACGCATTAATCGCGTTGACAATCACATTTTCGTCCTTTTCGTATCCGTGCATCGTGCCGACAATTTGAATGCCAGGAAACCGCTCCTCCAGCTTTTTCTTCGCCTCATCAGCCACCCCAGGTTTGGCGCCATATAAAAAGACCTTTTTCCCATGGAGGGCGGCTTCTTTACAAAGGCGCATCATCATATCAATACCTGTGACACGGGAGCGGATTTTCCCTCCTTTCATCATCGAGGCTAAAATCACACCAATGCCATCAGGAATTTGATAGGTCGCCTTATTCAAAAGGTCGCGAAGCTCCATGTCTTCTTGCGCCTTCATAATTTTTTCCGGATTAATCGCCACAATAAAAGACTTGCGGTTATGGTTTATATCATCTAACAGCTTCGCAGCCAGCTGATCATACGTATCTGTACAAACATCAATCCCTAAAAACTTTTCTTTCATATTGTAATCACCTAATTAGAAAAGGTATGCTTTTCATACTTGGAGCGGTGTTTGGCATCTCCGAGCACATGCACGTCAAATCCGTTTTCCTCCCAGAGGCCGCGCTCGATACAATGTTTTGTATCAAAAATCATGGACGTGCGCATGTGAGCGCCTACTTGCTCAGGCTGCAAATATTTAAACTCTTGATGGTCTGTTAAAATAACGATCATATCGGCATGCGCCACCGCTTGTTCCAGCTCCTGCGTCTGCTGGCTTAACTGATTCTCCTTAATATGCGGGTCATACGCTGTGTAGTCGATTCCCAGCTTCTCTAAATGATGGATGACCTCCAGCGATGGACTTTCGCGCATATCGTCCACATTTCCTTTGAACGCCAATCCGAACACCGCCACTCGGCCGTGCTTAATTCCTTTTTCATTTAAAATTTGCTTAATTTTCAAAGCGGTATATTCTGGCATGCTGTCGTTCGTCTGACGGGAAAGGTGAATCATTTTCGCTAATTCCGGCTGCAATTCTACTAGGAACCATGGATCGACTGCGATGCAATGGCCGCCAACGCCGGGCCCTGGAAAATGGATATTGACGCGCGGATGAAAATTAGCTAAGCGAATCGCCTCCCACACATCAATGCCAATTTTTTCGCTGATTTTCGCTAGTTCATTGGCAAAAGCAATGTTGACATCACGATACGTATTTTCCATGACCTTTACCATTTCGGCCGTTGTCGCGTCGGTTAAATGGATCGTTCCTTTTACGAATGTTTTGTATAATTCAGCTGTTAAACGGCTTGATTCTTCATTGATGCCGCCGATAATGCGGTCGTTATTGGTTAATTCCTCAAAAATTCTCCCTGGAATGACGCGTTCAGGGGAATGGGAAACATAAAGCTCTGTGCCGATTTCCAAACCCGTTTCCCGTAAAATCGGCAGCATGACATCCTCTACCGTGCGCGGCGGTACCGTTGATTCCAGCACGACCAAATTTCCGGGACGGACATAAGGAACGATCGACTGAGTAGCAGCGCGAACATAATCTAAATTCGCTGTTTTATCTGGATTAATCGGAGAAGGAACGGCAATGATGAATACATCGGCTTCTTCCGGTGTTGTCGAAACCGTCAATTTTCCGCTGTCTATCGCTTGATTAAGACGCTCTTGCAATCCATTTTCTTCAATATGCAATTGTTTTTTTTGAATCATGCTGATTGCTTTTTCGTTAATATCAACACCATGTACCTGCAAGCCATGATTGGCAAACATGACGGCTGTTGGAAGTCCAATATATCCTAATCCAATGACACAAATTTTTTTGCTCATACGAAGTCTTTCTCCTTTACTGAAGTACCTTTTTTACAATCAAACTTTATTATAACAAAAAACAAACTGCGATTATATATTTGTAACGAATTTTAAACATTTGCGGCGTTGTCCTATCTTCTGCTGCCCTCCATAGAAGGAGCCTGCACAATCGGCCTTCTTCCGATCGAGATGTAGGTGAGCGGAAATCTTTCCGCTTCTTTGATATCGTAACAGTTCCGGCCATCAAAAATGACTGGTTCCTTCATTTGTTCCACATAAAGTGAAAACGGCAGCGCTTTGATTTCCTCCCACTCGGTTGCAATAAAGGCAATTTCTTGGCCGCACAGCGCCTCAGCAGCAGATGACGCATAAACCACTTGATCTCCAAGTATAGCTTTAGCTTTTTCCATTGCAATCGGATCATACACGGTGACTTGTGCTTGATCGCCAAGCAATTGATGGATGAAAACAAGCGAGGCAGCCTCGCGAATGTCATCTGTGTTAGGCTTAAAGGAAAGCCCAAGAACCGCTACTTTTTTTCCTGCGAGTGAACCGAATAATTCTTTTGCTTTTGTATATAATAATAACTGCTGTTTATTATTGACATGAATGACCGCTTCAAGCAGGTCAAACTGATATTGGAGATTTCCCGCCAGCTGCACAAGCGCTTTTGTATCTTTTGGAAAGCATGAGCCTCCGTAGCCGATGCCGGCTTTTAGAAAATGCGGCCCGATCCGGTGATCCTGCCCAATTCCATAAGCAACATCATCAATATTGGCGCCAACCTTTTCGCAAATATTGGCAATTTCATTAATAAAGCTGATTTTCGTCGCCAAAAATGCGTTGGCGGCATATTTAATCATTTCCGCACTGCGAATATCGGTATGAATAATCGGGATGCCGAACGGTTTGTTAATATCCGCGATCACGGTTGCAGCTTCGGGATCATTGGCACCGATGACAATGCGGTCACCGTGAAACATGTCGTAAATGGCGGAGCCTTCCCGCAAAAATTCCGGGTTGGAAACAACGGTAATATCCGCTTCCGCCGCTTTATGTTCATGAATCATCCTTTGAATGCGATCATTCGTACCGACCGGAACGGTGCTTTTGATGACAACAATCGCTCGTTTGCGAACATAACGGCTAATAGCCAACGCCGCTTCTTCCACATAGGTCAAATCAGCGGAGCCATCCTCTTTTTCTGGCGTGCCAACAGCAATATAAATAATATCAGCTTGTCCATACGCCATTTCTTCATCCGCTGTAAAAAAAAGCCGACCTTGCTCCATGTTTTTTCTCATTAATTCGTCTAAACCAGGTTCGTATATCGGCGAGATTCCTTGCTTCATCATTTGCACTTTCGGCTCATCAATATCATAACAAATCACATCATGTCCGATTTCTGCAAGACAAACCCCCGTAACAAGGCCTACATATCCTGTACCTGTAACAGTGATTTTCACACTATGTTCCTCCTACGATGACATCATCTCATATCCCTCATTCTATAATAACCAAAGGGGAAAAGAAAGCAAATACATGTCATCCGCATACCCCATCCATTATTTTACTTTTAAAAACCCTCTCTGAAACAAAGGTCACAGGAAAATGAAAAATCCGCTATCTATGCATTTTCCACAAAAAAAAAGCTACAGCCATTATAGCTATAGCATATGCGTTGGGCGGCTTGCCAGTTCATCCTTTGACTGACACTGCCATATCTAAATGCTCCTGCCAAAATCGAGTGGACTAAAATAGATGGCTCCTCATCGTTCCTAGTCCTGACTGTGACATGAAGAAATAGGTGCTCTAAAGCATTCTCTTGTTACACGCGCTGCTTTTTCTTTTCTTGAAGCTGTTCAATATAGTAGTTGGCTTCCGCCTTGCAAGAAACGGGAATATCCTCTATTTGCAGCTCTTTTGTCAACTGCTCGATGGTTTGCAACTGCTCTTCAGTCGGCTTTTCTGATAGGACTTTTTCCATGATTTCATTAATTTTCGCGGCTAATTCTTGATGAAAGGACGGGCTTTGCTTTATTTCTTCATCTAATGAATGGAACCAAGCGGCTTGTTTTTCAATATATTGCCGCCAGTGCTGCATAAAGACGGCCGGATCAAACTGTTCTTCCTGCCACTGAATTTGATTCATATATTTTTCAAAAACGAAAGCAATGGAACGGGAAATGCTAATTTTTGTTCCATGAGGAAGATTTTTTAGCATAAAGAAAAAACCTCCAAAAATTTTTTGTGCTGTCACATGATTGTATATATAGCCTTACCAATCGAAATGATTTCCAAGCGGCAACGGCCTCTTTCGATCGTTGCTTGCCAATGAATGACGAATTTGTTTATTACTTTGTACATAAACAACGAAAAATATCCCCGCACCATGGTCTCGCTCGACACGGATGCGGGAATGGCTGGCTTAACAGCTGAACGGCTGTGGAGGCTGATTCGTTCTTCCGAAATGATAAAGAATCGCTTGGACAATCCGTTTGGACGCTTTTCCATCTCCATAAGGATTGGCCGCTTTGGCCATCCGTTCATAGGCCGCTGGATCGTTCAGCAGCTCAAACGCCATTTGATAAATCGTTTCCTCGCTTGTGCCAGCCAGCTTTAACGTTCCAGCTGCGATTCCTTCCGGGCGCTCGGTCGTATCGCGAAGCACAAGCACAGGCACTCCAAGAGACGGCGCTTCCTCCTGCACCCCTCCGGAGTCTGTTAAAATCAAGAACGAGCGTGCCGCAAAATTATGAAAATCGACGACGCCTAAAGGTTCAATCAAATGAATGCGGTCATCTTGGCCGAGAATCTCGTTGGCCACTTCCCGGACGGCAGGATTTAAATGAACAGGATAGACGACTTGAATATCATCATGCTCTTGCACTAACCGTTTAATCGCGCGAAACATATTTCGCATCGGCTCTCCTAAATTTTCCCGGCGGTGGGCCGTCAGCAAAATCATCCGGCTTCCATTCATCCGCTTCAGCACAGGGTGGTCGTAATCGTTGCTCACCGTTGTTTTCAGCGCATCAATGGCGGTATTGCCTGTAATAAAAATGGAATCGCGTTTTTTATTTTCGCTCACTAAATTGTCATGCGCCTGTTGGGTCGGTGCAAAATGAAGATCAGCCATGACTCCTGTCAGCTGGCGGTTCATTTCTTCTGGAAACGGTGAATATTTGTTCCATGTCCGCAGTCCCGCCTCCACATGCCCTACGGCAATTTGATTATAAAACGCCGCAAGGCTTGCGACAAACGTAGTGGTTGTATCGCCATGCACAAGCACTAAATCCGGCTTGACTTCCTTCATGACTTGATCCAATCCAGAAAGCGCCCGGACGGTAATATCGGCGAGCGTCTGGCGGTCCTTCATAATATTCAAATCGTGGTCTGGCGTAATTCGGAACACGTCCAATACTTGATCAAGCATTTGACGATGTTGTGCCGTTACGGTCACAATTGATTGTATATGTTGGTCATGTTTTTCTAATTCTAATACAAGAGGCGCCATTTTGATCGCTTCTGGCCGCGTCCCAAAAATGGTCATCACTTTTAATTTTTGCTTCATATTTTCACCTACAATATTGATGGCTATAAAAAGTCTGTCCCTATTCTAACATGTGCGTTCGGCAATGAAAAGTTGATTTTTACTCAATCTTTGCCAAGGAAAATACGTCCATAACCCTTGCTTCTTTCCAAAATAGAGACATGACGTCGAACAAAGGAGATACACATGAAAACGAAACAGCGAAAATGGCTATGGGTGATCGGAATAACAATGGTTCTCGCCCTCGCTGGTATTGGCGCATATGCTTATTCTATTTATTCCAACGTCAAACATACGGCACAACAAATTTATGAACCCGTTACACCAATCGCTCCCAAAAAACGCACAAAGCCTGTGTCATTAAAAAGGCAAACCCCGATTTCTTTTTTATTGATTGGCGTAGATGAGCGCAAGGGCGACCGTGGTCGAGCGGATTCGCTTATCGTTTTGACCGTCAATCCAAATGAAAAATCCATTAAGCTGCTCAGCATCCCGCGCGATACGAGAGTCGAAATGGTCGGAAAAGGGAAAATGGATAAAATAAACCATTCTTACGCATTCGGCGGCGTCAATATGACCATCGCTACCGTTGAAAAGTTTCTTGATATTCCTATTGATTATTATATGAAAGTCAATATGGAAAGTTTTAAAGATATCGTGGATGCCGTCGGCGGAGTCACTGTAGATAATCCCTTTGCCTTTACATATGACGGCGTGACATTTCCAAAGGGAGAAGTGGCTCTTAATGGAGATAAAGCGTTGAAGTATGCCCGCATGCGCTATGATGATCCTCGCGGCGATTTTGGTCGTGAGGATCGACAAAAACAAATCATTGAAGCCGTGATTCAAAAAGGAGCCAGCCTTTCTTCATTCGTCTATTACGACGACATGCTGGCGGCTATTGCCAAGCATGTCAAAACGAATTTAACACTCGCACAGATGAGGGATATTCAAGAGAGGTACAAAGAGGCACGCCAGCATATGCAGCAGCTCCATTTACAAGGAACCGGAACAAAAATAAATGGCATTTTTTATGTGCTTATTTCTGAAAAAGAGCGGTTGGCCGTGTCGAATGCATTAAAAACCCATTTGGAAGTGAAGCAGCAAAGGAGCGGCTGATGCGATCAGCCGCTCTAAACGGTTGACAAAAGCTTTCATCCCGCGCTCCACTGCCTTCCTTTTCTGCCAACCATTTTCAAGCCCGTCCATTCCCAATTTCAACTGGTCGGATTACCAATACCGCTTCGCTCCCACATAGCAAGAGCTCCAATAAGAATTGCTAAATGAGCTGATCGTTACTCCGGTAGAGCTGCCGCTATGAAGAAATTGATTGTTGCCGATATAGATCCCCACATGGGAAACCGTATTGCCTTCCGTTTTGAAAAAGACCATATCGCCAATGGAAGGAGAGGAAACACTAGTGCCCGCGTTCCACATCGTAGCGACTGTTCGCGGCACCTTGACGCCTTGCTGCTGGAATAAGTAATAAATAAGCCCGCTGCAATCAAAGCCTTGCTCCGGGGTTTGTCCTCCCCATACATATGGCTTGCCCAACAATAAAGCGGCATCCGCTACCAGCTCAATCGGATCGACCTTCTGTACCGAATTTTGGGACTTGAGCCGTTGATAAGTCGTATCATCAACAATCCCTGTCACTTTTAAGCCGGCATTTTGCTGAAATTGCCTCACTGCATCAGCTGTAATCATTCCGTAATAGCCGGTAATTTGCGCAGAGGTGACAAGACCAAGCTGGTTTAGCTTCGTCTGCACTTCCTTCACCAAATCGCCGCTGAACCCAATCGTTATGTAGATGGTCGCCTGATTGCCGCCCGATGGCGCGGTCTCCTTCGGCTGCACCGCTTCCCTCAGCTTGGTGAGCGTCGCATTGTCCACCGTCCCTGTCGCAGAAAGGCCCGCTTGCTTTTGGAATTTTTTCACCGCGTCAGCCGTGATCGTTCCATAATAGCTTGTAATTTCCGGATAAGTGAAGTGACCGAGCTGCTTCAGCTTCGTCTGCACTTCCTTCACTAAATCGCCGCTGGACCCAATTGTTAAGTAGACAGTCGCCTGATTGCCGCCCGATGGCGCGGTCTCCTTCGGCTGCACCACTTCCCTCAGCTTGGTAAGCGTCGTATTGTCCACCGTCCCTGTCGCAGAAAGGCCCGCTTGCTTTTGGAATTTTTTCACCGCATCGGCTGTGATCGTTCCATAATAGCTTGTAATTTCCGGATAAGTGAAATGACCGAGCTGCTTCAGCTTCGTCTGCACTTCCTTCACCAAATCGCCGCTTGATCCAATCGTTAAGTAGATCGTCGCCTTATTAACAGAGGACGTCGACGTCTTTGTCTTTGCATTTGCCGCGTCCTTCAGCTTGGTAAGCGTCGCATTGTCCGCCGCTCCTGTCGCGGGAAGCCCTGCTTGCTTTTGGAATTTTTTCACCGCGTCGGCCGTGATCGTTCCGTAATATCCTGTAATTTCTGAGTAGGTAAACAAGCCGAGCGTTTTTAATTGCTGTTGCAGCGTTTTAACCGCTTCACCAGAAGCCCCTTGCTTTAATGCAGGCTGCGGGCTGGATGCGGTCTTTAATTTTGCATACGTTTGATCGTCGACCACCCCTGTGACTGGAAGCTTAACAGAGGATTGGAAATTTTTTACCGCCGTCTCCGTGATCGTTCCATAATAGCCAGTTGCCGTTGGATACGTGAAAAAACCCGCCGCTTTTAACAGCTGCTGCACTTCTTTGACTTTCGCGTCGCTCATGCCGATTTTCAACTGCGCCGCTTTACCTTCTGTAGGCAGCATAAACAGCGCTGAAGCAAATGCCGATGTCATGATGACGTGCCGCGCCTTCCATTGCATTCTGCTCTCCCTCCTTTAACCGTTCGCCATGTCGAAAAAAGGAATCCAGCACTTGAATTCTTTTTTTCGACTGGCGCTAGTTCTAGTATAACGAAACTTTCTTTTTTATTGAAGGAGACTTTTGTTATAATTCTTGTATAAATGACGAGAAAAGCAATTAGAATGAAAGAATAGAAACGATTCGGGAAAGGATGAGAACAGTTGCTGCAAACAAGTCTGTCGAAAGCGGCGCTGGAGGAAACGGCCCGCCAGCTCCAACGAGAAATAGCCTTTCCTTTGCACGAAGCCGATTTAAAAAAAGGATTGAAGCTTTATCGAGAAGGCTTCGTCTATAACGCTCATTTACTCGATTCTCAAACGGTGCACGCTCACGTATTAGACGAAAAGGTACACCAATTAACGCTTCATTTTACTGATCTTTCACAAGGCCGCTGCGAATGCGGAGCAGCTCCTATATGCTCGCACAGATTGGCGCTCTTTTTTTATTTATACGCAAATGTCGGCCCCGTCGGAGAACTGGTCCGAACGTGGACTCAAAGACAACCATCGATTAAGCTGGCCAAAGCCAGCCAAAGCGGAAAGCCGTCAGGTTCATCGAGCAGTTGGCGGGAACAATTTGAACAGGCTTATCACCGCTTTTTAACTCATTATCGCATGATTGACTATTGGTTCGCCCATCATTTATGCGACCGTTTTTTTCCATCACTGCTCGATAAAGCTCCTGATTTGTCCGTTGAAAAACAGCTTTATCATCTTCACGCTGCACTGTTTACCTTTGAGCAGCTGATCGAATATAGCGAACGGTTTCAGCGATATTCCTACCATCGCTCCTATTGGGAAGCAGCCGCTTCTGACTTCGTAAGCGTCATTCACAATAAATGCGCATCTCTTGCCAGCATGTCCATACCAGCAGCCTATTCCACACTGCTGAAAGAAACTCAAGAATATGTGCATTCTCTCTTATTTACCGGTCCAAATTTGCCGGACTTGCGCATTCGCGTGTATCAAACCGTATGGAACATGCTCGTTCAAGGCGGATTGTCTACGGAGCATGAGCGAGAGAAGCTGCAGCCGAAGCTAGAGCATCCCTCTTCAAAGAAGGAAAGCCTGATCGCTTTAGCCCATCTCGCCTTTTTGCGCCGTCATGATGGAGAAGCATTCGCGTTTCTCAAACAGTCTGATATGCCGGTTGTTTCGTATTTGCTGTTTTGGCTTCGGGAGCTTTCCCATACTCGACAGTGGACGCGGATGAAGGCGTGGTGGCCGCTGTGCCTAGATGCTGTCGCTTCGCTCGAGACCATCTCTCATCATAATAGAACGCAAATTATCAGAGAAGTGCTCCATCTATTGGAACACTATACAGAGACTACTGGAGATGGAACCTACTACGAGAGGATGCTGCAAAAGCTGCTTCCATATAGCGCCTATGATTACAGCTATTTTCTCATGGCAAGCGGCCAATATAAAAAATGGGTCGATTTGCATCTCATCGCCCATATGGAAATTGAAGATATCCACCGCTCGTTTTTGGCCGAGATCGAAAAGAGCGATCGTTCATTATTGCTGCCGCTTTACCATCACGGCGTACAAAAAATGATTCAAATGAAAAATCGCCAAGCTTATAAACGCGCCGTTAAATATTTAAAAAAGCTGCGCTCCTATTACCGGTCATTGGGCAAATATCATACATGGCTCGAATACCGTGAGCGATTGTTGGCCGAAACGAAGCGGATGCGAGCGTTTTATGAAGAAATGCAGAAAGGAAAGTTGCTGAATGATTAAGACCATTACACTTATGGGACGATGGCTTGATGAGGAAGAAGCTTTTTTCCTCTACAGCAACGTCCCTTTGAATCTTTGGCAAACGATCGCTTTTTCCTGGCATGAGGAAAGCTTTTACGGCACGCTTTTGTCGAGTGCCAAAATAGGCCATGAGGAAGGCGTTTTGCTTTCTCCATGGGAAGCGGCTACTTTTTTTGCACTTTCCCCTGAAAATGAGCTGGCTCCGCTTGAGTGGAGCGAAAGCTTGTCTACTTGGCGACAGTGGGCGCAAGAAATGATGGACGATATTTGCGAAATGCGCCTCATGCCCGATTTTTCCGCATGGAAAAAAGGCGGATTCGGTTGGAAACGGAAGGATGGAGCTGATGAAGATCGCTTTTTAATAAAATGGCGTTCGCTTGCGATCAATGAGTGGATCAGACGCGACCGCGAGCTAAACGAAACATGGGAGGAAATTGTTCGCACTTATCCGCTCACTACCAGCCATATCCCCTATTGGCTCACCAATGAAGACGACTGGCTGTATGAAATTGGCTGGAATGGCCAGCGTCCTCCGTTTATGGTAGCGCTGCGCCTTACCGAGCCGATGGAGGATTTCTCCCATTGGTCTCTAGAAACGGTGCTCGTTGCTCATGATGAAACGGAAGCGCTCGTCTGGCACAAGTCCATGGAGTGGCCCAATGGATGGCGGGAACACGAACAAGCCATTCAGCGCGCCCATCGTCTCTGGCTGAAAATCGTACCATGGCTTGCCGATGAAAACGGCGGGCTTTTGGTTGATTTGGATGATGAACAAGCATGGCGCTTTTTATCGGAGGCAAGCGAACAGCTCGTAGAAGCCGGCGTGCGCATTTTATTGCCTTCTTGGTGGGAAGCGGTCAAACAGACACGCCTCACGTTAAAAGCAAAAGTGAAGTCTTCTCCATCATCCAATCCGTCACTATTAGGACTGGATGCACTTGTCGATTTTGATTGGAAAATTGCCACAAACGGTGTGGAGCTTAGTGAAGAGGAGTTCGACCAGCTTGTCGCGCAAAAGCGTCGCCTCATGCAAGTGCACGGACGTTGGATTCAGCTTGATCCTAAGCTGATTCAACACGTACAGTCTTTAATGAAAAAAGCGCGAGAAGAAGGTGTGGCCATTCGTGACATTCTACAGGAAGCCTTCGTACAACAAACACAAAGCGAAACATCCGAAGAGACCGGCGAGCTCCGTCGGTTTGCCATTGAGCTAAATCGCAGTTTTCAAACGCTTGTAAGCAAGCTGACAAACATTGACCGTATTCCATCGGTTTCCATTCCTCATTCATTTAAAGAAACACTGCGGCCATACCAGCAGCGTGGTGTCGACTGGCTGCTCTTTTTGCGCCGCTTTCGTCTTGGCGCTTGTCTGGCAGACGATATGGGGCTTGGTAAAACGGTGCAAATGCTCGCTTACTGGACATACGTGCAGAAGCATGAGGCCAATCAACAGCCGTCTCTGCTCATTTGCCCAACGAGCGTGATCGGTAATTGGCAAAAAGAATGCGAGCGGTTTGCCCCGTCTTTAAACATCTATATTCATCATGGCTCAAACCGCGCAAAGAAAGAAGCGTTCGTTGCCGCGGTCAAGCGGGCCGATCTCGTCCTCACCTCGTACAGCTTGGCTCATCTTGACAGCGACGAGCTAAAATCCATTGAATGGGACACCATCTGTTTAGATGAGGCCCAAAACATTAAGAACGCCGATACGAAACAAGCACGCGCAATTCGAACATTCATCGGCCGTCATAAAATCGCCCTTTCCGGCACGCCGATGGAAAACAGGCTAAGCGAGCTATGGAGCATTTTTCATTTTATCAATCCCGGTTATTTAGGCAGCCAAAAGCAATTTCAACGCCGCTTTGCCATCCCTATTGAAAAGGAACGGGATACCCAAAAAGTGGCGGTGCTGCAAAATTTGATCCGCCCGTTTTTATTGCGGCGTACGAAAACCGATGAAGCGATCGCTCTTGACCTTCCTGATAAGCTTGAACAAAAAGAATATTGCCCGTTGACGGCCGAACAGGCGTCTCTTTATGAAGAGCTTGTTCAGCAGACGCTGGCCGACATCGAAAAAGCAGACCGATTTGAACGGCGCGGCCTTATTTTGCAAATGCTAAACCATCTGAAACAGCTATGCAACCACCCGGCCCTGTATTTAAAAGAAGCCAATCCGGCCAACCTTTTAGCACGCTCCCGCAAATTGGAAAAATTGCTGGAGCTTATCGAGCAAATCCGTGAGCGCGGAGAAAGCTGCTTAATTTTTACGCAATATATCGAAATGGGGAGGATGATTCAACAGTTGATCTCTTCCCATTTTCACGAACAAACGCTCTTTTTAAACGGCAGCGTCCCGAAAGCGGAACGCGACCGCATGATTGAGCAATTTCAACAAGGTGCCTTTCATATGTTCATTTTATCCTTAAAGGCTGGAGGCATCGGATTAAACTTAACCGCGGCCAACCACGTGATCCACTTCGACCGTTGGTGGAATCCCGCTGTCGAAAATCAAGCGACAGACCGCGCTTACCGCATTGGCCAAAAGCGGTTTGTTCATGTTCACAAACTGATTACGGTTGGCACGCTAGAAGAAAAAATCGATGAAATGATTGAGCGCAAGCAAGCGCTGAATAACGAAATTATCCAAAGCGAAGCATGGATCACCGAGCTTTCTAATGAAGAACTACGGGAGCTATTGATTTTGCCAGCCATGGTTCATAAAGGAGCGGAACGATCATGAAAAACACAAGGAGAAAGAAAACAAAGGAAGCAAGCAAGCAAACGGCTTGGGAAAAACTGCGTGAGCAAATGGCGAAAAAAATAGCCAGCCGCCAGCAACACAGCCGGCATACAAACAGCAGCCTCAGATGATCGATTTCATTTTTGCGCCGCATGGATATCGTTCATTCATCCACACGAACAACGGGGGCATGAAATATGATATAGTATATGGATAAGATATGCAGCAAAAGAAAATAGAGAAGCAGCCAGCATGCCGGGCTCGTCTGATAGGATCAAAGGATGGCTCCATCAGCCCGACGGCTGCCTCGGCTCCGGCCGGAACATCGCCAAATACGATATCTGCTGCTTTCGGTAAATATAAAAGGTTTGTAGAATCTGAAAAATTAGCTGGCGTTCGATCGCAAGAAGCTCATGAGCACAGAGACGGACATGCTTTCGCTGCACGTCGCTCCATTCGTAGGACACAACGGAAACCGTTCTTGTTTTTAAATGAAGGGCGACGGCGAACATATAGCGATGATCGACCGATTTGAACAGAAGATGCACACGCGCATTTTCTTGGCACTGAATCACGCGCAGCCATTGTCCGCGGCAAAGCTCCGCGGTCGTGTTCGTCTCCCTCTTTAACAGCGAAAGCGAATAAGAAAAACGATGGGCCGGCCTTGAATGAAACGGCAAAGACCAGGCGCTATGGATTTCTCGAATAAACACGCGGCACGAGGGCTCACAGCGCTTGCTTTGCTTTTTTTCATGCACGGCAATATCAGCTAGATAAAGATTCACGAACATCCTCCTTTCCTTAAAAATCTTTCAGTCAGCAGGTTTTTTTCGAAACCCCTTGTACAGCTTCATTCATAAAACGTAAACGGATCAAATATAATGGGACTATCTATCCTTCAGATGAGTTTGATTGGCAAGCCTCCATTTGCTTGCTGAAAGTTGAGATGGCCTCTATCGAACAAATTTTGTTTGAATGACAATCTCCTAATAAGAGGAGGCAGCTCTCATGATGGAAAAAGGGCCAACCATATGCGGCTGGCCAATATGTGAGGGGACGAATCGAGGAAAACCATTAGATGAGGACATCATCTTTCTGTTTATGGGGAAAATAAGAGGATCCATTTTTAGACGGGATTACTCTTGCGTGCTCCATACGGCGGCCTTGCCACCCATAAAACGAACAGACTCGGCAATAATCTCGGTCACATATACACGTTTTCCCGCTTGATTTTCGTAATTTCGTGTTTGAATGCGGCCCATGACGCCAATAATCGAACCTTTGCGGCAATAATGAGCCGTGTTCTCCGCTATTTTTCGCCATAGCTTGCAATGAATAAAATCTGTATCAATTTCACCGTCCGTATTGCGGAAGCTGCGGCTTACGGCCAGCGTCACATTCGCCATCGCTGCCCCATCTGCCGTATAGCGAAGCTCTGGATCTTTCGTCAAACGGCCGACTAACACGACCTGGTTAATCATTCCATTCCTCCCTTCTATCATTATATATTGGCCGCATTTCTAGCATAAATCATGGCAGTTTGATCCGTAAAATAGCGACTTTTGAATTTTTTTATTTACTTTTTCACAAAATATCGATAAGACTATTTTCTAATGATGCAAAAAACGACAAAAAAATTCAATTTTTTTCATTTTTTTATCTTTTTTCATGTGAAGCTTGTTGATCAATCCCGTTTGTTCATTTTCTTTTTCCAATATGATTGTGTTATAATCTTGTTTGAGACAACATTGACGAGGTGATAAAATGAAAACCTTCAAGCTTGTGGGGGTTCAGGTCATTGACGATCATCTACATCGCCAGCAAATTCCGCTCATTGACGGGCTCATCATCAATAAGGAAGATGGCAGAAACCGATGGCTCGTTGAAACATATATAGATAAACAATATGAACCACTATTCGCAAAACTCCAACGTTCTCAAGATGAAGTTCGCCTCGAAGTGACCATTTCCCACACCGGCAATGATCCAGCTTATATGCTTGCAACCATTCATTCTGTTACATCGATGAAGGAGCATATTAGCGTGCTCATGGAAGGACTTATGATCCGTAATCGAACAGATTTGGCAGAGATTGTGCTTGCCGGGCTTGTTGAAAAAGGATTGCAGGGTGAAGCGCTGCTGAAGGAATTTAAGCATGAGCTTCATGAGCGCCGCGGCATGAAGTGGCGCGAACCTGTAAAAGTGGATCAAGCAACAAAGGGCTAGATGATTCTAGCCCTTTTTTTGTTGCTCTTTTCGGCTGGCTGATGGCGAAATGAAATCCGCCACAAGAACATACCGCTGTTTGGCATTTCCGATAAAATCAAAGGGATAGCAAGTCGTTACCGTTAGCGTCGGCCGCGGCTTCTCCACAAGCACCGTACGGTCGTTTTCCGAAACAATGCGCACCTTTTTCACCCGATAAATAAACTCGCCAGCTTTCGTTTGGACAATCAATTCGTCATTCTTTCCCACGCTTCCTAAGCGGCGAAATACCGTGTCGCGGTGGCCGGATAGCACGACATTGCCTTCTTCGCCAGGTAAAGCGCTTTTTGGATAATGCCCGACCCCTTTGCGAAGCTGCTGTTCTGTCGCTCCATGATAAATGGGGATCGAAATATGAAGCTTAGGAATAAACAAGGTCCCCATGTGCTCATCCAGTTTCGGCTCCGGCTGACCAGTCTTTGTCTCGACAGATGAGATGACGGGCTTAGAGATGGTTTTAGGCTCTGTAGCGATGGGCTGAACGGCACGGTATCCTTCCCAATACGCATACCCATTCCATGCGGCCACCATGCTTCCCGCTATCATCCAGCCAATGGCTACATATTTCCTATACCTCGCTTTTCTCATCTTATTTCACCGTTCTCTCCCGCTTCCGCCAATACATCACGGCTCCAAGCAGAATCATCATCAGACCAAGCAGCATATTCTCCATATATGGCGAGGCCGTATTCGGCATTTTTTCGCCCTGCATTTTCGCTTTCATTTCACCGCCGATTTCCCCAGCGTGAATCAGATTTTCCCCGGCATGAAGGATATACCCTGATTTGAGCATTTCTTCAGACAGCTGCATATCCGCCAAGATCTCTCCTTGAGAGTTGCGAAGCTCAACAAGCAAATCGCGGCCTCCCAGCGTGTTCATATCCAGCAGTTTCTGATAGGATATTTCTTCCTTTTGACCATTCACTAAATAAAATACAGGATGGATTTCTAACGTTGCCAGCATGTCCTCCCAAATAGAGAGCAGCTCCTCTTTTTGTTGCTTCTTCAGCTTCGTCGGATCCTCTATATTGAGAAACCGCTCCATTCTCGCGTCCAGCTTTTTCATTTTCTCGGCCAGAGCTTTTTCATCAAGCGCCATGATATGGTCAAACAAGCGGTTCGCCTCTTGTTCAGTAAATCCGATCGCAGAGAGCATATCATTGATTTGCTGCATCGCCGCATCATGATGCAAATAAAAATGAACCGCCGCATCCAAATCCTCAATAAACGTATAATCCTGCAACGTCTCCCCGAATTGACCGAGCAATGCTTCTAGCTCCTCTTTTGTTAGTTTATGGCGCACAAGCAATTCATTTAATTGCTCCTCCGTAATCGGCGTTCCGAGCCATTGCTTCAGTTCATCCACCGTCGCAAAATCCGCCAGCGTCTTGTCATAATCACTTAAATACTGTTGTAAATCATTCATCGTCCATCCAAAGCTGCTTATGTACGATTGTACTTCTTTCTCGTTCACTTGCGCTGCAGCTGGCTGTCCAAATCCGTCTATACCAATAAAAAAGCAGAAAACGATGACCCAAAGAAGCTTTTTCAACGCTTGTTCCTCCCTTAAAAAAATTCATACGATAGTATTATTTTCCATTATGCATACTCTTATGTATTTACTATCTTTTATTTTTTCAAACATGAAAAAGCTTCTTTGTTTGTGAGAAGTGGATTTAGAAAAGGGGGGCATTTACCGGCAGCACGTCTTCGCCGCTCCCTTATATGAACTCCTGATTGAATGGACATGTCAGCTACATAAGTCACAAGCACAGCAGCTAGAGGAAAGAGGAAGGCCATTTTGAAAATGCCCGGACAAAGCGGATGCCATGCTGGTTATGATTCTCGGCAGGGCTCTCGCATTCGTGAACCATAATAAAAACCATCCATCTTCAAAAAACTAGAAAGAGATGGATGGTTTTGTCTTTCGTCTATTCTTTTTGTGCATATACGGGCGCAAAATATGCGTCGTACAGGGCACGGACAGCTTTATTTACCGCTTCTTCCTTCACGCCAAACATCATGCTTACTTCAGAAGAGCCTTGGTTAATCATTTCAATATTAATCTGCGCTTGGGCAAACGCCGCTGTCGCTTTGGCCGCGACCCCGACAGCGCGCTCCATTCCCTCTCCGACCACCATAATGAGCGCCAAGCCATATTCAATATGAATCTCATCAACCTTTAGCTCCGTTTGAATCCGATCCATAATCCGCTGCTCTTTTTCTCCCTGCAGCTGATTGGCACGCAAAATGACCGACATGTTATCAATTCCAGATGGCGCGTGTTCGTACGAGATGCCTTCGTCCTCTAGAATTTGCAGCAGCTTCCGGCCAAATCCGATTTCGCGGTTCATTAAATATTTGCTTACGTTAACGCTGCAAAAACCTGTATCACTGGCGATGCCGGCAACCGGCACATTCCGGTGGTCCCGCTTGGCGACAATCCAAGTTCCGGGGGCCTCCGGGTTGTTGGTGTTTTTGACGCATACCGGAATTCCTGCTTTATATACCGGCTCGAGCGCTTCATCATGAAATACCGAAAATCCCGAATAAGATAGCTCTCGCATTTCACGATAGGTAATTTCCCGCAATTGCCGTGGATTTTCGACCATCGAAGGATTGACACAATAAATGAAGTCCACATCTGTAAAGTTTTCATACACATCGGCGCCGGCTCCAGCGGCTACGATCGAACCAGTAATATCTGAACCGCCGCGCGGGAACGTGACAATATGTCCTGTTAATGAATAGCCGAAAAATCCGGGGATCACGACAATATTTGAGCATTGCTTCAGCTTGCTCAGCTTTTCATAGGAATCCTGCAGAATTTGGGCATTGCCGGGCTCATCCGTTACAAAAATGCCGGCTTCACGCGGACTTACATAACGCGCTTCCATGCCAAGGCTCCGCAAGTAAAAGGCCATTAATCGGGCATTATGGTCTTCGCCGCTCGCCTTGAGCGCATCAAGCAAACGGAGATGGTCATCATGATAGGCAGCGATTTTTTGCTGCAAGTTGGCTTTCATTTGCTCTATAACCTCCGATGCTTGCAGCTCCAAGCCCCTAGCGATATCCGCATATCTCTCGACAACGGCTTCAATCAAGCTGTCGTATTCGTTTCCTCTCATAACGGCTTCCGCCAAGCGAATCAGTAAGTCGGTCACCTTTGTATCGGCTTTATACCGCTTTCCTGGGGCTGATACAACGATGATGCGCCGTTGCTGATCGGATTGGATAATGCCTGCCACCTTGCGGAACTGCTCGGCGCTCGCCACAGAGCTTCCCCCGAATTTTGCTACTTTCATCTTCCATAACCCTCTCTGTTTAAAGATTATTTATATTTTGTTATCATACCACATTTTTTCCGAAGGAGAAGCATTAATTTCTGATAATTCATTCATTTTTGTTGAATATTTCCCGCGCGTACGTTGGCAATGCCCTCTTTGCATACGCCATACGGAAGCCATGAGCAGTTGGCGCATAAGTGATCTAAATCGTCTGGACGCACGCTGGCAGCGGTCCGCTGCAAAAGCTCTGATTTCCAATAAATCTTATTTTCTTCAAGCCCTAAATGCTTGATCACTCTTCGATCCATCGCGACCACATGGTCATTGGAACGAGGAGAAGCTTGGCATGTCGACTCTCCATGATGCGGACAGGCGGAGCACGCTTCATCGAGCGCCACCACCACTTGAATCGGGAAATCTTTTTCTTCATTGCGGATTTCCTTCACAATCTCTTTCATTTTTTCCACAAACGACGGGCTGTATCCCATGCCGCGGAATCCATGGACGCATAATAAATGATGTCCTCTTAGCCGCAATGGCTTCATATTCGTCTTCCCCCTCCCCCATTTTCGATATCCCTTTCATTATACGCCGAAACTTGGACTTGATGTACGAGATCGTCAGAAGTCGCCCCGGTCTGCGCCGCACTTGGAAACCGAAGTCCTCTCGGCGGACGCCTTAAAAAAACCGCCACAATGGGAATTTTTGTTCGATGATTTTATAAATGCCGCAACGCGTCTCAAGCGTGAAAAACAGCAAAGTCGCTTTGGCCCGCCTCGCTTCAAGTGTATCGCGATGCACATCAAGAATCAGAGATGATCCTTTGGAGAGAATGACCTTTGCCTGCTTCTGCTTGTACCGCTCAATACCGTGAATATGGCGCAGAGCGAGCCAAAAGCATTTATCGCTTTCCGGGGAGCAAGTGGGGATCATATATAATCGCAAAGAAGTACAAACACAAATGGGAACCATTTGCTTGAGTCCTAAAATAAGCTTCGCTGCCTCCAATCGTCCTTCGTAGCCGCATCCATAGTAGGTGCAGCTATGCTCGACAATTTTTAACGGCGACTTTTCTACTATATACGTCGCATTGGTTTCATGGACAATGGTGCATAATTGGCCGTACTCATTGTAGAACGGCTCAAGTGCTTGCGTATCTTCCACGATTTCATAGTATCTTTTCACTCCAAGTTCCCCCTATATTGATAATCATCCAAATTTAGTACGTATGTTCGATTTTTAAACAAAGAAATCTCATCCATTATGACCACCTCCATCTCTATTATACAAAAAATTACAAATTTAAAAATAATTTTTATCATTCCGGCAAAATTTTTCCTCCTCACCAGGCTCTCTATTGACTTTCCATTGCCAACAATGGCATGCTAGATGTACATCACTATATACAAGAACAAGGCAGGGACCCATGGATGGAAGTAACAAAAGAAGAACTATCACAAGTGTTATCTGCGTTGATGCAGCAGCTTATCGGCAGCTGGACGAAAGAAAAAATCCACTCCGATGTGCTTGAAGTGATTATGAAAATGAGAATTGACGCTGGACATGAAGAGGAATATATGCAACTGCTGCTTGGAAATGTGGCTTTTGCGACAGAATCGACCTATGCACTGCAAAATGTTTTGCAAACGATTTTAACCAATCAAGCGTTTCCGACGACGGCTGCTGTTGAAGCGATGATGGAAGAAGCGCAGGCCCGCATTCAAGACCAGCTTCCGACTCTTATTGACCGATATGCTTCCCATTTCTTACAGCTGGAGGAGCACGAGCGCAAAATGCAGCTTGAACGGTCATATTGCGCTATTTTAGTGGCCAATCGCATCAAAACTGATTTTATTTTCAGCTTTATCCATGAGCAAAACCAAGAGATTATGAAAAACTTTTTCACCGTTGATCCAAAAGACATGCTGGAAGCCTTCCATCATTTGAGCGGCGCATATGCGACGCTTCTTTTGGAGGGGCTGGAACTGACCTATTAGAAAGGCTGACCGTGTGTCAGTCTTTTTTATATGTTGTATGCAAAGGTAGTGGAACAGTCTTCAATTAAACGATTAAACTGGGGATGTCTATTTTTTAGACTCCCCAGTTCATTTTAGAGAGGAGCCATGAGCTATGTTAATTGATTTTGACGGATCGATTCTGATAGGGGCCGTCTTATTATGGGGATTTCTTATTGTATTACTTAAATGGAAATTTAAAAAAACGAATCTTTACCTTATTTTCTTTTCCCTATTCTACATTTACCTATGCAATGTATTAAACTATACTCAATTTCCGATTATTTTAGATCCTGAAATGAAAAAGGAAATCAGGCAAAATGTATGGAGAGATGCTAATTTTATACCGTTTAACCTCCATAAAGAAGATATGAAAACATCGCTTCTCAACATTTTATTAACGATCCCTTTTGGATTTGGTATTCCTTTTATTGCAAAGGTTAATTGCAAACGGATCGCGTTATTAGGAGTTTTATTAGGAATTTGTCTGGAATGCTTACAATTAATCATCGCATTAATCGTTGGATTTACTTTTAAATACGTCGATATGAACGATGTCCTATTCAATTTCTCTGGTGCCATTTTAGGATACGGCCTCTTTCAAGCGTTCATGATCCTTTTCAAAGCATGGATACATAAAGGGAATATTAAATTAAACCCATTTTTGAAGTATATTTACGAAATAAATGAAAACGAAAGATTCCTGTCTCGTTAGCGAAGTGGGAGTCGTTCACATCTTTTATGTCATATTCTACAAAACCCGTGAGTATAATCGTTATCGGGTGTAGATTCATCGTTTTATTTTGACAACCTCCCCATATAATGCTATGATTTTCCTGGGGAGAAATTTCACTATATTTTGTATGCGCTTCCTTTGTAAGCGCATATAAGAGAAACAAAGGGGGAATTTGGATGATTTATGCTCAGCCTGGACACCCTGGTTCTCTCATCACGTTTAAAAAACGCTATGAAAACTTTATTGGCGGCAAATGGGTGCCTCCGGTCGACGGGGAATATTTCGAAAACATTTCTCCAGTGACTGGACAGCCGTATTGCGAGGTGCCTCGTTCGAAAGCAGCTGATATCGAGTTGGCTTTAGACGCGGCCCATGAAGCAAAGGAAGCGTGGGGCCGCACATCGGTCACGGAACGGGCCCGCATCTTAAACAAAATTGCTGACCGTATGGAAGAAAATCTGGAAATGCTGGCGGTTGCCGAAACGTGGGAAAACGGCAAACCCGTCCGCGAAACACTCGCGGCCGATATTCCGCTCGCCATTGACCATTTCCGCTATTTTGCTGGCTGCATTCGCGCTCAAGAAGGATCGCTTGCAGAAATCGACAATGATACAGTTGCTTATCACTTTAAAGAGCCGCTTGGGGTCGTCGGACAAATCATCCCTTGGAATTTCCCGATTTTAATGGCGGCATGGAAGTTGGCACCAGCACTGGCGGCAGGAAACTGCGTCGTATTAAAACCAGCAGAACAAACACCAACATCCATCCTCGTATTGATTGAACTCATCGAAGATCTTCTACCAAAAGGAGTCGTCAACGTTGTCAACGGCTTTGGGCTCGAAGCAGGAAAACCGCTCGCCTCCAATCCTCGCATTGCCAAAGTGGCATTCACAGGCGAGACGACAACGGGCCGGCTCATTATGCAATACGCATCGCAAAACATCATCCCAGTTACACTTGAGCTTGGCGGCAAATCACCAAACATTTTCTTTGCCGATGTGGCTGAACAAGACGATGAATTTTTTGATAAAGCGCTTGAAGGCTTTACGATGTTTGCTCTCAATCAGGGCGAAGTGTGTACATGCCCATCTCGCGCCCTCATTCAAGAATCCATTTATGACACCTTTATGGAACGGGCGTTAGAGCGAGTCAAACAAATTAAGCAAGGCAATCCGCTCGATACCGAAACAATGATCGGCGCTCAAGCGTCTTCCGAGCAACTAGAAAAAATCCTATCCTATATTGATATTGGAAAGCAGGAAGGAGCCGATCTGCTCATCGGGGGAGAGCGCAATTTCTTGGAAGGGGAATTACGCAATGGATATTATGTCAAACCAACCGTTTTCAAAGGCCACAATAAAATGCGCATTTTCCAAGAGGAAATTTTTGGACCAGTCGTATCTGTGACGACATTCAAAGACAAAGAGGAAGCGCTCGCCATCGCCAATGAAACATTGTATGGTCTTGGCGCTGGTGTTTGGACGCGCGACGTCAACACTGCTTACCGCTTTGGACGTGGCATTCAGGCTGGACGCGTCTGGACGAACTGCTACCACGCCTACCCAGCTCACGCTGCATTTGGCGGATACAAAATGTCCGGTATCGGACGCGAAACGCACAAAATGATGCTTGAGCATTATCAACAAACCAAAAATCTGCTTGTCAGCTATTCGCCTCAAAAACTTGGATTCTTTTAATAAAAAACGCCGTAAAGATCGACGGCTAAGCAAACATTTCAACAAGGCAGTGTGCAGCTTGCGCGCTGCCTTTTTTGAAAGGAGGGAAAAATGATGGGCGAACAGCCAAAAGTGATAGCGACGGAAGCGGCGCTAGAATTGATTGAAAAGCTAAAAGCGAAATATGGACCGCTGATGTTCCATCAATCTGGCGGCTGCTGCGATGGTAGCTCTCCAATGTGTTATCCGCAAGGCGAGTTGATCGTCGGCGATTCAGATGTGCTTCTTGGCGAAATCGGCGGCTGCCCGTTCTACATTTCGGCGGCGCAGTACGAATATTGGAAGCACACTCAGCTTATTATCGATGTTGTTCCCGGACGCGGTGGCATGTTTTCGCTTGAAGGCCCAGAAGGGGTGCGCTTCTTAACGCGCTCGCGGGTCTTCGGCTAAAAAACGCGCTAGACCCTGCCAAACTAAGAGGGCCGCATGGTCCTTCTTTTTTATGCCGCCAAACAAGCAGATCTCTTCATCTGCCTCGAGAATATTCAGCACTCCTTCCCCTCCTTAGAACCTCTTCTATATTTTCCTATTTCTTCTGATATAAAAGCGTGAGAAAAGCCCTCAGCAAAAAATATGGAATTTCCATTTGATGCAAAATGTTGTAAAATGGGAGTGGCTTTATTGGCTCCATATTTCGACAATCCTGACATCTAGAATCAATGTTTATAGAAAATGATGAGCCCAAAGGCATAGCACCTGGCTTAAGCTAATGAGCAGGCGACAACTACCCAACATGTTTTTATCAAAAAAAAGAAGCGCCCAAAAAAATGGGCATACGTGGCATGGATCTAGTTTCTAAGTTCGACCATTTCATTTAGGCTGACAAAAAAGGAGTGGGAAACGTGATCAATAAATTACGGTGGAAGCCTGTAATCGGGGCGGCAGTTTTACTTTTGTTAGCTGCTAGTATACTGGCCTATTTCTTTTTTTTCAAAACTCTACATATACAAGTAAACGGGATGATCACAGATGGAAATATTGAGCTTCAGGCCAAAGACGTCCGTCTCAAAAAAATCAAAAGCGGCACGAAATCCTCTATTAAATCCAAAGACTATTTTACGATCTATCAGCTCTCATCCACGTCGCTTTCGCGTCATTATGGCACACTGACTGTTACCGTTCGAAAATTAGAGAACAACGATATGTTTGTATTTACCAAGTTTCAAAATGAAACGACGCGACCTAGTACGATTGACTTTTCCCTATCGTTCAAGAAGCCTTTTACAAACTATACAGTGACTCGTTTTCATTCTGAAAAAATTAAGCATGAGCATGATTCCACTTTAGGCGTGGACCCTACATCGACGCCACATGGACTCGTTGAGCTCAAAGGCGATAATGCTTATGCGAATATGGTCATTAGCAAAAATTATAATTCCGTGCCATTCGTCAAACAATACAGTGATACGCGAAAAAGCCAATTGCGTGAATTAATAAAAGAAACAGATGAAACGAAAATCACTGGACAAGGGCAGCGCATTGTCATTCATATGCCTCATGTGGCCAAAAGGCAAAGTTTATCGGAAAGCTGGTTCTTATACTCCTCCCAACCGCTTTTTCAAAACATGGAAAATTTTAAAGAATGGGAAAAGCACACCTTGAAAGAATATAAGAAAATTAACAAATGGTATACCGCTGATGGGCCGTTTGGCAAGCTGCCGTGGTCGATCGAACCGTCTACTAAATTTGGATACGGACGATATTTTTCTCTTGTCCATGATCGACGCTATGCCGATCACTATGAAAAAACAAAAGAAAGATATTTTTACGACTTTATCCTGAACTCAGTGGCCAATTTATTAAATTATGGCGCTCAATTAGGCAAGCCGATTCCAACTGAAATTACGAGCACGTGGCTGAAAAACAATTATGGAATTACCGCTCCGTATTATGATACTCGCTTTAACGAGTATATCGCTATTTGTTTAAAGCGGATCAGCAAGCTATTCAACATTCCGGAATACCAAGATATCGCTCTGTTCTACGCTGATTACTTATTAGACCAGGTGGAAAAAAAGAACTACATCCAAACCGAGAACGGCTATATTATTTGTGATTTCTACGGAAACACGCAAAAGAAAAAGACTCACGCTTCCTTAAATCATTCATTGGGAGAAATGAATTTCCTGCTAGAAAGCTATTTGGAAACAAAAAAAGAAGCGTATTTAACAGCAGCGTTACATATTAAAGCGGGCATTGAAGACATCGGAGACAGATGGATTAAAGACAACAAAGACTTATGGTATCAGTTAAATCCTGACCTTACTTTTCATGGCACCGATTATCCGCTGTTAACATTAGAGGATTTATTGAAGGCCCAAAAGAATTTGGAAAAGGTAGGGGTAGGGAGAAGCCCTGTTTTCGATCGGTTCATCACTTCAAAAACTCAATACCTTGTCAATCACAACATCGAGATGACGAAAGCCGTGATCACTTCTCTTGAAGAAGGAGGATTCGGCGATTTGGTGAAAAATTATAAAAACGTATCGGATTATTAAAAAATGATGGGGTGCTTTTCTGACGGCCCATATAGCTCCCCTGCAAAAGCCAAATCTATTTTTGACGGTCGGAAGGCAAGCCACAGACCGGCCTTTGTCACGCCAAAGCAAGACCGGGCAACAGGCCGCTTACAGACAAATGAATGGCGCAACGGCCGTCCAACCGTCGAATGTTAAAAAGTCCAGTTGCATCGATCTATCAGACAAAAATACAAAAAGTAGCGGCATTTTCATGTTGATCATTCCGCAGCGTGTTTAGCATAGCCCAAAAAAGGGAGGCTTGAACAGGCCTCCCTTTTTTTCCTTCAACATGTTCCATATTCTTATGCTTCATAAAAAATGGAACGTAAATGATAGTCGATGACCGCCTCGATTTCTTGAGAAGATAACTGATGAGGCTGCATAATGCCATGCATGGCTAAGCCGTCAATAAGCGCATAGAGACGCTCTGTTTCCATTTCAATTGGCACATTAGGATTTACTGCTCCAAGACGAATCAATGCTTCAAGCAACGATCGAATTCCAGAACGAAGCTCCTCATACACTTGTTTGCTTAAAGGCTGGAGTTCCTTATCCCATAATGCCTTTTGAGTAAACGCCAACCACACCTCCATTTCCTTTCTTGTTTCATCAGTGAGCGGTAAAAGCTCGCATAGGAAACGTTTTACCGCTTCAAGCGGCGGACCGAAAAAAGGCAAGGCGCTCATTCTTTCTTTTACCCGTTCGGAGACAAGCTGCATAGAAAAGGCTAAAAGCTCTGACTGAGAGGCAAAGTAATGCCGCAATGAACCGACTGAAATCCCTGTCTCTTTTGCAATGTTACGAACCGTTGCTTTTTCCAATCCATCTCTCATAATGACTCTCCAAGTCGCTTCGGCAATCATCTTTCTCTGTTTTTCATGATCCACGATTTTGGGCATACGTATATTATATCACGTTTTTTTAATACAAGTGTGTTATAATATTTTTAGCAAAAATGAAGGAATGTAAAAAGGCTGTAGTCAATGCCCATGTTGACTTTGACTACAACCCGCCTTTTCTGTGCGATTATGCACTCGCTTTTTCTTTTTGGCGCTGATCCGACAAGGTGATTTTTCGCAAGGCTAATGTCAATGCCGCTCCACATACGATGAACACAAGACCAAATAGAAACACGGAATGGAGCGACTCGATGAGCGAATGCTTTAAAATAGGAATAAACGCATCTTTCATTTGCTGAGGCATGCCCGCCAGCATCTCTGGACTAAACAACATCGAATACAGCGACTGTGGATTATCATGAATCATATGGGAAAATTTATCCGCCATTTCCTTCGCCTGTGGCGGAAGCGCCGTTAAAGTTGGCATGAGGCGCTCTTCTAAAATCTGACTTGAACGATGATTCATAATCGCCCCTAAAATCGTCATTCCGAACGTTCCGCCAATGGAGCGGAAAAATTGGCTTGACGATGTAACGACTCCGATTTCCGATTTCGGGAAGGTTTCTTGCAGAGCCAACGTCAAAAGTGGCATCACTAGCCCGACACCTAATCCGAGCACAATCATATAAAATGTCGCTGTCCATTTTGTCGTTCCGATATCCATTGTACTAAGCAGACCAAAACCGGAAGCCATGATGAGCATACCAATGATGAGCTGCGGTTTCACTCCGATTTTATAAACAATTCGACCGCCAATAATGCTTCCGACAATCATTGTGATCATCATCGGAGTCATAATGGTACCAGATTGCGTCGCGCTCACGCCGACAACCCCTTGCATGAAGAACGGAACGAACATAATCGCGCCAAACATGCCGACACTCATTAAAAAGCCAAGGCCATTCAATATCGTAAATGTCCGGTTTTTAAAGAAATGCATCGGCAAAATCGGTTCTTCGGCTTTTCTCTCAACCAACACAAACGCTGTTAAAAAGACGATGGCTACAGCAAATAAACCAATAATTTGCCAAGATGTCCATTCATACTTATCGCCGCCAAACGTTAACGCCAACAGCAAGCTGACAACGCCGATAATCATCGTACACATACCGGCAATATCAAATTTGACAGGTCCTGTTGCTTGATGCTTATTTAGCCCCATCGCAATGAAAATCGTCGCCAAAATCCCGACAGGAAGGTTGATATAAAACACCCATTCCCAGCTCATGTGGTCGACAATCCATCCGCCCACTTGCGGACCTAAAATGGAGGCAAGACCATATAAACCGCCAAACACCCCTTGCCATTTGGCGCGCTCTTTTCCAGTAAACAAGTCCCCGATGATAATCATGGCCATCGGCATCATAATTCCGCCGCCGATCCCTTGCAGGCCTCGATAAATAATCAATTCGGTCATATGATGCGCCATCCCGCAAAGTGCCGAACCCACCATAAAAATGACCAATCCGGATACATAAACGACTCTTCGTCCTAATAAATCCGCCAATTTTCCGGCAATCGGCACGACCGCTGTCGATGTGAGCATATAAGCGGTCGTCAGCCATGTCATCAGGCCAATCCCTCCAAGCTCACCGACAATGCGCGGCATGGCCGTTCCAACAATGGTTCCATCAAGCGCACCGAATAACATCGCAATAATTAATCCTGTGATTAACAAATTGCGATGCTTAATCGCAGATGGCGCATTTAATATAGCTGTGTCTGACATCGTATCTCTCCTATCTATCATGATGTTAGGTCATATCATATATTCATGAACAATGGTACTTGATGTTTATGAACAGAATATGAACTTTAATGATGTTGGGCCATATATTCATGAACGGCTTCTTTTAATGAATCAAGCGCTTCACATAACGGATGAAGCTGCTGACTTTCAATATATAATAAAATCCCTTTCACCACATATTCCCGCGGCGATGATTGCTCATTCATAAATTCCGCCTCAAGCGTATCCAGCGCGGAATGAAGCTGATGATACGTTTTTTTATCAAGCGACAATGACGATAGCTTTTTCTTTAAGCTTTCCATTTGAGCCATCATTTGCATTTTTCGTTTACGCTTTTCCTGTTCAGCCATTTCCATAAAAGAGTGAACGATCTCTTGCTTTAACAGCGGCTCCTCGTGTTCAGAAAAGTGCATGACAATCGCATCAAGCCGACGGACAATAAACGCGGCAATTTCCTTTGCTTGAAACCTATTCGGATGAAACATCATATAAAAGGTGTATTCACGTAAAATGCCGCTTAACATGGCGGCTACGTCATACACATATCTTTCTACTTTTTGGCCATATACTTCAATCAACCGTTGACAATGCCAATTGAATATGCGGGAGCGCTGCATGCGTAAATAGCTATGAAGGTTCTCGTTAATTTTGGGAATTTGCTCCGCCACTACCATTTGAAAAAAATCCTTCTGTGAATGAATGCTTTCTAACTGTACTTCGAGTTGTTTGATCAACACTTCCCTTTCCGATTCCGCTTCTCCCTCGTGCTTCGCATGGATAAACTGTGAAAACAACTGATCTAAATAGTATTTGACAACTGAGAGCATCAACTCTTCCTTTGAGGAAAAATGATGATAAAATGCTCCCTTAGAAATGCCCCAAGCTTCGACAATATCTTGAATGGAAGTGGAATAATACCCCTTTTCAGCAAACAGCTTCATCGCGGTTTTAATAAATTCAACCTTGCGTTGCTTTGTCATTCCTATTTTCCACTCCTAAGTCCAAGACACCTTTTGGTTAGGCAGGCACCCTTTTACAAAGACCTTCGGATAAATGGACAGCTTCGTACGAGGCTTCACCAGCTCGGCATGAATTCCATGCTTCTGAAGCTTTTCCACAAGCTGCTTACAAGACAATTCTTCTTTATATTTTCCCATGAAAATGGCACCTCAATTCGCTCATCGAATTTCGACCAAACAGTCATTCTCATTATAAATACTTTTTCATCATTTATCAAGAATAATATTCAAACAAAAATGACCTATTAGTCAAAATTTTATCGACAAAAAATGACCAAATAGTCAATCTATATATGATCCACAATAAAAATGACCGTTCTGATCTACGCTTTGAATGAACGGTCATCCATTTTGATATTATTCACCTAATGCCTGTTTTGCCAATGCGAGGGCGCCACAAATGCCGGCATTGTCACCAAGTCCCGGCCGCACCACATACTCATCGATATGCTGTAAAATCGCTTCATGCTGAATATAGCCGTTCAAAAAGTCTATCACATAACGGCGAACAGCCGGCAACAGCTGCGTTTGCTTCATCACCCCGCCGCCGACAATGATTTTTTCAGGAGAAAGAGTCAGGATATATTGGGCGATCGCCTGTCCTAAATAAAAGGCTTCAAGCTCCCACACTTCCGTATGGTTCGTCAATTCGGCTCCCTTCTTGCCCCAGCGCTTTTCAATCGCAGGACCCGAAGCCATTCCTTCCAAGCAATCGTTATGAAATGGACAACAGCCGGCAAAACCATCCTCAGGATGACGGCGGACCAGAATATGGCCCATTTCCGGATGCAAGAGCCCATGCAACAGTCGGCCCTCCACGATAGCCCCCACACCGATTCCCGTTCCAACCGTCATATAAAGACAACTATTGGTTCCTTTGGCCGCTCCCCATAATCGCTCCCCTAAAGCAGCAGCGTTGACATCGGTATCAAAGCCGATCGGAACAGGAAAATATTTGGACATCTCCCCTACAAAGTTAAAGTTTTCCCATTTCCGCTTTGGCGTACTGGTAATGTAACCATACGTATGGCTGCTTTTATTTAAGTCAATCGGACCAAATGATCCAATACCGATCGCTTTTAGTTCAAACTGCTGAAAAAAACGGATGACGCTCCGCATCGTTTCCTCAGGTGTTGTTGTTGGAACCCTCTCTCTTTGACGAACGCGGCCATCATCATCTCCGACTGCGCAAACAAATTTTGTTCCACCCGCTTCAATTGCGCCAAGATACATGCTTTTTCCTCACTTTCTGTCCACTTTTTATGGTCACACCAATCCAACCCAGACTTCTCTATGGAAAAAACTAGTCACCCCATGTATAATAAACACCACCACCCTTTAACGGCATTGTTTAGCAGTGCTTCTAAGACTTTCTCGCTAGCAATTATTTCGCTCATCCATGCTTAAAAACCTTCGCTTTTTGGATGTTTTTTCGCGCCGTAAGCCTGGACTGCGATGGTCTTACATACACGCTGCCAGAAAGCTAAATGAAATCGATTCTAGGGTGGTGCGGCAGAACGAAGGAGGCTCATGATGTCCAATAACAGCATGCCGCTTGAAACGATTGGCTTTTTCGTCCATCATACGCAAAATGAACGATACTAAATATGAATAAGGAGAGGATACTTTTGATTCGACTCGCAACAATCGGAACGAACTGGATTACTCAAGAATTTTTACAAGCTGCTCAGCCGATTTCCCAGTTGACATTGACCGCTGTCTATTCCCGCGACGAGGAAAAAGCGAAGCAGTTTGCCGCAAAAACCGGAGCGAAACGCACATTTACTCATTTAGAAGAAATGGCCAAAAGCGATGAGATCGACGCTGTCTACATCGCCAGCCCCAATTCGCTCCATGCCGAGCAAGCCATTTTGCTTATGAATCATGGCAAACATGTCTTATGCGAAAAGCCATTGGCCTCCAATACAAAAGAAATCCAAGCGATGATAGAGGCGGCCAAAGCGAATGATGTCGTATTGATGGAAGCGATGAAAACAACGCTTCTCCCCAATTTCCAAGCAATCCGCCGCCACCTTCATAAAATCGGAAAAATACGCCGCTATTTCGCTAGTTACTGCCAATATTCCTCGCGCTATGACGCCTATAAGCAAGGGATGGTATTAAATGCCTTTAATCCGGCTTTTTCAAACGGCGCATTGATGGACTTAGGCGTTTATTGCCTTTACCCGCTCGTTGTTTTATTTGGAAAACCGCAATCGTTAAAAGCCAGCAGTGTCATGCTGGAATCAGGCGTCGACGGCGAGGGAAGCATCGTCCTTCATTACGGCGATATGGATGCGGTTGTGATGTATTCAAAAATCACGAATTCCTATGTTCCTGCAGAAATTCAAGGAGAAGAAGGAAGCATCGTCATTGATGCCATCCATACTCCGACCAAAGTGGAAATTCGCTACCGCGATGGCCGAGTCGAGGATATTACAGAGCCTCAGACGCATCATCCGATGTATTATGAAGCGCTTGAATGGACGCAGCTTATCACGCGCGGCCAGCGCCAATCAGAAACAAATTCACACGCCCATTCGTTCATCACAGCTGAAATAATGGAGGAAGCGCGAAAACAAACCGGCATTCGATTCCCTGCCGACGAGTCGACCCTTTGCCAATAAAGCAAAGGGTCTCATTTTAAGAAATTTTTCGCTTGAGGCGCGCTGGCTTCCTCCGTTGTTGCCACATCCATACAAGGCATAAGGCGACGAGCGCGCCGCAGGCATCAATCACGACATCCGAAAATAGCGCCGTCCTCCCCGGTTCAAACGACTGATGCCACTCATCTGTCGCCGCATAAACGGCCGCAAAGCTCCACGCCCACACATAGGCCCACCGCTTCGGATACAGCGCTTGAAAAACCAGTACAGCCAAAATCCCAAAAGCAGACAAATGAGCAAACTTACGGATGACAAAATTCAAGGGGGAAGCGGCTCCCTCCCCTTCCTCCCATCCTTCGTGGCCGATCCATTTTTGAAGGATGCGCGCCGTATTTTCCCCTGTAAAATAGGAAGATTCGCTAAAACAATAAATCACCAAACACCATATGCCAACTAAACTCCACCAAATCCACTTGCGAACCATTGCTTTCTCCTCTATTTTTATAATTATTATAATTTGATATTGATTATCACAAAAATATTGTTATACTAAATGTATACGGCGATAAGCGAAAGGAGGAAAAAAATGAAACAAACGATTTGTCCGAAATGCCAGAAGCCGTCTCGCCGCCTCAAGCATTCTCTTTTATGCGGATGCGGTTTTAAGCTCATTCGTTCCAAAGGATAACGCTTGCTACTTATTGCGGCGGATATTGACCGTTGTGAACACGAACTTGTCATAGCGATGTCTGGAAAAAGAATATTCAAATGGAACACCATTATTTAGAAAACCAACCTGCTCGACCTCTAAAATCGGATCATCCGGCGCGCAGTGCAAATACGTTTGATCCAGCTCCGTTGGCTTTGACGCGCGAATTTTCCTATGACAGCCGGCGATCGTTAATCCGAGCCCATGCGTAATATGATTGTAAATGGAAGCGTGCAACACATCCTCGTTTAAACCACGGATGAGCGGAGTCGGCATATACGTTTTCTCAATCACATAAGGTTCGTTTTCCACGATGCGAAGACGAATCAGATGGTAGACAGGTGTTGTCAAATCAATCGATAATTGGGCCGCCACCTCTTTGGAAGGAAATCGCACTTCAAATTTTATGATTTGACTTGTAATTTTTTTCCCTTTCAATAAATTCGTCAGACCGAGATTCTCCTCGCTTGTGACATTGACTAAACCATTATGTGCCGCCGATTTCACGATAAACGTACCATGTCCCCGCTTCCGATACAAAAGGCCTTCCATAACCAAAATATCAAGCGCTTTCTTCATCGTCATCCGGCTACAAGAAAATTCTTGAGAGAGCGATAGCTCGTCTGGAATCGGTTCATCGAGCGAATAAAATCCTTCTTGAATTCTTTTGCGTATTTCGTTTGAAATCTGTTCATATTTAAACATCTTATCACCTGATTTTGTTATCAAAAATGCCGATCATTTTGGATCCATATCATTCATGCTGTATTAAAACACTTTTTTCTGTCAAAGACTTCGGTCGCTTGGAGCCACAAGCACTAGTTCATACATCGGTTTAAATCAGCCTCATATACATATAACCTTAAAGATTGAAGAATCCCGTCTATAAAACCCACGGTCAGAAGCCTCTTATGACAAAAACGACCGGCGAAAATAGCCCAACTCCATTATACAAATATTAATATATCAAGCTACATCTATATAATTCGTGTTCATTGTAAACTGTTCGTTCCCATTATGGCAATCATTTTCTGAATGCCAGCGGCCATTTCATCTTTGTTCTCCTTCTCCCTAAAATCTCACCTCGTGTTCGGCTCGAGTCATCAACAGTTTATTTCATCCCTTTCAATTCGATCGATGGAGCCTTATCGCGACAATAAAATAGAGAAAAAGATGGTCTGAGACCACCTTTTTTCAAAACCCATTGTTTTGTGATAAAGCTTTAAACCAATATCCGCTTTTTTTAATCGATCGCTTTTGATCATTGTTTAAATCGACCGATACAAGCCCGTAACGGTTTTTATAGGCATTGGTCCATGACCAGTTATCCATGAACGTCCACAGATGGTATCCTTTTACGTGAACGCCTTCTTGAATCGCACGGTGTACCCACTTTAAATGTTCTTTAATAAAATCAATACGATAATCATCACAAATCATGCCCGTCTCATCCCGAAATCGTTCTTCTCCTTCAACTCCCATACCATTTTCAGAAATAAAACATTCAATATTTTCATAGTTCTCCTTTATGTTGATTAAAATATCATAAATTCCTTTCGCGTAAATTTCCCAACCGCGGTAAGGATTCATTTTTCTCCCCGGCATCACATAATAGTCAAAAAATCGCTCCGGCATAAACGGCGCTTCCGGATTGGGCAAATAATCCTTCGCCTTGACTCGACGCGGCTGATAATAGTTAATGCCTAAAATATCAATTGTATTCTCTTTGATAAGTGGCAAATCTCCCCCTTCAATAATCGGGAGGTATCCATACTTCTTCAGCAATTCGACTAAATCCCGCGGATATTCCCCTTTCACTACCGGATCTAAAAAGCTGCGGTTAAAAAATAAATCAGCAATATGCGCCGCTTGGACATCAGCTGGATGCTGGCTGCGCGGGTACGAAGGGGTAAGGTTTAAAATAATCCCGATTTTCCCATCTTTCGCTTTACTGTTTCGAAACTCGCGAACCGCCTTCGCGTGTGCGAGAACAGTATGATAGGCTACTTGAACGGCACGGCGAAAATCTACTACATTCGGATAATGAAAATCATATAAATAACCGCCTTCCACTGGAACAATTGGTTCATTATGCGTAAACCATTTTTTTACGCGGTCACCAAACAACTCAAAGCATATTTTGGCATACCGCGCATATGCATCGACCACCTCTCTGCTTTCCCAGCCACCGATTTGCTGCATCGCTAACGGCATATCAAAATGATATAAAGTAACGAATGGCTCAATATCATGGTCAAGCAGTCCATCAATCACTTGCTGATAGAATTGAACGGCTTCCGCATTCACTGCCCCTTTTCCATCCGGAATCAACCGGGACCACGAGATCGAGAAACGAAATGAATTATGCCCTGTTTCTTTCAGCAGCTGGATGTCCTCCTTATAGCGATGATAAAAATCGGAAGTCGTTTCTGGTCCGACTCCATCAAAAAAACGATGAGGCTCTTGTTCGTACCAATAATCCCATATATTAGGCCCTTTTCCTCCCTCGCGGCTCGCTCCTTCTATTTGTGTAGCCGAAACGGCGCTTCCCCACCAAAAACCTTGCGGAAAGCGATACGGAAGCTGTTGTTTTGTTTCTTGTATAGCTTTCATTTCCTCAATCACCTTTCTTCTATTAAGATGCATTTTTTGTCGTTTCATCGCTTCCTTCTTCTTGCTCTTTTTGCAAATTCATTCGATCCATAAACTTCAAAAATGGAAACCAGATGAGCAAAACAATCGAAAAGTTCACTATCTGCAAAAGTCCTCCAGCTAATGAGTTGGTGGCCATGATTCCATTAATAAAGATCGGAACGGTCCAAGGAACAGCGACACCTGTCGGCGGCGGGACCATTCCTGTTGACATCGCTAAATAGGTAACAAGCGTAACGGCCATCGGAGCGATTATCCACGGGAATATAATCAATGGATTCATGACAATCGGCAAACCAAAAATAACAGGCTCATTCACATTAAAAAGACCCGGACCAATCGCTAGCTTACCAATTTGCTTCATTTGCTTACTTTTCATAAAAAACAGCATCGCGATGACAACAGCCAGAGTCATCCCTGTTCCGCCCATGCCCACAGTATAAATTTCCATAAATTGTTTGTTAATAATATGAGGGACCTCCCCTTTGTCCATATAGGAATTTAAATTTTCTAACGATAATGTATTCCAAATCGGATCCATGACGGAATTAATGATAATTTGGCCGTGCAAGCCAAAAAACCATAAAATCTGCGTAATGAAGATAGCGGCTAATGTCGGAACGATGCCGCTTCCTAGTCCGACTAAAGGAGATTGAATCGTACGGTAAATGACATCATGCATATTCGTTTGGAAGCCTTGCGTGACAATAATGTTAATGATAAGAAATACTGATAGTGTGATAAGTGCAGGAATAAGTGCTGAAAATGACCGAGAAACAGCCGGGGGAACACCAGCAGGCATTTTGATCGTAATATCTTTTTGAACAACCCAACGGTAAATCTCGCCGGCAAGGAAAGCAACGATCATTCCTAAAAACATCCCCTTTGCGCCAAGCCGATCAAGCGGGATTACGTTGGCCACGACTTCTTTGCCTTCTGTTTGCCAAACAAATGGTGTTAAAATTAAAAAGGACACTAAGGCAATAGCACCGCCGAAAACCGCTTCTACATCGTAGCTTTTGGCTAAATAATAGCCAATCCCGAATACGACAAATACAGACATGATTCCCATGGTCGCTTGTGGAGCCACACTGAGCGCTGCACTGAAGGTACTAAGCGTCCCTTTGCTCATGACTTTATCAAGAAATGGCAAATTGGCGAGCACTACGGCGATAGAACCAAAAATCGTTAATGGAAACGCCAGCATAAATGCATCCCGCAATACCTTTAAATAGCGGTTATTATTCAACTTGCCGGCGACCGGCACTAAAATGCGGCTAAATGTATCAAACCACGTTTGGCTCATTATTCTCTCCCCCTCAAAATTTAAACATTTCTCTCCTTAAACAGCTGGATAAGTTCTTTCACAAGCTCCTTCATTGTCAACGTAGACATGAGATGATCTTCTGCGTGCATCATCAATAAAGAAAAAGAGGCCGACTTTCCGTTCGCTTCTTCCTGAATCATTTGAAAATGAATGCTATGGGCCACACCTAAATCTTTTTCTGCTTCATTCACAAGCCGCTCTGCTTCTTCCGTATGTCCTTGCCGATATTGGCGAAGTGACTCAATGATTTTGCTCCGCGCATTTCCGCTGTGAAGAATAAGCTGAAAGTTAATTTGTTCTGCAGTTAAACCTTCGAGTAATGGTTGTTCCATTATGAACGCTCCTCTATTAGTTTTATAGCTTGCTCATACACCTTTTTACCATCCGCTAATCCATAGGCCACCATATCGATCACTTCTACGGGAATCCCGTATTTTTTCGCTTCTTTTTGTAATTCGCCTTTCAAAAAACTCATTTGTGGCCCAATTAAAACAACATCGGCTTTCTCCATTTCTTTTTTTGCCTGATCTTGCCCGACGGCCCAAATTTCCGTCTCTTCGCCAATTTCCTTCGCATAAGCCTGCATCTTTGTCATGAGCAGACTAGTAGACATACCGGAACTGCAAGCAAGTAAAATTTTTTTCATAACCATTGAACTCCTTTCTCTTTTTAAGCGCTTTCAATAATAATTATATATTTTTATATTTATTTGTCTATACATTTAATTAAATAAATATCGACAAATCAAAAAAAGATGACGAAAAAAATGGCCTTTTTAATAGGCAGCCTTTTCTTCCGTCACCCTCTGTCATTTTTATTTAACGTAAGGTACTGCCGGCGATGAAACAATTATTTGCAACCGGCCCTTCACAGTAAACGGGTCTAATGCGTAAGGAATCAGCAAATGATCTCCTTTGTTTAACAAATATGCTTTCCCTTTCGCCCACAGCTCCCCGCAGCCGTTTAGAACGCTCATTAACAAAAAGTAACGAATTTGCTTTACGGTCCATTCTGTTTGAATGTCCCATTTTTGCACAGTAAAATAAGCGTTTTCCACAAATGTCACAATGGTCGCTCCGTCTGCTTCTACTACTTTCGGAGGAAAGGAGTCATCCGTATGAGGTACTGTTATGACATCGATCGCTTTTTCCAAATGAAGCTCCCGTTTTTGCCCTTTTCCATCCACGCGATCATAATCATAGATCCGATACGTCGTATCTGAGTTTTGCTGCGTCTCTAAAACAAGCGTACCTTCACAAAGTGCGTGAATTGTGCCGCTTGGAACATAGAAAAAATCACCTGGCTTAATTTTCACTTTGCGGAGCAGCTGGTTCCACTTTCCCTCCTGCATCATATGAAGCAGCTCTGCTTTCGTTTGTGCATGGTGACCGTATATTAGCTTAGCGTCTTCTTTGCAATCAATAATATACCAACATTCCGTCTTACCTAATTCCCCATTCTCATGCTTTTTCGCATAGTCATCAGATGGATGCACCTGCACCGATAAATCTTGGTTAGCATCTAAAATTTTTGTTAACAGCGGAAAACGATCAGACGGAAAATGGCCAAATAATTCAGGATGCCGCTCCCACAGTTTCCCTAATGGCTGGCCTTGGAATTCTCCATTTTTCACGCCAGTCTGTCCGTTTGGATGAGCGGAAATCGCCCAGCATTCGCCCGTTCGATCAGAAGGAATGCGATAGCCGAACCGGTCAGCTAATGCCGTTCCTCCCCAAATCCGCTCTTGAAACATCGGCTCCAAGAACAATGGCTCTTGATTCATTCTGTCTCCCCCTTCGTTTTGTCTTATTGTTCCGTCTCCCCCTGCTTCGAGACGGCTGAACCTTCAATGAACATGTTAAAGCATAAACCATTACTTTACAAATCATTCGTCACCTTTTTCACATACTCCACCGAGAAGCCTCCCACCTCTTAATGGAGAGTAAATAAGGGAGGTTCATAAGTGTCGCGACATCCAAGTACGCAGCTGAAGAATTCAGCAAATCAACTGCGCTTGATTACGCTGCCCAAATACGGTTGCGCCAACAAGAATAGAAAGGCTGAACAAACGATCAACAGGCTTGCGGCGAAACATTCTCTGAAGCGAATCGGTACACTTGGGGCAATGCATCATCTGGATCCTTTCGGACGAAGCTGCTTATGCGACAGGGACAACACGCATGATCGATAGAGGAGATGTGCTATGGCCGTGGCGAACAATGTCAGCCCAGCGGCCGTTCGTGTCTAACTCTCTTCCTTGTTCTCACTCGATCTGCTATTCTATTTTTACAAAACGAACGAAAGAGGGATTAAGCGAATGACACATCCATATGCTCACCGCCTCGCGCAATGGCTGCGAGCCCATCGCCATGAAGCGAATGCTGGACCGATGAAACAATATATGCGCAACCAATTTGAATTTCTCGGAATCAAAACCCCAGAGCGCCGCGCGTTGCTAAAAGAGTTTCTCGCGCAGCACGGCCTTCCGCCGCGCACTGAGCTGGCAGACATCGTCATTAAACTTTGGGAATGGCCGGAGCGTGAATTGCAATATTGCGCACTTGCTTTGCTGGAAAAAGAAAAGAGAAGTCTCTCAAAAACGGATTTAGAATTCATAGAGAAGCTCATTACAAACAAACCTTGGTGGGACACCGTTGATATGCTTGCGGCCAATATCGTCGGACCGCTTTTCAAAAACGAACCAGAGTGTATTCCCGTCTACACAGAACGATGGATGCAGTCCAATCATATGTGGCTGCAACGAACAGCCATTTTGTTTCAATTAAGATATAAAGAAGAGACCGATGAAGCTTTGCTTTACCAGCTTATCCGCCAATGCCGGCAGTCATCGGAATTCTTTATTCAAAAAGCGATCGGCTGGGCGCTGCGCGAATATTCCAAGACCCATCCGGCAAGCGTCCAGCGGTTCGTGGAAAACGAAACATTGGCGCCGTTAAGCAAACGAGAAGCATTAAAGGTGATTCAACGCCGCCGCTAATACAGCCGACAAATAAACGAGCGGATCACGATCAAAACGTGATCCGCTCGTTATGATGGGCATGTCTGCGGGTCATCCTCCGCCAAAGGTTGGTCTACTAGCTTCCACGTTCGCAGCGTCTCATGAGCAATGGGACGCAAATGCGGATGCGGCCGTCCCAGCCAATAGCCTTGGCCAAACGGGATGCCGAGCTTGGTGACCACTTGGAGCTCTTCCTGCGTTTCAATTCCTTCGACAATGAGATGACAGCCTATTTTCCGGGCAAATCCAGCAAGGGTTTCCAGTAAAATGGCCTTGACTGAATGGCCATCAACCTTATGAATAATCGAACGATCGATTTTAATATAGTCCGGACGCAACTCAGCAATCGCCTGAAGGGAAGAATAGCCCGCTCCGGCATCATCAATGGCGATGCGATATCCTTGCTTGCGGTAGTGGCTGAGCACTTTTTTAAAGGAGGCATAATCATCAATCGATTGACGTTCGGTAATCTCAAATACAACTTGCTGCGGCGTAAGCCCTCTTTTTTTCAGAAACGCCAGCGTCTGTCCAGGGGTGAACTGCGGATCATGAATGACATTGGCATTTAAATTAATAAAAAGCTTCCAATTCGGATCGCTCGCGGAAAATCCTTCAATCGCTTTTTGCCGTGCCAGTTTCTCCAGCGCATACAGTTGGTTCTCTTTTTCAGCAAATTCCCATAAACGATGGGGCGTTGCAAAATAGCTTGTCTGCGGTCCGCGCGCCAATGCCTCGTACCCATAAATCTTTTTGTCAAGCAGTGATACAATCGGCTGGTAGTGTGCCGTAAGATGCTGACCGGCCAAAATGTGGCGAAATTCCGTTTGCAGCTTTTGCTGCTCAGCATTTGTTGCCTTTTTTGCCTCGCTTACCGCTTTTTTAACCGCCTCGTACAGCAAATGCTCCAGCGCTTTTTCAGCACCTGAATCAAGCAACGATACTCCCACATAAAAATCAACGGGCTCAGCCCATTTCGCTTGATGAGCCATGCTTGTTTTGAATCGCTGATATATATTATGCGCCAAACAGCGTAAATGAGCCTCCCCTGCTCCACTCTCCATACGAATCAATACCAGCAGATCATCCCCAAACATGCGGTGGGCGCATATGCCAAACGGTTCTTCGTTCTCTAAGTTTGTCATGATTTGTTTGACTGCCGCCAACAGCTTTTGGCACGCTTCCTTTCCATACTTCTGTTCCATTTGGCTGCAATTTTTTATATCTAAATAAATCAGTCCCAATGAATATTCAGAGATGAAATGCGCTGCCTTATCCACGATATTCTCGCGGTTTAAGCTGTCGGTAAGCAGCAGCACCGATGCAAGCTGGTCGTCCATGTTCGGGACTCCTTTCAACACACCAAACTATTCATGCGCAGAACAGTATAGCACACTAATATAACCGGAGCGTGAAGGCTTTGTAAAGGTTTCATGAATCTCATGTTTCAATCATGACGAAGACGGGAAAGATTTCTTAGTGAATTTATCAATTTATTCTCAATAATCCCAATAAAATTAATATCTCCTTTCTAATGCTAATTGAAGGTTACACTATGGTAGAACATCTTACAAAACGCATAATTAATACATAAAGGACGCCAAAAACCCACCACCTTAGAAACTATATACAATGACCAAAAATTAACCTTCAAAAGGGGGACACCATCATGATTTTCCAAGTTGGTATCGGTCAAGCAATGAATAGCGAAAATAGATCCTTTTTCAAGCTTTATTTCCATACATTAATCACTTTCTTTATCAAAAACACCTTTATGTGACAGAGAGATCACCAATTCAAAAAATTATTGTTAAAATGTTATTTTTACCAATGTTATCGTCTAAAAATTTTAATATCCCATTTTTATCGGCGAAGCACAATTTCCAACCAAAAATGCCATTGAACAACTTTTTTCATACACAAGGACAGTACCTAATTTGCTAATACTGTTTTAAGCAATATTAGAGGCATAAGCAAATAACTATTTTCAAGATTCCAATTAATGTGATGAACTATACAATTAATAAAGTAATGCATAATAATGAGTGGAATTAAAGCTTCAACAAAATTTTACATATAAAAGGGTTTATGAAGATGAAAAATATGATATAATTTATAAAAAATATTCAAAAGAGGTGGGGGCTGTCCAAAAAGTCAGGGTAACTGACTTTTTGAAGCCCCTCTCATTTTTTTCATTTTTTAAAAAAGTACACAAAAAAATCGTCCTATCCTGTAAAATGAAGGTACCACCACAACATTCCAGAAAGGACGATTTTTATGAGCAATCAAATGATTACTACTGAAATTATAACACGCAAATGACACTTTTTCCAGAGACAGAGGAAAAAAAGCCCTCTAAAAGACCATTAGCCCCTACTTTTAAACCCTATGACAATCGTCAAACTCAAGTGATTTTTGATATTGAAGCCCTTATACCAGAACATCACGTCGCACGAGTAGTGGACGAAATGGTGGAATCTGTACCAGATGAGCTATTGTTTTCTCATTATAAAGGTGGTGGCAGAAGTTCCTATCATCCCAAAATGATGCTTAAAATCATTCTGTATAGTTATTCCCAAAAGATTTATTCCTGCCGTGGAATCGAAAAACTAATAAAAGAAAATCTTCCTGCCATATGGTTAGCTGCGATGCAACAACCCGATTTCCGCACGATCAATGAGTTCCGCGGAGAACGGATGAAAGCCTTGATGGATGAGTTATTTGAAGCCATGATTCTAAAATTGATTGAAGAAAAGTACATCACAATGGAAAACTACTTTTTGGATGGCACCAAGATGGAAGCCAACGCCAATAAGTATTCTTTCGTGTGGAAAAAATCAACAGAGAAATGGGAAGCAACATTAAAAGAAAAAATTCAAGAAACACTTGAGTACATTCATGAATTGACACCATTAGAAGCTGGAACGGGAGAAAAGGAAACCGAACAACGTGAAGAGATCACCGAACATCATTTAGAGACAGTCGCTAAGGAGATAGAAGAAAAAGTTGAAACGCTAACAGAGGAAATAGAAAAGGAACCAGAGACAAAGATTCGTAAGGAAAAGCGCCAAGAATGCAGGAAATGGAAAAAACCTTTAAAGCTGATTCGGGAAAATTTCTTACCACGACTAGCTACATACAAGGAACAGAACGAAATCTTTGGCGACCGTAACAGTTATTCCAAAACAGACAAAGACGCAACCTTCATGCGCATGAAAGAAGATCATATGAAAAATGGTCAGCTCAAGCCAGGGTATAACGTGCAAATAGGGACAGAGAATCAGTTTATCTTGTTTTATACGATTCACCAACGACCTACAGACACGCGTTGTTTTATCCCACATTTGGAGAAACTGGCGGCTACTTCTTTACCGATGCCCAAAACAGTCATCGCGGATGCAGGATATGGCAGTGAAGAAAACTATGTATATGCGATTGGTGATGAGAAAGAGCCTCGATTGGATTTTCTCATTCCTTATGGATCCTATGT
>NZ_JACIDF010000013.1:20141-68014 GCF_014196195.1 Anoxybacteroides rupiense | reverse complement strand
TCACACCCGTTCCCATCCCGAACACGGAAGTTAAGCTCTCCAGCGCCGATGGTAGTTGGGGCTAACGCCCCTGCAAGAGTAGGACGTTGCTAGGCTGTATATAAAAAGCATGTTTCATAATGAAACATGCTTTTTTGTTTAATATATTGAAACCATCTGTAAATGCTTTACACTACTAATGATGGTGTTGCTAAATAAAAATATACTATTGACCATGCAACGGATGGCGATAACCTCCATAACTCATGCTGATCCTTGTCCTTTCATTTTGAGCTGATGGCCTATTCGTTCAATGTTGGTATGCAAGCCCCATAACTGTTTTCCAAATGTCACCTTCAACAACCCTGGAGTCATATTCGTTCTTTTGATTTCGAGGTGACCCAAAAACACTCCTATGTTCTCGGCGGGCGATAGTTTGAACCTTCTTGCTGTCATAGGCGGCATCTCCTAAAGCAAACCGAATGTTCCAGTCTTTGAGAGCTCAAAAAACCTCTGGTAAGCATATGGGAGACCACGATTTCGTCTGCGGTGATACCTGTATAAAGTTGATAGCCCTTAAACAAGTGATAAGAGTGGGCATCATCCTTCCCCTCATTTGAGAATCATAGGGGCTGCTTCGGAGTGCCATATTGTCAATCCACACAGCTGAAGGCTGCTTGACACTTAAATGCATAAGCAGTTGAGCATGAGATTCCGGAAACTCTTGCTCTTGAAACCATTGTTTTGTACGAGAAAGCGTCGAAACATGCAGAACGCTGTTAGTCCACAAAGGCGGCGACAATAATCAAACCACTGAAGGACTCACATCAACTCTCGCAACGAATCGAGCACAAAATACGTTTTTAAAAATAAGCACCTGAGTAATGCCTTTTTAAAATCGGCGGCCTCTCTGTTGTATACGGCGTGCCAAACAAAGAAAGCCGATGGATCTATTGGAAGAATGCATCAAAAGAGATTTCATCTCCTACATGCATGTTCTTTAATCAAATTAGAACGCATAATGTCCACTCTTTGGAGCTTATTGGTCGCTGTATAGGATTTTCAAGGGAGTGAGTGGGTTTTTATATGTCTTTATTCATTTATGATGCGCTTTGCGACATATTCACAATAAAATTGTACATTTCGTTTTTTCGATACGATTGGTTTTCACTGATTAAAATTTGAACCTCTATTCACCCCATATCATATCCTCGAGCATATTAAACGTTAAATCATGTGAATGACCACGTCAAACTCCTCGGTTCCTGTGCTTCTCTCTCATTCAAAAACAGCTTAATTGACATATTCTACGGATTGAATATGCTTTGCTGCACATGCGAAAACTCTAAAAAAGTGCTGGTGTCTGTTTCCATCGTTGAATGGTTTACTGCTTCAAAGATGGATCTTTGAGCATGTGTCATGTTGAGATATGTCCTTGCTTCATAATTATAACTTTTTTCTTGATATAAAGGATTTTTAGCATATGTTATCGAATTAATTCATACTGCTTTTGTTTTAAATTCGGAAAATCGGCAATCATATGATTATCTGCTCTTGTTTGTTGCATTTTTTTTATATCTGCTATATAGTAAAATTAAGGTCAAATATAGTCAAAGTCAACTACCTAAGCAAGGAGGGGTAGGGTGAGAAACATTTCTGATATTATCGAACAATATTTAAAGCAAGTTTTAAATATGAGTGAACAAGAAATTGTTGAGATTAAACGAAGTGAAATCGCCGATAAATTTCAGTGCGTTCCTTCACAGATTAATTATGTCATTAATACACGCTTTACTTTGGAACGAGGCTATATTGTAGAAAGCAAGCGCGGCGGTGGAGGCTATATTCGAATTATAAAAGTGAAAACAAAAAATGAATCGCAATTAATTGATCAGCTATTATCTTTAATTCGTCATCATGTCAGTCAATCGAGTGCAGAGGATATTATTCGCCGACTTGTTGAAGAAAAAGTCATTTCTGAACGAGAGGCAAATATTATGTTGAGCGTAATGGATCGATCTGTTTTATATATTGACTTGCCTCAAAGAGATGAGTTGAGAGCTAGAATGTTAAAAGCCATGTTAATGTCTTTGAAGTATAAATAGAAAGAGGTGAGATCTTTGATATGTCAAGAATGTAAGCAGAGACCGGCCACGATGCATTTTACGAAAATTATCAATGGTGAAAAGACAGAATTTCATCTTTGCGAACATTGTGCTCAAGAGCACGGGGACGTTTTTATGTTTCATGGAAATGCAGGATTCTCTCTGCAAAATTTATTGGCAGGTCTATTAAATTTTGAAGCTCCTACAAAGGGAGCCAAGCAAAATGCATTTCAAAGCATTGAAATTTTGCAATGTGAACGCTGCAACATGACATATAATCAATTCGCCAAAATTGGCCGTTTTGGCTGCTCTCATTGCTATCATACATTCGCTAAACAACTGCAGCCGATATTGAAACGACTTCATAGTGGCAATACTACTCATGCAGGGAAAATTCCAAGACGAATCGGTGGCAGTATTTATATTCGTAAACAAATCGCTCATTTAAAACAAAAACTGCAAGAGCTTATTGCCAGAGAAGAGTTTGAAAAAGCAGCTGAAGTTCGCGATCAAATTCGTTTGCTTGAATCACGTGTAAGTAAACATGGGGAGGAGGGCTAATTGTGTCGCTTGAGAAGTTTTTGAATACAGCAGTAAGCTCTTGGATGAACCAAGAAGGTCCGGACTCAGACATTGTATTGAGCAGTCGGATTCGGCTTGCAAGGAATATTGTAGATTACCAGTTTCCCACTGTTTTTGGCAACGAAGAAGCCCAGCATATCGTACAGCAATTTGAACAGACATTTGCACGCCAATCACATCCTGTAGTTGGTAGATTTGAGCTTTTAAAAATGAATGAGCTCCAAACGATCGAAAAAAGGGTATTGGTTGAAAAACATTTAATTAGTCCACATTTAGCGGAAGATTGCCCATTCGGAGCATGCTTGCTGTCGGAAAATGAAGAGGTAAGCATTATGATTAACGAGGAGGACCATATTCGTATTCAATGTTTATTTCCAGGACTGCAACTGACAGAAGCTTTAGAGATGGCCAATGCGCTGGATGATTGGATTGAAATGCATGTCAATTACGCATTTGATGAAAAGAAAGGTTATTTAACAAGCTGTCCTACAAATGTAGGAACAGGATTAAGAGCATCGGTAATGATGCATTTACCGGCTCTGACTCTAACACAGCAAATGAACCAAATCATTCCAGCCATTAGCCAACTAGGATTAGTGGTAAGAGGAACGTATGGAGAAGGAAGTGAGGCCTTAGGGAATATATTCCAAATATCAAATCAAATTACGCTTGGCAAATCAGAAGAAGATATTGTGGAGGATTTAAAAAGTGTTGTTCAACAATTAATTGCTCAGGAAAGAATGGCAAGAGAGGCATTAGTCAAAACTTTAAACATACAATTAGAAGACAGAGTCTTTCGCTCCTATGGCATCTTGACCAATTGCCGTGTTATCGAATCGAAGGAAGCGGCCCAATGTTTATCGGATGTACGTTTGGGAATTGATTTAGGGTATATTAAAAACATTTCTCGGAGCATTCTAAATGAGCTGATGATTTTAATGCAGCCGGGATTCTTACAGCAATATGCTGGCGGAGCATTAAGACCTAATGAACGGGATGTTCTTCGAGCTACTTTGATTCGAGAACGTTTAAAAATGGAAGAACGAAAAGCAATGGAGGGTGATGAAAATGATGTTCGGTAGATTCACAGAACGGGCGCAAAAAGTGTTGGCTTTAGCTCAAGAAGAAGCGGTACGTCTTGGTCACAATAACATTGGCACGGAGCATATTTTGCTTGGATTGATTCGCGAGGGGGAAGGGATTGCCGCTAAAGCTTTAATTGCTTTGGGGTTAGGACCAGAAAAGATTCAGAAGGAAGTAGAGGCATTGATTGGTCGAGGACATGAGGTGTCGCAAACGATTCACTATACGCCACGTGCCAAAAAAGTGATTGAGCTTTCTATGGATGAAGCCAGAAAGCTTGGACATTCGTATGTAGGTACAGAGCATATTTTGCTTGGCTTAATTCGTGAAGGAGAGGGAGTCGCCGCTCGTGTTCTCAATAATTTAGGAGTAAGCTTGAATAAAGCACGTCAACAAGTGTTACAACTATTGGGAAGCAATGAGTCTGTTTCCGGACACCAAGGCAGTGCTTCCCATGTGAGTACACCGACGTTAGACAGTCTTGCTCGCGATTTAACAGCCATTGCTCGCGAAGGCAGCTTAGATCCTGTCATTGGAAGAAGTAAAGAGATTCAACGTGTAATTGAAGTATTAAGCCGACGCACGAAAAACAACCCGGTATTAATCGGTGAACCTGGTGTAGGTAAAACAGCGATTGCAGAAGGATTGGCGCAGCAAATTGTCAATAATGAAGTTCCTGAAACGTTACGAGACAAGCGAGTCATGACGTTAGACATGGGGACAGTTGTTGCCGGAACCAAATATCGCGGTGAATTTGAAGACCGCTTGAAAAAAGTTATGGATGAAATTCGTCAAGCAGGAAATATTATTTTATTTATTGATGAGCTGCATACGCTCATCGGCGCAGGGGGAGCGGAAGGAGCTATTGATGCTTCAAACATTTTAAAACCTTCATTAGCTCGTGGTGAATTGCAGTGTATCGGTGCTACAACGTTAGATGAATACCGGAAATATATAGAGAAGGATGCTGCGCTAGAACGTCGTTTCCAGCCAATTTATGTTGATGAACCGACTGTTGAAGAGTCCATTCAAATTTTAAAAGGGTTACGTGACCGATATGAAGCGCATCATCGTGTCTCGATTTCTGATGAAGCAATTATTCAAGCAGTGAAGCTATCAGATCGATATATTACAGATCGCTTTCTCCCAGATAAAGCCATTGATTTAATTGATGAGGCATGCTCAAAAGTGCGTCTTCGTTCTTTTACCGCTCCTCCTAATTTAAAAGAGTTGGAACAAAAGTTAGAAGAGGTTCGTAAAGAAAAAGACGCTGCTGTTCAGAGTCAGGAATTTGAAAAAGCTGCTTCATTGCGCGATACGGAACAACGTTTGCGTGAGGAATTAGAAGAAACAAAACGCGCTTGGAAAGAAAAGCAAGGTCAGGAAAATTCGGAAGTAACAGTAGAGGATATTGCTTTGGTTGTATCTAGCTGGACAGGAATACCTGTATCGAAATTGGCGCAAACAGAAACAGAACGGTTGTTAAAGCTTGAAGAAATTTTGCATTCGCGAGTGATTGGACAGGAAGAAGCAGTGAAAGCAGTGGCGAAGGCGGTCCGACGCGCCCGTGCAGGATTAAAGGATCCAAAGCGTCCAATCGGTTCATTTATCTTCCTTGGACCAACTGGGGTAGGAAAAACAGAGTTAGCACGAGCACTGGCAGAAGCGATGTTTGGAGATGAGGATGCGTTGATTCGCATCGATATGTCCGAGTATATGGAGAAGCATTCTACTTCTCGACTTGTTGGTTCTCCTCCTGGATATGTCGGATATGAAGAAGGAGGACAATTGACAGAAAAAGTTCGCCGTAAACCATACTCGGTCGTTTTATTGGATGAGATGGAAAAAGCACATCCAGATGTATTTAATATTCTTCTGCAGGTATTAGAAGACGGACGTTTAACAGATTCAAAAGGAAGAACGGTTGATTTCCGCAATACGATTGTGATTATGACATCCAATGTGGGAGCTGATGCCCTGAAACGAAATAAGTATGTAGGCTTTAATGTTCAAGATGAAAGCCAGAAATATAAAGACATGAAGGGTAAAGTCATGGATGAATTGAAAAAAGCGTTCCGTCCAGAGTTTTTGAATCGTATTGACGAAATTATTGTATTCCACTCATTAGAAAAACAACATTTAGCAAAAATTGTTCATCTTATGGCCGATCAGCTTGTAAAACGTTTAACAGAGCAAGATATTGAATTAGAATTGACGGAAGAAACGATTGCAAAAATTGCTGAAGAAGGACATGACCCAGAATATGGTGCTCGTCCATTGCGCCGAGCTTTACAAAAACACATTGAAGACCGCTTATCTGAAGAGCTGTTGAAAGGAACGATCACAAAAGGGCAAAAAGTCATTGTAGATGTCAAAGACGGAGAATTTGTAGTTTTATCAGAACAAACCGTTCAGTAAAAGGTGGCAGCAAGGTATGCGGCAGAAGTAGATTGGCGCATACCTTCTTTTTGCATTTGCGAATAGAGAGGAATTAGCTGTTATGAAAAAGAAAACGAAATTTGTATGTCAAGAATGCGGATATGAATCAGCCAAATGGATGGGAAAGTGTCCAGGTTGTCAGACGTGGAACTCTATGATTGAGGAAATTGAGAAAGGAAAACCAGCAGCAAGGGGAGTATTTGTTCATACTGCTCCTTCTTCTATATCCAAGCCAGTGTCGATTACAACCGTAGCAACAGCACAGGAGCCAAGAATGGTAACGGATCTTGCGGAGTTTAATCGCGTGTTAGGTGGCGGAATCGTTAAAGGTTCTCTCGTTCTTATCGGCGGTGATCCTGGTATCGGAAAATCAACCATTCTTTTGCAGGTGTCTGCACAATTGGCGTTGAATCAATATAAGGTGCTATATATTTCCGGGGAAGAATCAGTCAAGCAAACGAAGCTGCGTGCTGACCGTTTGGGCATTTCCGCTAATGAGCTGTATGTATTATCAGAAACAGACTTGGAATATATTCATCAAGCGATTGAAGAAATTCAACCTGACTTTGTAGTAATTGATTCCATTCAAACGATCTATCGAGCCGAGATTACATCAGCTCCCGGCAGCGTTTCTCAAGTCAGGGAGTGTACAGGGGAATTGATGCGAATCGCTAAAACAAAAGGAATTGCGATTTTTATTGTCGGCCATGTAACAAAGGAAGGCTCCATTGCTGGACCGAGAATTTTAGAGCATATGGTAGATACAGTTTTGTATTTTGAAGGTGAGCGCCATCATACGTACCGAATTTTACGAGCAGTGAAGAATCGATTTGGATCGACTAATGAGATTGGTATTTTTGAAATGAGAGAAACGGGGCTGCTAGAGGTTGAAAACCCTTCAGAGGTATTCTTGGAAGAACGATCAAGCGGAGTGGCAGGATCAACGGTAGTAGCGTCAATGGAGGGCACAAGACCCGTGCTCGTGGAAATTCAAGCGTTAATTTCCCCAACAAGCTTTGGCAATCCAAGAAGAATGGCGACGGGAATTGACCATAACCGCGTATCATTGCTGATGGCTGTACTAGAAAAAAGAGTTGGGTTGCTTCTGCAAAACCAAGACGCTTATTTAAAAGTAGCCGGGGGAGTCAAATTAGATGAACCAGCTATTGATTTAGCCATCGCTGTAAGCATTGCTTCCAGCTTTCGCGATCTGCCGACGAATCCATCAGATGTCATCATCGGAGAGGTGGGGCTGACAGGAGAAGTACGTCGAGTCTCTCGTATCGAGCAGCGAGTTCAAGAAGCAGTAAAGCTTGGATTTCATCGTATTATTATTCCAAAAAATAATTTGGGAGGATGGCTGGCGCCAAAAGGAGTGGAAATTATCGGGGTGTCTCATGTCGCTGAAGCGTTGGAATACACGTTAGGAGACAGAAAATCTGTATGAATAAACGTTACAAACATGTATCAAATTTTTAAAAAAGATTAAAAACTGTGTTATCATTGGTTTCAAACATTGGAAACTGTTTATAATGTAGTTGAGGAGGTGAAAGTATGATGTTAAAGAGAGTAGTCCAATTATTTTTCTTAGTCGTCGGAGGGACCTTAGGAATTATTTTTCTTCCGAATATATTTCGACTGCTGAATATCCATCATCTTTCATTTTTTAACAATCCATATATGCTGGCGATTTTGGGAGCACTTATTTTCTTTATCATGACTTTTTGGCTAGTTGATTATGTAGTGGGTTTAATTCACTGGATTGAAGAATCTCTGGTAAAAGCACCTGTCACAGATATTTTGTTTGGAAGCTTAGGGTTAATTTTTGGATTGTTTGTTGCATTTTTAGTGGTGATGCCGCTTAAAGCATTTCAATTTCAAGTCGTTAATACCGTGCTGCCAGTTTTTTTAACGATTTTGCTTGGCTATTTAGGGTTTCAGGTAGGATTTAAGAAACGCCATGAGTTGATGAATTTATTTTCCATTTCTAGTCGCATGTCTAAGAAAAAAGGAACAGAAGAAGAAAGCGACAAGCAAAAAAACAGTACTTTAAAAATTCTTGATACAAGCGTGATTATTGACGGACGAATTGCTGATATTTGCCAAACAGGATTTTTAGAGGGAACGATTGTTATTCCTCGTTTTGTTCTAGAAGAATTACAGCATATTGCTGATTCCTCAGATGTACTGAAGCGAAATCGCGGCCGCCGCGGGCTTGATATTTTGAATCGCATTCAAAAAGAATTGGAAATGAAAGTAGAGATTTATGAAGGCGATTTTGATGACATTCAGGAAGTGGACAGCAAGCTAGTGAAATTAGCGAAATTAACATCAGGAGTGGTCGTGACGAACGATTTCAATTTAAATAAAGTCTGTGAACTGCAAAATGTGAGAGTCCTGAATATAAACGACTTGGCCAATGCAGTTAAACCGGTTGTTTTACCGGGAGAAGAATTGAATGTACAAGTCATTAAGGATGGAAAAGAGCATAACCAGGGCGTTGCCTATTTAGATGACGGAACGATGATTGTTGTCGAAGATGGCAGAGATTATATAGGCAAACGGGTTGACGTCTTAGTCACTAGTGTGTTACAAACTTCAGCAGGGAGAATGATTTTTGCGAAGCTCAAGCTTCTCCAAAAGGCATTATAAGTGTAGACTAGGAGAATAAGTCATATGTTATATCAAGTAGTCATTCCGGCAGCAGGACAGGGAAAGCGAATGAAGGCTGGCATGAACAAACTGCTTATTGAATTGCAGCATCAGCCTGTCATTATACACACGTTAAAGGTGTTTGAACAAGATGACGATTGTCGCGGAATTATTATGGTAGTAAACGAAACGGAAAGACCGCTGTTTGTTGAGCTACTGAAAAAGTTCGGGATCAAAAAAGTGATCTCGATCGTCAGTGGTGGCATCGAACGGCAACATAGCGTCTACAATGGGTTGCAGGCAGTTAAAGAAGGTGAGATTGTCCTCATTCATGATGGTGCCCGCCCGTTTATTAGGCTAGAAAAAATACACGAATTAGTGAAGGAAGCGCAAGAGCATGGTGCGGCAATTCCCGCTGTACCTATGAAAGACACCGTTAAAAAAGTTAGGAATGGAATGGCTGAGGAAACGGTGGAGCGCTCTAGCTTGTGGGCTGTACAGACTCCACAAGCTTTTCGTGTTTCCCTTGTTTTAGAAGCGCATAAACGGGCACAGGAAGAAGGGTATATCGGAACAGATGATGCCAGTCTTGTTGAACGGATGGGAAAAAAAGTGAAAATTGTGGAGGGAGATTATCGAAATATTAAATTAACAACGCCAGATGACTTACTATTTGCGGAAGCGATTTTATCATTAAAGGAAGCAAGGTGAATATATGTTTCGGATAGGGCAAGGATTTGACGTTCATCAATTAGTAACAGGCCGCCCTTTAATAATTGGCGGTGTTTGCATTCCTTATGAAAAAGGATTGCTTGGTCACTCAGATGCAGATGTGTTGTTGCATGCTGTGGCAGACGCGTGCTTAGGAGCCATTGGTGCTGGCGATATTGGGACGCATTTTCCAGATACGGATCAACAATATAAAGATGCCGACTCCGCGCGATTGCTACAGCAAGTTTGGAACCTCGTTAAGAAAGAGGGGTATAAGCTTGCCAATCTAGACTGTACCATTATTGCACAAAAACCGAAAATGGCTCCTTATATTGAACAAATGATAGAGAGAATGGCTGAGTTATTAGAAGCGGAGCGCTCTCAAGTAAATGTGAAGGCGACGACGACAGAAAAACTTGGATTTACTGGGCGTGAAGAAGGCATTGCTGCTCAAGCGGTTGTTTTATTGCAAAGGCAATAATGGCTTAACTTTGTGGTGGTATAATGTTAAAATAACGATACACAGTTAAATGTTGATGGAGGTCTTAACATGTCACAAGAGGTAAGAGTGCGTTATGCGCCGAGTCCGACTGGCCATTTACATATCGGAGGAGCGCGCACAGCTCTATTTAATTATTTGTTTGCTCGCCACCATAATGGGAAATTTATTGTGCGAATCGAAGACACTGATATCGAACGGAATGTGCCCGGCGGAGAGCAGTCTCAATTGGAGAATTTAAAATGGCTCGGCATTGATTACGATGAATCGGTAGACAAAGATGGAGGATATGGACCTTATCGCCAGACAGAGCGTCTTGATATATATCGTCAGTATGCAAATGAGCTATTAGAAAAAGGATATGCCTATAAATGCTTCTGTACGCCCGAAGAATTGGAGCAAGAACGTGAAGCCCAAAAGGCGGCGGGAATTGCAGCACCGCAATATAGTGGCAAATGCCGTCATCTAACGCCTGAACAGGTACAGCAGTTGGAGGCGGAAGGCAAGCCGTATACATTGCGTATAAAAGTACCTGAAGGGAAAGTATACGAGTTTGAAGACATGGTTCGTGGCAAAGTAGTGTTTGAATCAAAAGATATCGGTGACTGGGTCATCGTCAAAGCTAACGGAATTCCGACTTATAACTTTGCGGTGGTCATAGATGATTACTTAATGAAGATTACTCATGTATTTCGCGGCGAAGAACATTTATCGAACACGCCAAAACAGTTGATGATTTATGAGTATTTAGGTTGGGAGCCACCGCGCTACGGTCATATGACATTGATTGTAAATGAGCAGCGCAAAAAGTTATCCAAACGCGATGAATCGATTATTCAATTTGTTTCTCAATATAAAGAGCTTGGCTACCTTCCTGAAGCGATGTTTAACTTTTTTGCTTTATTAGGGTGGTCGCCAGAAGGAGAAGAAGAACTCTTTACGAAGGAAGAGCTCATTCGTATTTTTGATGTATCTCGCCTATCTAAATCTCCTTCGATGTTTGATAAACAGAAGCTGACATGGATGAATAACCAATATATTAAAAAGCTTGATTTAGATCGGCTTGTAGAACTGTCTTTGCCTCACTTAATCAAGGCGGGCTGTTTGCCGGCGCAAATGACCGGAGAGCAGCGGGAATGGGCTCGGCAATTAATTGCTTTATATCAAGAACAGATGAGCTATGGAGCAGAGATTGTAGAATTGTCCAAGCTGTTTTTTAAAGAAGATGTCGAGTATGACGAAGAAGCGCGGGCTGTATTAGTGGAAGAACAAGTTCCAGCCGTATTGAAGGCGTTTTTAGAGGCAGTGAAAAATCTGGAAACATTGGATGCAGAGTCCATTAAAGCCGCTATTAAAGCGGTACAAAAAACAACGGGACAGAAAGGCAAGAAATTATTTATGCCTATCCGTGTAGCTACCACAGGACAAACTCACGGACCGGAGCTGCCGCTCGCGATACAGCTGCTTGGAAAAGAAAAAGTGATTCAACGCTTAGAAAAACTAATTGACTAACATTTTTTCTTTTTTGTAATATGATGATTAACAAATCCATATATAAAGCGTAGATGAGGAGAAGTAAAAAGCATTAACATTACAGAGAGAGTCACCTTGGCTGGAAGTGATTCATGCTTAATGCTTTTGAAATGCGCCTCGGAGCCTCCTTTCGAAGCAGAGATGCTCTGTAGTAGAATGGAGCGGATTCTCTTCCGTTATAAGAGCTGAGGGAGCCAAGCTTTTCATTTGGCTAAACAGAGTGGAACCGCGCGTCCGAGCGTCTCTGTGTTTGCAAACACAGAGACGCTTTTTATTATTCCGATATTCTGGAAGTCTGAGGAGGAGGGAGAGAGATGTTTAAAATCTTGAAAGAGGACATTGAAGTTGTGTTTGAACAAGATCCGGCAGCAAGAAGCTATTTAGAAGTTATTTTGACTTACTCAGGATTACATGCTATTTGGGCGCATCGCATTGCTCATGCTTTTTATAAACGGAAACTGTACTTTCTTGCAAGGCTGATTTCACAAATTAGTCGCTTTTTTACAGGCATTGAGATTCATCCAGGTGCAAAGATCGGTCGTCGCTTTTTTATCGACCATGGCATGGGTGTTGTGATTGGAGAAACATGTGAAATTGGCGATAATGTGACGGTATATCAAGGAGTGACTTTGGGTGGGACAGGAAAAGAAAAAGGAAAGCGCCATCCGACCATTAAAGATAACTGTTTGATTGCAACAGGAGCTAAGGTGCTTGGTTCCATTACAATTGGAGAAAATTCAAAAATAGGAGCAGGATCGGTTGTTTTAAAAGATGTACCCCCGAACTCCACTGTTGTTGGTATTCCAGGGAAAGTCGTGGTGCATAATGGAGTCAGAGTGAACAAAGATTTAAACCATACGGATTTACCGGATCCTATTGCCGATCGTTTAAAAGAGCTAGAGAATCAGGTTGAAAAGCTACAAATGGAAATTCAACAACTTAAAGAAGGGAAGGCACAAAATGAGCATTCAGCTTTATAACACATTGACACGAAAGAAAGAGAAATTTGAACCGATTGAACCAAATAAGGTAAAAATGTATGTCTGTGGTCCAACGGTGTACAACTATATTCATATTGGAAATGCGCGTCCAGCTATTGTATTTGATACCGTCCGCCGCTATTTAGAATTTCGCGGCTATGATGTGCAATATGTTTCGAACTTTACTGATGTTGATGATAAATTGATTAAGGCGGCTAAAGAATTAGGAGAAGATGTTCCAACGATTGCTGAACGTTTTATTGAGGCTTATTTTGCAGATGTATCCGCATTAGGCTGCCGAAAAGCCGATGTTCATCCGCGTGTAACCGAAAATATTGACATTATTATTGAATTTATTGAGCAGCTGATCGAAAAAGGATATGCTTATGAAGTAGATGGGGATGTTTATTATAAAACAAGAGCGTTTGCAGAATACGGAAAACTTTCACATCAATCGGTTGATGAGCTTCGAGCGGGGGCCCGTATTGAAATTGGAGAAAAGAAAAAAGATCCGCTTGATTTTGCTTTATGGAAAGCAGCGAAAGAGGGCGAAATCGCTTGGGATAGCCCTTGGGGAAAAGGACGGCCGGGCTGGCATATCGAATGCTCAGCGATGGCGCACAAATATTTAGGAGATACTATCGATATTCATGCAGGTGGCCAAGATTTAACATTTCCACATCACGAAAACGAGATTGCCCAGTCAGAAGCGTTGACAGGAAAGACATTTGCGAAATATTGGATGCATAATGGCTACATTAATATCAATAATGAAAAAATGTCTAAATCTCTCGGGAACTTTGTTCTTGTACACGATATCATTCAGCAAGTAGATCCGAAAGTATTGCGCTTTTTTATGCTATCTGTTCATTACCGTCATCCGATTAACTATAGTCAAGAGTTGTTAGAAAGCACAAAGAACGGATTGGAACGTTTAAAAACGTCCTACCTTAATTTAAAACATCGTCTTGCGAGCTGCAGCAATTTAACCGATAGCGATGGGCAATGGTTAGATAAGATTAATGAATGCCGCAATGTTTTCATTACGGAGATGGATGATGATTTTAACACGGCAAATGCCATTGCTGTATTATTTGAGCTATCTAAACAGGCAAATTTATATTTGCTTGAAAAAAATACAGCTGAAAAAGTCATTTCTGCTTTCATACATGAGTTTGAAGAGCTATTAGGTGTATTGGGAATTTCTTTAACAGAGGATGAATTGCTCGATGACGAAGTCGAAGCATTGATCCAGAAGCGAAATGAAGCTAGAAAAAATCGCGATTTTGCCTTAGCTGATCAAATTAGGGATGAACTAAAAGCAAAAAATATTATTTTAGAAGATACGCCGCAAGGAACGAGATGGAAAAGAGGATAAGAGTGTGAAAGACTTTTTTGTAGATATAAAAGATGTAAAACAGCTTAATGGTTTAGCTCTTGCTTATATCGGTGATGCTGTCTACGAATTGTATGTGCGGCATCGCCTCCTTGCCAAAGGAAGCGTTAAGCCAAATCAATTACACAAGCAAGCCATCCGGTATGTTTCTGCCAAGGCGCAGGCAAAAGTGGTATTGGCGTTACTAGAACAAGCGATCTTAACGGAGGAAGAGCAAGCGGTCTTGCGCAGAGGGAGAAATGCTAAATCAGCTACAATTCCTAAAAATACCGATGTTCAAACGTATCGATACAGTACAGCCTTTGAAGCGTTGATTGGGTATCATTTCTTAGGAAATAATGAGGAAAGACTGAAAGAGCTCATCCGTTATTCATTTGATATTACTGAAGGCTAAGAAAGGAAGACGTAAAGAAATGGACCTTATTATCGGAAAAAATCCTGTATTAGAAGCGTTAAAGTCGGAACGGGAAGTAAATAAAATTTGGGTTGCCGAAGGGGCGCAGCGGGGAGCGATGCAATCGGTCATTGAGCTGGCTAAGCAGCAAAAAGTGATTGTGCAATATGTTCCGAAAAAAAAGCTGGATCAGATGGTTGATGGAAATCACCAAGGAGTTATTGCTCAAGTAGCTGCTTACCAATATTATGATATCGATGAATTATTTTACCGTGCGGCAGAAAAAAATGAACCTCCTTTCTTCTTGATGCTTGATGAGCTGGAAGACCCTCATAATTTAGGCTCTATTATGCGCACAGCCGATGCGGTCGGAGCACATGGCATTATTATCCCGAAGCGTCGTTCAGTTGGCTTAACCTCAACAGTGGCCAAAGCTTCCACAGGAGCGATTGAACATATTCCAGTTGCCCGTGTGACGAATTTAGCAAGAACGATTGATGAGCTAAAAGAACGGGGAATTTGGATTGTCGGCACGGATGCCAAAGCACAAGACGATTATCGCCAGCTGGATGGAACAATGCCTTTAGCCCTCGTAATTGGAAGTGAAGGGAAAGGAATTGGGAGGTTGATTTTGGAAAAATGTGACTTTTTAATTCGCCTTCCGATGAAGGGGAAGGTGACATCGCTAAACGCTTCAGTGGCAGCCAGTTTATTAATGTATGAGGTGTACCGTAAACGATATCCTTTAGGAGAATAACTCCATGGATATTCTCATTGTGGATGGCTACAACGTGATTGGTGCTTGGCCTGAGCTTCGCAAATTAAAAGAGCATGATCTTGCTTCAGCAAGAGATGTATTAATTTCTAAAATGGCTGAGTACCAAGGATTTACTGGATATAAAGTGATCATTGTTTTTGATGCACACCTCGTACAAGGCGTTGAGAAAAAATATACCAATTATCAAGTAGATGTTATTTTTACAAAAGAGAATGAAACAGCAGATGAGCGAATTGAAAAGCTTGCAAAGCAGCTAATTAATATTCGGACAAAAGTATATGTAGCGACCTCTGATTACACAGAACAATGGGCGATTTTTGGACAAGGTGCTTTGCGAAAGTCGGCTCGTGAGCTTTTGACCGAAATGGAATCAATTGAACAAGGAATTTCTAAAAAAGTAAAAGCCATTCACGAACAAAAACCAGTCTCAAAAATTCCTTTAACAGATGAAGTGGCAAGAATTTTCGAAAGATGGCGAAGAGGCGAAAAATGAGAGGTTGACGCTGTAAAATTTTGTACTGTATAATAATTTTATCGATTTGTGCGGTCGGAGGGATCGGCGTGGGCGAAGGCTTCAAAAGCAAAGATGAGAAAAAGTTGGAACAGTTTGAGGATGAAGTATTAGTCGAACGGGTGCACCAAGGAGACAGCGATGCCTTGGACTTTTTGATTCATAAGTATCAAAACTTTGTCCGAGCGAAAGCGCGTTCTTATTTTTTAGTTGGAGCAGATAAAGAGGACATTATTCAGGAGGGAATGATTGGCCTATATAAAGCGATTCGGGATTTTAAAGAGGACAAGCTTACTTCTTTTAAAGCCTTTGCGGAATTATGCATTACTCGGCAAATGATTACCGCAATCAAAACGGCCACAAGGCAAAAGCACATTCCGCTCAACTCATATGTTTCGCTTGATAAGCCTATTTATGATGATGAATCCGATCGAACACTGATGGATGTTATTTCCGGAACAAAAGCAACGGATCCAGAAGAGTTGATTATTAATCGTGAAGAAGTCGATGATATTGAAATTAAAATGGCCGAGCTTTTAAGTGACTTAGAGAGAAAGGTGCTTGTTCTATATTTAGATGGGCGGTCATATCAAGAAATTTCTGAAGAGCTTAACCGCCATGTTAAATCGATTGATAACGCTTTACAAAGAGTGAAGCGAAAGTTGGAAAGATATTTGGAATATCGCGAAATCAGTCTATAAATGAAAAGGGCATGCTGGGCAACAGGCTAAAGCACTATTTGTCATTGACATAAGAAAGATGGATATGTTAAATTTTTAAAGACATCTCGTAGAACGGTGGGAGGCATATGCGTAAAAAGGTGATATTAGCCTGCAGTCAATGCAATACCCGTAATTATTCAACGATGAAAAATACCGCAAATACTCAAGAGCGTCTAGATATCAAAAAGTTTTGCAAAACTTGCAATGAACATACAATTCACCGGGAAACGAAATAAGTTTTACGATCATGCCAATGACTGGCAAAGCAGCTCTAAGTTGTTGGAGGTTATTAATCATGCAACGTATTATCAATTTTTTTAATGAAGTCGCACGTGAGATGAAAAAAGTCAGTTGGCCGAAAAGAAAAGAGTTAGTCAATTATACCATTACCGTGTTAGCCACTGTTGCTTTCATGACCATTTTTTTTGCGGTTGTGGATCTAGGGATTTCTTCTTTAATTCGTTTTGTGCTTGAATAACTGGCGCTTTGTTATGGTATAATAAAAGATAATAAGGTAGAAATAAAAGGCCCGGAAACGGGTTTTTGTTTTGCTTATAAAACTTAATTGCTGTTTAAGGGGAGGGAAGGACGTTTAAGTCCCAGCCAATGGAGAAAAACTGGTATGTTATCCATACATATTCAGGCTATGAAAATAAAGTGAAGGCCAATCTGGAAAAACGTTTAGAATCGATGGGGATGCAGGATAAAATTTTTCGCGTTGTCGTTCCTGAAGAAGAAGAAACAGATATGAAAAACGGAAAGAAAAAAGTAACAAAGCGGAAGGTATTCCCTGGATATGTGTTGGTTGAAATGATTATGACGGATGACTCTTGGTATGTAGTGCGCAATACACCAGGAGTTACTGGATTTGTCGGATCAAGCGGAGCAGGATCAAAGCCAACCCCTCTTCTTGAAGAAGAGGTTCACTTAATTTTAAAACGTATGGGCGTGCCGCTTAATGAGCTTGATTTTGATTATGAGCTAAAAGAAACGGTACAGGTTAAGGAAGGGCCTTTTGCTAATTTCACAGGAACGATTGAAGAAATTGATATGGATCGGCGGAAGGTTAAAGTGCTTGTGAATATGTTTGGGCGTGAAACCCCAGTAGAGCTTGATTTTTCGCAAATTGAAAAAATATAATTGCTGAAACAACTTGCAATCAAAAAGGAAAAGTGATAATATTTTATAGTCAGTGTATCTCATGATACAAGCTGATCATATGAACTTTTTTATAATCAATGATAAATCAGTGGCATTTCCTATGCTTTAAGCATGATAGGAAATAGAAGGGCGAAAGGTTACGTCCTGCCTTACGAAAGAATAATGCAAATGCTGCATTATTCATAACCTTATATGAGTGGGAGGGAACGTCCCTAATACCACATCACGGACTTAAGGAGGTGTGTCTCGTGGCTAAAAAAGTAATCAAAGTTGTAAAGCTACAAATTCCTGCGGGTAAAGCGAATCCGGCACCACCAGTTGGTCCAGCTTTAGGTCAAGCTGGTGTAAACATTATGGGATTCTGTAAAGAATTCAATGCTCGTACAGCTGACCAAGCAGGTTTGATCATTCCTGTTGAAATTACGGTATACGAGGACCGTTCATTTACATTTATTACAAAAACTCCGCCTGCTGCTGTTTTGCTTAAAAAAGCGGCTGGCATTGAGTCAGGTTCTGGTGAGCCAAACCGTAATAAAGTAGCAACAATCAAGCGTGACAAAGTACGTGAGATTGCTGAAACAAAAATGCCAGATCTCAATGCTGCTAGCATTGAAGCAGCAATGCGTATGGTGGAAGGTACCGCACGCAGCATGGGAATTGTTATCGAAGACTAATCGTGTTATGGTATCTGGCTGCTGAAGGTTGCGAGTACAGAAATAATCTGTTTCGCAACCTTTATTCGTGGGAGGTTATTCCGCTAAAACCACAATAAGGAGGAAATTCAAATGGCTAAAAGAGGAAAAAAATATTTAGAAGCGGCGAAGCTTGTGGACCGCTATACAGCTTATTCTGTAACTGAAGCAATTGAATTAGTGAAGAAAACAAGCATTGCGAAATTTGATGCCACTGTAGAAGTTGCTTTCCGTTTAGGGGTTGACCCTAAAAAAGCGGATCAGCAAATTCGCGGGGCCGTTGTGTTGCCTCATGGAACAGGTAAAGTACAACGCGTGCTCGTATTTGCAAAAGGAGAAAAAGCAAAAGAAGCTGAAGCTGCGGGAGCAGATTATGTGGGCGATACAGAGTACATCAACAAAATCCAACAAGGATGGTTTGATTTTGACGTAATCGTAGCTACTCCTGACATGATGGGTGAAGTCGGTAAGCTAGGTCGTATCCTAGGACCTAAAGGATTAATGCCGAATCCAAAAACAGGAACAGTTACATTTGATGTAGCAAGAGCGGTAAAAGAAATCAAAGCTGGTAAAGTAGAGTACCGTGTTGATAAAGCTGGAAACATTCATGTGCCAATTGGCAAAATTTCGTTTGATAACGAAAAGCTAGTGGGCAACTTCACAACAATTTACGAAACAATTTTAAAAGTGAAGCCTGCTGCTGCTAAAGGCACGTATGTAAAAAATGTAACAGTAACTTCAACGATGGGACCTGGCATCAAAGTCGATCCTTCAACATTTGCTGTTGCAAAATAAGTGGCTGTTGACTTTCGGGCAGTCATTTAGTATCATAAAACTTGTCTGAAAAGAGAATATCATTTGTACCGTAGACAGTAGGTGCTCGGCATGAGCTTAATTTCCTACCGAGGTGTTTTGTTTATAGAAAGCAAAGTGCATCTTGTGGTGCTTTACAGTACCTCCATGTCTACGTGGCATGGAGGTTTTCTTATGAACGGTATAAGTGGTATTTCATCTTATCTTCTACAGGAGGTGTGAAAATGAGCAGCGCAATCGAACTCAAAAAACAAGTAGTCGCAGAAATCGCAGAGAAATTCCGCGCAAGCAAATCAACTATTATTGTAGACTATCGCGGTCTAAACGTAGCAGAAGTTACTGAACTTCGCAAACAGCTTCGCGAAGCTGGTATTGAGTTCAAAGTATACAAAAATACGTTAACTCGCCGTGCGCTTGCAGAAGTTGGTTTAGAAGGGTTAGATGAAGTACTTACTGGTCCAAATGCGATCGCGTTTAGTAACGAAGATGTAGTAGCTCCAGCCAAGCTTCTAAACGATTTTGCAAAAGCGCATGAAGCGTTGGAAATTAAAGCAGGAATTATTGAAGGCAACGTAGCTACAGTTGAAGAAGTGAAAGCACTTGCTAATCTTCCTTCTCGCGAAGGCTTGCTTTCTATGTTGCTTAGCGTTCTTCAAGCTCCTATCCGCAACTTCGCGCTTGTTACAAAAGCAGTTGCAGAGAAAAAAGAAGAACAAGGTGCTTAATCTTATAGTGGCTTAGCCCATTTGAAAAACAATGCTAAACATCTTGATATTAAGGGAGGAATATTACAATGACGAAAGAACAAATCATTGAAGCGGTTAAAAATATGACAGTTTTAGAATTAAACGATTTAGTAAAAGCAATTGAAGAAGAGTTCGGCGTAACTGCTGCTGCTCCTGTAGTAGTTGCTGGTGGCGGTGCTGCTGGTGGCGAAGCTGCTGCTGAAAAAACAGAATTCGATGTTATTCTTACAGATGGCGGCGCGCAAAAAATCAAAGTTATCAAAGTTGTGCGTGAACTTACTGGTCTTGGCTTAAAAGAAGCAAAAGACTTAGTTGACAACACTCCAAAGCCAGTTAAAGAAGGCATTTCTAAAGAAGAAGCTGAAGAAATCAAAGCTAAACTTGAAGAAGCTGGCGCTAGCGTAGAAGTGAAGTAATTTCTCTTTTCTTTATGTGGAATGAAAAAGCCCGCTAATGATAGCGGGCTTTTTCATCTTTACAGCACTTATCGTATCAGTCAAATAAAATCGATTCACTTTGTTGTCCTTGTACGGCATCAATACAAAGATGAAATGGATGGTATGTGTAAAAAACTATGGTTGTCTGACCGTCGAAATCGGACGAAGCAGGATCATCACCTGCTCACTTGGGAATTAATGTGGAGGCATCCGGCTATATATCTATATACATGGATTTTACAGCATATTCTGCTATCAAGTATGGAGAGAATGGTAAAAAGCCAATGAAAGGATGAGAATCATTGAGTGAACATTACTACTCCAAAGCTCCGTCTTCTTCAAGTGATCCACATACATGGAGTTACACACTTAGAGGAAATGATTTGCTCTTTACAACTGATCAAGGTGTTTTTTCTAAGCGTGAGGTGGATTTTGGCTCACGATTGCTTATTGAAACGTTTGAAGAGCCGTTGATTCAAGGGGACTTTTTGGATGTCGGCTGCGGCTACGGTCCGATTGGTTTAGCTTTAGCAAAATCTTTCCCTGAGCGCAAGGTGGAGATGGTTGACATTAATGAACGAGCGATTGCGTTAGCCCGCCAAAATCAGCAGCAAAATCAAATTCATAATGCCATCATCTATGAAAGCAATTTGTTTCAAGAGATCGGAATGAAAAAGTTCGCTACCATTTTAACGAATCCCCCAATTCGTGCGGGAAAGCAGATCGTTCATTCGATTTTTGCAGAAAGTGTGGATCATCTCCTTTCTGGTGGAGAATTATGGATTGTGATTCAGAAGAAGCAAGGGGCTCCTTCCGCTCTTGAAAAACTCCAATCACTATTTCCAGAAGTAGAAGTAATAACAAAGAAAAAAGGATATTATATCATAAAGGCAAAAAAATATTGACAGTTTTTTTTAGCTATGATAGCATTATAAAATGCCAAATGTGTAACCTTATGTAGCTATCTATAATTCATATGTATAATTTTATTTCTAATGGGGAAAATTATAAAATCAATAAATAGGTGAAAATGTGGTTTTCTTGTTATAGAAACCATTTTTCTTTTGTCTGATAGTAAGGCAAAAAATGCCTTCATCAGCAAGGCAGCCTTCTACTTTTTTATCAACGCTTGAATTTGAGGGGTGAATCAGTTGACAGGTCAACTAGTTCAATATGGACGACACCGCCAACGAAGAAGTTACGCGCGTATTAGTGAGGTATTGGAATTACCAAACCTTATCGAAATTCAGACCTCCTCTTACCAATGGTTTCTTGATGAAGGTCTGAGAGAAATGTTCAAAGAAATTTCGCCAATTGAGGATTTTTCCGGAAATCTATCTCTTGAATTTATCGACTATAGCCTAGGAGAGCCGAAATACTCAGTCGAAGAGTCGAAAGAACGCGATGTTACATATGCGGCACCTCTTCGCGTAAAAGTGCGCCTGATTAATAAAGAAACAGGCGAAGTAAAAGAGCAAGATGTTTTCATGGGCGATTTCCCTCTAATGACAGAGACGGGAACGTTTATTATTAACGGTGCCGAACGGGTCATTGTTTCGCAGCTTGTACGTTCTCCAAGCGTATATTATAGCGGAAAAGTAGATAAAAACGGCAAACGCGGATTCTCAGCCACTGTTATCCCAAACCGAGGCGCATGGCTGGAGTATGAAACAGATGCAAAGGACGTTGTCTATGTTCGCATTGACCGTACTCGTAAACTGCCTGTCACCGTGCTTTTGCGTGCTCTTGGATTTGGATCCGATCAAGAGATTATCGATTTAATCGGTGAAAACGAGTATATTCGTAATACGCTTGAAAAAGATAATACAGAAAATACGGAGAAAGCGTTACTAGAAATTTACGAGCGCTTACGTCCTGGCGAGCCGCCGACAGTAGAAAACGCGAAAAGCTTGCTTATTTCTCGTTTTTTTGATCCAAAACGCTATGATTTAGCGAGCGTCGGCCGCTATAAAATTAACAAAAAACTTCATATCAAAAATAGACTTTTCAATCAACGGCTTGCTGAAACGCTCGTTCATCCGGAGACTGGTGAAATTATCGCTGAAAAAGGAACGATGATTGATCGCAGAACGCTTGATCGAATTCTACCTTATCTCGAAAACGGGATCGGCTTCCGGACATATAAGCCATTCGGTGGTGTAGTAGATGAGGAGTTTACGCTTCAGTCCATTAAAATTTATGCACCGAATGATCCTGATGGTGAGCAAGTCATTAATGTCATTGGCAACGGATACATTGCTGAAGATGTCAAACACATTACGCCAAGCGATATTATTGCGTCCATTAGCTATTTCTTCAACCTTCTCCATGGAGTAGGTGACACGGATGATATCGATCATTTAGGAAACCGGCGCCTTCGTTCTGTAGGAGAGCTGTTGCAAAACCAATTCCGTATCGGTTTATCGCGCATGGAACGGGTAGTTCGCGAGCGCATGTCGATTCAGGACACAAATACGATCACACCTCAACAGCTTATTAATATTCGTCCAGTGATTGCTGCTATTAAGGAATTCTTTGGCAGCTCACAGCTTTCACAATTTATGGATCAAACCAATCCACTTGCTGAGCTGACTCATAAGCGCCGTTTATCCGCATTAGGACCAGGCGGTTTAACTCGCGAACGTGCGGGTATGGAAGTGCGTGACGTACACTATTCTCACTATGGACGCATGTGTCCGATTGAAACACCTGAGGGGCCAAACATCGGTTTAATTAACTCTTTATCTACGTATGCCAAAGTTAATAAATTTGGATTCATTGAAACACCTTATCGCCGTGTTGACCCTGAAACAGGAAAAATCACGGACCGCATCGACTATTTAACGGCTGACGAAGAAGATAACTATGTGGTAGCGCAGGCAAATGCCAGAATTGCTGAGGATGGAACATTCCTAGATGAAGATATTGTAGCGCGCTTCCGTGGTGAAAACATTGTCGTTAAACGCGATCGCGTCGACTATATGGACGTATCGCCGAAACAGGTCGTATCAGCGGCGACTGCGTGTATTCCATTCTTAGAAAATGACGATTCCAACCGGGCGTTGATGGGAGCAAACATGCAACGCCAAGCGGTGCCGTTATTGCAGCCGGAAGCACCAATTGTTGGTACAGGAATGGAATATGTATCAGCTAAAGATTCAGGTGCTGCTGTTATTTGTAAGCATCGTGGAATTGTTGAGCGGGTGGAAGCAAAAGAAATTTGGGTTCGCCGTTTGGTGGAAGTTGACGGGAAAGAGATAAAAGGCGATCTGGACAAATATCGTCTGCTTAAATTTGTTCGTTCCAACCAAGGAACATGCTATAATCAACGCCCAATTGTGAAAAAAGGCGATATTGTTGAAAAAGGAGAAATTCTCGCAGACGGACCATCAATGGAAAAAGGTGAACTGGCGCTCGGTCGCAACGTATTAGTTGCCTTTATGACATGGGATGGTTATAACTACGAAGACGCGATCATTATGAGCGAACGTCTTGTAAAAGAAGATGTATATACGTCTGTTCACATTGAAGAATATGAATCAGAATCTCGTGACACAAAATTGGGACCAGAGGAAATCACCCGCGATATTCCAAACGTTGGAGAAGACGCGTTGCGCAATCTAGATGAGCGCGGCATTGTGCGAATTGGCGCAGAAGTAAAAGACGGAGATTTGCTAGTAGGGAAGGTCACACCAAAAGGGGTGACAGAGCTGACAGCGGAAGAACGTCTGCTTCATGCTATCTTCGGAGAAAAAGCGCGTGAAGTGCGCGACACCTCGCTTCGTGTACCACACGGTGGCGGCGGGATCGTACTGGATGTCAAAGTCTTTAACCGAGAAGATGGGGATGAACTTCCTCCCGGCGTGAACCAGCTTGTGCGTGTATACATTGTTCAAAAACGGAAAATCTCTGCTGGAGATAAAATGGCTGGTCGTCACGGAAACAAAGGGGTTATCTCAAGAATTCTTCCGGAAGAAGATATGCCATTTTTACCAGATGGAACACCGGTGGATATCATGTTAAACCCATTGGGCGTTCCTTCACGCATGAACATTGGTCAGGTGCTTGAATTGCATTTGGGAATGGCTGCGAGAAAGCTTGGTCTTCATGTTGCTTCACCAGTATTCGATGGAGCTCGCGAAGAAGACGTTTGGGCCATTTTGGAGGAAGCTGGAATGGCACGTGATGCCAAAACGGTGCTTTATGATGGAAGAACTGGTGAGCCGTTCGATAATCGTGTCTCTGTCGGAATCATGTACATGATTAAACTTGCGCACATGGTTGACGATAAGCTCCATGCTCGTTCTACAGGTCCATACTCGCTTGTCACGCAACAGCCGCTTGGCGGTAAAGCTCAATTTGGCGGCCAGCGTTTTGGTGAGATGGAGGTTTGGGCTCTTGAGGCTTATGGTGCGGCATATACGCTACAAGAAATTTTGACTGTGAAGTCGGACGATGTAGTGGGTCGCGTAAAAACTTACGAAGCCATTGTCAAAGGTGAAAATGTTCCAGAACCAGGCGTTCCGGAATCATTTAAAGTTTTAATCAAAGAGCTTCAAAGCTTAGGAATGGATGTGACGATCCTTTCAAGTGACGAGAAAGAAATCAACATGGAAAACTTTGACGAAGATGATGATGTCCAACCAGCAGAAGCCATTGCCGTTGGAATAGAAGTGGAAAAAGAAGAAGAAAAAGATGCAGTGACAAAGGAATAAACCGATAAGGCAAAAAGGGTAAAACCTGGAGATTGAGAGGGAGGTAGGCCCCTTGCTAGATGTAAATAACTTTGAGTATATGAAAATCGGACTCGCTTCGCCGGAAAAAATTCGCTCTTGGTCCTATGGCGAAGTGAAAAAACCAGAAACGATTAACTATCGTACACTCAAGCCTGAAAAAGACGGGTTGTTCTGCGAGCGCATTTTTGGACCGACGAAAGACTGGGAATGCCATTGTGGAAAATATAAGCGCGTACGTTATAAAGGTGTTGTTTGCGATCGTTGTGGTGTAGAAGTTACTCGAGCGAAAGTTCGCCGTGAGCGTATGGGCCATATTGAACTGGCTGCCCCTGTTTCGCATATATGGTATTTTAAAGGGATTCCGAGCCGCATGGGACTTGTCCTAGACATGTCCCCGCGAGCTTTGGAAGAGGTAATTTATTTTGCCTCATATGTTGTTACAGATCCCGGAGATACACCGCTTGAGAAAAAGCAGCTTCTTTCCGAGAAGGAGTATCGTGCCTATCGTGAAAAATACGGAAGCTCATTCCAAGCATCAATGGGAGCAGAAGCCATTAAAAAGCTTTTACAGGATATTGATCTTGAAAAAGAAGTAGAAACATTAAAAGAAGAGCTAAAAACAGCGCAAGGACAACGGCGCGCTCGGGCGATTAAACGCTTAGAAGTGTTGGAAGCCTTCCGTAATTCCGGAAATGATCCAGCATGGATGGTGCTTGACGTACTTCCGGTTATTCCGCCTGAATTGCGCCCAATGGTTCAATTAGACGGTGGCCGTTTTGCGACTTCAGACTTAAATGATTTATATCGTCGTGTCATTAACCGGAACAATCGCTTGAAGCGTTTATTAGATCTGGGTGCGCCAAGCATCATTGTGCAAAACGAAAAAAGGATGCTTCAAGAAGCGGTGGATGCGTTAATTGACAATGGACGCCGTGGCCGTCCGGTAACAGGGCCAGGGAACCGTCCGCTTAAATCTTTATCGCATATGCTAAAAGGTAAACAAGGGCGTTTCCGCCAAAACTTACTTGGTAAACGCGTGGACTATTCTGGCCGCTCTGTAATCGTCGTCGGCCCGAACTTAAAAATGTATCAATGCGGTTTGCCAAAAGAAATGGCGCTGGAGCTCTTCAAGCCATTTGTTATGAAAGAGCTGGTTGAGCGTGGTTTGGCTCATAATATTAAAAGCGCGAAACGGAAAATCGAGCGTGTGCACCCGGAAGTTTGGGATGTATTGGAGTCTGTCATTAAAGAACATCCAGTGCTTTTAAACCGTGCTCCAACTTTGCATAGACTTGGAATTCAAGCGTTTGAACCAACGCTTGTTGAAGGACGGGCAATTCGTCTGCATCCGCTTGTATGTACAGCCTATAATGCGGACTTTGACGGAGACCAAATGGCTGTACACGTTCCGTTATCAGCAGAAGCACAAGCGGAAGCGCGTTTGCTTATGCTGGCGGCCCAGAACATTTTGAATCCGAAAGATGGAAAACCAGTTGTTACTCCTTCACAGGATATGGTGTTAGGAAACTATTACTTGACGATGGAACGCGAGGGTGCGGTCGGTGAAGGAATGATCTTCAAAGATACAGATGAGGCGTTGCTCGCTTACCATAGCGGCTACGTGCATTTGCACACTCGAATTGCCATCCATGCGGGTTCGTTGAAAAATGAAACATTCACAGAAGAGCAAAATCAGAAGTTGCTCATTACAACCGTCGGGAAGTTGATCTTTAACGAAATTCTGCCGAAGTCTTTCCCGTATATTAACGAGCCGACGCAGGAAAATATTGAAGAAAGAACGCCGGATAAATACTTCCTTGATAAAGGTGTAAACGTAAAAGAAGAAATCCGCAAGCGCGAGCTTGTGCCTCCATTTAAAAAGAAAATACTTGGTAATATTATTGCTGAAGTATTTAAACGGTTCAAAATCACGGAAACATCTAAAATGTTAGACCGGATGAAGGATCTTGGATTTAAGTATTCGACAAAAGCTGGTATCACTATTGGTGTAGCCGATATCGTCGTATTGCCGGAAAAGCAAGAAATCCTTCAAGAAGCGCAAACGAAAGTAGATACAGTGTTAAAGCAGTTTAGACGCGGTTTAATTACAGATGAAGAGCGTTATGAACGTGTCATTTCCGTGTGGAGCGCTGCGAAGGATAAAATTCAAAGCAAGCTGATGGAGTCCTTAGATAAGCGTAACCCGATCTTTATGATGAGTGATTCTGGAGCGCGTGGTAACGCCTCTAACTTTACACAGCTTGCAGGTATGCGCGGGTTGATGGCGAACCCGGCGGGACGCATTATCGAATTGCCGATCAAATCATCCTTCCGTGAAGGTTTAACAGTATTGGAATACTTTATTTCCACACACGGTGCGCGTAAAGGACTTGCTGATACAGCATTAAAAACAGCGGATTCTGGTTATTTAACGCGCCGACTTGTCGACGTTGCCCAAGATGTCATTGTTCGTGAAGATGATTGCGGTACAGACCGTGGTATGCTTGTGAAATCACTAACTGATGGAACAGAAGTGATTGTGAAGCTAGAGGAGCGTCTAGTAGGACGCTATGCGCGGAAAACAGTGAAACATCCAGAAACAGGAGAAATTCTAGTAAAAGAGAACGAAATGATCACAGAGGATATTGCTAACGCTATTATTAAAGCCGGCATTGATCAAGTATGGATTCGTTCTGCTTTTACATGCAACACTCGCCATGGAGTATGTAAAAAATGTTATGGCCGCAACCTTGCTACTGGTGCAGAAGTAGAAGTAGGAGAAGCAGTTGGCATTATCGCTGCCCAATCCATCGGTGAACCTGGTACACAGCTAACGATGCGTACATTCCACACAGGTGGGGTAGCAGGAGACGATATCACACAAGGTTTGCCTCGGGTTCAGGAGCTATTTGAAGCGCGTAATCCGAAGGGGCAAGCGGTCATCTCTGAAATTGATGGTATCGTCGTTGCTATTAATGAAACGAGAGACCGTCAACAAGAAATCGTCGTAAAAGGCGAGGTTGAGACACGGACATATACAGCTCCATACAACGCAAGATTAAAAGTTCAAGAAGGAAAGCAAGTTGAGAGAGGTCAAGAGTTGACAGAAGGATCGATTGATCCGAAGGAGCTCCTCAAAGTAAAAGACATCACGGCTGTTCAAGAGTACTTATTGCGTGAAGTGCAAAAAGTATACCGGATGCAAGGGGTAGAAATTAGCGATAAGCATATTGAAGTGATGGTGCGTCAAATGCTTCGCAAAGTTCGAGTCATTGACGCTGGAGACACAGATGTACTCCCAGGTACCTTGCTTGATGTTCATCAATTTACAGATGCGAATATGCAGGTTCTGCTTGAAGGAAAACGTCCAGCTACGGCTCGCCCGGTGCTTCTTGGTATTACAAAAGCGTCACTCGAAACAGATTCGTTCTTATCCGCTGCTTCATTCCAAGAAACGACGCGTGTGTTAACGGATGCAGCTATCAAAGGTAAGCGCGATGAATTGCTGGGTTTAAAAGAAAATGTGATCATCGGTAAGCTTGTGCCAGCCGGAACGGGAATGGCGCGTTATCGAAAAATCAAGCCTGCGGTTAAACAGCATCAGGATGAACAGGTAACAACCAAGTAAATCATGATTTATGGAGTTACCGGCAGGTAAGACCTGCCGGTAACAAATTCATCAAATAAGAGTTGACAATGTCATGTAGAACATGTTAATGTAATAAAGGTGTTCCGAAAACCTGTTGCTTTGGAGGATATGGCATATGTCTTATGAAAAAGTATTACAGGCTCAACAAGTGTTAGTGGGAACAAAGCAAACAATGCGCGCCCTAAAAGAAGGAAGCGCACAGGAAGTAGTGGTTGCCGAGGATGCTGATCCAGCCATTACCACTAAAATTATGGAAGCAGCAAACAAGGCAGGCGTCCCTGTAACAAAGGTAGATTCAATGAAGAAGCTTGGAGAAGCGTGTGAAATCCAAGTAAGGGCAGCAGCTGTTGCGATTATTCGTTAAAACTGTTTTTGTGGATTTTCTACAAAAACTTTGTTTTTGCATAAATAATGAGCCACCTGGATGTGTGGACTTGAACTTATGTGTGAAGGGAGGATTTTTATTATGCCTACAATTAACCAATTAGTACGCAAAGGCCGTACGAAAAAAGTTGTGAAATCTAAATCCCCTGCTTTAAATAAAGGGTATAACAGCTTCAAAAAAATACAAACGAACGTTGCTTCTCCGCAAAAACGCGGTGTATGTACACGTGTAGGTACAATGACGCCGAAGAAGCCAAACTCAGCGCTTCGTAAATATGCCCGTGTGCGTTTATCAAACGGAATCGAGGTAACAGCATACATTCCGGGTATCGGCCACAACCTACAAGAGCACAGCGTTGTATTAATTCGCGGTGGCCGTGTTAAAGACTTGCCGGGTGTGCGCTATCACATCGTTCGCGGTGCATTAGATACTGCAGGTGTGGCTAACCGTATGCAAGGCCGTTCTAAATACGGTGCTAAGAAACCAAAAGCTGCTAAAAAATAATAGATGATGACAATTGAAAAAATAGGATTTTTTTCTTGAAAGGAGGAAAAACTATGCCACGTAAAGGTTCGGTTGCGAAAAGAGATGTATTACCAGATCCAATTTACAATTCGAAACTCGTAACACGCCTCATCAACAAAATCATGATTGATGGTAAAAAAGGAAAGGCGCAAAAAATTCTTTACACATCGTTCGATATTATTCGTGAACGCACTGGCAAAGATCCGATGGAAGTATTTGAACAAGCATTAAAAAATGTAATGCCTGTTCTTGAGGTGCGTGCACGTCGCGTTGGTGGTGCGAACTACCAAGTTCCAGTAGAGGTTCGTCCTGACCGCCGCACAACATTAGGTCTTCGTTGGTTAGTAAACTACGCTCGTCTTCGTGGTGAGAAAACGATGGAAGAGCGTTTAGCAAACGAAATTTTAGATGCTGCAAACAATACAGGAGCATCTGTGAAAAAACGCGAAGATACTCACAAAATGGCAGAGGCAAACAGAGCATTTGCTCACTATCGCTGGTAATCGTATTGCCTTAATGAAACGATGGATCTTTTATGTCCAATGAGGAAAATAGGTGAAGACGATCAGGTGTTGACCTTGTTCGTATACTCACCTATCTTCCTATATTTGCAACTATTTATTAAATTAAGATACTTAACTTATCAAGGAAGGAGAAAAAACCAAGATGGCAAGAGAGTTCTCCTTAGAAAACACTCGCAATATTGGTATCATGGCTCATATCGATGCCGGTAAAACGACAACAACGGAACGTATCCTTTTCTATACAGGTCGCGTTCATAAAATCGGTGAAGTGCATGAAGGCGCTGCTACGATGGACTGGATGGAACAAGAGCAAGAGCGCGGGATTACCATCACGTCTGCGGCGACAACAGCTCAATGGAAAGGTCATCGTATTAACATTATCGACACACCAGGACACGTAGATTTCACAGTGGAAGTTGAACGTTCTTTACGCGTTTTAGACGGAGCAGTAGCAGTACTTGATGCGCAATCTGGGGTAGAGCCTCAGACTGAAACGGTATGGCGTCAGGCGACTACATACGGTGTTCCTCGTATTGTATTCGTTAACAAAATGGACAAAATCGGCGCTGATTTCTTATATTCTGTTAAAACACTTCATGACCGTTTGCAAGCGAATGCTCATCCGGTCCAATTGCCGATTGGCGCTGAAGATCAATTCAATGGCATTATTGATCTTGTTGAAATGTGCGCTTATCATTACCACGATGAATTAGGCAAAAACATTGAGCGCATTGAAATTCCAGAAGATTACCGCGATGTAGCAGAAGAATATCGCGGGAAATTGATTGAAGCAGTAGCGGAGCTTGATGAAGAATTAATGATGAAATATTTAGAAGGAGAAGAGGTTACAACAGAGGAATTAAAGGCAGCAATCCGTAAAGCCACTATTTCTGTTGAATTCTTCCCAGTATTCTGCGGCTCTGCTTTCAAAAACAAAGGTGTTCAGTTAATGCTAGATGGAGTCGTAGATTACCTACCTGCTCCAGTGGACATCCCGCCAATTAAAGGGGTTGTTCCAGATACAGAAGAAGAGACAGTGCGTGAATCTCGCGATGATGCTCCATTTGCAGCATTAGCGTTTAAAATTATGACAGACCCTTACGTTGGTAAGTTGACGTTCTTCCGCGTATATTCTGGTGCATTAGATTCCGGTTCATACGTATTGAACTCGACAAAACGTAAACGTGAACGTATCGGTCGTATTCTACAAATGCATGCGAACCACCGCCAAGAAATTTCTACAGTATATGCGGGTGATATCGCTGCAGCAGTAGGTTTAAAAGATACAACGACTGGAGATACTCTGTGCGATGAAAAAGATCCTGTTATTTTGGAATCGATGACATTCCCAGAGCCAGTTATTCAAATTGCGATTGAACCAAAATCAAAAGCAGACCAAGACAAAATGAGCACAGCGTTGCAAAAGCTTCAAGAAGAAGACCCAACATTCCGCGCGTGGACAGACCAAGAAACAGGTCAGACCATTATTGCGGGTATGGGTGAGCTTCACCTTGATATCATTGTTGACCGTATGCGTAGGGAGTTCAAAGTAGAAGCGAATGTAGGTGCTCCGCAAGTTGCATACCGCGAAACATTCCGCAAGTCTGCTCAAGTAGAAGGTAAATTCGTACGTCAGTCTGGTGGTCGCGGTCAATACGGTCACGTTTGGATTGAATTTACGCCAAACGAAGAAGGAAAAGGCTTTGAATTTGAAAATGCGATTGTCGGTGGGGTTGTTCCAAGAGAGTATATCCCGGCAATTCAAGCGGGTCTTGAAGACGCAATGCAAAATGGTGTTCTCGCTGGATATCCAGTTGTTGATATCAAAGCGAAACTATTCGATGGTTCTTACCACGATGTAGACTCAAGTGAAATGGCATTCAAAATTGCTGCTTCTCTTGCATTGAAAAACGCAGCAACAAAATGTGACCCAGTATTACTTGAGCCAATTATGAAAGTAGAAGTTGTCATTCCAGAAGAATACCTTGGTGACATTATGGGTGACATCACTTCTCGCCGCGGACGCGTAGAAGGCATGGAGGCTCGCGGTAACGCGCAAGTGGTACACGCGATGGTTCCATTATCCGAAATGTTCGGATATGCCACTTCATTGCGTTCTAATACGCAAGGACGCGGAGTATTCTCCATGGTATTTGATCACTATGAAGAAGTTCCAAAGAGCATTGCTGAGGAAATCATCAAAAAAAATAAAGGCGAATAATTGATTTTCTAGCATTGTTCAAGTATAAATACTTATGTAAGACTTGGGAGCAGACATGCTTGCATGTTTGCTTCCAAGCATTCAATATACTTAAAAATTAAAATGAAAATTATTATTTAAGGAGGATATCTATAATGGCTAAAGCGAAATTTGAACGCTCTAAACCACACGTTAACATTGGTACAATTGGCCACGTTGACCATGGTAAAACAACTTTAACAGCTGCAATCACAACTGTTCTTGCGAAACAAGGTAAAGCAGAAGCTCGTGCATACGATCAAATCGACGCTGCTCCAGAAGAGCGTGAGCGCGGTATCACAATCTCAACTGCACACGTTGAGTACGAAACTGACAACCGCCACTATGCACACGTTGACTGCCCAGGACACGCTGACTACGTGAAAAACATGATCACTGGTGCGGCACAAATGGACGGCGCGATCCTTGTAGTATCTGCTGCTGACGGTCCAATGCCACAAACTCGTGAGCACATTCTTCTTTCTCGCCAAGTAGGCGTACCATACATCGTAGTATTCTTAAACAAATGCGATATGGTAGACGACGAGGAATTATTAGAACTTGTTGAAATGGAAGTTCGTGACCTATTGTCTGAATACGAATTCCCTGGCGATGAAATCCCAGTAATCAAAGGTTCTGCGTTAAAAGCTCTTGAAGGTGACGCTGAATGGGAAGCTAAAATCGTTGAGCTTATGAACGCTGTTGATGAGTATATCCCAACTCCACAACGCGACACTGATAAACCATTCATGATGCCAGTTGAGGACGTATTCTCTATCACTGGTCGTGGTACAGTTGCTACTGGTCGTGTTGAGCGCGGTATCTTAAAAGTTGGTGACGTTGTAGACATCATCGGTCTTGCTGATGAGCCAAAATCTACAACAGTTACTGGTGTAGAAATGTTCCGTAAGCTTCTTGACCAAGCAGAAGCTGGTGACAACATCGGTGCACTTCTTCGCGGTGTTGCTCGCGATGAAATCCAACGTGGTCAAGTACTTGCAAAACCAGGCACAATCACACCACACACAAAATTTAAAGCAGAAGTTTACGTATTATCTAAAGAAGAAGGTGGACGTCATACCCCATTCTTCTCTAACTACCGTCCACAATTCTACTTCCGTACAACTGACGTTACTGGTATCATCACTCTACCAGAAGGCGTAGAGATGGTTATGCCTGGCGACAACATCGAAATGACAGTAGAATTGATTGCACCTATCGCGATTGAAGAAGGTACAAAATTCTCTATCCGCGAAGGTGGACGTACAGTAGGCGCTGGCGTTGTATCTTCTATCATTGAATAATCATAGAAAGGGTTTGCTTGAAGCAAACCCTTTTTTATTGTTGAAAATCTATCTGGGCAGCGTTGTCTTCATTACTTGTCTATGACGGAAAGTTGCGTCGCCATCAAAAAGATGAAAATTGTGTTTTGCTATGTTTTGGTTCTCATAAATAATAAAAACTCGTGGTGCTAGATCTAATCGAATCACTTATTGTCTCCATGCTTGTATACATATGATGATATCTATTAAAACTCATGATCGTTTGACTGCAAAAGTAAATCATCATCCGCTCATATGAGAATCAAATCATGTCGATATGAAAGTATTTTCAACATAGACTCAAGAAATAGGGGCCTAAATCTCAATAATGAAATTCAGGCCAATAGGTTTATAAATGTCCCCATTCGTCTACAATGGATTCAGGCATTTTTGACACGCGTTGATAAGCTGTAGCGAAAATCAGTTTTACGATAAAACAATGGATGCAAAGCGAGATTTTGCTTGCATTTCATTATAGATATCTGTATAATATCTAATGTTGGTCTTTGACTGCGATGAAGTGGAAGGTTGCTGACACACCCGGCCGCTTTGCCATGGCGAGTGTGAGGAAATTTCCACGGAGAATGTCTATTTTTAAAATAGGCGAAGAAGGAGGGAAAATAATGGCAAAAGAAAAAATTCGTATCCGTTTAAAAGCTTACGATCATCGAATCCTTGATCAATCTGCTGAGAAAATCGTAGAGACAGCAAAACGTTCAGGTGCAAAAGTATCTGGGCCGATTCCATTACCAACAGAAAGAACTGTTTATACGATTTTACGTGCTGTTCACAAGTATAAAGACTCTCGTGAACAATTTGAAATGCGTACACATAAACGTTTGATCGATATCGTAAACCCAACTCCACAAACTGTGGATTCATTAATGCGTTTGGACTTACCATCCGGTGTCGATATTGAAATCAAGCTTTAATTGTAAAAACGAATTTATAGGAGGTGTGACAAATGACCAAAGGAATCTTAGGGAGAAAAATTGGTATGACGCAGGTATTCGCAGAAAACGGCGATCTAATTCCGGTAACGGTAATTGAAGCGACTCCTAACGTTGTTCTTCAAAAGAAAACAGTTGAAAATGATGGCTATGAAGCAATCCAATTAGGTTTTGAAGATAAACGCGAAAAGTTAGCCAACAAACCGGAAAAAGGTCATGTAGCCAAAGCGAACACTGCACCTAAGCGCTTCATCCGTGAAATCCGCGGTGCTAACGCAGCGGAATACGAAGTTGGTCAGGAAGTCAAAGTTGATATTTTCGCTGAGGGCGATATGATCGATGTAACAGGAGTTTCAAAAGGTAAAGGATTCCAAGGTGCAATTAAGCGCCATGGCCAATCTCGTGGACCTATGGCTCACGGTTCTCGCTATCATCGCCGTCCTGGTTCAATGGGTCCTATTGCGCCAAACCGCGTATTTAAATCGAAAGAATTGCCAGGTCGCATGGGCGGAGAGCGTGTTACAGTTCAAAACTTGAAAATTGTAAAAGTAGATGTAGAACGTAATCTGCTTCTTGTTAAAGGAAATGTACCTGGTCCAAATAAAGGACTTGTTGTGATCAAAAGTGCGGTTAAAGCAAAAGTGAAATAACTTTCTTAAGAAAGGAGGAATTATCCAATGCCAAAAGTAGCATTGTACAACCAAAACGGAGCAACTGTTGGAGAAATTGAATTAAACGATTCCGTATTTGGTATTGAGCCAAATAAACATGTGTTATTTGAAGCAGTGATTATGCAACGTGCTTCTTTGCGTCAAGGAACGCACAAAACGAAAAATCGCGCTGAAGTAAGCGGCGGTGGCCGTAAACCATGGCGCCAAAAAGGTACTGGACGTGCTCGTCAAGGTTCGATCCGCTCTCCACAATGGCGTGGCGGCGGTACTGTGTTTGGTCCAGTTCCACGCAGTTACAGCTACAAGCTTCCAAAGAAAGTTCGTCGTTTAGCTATTAAATCTGCTTTGTCTTCAAAAGTTCTTGAAAATAACATTGTTGTATTAGACAACTTAGCTTTAGAAGCACCAAAAACAAAAGAAATGGTGAAAATTTTAAGCAATCTTTCTGCAGACCGCAAAGCGTTAATCGTAACAGCGGACATCAATGAAAATATCATGCTATCGGCACGCAACATTCCTGGAGTAACAGTGGTTGCTGCTAACGGAATCAACGTGCTTGATGTGTTAAACCACGATAAGCTTGTGATTACAAAAGCAGCCGTGGAAAAAGTAGAGGAGGTGCTTGCATAATGAAAGATCCTCGCGATATTATTAAGCGCCCCGTTATCACTGAAAACTCAATGAATTTAGTGGCTGAGAAAAAATATACATTCGAAGTGGATGTAAAAGCAAACAAAACAGAAGTAAAAGATGCTGTCGAAGCAATTTTTGGCGTAAAGGTTGCGAAAGTCAACATCATGAACTACAAAGGAAAGTTCAAACGAGTTGGCCGTTATAGCGGGCTTACAAACCGCCGTCGCAAAGCGATTGTGACATTAACACCAGACAGCAAAGAGATCGAATTGTTCGAAGTATAAGTTTAACAGAGAAGGAGGGAAACCGACATGGCGATTAAAAAATACAAACCAACGTCCAACGGTCGCCGTGGCATGACAGTTCTTGATTTCTCAGAAATCACAACTGACAAGCCAGAGAAATCATTGCTTGCGCCTTTAAAGAAAAAAGGTGGTCGTAACAACCAAGGTAAGTTGACAGTTCGTCACCAAGGTGGCGGTCATAAGCGTCAATATCGTATCATCGATTTCAAACGCGACAAAGATGGCATTCCAGGACGCGTTGCTACAATCGAGTACGATCCAAACCGTTCAGCGAACATTGCGTTGATTCACTATGTAGATGGTGAAAAACGTTATATTATCGCTCCTAAAAACTTAGAAGTAGGCATGGAAATCATGTCTGGTCCAGAAGCGGACATCAAAGTAGGGAATGCACTACCGCTTGCGAATATCCCTGTTGGTACTTTAGTACACAACATTGAATTGAAACCAGGAAAAGGTGGACAGCTTGTTCGTTCTGCTGGTACATCTGCACAAGTGCTTGGTAAAGAAGGCAAGTATGTTCTTGTTCGTTTAGCTTCTGGTGAAGTTCGCATGATTTTAGGTGCTTGCCGTGCGACAATTGGTCAAGTAGGTAACGAACAACATGAGCTTGTCAATGTTGGTAAAGCAGGACGTGCTCGTTGGTTAGGCATCCGTCCAACTGTTCGCGGTTCCGTTATGAACCCTGTTGATCACCCACATGGCGGTGGTGAAGGTAAAGCACCAATCGGACGCAAGTCGCCAATGACTCCATGGGGTAAACCAACTCTTGGATTCAAAACTCGTAAAAAGAAAAATAAATCCGATAAATTTATTGTACGTCGTCGTAAAAAATAACGGGGTTGAACTACGGTTCTTAAGAACCGTAGAACAATCACGAAGGGAGGTTTATTTATGGGTCGCAGCCTAAAAAAAGGTCCTTTTTGTGATGATCATTTAATGAAAAAAGTTGAAAAGTTAAATGAGACTGGACAAAAACAAGTAATTAAAACATGGTCTCGTCGTTCGACGATTTTCCCACAATTCATCGGTCACACAATCGCGGTATATGATGGACGCAAACATGTACCTGTGTACATTACAGAGGATATGGTAGGACACAAGCTTGGTGAATTCGCACCAACGCGCACATACAAAGGTCATGCTGGCGATGATAAGAAAACAAAACGTTAATGAGAGGAGGCTCATTTATGCAAGCTAAAGCTGTTGCTAGAACAGTTCGTATTGCTCCTCGTAAAGCTCGTTTAGTGATTGATTTGATTCGAGGAAAGCAAGTAGGTGAAGCAGTAGCGATTCTTCGTCATACTCCTAAAGCTGCTTCTCCAATTATTGAGAAAGTATTGAAATCTGCTGTAGCGAATGCAGAGCATAACTATGATATGGATGTTAACAATTTAGTCGTAACAGAGGCATATGTGGATGAAGGTCCAACATTGAAACGCTTCCGTCCTCGCGCAATGGGTCGTGCGAGCGCGATCAACAAACGCACAAGCCATATTACGATCGTTGTTTCAGAAAAGAAGGAGGGATAATCAGTGGGTCAAAAGGTGAATCCAGTCGGTCTTCGCATCGGTATTATCCGTGATTGGGAATCAAGATGGTATGCTGAAAAAGATTATGCGGATCTTTTGCATGAAGACCTTAAAGTGCGTGAGTACATCACGAAACGTTTAAGCGATGCGGCTGTTTCTAAAGTAGAAATCGAACGTGCAGCTAACCGTATCAACATTACGATCCATACTGCTAAACCAGGCATGGTTATCGGTAAAGGCGGCACAGAAGTCGAAGCGCTTCGCAAAGCTCTTAACCAACTAACTGGAAAACGTGTTCATATCAACATTTTAGAAATCAAAAAACCGGATTTAGATGCGAAATTAGTAGCTGAAAATATTGCGCGTCAAATTGAAAACCGCGTATCGTTCCGTCGTGCACAAAAACAAGCGATTCAACGCACAATGCGTGCTGGTGCAAAAGGAATTAAAACAATGGTATCTGGTCGCTTAGGCGGTGCCGATATCGCTCGTTCTGAACACTACAGTGAAGGAACAGTTCCACTCCACACTCTTCGTGCTGACATTGACTATGCAACAGCAGAAGCGGATACAACATATGGAAAAATCGGTGTGAAAGTATGGATTTATCGTGGAGAGGTCCTTCCTGCGAAAAAGAAAACTGAGGAAGGAGGAAATTAATTATGTTAATGCCAAAACGCGTGAAATTCCGTCGTGAACATCGTGGACGCATGAGAGGCCGCGCAAAAGGCGGTACAGAAGTGCATTTCGGTGAATATGGATTACAAGCATTAGAATCTGCTTGGATTACGAACCGTCAAATCGAGGCTGCTCGTCGTGCGATGACTCGTTATATGAGACGTGGCGGTAAAGTTTGGATCAAAATTTTCCCTTCAAAGCCTTATACAGCAAAACCTTTAGAAGTGCGCATGGGTTCCGGTAAAGGGGCGCCTGAAGGTTGGGTAGCGGTTGTAAAACCTGGTAAAGTAATGTTCGAAATTGCGGGTGTTTCTGAAGAAGTAGCACGCGAAGCATTGCGTTTAGCTTCTCATAAACTTCCGATTAAGTGTAAGTTTGTAAAACGTGAAGAAATTGGTGGTGAATCTAATGAAAGCTAAAGAAATCCGTGACCTTACCACTGCCGAGATTGAACAAAAAATTAAATCTTTAAAAGAAGAATTATTCAACCTTCGCTTCCAATTAGCGACAGGCCAATTAGAAAACACAGCTCGCATTCGCGAAGTGCGTAAATCTATTGCCCGCATGAAAACGATCGTTCGCGAGAGAGAGATTGCTGCTAATAAATAAACGCTTGAGAGGAGGTTCGCGACATGAGTGAACGCAATCAACGTAAAGTATACATTGGCCGCGTTGTGTCTGACAAAATGGACAAAACGGTGACGGTTCTTGTAGAAACATACAAAAAACATCCGCTTTATGGAAAGCGTGTTAAATACTCCAAAAAATATAAAGCGCATGACGAAAACAACGTAGCAAAAGTTGGCGATATCGTAAAAATCATGGAAACTCGTCCGCTTTCTGCAACAAAGCGTTTCCGTCTTGTAGAAGTAGTGGAAAAAGCGATTATTCTTTAATGATGTTCGGATGATTGATATAATTCCGAAGGGAGGTTTCGTAAATGATTCAACAAGAAACTCGTATGAAGGTTGCAGATAACTCTGGTGCGCGTGAAGTGCTTGTCATTAAAGTGTTAGGTGGTTCCGGTCGTCGCTATGCGAACATCGGCGATGTTGTTGTAGTGACTGTTAAGGACGCAACACCAGGTGGCGTTGTTAAAAAAGGTCAAGTTGTAAAAGCTGTTGTGGTTCGTACAAAACGTGGTGTGCGTCGCGCAGACGGCTCTTACATTCGCTTTGACGAAAACGCATGCGTGATCATCCGTGACGACAAAAGCCCACGCGGAACTCGTATTTTCGGCCCAGTTGCGCGTGAATTACGTGAAAAAGATTTTATGAAAATCGTTTCTCTAGCTCCAGAAGTGATTTAATGAATAGGAAAAGCCTTTCAAGGAGGTGCGAACTACGATGCATGTAAAAAAAGGTGATAAAGTACAAGTAATCTCTGGTAAAGATAAAGGAAAGCAAGGGGTTGTACTTGCAGCGTTCCCTAAGAAAAACCGAGTGCTTGTAGAAGGAGTAAACATCGTTAAAAAACACGCAAAACCATCTCAAGTAAACCCTCAAGGCGGTATTATTAGCAAAGAGGCACCAATTCACGTTTCAAACGTAATGCCTTTAGATCCTAAAACAGGAACTCCAACTCGCGTAGGCTATAAATTAGTAGATGGAAAAAAAGTACGTTACGCGAAAAAATCTGGTGAAATTTTAGATAAATAATCGTGATGTGAGAAAGGAGGTACTTACATGAACCGCCTAAAAGAAAAATATGTAAAAGAAGTTATTCCTGCTCTTATGAGCAAGTTTAACTATAAATCTGTAATGCAAGTTCCAAAAATCGAAAAAATCGTCATCAACATGGGTGTTGGTGATGCGGTGCAAAACGCGAAAGCATTGGACAATGCTGTTGAAGAGCTAGCATTAATTTCTGGTCAAAAACCAGTTGTCACTCGTGCGAAAAAATCAATCGCTGGTTTCCGTCTTCGTGAAGGTATGCCAATCGGAGCGAAAGTCACATTACGCGGAGAGCGCATGTATGAGTTTTTTGATAAATTAATCTCTGTTTCTCTTCCACGTGTTCGCGACTTCCGCGGCGTATCAAAAAAATCATTCGACGGCCGCGGTAACTATACATTAGGGATCAAAGAACAGCTAATTTTCCCTGAAATTGACTACGATAAAGTCAACAAAGTTCGTGGTATGGACATTGTGATCGTTACAACAGCAAACACTGATGAGGAAGCTCATGAGTTGTTAACATTGCTTGGTATGCCGTTCCAAAAATAATGAATCCCATTTATAAAAAGAGGGAGGCGAAAATGTGGCTAAGAAATCAATGATCGCGAAACAAAAACGCGCACCAAAGTTTAAAGTTCAGGCGTACACTCGCTGCGAACGCTGCGGACGTCCACACTCCGTTTATCGCAAGTTTAAACTTTGCCGTATTTGTTTCCGTGAATTAGCATATAAAGGTCAAATTCCTGGTGTGAAAAAAGCAAGCTGGTAATCAACCCGTGAATTGGGAAGGAGGTAAAACATAATGGTGATGACAGATCCAATTGCAGATATGCTTACTCGCATTCGTAATGCGAACATGGTGCGTCACGAAAAACTTGAAGTCCCTGCTTCGAAAATGAAGAAAGAAATCGCAGAAATCTTAAAACGTGAAGGCTTCATTCGTGATGTCGAATACATCGAAGATAACAAACAAGGTGTTCTCCGTATTTTCTTAAAATACGGTCCAAATAATGAGCGCGTTATTACTGGTCTTAAACGCATCAGCAAGCCTGGTTTGCGCGTTTATGCCAAAGCTAATGAAGTGCCTCGTGTATTGAACGGTTTAGGTATCGCTATTATTTCTACGTCTCAAGGAATTTTAACAGATAAAGAAGCGCGTCAAAAAGGAACTGGCGGCGAAGTGTTAGCATACATCTGGTAATCAGTCTTTTTAAGAATGGAGGTGTCAAGTTATGTCACGTGTTGGTAAAAAACCAATCGAAATTCCTGCAGGTGTAACAGTAACAGTTAACGGCAGCACCGTTACAGTAAAAGGACCGAAAGGCGAATTGACTCGTGCTTTCCATCCTGATATGACAATCACAGTGGAAGACAATATTCTCACAGTTTCTCGTCCAAGTGATGCAAAAGAGCATCGCACTCTTCACGGTACAACACGCAGCTTATTGGCGAACATGGTGGAAGGAGTTTCAAAAGGATACGAGAAAGGCCTTGAATTAGTAGGGGTCGGTTATCGTGCATCAAAACAAGGCAAAAAGCTCGTTCTTAGTGTCGGGTACTCTCATCCTGTTGAAATTGAGCCAGAAGAGGGTCTTGAAATTGAGGTTCCTTCACAAACAAAAATTGTTGTTAAAGGTGCGGACAAACAACGTGTTGGTGAATTAGCAGCAAACATTCGTGCGGTACGCTCTCCAGAACCATACAAAGGAAAAGGTATTCGTTACGAAGGCGAAGTTGTACGTCGTAAAGAAGGTAAAACAGGTAAGAAATAATGCTGCTTAGGTAAATGAAAGGAGTGACGGAAATGATCACTAAGCTTGATAAAAACGCAGTTCGCAAAAAAAGACATGCTCGCGTTCGGAGAAAATTATTTGGAACTGCTGAACGTCCACGCTTAAATGTGTTCCGTTCCAACAAGCACATTTATGCACAAATTATTGATGATGTCAAAGCTGTAACCATTGTTAGTGCTTCTACACTTGATAAAGAGTTCAACTTAGACGCAACTGGAAATGTAGATGCAGCACAAAAAGTGGGCGAATTAGTTGCAAAACGCGCATTAGAAAAAGGAATTAAAAGCGTAGTATTTGACCGCGGTGGATACTTATATCATGGCCGTGTAAAAGCACTTGCTGACGCTGCTCGCGAAGCTGGGTTAGAATTCTAATTATAAAGGAGGGACAGAGATGCGTCGCATTGATCCAAATAAACTTGAACTTGAAGAACGCGTAGTTGCCGTTAACCGTGTAGCAAAAGTAGTAAAAGGTGGACGTCGATTCCGTTTCGCTGCTCTTGTTGTTGTTGGTGACAAGAACGGTCATGTCGGATTTGGAACTGGAAAGGCTCAAGAGGTTCCAGATGCGATTCGCAAAGCGATTGAAGATGCTAAGAAAAACTTGATTACAGTGCCGATCGTTGGTACAACCATTCCTCATGAAGTAGTCGGCCACTTTGGTGCGGGTGAAATCATCTTAAAGCCGGCTTCTGAAGGTACAGGAGTTATCGCAGGTGGTCCAGCTCGTGCAGTACTTGAATTAGCAGGAGTAAGTGACATTCTATCTAAATCCATCGGTTCTAACACGCCTGTCAACATGGTGCGCGCGACAATCGACGGCTTAAAACAATTGAAACGCGCAGAAGATGTAGCAAAATTGCGTGGTAAAACAGTTGAGGAACTGTTAGGATAAGGAGGGAAATACAAATGGCGAAAAAATTAGCGATTACCCTCACTCGCAGCGTGATTGGTCGTCCTGAAGATCAACGTGTCACTGTAAAAACTTTAGGTTTGCGAAAATTGCATCAAACAGTTGTTCATAACGATAATCCAGCGATTCGCGGAATGATTAATAAAGTATCGCATCTTGTGAAAGTACAAGAGCTAGAACAATAATTAGTATAAGGAGGTGCCTCGCGATGAAACTTCATGAATTACAACCAGCACCAGGCTCCCGCAAAGAACGTAACCGTGTGGGTCGTGGTATCGGTTCTGGTAACGGTAAAACGTCTGGTAAAGGTCACAAAGGACAGAATGCTCGTTCAGGTGGCGGTGTAAGACTTGGTTTTGAAGGTGGTCAAACTCCTTTATTCCGTCGTCTTCCAAAACGCGGCTTTACAAACATCAATCGAAAAGAATATGCGATCGTAAATCTTGATACGCTCAACCGCTTTGAAGATGGCACAGAAGTAACACCTGAGCTTCTTTTAGAAACAGGTGTAATCAGCAAGCTGAAAGCTGGTTTGAAAATTTTAGGAAATGGTCAAATTGAGAAAAAATTAACAGTGAAAGCACATAAATTCTCCTCTGCTGCAAAAGAAGCGATTGAAGCTGCTGGCGGTAAAACTGAGGTGATTTAATGTTTCGAACAATCTCCAACTTTATGCGCGTGGGTGACATAAGAAAGAAAATTCTGTTCACCCTCCTTATGCTCATTGTGTTCCGGATTGGGACGTTTATTCCTGTTCCAAGCGTGAACGCTGATGTATTGAAAATGCAAGACCAGTTAAATGTGTTCGGCGTTCTCAATACATTTGGGGGAGGGGCTTTAAAAAACTTCTCCATTTTTGCTATGGGGGTTATGCCTTACATTACAGCATCCATCATCGTACAGCTGCTACAGATGGATGTTGTTCCTAAATTTACGGAATGGTCCAAACAAGGAGAGGTTGGACGACGTAAATTAGCTCAGTTTACCCGCTACTTTACGATTGTGCTTGGCTTCATCGAAGCATTCGGTATGTCATACGGCTTTAACAATATGACAAATGGCATGTTAATTAAAAATCCTGGAGTGCCGACATATTTGCTTATCGCGCTTGTATTAACTGCGGGTACATCGTTTTTAATGTGGTTAGGAGAACAAATTACAGCAAAGGGAGTAGGAAACGGAATCTCCATTATCATCTTTGCGGGTATCGTTTCGGGAATCCCTTCTACTCTTAACCAAATTTACGCCCAGCAGTTTGAAAACGCTGGTGATCAGCTATTTTTAAGAATTGTAACGGTGCTTCTTATCGCTTTAGCTGTGATTGCCATCATTGTTGGAGTCATCTACGTTCAACAAGCGTTTAGAAAGATTCCAATTCAGTATGCAAAGCGATTGGAGGGACGCAGTCCGGTAGGCGGTCACTCTACTCATTTGCCGTTAAAAGTAAATCCGGCAGGGGTTATTCCTGTTATTTTTGCGGTGTCGTTTATTGTTGCACCACCGACAATTGCATCGTTTTTCGGCTCGAATGATGTAACATTGTGGATCAAGAAAACGTTTGATTATACACAGCCAGTTGGTATGATTATATATGTGGCATTAATTATTGCCTTTACGTACTTCTATGCCTTTGTTCAAGTGAACCCGGAGCAAATGGCGGACAATCTGAAAAAACAAGGTGGATATATTCCAGGCATTCGCCCAGGAAGAAACACTCAAGAATACGTAACCAAAGTTCTTTATCGTCTCACATTTGTTGGTTCAATATTTTTAGCAGTAATCGCTGTTCTTCCTGTATTTTTTGTCAAGGTTGCTAATTTGCCAGATTCTGCTCGAATCGGTGGAACGAGCTTGCTGATTGTGATTGGAGTTGCGCTTGAAACCATGAAGCAGCTTGAAAGTCAATTAGTTAAACGACATTACAAAGGTTTCATTAAGTAAAGAGGTTTGCGGGGGAGTTCATTCCCTCTACCTCACTAGAGTTGAGGGGGAACTATGATGAACTTAGTTTTAATGGGATTGCCAGGTGCCGGAAAAGGGACACAGGCAGAAAAAATTGTGGAGAAATATGAGATTCCTCATATTTCAACTGGAGACATGTTTCGAGCAGCTATTAAAGAAAGAACAGCATTAGGATTACAAGCTAAAGAATACATGGATCGTGGCGATCTTGTACCAGACGAAGTTACAATCGGCATCGTTCGTGAACGCTTAAGCAAAGACGATTGCCAAAGAGGATTTTTGCTTGATGGGTTCCCACGAACAGTAGCTCAAGCGGAAGCATTAGAAAGCATGCTAATGGAGCTTGGCCGTTCGATTGATTCCGTTATTAATATTCAAGTAGATAAAGAAATTTTAATGGAACGTTTGACAGGAAGACGCATTTGCAAAGACTGCGGTGCCACATACCATTTAGTATTCAATCCACCTGCCCAATCAGGAGTTTGTGATAAGTGTGGTGGAGAGCTTTACCAGCGTGCAGATGACAATGCCGAAACGGTTGCGAACCGTTTGGAAGTCAATATGAAGCAAGCACAGCCGTTGCTTGATTTTTATCAGTCTAAAGGGTATTTGCACAACATTAACGGACAACAGGAAATTGAACAGGTTTTTGCGGATATTTGTGAATTGCTTGGGGGCTTAAAGTAATGATCATTTGCAAAACCCCTCGTGAAATCGAAGTGATGCGTGAAGCTGGGCGAATCGTAGCTCTTACTCACCAAGAATTGCAAAAACATATTCAGCCTGGAATCACTACTAAAGAGCTTGATCAAATCGCTGAAAAAGTCATTCGCCAGCATGGAGCCACTCCTTCTTTTAAAGGATACAACGGATTCCCGGGCAGCATTTGCGCTTCAGTGAATGAAGAGCTGGTGCACGGCATCCCTGGTAACCGCGTTTTAGAAGAGGGCGATATCATTAGCATTGATATCGGTGCTCAATATAATGGCTACCATGCTGATTCAGCTTGGACGTATCCAGTCGGCCCAATTGCTGACGAAACGAAAAAGCTTCTAGAAGTGACGGAACAATCTTTATATATAGGTTTAAAGGAAGCGAAGCCAGGAGTCCGCTTATCCAATATTTCTCATGCTATTCAAACATATGTAGAAGCACACCATTTTTCAATTGTCCGCGAGTATGTCGGGCATGGAATTGGTCAAAACTTACATGAAGACCCGCAAATTCCACATTATGGCCCGCCAAATAAAGGGCCACGGCTGAAGCCAGGCATGGTATTGTGCATTGAACCGATGGTGAATGCGGGGAGCCGTTATGTAAGAACGCTTGAAGATGATTGGACAGTTGTAACAGTAGACGGAAAAATGTGCGCTCATTTTGAGCATACAATCGCCATTACAGAGACCGGCTATGAGATTTTAACTACCCTCTAATCGAAGGTGAAATCATTGCATACAGGCTCACCATGCCAAATCGGACAAATTGTGTTGATTACACATGGTCGTGAAGCAGGGCAATATGCTGTCGTTGTTGGAATCGTTGATGAGCGGTTTGTTCTGCTTGCTGATGGAAGCAAGCGGAAGTTTGACTTCCCGAAAAAGAAGAATGTCCAGCATATAAAGTTGCTAGACATTATTTCCCCGGAAGTTAAAAACAGCATCCTTGAAACTGGTCGTGTGACAAACGGTAAATTGCGTTATGCATTAATGAAATATGTTACTGATTCGAAGAAGGGAGAGCCGATCCATGGCGAAGGACGATGTAATTGAAGTGGAAGGAACAGTTGTTGAGACATTGCCTAATGCAATGTTTAAGGTGGAGCTTGAAAATGGCCACACAGTGTTAGCACATGTTTCTGGTAAAATTCGCATGCATTTCATTCGTATTTTACCTGGAGATAAAGTTACGGTAGAATTATCTCCATACGATTTAACTCGTGGCAGAATTACGTACCGTTATAAATAATCAGTACTCCGCATGAACAAGGAGGTAAAAAATCATGAAGGTCAGACCATCAGTGAAACCAATCTGCGAAAAATGTAAAGTCATTCGCAGACGTGGAAAAGTTATGGTAATTTGCGAAAACCCAAAACACAAACAAAAACAAGGGTAATTTTTAAGGAGGTGTAAAAATTATGGCACGTATTGCAGGTGTAGATATTCCTCGTGAGAAACGTGTAGTTATTTCTTTAACATACATTTACGGTATCGGTAAACCAACTGCACAAAAAATTCTAGCAGAAGCAGGTGTTTCTGAAGATACTCGCGTTCGCGATTTAACAGAAGAAGAATTAGGGAAAATCCGTGAAATTGTTGACCGCTTAAAAGTAGAAGGAGATCTTCGTCGTGAAGTATCTTTAAATATTAAACGTCTGATGGAAATTGGCTGCTACCGTGGCCTTCGTCATCGCCGCGGCTTGCCAGTTCGCGGTCAAAATACGAAAAACAATGCTCGCACACGTAAAGGTCCGCGCCGCACAGTAGCGAATAAGAAAAAATAATTAGGCAAAGGAGGTACATGAACGAATGGCACGTAAAACAAATACACGCAAACGCCGCGTGAAAAAAAATATTGAATCAGGTATTGCTCATATTCGTTCTACATTTAACAATACAATCGTGACAATTACTGATGTCCATGGCAATGCAATCTCTTGGTCAAGTGCTGGTGCATTAGGGTTCAAAGGTTCTCGTAAGTCTACTCCATTTGCGGCACAAATGGCTGCAGAAGCAGCTGCGAAAGCTTCGATGGAGCATGGTATGAAAACTATTGAGGTAAACGTAAAAGGTCCTGGCGCTGGTCGTGAGGCTGCCATCCGTGCACTTCAAGCTGCTGGATTGGAAATTACAGCAATTAAAGATGTTACTCCTGTTCCACATAATGGATGCCGTCCGCCAAAACGTCGCCGTGTTTAATTTCTCTGTATAGATTTTGTATCCTCTTGTCAATAATGGGATATGATATCGTTTTCTAGCAGAGAAGCTTTACTCATTTAATGCGCACATTCGGGAACTGATTCATGGGGGAATTTCGATTAGACGCATATCGTTTGGTCGGGGTTTCGACGTTTTGAAGGAGGGTATGTATAGATCATGATCGAAATCGAAAAGCCAAAAATCGAGACGGTTGAAATCAGCGAAGATGCCAAGTATGGCAAATTCGTCGTT
>NZ_JACIDF010000013.1:0-20131 GCF_014196195.1 Anoxybacteroides rupiense | reverse complement strand
TTATCCTCACTCCCTGGTGCGCTGTGACATCTATTCAAATAGATGGTGTACTGCATGAGTTTTCAACAATTGAAGGCGTCGTAGAAGATGTGACAGCAATGATCTTAAACATTAAAAAACTTGCGTTGAAAATTTACTCTGAAGAAGAAAAGACGCTTGAAATTGATGTACAGGGTGAAGGAGTTGTCACGGCTGCGGATATTACTCACGACAGCGATGTTGAGATACTAAATCCGGATCTTCATATTGCTACGCTGGCCGAAGGCGGTCATCTTCGCATGAGAATGACGGCAAGACGCGGGCGTGGGTATACTCCAGCTGATGCGAATAAACGCGAGGATCAGCCAATAGGTGTTATCCCTATCGATTCGATTTATACACCGGTATCGCGCGTATCTTATCAAGTAGAAAACACTCGTGTTGGGCAAGTGACCAATTATGATAAGTTAACGCTGGATGTATGGACAGATGGAAGCATTGGTCCGAAAGAAGCCGTTGCTCTTGGCGCTAAAATTTTGACAGAGCACTTAAATATTTTCGTCGGTCTTACAGATGAAGCACAAAATGCAGAAATCATGGTTGAAAAAGAAGAAGACCAAAAGGAAAAAGTGCTTGAAATGACAATCGAGGAACTCGATTTGTCCGTTCGTTCCTATAACTGCTTGAAGCGTGCAGGAATCAACACTGTTCAAGAGCTCGCACAGAAAACAGAAGAAGATATGATGAAAGTGCGCAACCTAGGACGGAAATCCCTTGAGGAAGTCAAAGCAAAGCTTGAGGAGCTAGGGTTAGGGTTGCGTAAAGATGACTAGTTAACATTTGATTAACTAGGCATTTTCATGTTACAAGTTATTCAAAAAAGGAGGGACATCTCTCATGTCATACAGAAAATTAGGACGCACAAGCGCTCAACGTAAAGCGTTACTTCGTGACTTAGCTACGGATTTAATTATTAATGAGCGCATTGAAACGACAGAAGCTCGTGCAAAAGAATTGCGCTCTGTAGTAGAAAAAATGATTACTTTAGGAAAACGCGGCGATCTACATGCTCGTCGTCAAGCAGCTGCATTTATCCGCCCAGAGGTAGCAAACACAGAAACTGGTCAGGATGCGATTCAAAAATTATTTAGCGATATCGCTCCTCGCTACCAAGAGCGTCAAGGCGGCTACACTCGCATCATGAAACTTGGACCACGTCGTGGCGACGGCGCTCCAATGGTTGTTATTGAACTCGTTTAATACGATTCGGTTGACTAACAAGGGCGAGACAGTTTATTTTGAACTGGATCTATGCCCTTTTTTTATTTCCCTTTTGAACATGTGATGTAGTAGAGTAAAGAGTAGAGATAGATATTCCGTGGTGTTAGATCCAATCGCTCCATTGGTTAGCCTTGGGTTCTATGACTTGGAACGAACGGTATGTGTAAAACATAATGATTGGGAGACAAGGAGATGACTGGTATTGGCGACCCATAAGCCTCTTTACAGACAACCTATTTGTGAGGAAGCGGTGTCGTTCCGTCACGCAACCGCCGAAGCAATCGGGTCATCACCAGCTCACACAGGGACAAATGGTAAAGCCTTCATATACGCGTAATGCTCAACAAGCGCCACGGTGTATAGATGTAACTTACCATGACTGCATATCCATGCAAAAGTTAAGAGGCTAAGTTGCATCTATATAGATCGAGATGAGAGGAAGAAGAAGAGTGGAAGAAATAGCGGTATCAGTAGAAAATCTTTTCTTTCAATATCCTAATCAACCGAATGATGCGATTCGCAATGTTAGCTTTCAAATCAAAAAAGGTGAATGGGTCGCCATTGTTGGCCATAATGGCTCTGGCAAATCGACGATTGCGAAGCTTCTCATGGGTCTATTAAAGCCGAAAAGCGGCATCATCAAAGTATTTGATCAGTTGCTAAATGAAGAAACGATTTGGAGTATTCGCAAACGCATGGGCATCGTTTTTCAAAATCCAGACAATCAATTTGTTGGAACTACTGTGCAAGATGACATTGCTTTTGGTTTGGAAAATAACGGAGTTCCTCGGGAACAGATGATTGAGCGTGTGAAGTCTGCTATTCAGCAAGTAGGAATGGAAGAATTTTTGTTAAGAGAGCCTCATTATTTATCAGGGGGACAAAAGCAGAGAGTCGCTATTGCTGGAGTGATTGCGTTACAGCCAGATATCATTATTTTAGATGAGGCTACCTCAATGCTTGATCCGCGCGGAAGGAGAGAGGTCATTGGGGCCATCGAAAAGCTAAAAGTGAAACACCATATGACGGTCATCTCTATCACCCACGATTTAGAAGAGGCGATGAAAGCGGATAAAATGATTGTGATGAACCGTGGCGAGACCATGTCTGAGGGAACACCACAGCAAATTTTCTCTTTGGGAGAAAAGCTGGAGGAAATTCGTTTAGATCTTCCCTTTGTCATTAAAATAAGAAATGAATTAAAGCAGGCGGGGCTTCCCCTTCAATTGAATGATGCGTCGCTAGAGGGGCTGGTGAATGAATTATGGACATTGTATTTGAACAAGTAGAACATATTTATCAGGCGAATTCACCGTTTTCACAAAGAGCTTTATACGATGTCAATTTATCGATAAAAAGTGGCACTTACGTGGCGATTATCGGCCATACTGGATCTGGAAAATCTACATTGCTGCAGCATTTAAATGGGCTCTTGCAGCCAACAAAGGGCATGGTATGCGTTGATGATTATGTCATTCATAGCGCCAAACAAGCGAAACAGCTGAAGCCACTGCGTCAAAAGGTGGGAATTGTTTTTCAATTTCCTGAACATCAATTATTTGAGGAAACGGTAGAGAAAGATATTTGTTTTGGCCCCATCAATTTTGGCGTTTCAGAGGAGGAAGCGAAAAGGAGAGCCAAGGTAGCTCTCTCATTAGTCGGACTGCCTGAGGAAGTGCTGAATAAATCTCCGTTTGATTTAAGCGGCGGCCAAATGCGCCGTGTTGCTATTGCGGGTATATTAGCGATGGAACCAGATGTGATTGTTTTAGATGAACCAACGGCCGGTTTAGATCCAAAAGGTCGTAAAGATTTAATGGAGATGTTCGCTCGTCTGCACCGCGAAAAACAACTAACCACGATTTTAGTTACTCACAGTATGGAAGATGCAGCAAAGTATGCAGATTATATCGTCGTTATGCATAAGGGAACAGTTTGGAAAACAGGAACGCCTCAGCAAATTTTTCATGATTTGGACTCTTTGCTGCATTTGGGCTTAGATGTGCCGGAAACGGTGTTGTTAAAGCGACGGCTCGAGGAGAAAATGGGACAAGAAATTCCTTCCCCATGCCTAACAATGGAACAACTCATAGCAGGCATTAAGCAGCTATTCGCTAAGGTGAATGAGCATGAATAAGATGATTATTGGGCGATACGTTCCAGGTAACTCTGTGATCCATCGAATGGATCCTCGGGCTAAGCTTCTTTTAGTATTTTTTTATGTGGGTATCGTCTTTTTAGCAAATAATGGGGTAACTTATGCGATTTTAACGGCTTTTACGCTTTTGCTCCTTTTCTTATCGCAAGTTCCGTTTTTATTTGTTTTAAAGGGAATCAAACCCGTTCTCTGGGTTGTATTGTTCACTTTTTTACTTCATGTTTTTATGACGAAAGAGGGAAGTGTTCTGTATCAGATTGGACCATTTGCCATTTATGAAGGCGGGATTCAACAGGGGATATTTATTTCCCTTCGTTTTCTCTTGTTCGTTCTCATCACTACCTTGCTGACGCTTTCAACCACTCCAATCGAGGTAACAGACGCCATCGAAAGCTTATTTGGCCCATTAAAACGATTTCGGATACCTGTCCATGAACTAGCGCTCATGATGTCTATTTCCCTTCGTTTTATCCCTACATTAATGGATGAAACAGAGAAAATTATGAAGGCACAGGCAGCTAGGGGAGTTGATTTTTACGGCGGGCCGTTGGGTGAAAGGATGAAAGCGATTGTTTCATTGCTTGTCCCATTATTTATCCACTCCTTTAAACGTGCTGAAGAGCTGGCAATCGCAATGGAGGCACGAGGATATCGCGGGGGAGAAGGGCGCACTAAATATCGCGTCTTGACATGGAAGGGGATCGACACAGTCTTGCTGTTAGCCGTTGCTATATTAGCTGCTGCATTATTTTTATTGCGATCTTAATGGAGAATGGAAACATGAAACGTTGGAAATGTATTATTTCTTATGATGGAACGCATTTTGGTGGATATCAGATTCAACCTAACCAAAGAACGGTACAAGGGGAATTAGAACGCGTTTTATTACAGATGCATAAAGGAGATCCGATCCGGGTAGTTGCGTCAGGAAGAACGGATGCAGGTGTTCACGCATATGGACAAGTCATTCATTTTGATTCGCCATTGCAGCTTCCGACAGAAGGATGGAAAAAAGCGCTGAATGCCATGTTGCCAGATGATATTGTGATTCGCCAAGTACAAGAAGTAAACGCTTCGTTTCATGCTAGATTTAGCGCAGTGGGAAAAGAATACCGTTATAAAATTAGGACAGCATCTGAACAAGATGTATTTTCTCGCTATTATTCCTATCATTATCCGTATCCGCTTAACGATGAAGCAATAAAGCAAGCACTACAGCTTGTGAAGGGAACTCATGATTTTACCAGCTTTTGTTCGGCAAAAACCGAGATAGAGGATCGGGTACGGACCATTTATGAAGCGAATCTGCTTGTAGCGGATGATGGCATAGAGTTTCAATGGATAGGGAACGGTTTTTTATATAATATGGTTCGAATCCTTGTTGGTACGATGCTGGAAATCGGGCAAGGAAAAAGGCACTGGAGCTGCATTCCTTCCATTTTAGAAGGAAGAGATCGCCGCCTGTCGGGAAGAACGGCTCCTCCGCATGGACTCTACTTATGGCAGGTGTTTTATGACAACTAATCCTGGTGTAACATTTTCTTGACATTGGCAACGGAAAGAGATATCATATCATATGGTATGTATTTTAGAGCCACGATTAGCCCCGGAAAAATAATCGTGTTCAGATAAATATATAACGTTTCGTTGATTTTTTATTTTAGGAGGGAAAATCATGCGTACAACTTATATGGCAAAGCCAAACGAAGTAGAACGTAAATGGTACGTTGTTGACGCTGAAGGCAAAACGTTAGGTCGTCTTGCAAGCGAAGTTGCGGCAATTTTACGCGGCAAGCATAAACCAACTTTCACACCACATGTTGATACTGGTGATCATGTTATTATTATTAATGCAGAGAAAATTGAATTAACTGGGAACAAATTAACGGATAAGCTATATTACCGCCACAGCTTGCATCCAGGTGGATTAAAAGTAAGAACAGCGCTTGAAATGCGTACAAACTATCCTGAGAAAATGCTTGAAGGAGCTATTCGCGGCATGCTTCCAAAAGGTCGCCTTGGCCGTCAAATGTTTAAAAAATTGCATGTTTACAGAGGAAGCGAACATCCACATCAAGCACAAAAACCAGAAGTTTACGAACTTCGCGGATAATCGATTAAGGAGGGTATTATTTTGGCACAGGTACAATATTATGGCACAGGCCGTCGCAAAAGTTCTGTTGCACGTGTACGCTTAGTTCCTGGTGACGGACGTATTGTCATCAATAATCGTGATATTCAAGAGTACATTCCATCTCAGGCTTTGATTGAAGTGGTAAAACAGCCGCTTGTATTGACAGAAACATTAGGCAGCTATGATGTATTAGTTAACGTACATGGAGGCGGCTTCTCTGGCCAAGCAGGCGCTATTCGCCACGGCATTGCTCGCGCGTTATTGGAGGTAGATCCAGAGTACCGTCAACCATTAAAACGTGCTGGCTTATTAACTCGCGATGCACGCATGAAAGAGCGTAAAAAATACGGTCTCAAAGGTGCTCGTCGCGCGCCACAATTCTCAAAACGTTAATATTTCAAAGCAGGACTCTCGATCTTTTTATGCTTCGAGAGTCTTTTTATTTTGCTTGGGCTAACCTTTTCCTCAGCTAATTATCCTTTCTTGTTCTTCAATTGATTTGTTCCCTAATCATTTTCTCCTATATTTTCATATACTCTTCATAAGACGAATGCCTAATTTGGAAAATTTAACAAACAAATGGAAATTATCTTACACTATTTGTTCTACTATTGAATAACTTAAAGAAGATATTGATTTGAGTTATGGATAGGTGGTGTTATGGCAGGGCAAAAGTCAAAGATCCATTTATCGATATGCTCGGAATAGTAGGTAGTGATTATGGATTGTATTGAGTTGATTATGAATGATGGTTTTATAGCAATGGATCGTTAAGAAGAGAAACCTGTAACCGTCAAAAATACGAGTGGAGGGAAAGAAGTGTCACAGCCTAATTTACCAAATATTACTCCAACTATTTCTTTAAATCGAGATGATGTCATCAATTTACTTTTAGCTTCAATAGCGATGGAGGAAATAGGGATTGCCCATATTGTAAACGCAGAAGGAGAAAAAATTCAATATGCTTTAGGTACCATTCCTGGATTGCCAACGCCATCGACACTTGAAGATATATTAGAAATCAATGAGAGTGTTCAAAGTACGTTGGCGATGGCGATGAAGAAGGAATTATTATTGGATAACAAATTGCGCCAAGTTACTCAAATTATGCCGAGCGGAGGGATTGGTCCGACGGGAGCGACGGGTCCAACGGGAGCGACGGGTCCAACGGGAGCGACGGGTCCAACGGGAGCGACGGGTCCGACGGGAGCGACAGGAGCAACAGGTCCAACCGGTCCAACAGGAGCAACGGGTCCAACGGGAGCGACGGGAGCAACAGGTCCGACGGGTCCAACGGGAGCAACGGGTCCAGTGGGTCCAGCAGGAGCGACGGGTCCAACGGGAGCGACGGGAGCGACAGGAGCAACAGGTCCAACGGGAGCGACGGGAGCAACAGGTCCGACGGGTCCAACCGGAGCGACAGGAGCAACGGGAGCAGCGGGTCCAACGGGAGCGACGGGTCCAACGGGAGCGACGGGTCCGACGGGAGCGACAGGAGCAACAGGTCCAACCGGTCCAACAGGAGCAACGGGTCCAACGGGAGCGACGGGTCCAACGGGAGCGACAGGAGCAACAGGTCCAACGGGAGCAACGGGTCCAACAGGAGCAACGGGTCCAACGGGAGCGACGGGTCCAACGGGTCCAACGGGAGCGACAGGAGCAACAGGTCCAACGGGAGCGACAGGAGCAACAGGTCCAACGGGAGCGACGGGAGCAACAGGTCCGACGGGTCCGACGGGAGCGACAGGAGCGACGGGTCCAGTGGGTCCAGCAGGAGCGACGGGTCCGACGGGTCCAACGGGAGCAACGGGTCCAGTGGGTCCGACGGGGGCGACAGGAGCAACGGGTCCGACGGGTCCAACGGGAGCAACGGGTCCAACGGGAGCAACGGGTCCGACGGGAGCGACGGGTCCAACCGGCCCAACCGGTCCGGCGTTTGCAGCAAATGGTTTTTCCGCATTCACTACTGCGCCAGGGGTTACGGCTTCTACCCAGATTGCTGGATGGACCGTATCGTCCCCTTATTATGATAATCCTAGCTTTAATGAAGTGACAGGGACCTATACGGTTCCAGCAACGGGTCGATATTCTATTTCGGCCACCATTAATTATCAGACATCTGCTGCACTGACTATCAGTTTAGGAACAGGTGTAAACCCAGCGTTTGTTGTAAGGCGTATTGCCCCTACCACGACAGACTTAATAACAGGATTATTCCCTGTATTAAATGTGAACGTTGCATTAGTTTTAACTTTAAGAGCTGTTCTTGGAAGCGGCACTGTTACATTGAGTGGAGAAGTTGAACTAACAGCAGGGGATCAAATCGGATTATTTTATGAAGCCAATGGTTTAACAATCGGGTTAAATTTAGGTGGTACATCGTCTGGAATTGTCTGGTCTGTACACCAAATCGCTTAATTCAAGTGAGAAAAGCTGGATGCATCATGGCATACCAGCTTTTTTATTCATTAGAACATATGCGGAAAGAATGATTGCTTTTTTAACATATTTTCTACTGGGGTAACATCTGCTTATTTTTTACATATGATATAGGCAAATGCATTAAATAGAAAGCGTCAGGGAAGATGGCACAGGTGAGGAGCGATTGGTTGCTACAGAACTCATTTGTTTCAAGAGACCTCTTTATGAGACCATTATCGATCAAAGCATTGCCCATCTTTCTTTGTTTTGTTCTCATTTGAAAAGCTGCATGTAAGGAATGCCTAGAGAGCATCCATCATTCTTGGACTTATGATGAAAGGAAAACCTGTAAAGGATTCGGAACAAAAAGCTTATTTAGGAGGTAAACGAAATATGTCGCTCCCCAATATTCCAAACATTACACCGATTATATCATTAGAACGATGTGAAACCATCGATTTATTATTATCATCTATTCCCCTTGAAGAAATTGGATTATCAAATATTTTGAACGCAGAAGCCGAAAATCTTCAAGCTTTTTTAAATACAGATCCTAACAATTTAAATGATTATTTAAAAATAAACGAAAGTATCAATCGTACCCTTCGCGCTGTAGTCAAATCACAAATATTACTGCAATTCAGACTAGAAGATATCATTTTATTGGACCGTGATACGTGCTGTGAAAAATGCCCTAGTCAAGATCCAGATGAATGTGACGAGGAACCACCATGCCCTGATTGTCTTGATAGATATTATCCGTGTGGCTGTGATGATGGATGTAATGAAAAATGAAGTTAAACATTTACTAGGTGTAGTTCGTGAGACATGATTAAATGTGGGGTGGGAAGTAAATGCGAAGTAAATACGCATCTGTGCAAGATAAGATCATTCAAAGCAAAATCAACTATTTCAAATATTTTCATTTCTTTTTTCAATTTATCATTCATTATTTTTTCACCATTTCTTGCCGTACTTCTTCCCGACAAAAACAAATTTATACTGAAAGGGTTATCCTTAACTCTCTGGAGTTGATTGAAAAAATCCATATGTATCTGTATGAGCAACAGTTCTTTTTTCAAGAAATAGGGATGTTATCAGAAAAATTATCCTTTTTTAGTAAAAACAACGAAAGCTATCATGATTTAAAATGTTTAATGAGTTTAATCCAACAACATCCATTTTTTAAACAAGAGCACAAACAGCTTTTTGAGAAGGTTATCAGGAGAATATTATCCTATTATTACTCACCTGATGTGCAAAATATCAAAGTCGTAGTCGATGCTTCGCTATCTTCTCCATGGAAGCCTAAACATTGAAATATCAGGATAAAGGGTGTGATGCAGCAATGAAGTTTCCTGCTATTTCGTTATGTATGATCGTAAAAAATGAGGAAGATTTTATCGAGCAATGTTTGGTTAGTGTAAGCAAATTAGTCAGTGAAATCATTATCGTTGATACGGGATCTACTGATGGCACTTTATCTATCTGTGAAAAATTCCGGGCAAAGATATACCATTATGAATGGAACCATCATTTTGCTGAGGCTAGAAATTTTGGACTTTTACAAGCCAGCGGTGATTGGATTTTATGGATGGACGCCGATGAGCAGCTCGAATCTAATCAAGAGCGCTTGGTCGAGCAATCGGTTGTGCAGACAAAAGCACATGTGCTTTTATTTCCGGTTCTTAATTATTATGGAGATCATTTTCCGATTCAGGAAGATCAGTTTTTTTTATATTATCAGCCTCGTTTGTTTCGCAATCATATGGGTATTCGGTTTTATAACAGAATCCACGAGACGATTCAGCTTCCAGAAGAAATTCTCTCACATCATACCTCTGATATTGTCGATGCACCTATTCATCATTACGGCTATATAAAGGAAATTGCTGAAAGGAAAAATAAGTCATCACGAAATAAAGAGTTGATAATGGAAGAAATAAACACTCCTCATCACAGCCCTTGGATTGAATACCATTTGGCAAGCGAATATTATCGTGAAAAGGATTATAGTAAAGCTTTCCTTTATGTAAATGCTTCGATTCTAAATTTTTTGCGTCAACAAACGAAACCACCTGCTATTGTTTATCGCTTGAAATACACAATTTTGCTTGAAACAAATAGCATCGACGGAGCTTGGCCGGGCATTGAGAAGGCGTTGCAGTTATATCCGGATTACGTTGATCTGCATTTTATGAAGGGCTATATTTTATTTCAGAAAGGAAAGTATCAAGAGGCATTGGCTTCATTCCAAAAGTGCCTAGAGCTTGGTGAATGCCATCCGGATTACCTTATTTTGAAAGGCACGGGGAGCTTTAAAGCATTGAAATACAAAGAATTATGCTTAAATAGAATAATTGCCCAATCGAATCAATGAGGATCAGAGAGAAAAGTGACAAACGGTTATGTACAAACAAAGGAATTTTATATAAATGTCATTTTGATATTGAAACATCAGTGTTGATGATCCATTATTTTACTTAAAAACATAAAATGATTTAGCTAAACCCCAACTTTTCTGCCTCTTCCCTTGAATAAGAACACCAGCAGGCAAATTCATTTCCCTGTAAAGCCTTTGTTGCTTGAGAAGATTTTTGTTGAGTTTTTTAGTTAACAAGCCAATAGCTGATGACTACGGCAAAAAAGCGAGGAATCGAGTGATACCAATGGGGCTTTATTGGATAACTAATACAACTGAGACGGATAAGATGCCGCTTGACTCCTTGTATATTTCTTTGGATTTTCATTTTGTATGAGTTGGGGGGATTTGCGTTGAAGAAAGTGTTGTATGTTGGATGGATCGGCTATCAGAATCTAGGAGACGAATTAATGTTTGATTTATTTAAACAGCAATTTTTAAAGCTGGATGGTTCATACAAACTGGAATCTGCCAATATCGAACATCAATTTCTCAAAAATGTTTCTTTTAAAGAGTATGATCTCATTGTTTTAGGAGGGGGATCCATTTTAAGCAGAGAACCTTATTTTGTTCATCCTTATACTGTTGATATTTTACATCAAGCTTTGTCATTGAATAAAAAAATCATGATCTGGGGAACAGGAATTGATTGGGTGCCGAAATCCTATATTCAACAATTAGAAAATCATGAAGAAATACCGCTTGTGGTTTCAGATGATTTTAAATTAAAAACAAGAGAAGTGTTTGAGGAAAGTGCATGGGTTGGAGTGCGAGGGCCATTAACTTCAAAGGTGTTGCAAAATTTTGGAGTGAAAAATATCCAAGTGAGCGGAGATCCCGGGTTTCTGTTAACTAACCGTAATCTAGATGGTGATCAAGTCCCCCCATTTCATCATCACGAGAAAGTGATCGGGGTTAATTGGGGAACGACCTATAATTTCATTTATGGCCAAAATGAAATAGAAGTTGAAAATCAGTTGGCGAGAGCCTTAAATCAATTAATGGACCAAGGGTATAAAGTGTACTTGTTTATTGTTTGGAATGCGGATTTAGAAGCGGCTGAACGGCTATACAGCAAGTTACACAATAAACAATCTGCCATTTTGGATAAAACACTATATAATCAAGAGGAACTAATGAATATCATTCAACATTTTGCTTTCACAATTAATTTTAAATTACATGCGAACTATCTTTCTTTAGCTTCCCATGTTCCATTTATTGCGTTAGGGTATCGATTTAAGGTATTTGACTTTATCAAGTCAGTAGATCTTGAAGACTATATCATTTCGACGGATCAGGACGACATTACGGAACAAATTTTACATTTGGAATCCAAGATCATGAAGGATCAAACGGCGATTATCAGTAAAATGAAAATGTTTCAATCTTTATATAGTAAGAGGATTCGCGTACCGTTTGAAAACCATTTATACCTCTAATATCGGCCAAAAAATAGCCCCGATATGACACCTCATATCGAGGGCTTTCATTGATCTAGTTAGTTTTTGCTGAAGTTTTCCTTAAAGAAGTTTTCATTATATTGAATTTGCGGATCTGTGGGCTTATACTTCTTCGCCTCATTATGATGAGCAAACGAAAGCTCCTTTTCCCCAATGTGCCAATAGCAGACACATAATTGCAGATGTGGATACCATGTCGAGTAGCTGTTTTCCCTAAACCCTAAAGAATCGTTAAGGTCTACTTCAAGTGCTAATCGATACCAGATGATGGCCTTTTTGAATATGCCTCTTTCTTTGTATAAATCTCCAAGTCGGCAAGAGACTTCCGGTCTAGGGACATCATACATAATGGACTGAACAAGGGCCTCAATTTCTTTTTCCGTATTGCCTAAATGTCTGTAACATGACGCTAAATGAATGCACGCGCGAATTTCATCTTCAATCCATCCTTTTTTCGTTTCCAGAAACTTTTGATAGTATTCGATTGCTTTTTCAAACTGCCCATGATCCTTTAATTCATTAGCATAATAAAATAAATCTCTTGGAGTAAAAGTCTCTCCTTTTTTGAGCCGGTTTTCGTATATCGTTAGATTGCGGCTGCTTTGCAAATTTCCATTTGACTTCTCTGATTTTCTATGTGTAATGGCAATGTCTGATGAAAGAATATTTCCTCCGACTTCTAAATACTCATGAACCGCTCCGATCCATTTAAAATTTCGCGCTCTTTTGACTAAGCGATTTCTTCTGTAGCTAAATGTCGGGTTTCCAGCTTCATCAAAAGCAATATTGTATATCATGGAAACGGCATCCACAGCACCATCGAGCTCTGCTTTAAGTTGTTTAAATTTTTTTTGGTCTTCTTCCAATAGGATGTCGTCTGCATCCATCCAAAATATATAATCCATGGTGGCTTTACTGAAAGCGAAGTTTCTGGCTGCGGAAAAATCATCAATCCATTCAAAATCAAATATTTTCTGTGTGAATTCTTGGGCGATTTCTTTTGTTTTATCAGTTGAACCCGTGTCAACAATAATGATTTCATCACATAAATCCTTGACGCTAGTAAGGCATTGCCGAAGTACCTCTTCTTCATTTTTGACAATCATACATAAGCTAATTTTGTACATGTAGCGATCACCTGCCAAATGTGTAGTCATATTACTTAATATATGATGACAGTATTTGGTTCAATACTGTAAGAACACAGCGAGATGAATGTTTAATTAAACATTTTGTGTGGTTTTTTAGCGATATTCGGGGGCAAAGCCACCAGCTTGTTTTCGTCGCATCAAAAAAGCGTGATCGAGCGCCGAACAGCCGATCATCCGACCATCGAAATCAGGTCATTACTTGAGACAAACGTTGGTACAGCAGGATGTATATCAAACTCCGTTCCACTTGGGATTTTTTTTCATCGGTGACAGCGCTTTTCGACGCATGTTTCCGATTCAACGGTAGGACACTATATTCTAAAGGAGTGTGAAAGCAAATGAGTGTGATCACATCTTTTAAAGAAAAGAAAAGGGAAAAAGAGATCAAATATGAGCGAAAAATGCTCCGTGAGCTATCGTTAGAAAAATTGCAAAAGCAAGCATCTGAATCCTTTCGTCCTTTTTTCCAAGGGAAGTCCACCTTTCCCTCAGCGGTGGAAGATGGATGTATTGACATGGCGATAGAAGCCTATTTACTTGGGGCGAGCTACAGCCGATTTGGCTATTATGGCGAGCCGATTGAATTGGTCAAAAAACGTTCACAGCATGAGGAAAAATACTTGACCGATGCTTTGTTTGATTTTTTATGCTTTTGGACAGATCTTAACGATATTCATATCGGCGAGCCATTATATTATACGTGTGAAGGTTATATTTCCAGCTGGTGGACCGAAGGATTTGAAAAAGGAAAAAAACGCTGGCGCTTAAAACTCCGCTAAAAGGGGTTCTACTTTCTTCTCTTGTCCCATATAAGATAATGAAGGGAAAACGCAGGAGGAGAAAAGATGAAGCGGAAGCGAATGTTATGGATGATCGGTGCAAGTATCGTCCTATTTGCGATCATTTTTCAATATGTCATTTTGGATGTCCATTCTATGAAGTCGTGGAATCTGCCTCTTTCAGGGAGAATTATTATTTTAGATCCTGGACATGGCGGTCCAGATGGCGGAGCAGTTGGCGGCGGAAAAGTATTAGAGAAGGATATTGCGCTCGATGTGGCGAAAAAATTGCGCGATTATTTGCAGCAACAAGGGGCGCTTGTTCTTTTAACACGTGAGGATGATCGAGATCTAGCGGCAGAGGATACAAAAGGATATAGCCGCCGGAAAGCGGAGGATTTAAAAAAGCGTGTTCAGATGATTAATGAATCCGAAGCAGATTTATTTATCAGCATTCATTTGAATGCTATTCCATCTCCGAAATGGAAAGGAGCACAAACATTTTATTATGGAACATACATTGAAAACGAGAGGGTCGCTAAATTTATTCAAGCTGAACTACGTCGCAATTTAGAGAACACAGACCGTTCTGCGAAAATACTCGATACGGTTTATTTGCTGAAATATGCAAAAAAGCCAGGGGCACTTGTGGAAGTAGGATTTCTTTCGAATCCGGAAGAACGCGAGCTACTTCATTCCGATCCATACCAAACCAAGCTTGCCGCTTCTATTTATAAAGGAGTACTGCGCTATTTTTCTAATGAAAAAACTCCTCCTGATTAAGGGAGGATTTTATTTTTACGTTTCATATGGAGCGTGTTTTGAAAAATCGGCACAATCAACTGGTTCAATGATCAGAAAACCATCCGAAGCAGAATTTGGTTCTAAGCTCAGGAGCTGGCTGCACATGTTCCTTTTTTAGAGAGGATTTGTTCCTTTTTTGCATTTTTCTTATAAATCAGTGTGCCCTATCTGCAGACGGAGAGGTTCAATATGTTAAGATCATCAATAGATATGATATAGTAAAAATATGATAACGAATACATAAAAAGGGCTGGTGATGAATCATGATAACCGAACAAGATGTACAAGCATTGTTAGAAAACATACAAGATCCGTATTTAAATAAGCCTTTTAAAGAAACAAATGCGATTCAGGAAATCAAAATTAAACAGGAAAAAGGGCACGTAAGCGTCAAGATTGCTTTAGCGCAGCCGGGAGCAGCCGAACAGCTTCAAGTACAGACAGCGATTGTACAAACTCTTAAAAACGCAGGAGCAACATCTGTCGGTTTGCGATTTACTCAATTGCCTGAAGAAGAAATGGCAAAGCATCAAGGAACAAAAAAACAAACGACATATATCGCCATTGCCAGCGGAAAAGGAGGAGTTGGAAAATCAACGGTTTCCGTCAACCTTGCTGTCTCGCTCGCAAGAATTGGTAAAAAGGTGGGGCTAGTTGATGCCGATATCTATGGATTCAGTGTGCCCGACATGATGGGCATTACCGAGCGGCCCGTTGTGCGCGGTGAGAAAATCATTCCTGTGGAGCGATTTGGCGTAAAAGTCATTTCAATGGGATTTTTTGTTGAAGATAATGCCCCGGTGATTTGGCGCGGGCCGATGTTAGGAAAAATGCTGAACAATTTCTTTAAAGAAGTGGAATGGGGAGATTTAGATTACTTATTGTTGGACTTGCCTCCTGGAACAGGAGATGTTGCCTTAGATGTTCATACCATGCTCCCAGCTTGTAAAGAAATTATCGTTACTACCCCTCATCCGACTGCCGCATTTGTAGCTGCACGGGCGGGGGCGATGGCGCTTCGCACAGAACATGAAATCATCGGTGTGATTGAGAATATGTCATATTTTGAAAGCAAATTAACCGGTGAAAAAGAATATGTGTTTGGCCGAGGGGGCGGTAAAAAGCTTGCTGAAGAACTGCAAACGGAGCTCCTTGGACAGCTGCCACTGCAGCAGCCAGATTGGAACGATGATGATTTTGCGCCTTCCGTATATGGAGAGGATCATCAGATTGGAAAAATATACATGGAAATAGCAAAGAAAATAGCCAAGAAGTGCTAATCTTTATGCCGGCTTACATAAGCCGAACAGTGCTTCCTTATATTCACGCGGACATTTGCCGTTTCTAAGAACATGTAGATGAAATGTGTGACCGCTTGCTCCTAGCCTATCCATTGAGAAGTTTTCTGCGGTGAAACGATGTGTACGTGTGAGGGGAAGAGTATGAAAAAGCCACGTGATGAAAAGCGCTTTCAAACAGAATAACGAGAGACCGTCCTTTTTGTACGGTCTCTCGTTTTGCATTCAATAAGCTTAGAAAAAAGCTACTGGCTTTGGGTTTGCTGATCGCCATCTCCTTCTTCGCTTTCTCCGCCATCTTCATTTGAACCGCTTTGCTTTTTCGTTGTTTGCATATTTTCAGCGGCTTTCATTAACAGATCTTGAATTTTTGCTTTGAATAGCGGACTGTCAAATGTTTCTGTCATAACGGTTTGAAGATGATTGCGAAAATCTTTGCTTTTTAAGACAGTTAAAAACTCTTTTTCCATTTCAGGATTTTGTAAAATGTTTATCATCATTCCTTGGTATTCAGGATCTTTCATCAAGGATTTTATAGTTTTCTCTTGCTCGGTCTTCAAGCTTTTAGCAAAGCTTTCAACGAATTTTGGATCTTGAAACATGGTCTTCCAAAATTCTTCTCCTTTTTTCGAGGTCAAAATTTGTTCAATGGTTTGTTTTACAACCGCTTGATCCATAATCATTTGCTGCTTTACTTTATCTTCTGTCATGACATCTTGAATCGCCTTTTTTCCTTCATCTGTTTTTAAAATATCAACAACCATTTTTTTGATTTGATCATAATCAGGTGGAGCTGGACTGCTTTCTTGTGGAGCGCAAGAACTAAGAACAATAAAAAAACTTACTAAGAGGAGCAGTGTCCAATTTTTCATGTAGTAATAAGCTCCTTTCTGCAAAAGTTCCTTATCTTTAATATGATGTTCCGCTAAAAAAATATACGCTGAACCAATTCAGCGCTAGCGTTTTTAAGGAACGACTGATAAAATTTTAAAGGAATACTTGAGAAATGATGGAGGTTTAGGGTGTGAACAGCCGCAAATGGGTTCGGTTATTTTTGACGACGTTAGGAATTGGTGGAATCACAACAGCGTTAGCTGGTTTTATTATTCGCTGGAGTGAATATGAAAAGCTGTTTATTGAGTTTAAGATTGGTGAACTATTTGCTGTTTTAGTATGGTTTATTGGTTTTGGCTTTATTTTTAGCGTAGTCAGTCAAATGGGTTTTTTTGCTTATTTAACCGTTCATCGGTTTGGCTTAGGAATTTTCCGGTCTGTAGCTCTTTGGAATTCGGTACAAATCGTTTTGATTGCCTTTGTTTTATTTGATTTAATATATTTTCGTTATCAGCTGTTTGCGAAGGATGGAGAATCCATTATTAGCTACATACTGATTGCATTGGGAATTTTGCTCGTAGGCGTGATTGTTGCCGCTGTTAAAAGACAACAAACAAACAAAGAAGCATTTATTCCTTCTTTATTTTTTATGACAGTTGTAACGATCATTGAATGGTTTCCGGCGTTACGCATCAACGATGAAAACTGGCTATATTTGATGTTAATTCCTTTGCTCGTTTGCAATGCTTACCAATTGTTGATTCTTCATAAGCTGACAAAAGATGCTTAACTCATAGTGAATCCGTTTGAGCGCGCGTTGGATCACACGTGCGTTTGGCAAAGGTAAATCGCAACTTCTTTTACGGATACCATTTACATTCATTGTATATATTTCCGGATTGGTATCGAAGCATGAGGGAGTGTCCCATATTATATAAAAAACGAGGGAGGCTCTCAAAGCCTCCTTTAAACATAGTGGCTGAATTTTAACGATCTGAAGACAGGAAAGCCTCTTTACACATGAGTTAATTCACGTCTTTGCTTTGCGTTTGGCCGTTTTCGATTAGCTCAGAAATGCTGACATTTCGATAACCGTTCTTTTTCATTGCTTCCACAATTTGCGGCAATGCTTGAGGGGTTTGTTTGGCAGAATCAGAAGCGTGAAGCAAGATAATATCACCAGCTTTCATATCATGAACGACATTTTTGACAATATGATTGACACCCGGATTTAGCCAATCTTTTGAGTCAATGCTCCAATGAACAACAGAATAGCCTAAAGAATCAGCGATTTTTAACACTTTTGTATTAAATTGGCCGCTTGGTGGCCGCAATAACGTTACTTTTTTTAATCCAAGGGTATCAAATACTTTTTTGGCTTTCATTAAATCCTGTCTTATTTGAGCATCTTCAAGCTGAGTATAATCTATGTAGTTGTAGCCCATACTTCCGATTTCATGTCCGTCCTCTTGAATCCGTTTCACAATTTGCGGATGGCTTTCGGCCCATGAAGCGGATAGAAAAAAAGTTGCATTTTTAATTCGGTTCTTTTTAAGTTCCTCTAGAATCGTTAAGGCGTACTGATCTCCCCAGCTAATATCAAAGGTTAGAGCGATTTCGTTAGCGCGCTTTTCGGCTTTATATATCGCTTTGGGGCCGCTAGATGTTGAAAATACCGAAAGATTGATTTTCTCTACATATAAAACAAAAGCGGTGAAAAATGCTGCTAAAATAATAATAAGTCCTTTCTTTAACGAACGACCATTTAAAGCATAAAAACGATGATTCACGGTTCTCCCCCCTTTTTTTATTTCATCAACCCCTGTTATGACCATCTTATGCTTGTCATATCGAATTATGAAACGATACAGCATTTTTTGAGAGCTTATGTTTTACGAATAGAGAAAGACAGCGAAAATAAGTGAATGATTTGTCTAAGAAGGGGAATTGAGCGAGCCAGCTCTAAAAAAGAAAGATGGAGAATTTTTTCCCGCGGTCGTAGGGTTTTTTATTATATGAACGTGTGATAGAGGGCTAATGCTGAAGAACATGAGTTCTTAAAATTTATATAATGTTAAAGCATGCAGATGGATTGTTCGCTATTCACTTACCGTTTTTTATTATGGCTTCAGTCGAATGAAGCAGCCTGTTTCTTCTCCCGACTCTCTATAATCGATAAAGTCGACTCTATGTTGTGATATTATCCCCTTTAAGTAGACAATGTAAAAAGCCCATTTTTAATCGTTGGGTGTTTCACTATACTTGGAGGGAATTTTTTATGGCACGAAAAGGATAAACATTTCACCGTTATACGGAGGAATTCAAACAAAGAGCGATTCACATGGATGAGAATGAGGGAATGAGCTGTCAAGCGGTTGCGAAGAAATTGGACATTCCAAGCTGTACCCAAGTAAAGGTATGGGTGAAAAAGTGTCGTAATGGAGAATCTCTTGGCGATCAACGGAGGAAAACAAGTGAACAGGAATCCATTGGTTGGTTGTCCCCAAACGAAATTTAACAGTATGGAGGAAGAACGGGATTACTTGAAAGCGCAGGTAAAGTATCTAAAAAAGCAGTACCCAATCTTCACAGGGAGGGGGGATTCCAAAACGGAGTCGCTTTGAGATCATTCATGAGCTAAAACAACCGTATCCATTGACTTGGTTAGTAGAAATCGCTGAGATTTCTCGTGCCGGTTATTACAAATGGTGTGTAGTACAGAGAGGAAGAGAGAGACACGGCAACAAAGAGATCAGATCCTAAAGGAGCACCTATTGGCGATTCATCGTTCCTGTCCTTTTTACGGCTATCCGAGAATGCAAGTCGCTTTGAGAAAAGAAGGATTCCATGTGAATCATAAGCGAGTCTATTTCTCCGTGTAAAACAGAACAAGAACTCTATCAAGCCATTGACAACTACAGTATGGTTTTATAATCATGAATGCTTTCAGAAAAAATTAAGCCAGTGTGCACCGATAGAATACCGGAACACACTGGTTGCCTAGTCTTTTTTATAACTGTCTACTTGACAGGAGTCACTTCATTTTTCAGTTATGGTCAAAATTTTGGATTTATCCTGTTTTTATTGCATCATAAAAAGAATGCTGCTTAAATGGAAAAGAAAATCATAATCGTATAAAAATGATTGACATTAAAATTTTGAAGTGTTATATTATTAAACGTCGTCGAAAGTTATAAAAAATATGATTGACAAGATAATGATCATCATGGTAGTATAAAAAAGTCGCTAATAAGACAAAATGTTCTTTGAAAACTGAACAAAACGAAGCGTTAATCGAAAAGTTTCGGTATGGTCAACCGAAATTTAAATAATAGCCAATCAACTTTCTTTTGGAGAGTTTGATCCTGGCTCAGGACGAACGCTGGCGGCGTGCCTAATACATGCAA
>NZ_JACIDF010000012.1 GCF_014196195.1 Anoxybacteroides rupiense | reverse complement strand
ATGGCGTGTTCTTGTCCATGGACCCTGATCCGGGAGATTCGGACGATATCCTCACACAAAACGGCTATACGTACGCGAACAACAATCCGGTGATGCTGGTCGATCCGGATGGGCATTTTGTGTGGATGGCGATTAATGCGGGATTTGCGGCGTATGATGGGTATAAGGCCTTTAAAAAAGGCGGTTGGAAAGCGGCGGCGATTGCCGTTGGCGTGGGACTGGTTGGCGGTGCGGCGTTTAAAGGTGCCAAAATTGCGTATAGGGTGTATAAAGTTAGACGGGCTGGAAGGTTGGATTTACAGTTTTTTGCTAGTGGTAGAAGAGGTAAACAAGCACGTTTAAGAGAATTAGCAAATGATGATAAATTATCATCAGTTTTACGTGGTGAAATTCGACGTGATATTAATGAAATTAAAAGGGGGAAAAGAAGAACTATAAGAGTGCCAAAGGGATATGAGTTAGCTCATAGACGTGGATATGAGGCAAGAAAAGGATACGGGTACGAACACAGTGATTTACAAACAATAAGAAATCATAGAACTCAGCACAAGTATGATCGCTATGGAAGAAGGAGGTAAAAACATGATAAATGAAAAAGAATTTTACTCTGTTCTTAACTTACCAGCTAACAAAAGGTATGAATACTTTATAAAAAAAGTAGTCGATTGGGGAGAGGTATGGGGACTCTATGAAGACGGTTGGGCAATGACTGAGGATGATAATGGCAATCTACTAATTCCTTTTTGGCCTAAAAGAGAATTTGCTCAATATTGTGCCGCCAAAGAATGGGAAGGATATACTCCTGAACCAGTTGAACTCGATGAGTTTATGAATGAATGGCTTCCTAGGATAAAAGAAGAGGGATATAGACCATCGATTTTTTGGAATGGTTATGATTCCGCAGTAATGGAAGTTGAAGTTTTGTTAGGAGATTTAGAAGGTGAATTAGAAAATTATTAGACTTTTGATAGCAATGTTATCTATAGTAAAATTTTGTGGTAAAAGAGCGGCAGTTCAGTAACTGCCGCTCTTTTTGTAAATTCATTTTTAGCACCTCCCTCTATAAACTTTAATTTTCTTTCTTCAGATTTCTTACGTTTTTTTTAAATTTCGTAAACACATGATAGCTTTGCCACCTCGTATAAATAAATATTACTTGAATTTATACAATACCCGTGGTGCTAGTTGAACTTTAACGCTCAACTAGCCCAAGAATGACGAGTGAATAAGCGAGTAAAATGCCATCCAAAGCTGATTCAAATCCATAAACAGAGTTGGCGCGAATCTCTGTGATCCGGTACTGATCAATGAGAACGGAAAACACGGTTTCCATGACTTTGCGCTTTCGTTTCATCCATCGTTTCCATGCTTTCGATTGATGGATTTTCTGTTTTTTCTGAACGGGAGTCCAAAAAGTGATCTTGTATTCATCATACAGCTTCTTTTGCAAGTCTTGGCTCACCTATCCTTTGTCACCAAGTGTATACGGATGAGGAAGTTGGGCCATCACGGTTTCCGCAGCTGTCCGGTCGTGACAGGATGCTTCGGTGACGACATATCCCATCGGAAGCGCTTGGTCGGTGATCTGAAGATGGAGCTTAACCCCATAGTAAGCCATCTTTTTGAATGCACAATACCCAATATCGGCGATTCCTTGAAACCGTTTGACGCGATCCATTCGTGCGGGGTGGCAGAGTTCAATGGGTAAGCTATCCACTACTGCATAAGCGTGATGTTGCCCACGTTTGGCTAGTTGATATCGGATCCATTGGACGGTAAAGCCAAGATTTCGACAACGCCGGTTCTATCGAGAGTGTTCAGGAAATCAATCTTTCGAAAATAAGTTTCCGATCACAAATCGGTGTCAAGCTCGTTCGGATGTAAAACCTAATAACTTTCCAAGAACATGGACGGCGATGATGACCTCCTCTTCTTATTTCAACAAATGGCGATTTCGGTGTTGTAAATACATCTGAATCAAAGACAATTGTCCAGATACAAAGAATAAAATCGCTGCATATTGTTTTTGAATTTTCGCTTCATCTGTTGTAAAATGAAAGTGCTCTTGCATGGGACTTCTCCTTTTGAATGTTTGGTCGCACTTTCATTTTAAAGGAGATCCTTCATGCAAGGGCTATTTTTATGCTCATCTCATTTTATCTAGCACCATGGGTTTAAATAAGTATTCGCACAATATTTTAATAGGAATGTACGTAATATCCGCCATCCATCCTTCATTGGGAGCCGTTGCTTGAAAGGTTTGTTTCAATAAATTGTCCTATACGTTGTAATGGGTCTCAATTCTTCTTCACTCATGATGCGAGCGATCGGCTTTTGAGACACACGAATCCCTTATTTGCGTAGTTCTTGCGTCACTTTCGGACTTCCGTAAATCTTACAGTGTTTTTTGCAAAAAGTGAATTTGTTTTGGTTGAATAAATATTCGATTGAAGTTGGCCATACCGGGGCTTGATATGGAGCCTTTGCAACCATGATTTTTTCCAAATAATACAGAATCAGTAAGTTTCGCAAATCAATACAGATTACCCATGGTTGCCACTCCATGTAAAGCCCCTATGAATGAATTTTGAATAAAATCTTGTACATCTCTGCACTTTTATTTTGTTCTAAACATGGGGGAAGGTACTCGGTGAGGATGTACGAGCCACAGCCGTCTTAGATCTCCTATTACATCACGCCATTACCTTTAATATCAAAGGCGATTCTTATCGTCTACGAGATAAAGAAAAAAGCAGGGGTTTATCCTGCCCAGTTGCCTAATTAAACGTTCATAATGGGGAATTTCATTTCGTTGAAATTGTTTTAAATCGTTGTTGACAATATCCATTATCAATTAATATGTACTAAAATTATATATTGTGATACAATTTTATCCAGTTAAAAAATTCGTTAGCTAAAATGCTTTAAAGAGGTGGCTGAAATGGAAAATGTAGTTGAAGTAACTATTGAGGTCCCACGTGGAGAACAAAATAAGTATGAATTTGATGAATCCACAGGGAAAATTAAATTAGACCGTGTACTATTTTCCCCTATGTTTTATCCTTGCGATTATGGCCATATTGAGAACACACTAGCTCTTGACGGCGATCCATTAGATGTATTAGTACTAACTACAAACCCTACCTTCCCTGGATGCGTGATTGATACGCGTATTGTAGGAGCACTTATTATGAGCGATGACAAAGGACAGGATGAAAAACTAATAGGTGTTCCGCTTTCTGATCCACGATGGGAAAATGTGCATAGTCTTAAAGATGTTAATCCTCATACCCTTAGGGAGATTAAACATTTTTTTGAACGATACAAGGAACTCGAAAATAAAGAAACAACTATTATTGGATGGGAAGGGAGAGATGTTGCTCTTAAATTGATTAAGAGTTGCCAAGACAGATTTAAAAAATATCCTGTAGCTGAGTAAAATAAAAAATGACATAAATTTATAACAAAAAAGGAGACATGAACCTGATTCCTTGGTTAGAATAGATGTGCCCACAACTATCCAAAAGGAGGTTCATGTCTCATGAATAGATTAGCACATCATCGAGGAATCCATAGGTTTTTCGAAATGTTTGGATTGACGCTTTATTTCTCGAAACCGGTCATGAAGCCTCTTGTTTATGTGGTGTGGATGCCATGATCATGAACGGCTTTTCGGGAGCGTTGACTGGGAGTTTTCATCCGAACCATCGAACGATAACTGAGCCATTTTTCATGAAAAGCCTATGATGATGAAGAGACGTTGCTTCGCAAGCTCCAATAGTGCATGCTTCGTCGTATCGAACGTATCGCGAAACGGGAGAATCAGCCTCTTTTTGTTTTGCAGGAAAAGATACACATTCCGTTAAATGAATTATGTAGTAACACCAATAGCTATAATTATTTTGACATTAACAATGAAGAAAATAAAATTGATTTCTGGAAAAAGTTATATCGAGCCAGGGTTATTTATAAAATATCTAATTTGAAAAATATCCGATAAAAAAGGTTATGAAAATATATAATTGATATAATTTGGAAGTTGATATTAACAAAACATTTAATAAATCATTAGACACATTAGAACGAGAATGGAAAGATTATTTAACATTCTTCAGTCGAGAAGTCTCCCACTTCTAAATCTTGCGAAGCTTGATGAAAGTGGGAGATGAATCGACTTCGGACAAGGACAGGCTTTTGCCTGTTCAATTGTCTGACCCTGTGGTAAAATAAACCTATGTCGTTCTTTCATAACTGGATATAGGAGGTTGCATGGAGAAAATAAAATGCGAAAACCAAGCGGATCCTTCCATGCGTAAAATATCCAAGGTACAAAAGAACTCCGAATTGTCGGACATCTAGGGTTGGAACGACCCGAAGTCACGCTCAGGGAGACGAAAGGCGGCTTTCGTCGTGGAACTGAGAAGCTCCCACTTCAAGCTTTAGCTAAGTGGTGAGTAGTTCACAAACTAATGTTAAACCAATTTCATATAAAGATAAAGAAAAAACAAAATTGCATTTTCAAAAGAGAAAACTTTCTCGATATGGGTAGTCCTCACATCTCATACCGGATTTCTACAACCGAAAGACATTGATCTATTGAAAGATGGTGCTCTATTTTATCACTTTTAACTATACCCTTCGAAACAATACGAAACTGGAAAGATAAGAAAACATCGCGCTGTCTCTCCGCTCTAATCTCTTGACGAAAACAAAGCCAAGGAGTAAAATGAAATCACTTAAATGACAGTCAGTACTGACAGTCAAAAAGAGGGTGAAAATGGATGGAGAATCGCGATGTGATGAATAATAAGGATAAATTAATGCAGGCAGCGATCGATTTGATCGCTGAACGAGGGTATCACGGGGTGACCACACAGGAGATTGCGGCCGCTGCGGGTTTAAGCGAAAAGACCTTATTTCGTCATTTTGGAAGCAAACAAAACTTATTAGAATCCGCTTTTGACCGTTACCACTATGCAGCGGAAATGAATGACTTATTTCAAGGCGGCCTGAATGGGGATGTATACGAAGATTTGCTTCGCATCAGCCGCACTTACCATGAAATTATGTTTCGAAACCGCAAAATGATTAAGATATCCATTGCGGAAGGCCATCATTTGCCTGGCTTTCGGGAGAGAACACATCAGCATCCACAGCAGTTAAAGAAACTATTGATCGATTACTTTACGGAGATGGAAAAGCGAGGCAAGGTGATTCACACCGACCACGAACAAACGGCTGTTTCTTTTATGCTTATGCATTTCGGCGCGTTTATGAATTATATAGATGCGACGGATACGACAGTGCTGAACGTCTCGTTAGAGCAAATGATTCAACATAGCGTACAGTTGTGGACTAGGGCTTTGTCTCCCTAGTTTTTTTACCTTGACGATTGACAGTCAGCACTGACAGTCATGAGTGGATCATGAAATATGACAAAATAAAGAGGAGGTCTAATCAAGATGGATGCCCCGTTTTCTCGGCAAGAAGGCATGAAATTGATGCGTGTGGTGATGTTTACCTTAACTCTGTCGTCTATGAGTATTCTGATGTTTAATTTTGTTCTGCCAGAGATCAGCGAGTCTTTTCATTTAACGACAGCCCAAGTCAGCTGGGTCACGTCCGCTTACTCCCTCATTTATGGAATCGGAACCGTGATATATGGAAAGCTGGCGGACCGCTATAAATTGAAAAACATTCTGACCGTTGGATTGCTCGTACTGGCAGCGGGTTCCTTTCTTGGTCTTGTAGCTCAATCATTTTCGATGGTTCTTGCTGCTAGGTGTTTACAGGCGTCAGGGGCCGCCGCAATCCCAGCGTCAGCCATGCTGATTCCTTTACGTTATTTTCCTCCCGAGCAAAGGGGACACGCGATGGGAACGGCCTTTGTTGGCTTAGCCCTAGGGAGCGCACTTGGTCCGATTATTTCTGCTTTAATGATCAGCATGGTCCATTGGCGATGGTTATTTTGTATTCCTGTGTTTCTCTTATTGACTTTGCCGTTTTATCGCAAATACCTTGGCGATGAAGAAGGTTCATCGGCCCATATAGACTGGATCGGGGGATTTTTGCTTGCTGCATCCGTCACTTTATGGTTATTAAGCGTCACCAATGAATCATGGTGGCTGTTGTTAGGAGGAATGATTGGATTGGGGGTGTTCAGTTTGCGTATTCTGACGGCTCGCCAACCTTTTATTCAACCTCAGCTTTTTAAGAATAAACAATATACAAGGCGATTAGCGATTGCTTTTATCGTGAACGGAATCGGTTTTTCCCTTTATTTTCTGAGCCCTTTATTTTTAGCCGAAATTCATCATCTACCTCCTGCTTGGATCAGTATGGCTATGGTTCCAGCGGCGCTGACAGCCGCTTTGCTCGGACAAAAAGGAGGAAAGTTAGCCGATAGAAAAGGTAACACTTATTTGTACTCTATTGCCTCAAGTTTATTAATTCTCTGTTTTGCCTTACTTTCTACATTTATAGGCGTCTCTCCTTTATGGATCGCTTTCTTTTTGGTGATCGGTCAAGTGGGGCAAACGTTTATCACGATTGCCATATCGAATGCCGTTTCGCTGACCTTGCTGAAGGAATATTCAGGAGTCGGCATGGGACTGTTGTCTATGTTAAATTTTATTGCCGGCGGAATGGCATCGGGGATTTATGGGAAAATGATCGATCTTGGGGCTGATGTTGCTTGGAACCCTGCCAATGTCTATACAAATGGAGCTGTTTACAGCAATCTCTTCTTAGTTCTTGCGGTGATCCATGTCCTGACCCTCATGTTTTATTTAGCAATCGCCAAAGAATCATTTCCGCTAAACAGTGATGGAAGAGAGTAAGTGATATTGCGTCTCTTTTAAGCCATCATCAAAAGAGCGGTGTTTCTTTTCAGAAAAGGGTGTGATACCATTCGATACCGCCCCAAGACAACAAGTACTTCGATTTGATCTCGTACGATGTGCGTATGTTCATTTTTTATGATCTTCCGGTTAAGAGAGACATTTTATATCGAAAGCTGATTTCTATTTAGAGAGAGGTTTGCTCGTACGAGAAGGGGATCTTTCTAGGCATCATAAAGCAACCAAAGGGGCAGCTTCGTTTTGAAGGCTGCCCCTTTGGATTTATGATTGGAGAACATCATGATCAACGTAGCGCGCGCCATTTAACTCGCTAATGAGATTAATGGCAACTTTGGCTCCATCGCCAGCGGTGATGATGGTATGCACGCTGACGCCAGCCACTGTGCCGGCGGCCCAAATCCCTTCTACATTGGTTCGTCCTAGCTCATCTACTTCAACGATCGTTTTAATTCTCGGTTCAGTTCCTTGTTTTGTTTTGACTCCAATTTTTTCTGCGAGGTCTGTTGCTATACCGGTTGCTAGAATAATATGCTCAGCCTCGAATGTTTGCTCGGCTGCTTCAATTTGAAATCCTTTTTCCAGCTTTTGAATGCTGGTCACTTGACCGCTCATGAGTTCTGCGCCAAATTTAGCCGCTTGCTTCTTTCCTGTCTCTACTAAATCGGTTCCCGTGATCTCCATGACACCGTAATGATTTTCAACCCAAGCCCGCTTTGTCATGCTTTTTCCATTGTCAATTAATAGCGTTTTCTTTCCGGCTTTTGCGGTGAACAGAGCGGCGCTTGCCCCGGCTGGTCCAGCACCGATAATCGCTACATCATACATCATTTGAGACCTCCTTATGGAAATTTCTACATGACCCATTATAACATGGAGGCACATATAACCATAATGATATGTTTTGAAAATTTCTATCATTCTTTATTATAGGCGTTATATGGGCTTAATCAGACATATAGCATGATAAGAATGGACATAAGCCAAACAATCTTTATATCTATGATTCTTTAGCCGAGGGTTCGCTTCAACCGTTTGGGCAACATCAATAAAGGTTAGCGTGGCCCTCTTCATATTAGTCTCCATTGCGTGAGGATTTCGCAAAAAAAAAAACAATATTCCATCTACTTATCTTTTTATAAATATGGTGCTTAAGGAGGATTTTTTGACGGCCAAGTAGCCAAACTACGCTCATTCACAGAGCCACCAACGAACCTGAAAGCAGCGTTGTTTAGGAATTTCGTCGCGCAGAAAATACCATCCACCGAGAAGTCTCCCAACCCTAGACAAAGTGAAGCGGGAGGTTCATTCACCAAGAGAATATCCTCTCTTTATGCACAATTCGTGTTCGCTAATATAAAAAATATAACAATATTGACAATGTTTAACCATATGATATAATTTGTTCTAAAATGAAAATCATAATCATTACGCTTTACAAAAGATGATTATGAAGCAAATATAAGTGTAAAGGGGAGCTGCGATGAAACAGGAAATCGATTTTATTAAATTTAATCCAACACAAAATATGACCGTTCTCGTAAAAGCTAATCAACCAGTTGAGGAGTATGGACGGATCGCTTCAAAAATTATGTCATATGACAATGTATATGCTGAGCAGGTAGGTTTTATAGAAAAGCCGAGAAATCATCAAGCTGCTGCCCATCTACAGATGGCCGGAGGTGAATTTTGCGGCAATGCTTGCATGGCGTTGGCCGCTTATATTGCATCTGAAAAAGGGCTAAAGCAGAATGATTGGATGGAACTATTATTGGAAGCCTCGGGCACGGACAGATTAATAATGTGCCAAGTAAAAAGGGATTCAGATGAATATTATTGTCAAGTTACTATGCCGATTCCTAAACAGATCGAACAGAAAACGATTCAGTATGACGGAGACGATTTGCATATTGTGATCGTGAGATATCAGGAGTTCATCCATATTGTGATAGAAGTGAATGAATTTAGTAGTGCCGTGAGGGAAAAAGCCCAATCATTAGCAAGATTGCTTGGGATCACTATCGGAGCTAATTTGATCGGCATTTTATTGTATAAGTCGAAATCTGATGAATTGGCTCCCCTCATTTACGTTCCTCATCTAGACAGTATGGTTTGGGAAAGAGGTTGCGGCTCAGGTACGGCGTCCTTAGGAGCCTATTTAGCATGGAAAAATAAGAATAAAAGAAATGTTGCTGCAACGATTAGGCAGCCCGGAGGCACTATGAAGGTAGTGGCCCATTGCCATGAGGGAATATTAACAAATCTTAAGATTGAAGGATGTGTCGGGATAGTCGCACAAGGCAAGGCTTTTATTAATGTTTAGTTACCGCATTGTATGGGGGTGAAATGAATGATTGTCTTAAAAACTTTTCAAGAATCTTTAAGCTACTTTTTAGAGAAGTTTGATGAGTTGGCCAAAAAGTATGATCATACAATCAATCATTGTTCAGAATTAGAGCTTTTAATAGATGACTACTCCAAATTTATAACAAATGAGAAAAATCAAGAGGCTTGGGAGCAACTAGAACTTCACGAATCCAGCGAATGGAGTCAGCTTGTGGCGAATTTGAGGAAAAAATCAGCCCTTTGCGTGGCGATTATGGAAAAATATCGTGCCTTAAAATTGCGAGATGGACATGTTGAAATAGCCGATTATTTTAAAAATATCGAATCATGCATTGAAGAAGAGTTTGGCAGTTTCCGAATCACTTCTGAATCAAAAGTATTATTAGTAGGCTCGGGTTCATTCCCGATGACCCCCTTATTAATTGCTAAACGAACTGGGGCGGAGGTTGTTGGCATAGATATCGATGATGAGGCTATTCAACTTGGCCGAAATGTCGTGGAAAGACTAGGGAGCGGATTAAACATAAGATTAGAAAAATTATCAGTGGAAGATCTTGATTTTACGAAAGACGTTACCCATGTCATCTTCAGTTCAACTGTCGAAAGTAAATACGACATATTGGACCAATTATATGAATTAACCAATGACCATGTAGTGGTGGCTATGAGGTATGGTAATCAATTAAAGTCTTTATTTAATTATCCATTACGAGAAGTAGATGAGGAAAAATGGAAGTTAGTTGAGCATATCATACGCCCACAGCACGTGTTTGATATAGCGCTGTACAAAAAAGTATAGCTTATTCGCTTGATAGAAAGGGAGGTTTTTATGAGCGGCTTTAAACGAGTCTTGTTGTTAGGAACCGGACCAACATCCATTCAGCTTGCTGCCACTTTAAAAAAACAGTTGAATTGCTATGTGGGGATTTCCGGGAGAGAATCTGTTCGTTCGGAAAAAGTCTTTGCGGCTCTTAAGCAAAGTGGCCATCTTATTCGTGTGAGCGTTCAAAATGAAAAGCATCAAGCTATGGCAGGGGAATGCTTTATTGATCAAGTGTTTAAAGGATATGGAACAATTAAAGGGGACTGGGATACCATTATTTTTTCCGTAACAACAGATGCTTATATGGACGTATTAAAGCAAATGAATGATGAGCTATTAAAACAAGTTAAATGTATTGTTTTAATTTCTCCAACTTTCGGTTCAAATAGCTTAATCAGAAACTATATGAAACGTATAAATTCAGATGTAGAAATTATTAGTTTCTCCACCTATTACGGCGATACGCGATGGATACATAACCAGCCGCCTAATCATGTTTTAACAACAGGTGTGAAGAAAAAAATTTATATAGGATCGACACATGATCCGTCTGAGAATATCGACAGACTGTGTCAGCTATATGAAAAGTTAGGCATTGCCTTAGAAAGGATGCAGTCCCCGATTGAGGCGGAAACAAGAAATATTTCTTTATATGTCCATCCGCCGTTATTTATGAACGATTTTTCATTACAAGCGATATTTGGGGAGTTAGATACGAAGAAATATGTATACAAAATTTATCCTGAGGGGCCTATTACGCAATATTTAATTCGTGAAATGCTGGCTCATTGGAAAGAAATTATGAATATGATCGGGAAAATGAATATACAAGGTATCAATTTGCTTAAATTTATGATCGATGATAATTATCCGGTAAGACCGGAAAGCTTATCACGCGAGGATATTGAAAATTTCAATCATTTGGAGCCTATTCATCAAGAGTATTTATTGTATATCCGTTATACTTCCCTATTGATCGATCCTTTTTCAGAACCAGATAAAGAAGGAAAATATTTTGATTTTTCTGCTGTTCCATTTAGGAAGGTATTTGTCAACAAGGAAGGGTATTGGGAGATCCCAAGAATGCCTAAGGAAGACTATTATCGCATAAAAATCATACAAGGGATCGCCAAATATTTAAACGTGGATTGTCCAACAATCGATACATTTATTGAAAGATATGAAAGGAAAATCGAAACATTTACTCAATTTCACAGAGAAGAATTATTGTCTCATGCATTTACCGTTCAACATTTTGCGGAAGATTTGCAAATGATATGCAGTGAAATCGGAAAAAGCATAACAGCGAAGAGTTGAAAGATACCGAATGCCTTAGATGATATAAAGTAGTATGTTATATAAATCGTAATCAATTCGATTTAATTCGATGATAATGATTGGAAAATAGATTATATTTTACATGCGAAAGTGAGTTGTGTTCAATTTTGTAGCTGTCGCTTGACATGTTCGTTTTTGCATCGATATGGAGCTGGAACGATGATCGGGTGTTGAACAGCGCCGTTTGACAGAACCATAAACGGATCAGCGGCGTTGTTCAGACCTGCGCTACGACAATGTTCCAGCCGGATAAATGGTATATAAATAAGACTTAAGGGGAGAAGAAATACATGATAGTAAAAAAGTTGAAGATAGTGGCTCTTATGTTTTTAGTCTTATCTATGCTAGTTGCTTGCTCTGCCCATTCGACGAACTCTGATAGCAATAACAAGAAAAGAGGTGCTTCTAATAATAGAGAACTAGTGATTGCAACAACGAAAGACATTAATGATATGAATCCGCATTTGTATGCAGGCTCAATGCCAGCTCAAGGGATGGTATATGAATCATTAGTGGAAAATACCAAAGACGGAATCAAGCCTTTGCTCGCTGAATCATGGGAAATTTCGAAGGATGGAAAAGTATACACATTTCATTTAAGAAAGGGCGTGAAATTCCATGATGGCGAACCATTTAACGCAGAGGCAGTGAAGAAAAATATTGATGCTGTGCAAAACAATGCAGAAAAACATGCTTGGATCAAACTATCAACCAAAATAGTCAGTTGCAATGTAATAGACGAATATACCGTTGAGTTAGTGCTATCGGAGCCCTATTATCCAACGTTGCTTGAACTATCTTTGACTAGACCTTATGTATTTATGTCACCTAAAGATTTTACTAATGGGGGCACAAAAGATGGCGTAAAAGGCTATCATGGTACAGGACCATATGTTCTCACTGAACATAAAGTTGATCAATATGCAACGTTTGAAGCCAATCCAAACTATTGGGGCGGCTCACCTAAAATGAAGAAAATTACTTTTAAAGTTCTTCCTGCAGGTGAAACAACATTTTTAGCCTTACAAAAAGGAGAAGTCAACTTTGTTTTCACAGATGATCGAGGTGTAGATAGCATTGACATTGAAGCAATGAATCAATTAGTGGATTCAGGCAATTATCAACTTGTTAAAAGTGAACCGATGAATACGAAGATGATCGTAGCCAATAGCAGCAAAGTGGATAGCCCAGTCAGTGAAACCGCTGTTCGCGAAGCCATTTGGTACGCAATCGATAGAAAAACCATTAGCAAAGATATTTTAAATGGCACTGAAACAGTAGCTAATACCCTTTTTTCATCTAATGTTCCGTATGCAGATGTTGACTTGAAGAAGCGGGGCTATGATTTAGAAAAAGCAAAAGAAATTTTAGAAAAAGCAGGCTGGACATTAGAGAAGGGAGCTGAAGTGAGGACGAAAGATGGCAAAAAATTGGCCGTGAAATTGTATTATGATAGCAACTCTCCTTCCCAAAAAGCTGAAGCTGAATTTATTCAAAGTTCCTTAAAAGAGATAGGAGTCAAGCTGGAGATCATTGGTGAAGAATCCACTTCAATCGCTAATAGAAGAACAACAGGTGACTATGATTTATTATTCAACCAAACATGGGGATTAGCATATGATCCTCAAAGCACAATTGCCGGTTTTACTTCGGAGTCTGCTTATTTGCATACGACGAGCGGCATCGCAGAAGCAGATGAACTCTACAAAAAAATTAAAGAAGTGACAGGGTCCACTGATGAGGAAACGAGAAAATCGTTGTATGCGGATATCTTAACCATTGTTCATGACGAGGCCGTCTTTATTCCAATTACAAACGGCCGAATCACTATAGTTGCGCCAAAAAATGTAAAAGGCATCTCATTTAAACAAACACAATTCGAGTTGCCATTTGAACAAATGGATGTTGAATAGCCATTGCGATAAAAAGGTGAATACTGATTGATTACTCTTATGAACTAGCAAAACAGGGGAAAATGATGGTTTCTTAAAGAGCAAATTTCACATGGCGTGAAGCTTGGGCGTTTTCCACTGTGGAAGGCAAGGCGGCGGACTTGCCTTCCGACTATAAATTTTTTAGCGCTGTCTTTCTAGATCATGGTAATGATTGCGAGTGTGCTTTCGAACGATTTTGTCACATAGAAGGAGGTTTCTATGGGAAGTTACATGATGAAGAGGATACTGGTATCCATTCCCTTGCTTTTGATCATTTCGTTTTTGACGTTTGTTTTCATGAATCTTTCTCCTCAAGATCCGGCCGAAGTGGTGTTGCATGCGCAAGGCGTCCCTAAAATAACCGATGAATTAATGACTCAAACGAAAGCAGAACTGGGACTCGATAAACCATTTATCGTAAGATATTTCGATTGGCTTGTGGCATGCTTGCAGTTGGATTTTGGGAATTCATACGTGACAGGACAACCAGTTTGGTCATTAATAGGTCCAGCTTTTCTTAACACATTAAAGCTAACGGTCGTTTCGTCTGTTGTGATTATTATTTTATCCATCTTATTAGGTGTCGTTTGCGCGTTGAGAGAAGGAACCATCATTGATCAATCGGTAAGAGGATTTTCCTTTTTCCTAGCAACCATGCCGCCATATTGGCTTGCGTCGCTGATGATTTGGTACTTTGCTGTTAAGTTGGACTTGTTACCGACAAACGGAATGGATTCATATAAAAGTTATATTCTTCCGGTTGCTGTAATTGCGATTAATTATGCTGGCATTTATTTTCGGGTGGTGAGAAGTTCGGTGTTAAACCACTTAAACGAAGACTATGTCCTATATGCAAGGGCATGCGGTGTACCTGAGAGGAAAATTACCATGCATATCTTAAGAAATTCGTTACAAGTTGCTGTTTCAATATTTTGTATGGCTATTCCTATTATATTGGGGAGTACGGTAGTGATCGAGAATGTTTTTGCATGGCCAGGATTAGGAAGTTTAAGTGTTAGATCCATTCTAAGCCGAGACTTTCCGATTATCCAAGCTTATGTTCTTATACTGGCGGCCGCTTTTGTGCTATTTAACACGCTTTCTGACATTATCAATGCGGCGATGAACCCTAAATTAAGGAAGGGATTATAAATGAAAATATTAAGAAACTTAAGTAAAGATCGATTGGCCGCTGCATCTTTTATCCTCATTGTCGTGACGATTGTTGCTGGTATATTGGCTCCTTACATTGCGCCGCATGATCCTAATGAAGTAAATATGAGACTTCGGTTTGCGGCACCCTCTTGGGAATACCTATTAGGCAACGATCACTTGGGGAGATGCATTTTATCCAGATTAATTTATGGCATTCGTCCCAGCGTTTTATGGGTTTTAGGAGCATTATTCATATCTGTTTTAATTGGAGCTATTGCCGGTTTTATAGCGGGTTACTTTAGAGGAAAAGTCGATTTCTTTATGATGAGAATTTGTGATATTATGCTTTCTTTCCCAGGGTACGTTATGACATTGGCGGTTGTCGGTATTTTGGGGATCGGGCTTAAGAATATATTGATTGCGTTTATTTTGATGAAATGGGCATGGTTTGCTCGAGTAATCAGAACGGCTGTTATGCAGTATGTGGAATTAGACTATGTCAAATTTTCTAAAGTAACTGGTATGAGTGACATACAAATTATCTGGAAGCATATTGTCCCTGTTACACTTTCTGATATTGCCGTTGTTTCAAGCGGTTCGATGGGGTCCATGATTTTGCAAATATCGGGATTTTCATTCCTAGGTCTGGGAATTCAAGCCCCAAATGCTGAATGGGGAATGATGCTCAATGAGGCAAGGCAAGTGATGTTTTCAAGACCAGAGCTAATGCTAGCGCCCGGATTAGCGATCATTATTGTCGTATCAGCATTTAATTTCTTATCTGATGCGCTTCAAGTTGCTTTAGACCCGAAATTAATACGTTCTACTAATAAATTTCAGAAACAAGAGGTGGAAACAGAAATAAGAGGTGGAAAAATTCATGAATATACTAGAAGTTGAAAATTTGCAAGTGACGGATATGAACACGGGCCAAATCATTGTTTATAACAGTTCATTCCATTTAAAGCAGGGAAACTGTCTTGCCATTGTTGGGGAAAGCGGAAGCGGAAAGTCCGTGACTTGCAGGTCGATTATGAGACTAAATAAACCTTGGATTCACCAATCAGGGGACATTTTCTTTAAGGGGGAAAATGTAAACCATCTTTCTGAAAAAGAAATGAGAAAGAAAAGAGGAAAAAACCTTTGCATGATTCTGCAAAATGGGATGAGTGCATTCGATCCCTCTTGTGTGATCGGCGTTCATTTAAGAGAAACACTTGCTGCACATTTCGGATGGAGCAATCAAGAAATAGAAACAAAAATGAAAAAGGCCATGGAAAGTGTCATGCTGAAAAACCCGATAGAGACGATGAATAAGTATCCACACCAATTATCAGGCGGAATGCTGCAGCGAATCATGATTGCATTGGCCCTAGTATTAGAGCCCGACATTATGATCGCTGATGAACCGACAACAGCGCTGGATACCATCTCGCAATTTGAGGTCATTGAACAATTCATTCAATTACGTGAAAGAATGGGATGCTCGATGATCTTTGTTTCCCATGATTTAGGTGTTGTGAAAAAAATTGCGGATGACGTTTTAGTCATGAAGGATGGAAAAATTGTTGAAAGAGGAGATATCTCAACAGTTTTTTCCAAAGCAGAACATGAATATACAAGATATTTAGTATCGACAAGACTTGAGGTTAGTAACCATTTTAGAAAAATAATGGGGAGAGTTTAAAGTTGCTGAAAGTTGATTGTGTGGAGAAAAGCTATAAAAAAGGTGGATTATTCTCGAGGGAAAAACAGAAAATCTTGAAAAATGTCAGTTTTGAATGTAGAAGAGGTGAATGTCTCGGCATTATCGGAGAAAGTGGAAGCGGAAAATCAACATTGGGCCGTTTAATTCTTGGAATTGAAAAGCCGGATCGCGGAACTGTTTTATTTGAGGGGAAAAACATACAGGATAGAAAAGTGAGAGTAGGGAACATTAGTGCTGTATTTCAAGACTATATCTCCTCAATCAATCCGTTTTTTACTGTGGAAGAAGCCATTATGGAGCCTTTAAAAGGGCAAAAAGAGATTCAAAGCAAGATTGATCATCTATTAAATCAGGTTGGATTAGACCCATCTTATAGAAAAAAATATCCCCATGAATTATCTGGAGGAGAAGCCCAAAGAGTGTGTATAGCAAGAGCTATTTCAACAGAACCGAAATGCATTTTATTAGATGAGGCAACCAGCTCTTTAGATGTATCTGTTCAAACCCAGGTGCTGGATTTATTAAAAAAGTTAAAGAAAAGCTACAATATGAGTTATATTTTCATAACCCATGATATACAGGCCGCCGCTTATATTTGTGACAGGGTCATTTTTTTTAGAAACGGTCAAATCGAAGAGATCGTTAAAACTGAACACTTAAAGGATGTTCAGTCAGAATATGCTAGAAAGTTATTACAAATGATTATCACTTTTTAATAACGGTTGGCATGGCAACCATAGCCATGAAGTTCGGCATGTTTTTCAATGGTTAGTGGGGGCTTGCCACCATCCATGGGCTTAAAAGGAGAGTGCCGTGGTAACAAAAAGCCAGAGTTGTGGACGCGCCTTTCGACCGGACCGTGAATATTTGTAGTTATATAGGAGGAGAAAATATTGCGAGGAGCTATGTCTTGGCCTTTTCTGCGTTTATATATGTTGGTTTTTCTTTATTTTAGTGCCAACTCTATTTTGAATGTGATTATTCCGTTACAAGGGGAAACGTTGGGAGCAAGCAATACAACCATTGGCATGATCATGGGAGCCTATCTGTTTACTACCATGTTCTTTCGGCCATGGGCCGGTTATATGATCCAAAAGCATGGACCGATAAACGTGTTACGCATCATTCTTATTATCAATGGACTTGCTTTAATCCTCTATACGTTTACTGAGTTAGGAGGCTTTCTGGTTGCCCGGATGTTGCAAGGGGTGTCGACCGCTTTTTTTTCAATGGCATTACAGATAGGGATTATTGATGCGTTGCCAGAAAAGGATCGCTCCCAGGGCATTTCATTATATTCTTTATTTTCATATATACCAGGCATTATTGGTCCCATGCTGGCATTAGGGATTTGGCAAGGAGGGATGGATTACTTTACAGTGGTGATGATCGCCATTGCCATCTTTACAGGGCTGTTTGGATATAGTGCAAAGATGGATAAAAAAGAAACTCAGCCTGCTGCCAACCATGCTGGACAAGGGGCAAGGATGCTTCAATCGTTTAGCCAGTTAGTAAAAAATCCATTCTTATTTAAATGTAGCGTACTGATGCTAGTGGCATCTATTGTATTCGGAGCTATCACCACTTTTATCCCACTATATGCTGCGCAATTAAAAAGCGGTAATGCGGGAATTTATCTTATGCTTCAGGCGGGTACTGTTGTTTTTGCTCGTTTTGCTTTAAGAAAAAAGATTCCTTCAGATGGCAAATGGCATTCTTCTTTTATCATGGGAACGATGTTGATTTTAGCCGTAGCCGCACAGTGTGTAAGCTTTTCTATAATCGGCGGAGCGATATTTTTCTATGTTGGTGCCATTTTGATGGGGATCGCTCAAGCCCTTCTCTATCCAACGTTAACAACATACTTAACCTTTGTCCTGCCGGAGATGAACCGCAATGTATTATTGGGATTATTTATTGCTATGGCCGATTTAGGGGTTTCATTAGGTGGGGTCATTATGGGACCGGTAGCTGACCTCTCTTCATACTCATTTATGTATATGATTTGTGCGGGCCTAGGAGCAGCAATGATTCTGTTTGCCTATGATCGCAGAAAAATATTTGTTGAAGGAATATCAAAGAAACATTCATAAGAGAAGCTCCTATAAGCCTTAACATTCTAAGAGATATTTACTTTTATGGGCTGTGAAATAGGTGGGATGAGCTCGCTCCCCCCATTGTGAGGCCTTTTCGTATGAAAAGATGATGACAGATTGACTCTATCCATCTAGTATTCATTTTTTTACCAAGTTTCTATCAAAATGATTTCATATACCTATGAAGAGGTCTCTCACCTCTTAACAAAATGGAGGGAGGCTCATAAATACATAGTTACTATATAAATCCCCCTCTAAGAGAAAACGAATGGATTTTGGGAAAGACGGGGGACAGGGACATGTGCGCAGCAGGGGAAGGCAGAGCCGCTTGCAGTCCCATGTCCGGGCTGTGAAGCGGCTCATAATGTTGACATCTGATCGTTTCTTTCCATGTCAAACATCTATCGCTCTTTTGCTCATTCATTAGTGAGCAAAAGAAACGGGGGAGCTTTGTTCCTTTGCTTTAGCGGTCTTTCACAAGGCTGAAAATGTCATCGGTCATTTGTAAATTTGGAGCTGTTCCTTCTTGGATATACGATGTTGTATCAGGGGACACAATATAAAATGAAATGTGCGGATAATGTTTGGCAACATGATGACATTTTGTAAGAAGATCGCTATTTTGTTCCAAGGAAGCCGTTGTATAAGCTGACAGCACCACTTTTTTTGGTGTTAATTGCTGAACGGCCGACTCGATGACATCAAAGGCAGAAATTCGTTCAAGCATGATCGTCTTCCAGCCGCAAAGCAAAGATTCTAATAAAATGATTTGCAGCCAAATTTCGTGCTGTTCCTGAGGAAAACATGCACCCAGCAGCAATGGCGCATGTTCATGGCAAGGGAAGTTGCGGCGTATTTGGATGAGAACATCGCGAACCACTACACTTGCTAACATTGCTTGATCTTTTCTCCAATGCCCCTGATCCCTGCGCTTTTCTACCTCTTGCAAAAAGGGAATGACGATGGAATGGAGGAAGGGCTGCAACCCATAGATCTGATATGCTCGTTGTAGAGTGCGATAGATAGCTGCTTCATGATAAAGATCTCCCTCATGAAGTAATGTGCAAACAGATTCATGAGCCCATGAATGCGTGTCATCCGCCTGTTCGTTCAAGTTTTTCTGGTTGAGTGCCGCTTTTTCTTTTAGATGCAGCGCTGCTTGTTTGACAGACTGGCCTTTCTCTACTAAAGATTTCACATATAGAAGCTGTTGCACTTCTTCATCGCAGTAAATGCGGTATCCGTTGTCAAGCCGTTTCGGCTGAACGATTCCATACCGTTCCTCCCATTTGCGGATGACTTGCTTAGAAAGCCCTGTTATGGCGGCTACTTGCTGAATGTTATATGTCATGTCATTATTCGTCATTTTCACATCATCCTTTTTTGGCAGTATGGCTTATCCAATGTGATCGGAGTCATGAATGATTTTCTTCATAAACTATATAACATGTCCCTTGATTTGTACAATAGGGGGACAATCAGCTCTTCGATAAAACGGCTTGTCTGACGATAGCTTTCCAGAGATTATTCGCTTCCTCTGCGAGTGATAGTTTTCATGATGGTGGAAAATAAATGGATGCATTTGTTGTTCTTGTGCCGTGTAAATACGATGAGTGAATGATATCTGTAAAAACCAACAGTTAAAATCGGTTATCACCTGCTCACTTCTTAAGGAATATTGCCGTATCACGTTTTATTCATCATATAGTAGCAAACATAGTTGCGAGCAAACCGGGCGCATTTTTTGCGATGTTGGTAAAATTTTGTTTATAATGGATACAACATGCTGCAAGATTCTCGGCCTCTTTTTTAAAGAACAAGGAAGCGGGACGATGGATCGCTGTTGAGAATATGGAGTTAGGGATGGAACATCAAGCACCTGTTGTCGTTTAATTTTTTTAAAGTAGTCGCCGCTATATGGTTTAGCAGCTGAACAAGTGGCACTTATTGGCTTGCTGGGCTGAGGTAGTGGAGATGGCCTCTTTATGTTAGCTGATGATCAAATAAAGGATATCGGAGGGAGATAAAAAATGAATGAATCCTTTACCGAACAGTTTGAAGCACTTATTGATAAGTATACAGAATTGCTGCTTGGACAAAGCAATCATGAGTTAAAAGAGAAGGTCAAGGTTTGGATTCTTTATTCCCATATTGCCAAATCTATGCCCGCGCTTGGACAACACTGGAATCAATTGTATCCTGATGCGAAGGAACAAGTAAAAGTGATGATTCAGGAAATTAAGCATTTAAACGAACGGGAGCGCGCGAAAAAAGAAGGAGATCGCCGCATCTAAGCTTCGTTCATAGTCCTTCTACTGATTGAGCGAGCCATTTCAGCTTCTACGCATAGCGTAAAGGAAAGCGGGACCCGTTCAAAGGAGAGAGAAATGGCATTACGATGGAATAGTGGGTTGTTGAAACACAATTCGATTGCGGCCAATTTGCTTGGCTATATATAAATATTGATCAGCTTGTTCGATTGCTTTTTCAATCCCCGTTTGCCTATTTAATCGCGCAAGACCGATGGAGACGGTGATATGCGGCATTTCTGTTCCATCTATTGTATAGAAAGTGTGCTGGGAAATGGCAATCCGAAGGTTTTCAAGCAGTGCAACCGCTTCCTTTTCACTGTATACCATGATGCAAATAATAAATTCCTCTCCCCCGTAACGTCCAGCAATGATTCGCTCTGGAAGAACCTCCTTAATGATGGCCGCTAGTTTTTTTAATACTTCATCCCCGTTTTGGTGCCCATATGTGTCATTAATTCTTTTAAAAAAATCTATATCAAGCATCGCGATATAATAAGACGGTCCTTGTTTTTGGCTGTTGACGACCTCTACAAATTTTCTCATGTTGTATAAATGGGTAAGGGGATCGTGGTCCGCGTAAAATCGAAGCTTTCTTATAAGCTGGAGCTGTTTTTTGCCTAAATGAATGAAGAAAAGCAATAGAAGTGCTCCTAGTTGAAAGGAAAGAAAATGAATGAATGTTTCCTTTTGAAATACCTCTCCATTAAAAGGAGAAAAATGAAGGATCGGAAACTGGGAAATTAGCCAAATGAAAGAAAAGAGGAAGAAAACTTGGATGTAATGAAATCCTTTTTTGAGCTTGAAGTGATAATATAAAAGGGATAAAAAAGTAGGCAGCATCCATTCGAATAAAATGCTTGCAAAGGTACCTTCTCCTTCTAATATCCACCTCCACGCAACGACGAAGCAAAGGGCAGGAAGAGCATAGTTTGTACCATGCAGCATAGCTAAAATGACAAGGGGGAGCGTTTGCCAATTCCAGTTCTGTCCGCTGTTTATAGCCAGCAAATCAAACAAGCTGATGGTTGCCAACGACACGATCAGAATATGCAGCCATTTGACTTGGTTAGCAGAGAAATATTTCTCTTCATCATTTTGCAAGTAAAGGGCTTGAATGAATAAGTGCATCAGCAGCAAGATACCTATATTCGCTAGTATGAATAGAATCATTCGCCTCACCTCAAATGAATAAAATAATAGACTTTTGAAAATTATAGAAAAAAACAAAAGGAAAAGATAGAGGGATTTTAATAAATTTTTATTATATAAGATGAAACGAATGCTTTCTGGAGCATCGACTGTTGTTTTAACACATTCACTGAGAAGACCCCACTTCTAAACGGAGTAGAGGTGGGGGAGGTTATGCTCAAAGCAAAAGAATAAAAAATGATAGAAACCGAGGCACCGGCCTCGGTTTTTTCATCAGGGTATCCAATACTTCCCCTTACACGCAGAAGGAGTGATGGATTTTTCTCACAGGCTGGGACATGGATCGGGGAAGAGTCAAATTGTCCAAAGAGCACAAAATCTAGGCAATTTGTAACATGTGAACATCATTGCAAATTTTACGATAAAATCATGAGTTTTGCTAATTGGTGGCCATGATTGCTTCTCCTTGGGAATGGGCATGTAAGTGGATGATTTTGTTACATACTGACTCAAAATCATTGCCATGGTCTATAATGATAAAAATGGAATGTGATGAGCCGTTTTCGATTAATTTCTTTATCTTTTCTTTACCGCTAAAATCCATATGAGAAATTGCTTCATCAAACATGATGATGGTTGCCCCTTTTAAAAGAGCTCTGGCAATAGCAATTCGTTGAATTTGGCCTCCTGATAAATTTTTACCGTTTTCCCCGACTAATGTCTTTTCTTTATCAGGCAATTTTTCTATCATATCATCTAAACCAGTCGCTCTCAGCACTTCCATATAAGTATTCGAATCAACGTTTTCTACACCATATTTAATATTGTTTTCAATTGTATCGTTGAATAAATAGATTTTTTGCGATACGATGCCAATGTTTTTCCGAAGCGATTTTTTATCGATGTCATGAATCGGTATTCCATTTATAAGAACTTGTCCTTTTTGCACATTATATAATACCATTAATATTCTAAGTATTGTTGTTTTGCCGGTTCCATTTTTCCCCTTTATTAGAAGATTATCAGAAGGGGCTAGTGAAAAACTTACATTGTTCAAGATATAGGGCTGGTCTTCTTTATATCTGAAAGATACGCCTTTAAACTCAATGCTCTTAATATCATTTATTTTGACTTTATTCTGCTCCTCATCTTCTCCTATTTGCTCCATAAATATATGAAGCCTTTTCAGACTTACTAATGCCGGCTGGATTGTCAGAACAGTAGCCGATATATTTTGAATAGGCGAATACAGTCTAGGGAGATAGTTCATAAATACCATATATCCGCCTATTGTCATGTTGTTCAATATGACATCTTTCCCGCCCATAACGATTAATAAAACAGAAGACAGCGAACCAACCAAAACAATTAATTCCATACCAATTGAATAAAAGATTGATTGTTTAATATTGGCAGCCACTAGATCTTTAGCTGCTGAATGGATTTTTTCTGTTTCCTTATCCTCTACTGAGAGATTTTTAACTTCTTCGATCCCCTGTACGGACTGCTGTATTTTGTTGTTTAAAACGGCACTTTTTTCAGCAGTTTCAGTAGATATATGAAATATCGAAGACAAGAATTTGTTTGAAATTATATAATATACTGGCATTAACAGGCATAAAATGAATGTTAATTTGGAATTAATTGTTGTCAGAATAATAAAGGTAGCAACTAGTTCAAAAAAACTTAGCAAAATTTTAAAGGTGTTGGCAGAAAACAATCCCCCTATATGGTTTACCTCATTTAATCTTGATGTAATATATCCGCTGGGGTAAAAATGGAAAAACTCCATAGGTAGCTTCAGTAGCCGTGTTGATATATTTTGCCGAATATTCAATACGATATTTTGGCTTACTTTTGTAAAAACTACATTGGAAAAATAGTTGAGCATGCTCTTACTTACATATACGAATGCAAGTATTGCACTGAATATAAGAACATAGTGATAATCTTTTTTGGCTATTCCAAAATCAAAAATATTCTTAATGATTAATCCTGGAAGTACCGTAATCGCAGAAAGAACAACTAATAAAAGAAAAGCGATGGACAAGTTCTTTTTAAAATCTTTTAAATAGCTAAACAATAATTTTGCGCTGTTGCTCATATATATCCTCCTAGTTTCGTTAGTTGAGGTAATGGAACAATAAGTATCTGGATCTTTCTAAAGAAATGAATAGTACAAATTTTACATATCTCTTCGTTAAAATCCTTTTGAAAATCTGTTTCTTATTTTGATTGACATCTTTTGTATTTTTCATTTTAAATTATATAGGTCAAAGATTCCTATCGAAAGATGATAAAATGAACGATTATTATGTCCTTGTGATATTACTTATTGAAGCATTCATCACATTCATCATCTTTGTTTTTTATAAATAATTCTGGTGCTGCTTCACACTTGGACTCTACGATGAAGTTAATTTATAACTACAATCCTATAGCTGTGACCGATTGGGTTTATTATAATGATATATTTTTGATTATAGTAATTATTTAACTAAAAAAGTAGATATTGCTCATAAAGTAGTCGGCAATCAAAAGGGAAAAGTATGAAAAACGGCGCTTGTGCACTGCGGTCCGAAAAGTGGACAGTATAATTTCCATTAACGTGAAGGAATCAGCATGATCAAGCTCTGGTTTCTTTCCTTTTCCCGCTTTTTTTCAGTATCCCAGAACCCCTTGGAACGGTCAAGGATAAGCATTGGACAGCCTCACGGAATCTGATGGAAGGTTCATATAAATTGATCCAGCAGGATTAAAAAAATAGGGCAGCCGCAGCATCAATCCAGACGTTTTCTTTTATTGACAAGAGCTTGATTGTAAAATTATAATCAAAAATGATTTTCATTATCATTCATTAGGTGTCCGCGACCTATTTTAAATGGGTTGTTATCGACATTTGAAAATTGATTCGAGTTTGGAAGGCGATAGAGAGAAAGAGTGAATGGCGGGGAAGCGCTGAAGTCTGTACAATGTATATAGAGCTTCGATGAAAAGGGGGTAGTAAAGATGATTCGAAGGTTTTTCGCTTATTATAAACCATATAAAAGATTATTTTTGCTTGATTTTTCTTGTGCTGTATTAGCAGCCATTATTGAATTAATGTTTCCGCTTGCGGTGAATCAAGTGGTAGACGATCTATTGCCGAGCGGGAATTGGAGCCTAATATTATGGGCTTGTGTAGGTCTGTTGTTCATTTATCTTTTGAATGCTTTGCTCAACTACGTTGTTACGTATTGGGGCCATAAATTAGGGATCAATATTGAGACAGATATGCGCAACGAATCGTTTCAGCACGTTCAAAAGCTTTCTTTTCGCTATTTTGATAACACAAAGACGGGACATTTAGTCTCACGCATGACGAACGATTTAATGGATATTGGAGAAATGGCTCATCATGGTCCAGAGGATTTGTTTATTGCCATCATGACGTTGCTTGGCACATTTGGGATTATGCTTGCGGTGAACCCCAAGCTGGCCGTGATGATTTTTATTCTCGTTCCGATTATTATGCTGTTGACGATTTATTTTGGGAAGCAAATGTCCGCGGCGTTTTCGCAGCTATTTGGCGATATTGCAAACTTTAATGCACGCGTTGAAAACAATGTAAGCGGTATTCGTGTTGTGCAGTCCTTTACTAATGAAGAGCATGAAATTACGAAATTTAAAGAAAGCAACGATCTCTTTCGTTGGACAAAACTGCGCTCTTATCGAATTATGGCCAATAACTCATCCATGAATTATGTTTTAACGAAAATTCTTTCCTTGTTTGTGCTGCTGGCAGGAGCGTGGTTTGTGATTGATGGGCAAATGACATATGGTGAATTTATCGCTTTCTTATTATTAGCCAACGTGTTGATCGGGCCCATTCAAAAAATTAACGCGGTCATTGAAACATATCCAAAGGGCATTGCCGGCTTTAAACGTTTTATCGAGTTTTTAGAGACAAAACCAGAAATTACGGACCACCCTCATGCGCTTCAGCTGTCACATGTCCATGGGGAAATTCGTTATGAGAATGTGTCGTTTTCCTATAAACATGATAAACGTGTGCTGGATCACTTAAATCTTCATATTCGTCCGGGAGAAACCATTGCATTGGTAGGGCCTTCAGGTTCGGGAAAATCGACGATTTGCCATCTCCTGCCGCGATTTTATGAGCGAGATCGTGGCCGCATCATGATTGATGGAATCGATATTCAGGATATTTCTTTAAAGTCTCTGCGTTCACATATCGGCATTGTGCAACAGGATGTCTATCTTTTTGATGGCACCATCCGCGATAATATTGCTTACGGCAAATTAGATGCAACAGAAGAAGAAATTTGGGAAGCCGCAAGAAAAGCGCAATTAGAAGATGTGATCTACAGTCAAGCGGATGGATTAGATACGTTGATCGGGGAGAGAGGAGTGAAGCTGTCAGGCGGGCAAAAACAAAGAATCGCGATCGCAAGGATGTTTTTAAAAAATCCGTCTATTCTTATTTTAGATGAGGCTACATCCGCTTTAGATACAGAAACCGAACAAGCTGTGCAAGAAGCGTTGGATCATTTGGCACAGGGAAGAACAACCATTGTGATTGCGCATCGGCTGGCGACTATTAAAAAGGCTGATCGGATTGCCGTGGTAGCGGATCAGCGGATTATTGAAGAAGGGAGCCATGATGAGCTCATGCGGCGGAAAGGAGCTTATTATCGTCTTTATATGGCACAATTTGGTGATAGAGCCTCAGCAGGCATCTAAGGGAGAAGTGCTGCAATGATAATAGACGCAGGTGGGGGAATTCATATCTAATGGGGAGCAAGGTGAAGAAAAGGCTGAAGGGAAAGACATTTACAAATTCCTTCAATTTTGAAATAATTGTAATTGAAAATCATTATTATTATCATAAGGAGGCATAAATGATCACCATGCAGCAGGAATACAAAGTAGCTCATACCATTAAAGAGCGTCGGTCGATTAAGGAGTTTAAAGAAGATCCCATTCCAAAAGAAGTGATATGTGAATTATTGAATACAGCTGTTTGGGCGCCTAATCATGGATTAAGAGAGCCATGGCGTTTTATACTGTTTGTGAATGAAGGAAAAGAAAAATTGATTGATGCGATTGCTCAAGAATCCAATAATGGAAAGAATATTGATCTATTAAGAGAAAAGCTGCAACCGATTCCAGCGCATTTATTAGTCGTCATGCAGGAAGATCCGCGTCAAAAGCAATGGGAGGAGGATTTAGCGGCAACAAGTGCCTTAATCCAAAATTTCCAACTGGCTGCATGGGAAAAAGGAATTGGCGTTATATGGAAAACAGGAGCCTATATTTATTCGCCATCTTTCCGCAAAAAAGTAGGAGTAGAGCCGGGAGAAAAAATTGTTGGGCTATTACATATTGGCTACCCTGCTTCGATCCCACAGGCCAGACCGCGGACAAAAGCGGAAGAAAAATTAACCGTCATTGAATCATAACGAGATATAGGAAAAAATCATGTGTGCTGGCGATGGATCTTATATAAAGTCGTTTAAAACATATTCATCGAGAAGTCTCCCGCCTCTAAGTTGAAGTGTAGGTGGGAGACTACCATTGGTAAGAAGCGCGTGGATGATCCGCTGACCGAACAACGCCGTCCCTTGAAATGGAGATGAAAGCGGCGTGGTTCGGGCTTCTGTCACGCTGACGAAAAAGCGAGTGAACGAGATTCATGCGACCGTAGCTGTTTGCATATGCCGTTTGTTCGATCCTCCAGAAAAACGTTCGTATTTTGCCAGCTGATGAATGGTTCGGTTTCCGCTTCTATCGATAGATTGATCAGGCCTCTCTAATTCCTCCTCTAAGCAACAGACAAGACGAAACGCTTGTGACTTCATGCACAATCCCTCCTGTTCACTTTCTGGTCATCAAAAAAGAGAGGGAACGCATAGAATAAACATGAACAGGAGGTGAAAATTGCATGAAAAGAAAACCATCACCTAAGCCATTGTTGTATATTGCGCAGCCGGGCTTTCAAAGAATGAATGCTCCAATGCAAAAAGTTGTTATAAAAAAGGAAAAGGATGTTTCGGAAACACCATATAAAGAAAAGAAGGATGAGACAGAGCAACATGTTGAAGAGGTAAAAGATGAAGTCAAAGATGTAGAAGAAGTGGAAGAAAAGTATGAGATGGTGGTTGAAGAAGCTGAGGATGCTACACAAACTGAAGCAGAGACGGAAGAGGAGAAAGCGGTGACGGAGCAAGAAGAAGTGACGGAACAAGAGGAAGAGGCAGAGCAAGAAGAAGAAACATGGAGCGATACGGATATACGTGAGCATCGGAAACGATTTACGGAGATGACGGTTGCCGAGAAAATCGATTATTTAACGAACTTGCCATCTTATGTACCTAAAGCGCTATGTATCATTGAAACAGAATCAGAAAACATTCGAGGTGTGATTGTAGAGAGAGAAGATAACAGAGTGAAAATTAGAAGAAGCGGCGATTTACGGTTATTGGAATTTGCGCAAAATGAAATTTTGAATATTCAAATATTAAGCTTCTGAATAAAATATATTCTGCAGGGTAAAAAATTTTTTTGGCCATCTTCTTGTTTGCTTCTTTCTTTATTGTATGAAAATAGACTGCCTCATTGTATTGGGCAGTCTATTTTTAGGAACTTGACAGAAAAAATGCTGGTAGAACCAGCAGCCATTTTCCTTTCTTAACCGTGGTGATGGTGTTTTTTTGTATCTCTCGCACGGCCTACTAAATCAGGAGGTAAGCATTGAATAGCAGTGAAGTTCTGCAAGTCGACTTCGATGCAATAATTCGTTTTTTCGAGACCGAAGAAATCTGGATCGCAAGGATCGCAGACACTAATGGTTTCGCCATCTCCATCAACCGGTCTTAATAAAGATAATGTTGCGCAGCAGTCTTTAATATTTTCAACACGGAAGAAAATCGTTTTAAAGCATGCCATATCGCCAGTAAAGCCGCCCACATTTCCGAAAATAGTGAAAGGATCTCCTTTTTTTGTATAGAGGATAAAAGGAACGGTATCTCTTCCTGGAGAAATAGCAGGGTTTAACAAGTTGCTGAAGCAGCTAGTCGGGCACTGTTCTTCAATGGCTTCTTGCGCATCAAAAATTTCTTCAACCGCTCTGCATACGCAATTATAATCTTTATGATGCTTATCGTGGCCCATTTAATTCAACTCCTTATAACTGGTTTTATTGACCTTCTGTCCCTAACAGAGTATGTGCGTTCATTTTATAGTGTGTGGGCATTTGTCTAAAAATTAGGGAAAATATTCAAGAAAGAAATGTGTTTATCATGGAAAAGATTTGCTTTTTATGTTATAGATTTGCCTAAGAATGTTGGATTTGAAATGACAGATGAAAAGAAAATCTCAAGAGCCAAATGATAAAACACTGATTCATAATCGATGATACAAAAGCAATCGTGCTGGGAGAGGAAAGGTACAAAGGCGAGGGCGAATACCCTCGCCTTGACAGATTTAGAGAATGTCGATTTGTACAACAAGCGCGACGAGAATTTGAATCAATACTTGGAGGGAGATAGCAACATCAGTATCTGTAGTAGTAACAACGACGTTTTTAGAATTTTCGATGATCAATTTTTGTTTGTTTGCTTGAGTAATCGTTGCTTTTTGTAGCAATTCCTGTGTGACTGCCTCAGCACGGATGCTGTCAGCGATTGTTAAGTTAATGACTAATGCGATCGCTACTTGAAGAACAACTTGTAGAGCGACAGCTACTTGTGTTTCTGTAGAAGAGATTTCGATGTCGCAAGAGTCCTTAACGATAATGGTTTCTGACGATAATTGCTCTGTGTCAGCTCTCTGAACCGCATTTTGCATTGCTGTAGAATTGTTGTCGCTATCATCACAGACGTTAAATCTGTTGTTATAGTAATTATTTGGCTCAAACCGTTTTTCAATGGGATGACATGCGGAACCGTGAGCCTGCCACGAATATGGTCTGGCTTCCATAGTTATTTTCCTCCTTTTTCTTTTAATACTATTAAATGCGGAAAGGATTTTTTTGTATATGATACTTGCCCTAGGGGATTGACCCATTTATTGCGTACTTGTCACGATTTTTTTCTGTTTTTTAACATATCTCTTAGAGTGGTGTTTTTTGGGGGTTCAGGAGTTTTGTTGGCTTTCGCGACTTTTGGTTGGTTTTGCTTTTCGAGAAATTCATTTACTTGGTTTTGTAAATTCCCTACTAGTGCTTTCAGCTGCTGTTTTTCGTCATCTGAAAGCTGCCGTCTGTGCTCGCTGCTTACGTTGTGCTTATTAAATGCATCTAAAATAAACAGTTTGGCTAAGCTTGATGAGATTTGCTCCAGGTTTTTTTTGTTATCAGACAAATGGATTCTCCTCCTTTCAATGTGTCACAGTGTCGGTCCACAGGGCCGTTTTTTCTTTTGAGATGAACTGTTTTTTCAATTGGAATGCGGCAAAATGGAATAGAAACGTGGTAAATATCCTCCTTTCCTGTATACATATAATGCAAATGTGCCGATTTTTGATTGGATAAACATACAAATGCCTGTGCCCATTTTTTCTATTTTACTTCACTGGGGCCGGCCATTTAGGATTCGGCCGTGTGAAGATCGGTTATTGCTGCTTTATTCTTATAAAAATAGGACTATTCTTTGATGGCTGTTTTTGTTGTTTATGGACAGGAGATATAGATGGAACTTGGCATGTTGATGTATCGATACGTTCAGGGGAGATGAGGTTTAAGATGTTCATATTTGCATCTTTTCAGAGCTTGGATTGACTGTCGATTGTCCGATGTCCAAGAGCCGATGGCTTTGCAGGTTCATATTGGCGTGGGAAAGAAAGTCCACAGATTTGTCTTCGAACGCCCATTCTATAGAGAGGATTGATCCATTCCCAAGTTCGCAGTTGGCTGAACATAATTGATTCCTCCCTGCATATGATGATAAGGAAAGTGAGGGGAAAGGGATGCTAAACAGTATTTCATATATAGAACTGCTCGTTTTTTCGTTTGCTGTTTTTCGGCTGACTAGATTGTTGGTATACGATCAAATAACGAGTTTTATTAGAAAACCTTTTTTAGAGGAAATTGTAGAAACAAATGCTGAAAATGTGACAGAAACATATGTGGTCATTAAAGGAAAAGGGATTCGTGCCTTTCTAGGAGAGCTTTTAAGCTGTTACTGGTGTACAGGAGTTTGGTGTGCGGCAGGATTATTTTTAGGAGGGTGGCTTTTTCCGGCCGTTTTTGAACCGGTGATCATGATCTTGGCGATTGCGGGAATGGCTGGAGTGATCGAAGCCATTGTAGAAAAATTAGTAGAATAGTTGATTTTGTTAACCATTATCAAAGAATGAACATAAGATTATATAGAAATAGCTTGGTATTTCGGCTTTTCAAACCATTTATTGGGCCGTCCGGCTGGACATGAGTGCTCCCTCCAAGCCTTCTTTGGGAATAGACGAACTGATTTTTTGAACAGCGAAGAGCTGAAATTTCAAGTTAAATTTATTTGTAGAAGGGGGAGAAAGGATGGCACGAGAAAAGCATAAGAAGTCTGCAGAACCGGCTGAAAAGAAAGAGAAAGAAAACAAAAAAAAGAGAAGAGGCTGTGGATGCGGAAGAAGACGAAAAAAAGAATAAAAGAGTGGTTCTTGAGCATAGAACTGTATAGATGAAACTAAGCTTTTTATTTGTGTCTTTTATAATAGGTTTCGTGCTATTTCTTGATGACCGGATTCCTGAACAATGAACCGCTTTACAGACTAGGGTATCGGTCTGAAAGCGGTGTTGTTTGGGTCTTTGTCACGCGTTTGTGTGATTTGTTTTTGACTGTTGACTTTCCGGAAATGATTCTCGAAAATTTTAAATGATATTTATATGGAATAAAAAAGAAAAAACTTTTAATAGTTGTAGGGCTGCATATTGAGATATGATGCAAGAAATATAGGGGGATGATCATGGAAGATATTCATGTGTTGCTTTTAGATTATACTTCACAAACTGCTTTGTCCAAGGCGATTGTTTCATTGCAATATATTCGTTCACGCATAAAAAAGGTGACTATTATCAGACGGAAAAACCATATATTCAAAATCGATGCATTTGATTTTCACGACAGAATAGGGTGTCAGGAAATTGTCGAGGAGAATTTGAGCAAAACATTAAAAAAAATCGTTGAGGAAAGCACATGTCAATACGTGCTATGTTTGTATGATCAAGATTATTTAACTGAAAAAATCAAAAACGTTTCATTGAGAATAGAAGAAGATAATATGGTGATTACTTATTTATACGATGTTCGTCGTCTAATGATTCAACGTCCGTTTTTTATAAAAAAGCAATTGTTAAAGCAGACGTCTTTTTTATTAGAATATCAAGTGCCGTTTAAAGAAGCCATATTACCTCATTGGTTAAGTCAGCTAAATCGTGTGAGAACCGTGAAAACCATGGCGGTTCCAAAAGAGGTGGTCAAACAAAATCGAAAGATAGATAATCATACAAATTTTTATAAGCAAGAATTTATCAAAAAATACTTTAATTCTTCTAGCGATGAGATAGCCGCTCCTTCGCTTTCAATTATGATGGCTAATTATAATATGGAGCAATATATTGAAACAGCGCTTGCTTCATGTGTAGCGCAAACTACTCCCCCTGATCAAGTATTGGTGATAGATGATGGATCCTCCGACTGCTCTTACCAAAAAATCGAAAGATGGACAAAAATTTTTCCGATCGAGAGCTTCCGACAAAAAAACAGTGGAAAAGCACGTGCTTTAAATCAATTGTTGCCGCATATTAAAACGGATTTCGTATTGGAATTGGATGCTGATGACTGGCTGGATCCTGATGCATTTACTGTGTTAAAGCCTTTATTGGCGAAAATTTCAAATGATGTGTCTGTTATTTATGGAAACTTAAAATTTTGGAAGCAACAAAACGACGGTGATGTGATATTTAAAGGAATTCGTACAGGGATGCCTGTGCATACACAGAAGCAGCTGCTATCTTATCGCTTTCCATTGGGCCCTCGCATATATCGAACTGCTTCTTTAAGAAAAAATGGAGGATTTCCTGTTAAAACGTTTCAAGATGGTCGACTGTATGAAGATGTGTTCATATTAAATGATTTATTAAAAAGTGGGCGTCTATTCTACAACAATTTTAGCATTTACAATGTTCGTAAACATGATGCGAGTATTACAAAAAAACACCACTCCAAATGGAGCGATGTTATAAAGAATATTGATATTGGTTGAGAAAAGAAGCTTGACTGGCCATCATGCGTATTTAAGAAGTTAGTGGGAAGCGAATGAAGTTAATGGCGTCAATTACAACAGTATGTGTAACATTACTGTATCCGGTAAATTCTACGACAATAATAAAACCATCTGATACGCTTCCAAGGATACCTGAAATGAACGAGTTATTTGTTTCAAGTTCAACTAGTTGACCGACGCGATTTGCTAGCTCTTCTCTAAATGTTAGCTTAAACATATGAATAATCTCCTTTCTTTAAATTTCGGTAACGGCTTCAATTTTATCAATCGGGATCAAAACTAACGAACCGTCAAATTCCACCATCACTATATAATTGGTTTGAATCGCAATAAGTGTTCCGCTAATGACTTCACTTGGGGTCGTGACCGCAATCTCATTATTAAGATACTGTGCTAACCCATTGGGACTAAGGAGGCTGGAAGAAGAGGTACCAATAGATACGTTAAAATTGATGCCCAATAAGTCTAACATAGCGGAAACATCTATCCCACGATTAGAGAGACTGGTGGCTGTTAAGCTCTGTGAAAGTGCAACTAGTTGCTCTCTTAATCTTTCTCGTTGTGTACTTAATCCGTTGTTTGTTGCCAAATTAACCATCCTTTCATTTTGTATTTTATACAGTGATAGTATATGCTTGGTTTTATTGTTGTAGATAAACGATTTCATTAATCGTATCAAATTTGATGAAGTCGACTATAATAGAATTTCATGACAGAACAATTTCATCATCATTGAAAGGATGAAGATCGCTCTTTGTCGAATTCGACTCATTTGTCGTCATATTAATGAAAGAGTATTTTTCAAGATAGCTGTAATTTAACATTTTAATATACCCGTGATGCTAATTAGGCATTACGGGCAATGATATAGATATAACTTGATCTCTCATATTTGCCCCATGTGAGCAGAGGATGCCTCGTTTCCAGTCGTGAGCTTTTACAGATACTGTTCGTTCTTAATATCGTATAAGACTCACAAGTGAGCCGATTTTATCTGGCACCACGAACTTTAATATTTATATGAACATGGAAATCATGTCGTTTTTCGACGATTGGGTGATCGAGCCAAGAACCGATATTCATAACCCTATAAACAGACTTGAAAGCAGTGTTACTGGAATCTCCGTCACTTGGACACGTGAAAGGGAGAAGACATAGCCCTCCTTCGACTATTGAGAAAAGCAGGGTCTGTTTTTTTATCCATAATTGGTGGTTGCATTTTTGAATTTGTATATAAGTATGCCAAATAAAACTTTAAGTGGAGTGGTTTATTGTCTATTTCATATATGATTATTATTTCATAGTATATGAAATAAGACCGAGTAAAGAGGAGGGATCGTGGTGAGCATGATTATTTTTCCCCCGACGATTGACTGGTCATGGATGAAGCAACGGCCGCAGCAGCTGGCCAAGCAGCTGGCTAAAAGAGGATATACCGTTTTTTATTGCAATCAATCAACGCAAAAAAAGCCTGTAGAAGAAATGATGCCAGGATTATATGTTGTTCATCATTTTAGTAAATGGGTAAGAGAAGAGTATCCAAGACTGAAACAGACGTATGGAAATGTGGTTGGCCTATGGTGTACGTGGCCAAAATTAACGCCCTATATCAAAAAAATGAAACCAGATTGGGTGATCTATGATTGTGTAGATGAAATGGAAAGATGGCAGCGCTATGAACCGGAAATGGTAAAGCGATCGAATGCCATTATTTGCACGTCACAGCCTCTGTTTGAGCGGCTGCGAAAGGACTATCCCTTCAAGCGTATTGAGATTGTACGAAATGGCTACGATCCCGATTTATCACTTCATCTAGAACATGCATCGTCCATCCTTCCACGTGATTTACCAAAAAATAATAGGCCGCTAGTAGGTTATGTAGGGGCATGGGCACCATGGATTGACGAAGGGCTTGTGCGGCGGCTGCTGCGGGAGGAACTTGATTTAGTTGTCATTGGAGCCGAATTTGGCTTGAATTATTGTTCATACGGCAAATCGAATGTGCATTTTCTAGGACATAAAGCGCATGAGCAGCTTGCGAACTATCTCCCTTTTTTTCATGTTTGTATCATCCCTTTCCAAAAAAATAAACTTACAGCTGCTGTTAATCCTGTCAAAGCATATGAATATTTAGCAGCTGGAAAACCTGTCGTTTCAACCAATCTCCCCGAATGCAGACAGATGTATCCTTATGTAGAAATCGGACATTCTCATGATGAATTTGTTTCCAAAGTGCTTCATTATATCCATCATGCAGGAGATGCGTCTGATCGCATCCGCTATGCCTTGCAGCACACTTGGGATCATCGCGGTGAGCAAATCGAAATGATTATTAAAGATTTCGCGTCTTTAAAGAGATGATATAACGATGGAAGATGTATTCTATCATAAAATGGATTTATGCTTTCGACATCATTTCTCACATTTGAAACCGACATCACATCATCTTGCATATTTGAAGACAATATAGATGAAACATGGCATGTCAACATTTTCGCTTTCTCTATGAAGTGACTGTTGGATTTCGACGGTTGGATGACCGAACAACACCGCTATCAGACCAATGCATTTATCTGAAAGGGGTTCGTTGTTTGGTCATTTGTCACGCTGGAGTGATGGAGGGAAGTCTATGACCTGCCTCCGACCGTCGAAAAAATAGAGTTGCTTCTTTCCAATCAGCTATAAGTTCAATCTTCTAGTTGTATATGTAGGTTTCCAGTCTTGCTGCGAAAGTATGAAAATGCGCAGAGCGATATGTTCCAAGGATATTCTAGGTTTTCTGCCGTTCCGAAAATAGAAAAGAGCAATATAAATATAATCATAAACGTTGGTCATCCATTTTTATTAATTGAGCTAACAAAGAAGTTTGTTTCTATGAAAATATGAAACAGAAACAATGATCACGCCCCATGTGTGTGTTGCAAAATCTAATGGATTGCTTAGCCTTCTGCCTTTACCGCTATCCGTTTCAGTAGGTGAAAAGAATAAACAAGAAAGGTTTATGGATGTCGAACCATTTCCTTGTATTTATAAAAAGAAAAGGGTGATGTTATGATGAAAGTATTAATCCATGGTTTTTATGGAGCTGGAAATGCTGGAGATGACGCTATTCTTCATTCTATTATCCGCACGCTTAAACAAGTCGACCATCAAATAGAAATCGTAGTGATTGCTTGGTCTAAAAACATAAAAGCGTATTATGGAGATGAAAAAATCGATTATATTTATGGCCTAAATTTTAAGCGGATTACTCAAGCTTTAAAAGAAAGTGCACTATTGATTGTCGGAGGCGGAGGACTGTTTCAAGATTATAACACTTTTGCACCAGAAAATTTATTCAGCGATCAAAAAGGAGCATTAAATTATTACTCAGCTCCCATTATTTTAGCGAAAATGCTAAATGTCAAAACCATGTTATATGCTGTTGGAATCGGTCCGCTAGCGAGCGAGGAATCGAAGCGAGCCATGAAGTGGATTGGTGAGATTGCTGATGAAATTACGGTCAGAGATACAACCTCTTTTCAGCTATTAACTTCGTTAGGAATCACGAAACATCAGCTGTCCGCTGATCCAGCGATTATATTGCCTGCTGCTCGCAGCACATCTGTTGCTCCATTTGTAAAGAGAACACCGTCACATAAATATATTGGGCTGAATTTGCGTCAATGGTCCTATGATCGTAAAAGTGCAAAACAAGCAGAGTATCAATTGATTTCCATACTCAACCACCTTTCTAAACGATATGAGGTCACCTTTGTGATCATGACTTTTAATAAGCTGCCGTCAGAATTGGAAAAAGCAAGGACACTTGCACAACGATTAAAAGGAGATTCCTTAATTTTGCCGTACGACGGTTCTCCAGCAGAGTATAAAGCGGTTTGTAAACGGGTGGATTTAATGATTGCGATGCGGCTTCATGCCAGTATTTTTGCTTTGAGCGAAGGAGTGCCAAGCATCGGGTTATCCTATGATGACAAAGTAAGCGGTCTTTATCAAGAACTCGATTTAAAGCCATATTGCTTTCCTATTGAAAAGATCGATGTATCCTCTCTCCGCATGATCATCGAAGACTGTCTGACCAACCCTCAAAATCATCGCCAGTTGATTCAAGATAACGTTACCGCTTTGCAAGAGAGAGAACGGATCAATCAAACCGTTCTAATGAAAATGCTTGGGGGGATGTAAGGATGGACAGCAGTCCGTTAAAAATCGTATTTATTGGCAGGTATACAGAGGGAGAAACAGGAATTGTCCGCAGCATTCAAATGGGGTTGCTTGAAAATGGCTATCAAGTGCATGAGATCAATTTAAAGCTAAGACCCCATCTCATTTATAATCCTTATCGTCGTTTTGGCGGCCATGGACCTGTGTATGTGAAATGGCCAGCTATTAAGGAAGAAGTGGCCCGCTTTCAACCAGATATCCTTCTGTTTTGTGCCGGGGGATTGACATTTCAGCCGGAGATTCTAGAAGAAGTCAAAAAATATTGCACGGTCATTGGAATAACATTAAGCGATCCGGATGTGTATCCGACTGTCAGGCAGTTCGTTGGAAAATTTGATTACCACACAACGAATTCAGTTTTATCCTATAAGCAATATAAGAAAGCAGGGATAACGAATACTTTTTATATGCCGTTTGGGATCGACTCGCGCTTTTTTATTCCACGAGAGCCTGTTGCCAAGTACCAATCAGATATTTCAATCATTGGCCATTATCGGCCCAATCGATTAGAAATTGCCCAATCGCTTCAAGATATTTTTCAAGCAAAAATTTTTGGAAGAGGATGGCCTTTGAAATCGGAAGGTCCTGTATATGGCGAGAAATGGTTTCAAGCGATGCATTCGGCGAAAATGGTCGTCAATTTTCCAAAAACAGGTGCAGGGTATACGAATGTGAAAGTTGGTGTCTTTGAAGCGGTGGCTACGGGAAGGTTGTTATTTACAGAGTATTTCGATGAAATGCGTCAGTTTTTTGAATATGATAAAGAAATTGTCGGATATAAAAATAAAGAGGATTTAATTGAAAAAATTCGTTACTATTTAGATCACCCTGACGAGGCTGAAGCGATTGCCCGTGCCGGACAAGAACGATGTGCTAAATGCCATACATGGAAGCAGCGTCTCCATACATTTTTCAGTGAGATCACATTAAAGACACCAGAAAAATCGTGGAGTGACTTACTCCAATCATAATCATAGACAGAACTAACACCAGCAGGGGGTCCCTGCTGATTTTATTGAACGCCGGCCATATCATCTTGTAAAACCGAGTCATGGTCCGCTGTTTTGTTTCATAAGGGCGATGTCCCTACTTTCAGCCGCTGATGGGGCAGGAGAGCAATACAGACAGTTGATGCGGCAGCTCTTTAACGGAAAATAGAAGAGCTGCTAGAAAGCATCAAGGATATGGGAACGACGATGGAGAGTAAAGCCGTCAGCTTCTACAAACCTTATTTTCCTGCGCTTGCTTCTTGCCGCGCCGGATGAGAATGATAGAAAAATACACGGTAGTTGCATGTGCAAACGATGATGGAGGCGATAGCAGCGACAACCATAAGGGTAAAGACGATAAAAATTTGATATTTGACTGCAGCGATTGGTTCAGCCCCGGCTAAAATCATCCCTGTCATTGTTCCGGGAATTTGAACAAGCCCCATTGTTTTTAACGTGTCAACCGTCGGGATCATGGCGATTTTTATAGCGTTCCGCTTCATTTCCTTCTCATCTGTACTTTCTGACTTTTTCATCGTTTCTAGAACTACGCTAGCAGCCACCATGGCTGTTCCCGAAAACATTCCGCCGACCGGGATGATGTATTGAGCTTGGAAAGGAATGACGCCAACCATAAGCCATAAGCAAATAGAAAAGCCGACAGATGCAGAGATTCCCAGCAATACAAAAGCAAATGTGCGTCTATATTCTATCCCTCTTTTAGAAACATTCAGCGAAGCAGCAATAATCATAGCCAATACATAACCTATGATGACATACCAGTGTTTAAAGGAGAAAATATAGGAAATAAAATACCCGAGCAGCAGGAGTTGAACAAATCCTCTTAACGAGGACCAAAGGATATCCTTTTCTAAGTTTAATGATTGTTTGTATGAAACAATGATAGGGATAAAAACAAAAAATAAAATGGCTAAAAGAGCCGTATTGTGAACATCTCGCAACGTAAAGCATCCTTTCTTCCTTAGTTGAGAATAGTTATCATTTATCTATTAGTATAAAGGAAAAACTTGTTTATTGTCCAATGTTAATCAGATCAAGGTGAGCTTCAGGGGGAGATCGTTTTTGCTGAGAATGACCTTTTCATGCGGAAGAAAAAATGGTCTGTGTTAGTTTGTTCACACGGAGATAGGATACGTGAATGTGGCAAAAGGAGCAGAAGCATACAAAGCTGTGCTTCATGGAGATACCGTAGATGATGCTGAAGCGTTCAAAAAGATGCTTTCCATCATGATTCGTGGAATCGTTGCTTAAGCAAGAGCAGAGGGTTGCCTATTATGACGTGGATAAAACGTAACTTTTTACCATGTGTGTTATGATGCATAGAGATTTAGGTTGACAAACCGGCTGGTATTTAGATAGATTAACAGCTTGATATATCAATATTTGTCCTCAAGTAAGCGGATGATCACTGATTTCGACGGTTCAACAATTGAACAATACCGCTTCCAGACAAATTCATTTGTCTGGAAGCGGCTGTTTGGAGACAAGTCACGCACTTGCTTTCGAGCGTTGCCAACATGGGATTCTGCTTATTGGATGATTCTATATCATTCGCAAATGGATTGAATGCTGAAATCATTCATCGTTTATATAGATAGCTCCCTATACTCTAAGCGGAAGTTTTTATTTGCTCAAAATGGGACATTCGCCCACGCTCTCCGCACTTGCCTGACATATGTATGAAGTGTGGGAATTTATGAAAGATGAGGAGGAAAATCAACATGAATAATTTTATTGGTCAAGACACGAGAGTTTGGGGACGTCCTTGGGGATGGGGAGTTCGTCCATGGGGATTTTTTGGTCCACGTCCATTTTTCGGTGGCGGTCCCTTTTTTGGAGGTTTTTTAGGAGGATTATTAGGCAGCGCATTGGTTCCTCCGTTTTATGGCGGATCTCCATTTTTCGGATACCCTTATTACTATTAAAAATAGGAAAGGGTGAATCAAGCGCTAATATGGACTGATGAGAGGAGAACCGTAATGATTCGGGCAAACCCTTATGAAACGAGATGGTTTTTCGGTGGCCCATTTTTAGGAGGACTGTTAGGAGGATTAGTCGGGAGCGCGTTAATTCCACCGCTTTTTTATGGATACCCAAGACCATATGGCCCGTTTCCTCCGTATGGTCCATATCCTTATGGAGGATATTGGTATTAATGAGTGTTTCCCCCGTACGTTTTATACGGGGGAAACATTTATTGAACATTTGGTTGATATGGAAATTGATTCGTATATCCTTGGAATTGCTGATAAGATTGTTGCAGCTTTTGCTGATCTGCCGCTTCAAGCTTATACCATCCTTTTTTAAACATAAGATTATACAGTTCACGCTGGCAATTTTGCGTTTCAGTAAAAATATGAAGCATATCCTGATATAATTGTTGGTGGCTTGCTTCGTGTAAAAATGTAGTATAGGAAGAGGTCATATACTTTTCAGTGGCTAATAAATCATTTAAAAAGTCGCGGTCGTTCATTTGTGGTGTTTTAGCCACTTGTGTTTCTGGATTTTGAATAGATGCTTGGTTCATTTATTTTCCCTCCTTATTGAAAAGATGATGTAATGGATGGATTTGGTTGCTTTTTCAAGTGTTGTAAAATTTGCTCATAATGACGTTGATGCATTTGTCCAGCTCTTTCGATAGCAGCTGCGACTTCTGGATCTTGGCACTGCGATGCAAAAAAGTGCGCTTTTTTCATAGCGAGCAAGTTCCCAGACATCATATCTGTGAAATACATGGCATCTTTTGATGAAATCATTTGCGGCGGCTGAGGCATAGCAGCCTGCTGTTGGATGGGTTGCTGTTGCATAAGGTTCCACTCCTTTTATAAATATGGTATCAATGACTCGGTTGTAGATTATCCGGTTTGTGGAATAATATACATAAAGGCGAATTTTGTCGAAAAAAGATATTCAATTATAAAAAAACATGCTAAAATCATCGTAGATAGTACATGAAGGCGTTTACGGAAATAAGGAGGTAGTAAGATGGAGCAATTGATGCGTGACTTTTTTTTGTTTTTATCAAAAAATAAAACATTGACAAAATTGGCGAAAAAATACGGGTTGCGCTTCGGGGCTTCTCGCTTTGTAGCTGGAGAAACGATTGAACGTGCTGTAGAAGTGATTAAAGATTTAAATAAAAAAGGGCTTGCAGTGACGATCGATTATTTAGGAGAGTTTGTTGATAACGCAAAAGAAGCGAATGAAATGGCTGACAATTCTATTGAAGCCATTCGCGCAATTGGAAGAGAGAAGTTGAACTCCCAGCTATCCTTAAAAATGACATCAATGGGACTAGACATTTCTGATGAGCTTGTGATGCAAAATATGCGCCGGATTCTAGATGCGGCAAAAGAAAACGGCGTATTTGTTACCATTGATATGGAGGACTATTCACGTTGCCAAAAAACATTGGATATTTTTAAGCAATTGAAAAAAGAATATGATAATGTGGGTACGGTATTGCAAGCGTATTTATATCGTACGGAATCCGATATTGAAGATTTAAAAGATTACCATCCGAATTTGCGCCTTGTTAAAGGAGCGTACAAGGAATCGCAGGAAGTAGCGTTTCCTGAGAAAAAAGATGTTGATGATAATTTCAAAAAAATTATTAAAATGCATCTGCTGAATGGAAACTATACGGCGGTAGCGACTCATGATGATGCGATTATTGAATATACGAAGCAGCTAGTAAAGGAATATAACATTCCAAATGATCAATTTGAGTTTCAAATGTTGTACGGAATTCGCCCAGAACGACAAGAACAGCTTGTTCGCGAAGGATACACCATGCGTGTCTATGTACCGTATGGAACGGACTGGTACGGCTATTTTATGCGCCGTCTTGCTGAACGCCCAGCGAATGTAGCATTTGTTATCAAAGGAATATTGCGTAAATAGTAAAGGCACAAATATCCATGGTTTATTGTTTTATAAAAATCACAGCATGATATGGGTAAACACAAGCTTTTCTGCCCCTTCCCTTGAACAGAATGATAACGTTCGTTATTTGGGAAGGGCCGTACCTATCTCATGTGGTTAAGCTTTTAACAGTGAATGAAGAAAAAAATTCGCGATTTTGTTTCTTCGTTTGATTCCGCTTTTATTTTTCTGCTCTATCCAAAAGGGGCTGCCTATTATTAGAAGGCAGCCCCTTTATATCGTTCACTCGTGGTGCTAGATCCCATCGATTCGTTTATGGTCCTTACGCTATATCTACTGAATAAATGAATGGTGTCAATAAAACTTACGGTCGAAAGGCAAGTCGGTAACTTGCGGCCGTTACGCCAAAGCGTGACCGCCAGCCCAATCAACAGGCCGTTTTCAGACAAATCCGGCTGTCCGAAAGGGGGCTGTTCGATCGCTCAACCATCGACTTCTCAAGTGGAAGTGAATGTTGAAGGATCAAGTTGTATGGATCATTGTTGCATGTATTGCCCAGCTATAGCAAGTATCGTTACTCTCCTTGCATGTTTGCTTTTTTATATTGCTGATTTTGACTTGTTTTTTTCCCGCTTCCATCCATCTCGACATTTGGTCCTGCGTTTCCTTTGACACTTGCGGCGCTGACGGCTGCTTTAGACGGGTTCTTCTGCATTTTTGCCATCCCTATCACCTCCGTTTTTAGCTTGGCTGAAAAAAATAATTTATACTCTAGACAAAAATTGTTAAGCATATATATTGCGAAAATTTAAAAGATACTTTATATTTTAATTATAAGAATAATAGTCAGCCAATATTTTTTTTGAGAGAAAATGAATGATTATTCATTCAATATATTGGAGGGGGAAGTTGCCATGGTCAAACGGATTAAACGGGCCGCGGTATTAGGCTCTGGAGTAATGGGCTCCGGCATTGCCGCACATTTAGCGAACGTCGGCATTCCAACCTTGCTTCTTGATATCGTGCCGCGTGAACGAACAAAGGAGGAGGAAGCAAGAGGTCTTACATTTGAACATAAAGCTGTTCGTAACCGCTTGGCGAATCAGGCTCTGCAAAAGCTATTGAAGCAAAAACCGGCGCCGCTGATGGCGAAAGAAAAGCTGGCGCTCATCGAGACCGGAAATTTTGAAGATGACTTACACCGTCTGGCGGAGGCTGATTGGATCATTGAAGTAGTGGTGGAGAATTTAGACATAAAAAAACAGCTGTTTGCTAAAATCGACGCAGTCAGAAGAGAAGGGAGCATTGTAAGTTCCAATACGTCTGGTATTTCAGTGGAAGCCATGTCTGAAGGACGTTCGGAAGATTTTAAAAAGCATTTTTTAGGGACTCACTTTTTTAATCCGCCCCGCTATTTAAAACTTCTGGAAATCATTCCGACGAAAGCCACTGATCCAGAGGTTGTTGCCTTTATGAAGGAATTTGGCGAGGAAGTGCTTGGGAAAGGAGTCGTCATTGCTAAAGATACGCCTAATTTTATTGCTAATCGCATTGGAACGTATGGGCTGCTAGTAACAGTGCGAGAAATGATCAAAGGAGGCTACAGCGTTGGCGAGGTTGACTCGGTTACAGGGCCGTTAATCGGACGTCCGAAAAGCGCTACGTTTCGCACGCTGGATGTCGTTGGTTTAGATACATTTATTCATGTAGCGAACAATGTATTTGAAAAAGTGGACGGAGAGGAAAAAGAGGTTTTTCGCACTCCTGATTTTATGAAAGCAATGCTGGAAAAAGGATGGCTTGGCAGCAAAGCAGGACAAGGATTTTTCCTCAAAAAAGGAAAGGACATTTTAGAATTAAACTATGAAACCCTGGAATATGAACCAAGCAAAAAACTAAAAACACCAGCGGTCGAGATGAGCAAGCAGGCTAAAGGATTAAGCAATAAATTGAAAGCGCTTGTATATAGCGATGACCGTGCTGGAGAATTGCTTTGGAATATTTTAAGCCCGGTCCTTCTTTATTCGGCACAACTGCTAGGGGAAATTGCCGATGATATTGTCGCCATTGACCGGGCAATGAAATGGGGATTTGGATGGGAGTTTGGCCCGTTTGAAACATGGGATGCGATCGGTGTGGAAGCGTCTGTTCGCAAAATGCAAGAAGAAGGAAAGAACGTTCCTGATTGGGTTGCTCAAATGCTTGCTGCGGGGCATACATCCTTTTATAAGCGAGAAAACGGAAAAGTTTTAGTTTATGACAAGGGAGAATACAAGCCTGTTTCAGAGAATCCAAAAGTCATTCATCTTAAACGGTTAAAAGAAGAAAACAGGGTTATCAAAAAAAATAGCGGTGCCAGCTTGATTGATTTAGGGGATGATGTTGCGCTATTAGAGTTTCATTCACCAAATAATGCGATCGGCCTTGATATTGTCCAAATGATCAACGACTCGCTAGAGGAAGTCGATCGCAACTATAAAGGCCTTGTCATTGGAAACCAAGGGAAAAACTTCTGTGTTGGTGCTAATCTGGCTCTGATTTTAATGGAGGCCCAAGATGATAATTATTTTGAAATTGAGCTCGTTGTGAGACAGTTCCAGCAGGCGATGATGAATATTAAATATAGTCCAAAGCCAGTGGTTGCTGCTCCTTTTGCGATGACGCTTGGCGGCGGTACGGAAATTTGCTTGCCGGCCGCACGCATTCAGGCGGCAGGAGAAACGTATATGGGATTAGTTGAAGTTGGTGTTGGGTTGATTCCTGGCGGCGGTGGAAACAAGGAACTATATATTAAATATTTAAACAGCCTGCCGAATGGTGTGGACTTTGATTTGCAAAAAGTGGCGAATAAAGTGTTTGAAACGATTGCGACGGCCAAAGTATCTACATCGGCGTTGGAAGCTCGCGAGCTGAATTTTTTAAATCGACAAGACGGAATTACGATGAATGGTGACCATTTGCTTTATGATGCCAAACAGGCTGTAATTTCTCTATACGACAGCGGTTATCAGCCGCCTGTGCGCAAAAAGATTCCGGTCGTAGGCGAGTCTGGATACGCAGCATTGCTTTTAGCTGCTCAATCCATGCACCTTTCCGGTTATGCTACAGAGCATGATGTAAAGATTGCCAAAAAGCTTGCCTATGTCATTGCTGGAGGAAAAGTGCCGTACGGTACGGAGGTAGATGAACAATATTTATTAGATTTAGAGAGAGAAGCGTTTTTAAGTTTAGTAGGAGAAAGAAAATCGCAGGAGCGGATGCAGCATATGCTTGTAAAAGGAAAGCCGCTGCGCAACTAAATAACAAACATAGATATGCGGCCGTATCAAATGAGCACAGGGGGCTTTCTCTTAACAATAGCAAGGGGATGGATTGACTGGCTTATGATCCGCTGCTCTCATCGAAGTTGCGTGGAATATGGTTTGGATGCTGTAAGGCATTCATGCTCGTAAAATCTTAAATAAAGCCTATATAGAAACAGGGGGGAAGATTGTGAGAGAAGCAGTCATCGTAGCGGGAGCGCGTACTCCGGTCGGAAAGGCGAAAAAAGGGACGCTTGCTCATATGCGTCCAGATGATTTAGGCGCGCTTGTTGTGAAAGAAACATTAAAGAGAGCGGAAAATTATGATGGAGACATCGATGATTTGATTTTTGGCTGCGCCATGCCGGAGGCGGAGCAGGGGCTAAATATAGCCCGCAACATAGGGGCATTGGCAGGTCTCCCTTACACTGTTCCAGCCATTACGATCAATCGCTATTGCTCATCAGGGCTGCAGGCGATTGCTTATGCAGCGGAACGCATTATGCTTGGCCACTCTGACACGATTATCGCTGGCGGCGTTGAATCAATGAGTCTTGTCCCCATGCTGGGGCATGTTGTGAGGCCGAATGCAAAAATTGCTGAAAACATTCCAGAATACTATATGTCAATGGGACATACAGCAGAGCAAGTGGCTATGAAGTATGGAATCAGCCGCGAAGAACAGGATGCGTTTGCTGTAGGCAGCCATCAGCGGGCAGCCCAAGCGATCCGTGACGGGAAGTTTGTGGATGAAATTGTTCCGGTGAATGTCACGATCCGTACGGTTGAAAATAACCGACTTACGGAAAAACAGATCGTATTTGCTGAAGACGAAGGTGTTCGTCCGGAAACGAACAAAGAAATATTAGCAAAGCTGCGCCCGGCGTTTGCCGTTAATGGAACAGTCACTGCAGGAAATGCGTCGCAAACAAGCGATGGGGCAGCAGCGGTCATGGTGATGGATCGCGAAAAGGCAGAAGCGCTTGGCTTGAAGCCTCTTGGAAAATTCCGTTCATTCGCCGTAGCAGGCGTCCCTCCAGAAGTGATGGGAATCGGGCCGATTGCTGCTGTTCCAAAGGCGCTAAAGCTTGCTGGATTAGAGCTTTCCGATATCGGATTATTTGAGCTAAATGAGGCGTTCGCTTCACAAGCGATTCAAGTGATTCGGGAGCTCGGTCTAGATGAAGAAAAAGTCAATGTCAATGGCGGAGCGATTGCACTCGGGCATCCGCTCGGATGCACAGGGGCTAAATTAACGCTGACCTTGCTTCATGAGATGCGCCGCCGGCATGAGCAATTTGGTATTGTTACGATGTGCATCGGCGGCGGCATGGGAGCCGCTGGTGTATTTGAATTATTGGAGTAGGGCCGAGCAGATGATATCAAGATTGTTCACATAAAAACAAGGGGGAGAAACGCAATGGCAAAAGCGATGGATAATGTGGTGAAAGGTGGCAGCTTCTTAATTGAAGAGGTAGACTGCGGACGCGTGTTTACTCCGGAAGATTTTACAGATGAGCATAAAATGATCGCCAAAACAACAGAGGAATTTGTGATCAATGAGGTGTTGCCTCAGTTAGAGCACTTAGAAAATCATGAGTTTGATCGTTCTGTTAAACTGCTAAAGAAAGCGGGAGAAATTGGACTTTTAAGCGCGGATGTACCGGAAGAGTATGGAGGTTTGTCGCTTGATAAAATCAGCTCAGCATTAATTGCCGAAAAAATGGCGCGGGCCGGAGGATTTTCGATTTCGCATGGCGCCCACGTAGGAATCGGCTCACTTCCTATTGTATTATTTGGAACAGAAGCGCAAAAACAAAAATATTTGCCGGCATTGGCCACAGGTGAAAAGATAGCGGCTTATGCTTTAACAGAGCCGGGCTCCGGTTCGGACGCTCTAGGGGCGAAAACGACAGCGAAGCTGAATGCAGAAGGCACTCACTATGTTTTGAATGGAGAGAAGCAATGGATTACCAATGCAGGGTTTGCGGATGTGTTTGTCGTTTATGCTAAAGTGGATGGCGAGCATTTCTCGGCTTTTATTGTAGAGCGTGATTTTCCTGGGGTGTCTACCGGAGCAGAAGAAAAGAAAATGGGAATTAAAAGCTCTTCCACTCGCACATTAATTTTACAAGATGCCCTTGTGCCGAAGGAGAATTTATTAGGGGAAATTGGAAAGGGGCATGTCATCGCTTTTAATATTTTAAATATTGGCCGTTATAAATTAGGTGTCGGAGCGGTTGGCGGCTCCAAACGGGCTCTAGAGGTGACGATTCAATATGCGAATCAGCGCCAGCAATTTAAAACGCCAATTTCCCAATTTTCATTAACACAAGAAAAATTTGCGACGATGGCATCAAAACTATACGCTGCGGAGAGCTCGGTATATCGCACAGTTGGATTATTTGAGGAGCGCATGAGCAAGCTGGATGCCGAACAAGCGAAAGAAGGAAAAGAAATTGCTAGATCTATTGCTGAATATGCCATTGAATGTTCATTGAATAAATTTTTTGCAACGGAAGTATTGGATTACATTGTGGATGAAGGGGTACAGATTCATGGCGGCTACGGTTTTATGCAGGAATATGAAATTGAACGGGCGTATCGCGACTCGCGCATTAACCGTATTTTTGAAGGAACGAATGAAATCAACCGCCTGTTAGTACCGGGAACGTATTTGCGGAAAGCGATGAAGGGAGAGCTTCCTCTTTTGCAAAAAGCGCAAAAGCTGCAAGAAGAGCTCATGATGCTAATGCCGGAAGAAGTAGGAGATGGATTGCTAGAGCAAGAAAAATATTTGGTGCGGAACGCGAAAAAAATTGCTCTGTTGACAGCCGGCCTAGCCGTGCAGAAATTTGGGCCGAAACTAGAGAAAGAACAAGAAGTGCTAGTGAATATTGCCGACATTGTCAGCAATATTTATGCGATGGAATCAGCGCTTCTTCGCACAGAAAAGGCGATTCAAAAATTTGGAGCAGAGAAAAATAAACAAAAAATTTTATATACAGAAATTTTCTGCCAGGAAGCATTTAATGAAATCGAAGCACATGCAAAAGAAACGATTGTAGCGGTTGAGCAAGGAGATATGCTGCGAATGATGCTATCGGCATTGCGCAAGCTTACGCGCCATACGCCAATCAATGTCATTGCCAAAAAACGCGAAGCGGCGGCCGCGCTCATTGAAGCAGAACGTTATATTGTGTAATAATGAGAAGTACCAGACGAAGCGTCTGGTACTTTGTTTATAGAGGGTGATGAACGATCATGTTAACTTTTTACTGGTATCCGAAATGCAGCACTTGCCGAAAAGCGAAAAAATGGTTAGAGGAGCGCGGCATCGCAGTGAATGATGTACATATTGCCGAACATCCACCAACAAAAGATGAATTAAGAGAGCTTTATCAACAAAGCGGGCTTCCGCTCAAAAAGTTTTTTAACACAAGCGGCATGAGGTATCGGGAGCTAGGATTAAAAGATCGCATCAGCACAGCGACTGACGACGAGCTGCTTGAACTATTGGCATCGGATGGCATGCTGATTAAACGGCCGATTGCAACAGATGGGACGCATGTGGTAGTAGGATTTGATGAGCAAGCTTATGAAAAAATTTTTGGACAAGTATAACGAATACAGTCGAGTTTTTCAAAAAAATCAGTTATTATTAAAAAGAATACATTGCTGTTGGAGGGACATAAATCATGAACACACCAAAAGAATTGCGCTATTCTGAAGAACATGAATGGGTGCGTGTGGAAGATGGTAAAGTTCGAATTGGAATTACTGATTTTGCGCAATCCGAGTTAGGAGATATCGTATTTGTTGAGCTTCCAGAGGTAGGTGCGGAACTTACAGCAAACGAGCCGTTTGGCAGTGTTGAATCAGTGAAAACGGTTTCTGAGCTGTATGCCCCTATCAGTGGAAAAGTTGTTGAAATTAATGAAGAATTAAACGACAATCCTGAATTTGTCAATGAGTCTCCATATGAGAAGGCATGGATGATTGTTGTTGAGCCGACTGATTTAAGCGAAATCGATCGTTTATTGACGGCTGAACAATATGAGCAAATGATTAACCAAGAATAAGATCGATTCTAGCACGCCGTGGCTAATAATGCCGCGGCGTTATATCTTTTATATGAATAGTGAATGGTTAAAGCAAGCATGGATTTTTTCTCCGATCTCAAGGCTGTTTTATTTTTGGAGGCAGGAAGGTAGAAAACAAAGAGCGAATGGAATACAATATACATAACTTCTTTTCATTAGGTGATGATCATGATGGATAAAGAAAAAGTAATTATTGTCGAGGGGCGCTCCGACAAAAAGAAAATAGAGGGCATGATTAAAGATTCCGTTGAAATCATTTGCACAAACGGGACGATCAGCCGTGCCAAATTAGATGAGTGGATTGATCAGCTGTATGATAAAGAAGTGTTTATCTTAGTGGATTCGGATGAAGCGGGAGAACGATTGCGAAAGCAGCTGCGCCGTGAATTTCCTGAGGCGGAGCATTTATATATCGATCGCATGTATCGAGAGGTGGCCGCAGCACCTAAAAAACATATTGCAACGGTGCTGCTGAGCGCTAATATTGATGTGCATGCAGATGATTGGTAAAAGGTGTGAAGAAGTGTGGAAGAAGTAACGATACAGCAATTAGATGAACTCATTCAGCAGGAGGAGTTTGTATGTTTGTATGTATATACACCGATGTGCGGCACATGCCAGCTGGCGAATCGCATGGTCAGCATTGTTCAAGAGCTAACTTCTCATGTAGCCTTTCGGAAGTCCGATATTAACTATATGCCGGATCGAGCGGTCAGCTGGGAAATTGAAAGTGTACCTTGCCTGCTGTTATTTAGAAACGGGGAAATGAAAAAGAAGTTATATGCATTTCAATCTGTCCCATATTTATATGAGGTGATTCAAGAATTGCAAAAGCCGTAATGCATGCATTTATGGATAAGAGAAGAACAAACAGTAGATGGGTCCATTTTAGATTGTGCAGAAGTGTTGGTATCCGTATAGATTGAAGCAAGCCTTTGGGGGCTTGCTTTTTTATTTAGAGTTTTTTTGACATATTTCTCGGGAAATATGAAAAATCGTGTACGTTTTCTTGATGATTTGTCGACAAGTTTATAAAGGAATTATGCCTTTTTCTATGGAAATAAATGAGAGAAAAGGATAATGGAGAGGCGGGAAAACGATGAAGATTTATGAATTAACTAAAAAATTTATGGAACGTGTACAGACGTTGCACCATCTGTTGCCGATTTTACCGGAGGAGGAACTCTACATTCGCTTTGAATGCGATGCAGAAACACTGATTTTCGCCATTTCAAAAACGGGAGTTCATCTGGCGCAGGAAGCTGATGAAAGGAAGATATTAACCATTAGAGGGTCGAAAGAGGCGCTTGTTAGTCTGTTGAAAGGTGAACTTAAATTGCAGCAGCAGCTCCGCTTAAAAGAATTAGTGGTTTCCGGTAGCTTTCGTCACATGCTTTTATTAGAATCGCTTCTTCATTTAGCTAAACCATATCGTTATGCCTCTTGAATATGAAATCACGAAATGTTATTGACATGATAAAAAAACAGTGTTATTATTCAGAAAAATAAAATAATAAACAAGTTCTTATCAAGAGTGGCGGAGGGACTGGCCCGATGAAGCCCGGCAACCGGTTTGACACGGTGCCAATTCCAGCAGAGTGTATCGCTCTGGCAGATAAGAAGAGTTAAAGGAAATTTCCCCCTCTTCTTATGATGAAGAGGGGGTTTTCATTTGATTATAAAAAGGAGAGGATGACAGTGGGCGAAAAATCATATCGTTTAGAAACGCTGGCGGTGCATGGGGGGGTAAGTCCAGATCCTGTGACAGGAGCAAGAGCCGTTCCGATTTATCAATCGAACGCTTATCAATTTGCCAATACGGAGCATGCAGCCAACTTATTCGCATTGAAAGAAGAAGGGTACATTTATACGCGCATTCATAACCCGACCGCCACAGTCTTTGAGGAAAGAGTGGCACAATTAGAAGGAGGAATTGGAAGTCTTGCAGTAGCAAGCGGCATGGCCGCAATCACGCTTGCGATCTTAAATATAGCGCAAGCAGGAGACGAGATTGTGTCAGCTTCAACGCTATATGGAGGTACCTATAACCTCTTTGCCACTACCCTTCCGAAATATGGGATTACAACGCATTTTGTTGATCCCGCTAATCCGGAAAATTTTCGTGCTGCCATTACGCCAAAAACGAAAGCGATCTTTGCAGAAACGATTGGTAATCCAAGTTTGCACGTACTAGATATTGAAGCGGTAGCCAACATTGCGCATGAAGCGGGTATTCCTCTCATTATTGATAATACGTTTGCCACTCCATATCTATGCCGTCCGATTGAGTATGGGGCGGATATCGTTGTTCATTCAGCTACTAAATGGCTGCTTGGAAACGGTACAACGCTTGGCGGCATTATTATAGACGGAGGAAAGTTTAATTGGGATTCTCCTAAATTTCCGGGATTTACAACTCCGGATCCAAGCTATCACAATCTTGTGTATGCAGAAGCTTTAGGTCCGGCTGCTTATATCATTAAGGCTCGTGTGCAATTGCTGCGGGATCTTGGACCAGCGATTAGCCCATTTAATGCGTTTCAATTTAATTTAGGGCTTGAGACGCTTCATGTACGCATGAAAGAGCATATTGCTAACACGCGTCGGATTGTAGACTATTTAGATCGCCATCCGGCAGTAGAATGGGTGCTGTATCCTGGACACGAAAAGCATCCAGCCAAGAATTTGGCCGAAAAATATTTGCCGAAAGGAGCGGGAGCCGTTGTGGTGTTCGGCATTAAAGGAGGAAGAGAAGCGGGAGCGGCTCTCATTAACAACGTGAAGCTTTGGTCGCACTTGGCCAATGTAGGAGACGCCAAAAGCTTAATTATTCATCCAGCCAGCACCACGCATCAGCAGTTGAGCCCAGAAGATTTGCAGGCCTCGGGAGTTACGGAAGATTTGATTCGTCTATCGGTCGGCATCGAAAATGTCGAAGACTTAATTGAGGATTTAGAGCAAGCCATCGCCATTGCCACAGGAATTCGTTCGCTGTATTCAGAGGTGTAGAAAATAGCCGTCAACAATTGAATCGGTCATGAAGTCCATTCATATTGATAAAACAATAGTTTCAACGAGAGGTTAGAACATATTAAAAACAGGCGTGGTGATGATCCAATAAAAACCGATTAACGCCGCCCGATTCCTCGTTTTTCCGTCATAATCTGTAAACCCTTTGCTTGTCCACTGTCAGCATGTCTTTGTCAAACAACGAACGCTTTGTGGGCAAGATGGGCCCGCTGGCGCTTTTGCTCGAGGGAGATGCCGAAAAGGTTGTGTTAAGCCAGAGCATTTTGAATGGATCATCGGCGCTTGTGTATTGATTCTATGATTAGGAATGATTTTTCTGTTGACACCTTCCTTTATAGAATGATAGAATCACTTTTGTAATTTGTATAATTCTTAGATGAATTAAAGCATTAACTGAATAAAGGAGCGTTGCTGCTCTTATCAAGAGAGGTGGAGGGATGTGCCCTATGAAACCCGGCAACCGTCAGCATTCGACTGAAATGGTGCCAATTCACACAAAGCGTTCGCTTTGAGAGATAAGAGACAGAAATGGGAGATATTAAAACCTTTCTGTTCTCTTGAGCAGAAAGGTTTTTTAGTTGCTGGAACAAGGAAGGTGAATCGCGTTTGATTACGCTAGAAAATGTAACAAAAGTATATTCGTCAAGCCAGGGAGCGGTAACAGCTGTCAATGATGTAAATTTGCACATTAAAGAAGGGGAGATTTTTGGCATTATTGGATATAGCGGTGCTGGAAAAAGCTCGCTGATCCGTCTTTTAAACGGCTTGGAAAAGCCTACAAATGGAAGAGTGATGGTTGCCGGTCAAGACATCGCAAGTATTAAAGGAAGAGAATTGCGCAAGGCGCGGCAAGAAATCGGAATGATTTTTCAGCATTTTAATTTGCTTTGGTCAAGGACGGTCCGAGACAATATTGCGTTTCCCTTAGAGATTGCTGGAGTTCCAAAGGAACAGCGGTTAAAGCGGGCGGATGAACTCATTCATCTTGTGGGTCTGCACGGAAGAGAAAATACCTATCCATCGCAGCTCAGCGGGGGGCAAAAGCAGCGTGTCGGTATTGCGCGGGCGCTCGCGAACAACCCGAAGGTGCTGTTATGCGACGAAGCGACTTCTGCTTTGGATCCGCAAACGACAGATTCGATTCTTGAGCTTTTAGTTGATATTAATCAGCGCCTCGGATTGACTATTGTATTAATTACTCATGAAATGCATGTAATCCGTAAAATATGTGATCGTGTGGCGGTAATGGAAAACGGAAAGATTGTCGAAGAAGGAAAGGTATTGGATGTATTTCAAAATCCGCAACAGATGATAACGAAACGGTTTGTTCAACAGATTACGGAACCTGAAGAAACGAAAGGGACGATTGCTCATTTGTTCAACCAATATCCTAACGGCAAAGTTGTCCAGCTTACTTTTGCTGGCCATGCGACTGAACGGCCGCTCATCGCAGAACTGATCCGAAATTTTGAAATAACCATTAATATTTTGCAAGGGAAGATTTCACAAACCCATCAGGGCTCGTATGGAGTGATGTTTGTTCATATGAGTGGAACGGATGAGGAAGTAGCCAGAGCGCTTGACTACATTCGTCAGCAACAAGTCGGTGTGGAGGTGATGACGAATGAGTAGCATGTTTCCTAACGTTCAGTGGGAATCGATTTGGGCGGCAGCGTCGGAAACGCTGTATATGACAGGAGTTGCCGTGGCGTTTACATTTGTATTTGGACTCATTCTAGGATTGTTGCTGTTTTTAACATCCAAAGATAATATTTGGGAAAACAAAGCCATTCATACAATCGTTTCTGCTTTTGTTAATATTTTTCGTTCTATCCCATTTATTATTTTAATTATTCTGCTTATTCCTTTTACAAAGATGCTAGTCGGTACGATTCTTGGGGCAAACGCGGCCTTGCCGGCGTTGATTATTGGCGCTGCTCCATTTTATGCGCGCATGGTGGAGATCGCTTTGCGTGAAATTGACAAAGGTGTGATTGAAGCGGCGAAAGCCATGGGAGCGACAACGGCGACAATCATCTGGAAGGTATTGATTCCTGAATCGCTGCCGGCTCTTGTCTCAGGGATCACAGTAACCGCTATTGCGTTAGTTGGCTATACGGCGATGGCGGGAGTAGTGGGCGCTGGTGGCCTTGGGAATCTTGCTTATTTAGAAGGGTTCCAACGCAGTCATAACGATGTGACCTTTGTTGCTACAGTGCTCATTTTAATCATTGTATTTGCCATTCAGCTTATCGGTGACTTTGTCACTTCCAAAATAGATAAGAGATAACAATATAAAGGAGGAAAAACAGATGAAAAAATGGTGGGGTGCATTATTAGCGGTAGTGCTTGTGCTCGCGTTGGCGGCATGCGGCGGCAAAGACGGCGCACAAGGAGACCAAGAGAAAAAGGAATTAGTAGTAGGCGCATCGAATGTGCCGCATGCTGAGATTTTAGAAAAAGCGAAGCCAATTCTTAAAGAAAAAGGCGTCAACTTAAAGATTGTCACATTCCAGGATTATATTTTGCCGAATAAGGCGTTAGAGAATAAAGAAATCGACGCTAACTATTTCCAGCACATTCCTTACTTAGAGGCACAAATGAAAGAAAACGGCTATGATTTTGTCAATGCTGGCGGTATTCATATTGAACCAATCGGAATTTATTCTAAAAAATACAAAAGCCTTGAGGAGCTTCCAGAGGGAGCCACCATTATTATGAGCAACTCTGTCGCTGATCACGGGCGTATTTTGTCCATGCTTCAAGAGAAAGGACTTATTAAATTAAAAGACGGCATTGATAAAACAAAAGCCACTGTTAAGGATATTGTAGAAAATCCGAAGAAGTTAAAATTTAAAACCGATGTTGATGCCGGTTTGCTGCCACAAGTTTACCAAAACAATGAGGGCGATGCGGTCGTGATTAACGCCAACTACGCTTTAGATGCCGGATTGGATCCTGCGAAAGATCCGATTGCTGTCGAGTCGCCAAAAAACAATCCATATGTGAATATTATTGCGGTACGTAAAGGCGATGAGAATCGCAAAGACATTAAAACGCTTGTCGAAGTGCTTCAATCCAAAGAAATTCAAGATTTCATCAAAAAAGAATACAAAGGTGCTGTCATTCCAGCAACTGAGTAATACTATAAAGAAAGCGGAAGCTTCATAGCGGAGCTTCCGCTTTTTAATGTTCTCTTACTTTTGGTGTAATCAGCATGAGAAACCACGGGGCTTGATGATTATGCAACCATTTCTTCCAGATCGTTCAAGCCGATTTTTCTTTTCGATTCAGTTATATGATCTTCCCATTTTAGTCAATAATATAACCGCAGTTCTTATGATTTTGAAAGGAGCTTGAGGATGAATCAACCAACACATTCTTCAACAGAAGCGGCATTGCAGCATTATAAAGAAGGATTGGGCGCCTTCACACAGAAAATCCCCGCAGTGGCAGAGAAATTTAATGCCTTTACTGAAGCATGCTTTCAGGAGGGAGCTTTGTCGCAAAAAGAAAAGCAATTGATCGCTCTCGGGATTAGCCTAGCTACACAAGATGAATATTGTACGATTTATCATACGAAAGGCTGTATCGATCAAGGGGCGACAGAACAGGAAATCTTGGAAGCTTGCAGCGTTGCGGTAGCGTTTGCGGGAGGCGCAGCGATGAGCCAAGCGGTGACGCTTGTTCAAGAATGCATTGCCGAATTGACGACAAAACATTAGTGAAAAAGCCTCCAGAATAGGAGGCTTTTTTGATATGTTTACTTATTAAACTTTTTTATTTAAAAAGTATACTAATGGAGTTAAATGGTTGCTAATACCTTTCATTTGTTATAAGATTGTAATGAGAATAAAATGAGAATCACAATAACGATGAGATACACAAACTTCTTTTAGAAAATTGGAGGTATTTTTATGGCGGTATTGACAATCAAAGATCTTCACGTATCAGTGGAGGGGAAAGAAATTTTAAAGGGTGTAAATTTGGAGGTAAAAGGCGGAGAAATTCATGCCATTATGGGGCCGAACGGAACGGGAAAATCAACGCTATCTTCCGCAATTATGGGCCATCCAAAATATGAAGTAACAAAAGGAAGCATTACACTAGATGGACAAGACGTCCTTGAAATGGAAGTAGATGAGCGCGCGCGCGCCGGTTTATTTTTAGCTATGCAATATCCAAGCGAGATTAGCGGTGTGACGAATGCCGATTTCCTTCGTTCTGCCATTAATGCTCGTCTTGGAGAAGGGAACGAAATTTCGTTAATGAAGTTCATTCGCAAATTAGATGAAAAAATGGAGTTCCTTGAAATGAACTCTGATATGGCTCATCGTTACTTAAATGAAGGATTTTCCGGTGGAGAGAAAAAACGCAATGAAATTCTTCAGCTTATGATGCTAGAGCCGAAAATTGCGATTTTAGACGAGATCGACTCGGGTCTTGATATTGATGCTTTAAAAATCGTTTCAAAAGGTGTTAATGAAATGCGCAGCAGCGATTTTGGCTGTTTAATTATCACTCACTATCAACGATTGCTTAATTACATTACGCCAGATTATGTGCATGTGATGATGCAAGGACGCATTGTGAAATCCGGCGGTCCAGAATTAGCGCAGCGCTTAGAAGCTGAAGGATATGACTGGATCAAAAAAGAATTGGGCATTGAAGATGAAATGATTGAGCAAGAAGCGTAAGCGTTAGGAGGATTATTTATGGCAATCGAAACGAAACTACCATTCGATCAACAGTATGTGCGCACTTTTTCTGAAGGGCGCGGAGAACCAAGCTGGCTTTTAGATCTTCGCTTACAAGCTCTTGCCAAAGCAGAAGAGTTGTCATTGCCAAAGCCAGATAAAACAAAGATTGATAAATGGAATTTTACTGAGATCACACAACATTTTGTACAAAGTGCGCCGTTTGCATCTCTAGAAGAACTTCCGGAATCAGTAAAAACACTTGTTGATGCAGGCGAAGAAGCAAAAAATTTATACATTCAACGCGACCAGACACCAGCATATGTTTCATTATCGGATGACTTAAAGAAGCAAGGAGTTATTTTTACGGATATTTTCACGGCTGTGCGCGAACATGGAGAGCTTGTGAAAAAATATTTTATGCAGGATGGAGTCAAAATCGATGAGCATCGCTTGACGGCTCTTCATGCAGCGCTTCTCAATGGCGGCGTTTTTGTATATGTTCCTAAAAATGTGGAAATCAATACCCCGCTTCAAGCTGTTTATATTCATGAAACACAGGATGCGGCACTGTTTAATCACGTGATTGTCGTAGCGGAAGCGAATAGTAAACTTGCCTATGTTGAAAACTATGTTTCCATCCATGAAAATGCGAATGCAGTGGTTAATATCGTCGCTGAAGTATTTGCCCATGAAAATGCTCAAGTGATTTTTGCAGCGGTTGACCATTTGGCAAAGGGAACGACCACATATGTCAATCGCCGCGGGATCGCAGGACGCCATGGCCGCATTGAGTGGGCATTAGGATTGATGAATGATGGAAATACCGTTTCTGAAAATATTACGCGATTAATCGGCGACGGTTCTTATGGTGACACAAAAACCGTGGTGGTTGGACGCGGCGAGCAAACGCAAAACTTCACGACAAGCGTTGTGCATTACGGCAAGAATACAGAAGGCCGCATTTTAAAGCACGGCGTCATGAAGGATAGCGCGACTTCCATTTTTAATGGTATTGGCAAAATTGAGCACGGTGCTTCGAAATCAAATGCTGAGCAAGAATCGCGTGTGCTTATGCTCAGCGACAAAGCGCGCGGCGACGCCAATCCGATCCTTTTAATTGATGAAGATGATGTAATAGCGGGCCATGCTGCTTCTGTTGGACGGGTGGATCCCATTCAGCTTTATTATTTAATGAGCCGAGGCGTTCCAAAGGTGGAGGCAGAGCGTTTAATTATTCATGGATTCTTAGCACCTGTTGTCAAAGAAATCCCGCTGGAGAACGTGAAAAAGCAACTTATTGAAATCATTGAAAGGAAAGTTAAATAATGAACGTAAAAGAGGTTCGTCAGCTGTTTCCAATTTTAGACCAAGAAGTTAATGGGAAGCCATTAGTATATCTTGACAGCGCAGCTACTTCTCAGAAGCCTCTTCCGGTAATTGAAGCGCTTAATCAATATTATCGCGGATATAACTCAAACGTTCATCGCGGCGTGCACACGCTTGGAACGAAAGCGACGGATGCGTATGAAGGAGCGCGTGAAAAAGTACGCAAATTTATTAATGCAAAATCAACACAGGAAATTATATTTACACGCGGGACGACGACCGCATTAAATACCGTGGCGGCGAGTTACGGACGCGCCAATCTGCGCGAAGGAGACGAAATTGTCATCACGTATATGGAACATCATAGCAATATCATTCCTTGGCAGCAGGTGGCTAAATATACAGGCGCTACGTTGAAATATATTCCGCTTCAAGAAGACGGATCCATCAGTCTAGAAGATGTTGAAAAAACGGTGACGCCGAATACAAAAATTGTTTCTGTTATGCAAGTATCGAACGTTTTAGGTGCGATAAATCCAATTAAGCAAATTGCGCAAATTGCTCATCAAAATGGTGCTGTCATGGTTGTGGATGCTGCACAAAGCGCACCGCATATGAAAGTCGATGTGCAAGATTTGGATTGTGATTTTCTTGCATTTTCTGGGCATAAGATGTGCGGTCCGACAGGCATTGGCGTATTATATGGTAAACGTTCGCTTTTGGAGCAAATGGAACCCGTTGAGTTCGGCGGAGAAATGATTGACTTTGTCGGTTTGTACGAATCGACATGGAAGGAACTCCCGTGGAAATTCGAAGGGGGAACGCCGATTATTGCTGGTGCGATTGGGTTAGGAGCCGCTATTGATTTTCTTGAACAAATCGGTTTAGAAAATATCATGGCTTATGAACACCAATTGGCGCAATACGCGCTAGAGCAGCTTTCCGCTATTGAAGGCTTGACGATCTATGGACCAAAGGAACGTGCAGGTCTTGTCACATTCAATATCGACAATGTTCATCCTCATGATGTGGCCACGGTGCTTGATGCGGAAGGAATTGCCGTCCGTGCCGGACATCATTGCGCGCAGCCTTTAATGAAATGGCTCCATGTTTCCGCGACTGCGCGAGCAAGCTTTTATTTATATAATACTGAGGAAGACATTGATCGGTTAGTAGCGGCATTAAAGAAAACGAAGGAGTATTTCAGCCATGTCTTTTAATAACCCTTTAGATACATTGTATCGCCAAGTCATCATGGATCATTACAAAAATCCGAGAAACCGCGGCGTGCTTGAGGATGAAAATATTGATATTAATATGAACAATCCGACATGCGGCGATCGTGTCCATTTAACGATGAAGGTAGAAGACGGAAAGGTGATGGATGCGAAATTTGAAGGGGAAGGCTGTTCGATTTCGATGTCGTCTGCTTCGATGATGACGCAAGCAATTAAGGGAAAAACGATCGAAGAAGCGCTAGAGTTAGCCCATGTCTTCTCTGATATGATGCAGGGAAAGGAATACGATGAATCGCTTGATTTAGGAGATATTGAAGCGCTTCAGGGCGTTTCTAAATTTCCTGCTCGCATTAAATGTGCGACGCTTGCATGGAAGGCGATGGAGAAAGGCTTACGCTCACAGCAATGAAAAAGGCTTGTAAAAAAGGAGGCGAATCATAATGGCGAAAAAAATGCCAGAAATCGGCGAATATAAATATGGCTTCGTCGATAAGGATGTTTCGGTGTTTCGTGCGAAACGCGGATTGACGAAAGAGATTGTAGAAGAAATTTCGCGAATGAAAAATGAGCCGCAATGGATGCTGGAATTTCGCTTAAAAGCGTTAGATATTTTTTATAGCTTACCAATGCCACAATGGGGTGGCGATTTATCAAGTTTAAATTTTGATGAAATTACGTATTATGTAAAGCCATCAGAAAAATCAGGGCGTTCATGGGATGAAGTGCCTGCGGAAATTAAAGCGACATTTGATAAATTAGGCATTCCAGAAGCGGAGCAAAAATATTTGGCAGGGGTATCAGCGCAATACGAATCCGAAGTGGTGTACCACAACATGAAAGAAGACCTTGAAAAGCTCGGTGTGATTTTTAAGGATACGGATTCCGCTCTTAAAGAAAATGAAGATATTTTCCGAGAGCATTGGGCAAAAGTGGTGCCGCCAACAGACAACAAGTTTGCAGCGCTTAACTCGGCAGTGTGGTCGGGCGGCTCGTTCATTTATGTTCCGAAAGGAGTGAAAGTGGAAACTCCGTTGCAAGCATATTTCCGGATTAACTCGGAAAACATGGGACAATTTGAGCGTACATTGATTATTGTCGATGAAGGCGCACATGTGCATTATGTGGAAGGCTGTACCGCTCCGGTGTATACCACAAACTCGCTTCACAGCGCCGTTGTGGAAATTATTGTGAAGAAGGGTGCGTACTGCCGCTATACAACAATCCAAAACTGGGCCAACAACGTCTTTAACCTTGTAACGAAGCGTGCGGTTTGCGAAGAAAACGCAACAATGGAGTGGATTGACGGAAATATTGGCTCTAAATTAACGATGAAATATCCGGCTGTGATTTTAAAAGGAGAGGGCGCGCGCGGTTTGACGCTTTCCATTGCGATCGCTGGAAAAGGCCAGCATCAAGATGCCGGGGCGAAAATGATCCATTTGGCGCCAAACACATCTTCGACCATTGTTTCTAAATCTATTTCTAAGCAGGGCGGAAAAGTAACCTATCGCGGAATCGTCCACTTTGGTCGAAAAGCATCAGGCTCTCGCTCCAATATTGAATGTGACACGCTCATTATGGATAATCAGTCTACTTCTGATACCATCCCATACAATGAAATTTTAAATGACAACATTTCATTAGAGCACGAAGCAAAAGTATCAAAGGTATCAGAAGAGCAACTGTTCTATCTCATGAGCCGAGGCATTTCGGAGCAAGAAGCGACGGAAATGATCGTGATGGGCTTCATTGAGCCATTTACAAGAGAGCTTCCGATGGAATATGCGGTAGAGATGAACCGTCTCATTAAATTCGAGATGGAAGGAAGTATTGGTTAATCCTTATCCTATCAAGGTGTAGTGTTTCCTTGGGGACGCTGCGCCCACCATTGATCCATGATTGCATCTGATCAGCTCTATTGATTTAGCTTCATCCCCACACTGTTGATTAAATATCCAGCAGTGTGGGGTGTTTTTATAGTCGAACATTCTAGTTTGGACGAACAAAGAAGCCAACATGTTTTGCTTCATCCCTGTTTCTAGCCAATGTATCAATAAAGCTGCGTTGTTTTCATGGAAGTTCAGGCCGATTTGCTACATTATTTTTCCACATAATTGTGTTATGATGAAGTTAAGGTGATGCGGATGATTTATATCGGATTAACTGGGTGGGGAGATCACGACAGCCTTTATCCACCCGGTCTTGCTTCTAAGGATAAACTGCAAGAATATGCGGCTCATTTCCCAACTGTCGAGGTCGATTCCTATTTTTATGCGATTCAGCCGCAGCAAAATGTAGAGAAATGGATTCGTGAAACTCCTGACGCTTTTCGTTTTATTGTAAAAGCGTATCAAGGAATGACAGGCCATGAACGTGGAGAAATCCCCTATTCAAGCAAGGAAGAAATGTTTGCTGCTTTTTTATTGTCCATTGCTCCGTTTTTAGAAGCGAAGAAGCTGGCCATGGTGTTGTTTCAATTTCCGCCTTGGTTTGATTGCCGGCGTGAGCATGTCGCTTACTTGCGCTGGTGTCGAGAGAAAATGGGGGATGTTCCAGTGGCCTTAGAGTTTCGGCATCAGTCATGGTTTTGGCCCCGTTTTTATGAAAAGACATTGAAGTTTATGGAGACGGAAGGATGGATTCATAGCATATGCGATGAACCGCAGGCAGGGGAAGGATCGATTCCGGCTGTTTTACATCCAACAAACCGCGAAAAAACACTGATTCGTTTTCATGGCCGCAACGTGCACGGATGGAATAAAGCAACGAGTGGAGAAAATTGGCGTGCGGTCCGTTATTTGTATCGCTATCGTGAAGACGAGTTGCGCGAATGGGTGCATCATATTCGGCGTCTTCAGAAGCAAACAAATGAGCTTTACATATTATTTAATAATAATTCTGGCGGCGATGCGGCAGATAACGCCAAACAGCTGCTTCAAATGCTTGGTATCGAGTATACGGATTTAGCGCCAAGACAGTTAGATTTATTTTAACGGAGAGGGGTATAATGGAGTACGTATTATTGGTTTTGGTCGGTTTTTTGGCCGGCACGATCGGCAGCTTAGTAGGGTTAGGCGGAGGGATTATTGTTGTACCTTCATTATTGTTTTTAGGAGCCATCCACTTTTTGCCCGACGTTTCTCCGCAAGTAGCAGTTGGCACATCACTAGTGGTCATTATTTTTAATGGTCTTTCCTCGACGCTGTCTTATATGAAAGAACGCATGGTGGACTATCAGAGCGGATGGCTTTTTTTTATCGGAAGCGGACCGGGGGCCATGCTTGGTGCGTGGACCAATCAAATGCTAAGCTTGAAACATTTTTCGCTTTACTTTGGCTTGTTCTTAGTTTTCGTTTCGTTTTTGTTGATGCTGACCAAACGTTCCGCCCATTTGCCTAAACAAAAGCATTTTGTTGTCACGCGCACATATATAACAAATGAGGGAGAAACGGTCATCTATGGATACCATCCGGCAATCGCGATTGCGATTGCCTTTGCCGTCGGCTTCTTCGGCGGATTGTTTGGGATTGGCGGAGGATCGCTGATGGTTCCAGCGATGATCCTGCTGTTTTTCTTTCCGCCGCACGTGGCTGTGGCCACATCCATGTTTATGATCTTTGTGTCTTCCGTTGTGAGCTCTATTACCCATATCGTGCTGGGAAATGTGGAATGGCTGTTTGCGATTGCTTTGATCCCAGGCATTTGGATTGGCGCAAAGATAGGGGCATGGATGAATAAAAAACTTAAAAGCCAAACGCTTGTTTTGATGCTGCGGCTTGTCCTGATTCTGCTTGGAGTGCGCCTTATTATTCAAGGCATTTCATAAAAGAGGTGTTTTTGGTTGAAGCAAAATCTTTATATTTATCATACAAACGATGTGCATAGCCATTTTGAAAATTGGCCAAGAATTGCTAAATTTTTGCAGGATAAACGACGCGAACATGAACGGCAAAACGAAAAAATGCTTTTGTTCGACATCGGTGATTTTATCGATCGATTTCATCCCATTACAGAAGCAACAAGGGGAAAAGCGAATGTGCAGCTATTAAATCAATTGCAGTATGATGCGGTGACGATTGGCAATAATGAAGGAATCACGCTTAATTATGAGGAGCTGAGTCAATTATATGAAAACGCCCGTTTTTCCGTTTTAGTAGCGAATTTGTTTGGAAAAGATGGGAAACGTCCGCCGTGGCTTCAGCCGTATCGCATCATTTCCGTGTCTGACACCCTTCGTATTGGCGTAATTGGAGTCACCGTTTATTTTAAAAAATTTTATGAGCTGCTAGGATGGAACATTACTCCACCATTAGAATGGCTGAATGACATTGTACACGATGTGCGGAAACAGGCCGACGTCGTGATTTTGCTGTCACACTTGGGAATTAACGATGACGAGTTCATTGCGCAAACGGTATCAGGGATTGATCTGATTCTCGGTGCACATACGCATCATGTGCTTTCAAAGGGGAAATGGGTGAACGATACGCTTCTATGTGGCGCTGGAAAGTATGGACAACACATTGGAGTGGTGAAGCTGTCCATGCCGGAAAAGAAATGGGAAGCGGAAGTAGTAGATATAGCTGCGCTTTCGGAATGCGAAGACACAAAGCAGATGCTTATGGGGCTGGAGAAGGAAAGCTTACAGCAGCTTGACAAAGAAGCAGTGGCTGAACTCCATCAAGAACTGCCTTTACAATGGTTTTCTCCATCACCTTTCGCTCAGCTGCTAGCCTCAGCCTTAAAAGAATGGTGTAGCGGCGATATAGGTATGGTGAACGCAGGAGTGCTGCTCGAACCGTTGCCAAAAGGCATTGTCACAAAAAAGGATTTGCATCGAATTTGCCCTCACCCGATTAATCCATGCAAAGTGTATTTACGGGGAGACGAACTAAAAGAAGTGATTTTACAAGCGCATACAGAAACGATGAAGCGGCTCTCCATAAGAGGATTCGGATTTCGCGGCAAAATAATGGGACAAATGGCGTATGATGGCGTGAAACTGCAAACAGAGAAGACAAGTGATGGCTCAGAACATGTTCGCCATATTTTTATTAATGGTAAGGAGCTGAGGGCTGATCAAACGTATGCTGTCGCTACGATTGATATGTTTACTTTCGGGCATTTTTATCCACAAATTCATCGCGCTCCGCAAAAAATCTATTATATGCCTGAATTTCTGCGAGATTTGCTGGCATGGAAATTAGCCCAGCCATCGTAAGCACACTTTTTTCTCTTTTTCATACATTGAATTAGAGAAAGGAGTGTGTTCGGTATGATCGATGTTAAACCTGTTATGATTGACAATTATCCATTTATCGCAATTTCTGTGCAGCTTCCTAAAACGAATTTATTAGCGGTCGCAAGCGATCAAGGGTACATTATGTGCGGAGCTCTAGATGTGGGATTATTGAATGAAAAACTGAAAGATAGAGGGATTATTGCAGGCAGGGCGGTAGGTGTCCGCACCATTGAACAGTTGCTAGAGGCGCCATTAGAGTCGGTAACGGTGGCAGCTGAAGAAAGAGGAATTACGGTTGGAATGACAGGAAGGGAAGCTTTGCTTAGAATGAAATAAAGGTTCTATAAATAGAAAAACAACCGTTTGATTTATAGAGAGGCAACTTGGGGTGTCAACACATTGTCGCTTTCTCAATGAAGCGGCGGTTTTATTGCGACTGTCGGGATGTCTAACGCCGCTTTCATCGTTCTGGGAGGCGGCGTTATTTGATTGCCAGGTTCGTTAGTTTAAGCCTTTATATCGAGGCAAATATCGAGTTACATCTATAATTGGGATAAAAAAAATAACAAATGTCCTCTCTTTCAAGCATACATATAGCTTGTAAAGGGGGGATTTTCCATTGGCTGCATTTCCCGGACGTTTACCAAAAAAAGGGCCTCTTCCTTTTCGTTATTTATTCTTGCTCACTTTTGTTTTTTTTATTTTATCTACAGTAGTCAGTCTTTGGATTATTAATAAAGGAATCGAACCGGTGTTAATGGATATTGCCGAGAGTGAAACGAAGCGAGTCGCTAATCTGGTCATCAACAGCGCGATTAAGCAGCAAATTGAAGAAGAAGAAATAAACATGAATGATGTAATTGTGATCCAGCATGATACAAACGGCAATATCGCTTCCATTAATTATAATAATGCGATTGTCAATCGGGTTGTTACCAAGCTTGTTGATCGCGTGGAAAAGAATTTAAAAGCAGCATCTCGAGGAAAATTTCAGGAGCTTGAAATTTCTAGTGTTGGCGTTGAAGATTCGGAATCGAATGAGGATGGAATTATCTATTATATACCTGTTGGTCAAGCGACAAATAATGTGTTGCTTGGAAGTTTGGGGCCTCGCGTTCCTGTTCGGTTTGACATCATCGGTGATGTGACGCCAGAAGTGAAAAAAAGCATCCAGCCGTTTGGAATTAATAATGCCCTTGTAGAAATTTCCGTCCGTGTCGAAGTGAATGTTCAAGTGATTATTCCATTTTCAACAAAACCGATTGTTGTGGCTCGGGACTTTCCGGTTGCAATGCAAGTCATTGAAGGAGAGGTTCCGAACTTTTATAACAACGGAAATAACGTGAATCCATCATTTGAAGTACCGACTCATTAATATGAAGCAGATGGATTTCCGTCTTTTTATAGAATCGGTACGATGAGAAGCTGGGATGTATAACTGATGCAAAGCAAAATCTCCATTTTGTCGATGGTTGGAGGCAAGCTGCCGACTTCTTGCCAAGCATCCGCTTTTAGGCCCATTCATCATTCTGTGACGCGGCTTTGTTCGGCCACCTGACTGTGTGTGGCGGAAAAGGTCAAATTTCAGTTACTGTTCTCTATTATGCAGGGTAAGAAGAGATCGGATCATTTCCGATCTCTTTGTTTTCGTTTTATTTTCTCCATTCTTTCCCATATTTTTAAATGCGGATACGGATCAAATGACCACTCTGCATAGCCGTTATCTTTATACATGCCATAATGAAGATGCGGTGGAAATTTGCCAGCAGTGCCGGGAGGGCCATAGCCTGAGCTGCCAACAGCGCCGATAATCATTCCCGGTTCAACAATTTGTCCTTGATGCAAGCTTCCAGCAAATCCGTTTAAATGGGCAAAATAATGATACGTATTATTAATATCGCGTATGCCAACACGCCATCCTCCGTACTGGTTCCATCCTTTTAATTCAACGATGCCGTAACAAGTGGAGCGTACAGGAACTCCATAATCAGCGAAAATATCTGTTCCTTCATGAATTCTTCTTCCCCCCCAGCCTCTTGCATCGCCCCACGTATCTTTATAGGTGTAATTAGCGTGAAGAGGAAGAGGAAATGCGTGACTATCAAGACGAAGGGTGCCATATTTTTTATAAATTTTCACTTTTCCTAAAATCATATCGACGGTTTTACTGCGATGATAATACTGCCATAGAGCTATTTTTAAATGCTCATGATCGGTGCCGTATGATTGGAGAAACCGCGCCATGGAAAAAATAATATCCTCATCATTTGTCGAATCAGCTACACCATCTCCATTTCCATCCATTCCAAAACCGCCAAATTGTGAGATCGTGAACGGATTCGTATCATTTTGATTTTTATTAAGAGGGCCAGACCATATTTCCGGTTTAATATAAATACCAAGAACGCCTTTCGCTTTCGGTAAATCGCGGCGCACAAGGCGGATATTTCGTTCATATTGATCAATTGCGGCAAAATAATACCAGGGAATGAGCGAGACTGCTTCCGCTTGTTTGTACAGCTCCATTCGCCGTTCATAAATATCTTCATCATGCATGGTTTCTTTTGCAAAGACGGACAGGGGAAACGAAACCATGCATAAAACGGCCAATGCCAGAGAGATTAGTTTATACACATCTTCCTACTCCTTTCAGAAAATCTGATATCATTAGTTTGAGGAGATTGGCGGTTTTCATAAATATTAAAAATTGGAAGCTGCAAGCGGTTACGACAATTTCCTTTGTGTTCAACCTTGCTTTTTTTTATAATAAAAATGTGTAAATAAATTATTGGAGTGTGAAAAATGGCTACAAACGAAGAACGCATTCGCAAACCCGATTGGTTGAAGATAAAGCTGAATACGAACGAAAATTACATCGGCCTGAAAAAAATGATGCGCGAAAAGCAATTGCATACCGTTTGTGAGGAAGCAAAATGCCCGAATATCCATGAATGCTGGGCTGTAAGAAGAACGGCCACCTTTATGATTTTAGGGGATGTTTGTACGCGTGCATGCCGTTTCTGTGCGGTCAAAACAGGCTTGCCGACTGAGTTGGATTGGAAGGAACCGGAAAGAGTGGCCGATTCCGTGCGCATTATGAACTTAAAGCATGTTGTTGTAACAGCTGTAGCGCGTGATGATTTAAAAGACGGAGGAGCGGCTGTGTTTGCGGAAACGGTCCGTGCGGTTCGCCGCAAAAATCCGTTTACGACCATTGAGGTGCTTCCGTCTGATATGGGTGGAGTATATGAAAATTTAAAAACATTAATGGATGCTCGGCCTGACATTTTAAATCATAATATCGAAACCGTCCGCCGTCTCACTCCAAGAGTTCGTGCCCGCGCTACGTATGAGCGCTCCCTTGAATTTTTACGGCGTGCTAAAGAATTGCAGCCGGATATTCCAACTAAATCCAGCATTATGATTGGACTTGGAGAAACCAAAGAAGAAATTATTGAAGCGATGGATGACCTAAGGGCTCATCATGTTGATATTTTAACGATTGGACAATATTTGCAGCCGACAAAAAAACATCTTAAAGTGCAAAAATATTATCATCCGCATGAATTTATGGAATTAAAAGAAATAGCGCTAAGTAAAGGATTCAGCCATTGCGAAGCTGGACCGCTTGTGCGCTCTTCTTACCATGCGGACGAGCAGGTGAATGCGGCTGCGCGCCAAATGAACCAGCAAGCATAAATGTCAAAAGGTCCTGTTTTTTGTAAACAGGATCTTTCAGCTTGTCGACTTTGTCGACAAGCTTTTTTATTATAGTTGAGGAATAGTAAGGTGTATGGAGGTGAGAAATATGCTTCAACGACAAAATACGGACAAACGTCATTCGATGATGGCTGTTACTCTCGATGAGTTAGTACCCCAAGACCATCTTGTTCGAAAAATCGATGCAGCGATTGATTTTTTGTTTATCTATGATTGATGAAAGATTTGTATTCGGAAGATAAAGGTCGTCCAAGTATTGATTCTGTCGTTCTGATTAAAATTCCATTGATTCAGTACTTATTTGGGATTCGACTTTCATGATCCGATCAACGTCAATTATAAATTATCTCGCATTATCTCACAATTATGTCTCGTTATTTCATAATTTATCATCATCACGATTAGTATTATTTAATATTCTCCGTGCGAAGCCGTTTGCGCGCAGCCTCGAACCGAACGATACCCGCCTCGTCACGATGGGACAGGAGCGTTACCGCGTGTATCGTTACAAAGGCATCCTAAACGGTCTTGAGAATGCGGTGGTGCTGCTGGCTTGGAAGGCGGATCAGCTGACGACACCGGAACCTCTCCATTGCGTCTTGAGCACCGACCGGGAATTGAGCGACTGCGTTACTACGCCCAGCGTTGGACAATCGAATGCTTTTTCCGTCAGGCGAAAGATCAACTGAAGCTGGATGGATACCGCGTTCGCCACATGCAGGCAGTGAAACGGTATTGGGCGGTGGTGCTCTTGGCCTGCGTGTACAGCATCGCCGAATCCCGACAAAACCTCTCCGCCGGACTGGAGCTTCTTCGATCGCGGAAAGGCCACCGCGTCGTAGAGTTCATTTATGACGCCGCGAAGCAAGATATTCCCATTGATGTGATCAAAAAACAGCTCCGTATCGCGTAAGGGGTACCCTGTTTGTCTCTCTAACCATGGAAATTATTGTGATTAAAAATGCTCATCTACAGATACATAAAAGTAAAAGGTCAATGGATGGATTTGTATCGTGCAGTTAATTTTGAAGGAAGTACCATTGATTTTTATTTAAGCAAAACAAGTGATCAAAAGGCTGCAAAGCGCTTCCTAAAGAAGCTTTGCGGTCTTTTTATGTTTCTAAGCCTCGTGTCATAACCGGCGATAAAAATCCAGCGTATTCAGTAGCCAGTCAACAGCTAAATATAATGCTCCCCAATGTCAAGACACACGAAGTGGAGTTCTAAGTTCATTCTCCTTTCGAGTATTGGGTCATTAGGCTGCACAAAATTCTCTACCGTTGTAAGTCTCCAGTGGACACAGATCGCCAATCGAGGAATGGGGTCTGTAGGTGTTGTATTCATGAATATACTCGGTAATGCCTTTTCTCAATTGACGTGGTGTCTCAAATTCTTGGGGGTAGATCAGGTCATATTTCAAAGTTCTAAAGAAACGCTCTGTTCTCACATTATCCAGAGCTTGTCCTTTTCCATCCATGGAGACTTTGATCTCGGCTCGATCCAGTAAACCTAAGTAATCCGGGTTTGTAAAGTGCGACCCTTGGTCCCTATTCATTATTTCAGGCTTGCGGCTTTTCAGTGCCCGTTCCAGACAGTTCATAACAAAGGTTTTCTCTAAGGTGCTGGAAAGCTCGTAATCGACGATACACCGACTGCACCAATCTATGATGACAAAGAGGTACATAACGCCCTTCTCCATCCGGAGATAGGTAATATCGATCCCCCAGACCTGATCAGGACGACAGCTATTTAGCTTTCTAAGTAGATAGGGACGAATATACTGAGCATGGTAACGCTTGCTGAGGTGGGGCTTCGGGTAAATGGTGTGCATGCCCATCTCACGCATCAATCTCCGGATCTTCTGACGATTCACGAGGATATGGTCATCGCGGCGGATGACTTTTGTGATGGTCCGGTAACTCCACGTAGGGTGGACCGTGTGCAGTTCATCGATTCTGCGCATGATAAATAAGTCGTCGTCAGAGATCACCGTCTCCTTGGGCGGCTGACGATAAACGCTGCTTCGATTGATGCTTAACAATTCAGCCTGCCGGCTAATCGTAATCTGAGAATCACTAAAATCAATATTATTTTTTCTTCCAGCCTGGCCCGAGGATTTCTGTAGATTTTTTTTCCAACCCGTCTACCCCATAGGTAAGCTGGCCAACCTTTTGCTCCAGTCCTGCGATATGTTGTTTACTTTGTTCGAGTTCCTTTTCGGCTTCGGAAGGCCCTTTCTTAAACACTTCCGAGGCCCGTTCGATGAACTCCTTTTTCCAACGAGAGAGTACAACTGGGCTGACATCATATTTGGCTGCAATTTGATTCACAGTAGATTCTTCTGACAAGATTTCAAGGACGACTTTCGTTTTAAATTCTGGCGTATAATTCGTTCTCTTCTTCATAGTTACAGTATAACTTAGATTTCGGATTTTGTGTTTCACCCCCTGGGGACATTATAGTCCTTGCGCTTCTAACTCGATGACACGGTTCAAAAAAGGGGAAATCGGTGTTTTTCTTTTTCGTCGATGAATCGGTGGCGGAGTTGTCGTCTGAAGGTATTTTTTCACCGTTTTCCGATCTAGCTCATATTCCTTCGCAAGCCCAGAAATGTTCTTCCCTGATGGATGAGCCGTTTGGATTTCTTGAATAAGTGCCCATTTTTGTTCCTGGCGCTCCTTTTTCCTCTTTTCTGCCTTTGTCCTTTCGATTTCACGAACAGATGGGAGAGATTTACTCCATGTCATCACAGAAGGAACGAGGAATAAAAGAAGAAAATCCAGTCTCTTCTTCGCATTCCCGATCAAATGCCATCGATCATACACATGAAGGATGGAAGGATTGGCATTGGCCATCCCTTGACGGAATGCTGTCAATCCATTTGAATTTTCCATCAAAAGAAGAATTGTTGTTCGGTAATCTGTCACTAATTCGCTTGATGAAGGAAATTCTTGACTTACCTCCGACAGCCGAAAAAATTTGTAACAGAATTTCTGATTATTTAGAACTCTAATCTTCAAGTTAAACTGATATAGATGTTTTACTATCCCCCACTTTGTACTTTTTGTAAAAAATAAACAAATAAATAAATAAGGGGATGGACAAAATTGACATTCCAAAGATCATGCCCTTGTATCCAGATTGTTCTCCAACTATTCCATATAGTGGGTACATAATAAGAGTTACAAAGTTTAAGGCTGTTCCGAAAAAAGAAAGAACAGTTGCTCGAACTTCTTCCTTAACATATTTATTTAAAAAGAAATACACAGAAGGCTCTAGAAAATCTAATTTAAGATAAATAAGGAAAAATCCAAAGATTACTAAAGGTATATATTCTGTAAGCAAACATATAATACCCACAAAGAACATACTAGTTGTAATAATTAATATTGTCTTTAATGTTAGTTTTGTCAGATGATAGGAATTTATAGCTGCTAGCGCACTCAGTACCGTACAAATACCATAAATGATTCCAATAGAATTAGTACTAATATTTAACTCATTAAAATATCCCTGAATAAATATAGTTACGGTGTTAGTGCTGGCAGCTAGAGTAGTCATAAATAAAACCAAAAATTGGATAGTAGGAATCCTTTTAATAACATTTAATCCTTCTGATGCAATTTTTAGAGGAGTTGTCCTAGATACTCTTTCTTTTATTGTTACAGATTTATTTTCTGGGAAGAATAGGATTACTAGTGTGGCAAGTAAAAACAAAATTCCTTGCCATAAAAAAGGTAAATTTATTGATTTAGAAGCTAAGAATCCTCCAATTATTGTTGTTGTTCCCAATGAAATTGCCGCGATCGCTTCTCTCCAACCTAAAAATTTTGGATATTTACTTTCCAAACCTTTTCTTTTTAAGTAATCATACAACATGGCTTGATCTGAACCACTAAGAAAAGAGGAAGCCATCGCATCTAAGCTAAATAATATTAAAAACACCCAAAAATATCCAGATATATCCAAAAAGTTAGTACTATAGAGTAGAATTCCAGACAAACTGGCTAGTAGACTACCAATAGCCATAGAGTATTTTCTTTTTATATAGTCTGCTAGAACACCACTTGGAAATTCGCTCAAAAAGCGAATACTATAATAAGAAAGCTGGATTAAACCAAATTGAAAAAGTGTAATTTTATTATTGATCATAAATATCAGTAATATAGATCTTGAAAATCTCGAGTTAGATAAAATTATAAATAAAAAATAAGATAGATATCCCATTAATACTTCAGTCCCTTTTTGATGAATAAAATATATAAGTTAAGGATTGAAAAAACGGTAGGAAAGTTGGAATATTGCTTGATCCGACGAAAAAAACACTTCAATCGACCAACGCTTTTGATACATGCCAGCGATTATGTCTGCCGAAACATGATAAAGATTGATGACGACACGAATCTCAAACCTTCACACAATGAAGATATTAGTAAATCTCAATAACGCTGAGAGAATTAGGTTGACTACAGTAAGAGCCTCTGAATTATTTTTTTATGAATTTGCACACAAAAAATAAAATTGTAACTAGGGTACCGTCAAGAATTTTGTGTAATGTAAAATAGATAGGGTATCTCTGAAATGGATTTGGAATAGAGGGGGGCTGTTTCCTCCACACAGAAGACTGAATATTCAGTCTTCTGTGTGGAAAGGGAGAATCCCCTTATCTCATTAATTTACATTATTTAGTTAATTGTAACGTTCTTCAAACATTCGTTGAAGAGCTTCATGTGCTTCGGCAAATCCTCGCAACTTTCGTCCTGCCCCTTTCTCATTAAAATCTTGGATGGTCAAATACACGACTTTTTCCGCGGCTTCTAAACTGCTCAAACTGTTCATCGGCTTGAGACGTTTCCGAATCTCCTTGATCGTTCGTTCAATGGCATTCGTCGTGTAAATCACACTTCGAATACGGCTTGGATACTCCATAAATGTAAGGAGGACATCCCACTCATGGGCCCAAGATTGGACTTCTCTCGGATACTTGCTGGACCATTTCGACTCAAACTGTTGAAACATCTGGAACGCCATCTCCTTATTCGGCGCGCGATCAATCAGTTTGAGATCCTCTGCCACTTCAAATTGATCTTTTTTCCGAACACGATGTAAGGTATTACGTACTTTGTGAACGACACAGCGCTGCACATCGGTTTTCGGATAAACGGCTTTAAAGGCTTCCTCCAATCCCGGTAGTCCATCGAATACGCCCAGAAGCACTTCCTTTACGCCCCTGTTGTATAGTTGTTGAAGAATCTCCTGCCATACATAGGCGCTTTCCTGTCCTCCCACAAAGAAATCAAGAATTTCACGATACCCTTCTTCGTTTACCCCTAACACGACATAAATGACCTCTTTTTCTACCGTATCTCGACGAAGTTTCACGTACAACCCATC
>NZ_JACIDF010000011.1 GCF_014196195.1 Anoxybacteroides rupiense | reverse complement strand
TCGACTTGCATGTATTAGGCACGCCGCCAGCGTTCGTCCTGAGCCAGGATCAAACTCTCCAAAAGAAAGTTGATTGGCTATTATTTAAATTTCGGTTGACTAACTATACCGAAATTTTTCGTTAACGCTTCGTTTTGTTCAGTTTTCAAAGAACATTATTTGGAATGGAGCGGGTGATGGGAATCGAACCCACGACATCAGCTTGGAAGGCTGAGGTTTTACCACTAAACTACACCCGCATATTCGATTCAGATGGTCGGGAAGACAGGATTCGAACCTGCGACCCCATGGTCCCAAACCATGTGCTCTACCAAGCTGAGCTACTTCCCGCATGGCGCGCTCGAGAGGATTCGAACCCCTAACCTTCTGATCCGTAGTCAGATGCTCTATCCAATTGAGCTACGAGCGCAAAATATAGCTTTTTAATTATACCAAATTATCTTTTTAAAATCAAGCATGATTTTTATGCGGCCGAGAGGACTTGAACCTCCACGGGGTTGCCCCCACTAGGCCCTCAACCTAGCGCGTCTGCCATTCCGCCACGACCGCGCAAAACTTTATATGGTGCGGGTGGAGGGACTTGAACCCCCACGCCGTGAGGCGCCAGATCCTAAGTCTGGTGCGTCTGCCAATTCCGCCACACCCGCAAAAAGTGAGCCATGGAGGACTCGAACCTCCGACCCTCTGATTAAAAGTCAGATGCTCTACCTGCTGAGCTAATGGCTCATATGTAAACCTATAAACCAAATGGCTGGGCTAGCTGGATTCGAACCAGCGCATCACGGAGTCAAAGTCCGTTGCCTTACCGCTTGGCTATAGCCCATCAATTACTAATAACTTTCAGTCATGGCGGTCCCGACGGGACTCGAACCCGCGATCTCCTGCGTGACAGGCAGGCATGTTAACCACTACACTACGGGACCTTAATTTATTCGTCGACCAAAATGGAGGATGACGGGATCGAACCGCCGACCCCTTGCTTGTAAGGCAAGCGCTCTCCCAGCTGAGCTAATCCTCCTAAAGCGAGCAAAAAGGGAGGTGATGTCTTTAAACAATCCCCATCGCCTCCCGACATATAATAAACGATGACCCGTACGGGATTCGAACCCGTGTTACCGCCGTGAAAGGGCGGTGTCTTAACCACTTGACCAACGGGCCAGCACCATATATCAAAGTGGCGGAGAAGGCGGGATTTGAACCCGCGCGCCGCAAAAACGCGACCTAACGGTTTAGCAAACCGTCCCCTTCAGCCACTTGGGTACTTCTCCAATGGCTCCGCAAGTAGGATTCGAACCTACGACCTACCGGTTAACAGCCGGTTGCTCTACCGCTGAGCTATTGCGGAATAAACATAGCGCATCTCATGTAACGTCTTTTATTATAGCGATGGTTTTCTCTATTGTCAATGACTTTTTCGGATTCGTTTAGCTTCATCGCTTATCAGCGACGGCTTTTATAATTTAACATACAAATATTATAGATGTCAACACCATTTTCCCAAAATATTTTCGATCATTTTTAATCGGCCGGTACATTTTCCGCAAACATATCGTTGCAGGTCCATTCTTTTTTTTCTCTGATATGTCAAGCCACATTGCAAGCAAGCATACATATAAAACTTCCGCTGTGCTTGATGCTTTTGATGAGGCAGATGCCGACAATAGCGGGGCGCGCCTACTTGAAGAAGCAATTCTCGAAAGTCTCGATCCCGATGCCGGTATCCTTTTCCCTCTAAATGAAGATGATAATGGCATAACTCATGCTTAATAATCAAAATGAGCTCTTCTTCACCAAACGCTTCATAATATTTAGGATTCAGCTCAATATTGTGGGAATGCAATAAATATCGGCCGCCTGTCGTTCGTAAGCGCGGGTTAAACAAAGCTTGATGCTGAAATGGTTTGTTAAAACATTGCAAAGATATATTTTCAACCAGCTTCTGTAATTCATTTTGCTCCATTTTCTTTTCACCTTCTTTAGCACAGGACGACTTCTTAATACATAGATTATATACTACCTTTTTTCAAAATGGAGGTATTTCCTATGCCGACATGGTTAAAAAATCAAATGCGCCGAGCTTATTATGAGAAAAATCGCTATCAAATAAAATTATTAAACCAGTGCTGGTTTTTCTACCAAAAGAAAGAGGCTATTTCAAAAAAGCGTTAATACCACTTATTGATAAACTGGAGATGGTAACATTTGTATCAATATAGAGCTTATTTTGAACGGTGTCCAGACAACGCCGCTTCCCAGAACTATCAACGGAACTGAAAGCGGCGTTGTTCAGACTTCGTCAAGCGGATGCATGACGAAAAGCTAAATATATGGACTGGCTTTCTAATGGTGGAGTTCTCCCCCGTTGGAAGCTGGATTTCAAGCTTCCCTTATTTTGCGACAAAAACATAATGAAAGCTTTTCTATTGCTCCAATGGAAGCATCGATAACGAAATCCTCCCTTTGGAAACATCGACACTTTCCACCCAAACCTTGACCACTTCACCTACCGCTACTACGTCAAGCGGATGCTTTACATATCGCTTGCTTAGCTTAGAAATATGGACAAGCCCGTCTTGCTTTACTCCAATATCAACGAATGCCCCAAAATCGACAACATTGCGGACGGTTCCCTCCAGCTCCATTCCTTTTTGCAGATCTTCCATTTTTAAAATATCTTTTCGCAGTAACGGCTTAGGCAATTCATCACGTGGATCTCGCTCAGGACGGATTAAGGCATCGACAATATCCTTTAGTGTAAGCTCTCCGATACCAAGTGTTTCTGCTGTTTCCTTTATCGGAATGGACTGTAAAGCCCGGCGAAGAGCATCACTGCCGATATCATCTGCCGTAAATCCAATTCCTTGAAGCAATTTTTTTACCTCAGCATATCGTTCAGGATGAATAGGCGTTCTGTCTAATGGCTCATTCCCATCTACGATTCGCAGAAAACCGATACACTGCTCATACGTTTTGGCGCCAAGCCGTGGAATCGTTTTTAGCTCATTGCGGTTTTTGAACTTACCTTGTTCTTCTCTTCTTTTGACAATATTCTCAGAAACAGACTTAGATAGGCCTGATACATATTGCAAAAGAGAAACAGAAGCGGTATTGACATTTACTCCAACTTGGTTAACAACAGTCTCTACCACAAAGCGCAACGATTCTTCTAGTTTTTTTTGCGAAACATCGTGCTGATATTGGCCGACCCCGACCGATTTTGGGTCAATCTTTACAAGTTCGGCAAGAGGATCCTGAACACGCCGGGCAATGGAAACCGCGCTTCTTTCCTCTACTTGCAAATCAGGAAATTCTCTCCGCGCTAAATCCGAAGCAGAGTATACGCTTGCTCCTGCTTCATTAACAATTAAATAAAAAATCTCTTGTGGGAGCTGTTTCAACGTATCAGCTACAAATTGTTCTGTTTCCCTCGAGGCCGTCCCATTTCCAACCGCGACCATTTGTACACCATATTCCTGAATAATACGCAACATTTTTTCACGTGCTTCATCCATTTTCGATTGTGGAGGATGAGGATAGATCACATCAATCTTTAATAGCTTACCTGTTTCATCTACCACGGCCAGCTTGCAGCCTGTCCGATAGGCAGGATCCACTCCCAGTACTATTTTTCCTTTTAATGGAGGTTGAAGCAAAAGATTGCGCAAATTTTCTGCGAAAATGTGGATGGCTCTTTCCTCCGCTCGCTCTGTGAGTTCATTTCGTATATCCCGTTCAATGGACGGTTCAATCAAACGTTTATATCCATCTTCGATCGCTTCAATTATATAAAAAGCTGCTTTAGACTGTGCATTCACTATTGTTTGGGCTTTCATATACTCTATAATATCCGCAACAGGCGCCTGAATAGAAATGCGAAGCACATTTTCTTTTTCACCGCGATTTAACGCTAAAATTCGATGAGGAACAATTTTATGTACCGGTTCTTCGTACTGATAATACATTTCGTATACATTTTTTTCATCTTTCTCGACCTCTTTTGCAGTCGATACAATGATACCTTTGTTCCAAGTCTGTGTACGAATCCATTGGCGAATAGCAGCGTTATCAGAAATCTGTTCAGCGATAATATCCTTTGCTCCTTGAAGTGCGTCATCCACTGTGTACACTTCTTTTTCAGGATCCATGAATGCTGCTGCTTTTTCTTCTGGAAGCGGGCTCATGGGGCATGTAAACAGCCATTCTGCTAGAGGTTCAAGACCTTTTTCCTTTGCGATGGTCGCTTTCGTTCTTCTTTTTTGTCTGTACGGCCGGTACAAATCTTCTACTTCTTGCAGCTTTACCGCTTTTTGAATCGCGCCTTTAAGCTCTTCTGTCAATTTTCCTTGCTCATCAATCAGGCGCAACACTTCTTCCTTCCGCTTTTCAAGGTTTTGCAGGTAGCTCCATTTCTCGAGCACTTCGCGAATTTGCACCTCGTCTAACGCACCTGTCATTTCTTTTCGATAGCGAGCAATAAACGGAACCGTATTGCCTTCCTCTGAAAGAGAAATCACATTGCGCACCTGCTGAACAGATAAGCGCAGCTCTTCAGCAATGATTCCGATAAGCGTTTCTGTAGTCACCAAAGTTCCTAACCCCCAACTATGTAATAATGGTCATTTTACCAAAAAATAAAAATAGCTACAAATGATGCAGCTATTTTCTACGGATTCTCCATATTCGAGCTATTTAGATAGACAGACCGTATTCCCCTTTAAAAATCAATGAGCCCTAGACTGATTTGGAGCGCCTCATCTACTTTATCCATCATTTCGTCATCTAAGTGCGTAATCTTGTCCGTGAGCCTTTGTTTGTCAATCGTACGAATTTGCTCTAAAAGAATGACGGAATCTCGTTCAAATCCATACCGTTTCGCATCAATTTCCACGTGGGTGGGCAATTTGGCTTTCTGGATCTGCGCTGTTATAGCTGCCACAATAACTGTTGGACTAAACCGATTTCCGATGTCGTTTTGAATAACTAATACCGGACGCACGCCTCCTTGCTCCGAACCAACTACCGGGGAAAGGTCCGCGAAATAAACGTCGCCACGCTTAACAATCAAAGCATTACCCCCCGCTAACTAAACGTTCAACGGTATGGTCGGCTTCATATTCCGCAAGAAACGCTTCCGATGCAATCGACAAGTTGATTTTCGCCATTTCCATGTAACCGCGTCTCATCGCCTCGCGAATGTGCCGCTTTTTTCGTTCACGAATGTACATTTTAGTCGCTTGGTAAATGAGGTCGTTTCGATTACCATTTTCTTGCTTGACAAGACCATCTAACTCAGTCAACAATGCTTGGGGTAAGCGAACGACGATTTCTGTTGTTGCGCTCGATTCAGACATGAACATACACCTCCAGGAAACTATAGCCAAATAGTCCGCTCCCATTTATAATACTTACTCCCACTTTATAATATCATTAAACAAGGGAGATGCAAAGCCAAATTCGGTTTTCTCTGGCGATGACAGAGAAATTTTTATTTATGAGCAGCCGTTGCCATCTAAAACAACATTTCTCACTTCCATTATACTCTTCTTTTTTAAAAAAATACGGGGAACGCGATAACTTATTGTACAAGGGATCTCGTAGCTGATCGTTCCTATATACTTGGCCACATCATCTATTGTTACCTGAGCAGCTTCTTGCTTGCCGATCAATGTGACTTTCGTGCCAACCGGTACTTGTTCCGGCAGACGAATCATCATTTGATCCATGCAAATCCGCCCTACAATCGGCACCTTTCTTCCATTTACGAGCACATGGAAGTTTTGCAATTTTCTGATCCATCCGTCTGCATATCCAATCGGCACCGTTCCAATCCATTCTTCCTCTTCCGCTGTATAGGTGGCGCCGTAGCTCACTTTTTCCCCTGGGCGCAAGCATTTTACATGAACAATGCGGCTATGGAGCGAAAACGCTTCCTTTAATGAAAAAGGCAAGAGCGGCTTCATGTCTATCGAAGGAGACAAACCATACATCGCAATCCCGAAACGAACCATATTGAATACTTTATCAGGGAAGCGCAAGCTTGTCGCGCTGTTTCCACAATGGACCCGCTTTGGCAAATAAGGGAGCCATTCAAGCATGCGTAAAAATTTCTCGTATTGAAATGAAAAGTATTGTGTATCTAATTCATCGGCAGTGGCAAAATGGGTGTATACTCCTTCTAATAAAAAAAACGGATGCTCTTCAATCATCGCAACAATTTGTTTTGTTTCTTCTTCCTCTTTCACGCCAATTCTGCCCATTCCGGTATCCATTTTTAAATGAAAAGAAACCGGCTGTTTCTCTGTAAACAAATTTTTGGCTTTTTCCAGCCATTCTTTCTGAAATACGGTGAGCGTAATTTGTTCGCGAGCGGCTAAGTTAATGTCTTCAGGGCGAACCGCGCCTAATACAAGGATCGGGGCGCCCACTCCTTTTTTTCGCAGCGCAAGCGCTTCATCTAAAAAAGCTACGGCCAAATACGAAGCCCCCGCTTCCAACGCGGTTCTGGCCACTTGGACATCGCCATGCCCATACGCATTCGCTTTCACAACAGCCATAATTTCTGTCTGCTCTCCTAAAAAGGCGCGCAATGACGTAACGTTATGGAAAATAGCATCCAAATCGACTTCCGCCCAAGTGTCTCTATGAAACGAATGTATCATCGTGTAGTCCACTTCCTCTATTTCCAGTTATATAAAAAATTATTGTCTTTTATTTTTATGATGTCAACTAAAGATATTTTTAACCATGGGGTCAGATAAAATCGACTGACTTTGTTGGCCTTGTAATCTAGCAAAACACCGCATGATGGAACAAAAATAATAAAAAAACAGGCTCTCTTGAATTTTTGAGCCTGTGCATTTTTTCTATTTCGCTTCTTTTCCTTGGACAGACTGAGCAATCATCACCATTTCGTCCTTTGTTAAGTCTTCGGAAGCGATCATAAATTCAATTCCTTTATATGTCCATGTGAGTGAATGATCTGTGAGTGCCCCGATAGCAAATCCTAAGTCCACTGGCTCACCATTGACAAGTGCGGATGAACCGAATGTCGGTAAGGCTTGAGCTGCCTCTTGGATAAGAGTAAATGATTTTTTGCCGCCAAACGTCATAATCACCCGTTTTCCGTCCTTCGTTGCGATTTCCTTTTCGTCGATTTGTTCAACACCTGTCGGCATGTTAATCGGGTACATTACTTCCGCAGCTTCATTTTCCCCTTTGGCCATCGTCGGTACTTCTAAACGTGCTCCTGTCATATTTTTCGTTGTATCAAATGCGTTTTTGTCAAATTTCTTATTAAATTCAATTTTGGAAAATTGTACAGTAAGCAATGCTTTCATATCCGTATCCATCACTTTGACTGACACAGGAGCTAAGTCCTTTTTGTTTAAAGTAATTTCTTGCTTCGGAATCACTTGACTGTTTGGATAATTCGTTTTCGTTTCAAACACATAGTGATCGCCTTTCGCTTTAAAGCTTGCTTTTTTGTCGCTTAAAATATCCTTCACTAACGATTCATACAAATAGGCTTGGCTTGTGTTTTTCGGCCAATCGCTTTGGAAGCGAAAGCTTTTGTTCAACGCTGGAGTAATCACAAAAACCCCTTCGTCGTTGCGTAAAATCATCTGATTTTGGTTTTTCTCGTCATTTTTTAAACTCACGCGGTAATAATGTGGTTGCTTATACCAAATTTCTACATCATACACTTGCGGCTCCGCTCCCGTCTTGAGCGTTAACTTGGCTGTGGCTTGGTAGCTGGAGACTTCGTCCATTTTTTCATCAAGCGCTTTAACAACATCTTCTTGTGATTTCGCACCGCATCCTGCTAGCCCCAAAAGCAGAACAATGCCAAGCAATGCGCTAACCAAATGTTTCCTCATTTTTTCAACCCCTTTGTCTCATATCAACATTAGGAGCATGACTCCTTTTTGCATTACCAATATATGAGACCATACGGGCAAATATGCAGACTAGCATGACAAGCGCTCGATAATTACTTGGGCCACTGCATAATCACGACTATGGGAAATGGAGACATGGATATAGTGTCCTTCCAGTGTCACAACGGCTTCTGGCTTGCCCTTTTCATTATTAATAAAAGCCACATCTTGGAACGAAACGTTTTTTCCAATCCCTGTTCCCATCGCTTTTGCATATGCTTCCTTTGCGGCAAATCTTCCGGCCAAAAACTCGACTTTTCGTTCGTTTGACAACGAATCAAAAATCGCTTTCTCTTTTTTCGTTAAAATACGCTGCACAAATTTTTCATTTTGCTCTATTAGCTTTTGAATTCGATCCAGCTCGACAATATCAATTCCGATTCCTGCAATCATTTTCTTCTATCCTTTCTGTTCCATACATACATTTTTAATAAACAACCATTCGAATATTCCTGATCCATATAGCTTAAAGATTAAACGAATCCGCTTTAGAAAGGAAGGGGCTGGATTTTTCAAGTCTGTTATTGGACTGCATCATACGAGCGCGTAAATCTTATCTATAACATGACTTCCATGCAAACGTTATTTATTTTTTATATTCATCGTTGCATCAACCATGATCAGCATATTTGGTTTTTCAATCGATCGTCGCTACGTTTAAACCAACAGCTTAAAAAGAGGGGCGGTTTTATGTTTGTTCGCACGGAAAATCCATCTACATTTTTCCGGCTTTACCCAATCGTTTCATTCCTTGTTCTCATCCACATCGTTTTCTTTCTGATTTTTTTAATTCCTGGCTCTTTCTCTAACAATTTGTTAAAGGCACTTATTGGCTTCAATCTCGTTATTTTTAAAGGGGAATACTGGCGGCTCATAACCCCTCTTTTCTTACACGTTCACCTTGTACACATGCTGGTGAACTCCGTCTCGCTGATCCTATTTGGACCTGCCTTGGAAAAAATTCTTGGCAAATGGAGATTTTTCTTAGCTTACATCGGCGGCGGAATATTGGCCAATATCGCCACTCTCTTCCTTGCACCTCCCATGTACACTCACCTTGGGGCTTCAGGAGCCGTTTTTAGTCTATTTGGCATTTACAGCTACCTTGCTTTTTTTCATCAACACATTATTCAAAGACCGCACGCTCATATCATTTTCGCTATATTGCTGATTGGGTTTGTCGTCACGCTGACAGGAGCCAACCTAAACATTATTGCGCATTTTTTCGGATTTCTAAGCGGAGCCATCATCGCCCCTTTCATCGCTTCTCATCCCAACCCCTATCATCCTTAGCACAACTTCCGGGCTTACGGGAACAAAAAAACGATGCCTTTCGCATCGTTTTTTTTATCGCGCCACGCGCCGCTTTTTCGATTGTGGGCTTCGCGCAGCCCCTTTTGGCTGTCCGCCTTTGCGATTGATCCGCTTTTTCTCTTTTTTGGCTGGCAGCGGCGGCTCTTCCGTCAGCATTACCGGTGTTGTATCTGGCTCCTTTGTCAACATTTTGATACAAGCGGCTACAAGAGAAACGGAATCATGCTCTTCTAAAAGCTCCTCGGCAGCTCGCTTGTAAAACGATAAATTCTCGCTTTCCACAACAGCCAAGAGCTTCTCAATTGCAATTCGCTGCTGCCCTTCTAGCGCTTCGTCGAGCGTCGGCGGCCGCATCCGTTCCATTTTGCGTTTTGTTGTTTTTTCAATATTGTGCAGCTGTCCTGTTTCGCGAGGCGTCACAAATGTCATGGCCATTCCTGTTTTTCCGGCACGGCCTGTACGGCCGATGCGATGAACATAGCTTTCTGGATCCTGCGGAATGTCAAAGTTATACACGTGTGTAACGCCGGAAATATCTAGCCCGCGTGCTGCTACATCAGTCGCTACTAAAATTTCAATTGCTCCTTCTTTAAATTTGCGCAGCACGGACAGCCGCTTCGCTTGGCTTAAATCTCCATGGATTCCTTCAGCAGCATAACCGCGCAAATTCAACGCTTCGGCCAGCTCATCCACTCGCCGTTTCGTACGGCCAAATACAATCGCCAGCTCCGGCGCTTGAATATCCAGCAGCCTTGTTAAAATATCAAATTTTCTTTTTTCTTGAACTTCTAGATAGTATTGCTCAATATTGGGAACCGTCATTTCTTTAGCTTTAACTTTGACAAGCTGCGGATTGTCCATGAAGCGCTCCGCAATGCGGCGAATAGGCTCAGGCATCGTTGCTGAAAAAAGAAGCGTCTGCCTTTTCGTCGGCACATGGCTTAAAATCGCTTCAATATCATCAACAAATCCCATGTTCAGCATTTCATCTGCTTCATCTAACACAACGGTATGCACATGATCTAGACGAATCGTTTTGCGATTGATATGATCGATGATTCTTCCTGGTGTTCCAACAATAATATGCGGGCGTTTCTTCAATGCGCGAATTTGTCGTTCGATATCCTGTCCTCCATAAATTGGAAGAATACGGGCACGTTTGACCGCTCCAATTTTATAGAGCTCTTCAGATACTTGAATGGCAAGCTCGCGAGTCGGAGCAACGACAAGCCCTTGAATCACGTCCGTTTTTGGATTTATTTTTTCAATTAACGGAATACCGAACGCGGCCGTTTTTCCTGTCCCGGTTTGTGCCTGCCCAATCACATCTTTATTTTGCAGGCTTAATGGAATGGTCTCTGCTTGAATCGGAGTGGTTTCTTCAAACCCCATTCGACTTATGGCTCTCATTAATTCATTACTTAATCCTAACTCTTGAAATGTTGTCAATTCTATTCATTCTCCTTTTACTTCCTTAAACTATTCAAAACCGTTCTTTCCAAGGGAAAGATGGGCCTTGGACATTATGGAATTTATCATACCATTTCTATACCTCTTGTGCAATAAATACCATTTTCAAAGATCTTCCTGTAAAAAATGCACGACCGCTTCAAACAGCGCATGGCGATCAGGTTCGTAACAAACTTGATGACGCGATGAAGGCAAAAATAATAATTTCTTTTTCGTGGATCCTACCATTGTATATACATACTGAGCGCTTTTTACGGGCACAATCTCATCTAGGCTTCCTTGGACAATCAAGATTGGAACGCGTACATCGGCAAGCTGCGGGCGAACTTTGCTGACTAATTTGCGAAACTCCATCGCCGCAGTTAGCGGTGTTGCAACGATTTTCTTTTTATAACGGACAAATACCGGATGTTCTTGCAATTGCCGCTGTAAACCAGCATGAATCATTCCACTGATCTCCTGAAGCATCTGCTTAGGATTGATATAATAAAAAGCAGGGCTTAGCAGGACAACTTTGCCCACTGGATATTTCGCTGCTAAATAAGCAGCAATTACCCCTCCCATTGAAAAGCCGACCAGATAAACGATCTCACACTTTTTCATTACACGCTGCAAATCTGCTTCTGCGGCCGCAAGCCATTGGTCGTACATTATTCCTTTTAGCTGAAGCGTTTCACCATGCCCAGGCAAGATCGTTAATTCGACAAGCCAATTGGTCTGTTCTTGCACATAACGAGCAAGCGGCTCAACCTCATAGGGTCCTCCCGTAAAGCCGTGAATACACAAGCAGCCAATCAACCGCCATCACCCCCAACAAAAAGAAAGGGGGAGGCATACGCATTTCGTATCCTCCAACACCTTACGCTTGTAAGTCACGGATGATATCTTCTAATCTCATTCCTCTTGACGCTTTAAACAAAATGAGATCGCGGGCCGAAACAATGGAACGCAGATCCCTGGCCAACGCTTGCTTATCGTCATACGCTTGAACACGGCCGCTTGGAAACGAGTGTTGAGCGGCGAGCGCAATATGTCCAGCGCGCTTGCCATACGTCAATACGTAATCAAGCTTTTCAGACTGAAGCATCCGGCCAATTTGTTGATGAAACTCAATTTCTTGATCACCAAGCTCCAGCATATCGCCTAACACGGCGATTTTTTTCTCATATCCCGTCAATTCGAACAGCAGCTCTAATGCTGCTTTCATAGAAGTTGGGCTAGCGTTATACGCATCATTAATCATCGTAGCCCCATTGACGGCTTTGATGATTTCCATACGCATTTTCGTCATTTGCAGCTCAGCCAAACTCGCTTGAATGGCTTCCCAGCTGACATGAAACAGACGCGCCACCGAAATCGCCGCCAGCGCATTATATACGTGGTGACGCCCTAAAATTGGAAGGAATAAACGATAATCTGGTGCCTGATTCACGGTAAATGAGGTGCCGTTCACCTCCAATGAAATGTCGGTTGGATAGTAGTCATTCGCTATTTTTTGTCCAAATGTGACCATACGCAAAGGCCGCTTTATATTTTTCACTCTTGTTTGCAGAAGCGGCTCATCTCCGTAATAGACAAACACACCATCAGACTGTAAACCAGAAACGATTTCCAGTTTTGCGCGAGCAATGCCGTCACGTGAGCCTAGCTCTTGTAAATGAGATTCTCCGATATTTGTAATAATGGCCACACTAGGCTCAGAGATCTTGGACAAAAGCTCAATCTCGCCAAAATTGCTCATGCCCATTTCGACAACCGCTATTTCGGTATCTTCTTTTAAACGAAGAAGCGTCAGTGGCACTCCAATATGATTGTTAAGATTTCCTTCTGTTTTTTGCACTTTATAGGTCGAAGCCAATAGACCATAGACCATATCCTTTGTTGTTGTCTTTCCATTGCTGCCTGTGATGCCGACTACTTTTACAGCCAGTTGTTTCCGGTAACGGTTGGCCAGCTGCTGCAAGGCTTGCAATGTGTCATCGACAAAAATAAGCGGAACATTGGTCGGCGGATTCGCTTCATTTTTTTCCCAAAGCGCTGCGCTTGCTCCTTTCGCAAACGCGTCTGCTACAAAAGCATGGCCGTTAAAATTCGCACCTTTCAGTGGAATATATAAATTTCCCGGCTGAATCGTTCTCGTATCTGTCGAAACACCTTTGATCGCTGTATCATAAAAAGACTCGGCAAGGCCGTTTCCATCTACCATTTCTTCAACAGCGCGCAATGTGCGAACAATCATTGTAAATCCCCTTCATTCCTTCATTGTATCATTTAAAACGTATATGTGATCGTTTGCTTTTCTTCATGCCGCTCAATCGCCAGCTGAACGAGCTTTTCAATCAGCTCCGAATAAGAAACGCCGGTGTGCTTCCAAAGAAGCGGGAACATGCTAAATGGAGTAAATCCCGGCATCGTATTAATCTCGTTAATATACACCGTTCCGTCTGCCGCTAAAAAGAAATCAGCCCTTACAAGTCCCGAAAGATCAAGCGCTTTGAAAGCGGCAATCGCCATTTGTTGAATGGTTTGATATTGTTCTTCTGTAATATCAGCAGGAATAATAAGTTCCGTATTTCCGTCCTCATATTTAGCTTGATAATCGTAAAATTCCTTTTTCGGAACAATTTCGCCAACTACAGAGCATATTGGGTTATCATTTCCAATAACTCCGATTTCTACTTCACGACCGATAATGGCTTCCTCTACAATAATTTTGCGATCATACTGAAACGCTTCAGCAAAAGCTGCTTCGAGATCTTCGCGTTTTTTGCATTTCGTGATGCCTACGCTCGATCCGGCGTTAGCTGGCTTGACAAAGCAAGGGTAACCAAGCTCTCTTTCTACTTTATCATAAGCCTTTTTTTCATCTTGCGTCCACTCTTTTCTCAAAAACGCCACATACTTCACTTGACGTAATCCAGCTTGCGCAAATAAGTTCTTCATAATGACTTTATCCATTCCCACTGCTGACGCTAGCACACCATTCCCTACATAAGGAAGATTTAATAGTTCAAGCAAGCCTTGCACCGTTCCGTCCTCGCCATTTGGTCCATGCAGCAGAGGAAAAATCACATCAATGGTTTCTTCCTCCTGACGCTCGCTGCTGATCGCCGAAACTGGCGCTTGATTTAAAGCGACAGGCAAAATTTCTTTTGCCTCTGGCTTCATTTCCAACTGCTTTATATCTTGAACAGGACTTGTCAGTTTTTCTCCTTTGGCCCATTGTCCCTCTTTGGTGATATAAATGGGAATGACATCGAATTTTGTTTGATCAATAGCATTCATCACCGCCATAGCTGTTTGCAGTGATACTTTATGTTCAGGCGATTTTCCGCCGTATAAGACGCCAATGGTTGTCTTCATCTACAATCCCCCTCTTCTTTTTTCACAATTTTTATTGTACCATGTTTCAATCTCCTTCGTATGATTCTTTTTACTGGAGCAATCATTTATAACCATTATTTTCCCTTTTAAACACTTCCGCTTAGACTGCCAAAAAATCTTCCTCCAACCATGCTCAGACGCAAAATAACGATCTATATCTATCCATCTGCCTATATATATGAGAAAGGCAGGTTGTTTTGCCACTCCTAAAGAAAAACACCGTTTCCTAAGTTGGTAAACGGTGCTTTTTTGATCATTTCGAGAGCACTTTTTGGTTCTTTTCATGCATTAATATCAGTTCTTTCAATGAGTCCTGCGCTGTTTGCTCAATTTGCGAAAAATATTCGGCAACCCGGCGATGGAAACGGCTTTTTTCCATATGGTCATGCAGCACACGCCAAATTTTTTGCTCATAATGCTCCAATCTACTTAAATTGTAAATCAGCCCTTTTGATTCTAAATAGCGCAAGTTGATTTGCTCTTGCCCCGGCAAATAGCCAATGGTAAATAGAGGGATGCGTTTGTGCAGCACTTCACTCACCGTGACCCCTCCAGGCTTGGTGATAACAGCATCCACCTCATCGTATAAACGGTTCATTTCTTCACAATTGGAAATATAAGAGAATGGCTGGATATGAGGCTGCTTCCAGCGCAAAATTTCTTCATACAGTTCGTTATTATTTCCACATAAAACAGAATAACGAAATCGATTCGTACCGTTCATTTTTCGAAAAAAATCAAGAATGTTGCCTAGCCCTTGGTTGCCGCCAGCGACCAATAAATGCGGGCGATAGGAGGTGCCCCTGTATCCATTTTTCCGTGTCATAAACGTCTCATGAACAGGAATCCCGGTAACAACAATGCGCTCCTTCGGAATTTTATATTTTGTGATTAACTCCTTCTTCGCTTCTTGATGCGGGACAAAGTGGTAGTCGATTGCTTTTTTCCCCCAAATACCGTTGATAAAAAAATCTGTATATACATTAACAACAGGAATATCAATTAAATGCCTTCTTTTTAAACGATGCAAGATCCTCGATGGAAATGAATGTGTGCAAATAATAAAATGCGGCTTCTCTTTTTCAAGCATCCGCTTCATTTTATGTTCGAAATAAGGCATCCATGGCTCCAAATGGATCCATTCCATCTTTTGAACATCGCGATACATCAGCATCTTATAAATATGATGATAGGAAGAAGGATGTGAACGTATCCAGCGAAGATACACTTCGGAAACCAACTTTTCAATGTATTCATTGCAATAGCTTAAAAAATCCACCTTTTTACAACTAACGAATGAAAACTGCTGCTCTAAAAAATCCATGAGCGCATCGGCCACTTTGTGATGTCCAGAACTCATTTGAAATAACGGCAATACAAGAACTCTCATCATGACGATAGCTCCCTTTAATTTTCAAATTGTTTTTTGCTTAAAACATGCTTAATCCACATGACGGCAAGAAAGAGTAGAAAAAGAGCCAGTCCAATTAAAGGAATCGACGCAAGCGGAATATGCATATGGCGGCCTAAAAGCATCCCCAATAACATAATGGGAACCGTCCAAAGCAGCGCCCCTATACATGCCAGCAGCGAAAACAACAGGAAAGGAAAGTGAATCATGCCGGACATATACGGAACAATTTGTCTCACGCCAGGTAAATAGAACCCAAACAAAACCAACCACTTTCCATATTTTCTAAACAGCTCATTGGCTCGCTCCCATTTCTCTGCTTTGATTCCTACATATTTTCCGTACTTCTTCATAAACGGATGACCAAAGTATCGGCCAATTCCATAACCCGTTATCATCCCCATTGTAGCACCGAACCAGCTAATGAGAAAGCAATAGGACCATTCTAATTGCTTTTGGGAAACTAAGACGCCTAGAAAAAAAAGCAGACTTTCTTCAGGAGCTGGAATTCCCACAATTCCACAAAAGATAAAAAGGAAAATCATGATATATCCATACGATTGTATATACGAAAACATCATATTGGTATCCATATAATAGTTCCTCACTACATCCGTAAAGTCTGTTTGTTAGTGTGTGCATTGATCGCTTCGCTAATCGTCAACCATTCCATTTTTTTTGCCTCCTCTTCGGCAAATAGCAGCTCTAGTGCTTTCAACATATGAGCAGGTGCTTTTTTGTCCGCTCCCAAAGTATCTCCGCTATCATGAAGCACGATAATCGCTCCATCCTGCAACCCGTTTTTTAAACGGCGCAGCAATTCATCGACACCAATGCTTTCTTTCCAATCCCCGAGTATGTGCGTCCACATAATCGTGGGATACTTCGCTTGCAGCGTCCATGTAAATAAATTGAAATGACCCCAAGGAGGCCGATAATAAACGGGCCGTTTTCCCGTAATTCTCTCAATGATCAACGCCGATTTGCGCAATCCTCGTTGCAAAAACGGAGGAAACAAGATCCAATTGCTAATATGGCGGTAATTGTGGAGGCCGATTTCATGTCCTTCCCGATCCATCCGGCGAATCAGATCGGGATATTTTGCTGCTCTTGTTCCCACAACAAAAAAAGTTGCTTTAATATCGTGCTTTTTTAATAAGTCAAGCAGCTGCGGCGTATAATATGGGTCGGGACCGTCATCAAATGTTAATGCAACGGCTCCCTTTCTCATTCCCTTTTTGTAAATCCGCCATGCGTTTCGTCGGATCCATATCGTTGGAATCATTCCATAGATCAACAGAACGCATAACAAAATCAGCAAGCCACGCATACATTCACCTCTTCAAAATACAGACTGGCGATCCATTCCATGATGATTCATGAACAGCCGTTTCTGATCGCTTAGTGCTCCTTTTTCCGACTCCGTTCAGGTGCTTTTCTCTGCCTATGGCTGTTCTGGCTTGCGAAATGCAGGAAGACTAAGCCTCTGATGATTCCGCATTTTCTTATCCCTGTTATTTTCAAAGATTTGTACACAGTTCTTTGCTATAATACAATACGGAACGATGAAAAAAAAGATTCAAAGGATAAGAATATGGAGAAGATTTTCTAATCATGAATAAAAGACAGGTGATGAACATTGAATAAAAAAATTATGCTTACCGGCGGCGGTTCAGCGGGCCATGTAACGGTTAATATTGCGTTAATTCCAAAATTAAAGGAACGCGGCTGGAGCATTGGCTATATCGGTTCACATAACGGCATCGAGCGGGAGCTGCTTTCCCAAGTAGAAAATGTTCCCTATTTCCCCATTTCCACAGGAAAACTGCGCCGCTACTTTGACTGGAACAATTTTAAAGATCCTTTCAAGGTATTGAAGGGAACATTCGAAGCATACCGCCTGATCAAAAAAGAAAAGCCAAGTATCGTCTTTTCCAAAGGCGGATTCGTTTCCGTCCCTGTCATTGTCGCGGCTTGGTTGAATGGCGTACCGACGATTATCCACGAATCAGATATCACTCCAGGGTTGGCCAATAAAATCGCGATGCCATTTGCCACTAAAATTTGCGTCACCTTTCCCGAAACACTACCGCACGTAAACGAGCAAAAGGGAATTTATGTCGGAGCGGTCGTTCGGGAAGAGCTCAAGCAAGGAAGTGCCGACACAGGACGGAAGCATTGCCAATTTGAAAAAGGCAAACCCGTTCTGCTCGTCATGGGCGGAAGTCTTGGATCTAAACGCATCAACGACGCATTACGCGCCAATTTACAAACCTTGCTCGCTGATTTTCAAATCGTCCATATTTGCGGAAAAGGGAACATCGATCCAAAGTTCGCCGCTGAAAAGGGTTATAAACAATTTGAATACGTCCACGAGGAGCTGCCGCATATCATGGCGATGGCGGATATTGTCTTATCAAGAGCCGGCTCAAATTCCATCTTTGAATTTTTAACATTAAAAAAGCCGATGCTGCTTATCCCGCTTTCTAAAGGAGCGAGCCGCGGCGACCAAATTTTAAACGCACGTTCATTTAAAAAATCAGGATATGCCGATGTGTTAATGGAGGAAGAATTAACAAATGACTCCCTGCGCGAAGCCATCTACCAGCTCTATCGCAACAAAGCCAACTATATCGAAAACATGACCCGCTCCCAAGCCACGGACGCTCTACATACACTGCTGTCGCTGATTGAAGAAACGAGTAAACAATAAAAGCGAACACAAAGCAACAGCCGTTATCATATGGTAGACAAAGTCATTTTTACTTTGTCTACCATTTATTTTGGACCCCATCCGTTTATTGTGACTTTTCCATCCGAATTTATATAACTCGCTTTGTTTTTCAATCCTCCACTTTCCAGAGATCATTATTTATTAAATCTTCAAGCCGCATTTTATATATGATCAAAAACCCCTATTTTTCCACAAATTAACCTATAGAGAATCTCTATTTTCTCCAAAAACAATGACAAATCATGTAATATAGTGTAAAATTTTAGTATAAAATTCAATTGGAGGTAGGTATTATGAACCAAAATTTATGGGGAATAACTCAAACATTAATAGAAAAATATTCCATCATAGCATCTGAGTTTACTTTCGAAAGAGAAAGTCTAAGCTAGCAATAGCTCAGCATGTCCAAATGCTTTATTCTCTCCAAACTCACTTAGAAAGTTAGGGATAGTATGACTCAAAGATCTCTACAGTTTGTTATGATATTTATGTCTGTGATCATATTTTGCTATATATTGCCAATAGCGGATGATCAATATGTTGAGCAACGGTGTTATTTTATGGAATTTATAGGAATGTCTTTTTTATTCATCGGAATTTACAGCTATACCCAAAAACCAAATTCAGTTGTCGTACAGCATTTCCTAGTCCTTATGCTGATTAGCGGGCTAGCCATTGCTTTAGCAACTCCTTCCAGTTGGAATATAAAACTGGCAAAGGATGTAGAGGTTCTTTCCATTTCATTAGCACCTTACTATCTATTAAAATTTTTTGAACACTTCCCTTCGTCTACAAAACCGGCGTTTTTCCGGAAAGTACGAACGTCCACACTATTTATTGCGGTTTTTAGCATATTTCTTTATTTTTTAGCTGGGGCACAGCATGACACTATTATTCAAATGATGGTGCGGCCATGTATTGTCGCCAACATTATTATCTCGCTGCTCGCTTGCATCGTTCTATGTTTCTTACATATTCGCTCGAATTCCGATAAGGTGAAAAATCAAATGTATCTTTTAATTTTTGGCCTTATTTTATCATTTGTTCCTGTTATCATTTTTAGCTTGATTCCTGATGTGCTCCCTATGCTTCCTGGGATCCCTTTTCATTATAGTTTAAGCAGCATCATCGTTTTTCCAATCACAATATCCTATTTACTAACCAAGCAAGAAATCATTGACTTTCAAGAGCATTTGCGCAAAATCAGCTTTCAGTTATTAGCTATTCTTTCGGGCTTGCTTGTATTTAATTTATTGTCATGGATACTGAGTGATTTCAGCTTACCGTCAGCGCTTTTACTAAATACTTTGCTCATCTGTGCTTTCGTTGTTTATAGTCTGATGAATAGATGGTTGGAGCCTTTAAAAATGAAAAAATAGCAGCTTAAGCATCAAAAAGTTCAACAGGAAAAATTGCTGATTCTCCAGCAATTGCTGAATGGGCAGCATTTGGGGCATTGCGCCAAGCTGGTTGCTGATTTAATTCATCAAACCCTGCATGTTAGCGGCGTATGCCTAATATGGAAAAATGATAGCGCTCCCGTTGTTTTGCACCGAACAGGAATTTTCCTGCCTTTTGACGATGCACAGCTGCTGTCATATCTCTATCAGAGAGACCACACGAACAAAGCGCATATCCATGGAAAAAGCATCTTCTTCTATCCTATGAAGATAGAAAATGCGATACGAGGATGGATTATCATCAGCGAAAAAACGACGGCTACCATTTTTGAAAAGGAAGAACAAGAGCTGATTGAAAAAATTCGCCTCGATGCAACGGAGTTATTCGCTAGCTCCGCAACATTGCAACAAATTGAAAACGAATTAAAGGAAGCTATGAAAGAGTCGCTTATTCACGAACAGTCTCATTGGCTGTTGCTCAATGAGCAAGAAGAAGAAAAAAGGAAGCTGTCTGATTTTCTTCATGATGAAATATTGCAAAATTTAATCCTGCTTCTTCATAAGCTTGAATGGCTCAACAAAAGTCAAAACATCAACAAAGATATTTTGAAAGAGATCGAAGAAGGGATTCGCAACAGCATCTTTGAGATAAGAGAAATGTGCCATGAGCTATACCCTGCCGTCATAGAAGACTTAGGGTTAAAGCGCAGCCTCTTTTTATTAAAAAGAAAATGTGAAATGAACTATAATGTTATTTTACAAATCGACTATCGCTCACAGCTAAAAAACATCCCAGTCGCTCTTTCTGCCCAAGTATTTCGAATCATCAAGGAATTGGTTTACAATGCGATAAAACACTCGTCATCAAAAGACATTCTTGTCTCCGTTGTGGAAACACAGCATGATCTTCATATTAAAGTAAAAGATCACGGTGTTGGATTTAAGATGCCCAACCATTTATCAGCATTATTGCAAAACCGCCATTTAGGCTTAGTGACGATCCAAAAACGGGTGAATCAGCTAAAAGGCACTCTCAACATCCAATCGGAACCTGGAGCCGGAACATGTGTATCCATTTCTCTGCCAATCGAAATAGACGGGGAGGAGTCAAATGAAAATCAGAGTATTATTAGTAGATGATCACTTGCTCATGATGCAGGGAATTCGCAAATTGCTAGAGGACAAAACAGATTTCGAAATCGTCGGCACCATTTGTAATCCTGCCGGCTTGCTAGAGGAAATACGCAAGCATCATCCTGATGTTATTGTCATGGATATAAAAATGAAAGAAGAAAGCGGAATTGAGTGGACAAAGAAAATTACCCGATCATACCCAGCATGCAAAATCGTCATTTTATCCGGATACGATTATGACGAATACATTCACGCTGCTTATGAGGCTGGAGCATATGCGTTTGTAACAAAAGAGAACTCCTCATTGGAACTGGCTAACGCTATTAAACAAAGCTATCTAGGGATCAAAGTGTTTCCAACCGACCGATTAACTCATTATAGCCCTCCTCTTACTCAGATGGAATTAACCATTCTTCGGCTGATTGCTGAAGACCATACCAATGCAGAAATTAGCGAGCAGCTAAAGATAAGCCGCCGGACGGTCGAACACCACATATCTTCCATTATCCGAAAGCTTGATGTCGATTCAAGAGTAGGGGCCGTTGTCAAAGCGATCAAGCTAGGATTAATTTAATTCAATCTATCGAAGGGATACAGGCCCCTTCGGCCATTTTTTCCTCTTTTTCTAGCTAACCAAGTATTCTATCTTTTTTCGTTTGCCGCAAAGCCCCTTCTGTGTATACTTCGTAAAAATCAACAAGGGGCAGAATATTATCTATATAAATACAACTTGAAAATAGACATGGATTCCTCCGTATCTCTCCGTAAAAACGATCTGATTCGCCGCTTTTCCGCGGTCGCCGACATACTTCCAACCAACAGCGAATGTTCATCAGACACATGTCATGTGTTCGCTGGCGTTTTTGCCCATAGCATGAGGCAAAAGGGCAACGGTCAGCCGTGTACTTTCACATGTCGTTGGACTGCTGTAAACCATGTCGAAAAATCAAACGGCCCTTGTCTACATTTCTACAAAACAAAACATCAATCTTCTCGATCTTCCGTTTCCAACAGTTGTAAATATATTGTATAATAGAAAGGCAATAATACGGGAGAACTCAAGGGTGGATCGGCATGTAACCCCTTTATCCTCAGAAAGGGGGTGATGCCGATGACGGTGTTTGAAGCGTTAATGTTTGCGATCGCTTTCGCAAGCTTAATCGTTTCTATTCTATCCTTTCACCAAAAGAAATAGCCCACCCTTGAGTTAGCAGCCCATCGGTGGACTATTTCCCCATATGGCTGATCCCCCTTGCAGGGAACCGTGTTATTGCAGGGCCAAGGGTGTTGCAGCATCCTTGGCCTTATTTTATTTATACAGATCTTTTATATATATTATACATGATTCATTCGGTAAAATGGAAGCCGATGCGGCGCAAAATAGAGCATTTTCCACCATGTATCTTATTCTATGCCCGCCTCGTCCGCCGTACCACTCAAATCTTTACTAAAGGTTTGATACCACTGAACATCATTGAATATGTGAATAGGCGACCGTTCTTGATCCAATATTACCAGATTATACCTAGATTCCCCTTTATGTAATTTCTGAATCAACGCTTCTGAGATCGCAGCGCTCCATGAAGATTCGATCACAAGGCTATTGGAAAGCTGCCCATTTTCATGAAGAGGGCCCTTTACAGGCTGGGACTGCTTTACATGCGTGTAACGGGAGAGCTCTTCTGGATATTAAATCATAAAATAATAATCGTTGTACTGCCCAAGAGCTTTATACAAGCTTTCTGAGTAGCTGGACAATCAAATTTTCTGTGATTCTAGTGTATTTACAGCGCTGACATCACCATTGCTGAAGCAAGGCGATGAGATCATCATCGCCATATATGTCTTGAGAAAGCAATTAGGTCTTCCCTCGAATGAGCCTGGCACTTTTTGATGGTCGAACGTTTATTTCAAACGACCGATTTCCTGAACGCTCTCGATATCACCAGCATTGTCGAAATCCTGATTTTTCCCGTATCTTCGTTTATATCTAATTAGTAATGCAATGTGTTTTTCTAGAATGGCCTAAAAGGATTAGATACGACAGTTTTGTAAGATTGGTCGTTATCCGGAAAAATATATTTTGTTTCCATGAGCGCTTATTTCTTTTCTGCGGTCTTTTACGACTTGAACAAGAGCATCGTAAGTAGGAGGTAATACTGAATGACTAGCCTCATTTCATAAAAAACAGCTGTTCTTTTATCTTGGGCTGATTATATCACAAAAAATCGAGAGAAATGACTTTACTATGCGCCTACCAAACTTCATCTCCAACTTTCCTTTCATTCAGAAGTTGGAGGCTTCTTTTGATGGGAAGTTTAAAATTAGGTAGGATTCTCCTTTCCTTAAGATTTTTGGACTAAAACTCGTGGTGCCAGATCCAATCGATTTACTTGGGGGCAAATGTTGAGGATCAAGTGGGATCGATCATGTGCCTGTCATGTCCAGCTAACACCATGGGTGACCTAAATTAGAGAATACCTACCTTTTCTCTTTTGCCCTAGCAGCATTCTAAATACAAAATTTCATACACCATTGAAATCCCAAGGTCCTTCACGTTAAATCAATAAATTAAGAATTAATAGAATCAAGGGCATAAGAATAATACTTACAACTATAAAATACCCTACATATTTAATCCATTTAGGATAAATCTTAAAATTAAGGCTGCTTCTTTTCAATTTCCCTCCCGATACTATATTTTGTAAATCCTCGATTGAAGAAAAGATTTCATCATTCTCCGTATTATGGGCTTTCTCCATAGATTGTGTTTCGTGGATATCCTTAATATTCATCACTTCCTTTCTTCCGATATTGATCCTTGAATAAATTCTACTTTTGATTTTTTTACCAAATCCTTCTGATATTTTTCCCAAGCCTTTTGTAGTTCATCAATATTAACATCTTTAGTTTTAGCTTTTCGTTCATTAAAAAACTGTTGTTTCAATTTGCTGATTTTTAAAGCTTTTTTATATGCTAACACAGCATACTGATTCCAATATTCGTTTTCAGAGATACCTAATGCCGAAAGATAGTCTTGGAGAAACTGTATTGCATATTCGTCAGAAGATTGTTCCAATATTTGACGCATTTGTTTTGTAAATTTTTCTGCTTCACTTTCATCAACAACAATATTTTGTTTTTCAGCCTCTTCTTCTAACACAGCATTTTGAATAAACTCATCTTTTATTTGTTCATCACTTAATAATGAATTTCCGTTATTTAATTCTACAATATTTCTGCTTATCTGGAACTCGTTAAACTCTTTATTAGTAAAAGATTTCCCATTAATTTTTAGAAAAGGCTTTACAGCCTGTTCCTTTATTTTTTTGTGCTCTAGTTTTAAATAAAGATACGCGTTTTGATTTAGAGATTCCCTTTCAGCTTTTACATGTGAAGAATGATGAAAAACACTTGAAAAACTTAATCCTACAATACACAATCCTACAATAAGTGTAAGTTGTATTAACTTTATTCGTTTTGATTTTTCCATAAAATTAATCCACCACTCCTTCAGTAGTATCAACAACAAATGACATAGGAGTTGTACTTGAACTACTATATGTTACAGCTCCTATTGCCTTATAGGTACTACTATCAACTAAATCGGTATTGGGCTTTCCGTATCTAAAACCTGTTATATTATTAGGATCTGCAATGTAACTACCTACATAAGGAAGGGAATGGGTTGACCAGTAGGAATCATCTTTATAATATTTAATAGTACCTACATTTAAACTACATTTGAATGGAAAGAGAGCTCCATTAACAATATATGCATATATATCTTCATACGTAATAATCTTCCCTGGATAACTAACTGTTATGTTCATTGTTATATCCGTACCAACTGTAAAAGGAACCAGTACCCCCCCCCGGAAGCATAATAAACGACATGAACCTCATAATCATGGGACTTATTATTGTGTGTTGATGCCGATGCAAATGCAGGGGATAAAATCAGAAAAAGGAATGCAAGTACAAAAATACTAAGATATTTATTCTTCACAAAAATATCCTCCTTTTTTATTTATTATGGACAAATTAAAAATGGAGCTCTCTGTACCTACACTGATCTTCCACCTCCGAATGCCGAAAGAAGTTAATTTTAATTTACAGTATTTAGTCATCTTAACTTCTATATATAGCTGATTAACTGTTTCGACCTGATTGGATTATCATTCTTCGTTCCTGTCCATACTCTATAGTTAGAACTTAAGAACGAAGGAGCAGAAGAAACTATGGCACGTCTTATGATTACTCATGGTCTTACACCCACTGATTGACGAAAGTTCGAGAAATAACAAGACCATGTTCACTTACGTCTGCGTATTACAGCGGTTCGTCTTGTCATGAAAGGTTATACTGGAAAAGAAATCGCTCATTTATGTCATCCTTATCGTCAATCCGTGGCTACTTACGTTAAAAAGTTTCATAAAGAGGGAATAGAGGCCTTATTAGAGCGAAAATGCGGACTGGGACCCTCCTGCTTTTTAACAGCCGAACGACAAAACGAACTCAAGCAAGTCATTCTAGCTACGTCCCTTTCTGATTATCTTATCGATTGGGCGGACGACACCGATCATTCGTGAGAATGTGCGCCGTACCTATGGTATAGAGATGAGTGGTACAGGGATTTTACGTATACTTTGGTGGTTACGTTTGAGCGATACTCACCAACCTATGTGTTGGCCAAAGCGGATCCAGAAAAACAACAGGAGTTTCAACAGGAAATCGACCTAATAAAAAAACTTCTGAATCATAACATGATCCTCCTGTATCAAGATGAGACGCATATTCGCACTTATCAAAGTCTTCATGCCACATGGTCAGAAATAGGCAAACAAAAACAAGTGCTCACGTATGGACATCATGCGAGTGTGACCTTATTTGGTGCGCTGAACGCGATAACGAGAGAAGTGTTGCACCAAAACCTTCTCGTCTTGTAAACAGGGGGAATTTTTGTCGTTTCTTCAGTTGATGGCGAATCATTACAAAGAGAAGTTGACTACCGTGGTCGTCGACAATGCCACCATTCATCATTCCCAACTCATTCAGGATTTTCTTGCGAAGAACGAACGGATTTTGTTAATTGATTTACCGCCTTATTCACCGGATTTAACCCCCATTGAGCGATGATAGAGATGGCTTAAAGAAACGGTGATTGCGAATTGTTTTCATCCGGCCCGTTCTTCAATCGAAGAAGCCATGAACTCGTTTTTGAGCGAGATTTCCAAAAGGTCCAATCACGTATTGTGTCGGGTAGGCATCGCCTACGCTCCATGTCGAAAAATTAAATCCGTTTTATATAATTACTTCACCAAAACAATATTACTTAAATCCAAAAAACTCTCTTTTTTCAATTTCCCCCCAAATTTCAATCGTTTTTTACAATTTCGAATCCCCCCTATCGTTCTCCTGTCTTTTTCAAGATTTACAACTCTTGCTTTTAATCTATCAAATAAAATGAGAAAAAACATCCGTATTTTCCACAATTTTGATTGCGGAAAATACCTATATTTTCATTCGTCCCAACTCAAAACCCCCCAACGGAAAGGCTCCGCTAGGCGGCATATACTTAGAATGATAAGAGATCAATAACAACAACCAGCACGATCCGGTAATGGCAAACGGAATAAGGGGAATATGGCGAATGAGTCACAGAAAAAAAGCGGATCGCAAATACGGCCAAAGCGAAGGTGTCGAGAAAAATGGAGGATCAGCAGCGATGACGTATGGCTGTTTTTGCAGCAGTGACACTTCTTTCGCCCCCCGACATCATCGGAATGGTCATTTATGAGCAGGAAGCCGATTTATGTCTCCTGTTAAATAGAGATGCCAGATTATAAGGTAAACAATGATTCCGCCAAAAGCTAAAAACATCCAAACGGTAAGTAAAAGAGAGAAGCTTCCGGCTCGGACTTTCTGTACCGCTATGATCGAATAAGGGGGGAACAATATAGGAAGTATTGTTATTTCTATCCACATACCAAATCCCCCCTTACTCCTGTATATATGCTAAACCTTCACTCTTGCCAAGTAATATTTGGAATCCATATACGCATTCTATATGGCTTTACCTTCTGCATAAGCAATTGAAGCTGAGTCTTCAGTTAATAAACCCGCTAATATTTTGGACCACGTAGGTTCTGGCGCTAGATATAATGTAACGACAAAGCCAATAACTCCACTGCCCACTTTAGCTGCCATTTGACTTTATTACTCATAAATGTATCGACTGAAGACTTAAACCCGTTCAAATCATATATTTCAATAGTCCATCCATCTGTTTTTTATAGTTAAGTAGCGATGTACGTGTTTTTATTCTCTCTTGCTTCCACTGCTTTCATTTCAGAATCGTCTTTTACAATTTTTGCTGTTAACTTCATTTCTGCTCCTATCTCATTTGAGTTAACAGTCTCTATTTGTAACTGGGCCAAGGGAGAAATAATAATGAAGGCTGATACATTAAAAATTGAAACTTAATGGAGCGTTAAAGAAGAGTCATGAAAGCAGCCAAACAGGGCTTTGCAAAAGAGAATACATGCCTAGAACAGTTGAGCATTTGATCGAATATGCATATCACAAGGGTGGATTGTACTTTATTTTACTAAAAAATACAGACTGATCGGACTTAACAAAAGCGATGGCCATTGATTCTTATTGGATCACCAACACATCTGTCGTTAGAAGATCCTTGCGCTGGAAACTTGACAATCAAAAATCTTTCTGTAGACTTGCCTTCATTATGTATTCGCGTGACAAAGCTCGAAATCATCCAACCTCTCACTGCCATGAAAATGACGGGTAGCCATCAAGCAAAAGATATTCTGTTTTTACAGTACAGAAGTACCACATTATTCCGAAATTTTGTCTATTTTCCAAGTTGCATGAATCATTTAGCACATTCTTCCTAGAAGCAAATGCACAGTTTCTTTGTAAAAATTTATGTTAGAATAGGTTTTATATGATGAACCTATGCCGTACATCTTCAATAAAAATATGGATTGGGAGGAAAAAATGAAAGAGCGAGATTATTATTTTGATAATGCGAAACTCTTTCTGATTTTTTTGGTGGTTTTAGGACATTTTCTGCGTCCGTATATCGAAAAAAACGAATTGGTCCATAGTGTGTATGTTTGGATTTTCTTATTTCATATGCCGGCGTTTGTTTTGATTTCAGGATATTTCTCAAAAAACTTCCATAAAAAAGGCTATTTAAAAAAGATGGCCAAGAAAATTCTGCTTCCGTATTTTGTTTTCCAGCTGATTTATTCCCTTTACTATGCCTTCTTGTATGAACAAGACGATCTTTCTTTAGATTTTCTTGTTCCGCATTGGGGACTATGGTTTTTATTAAGCTTGTTTACGTGGAATGTGATGCTGTATCTTTTCGCGAAGCTGCCGAAAATCTATTCGATTGGTTTAACCATATTGCTAGGGATTCTTATCGGATTTACCGATGTGGAAAAGTTTTTAAGCTTGTCTCGTACATTTACGTTTTTTCCGTTTTTCTTATTTGGCTTTTTGCTGAAAAAGAAGCATTTTTCGATTCTGTTGGAAAAGCGCTTTCGCCTCGCAGCAGGAGTCGCTTTATTATGCGCTTTTCTGGTCATTTACTGGATGGCTCCTAGCTCATCTGCAGAATGGTTGTACGGTTCCAAATCCTACACGACCTTAGGCGTCAGCGAGGAAACAGGCGTTCTCTTTAAGCTGCTTCTGTATATGGCTAGCTTTTTCATGACGTTTTGTTTTCTGGCACTGATTCCGGAAAGAAAGTTGACCATTTCTACGCTTGGGACGAGAACGTTCTATGTGTATATTTTGCATGGGTTTATTTTAAAATATTTGCACGACGCGACGCCTTTTCCGGATATCATTGCTAAAATTAACGGCTATCCGTTACTAATCATTATTTCAATAGCCCTGATATTTTTACTGGGAAGCAGACCCGTCATTCGTATCGTCAAACCGATTGCAGAATGCCGCATTCCTTTGAAAAAGCAGCTGCTGTCTCGATGATAAGCAGAAATGTTGCGGGGATCAAGGATTCCTCTGTAAATCCCCGCAGCGCCCTGCTTATATTTCACTCCTCTTAAATATACTCCCGTTATTTCAATCTCGCCACTTCTAGTCCTCCTGCCGTTGCTTGCTAAAAACGATATGTATCTTCATTCCGCATCCTCCTCCATTTAGATGGCAAAACTCAGCAAACGATCGCCATGTGTTTTTTAAAAACTAACCTTTTGTCTGAGCCTTTTCCTAAGCAGGCAAACCTTGCACATCCAATCCCAGATCCATACAATCAGAAGGATGAACACCGTGTAAAACCGCTTTTGTGAAAAAGCTGCAGATTCCATGATCAATCCTTGCGTGTTACGAACGAACAAAGGCAAAATTCCCCTAACCAAAACACATAGCCGGTCAACGAAACAAAGAGCATCCCCTTATTTCCAAGCCAAATGAGCCCAATCGAAAACCTATTTTTTGCAAAAAACTGATTTTCATTTTAACATAAGGCTAGGAAAAATTTGATGATCAAAGGAGAGACTGTTTATGAGCCGCGCTCAGCAATTTGTCCAATACTTTTTATCACATCGCCACGTAACGGTCGAACTCATTCAAAAAATTGAGCCTGAACGTTACGATTACAAGCCGGCGCCAACTTCTATGTCGGCAAAGGAACTGGCTACCCATATGCTGTTTACCTTCTATCAGTTCGCTCAAACAGCGAAAGAAGGAAATCCGAGGGTATTGACTGAAAAAATCGAAGAAAATGAAACCGACCTTCGTAAGCTAGCGGAAGTGTACACAGAAAAAACAAAAAACTTGTTAGAATCTTTAACAGATGAGGATTTTGAGCGTACGCTTGATCTAACCAAAATTTTTGGCGCGCCTTTTTCTGTTGCCCAATTTCTGCAAACAGCCATGGACCACGAAATCCACCATAAAGGCCAACTGTTTGTCTATGTGCGCGAAATGGGGCACGAAACGCTTCCATTCTTCATTAAACGTGGTTAGCCAAGAATGGTTTGAGCGAAAACATGGTTGGCATTCCTATCATCATAAGCCATCTTTGTAAAACCGATAACAAAGGGCAAGTCTATAGACTTGCCCTCCTGCCACGTTATTTATGAAACAGAAGACTGAACAAAATGGCTTTTTTATTCACCCATTCATTCATGCAGCTCTAGTGTCTTATGCCATGCCAAATGGCGGATGTCGGTATTCATGTTTTTCTCCACCTCATAACAATCGGCCCATCGCCATTTACTATATATATAAAAATGGAGAAAAACGTCACTAAAAAATGCGGCGCCGTTCATAAATAACCGTGCTTGCTTATTTCTCTAGATGTTAAAGCGCTTGGCCGTCCGTCCCCTTTTCCTGCCAAGCGCTTCTCTGATTCATGGTGAACGTGCATTTGGCTAGATTATACGCCATTCACTAGCCACACGACAAAGGGCTAATGAATCACTCACCACTTGCGTTCACATTTCAATCAATAAGCGAAAAGCATAAAATGAACCTGTACCGTTCCGTTCATCACAGCCAATCGCCGCCATCATCATCTCCGTCCAACCAATCATCCACGATATCTTCTACTCCATCATCCAGATCAAAGGCATTGTCTATGACATCATCAAGCAGTTCTTCCGCCACCATGCCCGCAAGCATTCCGGCCGCAAATCCGCCAATCGCCCCCATCATTCCGTGAGAATGACGTGCAGAATGAGAGCTGTATGGAGCAGCCTGCGGATAAAAAGGAGCGGAATGGACACTGGGATGAACACGAGGCTGTTGCACCATTTCCTGCAATAATAAACGAAGCTTTTGCATAACGGCTTCTTCCTCATTCATTTCATCATATGTGAAAAAGATATCCCGTTTTAATTCTATCTCCCCATAGCCATAAGATCCGCTTAACACATCTACTTCCAGCCGCAAGCGCAGTCCCTGTTCTTCAAAGAAAACGAAACATTCCACTTCTTGAATGATGCCGCGAAACTCTCCTACTGGGAAAAACGCAAACTCCTGGCCATACGTAGTGATTTTTCCAGAATCCGCTTTTTCCCGAAAATCGAGCTTGTCCAATGCGGCAAACAGCTTTTCCAATGGAGCTGGCGGCAAAATCCGCACAGCATCTTTATCCATCGCATCGACTCCATCAGCAATATCAAGACGTGTAACAAATATATAATCAACGCTGTAGCGTGTAATCGGTAAATGAAGCGGAACGATATAAGAAAACGGCCATACTTTTCTCTCTCCTGCATGCACAGTAAATGACGGAGCAACCGGAATGACTGCTACTGCGCGGCGATATTCTTGGCCGTTATGACGTACAATAAGATGCAGTTCCACATCGAGTTTGCGGATATGCTGTTCTACCGTTCCTCCTTCAATGATAAACTCTCCTTCTATCTTTTCGCCAAGTCGCACATGGGGCTGCTGTAAAATAAGATTCACTTTTGCAGAGTCCACACCGAGCTTCGACAATAGTTTCTTAAACATACTTTACCCTCCTCATGATTATGCTATTTTGTTTACGAACGAAGGCAAAAGAAGGATTCAAGCAAACGAATAAAAACTCCTCCACTCTATTAAGAGACGGGAGACTTCTCGGTGGATGATGTTCAAGAAGCCGCAGGTTAGTCAAACGAAACTTAGCTTTTAAACATGTAAAATTCAGGCTGATTTTAAGCAAGCGAATGTTCGGGCAATACCGCGTTCATTATGAAACAGCGCGTTGCCTATGGCTCTTTTACATATTTGGTTAGCAAAAACAGGTTAACGTTTGCTTTCGGGTGCCGAAAAAATCCATGACTTTCTTTTCCGAAAACTATTCGCTCCATCCGATTTCTACGATGGATAAATATAACGGAACACTTATGCTCTCCAAAAGCAAGATTCAAAAAATCCTAAAGGCAAGCAAGGCCTTTAGGATTTTTTAGGCTACACAAACATTTTCATCAACCCGAGAAAAATTAAAATCATTCCCGGGACCATTGTCGCTTTTTTCATGATTTTCACATTCGAAAATTTGTAGCCTGCTCTCAGGCCAAAACGAATAAAGACTACGTTCATGACAGATACGAGCAAAGCAAGAACAAGCGGCTGATATCCAAGAAATGAAGCGCTTAGGCCGGCACCGAACGCATCCATTGATAACGCGAAACCGATGAGCATCGCTTCTTTTGCACTGATGCTGCCTGATCCATCAAGATCGGCTAATGAAGGGCGCTTCAGTACTTGGATGACAATCCCAAATCGCTTCAAATGAACACGCCATATTCTCACTGTTTTTGAAGTGGCAGGTGATTCAGACATCGCCTCTTCAAGCTCATCTTCACGCTTTTTTAATACATTGTAAATCGCCCATACACCTAGCGCAATTAAAATGAATGCAGCCAACGATTGCTCGACCCGAACAGGCAGCCATGGTATAAGAAATGTTCCGACGTACATGGATACTAGCAGCATGGCGCCAGAAAACAGAGCAATGACAATCATGGATGAGAGCGGGAACTTCATCTTCCGCAGCCCATATGTCACGCCAACACTCAAGCTATCTAGGCTTACCGCTAAAGCCAACATCACCATAGATACATATTTTAGCATTGTTCGTTCCCCCTGCGATACTATATGCATCACCAATCGCAAGGGAAACTCGTTCATGCTCTATATACCATATTCGACACTGTTCGATTTCCGGGGAAATATTTTTCCCTGCCTCGACATTTCCTGCAGCTATTCTTTTAAGTGATATGGCAATGTAGCAATGACAATATCCTTTTTCAAAATCAAAAAGAAACGCAAGAAAATGGCTGTCTGGTTATGCAACAGCGTATGCCACCATTTTTTCACAATGAATTGCGGCATTAAAATTGTAATAGGAGCTCCCATTGTCTCTTTTTCCAGTTGGCTAATATAGTCGAGCATCGGTGAAAGAATCGTCCGATATGGTGAATAAATGACCTTTAATTCAATATTTGGATAAAATCTCTCCCATTTCGCACGCAGCTTTTGCTCCTCTTCCTCATGAAAGACAATGGAGATAGCGGTAATATCCCCAGAAATACTTCTCGCATATTGAATTGACTGGGCTACCAGTTTACTCACTCCTGAAATCGGAATGACCACTTTTGGTTTCATCACCTTTTCTCGGCTCTCCCATTCTTGCTCATCAAGCTTTAACTGTTCGCCCAGATTATCGTAGTGAGAACGAATTCGGTAAAACATCATGACGAGAAGCGGAATAGACAAGATCACAAGCCATGCTCCTTGCGTGAACTTAGCCACAATCGTAATAATCGTTACCAATCCTGTTGCGATCATACCCGCCATCGTCATAGCTAATGTAGTAGCACGCTTCTTATCCTTCCATAATTTTTTCACCATTCCTCCCTGGCCTATCGTAAAGGAGAGGAAAACCCCAACAGCGTAAAGTGGAATGAGTGAATGAGTTTCTCCCTGGAACAAGATGATTAAAAGAATCGCTAATACGCTAAGCAAAATAATACCGTTTGAAAACACTAGACGATCTCCTCGTGCTGCTAAACTTCTTGGCAAAAATCGATCATTTGCAATAATGGATGCCAGCTGCGGAAACCCAGCAAAGCTTGTATTCGCCGCCAAAACTAAAATAAGCATCGTAATCAGCTGAAATAAATAAAAGAGTAGGCTGTTGCCAAACACATGATGGCCGATCTGTGAAATAACGGTTTTATGCTCTACAGGTGTTACCCCAAAACCTGTAGCTAAAATCGTTATCCCTAAAAACATCGTCCCCAATAAAACAGACATCCATCCCATCGTAAGCGCCGCATTTTTGGAGCAATCCGGCTTAAAGGAGGGAACGCCGTTACTAATGGCCTCTACTCCTGTCATAGCTGAACATCCGGATGCAAACGCTCGAAACAAAATAAACATGCTATATCCAGATGTAAAGAAATGTTCAAAAGAAGCATGCTCTTTATGATTAAATCCGTTCCACCCTTCATGCCAAAGCTGCCATCCGCCAACAGCTATTAACACAAGTACAGAAATAATAAACAAATACGTCGGATACGCAAAGACAGTGGCGGATTCTGTAATGCCGCGAAGATTTAAAATCATAAGCAATAGCACAAGAAGTACGGCGATTTCGACTTTCCAAGAAAGCAAAGCGGGAAAAGCCGATGTAAGCGCCGCAACACCAGAGCTAATGCTAACAGCCACCGTAAGAACGTAATCAATCATGAGCGCTGCACCAGCGACCAAGCTTGTCGTCGTGCCCAAATGATCCCGCGCCACCACATAGGCGCCCCCGCCTGAAGGGAAGGCATAAATAATTTGCCGATAAGATAGTGTGACAACCAAAAGCAGTACTATAATCGCTAACGCAATCGGCAACGAATAGAAAAACACGCTCGTTCCTAACAACATCAGCACAAGCAAAATTTCCTCTGTTGCATACGCAACCGATGATAGAGCATCAGATGAGAATACAGCCAACGCTTTCCATTTCGGCAATTTCTCATGCTTCAGCCGCTTCGTCTCCATCGGCGAACCAATTAATAAACGTTTTAATGACGCCATTATTTCTACTCCTTTTAACGATCAATTTCTCATGAACTTTTTATGCTTACACATAGAATTCCCAAAAACGCAAAAAACCGTCAAGGATGTCCTTAACGGTTGCACAGCGCGCTCCACATCCCTCCCAAAACGCTTACGAGGTTAGCTGTCGGGTTGGGACTATGAGAGTAGCCCCTCCTATTTAAGGATTCACCCCAAGTAACAAAATGGTTACAATATTGGTTCCCCCGCTCCATAACGGATTCAGCGATTCATGTATCTATGAATTATAGGTGTTATCTTACTCTCTTCGATTTTTATTGTAAAGAAGCAGAAAGAAGAGATTTGGAAGGAATAACCGTATTTTATTGTCGTTTTACTTTTATTTTTGCTGTTTTCTCACGCTTGCTTTGATTTTTAACGTTTTTTATCCAATCATAATTCTCCCCTTTGGATAACGAAACGGATCGGGCTTGCGATGCAACGTAACAGCATAAGCAATCGTCAACGGACCTACACGGCCGGCAAACATCGTTAACATAATCAACACCTTTCCGATCGGAGACAGCTGCGGGGTCAATCCCATCGACAAACCAACCGTACCAAACGCTGATGTGGCCTCAAATAAAATCATTAAAAAATCTTGGCCGGGCTCTGTAATCGTTAACAGCATTGTAATTACTATGACGATAAATAAACCGCTTAATGTCACGGTCAATGCCTTATAAATCGTGTCATAAACAATCCGTTTCTTAAAGAAAGTAACATCTTCTTTTCCCTTAATTTGCGACCAAACCGCCCCTAAAAGGGTTACAAAAGTTGTGGTCTTAATTCCTCCACCTGTCGACCCTGGCGATGCCCCGACAAACATAAGGAAAATAATGAGGAACAGCGTAGGCTGCGTTAAATCCGGAATGTTTAATGTGTTCGCTCCAGCAGTTCGCGGCGTTACGGCTTGAAAAAGGGATGCCAAAAATTTCCCTAACGGGGACAACGGTTGCAATGTTTTGGAGTTATGAAACTCCAATAAAAAAATAAACAGCGTACCGAACACAACAAGCAGACCGCTCGTTATCAAAACTAATTTGGTATGCAACGAAAAGCGGCGCGTTTGCCGGTATTCATATATTTCGTTCATAACGATAAACCCGATTCCGCCAAGCGTAATTAATGCACATACGACAAGAGTGACAACAGGGTCCTCCACGTATCCTGTCAGGCTGCGAAATTCGCCCATTAAATCAAATCCAGCATTATTAAAGTTGGAAATGGCATGAAACATTCCAAAATAAAACGCCTTTGCTAGAGGCATATCGAAGGCAAAGCGAATCGTCAACAGCAGCCCCCCGATCAATTCGATGACTACTGTAAACACCAATATCCGTTTGACAAGCCGGACGATTCCCTCAATTGACAAGTTATTTAATGCTTCTTGAAGCAGAAGCCGCTCTTTTAATGAGATGCGTTTGCCGATTAAAAAAGCAAAAAATGTGGCAAAGGTCATAAACCCTAAACCGCCAACCTGAATTAAAGCTAAAATCACCAGCTGTCCAAATAACGTAAACGTCGTTCCTGTATCCACTACGACAAGCCCTGTCACGCAGGTTGCTGATGTCGCTGTAAATAAAGCATCAATCCACGGAAGCCCCTTGCCATCGTTTGTAGCAACCGGAAGCGTTAATAGCGTTGCACCTAGCAAAATAATGAGTGCAAAACCCGCCACTAGCACTTTCGGAGGGTCAAATATATATCTCCTCATATTCATCATGTTATGCCTTCCTCCCTTAGTCACACCTATAGGCTGATACTCCTTACCCTTCATCATACATGTCAAAAATATACCAAAAAATGCATCTGTCTTGTACCATGATTTTAGCAAAGAATAACAACGAGTGGAAAGATGAAGATCGTTTCGATTCATCATCTTGATCCTAAATCCGTCCAACGTTTTTTCAGCGAACACCGAGCAGCTCAACCATGGTCATTTCCATAGAAATATACGAATGGAGCACACTGAATGGATTTGCTGCACTTAATTATTGCGGAGACATCGCAGGACTTCTCGCATATATTTATGAAAGAAGCCGTTTGTGAAATTGTTTATTAGACAGCCGCGAAGAGGGAAAAGGAATAGGCACTGCTTTATTGACGACATTGGAAATGTTTGCTCAAAAACAAGGCTGTCGCCGTATGGAACTGATCACAACTTACGGTTTTATCCAAACAGAGGAGATCCGATTATTCAAGTATTTCCCAATGCTGTAGAAAAGGCAAGGAGCTTAAAACCAAGCAGCCCATTGAATAGATAGGATGATATTCCCATTCGCGACGAGCTTTTGCTTGCCAAACTGTGATAAATGCAAGATTGGCAATCCTCATTTTTAAGCATCACGATCTCCCGCGAATCCTATGCTTAGATACAACTAAAAGATGGGACATATACTCAAAAACCGAATTCCCTATTCTCGATAGTTGGAGACAAATCCGTGACTTGTCTCGGTTACGCTCCAGCGCGACCCAAAATCGAACAACCAGACGCTCCCAGACACATTGATTTGTCTATAAGCCATGTTGTCTAATCCAGTGATCGCAAAAAACAGGCAAATTTCATATTGATGTAAATGTTCACATGTATAATAGTTGCTTTTTCATTTTGTTTGAGGTAAATTATTCCACAAGGGAACGACCCAACTTTTTATGCTGAACGTTTAAATGCTCTAAAAACAAAGAATACTTGCTGCTTAATGGCCATGTGCTTCGTTGTTTTAAAGAATATTCACAACTTTATGCTAGTTGACATGAGCGTTTTCCTGTATAATATAGTAGTTAGACATTTATATATAAATCTCAGCAATTGGTCATAAATGCAATTCGTGCTCCATATATTAAAAATCTAGAATGAGAGAATAAGAGAAAATAGAGGTGAATAAAAAGATGAAGGGGATCAGTAGTAGTGTTATACGATGGTTCCAGCGCATATCCGACTCACACCTCCGCTTTTTTGCATTAGCGGTTTTATTGTTTTGGATGAAAACATATACTGCCTATCGAATGGAATTCAATCTAGGCATCAGCAACTCTATGCAACAGTGGTTGCTGTTTATAAATCCCGTCAGTTCGGCGCTTTTCTTCTTAGGTCTGTCTTTGCTGGCTAAAGGAAAGCGTTCATATATTTGGCTGATTTTGATTGATTTTGTTTTGTCGTTTATTTTATATGCTAACATTGTATATTATCGCTTTTTCAGCGACTTTATCACATTTCCGACTCTAACGCAGACGAACAATTTCAGCAGCTTAGGCGGAAGTGTATTAGAGCTGTTAAAATGGTACGATTTTATTTATTTCTTAGATACCATCATTATCGCTGCTGTTATTATTAAACAGCGCGCAAAATTACAGCCTATTTTCTTAGAGCGCTATAAAAAGAACTTGCTGTTTGCTACCGCCATTTTTACGTTTGTTACCAACTTGGCGCTAGCGGAAATTGACCGTCCGCAGCTGCTAACAAGAACGTTTGACCGTAACTATATTGTCAAATATTTGGGTATGTATAACTATGTGATTTATGATGCGATTCAAAGCATGAAGTCATCGACACAACGCGCATTTGCGAATAAGAGCGATGTCACGACCGTACTGAACCATGTGCAAGCGACTTATGCAAAGCCTAATCCTGAATATTTTGGTAAAGCAAAAGGAATGAACGTCATCTATATTCATTTAGAGTCATTCCAAAACTTCCTCATTAACTACAAATTAAATGGACAGGAAGTTACGCCGTTTTTAAATTCGTTAACACGCGACCCTAACACCATGTATTTTGATAACTTTTTCCATCAGACTGGACAAGGGAAAACGTCTGATGCTGAATTTATGCTAGAGAACTCCTTATTTGGCTTGCCACAAGGATCGGTATTTACAACAAAAGGACAAAATACGTACCAAGCAGCGCCTGCGATTTTAGGCCAGCTTGGCTATACATCTGCGGTATTCCACGGCAACTATAAAACATTTTGGAACCGCAACGAAATTTATAAATCGTTCGGATTTAGCCATTTCTTTGATGCAAGCTACTATGATATGAATGACGAAGACGTGTTAAACTATGGTTTAAAAGACAAGCCGTTCTTTAGAGAGTCCATACCGTTGTTGCAAACATTAAAAGAACCGTTCTATGTTAAATTTATTACGTTGTCCAACCACTTCCCTTATTTGATTAATGATAAGGAAGCAACGATTCAGCCTGCGACAACAGGTGATGGTTCAGTAGACCGTTATTTCCAAACGGCTCGATATTTAGATGAAGCGATCAAAGAGTTCTTCGATTATTTGAAGCAGTCTGGTTTGTATGATCGCTCGGTCATCATCTTGTATGGAGACCATTACGGCATTTCTGAAAATCACAATGAAGCCATGTCGCAAGTGATTGGTAAAGAAATTACTCCTTTTGAACATGCACAATTGCAACGAGTACCGTTATTTATCCGTGTTCCGGGAGTAAAAGGCGGCGTGATGCACCAATATGGCGGACAAATCGATTTATTGCCAACAGTGCTTCATTTATTAGGAATTGACACGAAAAATTATATTCAATTCGGTACGGATCTATTGTCGCCAGATCATCAACAAATTGTGCCATTCCGTAATGGTGATTTCGTCACTCCGACCGTTACAGCAATCAATGGAAAATATTACGAAACGCCAACAGGCGAACCAATTGAGAAAAATAAAGAGATCGAACGTGACGAACAAATTGTACGAACAAAATTAAGCCTTTCTGATAAAGTCGTCTATGAAGATCTATTGCGCTTTTATACACCGAAAGGATTTAAGCCAGTCGATCGAACAAAATACGACTACAATAATTACGAAGACAAAAAAGAAGAAAAAATAGAGCAAAAATAAAAAGGGAGCTGTGTAAAGCTCCCTTTTTTCCATGATGTTTTATCGAAACAATGAACACGGCCTTGCTGAAAACAGACGGTTCTGTCAAAACCGAGCCCCGTTTTTTCACGATCGATAAATAAACTGTAGGAGGACGGCCATATAGCCTTGAATCAGCGCTTTCAGCATGAATTTTTTCATGAACGCGGCGAACAGCTGCCATTTTCACAAGCTGCGCCGTCATTTGGCGCGATCTCTTTTCGAGATGAAGACTGCTGCTCCCCCCATGCTTTTTGCAAAACTTGCACAAATATCTCTGTCGGCTGAGCTCCTGAAATCGCATACTGGCGATTCACAACAAAAAAAGGAACGGCTCTTACACCGAAGCGTTGCGCTTCTGCCTCATCACTTCTTACCTCTTCGGCATGCTGTTCTGTTTTAAGCATCTGCTTTACTTCTTCCCCCTTCAAGCCAATGGCTTCAGCAAGCTCTGCTAGCACATGATGATCACTGATCTCTCGAGAATCAGTAAAGTAGGCATAAAACAGCTTTTCAGCCATTTCGCTCATCTTCCCCTGCTTTTTCGCATATTGAGCGAGGCGATGAGCATCGAATGTGTTCAATGGCTTCATTTTCTCAAAACGAAACACTAAACCAACAGATTCTGCCTGCTTGGCCACATTGTCAGTCATTCGTTTTGCTTCTTCGGTGGAAATGCCATACTTCTCAGCCAGATGCTCCACAATCGTCATATCATCTTGTGTTTTTGCATTCGGATCTAGCTCAAAGCTGCGAAAAATAACTTCAATTTGGTCTTTATACGAAAGTTGCTCAAGTGCTTGCTCTAATCTCCGTTTTCCAATATAGCAAAACGGACAGACAAAATCTGACCATACTTCAATTTTCATTGGATCTCCTCCACATTCAATCTGTATTGTCTATTGTAGCGAATCATCCAAAATCTGTTCAACTCCTTTGTTTGTCATCAGATGCTGGCCAAGCACAAAAAGAAGAGAGTGGACCAAGCCGACTCCCTTCTTCTTTGTTTTTTGACTATTGCTTTTTCATTCCGGTATAAATCAGCACCGCATCTCGCAGAAACTCGGCTGCTCCAGCGTGTTTGCGGTTATAATAAGCAGCAAACCGTTCATCATCCACATACATTTGCGTAACTCCCACATGAGCTTCTTTCGTATAGCTTTCCCAAAAATGACTGAGCCATTGCCGATGCAGATCAGCGGCTTTTTGCGCTAAATCGCTTGCTGGATCTCCCGTCAAAAAAGCCTCATTCAACGTATCAAGCACTTCCTGTTCCAGCTTCTTCACCTCGGCATACTGTTCCTCTGTCATGTTCAGCACCTTCTGATTGGCACGGTCAATCGTTTGATCTCCATATTTTTCTCTAATTTCTTTTCCGTATTTTTGCTCATTTTCGTCGATCAATTTTTGCTTAAACGCCGCAAATTTTTCTTGATCACTCATAATTCTTCTCCCTTCCTTCGCATCTAATGTTTTCTCTACATTGGCAATTAATAAATCTAATTGCCTGCGTTTTTCCAGAAGCTGTGTACGGTGTTCTTTCAGTGCCTCCACTTCATCGAAGCTGGGAGAATAAATCATCTGCTTAATCGTCTCTAAGTCCACTTCAAGCTCGCGATAAAATAAAATCTGCTGGAGCATATCGACTTCCTTTTGCCCATAGATGCGGTAGCCAGATGAGCTGATTCTAGCGGGCTTGAGAAGCCCAATTTCATCATAATACCGCAATGTTCGTCCCGTCACTCCGGCCAGCTTCGCCAGCTGATGCACCGTATATTCCACGCTTTCACCTCCTGACATCTTCACTATAATCCTTTACGTAGCGTAAATGTAAATAGGCGATTGATAAAAATTTTTTCCATCCTAAAAAATGATGTCATAAACACCCACACAGTTGAAGGTATTTTCGTAACGAAGTCGTAAACAATGCCGCTTTCACGCATCGAAGCCGTGCTATTCAGCACCAGACCACGCCAAACCATCTCGACCATATCCAATCAACTCCATTACAAGCACCAATGAATGATGATCCTCTCCTATCTTGCCTTCGTGTAGAGGTGGGAGACTTCTCGGTGCATGGTGTGTTAAAAATTATAAATTCCTGAAACAATTTTATTTATTTTTTTCCAAATAAAATGGTCAAATCCATCGTGATTTCATTCACTTCCATCCGCAACGCTTGCTGCTGCTTTTCGGCTGCAATTCCCCAAGATAAAGGGGTCATTTGAATGACCGCAGCCATCCATTCTTGAGCGATGGCTGCTTTATATGTGACACGTTCGATAGCTGTTATTCGAAAGTCGTCTTGAAATCGTTGAATCGTGCGATCATTTGTATAGGCTTTTCTAGCTGTCTGTCCATAAAAATATTCTCTTATCTCTTGCAAATGCTGCTTGCCGGGAACCACCTTTATCATCGTTCCACCATTCATTAACACTCTCTGAAATTCTGCATAATTAGCCGGCGATAAAATATTCATAATAAAATGAAATTGTCGATCCCTAAATGGACAGTTAGCAATATCCGCAACGCACCAAATCAAATTCGGGTATTCTCTTGCGGCTATATAAACCCCTTCTTTAGCAAGATCGATTCCAACGCCGAGCAAGCGACTGGCCGTTTTTCTCTCTACATATTTCTTGAGATGAAATAAATGAGAGCCTTCTCCGCAGCCTGCATCCAATAGCTTAATCACTTGATCTGTATCAACTAACTCATGAATCATGTAGTCGCTAATCACCTGGTTCATCGGCGCGAAAAGGCCGGCTTGGCATAAGAGATGCCTTGCTTCAAACATTTGCTTTTCATATTTCACTTTAGGAGAGTGAGTAAATAAATTTACATATCCTACCTTTGATAAATCAAATGTATGACGATTTATGCATTCCAAGCTTTTCACATGCTGAAGCTCCATAGCTGCAGAGCAGACCGGACAACGAAAGATCGCAGAAGACGCAGCCATCAGCTGAGCTGCTAACCTTTTTTTATTTGACATCTCAATTCCTCCATCGTTTTTCCTTCACATAGTGTTCTCCAGTGATCGCCATCATTAAAAATAACCATTATCATTCCAGCATGATGCAAAATAAAAGAGACTGTCTTGTCAAGACCTGACCCATCTGTGCATTTTGCTGCATAGAAAAAATGCTTTCTATCCAGAGGATGGAAGTATGGATCTAGCCTTTCAATATAAGACAGTCTCTTCCAAAATAAAAGGAAAGCGATGAAGCACGATTCAACGATGGGGGCCATGTGAAATGAGCTTTCACTGTGTGTAAGCCCCCTTTTCGCTCGACAATCGATGTTCACATCAAATTTCCCCCTCACATTTCAGTGGCGGAATCTGAAGAGCATGTTGATCTTTTTGCTGTTTGGCTGCTTGATAACTGCCATAAAAAAGCCATCGGTATTTAGATTGCTTGCATCGATCTAACAATAAAAAGGGGGCACTTGTCTCCCCCTTTTTTATGATTGCATGATTAAGCAGCATCCATCGGCGTCTTAGCCAATGGAACACCATATAACATCTATATGGATCTCGTTTTCCCGCAAATAGGCAGACCAATCCCATTCCCTGCACATAGGCAGAGTCTTTGAACGATATTCAATTGATGGTTCAAAGAACTGGAAATCGAAGTCTCATAAATACTGCCAACGGAAAAAACTCCTTTTCTTACAAATCTTTATTTATTACTGTAATACAAAAGCTCCCATTCATCAAGTCATATGTGATACCTTCCAGCTACATTTCCAAAGCGCCATCTTGGGCTTGCAGCTAAAAACGTTTATTTCATCATTTGTTTTATCAATTCTCGGTTACGCTCTTTAAAGATTTCGTTATGGGATGATACCATGCCAAATTTATCAGCCTTAGGTTCGATAAATTGTTTCGCGCTATTGACTGCATTGGCGGCATCTTGAAAGGCTCCCGCAATCAAATGCAATTTCCCATCGTATTTTAAAATATCCCCCGCCGCATAAAGCCCTGGTACAGAAGATTCACTATTGGCATTGCCCGCGATGTAGTAATGATCCATCATTTGAATATTCAGTTCACTTTTTTCCAACAAGGAGGAATCGCGCTCATAGCCATGGTTCACAATGACTTCATCAATTGCCAAATAGATGACCTCTCCTGTTTCTTGATTGGTTAGCTCGACTCGTTCAATCCGTTCATGATCCTCACTGGCAATCAATTTCGTAATCGAGGTATGAAAATAACAAGTGGCCGAGCTGTTCAGAAGCTGCGTCACCTGCGATTCATGGCCTTTCAGCATCTCCCCCCGATACGTCAAATACACTTTTTTAGCAATCGGCACTAATTCATTCGCCCAGTCAATAGCCGCATTGCCTCCTCCTGAAATAATGACCGTTTTATTTTTGAAGCGCTTTAACGACTTCACTGTATAGTGCAGATTAGCTACTTCAAACTTTTCCGCGCCCTCGATCTCCAATTTTTGCGGCTTTAATATCCCGCTCCCCACTGCAACAATGACCGTTTTCGAAAAATGCTGACGCCCAGAAGCGGCCTGCAATATAAACGTGCCATCTTCCATTCGTTTCATCGCTTCAATCTTTTCATTGAGAACCACGGTAGGATTAAAGGTTAATCCTTGCTTGACAAGCTGTTCAATTAATTGTTCCCCTGTGATCGGTGCATGTCCTCCCACATCCCAAATCATTTTCTCCGGGTAGACATGGAGCTTGCCTCCCAATTGCGGCTGATACTCAATCAGCTTTGTTTTCATTTCTCGCAATCCGCTATAAAATGCAGCATACAAACCCGCCGGCCCGCCGCCAATAATCGTCACATCATATAATTCATCATGATTCATCTATATTCCACCTCTCCCAGAACTCAAACACTGATTATCATTCTCAATTAAATATACATCCTTTTGACCTATTTTACAACAAATAGTGATTGACAATTGAAAAAAAATAGCTTTAAATTATATATTGAATTGATAATGATTATCGTTTTTATCCTTTTGCGGATATGTATAAAGGGGGGTAGGAGCATGGTTCGCTTATATACAAATGAATTAAGTATTGGCTACAATGAGCGCTTAATTGTTAAAAATTTAAGCATACAAATTCCCGATCAAAAAATCACAACCATTATTGGACCAAATGGATGCGGAAAATCCACACTATTAAAAGCGCTGACTCGTATTATCGCACCACAAGCTGGAACCGTGATATTAGACGGCAAGCAAATCACAAGCGAAAACACGAAGATTCTCGCAAGAAAAATGGCCATTCTTCCGCAAACTCCGGAAAGTCCGGGGGGCCTGACGGTCGGGGAATTGGTTTCTTATGGCCGCTTTCCATATCAAAAAGGTTTCGGGCGCTTGACCAAAAAAGATTATGAAGTCATTGACTGGGCGCTTGAAGTGACCGGAACAAAAGATTTCAAATTCCGATCTGTTGACGCTTTGTCTGGGGGACAGCGCCAACGCGTGTGGATTGCCATGGCGCTTGCACAGGAAACCGATATCATTTTCCTTGATGAGCCGACTACTTATCTCGATATGGCACATCAATTGGAAGTTTTAGAGCTTCTGCAAAAATTAAACGAAGAACAAAAACGAACGATTGTCATGGTTCTTCATGATTTAAATCAAGCAGCTCGTTTCGCAGATTATATTATTGCCCTTAAGAACGGGGAAATTGTCAAGGCGGGAAGCTGCGAAGAAGTCATTACGCGTGACGTGCTCAAGCAGGTCTTTCATATTGATGCCGAAATCGGGCAGGATCCTCGCACGCAGAAACCAATGTGTCTCACATATAGTCTACTTAAGGAGGAATACATCCAATGAAAAAAATCTTAATCCCGATCATGCTCCTATTTTTGCTTATTATGAGCGCTTGCAGTGGCAAAACAACCGAAACGAAAAACAGTTCGGCTTCCAAAGAAAAAGAAGCGGAAACGATTACGTACCAATCTGAAAATGGTCCAATCGAAGTTCCTGCACATCCAAAGCGCGTAGTAGTGCTCTCTTCTTTTGCGGGCCATGTCATGGCTTTAGGAGTAAATTTAGTTGGTGTTGACTCATGGTCTAAAATGAATCCCCGCTTCCAAGATAAACTAAAAGACGTAGCGGAAGTATCGGATGAAGACATCGAGAAAATCATAGAATTAAAGCCCGATCTGATTATTGGGTTATCCAATATTAAAAATATTGATAAACTAAGCAAAATCGCTCCTACTGTCACGTATACATACGGAAAAGTAGATTACCTCACACAATTTTTGGAAATCGGAAAACTTTTAAATAAAGAAAAAGAAGCTAAAGCTTGGATCGACGACTTTAAGAAACGCGCACAAAAAGCCGGAGAAGAAATTCGGGCTAAAATTGGCGAGAATGCTACTGTTTCTGTCATCGAAAATTTTGACAAACAAATTTATGTATTTGGTAATAATTGGGGAAGAGGAACTGAGATACTGTATCAAGAAATGAAACTAAAAATGCCGAAAAAAGTAGAAGAAACAGCGTTAAAGCCAGGCTACTATGCATTATCGCTAGAGGCATTACCTCAATTTGCTGGCGACTATCTAATTATTAGCAAAAACCCAGATACTGATAACTCATTCCAAGAAACAGAAACCTATAAAAACATTCCAGCAGTCAAAAACAATCATGTATTTGAAGCAGATGCTAGAGAATTTTACTTTAACGATCCACTTACATTGGATTATCAGCTCGATTTCTTTATTAAGCATTTTTTAGACAAATAAAAAGAGCGTTATCCGTTTCTATATCACGAGCACTCCATTAGTATATGGTAAAGCACAGACGAGGAATTCTTAAAGCAAGAATTCCTCGTCCTTTATGTACATACACACGAAAAGAGGGAACTACATGAAAGCGAACTTAAATCGTTCGATTCCATTTATATACAAGCTTATAATCGCCTTATTTGTATTGATCGCTATGTTTTCAGCTGCCATGGTCTTCGGGGCGGCAGATACTACGCTAAAAGAGGTGTGGCTCGCTCTCACCACTGATATCAAAGGAGAGCCCTTTTCGATTATTCGCGAGCTTCGCTTTCCCCGCGAGGTGGCGGCCATGTTCGTAGGAGCTGCCTTATCCACCTCTGGAGCGATTATGCAAGGAATGACGCGAAATCCCTTAGCCGATCCGGGGTTGCTTGGACTTACTGCTGGCGCCAATGCCGCATTGGCGATCACCATTGCTTTTATGCCTTCGGCTAATTATTTTAGTATGATGGTGGCCTGCTTTATCGGTGCTGCCGCCGGAGGATTCCTCGTATTCGGCATTGGCACTATCAAAAAAGGCGGTTTTTCCCCACTGCGCATTGTTTTAGCCGGTTCCGCTGTTTCTACTTTTCTATATGCGGTCGCAGAAGGAATTGGGATTTATTTTAAAATATCAAAAGATGTATCGATGTGGACCGCCGGCGGTGTGATTGGAACAACATGGGGACAGCTTCAAGTGATCGCTCCGTTTATTTTGCTTGGTATCCTTGTTTCGCTTTTACTCTCAAAGCAGCTTACGATTTTGAGTTTAAATGAAGAAGTAGCCGTTGGATTAGGACAAAAAATTACGCAAATTAAAGCGACTTTGTACATCGTTGTTATTTTGCTGGCTGGCGCCTCAGTCGCCCTTGTCGGCAATATGACTTTTATTGGCTTAATGGTTCCTCATATCGTTCGGGCGATTGTCGGCACGGATTATCGTTACATTATCCCTATGTCCTCTATTGTTGGAGCGACGCTTATGCTTTTAGCTGATACGCTTGGGCGCACGGTCAATGCACCATATGAAACGCCAGTGGCAGCCATTGTAGCGATGATGGGATTGCCTTTCTTCCTGTTCATCGTGCATAAAGGAGGAAAAACATTCTCATGATTCAATCGGCTTTAATCAAAAAACAGCGCATTATTATATGTATTTTACTCGCACTCATTATCTTGACAATCGTGGTTGGAATGGGAATGGGCTATGCTTCTCTCTCTTATGATCGGCTTATTCCGACTTTGTTTGGCCAAGGAACGTTTAAAGAAGAATTTATCTTATTTTCGATCCGTCTCCCTCGCATCATCATTACCTTATTAGCGGGGATGGCGTTGGCACTATCTGGGGCGATTTTACAAGGAGTAACACGAAACGATTTAGCGGATCCCGGTATTTTAGGAATTAATTCCGGCGCCGGCGTTGCTGTAGCCATTTTCTTTCTCTTTTTTCCTGTCAGTGCTGATTCCTTTGTGTATTTGATTCCGCTCCTTGCTTTTATAGGCGCTTTGTTTACAGCGGTTCTCATTTATGGGTTGTCATATAAAAAGGAGGCAGGTCTCCAACCAGTAAAACTCGTGCTCATTGGTGTCGGATGTTCAATGGCGCTTTCTGGAGTGATGATTGTCTTAATCTCATCCGCTGAACGGGCAAAAGTCGATTTTATCGCTAAATGGCTTGCCGGGAATATTTGGGGCGATGATTGGCCCTTTATTTTGGCCTTGCTTCCTTGGTTAATCACGCTTATTCCTTTTACTTTATATAAAGCTAATCGCTTGAATTTGCTTGGGTTAAGTGAACCGGTAGCCGTTGGCGTCGGCATGTCGGTTGAAAAAGAACGAATTTCTTTGCTTCTCGCAGCCGTAGCCTTGGCCGCCTCCACCGTTTCAGTGACGGGCGGAATCTCTTTCATCGGGCTGATGGCACCGCATATGGCAAAAGCGTTAGTAGGACCGAGAAACCAACTATTTATTCCTATCGCGCTGCTCCTTGGCGGATGGTTTTTATTAATCGCTGATTTGATCGGCCGAAATATCTTTGATCCCAATAGCATTCCAGCCGGGATTATGGTCTCTTTAATTGGCGCACCTTATTTTATTTACTTGCTATTAAAGAAATAAATGAATCCCCCAATTAAAGAAAATGATATAAAAATGAACAGCGATAATGGATAAAGCTTACCTTCGAATGTTTGCATTCTTTATGAATGGACGGGATCTGGCATTCATGGGGTGAAGGTTAGAACCATACCATTTACCTGATGATGCCAATAATAACACCTTGATATCCCCCGCTCCTAACTTAAGAATAAGAGAATGGCTCTCATAGAAAAGCAGCTTGTATCCGATTGAGATTCAAATAATAATAAGGGCTCAGATCTTCCGATCCGAGCCCTTTTTGTCTGCCATCTCTAATGGCACTGATATTTTTATTGCCTAACATGTGAAGATGAACATTTGATGCAACCTAAGGACGAAACGATTCGTTATACGCTGTTTCTCGATACAAACCGTAGAGCTCGGCTGATGAGGGCTGGCAATACCGAAACATGCCCTTCTCCGGCAAATTCCTGAAACTCCACATATACCCCCAAATCAGCTAAAGCGGAAAGGCGTTCCGCCAGTTCTTCAGCATGAGCGTTAATTCGGCTTTTGTGGCTTCTTTCCAACTCTCCAGCCGCCAGAAGTACGTCAACGTTGAGCGCTTCTTGTTTGATGCGAGCAACAAAGCGTTGTTCCGCTTCAAGCAATAGCTGTTTGCTCCAATGAATCGAAGGGCTTCCAGCAATATACGTTCTGAAAGCAGTCGGCTTCGTAAAAAGCACCTGCAGAGCAAAGAGGCCGCCGAGAGAATGGCCAAAAATGGCCTGCCTCGCCCGATCAATTGGCCATTCTCGCTCTATTTCAGGCTTCAGTTCCGTTTCAATAAATTCCAAAAAAGCCGCTGCTCCTCCCATTTCCGGCCATGCGGTTCCATCTGGACGAGCAGGTAATTCGCTTTCCGGAACAGACATGGTAAAATCGTAAAAACGGGCAGGAGAAAATGGCTTTTCTGTTGGATAACCAATACCAACAATCACCGCAGGAACAACTCCTGTGCGATCAGAACGTCCTGCCTGCACGCGCATCGCTTCCACCATCGTGCCAAATACCGAATTGGCATCAAGTACATAAATCACCGGAAATCCCGAAGGAGGCGGATCCGCATAAGGTTGAGCGACAAAAATCCGATATTCACGATTCCCATAGTGAGAATACATCACACGCTGCTTCGTTCGCGGAATTGTGAACTCACTAACGCCTGCCGTATGAACAGCTGAAGAAAACAACTCACTTTTTTTAGCATCCAACCCTACTCCCTCCTTTCTTGCTCATCGAATCATCAGCCGCCTTCTACTGCTCCCCTTCTGTATTTGAATATAACCACTTCACTGCGCTTGGAAATCGTTTAATAAAAAAAGGGCGAGCATGAGGAGCCCCCTCCTCTATGACAAATTTGAGTCTCTTGTTGCTTAGCTGTTGATTCATTAATATCGCATAGGCTGCTTTTGTTCTTGAAACCATTTCTCGTTGAACATTTTGTTTTTCAATGCCCTCTATGCTTCCTACGTCCATATAAATCTTTAAATCGGAGGCAACTATATGTGACTCCATGAAATGAAGAAAACCTTCATACCAAAATGAACCTGAAAGACAGCCGATTTTGCCAAATACATGCGGATATAAATAAGCCGCATACATCGAGATGAGACCGCCAAGAGAAGCTCCGACCAGGCCTGTTTGTCGCTGACATCCATCTGTTTGATAGGAAGCATCTATATATGGTTTAAGTTCTTCGGCAAGAAAGGCGAGGTAATGTGAGCCCTTTCCGCCAAAATCGGCAAACCGTTCAGATAGCGCCTTCGCATGCCACGGTGTATATTCATCCAATCGGTTCTTTGTCTCAATCCCCACAAATAAAAGCTCCGGAAGCTCCCCGTGGGCAAACATCCGCTCAAGCTGGACTAGAGCATCACTTTGAAAGGGATCAAATAAATATCCTCCATCTTGAACATAAACAACTGGATATCGGCTAACGCCTTTTGCATAGGAGGGAGGAAGATAAATCAACAGCGTTCTCCCTCTCCAACTCTCCGTCATCAATGTTCCCCTAATATGACTTTCCTGTAACATACGACGAACCTCGGCTTTATGCTTGATTAAAAATAGTGGTCAATTGCGCAGCTGGAATACGCGGCCGAGCGGGTGGAATCTTTGCAGGATAGCCGATATGGAGATTGCCAACGGCTTTCTCTCCGGGCTGAATTCCCATCGCTTTCCGAAAAATAGGATCATGCAGCCATCCATATGTCTCCCACACCATGCCGATCCCCTTTTCCCATGCGAGCAGACTAAAATTATGGATCACACAACTCGTTGCTGCATAATCTTCTTCTCTAACCACCAAATTAGGGTCCTCCCTCATCAACACCGTTAAAATCATCGGAATAGACATGATTTTATCGTAAAATTTTTGGCCGATTTCCTTTCTTTTCAATGGGTCCGCTTCTTTGTTTTCTTTCATTTTCCGCACGGCATCAGCAATTTTTCTACGGCCTTCTCCATATGTTAAAATAAACCGCCAAGGCTGAGTCAGACGGTGATTAGGAGCCCAAACAGCTGTATCAAGCAGCTCCATTACAAGCTCAGGTGATACAGAACGATCTTCAAATATATGAACGGAACGGCGATCTCGCAGCAATTGGCTCAGCTCCATAAGCAACCCTCCATTTTTCAGTTTTCGAGATGTCCCCTGTTCGCTTACACTTTCGTTTTAAATAGCAAGTACACGAAGTAAGGAATGCCAATGATGGCGATGACAATTCCGACAGACAGTTCGACAGGTGCAAAAACCGTTTTAGCAATAAAGTCTGAAACCACTACTAGCAACATGCCAATCGTTCCGCTAATAGGGATGACGCGCTGATGATAAATGCCGACGAGACGCTTGGCGATATGGGGAGCAATCAAACCAACAAAGCCGATGTTTCCAGACACAGACACGCACGCACTGACAATACCAATACTCGTCAGTAGCAATATATTTTTTTCCTTTTCAGTAGAAACCCCTAAGCTTTTTGCACTATCTTCCCCCAATTGGAACAAATCGAGAATATAAGCTTTGCTTATAATAATCGGCACCAGCAGAATGATCCACGGCAACATGGCAACAATATATTGCCAATTGGCGTTCCAAATGCTTCCCGCCAGCCATACCGTCGCCATTTCAAAATCCTGTGGATTCATCTTTAACGATAAATATAAGGATAGAGCCCCAAAGCCAGACCCCGCGGCAATTCCCACAAGAATGAGGCGCTGCGTATCTAAATGGCCATTCTGTCGAGCAAATAGATAAATCAGCAGGGCGGCACCCAATCCGCCAACCCATCCAAACAGCGGCATCGCTAAAATTGATAACCAATCGCTTTCCACTGTCATGCGCCCTCCAAAGAAAAGCATAAAAATGACGATCATGGCTCCAGCTCCAGCATTAATGCCCAAAATTCCTGGATCAGCCAAACCATTCCGGCTAATTCCTTGGATGGTCGCTCCGGCAATTCCCAAGCCAAAACCGACCAACGCAGCAATGACAATACGCGGCAGACGGAAATCCAAAATCACCAAATCATGCTCCGGAACCGGATCAATTCGCAGTAGTGTTTTTAAGACATCTTGAACGGTTATATCAAATATTCCATTTGTTAGACTAATATAAATGGCCAACAATATAATTACAATATTACTAAATAAAACCAACCAATAGCGCTTGGCTGAATGATTAAGCATCCTTTCCTCCCCCTCTCGTATAAATTAAATAGAGGAAGAAAGGCACACCAATCAAAGCTGTAACGACCCCGATCGGTGTTTCAAACGGATAATTCAAAAATCGGCTTAAAATATCGGAAAGCGCCAAAAAGATCGCCCCAAGAGCACCGGCACAAGGAATAATTCGGCGATAATCAACTCCTACTAAAAACCTTGTCATATGAGGAATAATTAAACCAACGAAACCGATATTGCCAGCCAAAGCAACCGAAATGCCTGTCAAGATAACCACGCTGGCGATCGCCAAGGCCTTGATCACCATCGTTTTCTGACCTAAGCTGACCGATATTTCCTCTCCCAACGACAAAATAGTAATCGATTTAGAGATTATGATGGCAATAGCAAGGCCAACAATGGCAAAGGGCACTGCCAATTTAATTAAATGAGGGTCCATTTGATGCAGCCGGGCATTGTACCAAAAGCTCACATCCTGTGAAACTTGAAAATAAGAAGAGAGAGCGGCTGATATGCTGCTCAAAAATGTTCCGATAATCGTTCCAATAATCGCCATTCGAACAGGCGACATTCCATTGGGCAGGACGGAGGCCATCCAGAACACGAAGCCTACGGCAACAGCTGAACCAACCAACGAGTACATGATCATCTCAAGCGAAGAAGCGCCCGGCTGAATAATCATGCAAAGTGTAATCGCAAAAACCGAACCATCTGAAACCCCCATAATGGAGGGAGACGCTAAATAGTTCCTTGTCATCCCTTGCATAATCGCTCCTGAAATCGCAAGGAATGCACCAATCAAAAGAGCACCGATCACTCTTGGCAGTCTGGAATGCCTGACAATTTGATGATTCACATTATTCGGGTCAAAATCAACTATCGCTTTCCAAACAGTCCACGCATCTATATTTTTGGCCCCATACAAAATAGATGCGATGATGATAAACACCATCGCAACCGGTGAAAGCCATAAAATCAGGGCTGACGGAGAAATTCTTAATTGCATATTGACGCTACCTGCCTTGTATTATTCGTTGCCGAGCTTCTCCACAGCTGCTTTCAAGAAATTGATTTTGCTCCACGCTGTGCCGCCTTGTGCAAGCGGGTCGACAACGTTGACGAACACTTTATCATTTTTCACAGCATTGATGCTTTTCCAAATTGGATTGTTTTGCAGCTCTTCAAGTGCTTTAGGATTGTTTTTATTTTCATCTTCTGAGAATTGCACAAAAATATAGTCCGGATTCATTTCGCTAAATTTCTCTAAAGAAATCATTTCCTGGGCTTTCGCATTTTGAATTTCTTGAGGTACGGTCAGTCCTAAATCCGTATATAGCGAAGGATTGAAAAATACATCTGGCGGATAGATCATAATATTTCCGCTGCGAATGCGAACCGCCACGACCTTTTTATCTTTTAGCTTGTCTCCTAGCTTCGCTTTCGCTTCTTCTAAGTCTTTTTTATATTGGTTTAATACTTCATCAGCTTTGTCTTGTGTTCCAGTAACTTCTGCCAACACACGCAAATTCGCTTCCCAATCTGTTGAGATGTGAGAAACCGGGATCGTTGTTGTTATTTTTTCCAGTTTTTGTGCAACATCTGGCGGGAATTTTGTCGTCGAGAAAATAACGTCTGGTTTTAATTTTAAAATTTCCTCAATATTAGGCTGCGCTTTCTCACCGATAGAGACAGTAGAGCCTGTAATGTCCTTAAACATTTCTGGGAACTTGCCGCCAACCGTAATGCCCCCAAGCGGCTTTACTCCTAACACAAGCGCATCTTCCATGGTTTCCATGCTTCCAGTGATAACGATTTTATCCGTTTTGACCGGAACTGTGTAATCTTTTCCAAGATAATGAATCGTATGCTTTTCATTTGGATCTGCTTGTGTTTCTTGTTTTTTATTCGAGCGATCCCCCGATTTTTCAGGCGCTGATGATTCTTTCGCGCCGCAAGCGCTTAATACTAAAATAAGTAGAGCTATCAGACCTAGATAAAGATAGTTTCTCTTCATGTCTCTCTTAAGTCCTCCCCTCATCCTCTAGGTGATAATGATTATCATTTATGATTATAATTTAGATCTTCCACCCTGAACATGGACAGTATCCGAAATTCATTTTGGACAAATTCCAGAAAAAAACTTTAACGATTCATCAATAATTCGATCATGGGCATATGCCGAGTACTCCACCCACGGATCGGAAGGAAGCACATATACTTGATGATGGCGAACCGCTTTCAGCTCTTGCCATGGAAGTGAATATTGCAATTGATTCCAAAAAGCTAACGTTTCTTCTTCCTGCCTAATTAATAGCAACAAACGATCCGCATCTATTTGAGCAAGCTGATCGAGCGCAATCGGCTCGTTGTAAGCACCGCTCTTAGGATACGCGGCATTCATTTGCAAATCCTGATAAAACACCTCTGACATGCCACGATTGCAATGAGCATATAAATGCTGCTTCGAGATTCGCACGACCAAAAATGTGTCCTCTCCTACTTCTCGCTTTAGCTGTTGTCTAGCAAACTTCACCTTTCGATCATACATTTGAAGCCAGTTCTCTGCTTCCTTCTCTTCTCCTAAAAATTCAGCCGTCAGCATCAGCTGCTCCCGCCAGTTTTTCTCAGTCCACGGAACATAAAAAATAGGAGCAATCTGTTCAAGCCTCGCCTTCTCCATCTTTTCGAGATCGTCTGTGCTAATAATCACATCCGGCCGCTCATGGGACAGAGCCTCAACTTTCGATTCCCAATCTTGGTTTTTGCGATAAGCACTGAGAGGGACAGAAATATCGTCACGGTACATTTTATAATAATAAGCCGTCCATTTCGGATGAAGCGGCGCCGCATAAGGAATAATCTTTAATGCAAGCAATTGGCCGGTAATCGGAGACGTATAAGCAGCAATTTTTCGCCGGCGGCTTTTCATATAAGCGGTCGGCGTAACCCCTACCTTCTTTTTAAATTTACGGCTAAAGTAAAATTCATCATGATAACCAACCTGATGGGCGATATCACGCAGTTTAGCGTCAGATTGCGCCATCAGACGCTTCGCCTTATTCAGCCGAAGCTCTGTTAAATAATCCATTGCGCTCATTCCATACGTTTTTTTGAACAAATCGACAAAATATTTAGGACTAATATTGGATATCCTTGCCAATCGTTCAATCGTCAAATTCTCATAAAAATAACGCTCCATATAGTTCTTAGCGGCCTCTAGCGATGTTCGTGATTCTTTAGGAAAAGGCGAACGATGCTTCATGATATAATAAAACAGCTCTTGGAAAGCAAGCTGGCAGCGAAACCGTTCCAGTTCATCCTCGCTTCGCCAATGATCATAAATTTCATCACATAACGAGATCAGCCGATCCGCAGGAAACACAGGGATTTCCCCCTGTAACGGAAAGAAGCATTCCCCGTGATCGGATAGGCACTCATATCCTGAACCTTTCCGTTGAAACACGTCAAACTTAAACAAGAACATTTTACTTCTTGCTTCTATTTCAATTCCATATGTATCACCAGGGGAGCACATATAAGCGGTATTCTGCCGCAGTCGATACCTGTGACTATTTAACATAAAATGTCCTTGTCCACCTTTAACGATCATCAGTACATGAGAAGTTGTAAGCTGCTGTTCGATCCGCCAATCGCCTTCTTCTTTGATAAACTGCATCTCCCGCATTCTAAAAAACGAGCGATCCCAAGCAAACTCATCGGCCTCTTGCTTGATCATTTCAAATTGGACCATGATCTTTCTCCCTCCTTCTTGCTTCTGCATCTATACATGAAAAAGAGCGATTTTATTCGAGCTTTGACCATTCATTGTTATTTAGCGTTTGATAATGATTATCATTATTATAATAATTATATCAAATCATTCCCTTTTTCACAATATACTCCCATTCAAGTTCAACTATTTGATATAGATAGCATCTGAAAAGAAAGAGAATAGGGTGTTTTCAACACACGAAGATCAGGAACACGCAGACACACGGCAAAAAAACAAGGTTGTTCTCCTGTTGAGAACAGCCTTATCCATCCCTTCTCAATCATTCACATCTTTATTTATTATACTCATCTTTCCAACCAAACCCTTCCCTCAGCAACCTTCCAGAATCATATCGTTCTATTTTTTGGCTCGCTTCATCCAGCAAAGCTAATGAGGCCACATAACCGTTATCAATCTCTAATGGATACATCGTTGCACGGTTTAGGCAATCAGGGTCATCTTTCAAATAAAGTAACCGTGGGGTTTGATAAGGCGCAGATACGATCACATGCAATGGAGAAATTTGCAATCCCTTGCCCGTTGCTTTCAATATCGCTTCTTTCCTTGTCCAATATGTATAAAAAGCCCTCTTTTGCTCCTGAGGTGATGCTTGAAGCACATGATATTTTTCTTCCTCTGCTAGCACTTCATTGGCCATTTGCCTTACATCTAAAGCGTGAGAGTCATCCATCCACTCAATGTCGACACCAACGGGGATGCCAGCTGTAAAAGCAACGAGAACTCTCTCACCGGAATGAGAAATCGACCATTGCAATGAACGGTCAGGCAGCTGCGGACGGCCATGAGCCTTACGACAAGCCGAGCAAGTACGATCAATCGGCACTTCATGCGGAGCCATATTGAGCTGCGCCGCTAATACAAAGCGACTTAATACACAACCGATCATAAAACGAGCTCGATCTTGCTCTTTCCGAAATGATTGTACTCTTTCCTTTTCCTCCGCATTCAGCAATCGAATATGCCACGATTGTAGATCGCGGATGTTAGCGAGCCAAACCTGGCACGCATGCTTCGTTAAATGAGGAACTGAATTCGCTATTTCCCATTCCACCACGGCAACCATTCTCCTCTCTCATTTCCGTTTTGCTTGATCGTGTGGAAAATAAAAGAAGAGTTAAGCAGGTGTTCTAAGGGCTTGATCCTTTCCTGCTCAACTCCGATTTGGCACCGTTCATTGCCAAGTTAAAGTCGTTAAGTTTTTATTTAACCTATTCATCAGGTGTAGGTGGAAGAGTCCACAGAAGCCACTGCTCTACGACAAGTGTTGAAGCTACTGAACTTGATCCACGGTCTAGGCGGATGATCTATTTTATTTTTTGATTTCTCGCAAACTGTTAGGCCTCATGTCCGTCCAGTGTGTATGAATATAATCGTGGCAAGCGGCACGTGTATTTTCTGAAAACACAATTTTCCAACCGGAAGGAACCGCAATGGAGGACGGCCAGAGCGAGTACTGGCCTTCCCCATTGATTAAGACAACATAGGTCCCATCTTGATTTTCAAAAGGGTTGGTCATTTTATACCTCTCCCTCCATTCATTGGAATGAAATCACTTTATTTCTTAATTGATCAGCAAGAACGCGGCCAATTTCAGCCAATGGCCCAGGCTGGCACATATCCTTATGGCGGCATTCGATATCATATTGAATGATTCGGCCATCGATGTATGGTAGCCATGCCTCCGGCTCGATTGGATCAAACCATTCCGGAATAATGGTTGAGCGGAAGAATAGGAGATCTCCCTTATAGCACCGTGGCATATATTCACTTAAAATACGGACAGAATTTACATACGTGTTTTTAAGATTGAAGATGGTGGACTCTTCTAAGCTAGCTAGCGCACTACCGTCACCCCGAAGCATCTCAATCGTATTCTCCAAATTCAACGGCTTCCCATCCATGTTATCCGGATCATATCCTCCTAAAGCAAGCAATGCAATCAAGGCCTCTTGCTCATCCGGTGCCTTAGCAATCGGTAAAAAGTGGCTAGGGTATGCGTCTAACATCACTAGAAGTGCAATCTCGTCTCCTTGCTGCTGCAGCTGTGTCGCCATCGCATGCACGACATTTCCGCCTAGCGACCATCCTAATAAGTAATATGGTCCTTTAGGCTGAACAGCCTTCATTTGCTCAATATAATCAGCAGCCATCTCATCTAATGTCTCTGGCAATCTCTCAGCTTTCGCAATACCTCGAGCCTGCAATCCGTATATTGGATATTCCGTTCCGATCGATGTCATCAATCCTGCATAGCACCAGCTAAGACCTCCCGCTGGGTGTACGCAAAATAGCGGAGGCTCTGTACCAGAAGCTCGCAATGGCAACAATATATCCAACGCATTATGACTGCTTCCCATTTCTAATTTCTCAGCAAGACCCGCAACGGTAGGAGCTTCAAATAAATCACCTATGCTCAGCTCGACTCCAAACGTCTCACGAATACGGCTCATTAACTGAACGGCCAAGAGTGAATGGCCTCCAAGTTCAAAGAATCCATCGTCAATGCCGACACGCGGTAAGCGGAGAATCTCCATAAAGAGGTCACATAACATCTCCTCTTGAGGTGTTCGCGGCCCGCGCCCATTCACTTCGATCGCTAAATCAGGCATTGGTAACGCTTTGCGATCCAATTTACCATTCGGAGTTAACGGCAAAGCTTCGATCATGACAAAAGCGGATGGAATCATATAATCAGGCAGGCTAGCCGCAACATATTTCCGCAGCTCGGATGATTCAAACACGGCATCCTTTGCAGGCACAATGTAGGCTACAAGCCGTTTATCCCCCGGCTGATCTTCCCGAACAATAACAGCTACTTGGGCAATTTGAGGATGTTTTGCTAAAACCGCCTCAATCTCTCCCAACTCAATTCGATAGCCTCTAATTTTAACTTGATGATCGGCTCGACCAATATAATCCAAAGTCCCATCTACGCGCCATTTTGCTAAATCGCCCGTGCGATACATTCTTGAGCCCGACGGTCCAAATGGATTAGCAATAAAGCGTTCAGCGGTTAAATCAGGGCGCCCTAAGTATCCTCTTGCTAATCCAGCTCCAGCCACATACATCTCGCCAATCACTCCCGGCGGAACCGGCTGCAACTGATCATCTAATACATACACCTCTAAATCAGGAATGCTGCAACCAATTAAGCTGTTCCCTTTCAGAGAAAGAATCGTTCGATCCAATTCAATATAGCTGACATGCACCGTCGTTTCCGTAATACCGTACATATTAATCAGCTTCGGCTGATTCTCAGGGTGCCGCTCATACCAATCTTCTAAACGGCTCAACTCCAATGCTTCTCCACCAAAAATCACAAAGCGCAAGGAAAGCTGCTTCGACCATTCGCTGTTTTCCCGATCCGCCTGCATCAGCTGATAAAAAGCGGATGGCGTTTGATTAAGAACCGTGACGTTTTGCTCCACGAGCAATTGAAGAAACTCCTTCGGTGAACGGCTTACATGGTGCGGAACGACAACAAGACGTCCGCCATATAAGAACGGTCCCCAAATCTCCCAAACGGAAAAGTCAAACGCATAAGAATGGAATAATGTCCAACTATCATTTTCGGAAAATTGGAACCAATGCTCCGTCGACCGGAAAAGCCGAACTACATTTTGATGCGGAATCATCACGCCTTTTGGTTTTCCTGTTGAGCCAGAAGTATAGATGATATAAGCCATATGATACGGTGATAAAGCTTCGATTCGATCCGCATCATTCGGATTCGTTTCCGGATAGTGGCCAATTTGCCCCACAACATGCTCCGCATCGACTACGATATGCTCCACATTCGGCGTACGCGGAAGCTTAACGGCCATTTGCTGATTGGCAATCACATACATCGGCTGCGCATCTTCCATCATATAGGCAATGCGATCTTCAGGATAATTCGGATCTAAAGGCAAGTAAGCGCCTCCCGCCTTCAATACCGCTAAAATGCCGATCACCATTTCCAATGAACGCGGCAACGCAAGAGCGACTACTCTTTCTGGGCCCACTCCTTTACTGATGAGAAAATGAGCCAGCTGATTCGCTTTTTTATTTAGCTCGGCATAACTAAGCTTTTGATCTTCAAAAACAACGGCTGTCGCATCTGGAACTCTTTGGACTTGTTTTTCAAATAAAGCTGGCAGGGTTTCCGCAGACAGATGCCGCTGTCGATGCTCTGCTTGATTTAGAAGGAGCTTGCGTTCTTCTGGCAGCAGCATATGAATTTGTCCAATCGGCAATTCTGGATTCGTCACCACTTCTTTAAGAAGCTGACATAACCGCTTGGCAAATCGTTCAACGGTCTCCTGCTGGAATAAATCTCGGCTATACTCAAATAAACCTATTAATCCAGCTGGCGAGCCATCTCCCATCCGGTTTTCGCGAAGCTCCAGCGTCAAATCAAATTTGGCAGAACCGACGCTGCGAACCTCTAATCGACTTTCCAGACCTTGCAACTCCAACTTTGGCTCCGGTGTATTTTGAAATACAAACATGACTTGGAATAGTGGGTGCTTGGCCCGCGAACGAACCGGATTTAAAACCTCCACTAATCGTTCAAATGGAAGATCTTGATTTTCATAAGCTGATAGATTCACTTGCTTCACTCTAGCAAGCAGCTCGCGGAAGCTTGGATTCCCTGATGTATCCATACGCAGCACAAGCGTATTAATAAACATTCCCACAAGGTCTTCCAGTGCATCGTCGTTTCTTCCTGCGATTGGACTGCCGATCGGAATATCTGTTCCCGCTCCCAACCGAGTGAGAAGAGCGGCAAAGCCCGCTTGAAGCACCATAAATAAGCTTGTTTTATTCTCACGCGCCAAAGCTAATAGCCGTTGATGGAGCTCCGCATCGAGCTTGAATTCGACAACTCCCCCTTCATAGCTGGACTCTGCAGGGCGCGGATAGTCAGTCGACCACTCCAGCTCTTCAGGTAAGTCAGCAAGCGTCTGCTTCCAGTAATCCAGCTGTTTAGCAACGAGATGATCCGGATGGTTTTCGTTTCCTAAAAATCCCTGCTGCCAAAGAGCATAATCAGCATATGTGACTGGCAAAGGTGGCCAATCCACTTTTTGCTGCTGGCAATGCGCGCGGTAAGCGCTAGCCAAGTCACGAGTCAGCGGAGTGAGCGACCAGCCGTCTGCTGCAATATGGTGCATTAAAAGCAGCAGCACATATCGATTCGCTCCAAGCACAAACAGTTGCGCTCGAATGGGCGGCTCTTTTGTTAAATCAAAGCTATAACGCACCGCCTCATTTAGCACGCGAGATAACTCATTTTCGCTAATTTCTTGAACGATCAGCTCCGGACGTGCTTGATGCGGTTCCAAAACGATTTGCCTTGAAGTGCCAGAACGATCCGGGAAAATAGTCCGCAACGTTTCATGCCGTTCCACCACATCATATAAAGCTTGGCGCAAAGCAGCAATTTGAAGCGCGCCTGTTAAATGCACAACGACCGGTATATTATACGTAGGGCTTGGACCTTCTAAATGATGTAAAAACCATAAACGCCGCTGAGCAAATGATAGAGGAATCTCGTCTTTATGAGCATACGCTTTCACTGGCGGCTTCCCGTGCGCCGCTTCCTTTAGATGATGAACAAGGCTCGCCACCGTCGGTGATTCAAACAGCTTGCCGATCGCCAGCTCCACGCCCAACACATCGCGGATGCGGCTGATTAAGCGCGCGGCCAGCAACGAATGACCTCCCAGTTCAAAGAAGTTATCGTCAATGCCCACTGCCGACAAATCAAGCACCTCAGCAAAAAGCTCACATAAAATTTCTTCTTGCGGTGTTCGCGGCTTGCGTCCCTTCATTGTCACCGTCCAATCTGGAACCGGCAGCGCCTTGCGATCAATTTTTCCGTTTGGAGTCAGCGGAAATTCCTCTAAAATCATAAAGGCCGATGGGACCATATAATCTGGCAGCTTTTCGCTGACATAAAGCCGCAGTTCGGCAAGATCAAGCGCGCCTTTTGAACCGCGAGGAATGAGATAAGCCACCAATCGCGGATCGCCTGGTTGATCTTCACGAGCCACGACTACCGCCCGCTCTACCTCATCATATTTGGTTAATATGGCTTCAATTTCACCGATCTCAATGCGGAAGCCGCGCAGCTTCACTTGATAATCGACACGCCCGATATAATCTAAAGAGCCATCCTTGCGCCAACGTACAAGATCCCCTGTCCGGTACATGCGGCTTCCTGGTGGGCCATATGGATTAGCGACAAAACGCTCGGCGGTCAAATCCGGCCGTTTCAAGTAGCCTCTCGCTACCCCCTCGCCAGCAATATATAGTTCACCAGCTACCCCAGGAGGAACGGGCTGCAGATGACGATCCAAAACATACACTTGTGTATTCCAAATAGGTTTACCAATCGCAGGAGCGAGAATATCATCCTGCTGCAAAGTCGCCATCGTGGACCATATCGTTGTCTCCGTCGGTCCGTATAAATTCGTGATCTCGCACCCGAGCTGATCCAAAGCCGATGCAAGGCTGCTTGGCAACGCTTCTCCTCCAACAAGCACCCGCAACCCGGCGATGCTGTCTGGATGATACGTCACAAGCATATGCCAAAGTGTCGGCGTCGCCTGCATGATCGTAATCTCTTCATTAGAAATCAGCGCAGCGAGCGTTTGCGGATCATGAATGGCTTCTTTTTTCGCTACGATTAATCTTGCTCCGCTCATTAATGGGAGAAAGATTTCTAAAGCAGCAATATCAAAGGCAATCGTTGTCACTGCCAGCCAACGGTCACGCTCATTGAGCATAAATTTGTCTTGCATGGCAAATAAAAAGTTATTTAGGTTTTGGAATGGCACAACCACTCCTTTTGGCTTTCCTGTTGAGCCAGACGTATAAATAACATAGGCCGGATGAAGAGCAGAGCGCCCATTTTCAACATTTGTGCTAGGATAGCGTTTGATTGCCTCTTCGGTTTCTGGATGATCAAGCACAATCATTGAAAGCGGAGAAATCGCCGATAATTTCGGTTGTGTCGCTGAGTTTGTAATGATGCAAAGCGGTTCCGCATCATCAAGCATAAAGGCTAAGCGCTCTTTTGGATATTCAGGATCAATCGGCAGGTAGGCTGCACCTGCTTTTAGCACCGCTAGCATCGCGATAACCATATCAGCGGAACGCGGCAGAGCCAATGCTACATACTGTTCGGGGCCTGCTCCCTTTTCTACAAGTAAATGGGCCAAACGATTGGCTTGTTCATTCAGCTCTTGATAACGAAGCATTTGATTTTCGCAAATGACCGCCATCGCTTCTGGATGTTGCTGTGCTTGTTTTTCAAACAACTGTAAAAAACTTGCTTCTGAATGATGCCGTGCCGTCTCGTTCCATATTTCGATGACTTGGCGGCGTTCTTGCTCAAGCAGCAGCTCTACACTTCCAATTGTCACATCCTCTTGCAACACTGTGAGCGTCTCCAAAAGCTGTAAAAACCTAGATTGATGAATGGCAAGGTCATCAGCTTGATAAATCTCCGGATTTGCATCAAAATCAATTCTTAGACCATTTCCATCTGTTCGGTCGTATACATTAATCGCCAAATCATCCACAGGCCCAGCTGAAAGGTTATGCGTAATTCCTTGATATCCGTCAAAACGCAATCCATAGTCAAACGGCATAATATTGACTTGCACGCCAAATAGGCGTTGATTTTCCCCTAATAGCTTCAAATCGCGGCGCAGCTGCTCATGGCGATATTTATGATGCTGCTTGATTTCTTTGATTTCCTGGCGAACAGTGCTTAATAGCTGTGACATTTTCATATCTGCATGCAGATGCAGACGAAGCGGAACTAGATTCATCACCATAGCCGGCACATTCAACGCCACGGAACCTAAGCGATTCATCATCGGCAAGCCAAGAATAACATCGGTGGCGCTTGTCAACCGATGAAGATAAAGAGCGGTTGCCGCAAGGAAAAGCTCATGCCATCCCGCTTTCCAATATTGAGTCGATTGTTTCAACCGTTCGGTTTGAGCGACGGATAAATGGACGGTTTTCCGAATAAACGTATGCGAAGCGCGCGCCGCTCGATCAGAAAGGCTTACGGCTTCAGGCTGATCGCGAAAACGCTCTAACCAAAATTGGCGGTCACGCTCATATTGCTCAGAGGCATGATAAACTTTCTCTTCTTCTATCACCTCACGAAATGAAGCAAAGGCTTCATCAGCAGCGATCATTCGATCGTTCATAAGCGCCGTATAAGTCTCCGCTACTTTTTGGGCAATCAGTGAAAATCCAAAGCCATCGATGGCAATATGATGAATGCGCTGATACCAGAAAAAGCGCTGATCAGAAAGCTTAAATAACGCTTCCGTAAAAAGCGGATCGCATTTTAAATCTACCGGTTTAGATAGATCTTTTTTCATCCAACAAAGCGCTTCAGACTCCGGATTTGCGGCTGTGCTCACGTCGATGAAATAAAATGGGAAATCCGGCGAAGGATCAATGATCTGCCATGGCCCATTTTCATCTTCGCCAAATTGAGCGTGCAATGATTCTGCTTGGACCAACACATGACGCAATGCTTGTTCAAAGCGAGCCGGATCAACCGGCCCGTGAATTTCAACGTATTCTCCTGTATTATAGATAGGATTTGCTGGATCGAGCTGTTGAGCAAACCAAATACCCGCTTGCGCCCCCGATAAAGGCAAACGCAGACGCTGATTCATGGACATGGATTCGGCCTCCTTTACTACGAATCTTGGTGAGATAGCACCTTTTCTCGTGGAAAATATAATAAATTCCACCAATCGGAAAGAGTCGGCCGCGCAGCAAGATCCGCAAAGGTAACTTCTGCTCCCGCTCTTCTCCATTTTTCTACTAAACTCATAATGCGAATGGAGTCCAATCCTCTGTCGATTAAATTCTCTTGATCGGAAAGATCAGCCGCTTCCTCTTGCAGAAGCTCGGCTACCTGACGCCGCACATCTTCTAAGCTGAGCGGCAGCGGATTTTGCGCTCTTTTTAACACCCCAAGAAGCTGCTGCGTAGACATGGTAAATGCGCAACGGCTGGCCGCATATTGGATCGCCATTTGGTGCTGTTCACGCGAAAAATCAGCCACTGCATCGGCGACAAAAAAGACTTGGATATCTTGCATAAAAGCATCGCTAGCTGTTAATAAGCAGCCAATATGAGCGTAAACTCCGCAAATGATTAACTGATCTCTCCCTTGTTCTTTTAATATTTCAGAAAGATTCGTCTTTTTGAATGCGCTATACCGCCATTTGGTCAGAACGATATCATCGGCATCCGGCGCTAGATCATCAATAATTCCTTTTTGATAAGGATCGTCGGCAATGCCTTTTCCCCAAAAATCTTGAAGCAATCCGCGCTCCTCCGGGGCTTGCCCTCCTGGCTGTGCCGAGTAAACGACAGGCACTCCTAGCTTTTTGCATTCCTGTTTAATCTGTTGAATATGGCTTACAAGCTCCACTAAAGGAGAAGCGTTTGGAGTAAAAGCGTCAAGAAAATAATTTTGCATATCGTGGATCAATAAAACAGCCCGCTTAGGGTCAAGTGTCCATAACACTTTATTTTTCGGCAATTCTGACAACAAAGGCATCGGATAAGCTGGAATAGCTGGAATACCCATCTGACCACTTCCTTTCTCTATGGTTATACCGTTGTCTTTTGAGATGCTTGCAGCTTTTCAGTAATCCTTTTGCGCAATTCTCTTTTGTTGATTTTTCCAACAGGCGTCTTTGGAAATGAATCAACAAACTCAATTCGATCCGGTATTTTAAAGGCGGCTACCCCACGCTCTCGCAAAAATGCTCTCAATTCCGTCGCTTTCAAGGACGCATCACGCGGAATAATAAAAGCGCATGACCGTTCGCCAAGAAATTCATCAGGCATGGAGACAATTGCCGCATCGCGTACCGCAGGATGAGCAAGAAGGTGATTTTCCATTTCCTCAGCGGCGATTTTTTCACCGCCCCGGTTAATCTGATCCTTTACGCGCCCCTCCACCACCAAGTAGCCGGACGGAGTCATTCGCACTAAATCACCCGTTCGGTAAAATCCATCAGAAGTAAACGCTTTTGCATTATGCGCCTCCGCTTTATAATAGCCGCGGATCGTATAAGGTCCCCTTGTTAACAGCTCACCCACTTCTCCCGGTTCCACTTCGCGATCCTCCTCATCAACAATGCGGATTTCATCGTATGGTGACATCGGCCTTCCTTGCGTATGAATCACAATTTCCTCCGGATCGTCTAATCTCGTATAATTAACGAGCCCTTCAGCCATACCGTATACTTGCTGCAGCTTGCAACCCAACACAGGCTGAACTCTTTTCGCCACTTCCGCACTAAATTTAGCACCGCCGACCTGCAAAACTTGCAAGCTCGATAAATCATATTGCCGGGAAGAGGCGGCATCAAGCCAAATCCAAACGAGCGGCGGCACAAGCGCCGTAATGGTCACCTTTTCCTGCTGGATCAGCGGAAACGCCTCATCTGGGCTAGGACTTTCCGACAAAACCACTCTTCCGCCAGCATACAACGTTCCTAGCACTCCTGGTGAGCTAAGCGGGTAGTTATGAGCCATCGGCAGAGCAGCAAGGTAGATGCTATCTTGATTTAACTGGCAAATTTCCGCACTGATGCGCAGGCTGTAAATATACTCATCATGAGTGCGCGGAATCATTTTTGATAACCCTGTGCTGCCGCCCGATAATTGAAAGAACGCAATGTCGCTGGAACGGACAATAGGGAGCTCAATCGGCTCGATAAACAAGTCTTCTAATGATAGAAACTCTTCTGCTTCTCCTGTGACGATGACATGCTTCAATGTTGGAACAGCTGCCTTTACCTGCCGGGCAAGTGATCGAAAATCAAATCCCGCATGCTGATCAGCAATAATATAGGCGGCCGCTTCGCTAAACTCGCAAAAATAGCGAATTTCACTGAATCGATGGGAAGGCAAGGCAAAGACAGGAAGCGCCCCCAAGCGAAATAAGGCAAAGCATACTTCAAAAAATTCCACTTGATTAGGCAATTGAAGAACCACGCGATCCTTCGGGCGAATCCCCATTTGATAAAGTCCCGCCGCAAGCTGGTCCGCTCGCCGATCAAGCTCTTGATATGTAAGCTGTCTTTTTCGAGAGGTAACGGCAATCCGTTCACCATACTTCATTGCTCTTTGCCGCAACATATCGCCGAACGTTTCACCCGCCCAGCATCCTTCCTTACGATAAAAATCAGCCAATTCTTTTGGCCAGGCAACGCATCCGCTTAACATGGCTTTCCCCTCCGTACTTACTTAAGAATGTCGTCATTTAATCCCATCGCTAACAACATGGTGCGAAACTTAGCCGATGTTTCCGCCAATTCTTCCTCCGGCTTTGACCCTTCTACAACACCAGCACCGGCAAACAAGCGAAGCGTATGATCTTCAATTTCGGCACAACGAATCGTTACGATCCATTCTCCATCTCCCTCTTCGTTGCACCATCCTACCATTCCGGTAAAAAAGCCGCGTTCAAACGGTTCAATCTCTTGAATGGCCTGCTTCGCTACTGGGGTCGGCGTGCCGCAAACCGCTGGGGTCGGATGAAGCGCAAACGCCAAATCAAGCGAAGTAATCGACGATGAAGATAGTTCGCCGCGAATAACCGTGGATAAATGCCACATCGTTTCTGTATGAATCAGCGAAGGCTCTTCCGGCACATCCAATGTCTTGCAAAACGGTCTGAGCGCATTTGCTACCGCTTCGATGACAACTGCATGCTCATGGCGATTTTTCGCTGAAGACAGAAGCTCCTGAGCGCGTCGCCGATCTTCTTCTGGATCGCTGCTGCGCGGCGCTGAACCTGCTAATGGATTCGCGATCACCTGCATGCCAGATTTGGCAACGAGCAGTTCCGGACTCGCTCCAACAAGCGTGCGATTCCCGGTGATTTCGTGGGGCGCTGCATCAGCACGTACAACACGATCTGGCAAGGCCGCAGCAAATGTATAGCCTGTTGGATTATGTACAGCCAGCTGCCGCAAAAGTCGCGGAATATCAACCTTTTGGGTTGAAGTAAGCTGAAGGGATCTTGATAAAACGATTTTGCGAAGATCCCCTGCTTTGATGCGCTGCAATCCTTGTCCCACTGCATCCTTATAGCCTTCCGGTGATGGAATGGGGGTTACCTTATATTCTCGATCTGTCTGCTGTTCAATCGGCTCCTTCCATTGGCCAAAGGACAGCGGACCGGCCCATTCCACCTCTGAAGGCACCATCAATTGAGCGGGATACAGATGGTCAAAAGGAATGGCGCCCACCACCATAGGATGATGACTGATTCCCTGCTGTTTTACCCTTTTTAACACTTGTTTGATATGATTCATTATTTGTGCTTTTTCATTTTCATAGCCATTCGTTGGCACAACCGCAACCATTCCTTGAGCTAACAGAGTTTGCCGCGGCGAAGCTAGAAAAAAAGAGGCCCCCGCTTTATATTCAGCAAGCAGCTGTTCAGCTGTAGCATGATTCATTGTTTTTGTTTGCATCCGTCGTTCCCTCCATGGAATGTTATGAATCTAACGTAGCGCCTCCATCTACTCTGAGATCATGCAGTGTAATATGGCGTGATTGCTCAGAAGCAAGGAATAGAACCGCATCAGCAATATCTGAAGGCTGCGCCAGCTTTTTTAAAGGAATGCCAAGGCGGTATTCCTCCAATGAGCCAGCGATCACTTTATTGGCCCCATTGTCATCTGTCCACATCGCTCGCTGCATATCGGTTTCAGTCGAACCAGGAGAAACTACGTTGCAGCGAATGTGATAAGGAGCCAACTCTAAACCAAGGCATTTCGTAAACATCGTTGCAGCCGCTTTTGACGCTGCATAAGCAGCCATTGACATCCGTGGCGTCGTCGCTGCGTTTGAGCTTACTGTTACAATCGCGCCCGAGCGGCGAGGAATCATACGCCGGCTCACAGCACGAGACACATAAAAAACACCTGTTGCATTGACCTTGAATACCTCTTCCCAATCTTGATCCGTCAAGCTGTTTACAGGCCCTGTCCGCAAAATGCCGGCAACATTGACTAAAATCTCGATCGGACCTAAACTCTGCTCCACTTTCTCCACTACTTCATCCACTTGAGTGCGATTCGCTACGTCGGCCAAAAACGATTGCACCCGATAACCTTGTCCCTGCAATTCAGAAACAAGGGCATCTAATCGTTCACCATTTCGGTCAACAGCCGCAACCAGCACCCCTTGCTTAACAAAAGCCCTTATTACCGCCTCGCCAATTCCTTGGGCAGCGCCGGTAACAAGAGCCACTTTTCCTGCTATTCCGCATTGATCCATCCTTTTCACTCCTTTCCCGCCCATGGGTCAATGAATGACAACTAGCGAAGCATGCCTTCCCAGCATCTTTGCTGATTTCAGCTAACTGCGTCGAGCATTTTTACATAAAACCAAACAAACAGAAATGGTCATCATCATTATCAAATGGTTGCAAATACATACCATTATTGATAATGATTATCATTATCGAAAATTCTTCACTAACTATGCTACATAAACAGCATCTCCACGTCAATGCATTTTCGATATTAGCAAAAAAATGCTACATTGGCCCCATTCTGTAGAAAATAACTTTAGTATTAATTGGCAATTTGGTCATATCAACCAGTTCCAATAGATTATATTTCTAGTTTTTCATCTACTATCCTCGTAAAATACAAATGATAAAAATGATAATTATTATCAATGGAATTATATGTGATTTCCTGTTTGCTGCACATGGATAGATTCCTGATTTATAAATAGACAATTTTCCGAATACAAGAAAAAGGACAGCGATTTACTAAGTAATAAACAGTAAAACAAGTTTCCGCCTAGTCAATCTAGCTTTTTTAGTTAATTTTCTCCTTAGTTCAAGAAAGAGAACGATAAAACTTTTAAAATATAGACTAAATTTCTGTTTTAATATCTGTACTGTACAAACGCCTACAAAAAATAAATCATGTTTGACAAATAGAGAGAAGGATTTACATGTCAAAGAAGGTTTTGTTGAATACGAACGATAAAGAAGGAAATAGAGATACCATGAAAAGCGGATATAGCCTTAGCCGGAAAAACAGCTAAGGCTATAAGGGGCCATGAGTCCTATTATAGTCGTGCTTATGAACCTCCACCACCTTCACTTCGTTTAGAGGTGAGAGACTCTCGGTGGATGTGTTAAAAACGGCGGTGGGCCGCATGCATCACCGGACCGACAAAATCATTGAGACGGAAGCCATGGCGGACCGCTTTTGAGATAAATTGCTTGGCCAATCCAACGGCATCTTCGACAGTCCGGCCCTTCGCAAGCTCAGCTGTAATGGCCGCAGCATACGTACAGCCAGCGCCGTGATTAAACGTTGTTTCTACTTTTTCTGCTTCAAATAGGCGATATTCTTTTCCGTCATACAATAAATCAATGGCTTTTTCGTGCTGCAATTGCTTGCCGCCTTTAATTAATACATACTTTGCGCCCAGTTCATAAATAGTCGTGGCCGCTTGTTTCATATCATCCAATGTTCGAATGGGTTCGCTTTTTGCCAGCTGGCTCGCTTCGAATAGGTTCGGAGTTACAATGAGCGCACGCTTGACAAGGACATCCCGCAAAGCGTCGGTTGTTTCAGGATGGAGCACTTCATTTTCCCCTTTGCATACCATAACTGGATCAATCACCACTCGCTCCATTTCGTATTTGTCAATATAGGCTGCCGCTAACTCAATGACCTCCACCGAACCGAGCATTCCTGTTTTCAAGGCATCGATCCCAGCAGAAAAGGCAGTCTGCAATTGAGATTCTAGCACATCCGTTCCTAATGGAAATACTCGGTGCTGCCAGGTTTCTGGATCCATTGTGACAATGGTCGTAAGAGCCGTCATTCCATATACATTAAGCTCTTGAAACGTTTTTAAATCTGCTTGAATGCCGGCACCGCCGCTTGTATCGGAGCCAGCAATCGTTAAGGCTTTTTGCAACATATCCCGATTCCCCTTTACCCTACAGAATGAAAATAGATATGAATGATCTTTTTATCATCCCTTTCCCATGAGCCCCCGGCAGTACTCAGCCAAAAGCAGGGAACAGGAAGTTTCTATCACTATATTATAAACGAAACGAGCGACAACAGCCTATCAAAAAACGTTACCTTTTTCGCTTTTCCATAATGATTCGGCATGGATGCATGGATGATTTGCGGTGAACGAATGAATGTGTCACGCATATGGTTGTTATATTATATAAAAACGCAGCAGTCTTCAGGATTGACCCACTGCCATAAAAAAAGAGCCAAGCTCTTCGCTTGCCCCTTTCAACGACGAATGGCACCGTGTCATACAAATGTAACACCAACAATAGAAATATGAAGGAAGAAACGTCAAGATTCCGCTGAACTTATCTCTTAATTTTCCTTCGCCTCCATCGCTGGTGAATGAGCGATTTCTGGCGCCATATAAGCTTCTTCATCTGTCGCGATGTGCCAGTCGCGTCCAACAGTGATCCCCAAATATTTCTCATCCCTCGGCTCTTCCATTTCCGCTTGAGGATATTTTTTAAACCACCAATATTTGGCCAGCACATAATAAAAGAGCGCACCGGCTACAAAGCCGACAAGCGACGAATAGGCCGGAAACAGATTCGCAATAAGCCCTCCCCCGATCCAAGCGATCATGCCGGCCCAGTTAAAGCCCTTGTGATACCGGTATTGCCCATTCATTTCGTAAAGCTCTGCTACATTGACTCGCCGCTTGCGAAGCAAATAATAATCAGCGAACAAAATGCCAACAATGGAAGATAAAATGGCGCCAATAATCAATAATGCGGTGTTGAGCACATCAAACAAACTCCATGGCTGAGCGAGAATTCCAATGATTCCGGCCACTATCACTCCCACCCAAAACGGCACCTTGGGACCGCCGACATTGGAAAAAATCGTCGCCGCCGGGATGACATTCGCAGACGTATTCGTAGACCATTGCGCCAGCACAATCATCAGCAGTAAAATTCCAAGAATAAAGCCGCTGGCTGTTTGTTGCAACGCCGCAACAGGATCTGCGCTGGAAACGGCCATATAAGATACAGCTCCAATCGTCACCATAAATGTATTAAAAATCGGCATAACAATCAAACTGCCCACAAGCTGGGTTTTATTGCGCTTAAACCAGTTGCGCTCATACGCAGGCGCTTTAAAAAACCGCGATAATGACGGCATATCCGCCGCCAATGTTCCCCAAAAGCCCATATTAGCCATCACAATAATCATAAATGCTGTAAAAGCGGCTCCTCCTGTCGCCGGACTTTCCACCCATGACCAAATGTCTTTGCCCGCTTCTGCCGCTTGGTCCGATAAGGCGATATACATCCAACAGGAAATTAAAATAATAATGGGCGCAGCTAAGTCCGCAAACCGTTCAATTGATTTGATTCCGAGTGCCGTATTCAGGAGCTGGACCGCCGCAAATAAAAGAAAACAAAGAAACCAATTATCAAATCCGACTAATAAATGTAAAATTCCGTTCATAGCGGAAGCTCCAAAATAGGTGTTAATCCCAAACCAGCAGGCGGCTGTTACTCCGCGCACGATCGAAGGAATATGAGTCCCAATGGTTCCGAACGGAGCCCTCATATAAACAGGAAAGGAAAGCCCGTGCTCGACGCCAATATCCCCAATAATAACCATAAAGACCCCGATACCGATAGACCCTAGCAGCGTAGCCACGATGACAAGCCATAGCGGCAAGCTTTGGATCGCCGATCCGCCAATGGCAAATGCAGCCAGCACAATCGCCATTCCCACCCAAATCACAGCAAAGCCAAACGTTCCTATATTTCTTTCCGACTGCCCAATCGGAAGCAAATCTGGAGACTTCAAATAATTGCTCTTCTTCGCCATGGGTATACCTCCCTTTTCCTTATACATTCTCAACGGACTCTAGCTTCACCACAGAACTCGCCATCTATTCTCCAGAATGTTTCGTATGGCCATTCGCGCGGTACACCGGTATAAACGCTGGATCTTGTGCTGCAGCTGTTCGACGGTTAGAGGGCCGAAGAACGAACCGTTTCACGGCCCCATTCAATAGCTTTGAAACTAGCAAAACCCCTCCTTTTGCTTCATGAATCTGTGAAGAAGAAATCGGTCTCCGTTGATCCTATTTGTTTACATCTTTTTGCTATATAACGAGAGCAGCTGTAACCCTTCCTCCTTCAAGAGCGCTGTTTTAGATCGATTGCAGTGCACAAACAGCATCAAGCAAAACATTCACGCCTTTTTCGCAATCCTCCCACGCCGTCAACTCTTCTTCACAATGACTCTTTCCTTTAACACTCGGCACAAAAATCATCGCCGTCGGTATATAACTGGCGATAAATTGCGCATCATGCCCTGCTCCGCTTACCATTCTTTTATATGAGTATCCTAGCGACCGAGCCGATTGCTCCAGCTGTTGGCAAAGCCCGCTGTCAAACCAAACCGTATCCCGTCCCCACAATTTCTTTACAGTTACCGTGCAGCCATCCGCTTCCGATGTCTGCGTCAATCCTTGAATGATGCCTTCAACCTGCTTGATGATATCCGGATTTTGATGTCTCGCTTCCAGAGAAAACACGACTTTGTTTGGAATCACCGTATGAATATTAGGAGAGACATCCATTCTACCGATTGTAAAGACAAGCGCCTGATCAAGTGATCCAAGCCGACGGCGCGCTTCCATGATAAGTTCGTTAGCCTTAAACAAGGCATCCTTTCTCATCGTCATTGGTGTCGTTCCCGCATGATTGGATTCTCCAGTTACCTCGATTTCATAACACACCATGCCTACGACGCATTCCACTACGCCAATGGTTAATGATTCTTGTTCCAATATAGGCCCTTGTTCAATATGCAGTTCAATAAAAGCGGTTGCCTCGGTTAAACGATTTTCCGGCTGCCCGGCATATCCGCTTGCTTTCAAGGCTTCCGCAAACGTCACTCCGTCCGCATCTGCCTTTTGCAGCATCACTTCCTTCGCAAATTTTCCTGATAAAACTCCTGACGCCATCATGGACGGCTCGAATCTAGCTCCTTCTTCATTGGTAAAATTGACAATCGTCAGCGGAATTTTTGGTTGAATTTGATTTTCTACTAATGTACGGGCTACTTCCAAACCGGCGGCCACCCCTAGTACCCCATCAAAGCGACCGCCTTTTTTTACCGTATCGAGATGAGAACCGATGACAATGGGCGGCTTGTTTTCTACTCCTGGCAATGTCGCATAAATGGTTCCCATATCATCTACTTTTATGGACATTCCTAGCTGTTTGCAGCATTCACAAAAATAATTTCGCGCCTGCTGATCTTCTTTCGACAACGCTAATCGTGTAACGCCGTTATGAGCTGTACGGCCAAAATCAGCGAATGTTTCCAATGTTTCCTTCAATCTGTCGCCATTGACTAATAATCGTTTTTGTGTTTCCATATAAAACGTTCGCTCCTTTCAAACAGGCATTTTTATATTTTTATTATTCCGAAAACAATAAATATTCATTATGTTTTATTATAATGATGTCTGATGTTATATTTCATTACACATTATGTAACTCTTATTCTTCGTTTGTCATACAAAATGTAAAAATCACTGGACTTATCAATGGAGCTCATTCAGCCCATGATAACATGATATTCCAGCGATTGGGAGAATAGCACGGGCACGCCCATTCACTTCTTTTGTTCATAAGAAAAGCGCAATCCGAGACGACGGCGCTTGATTCTTGAAAAAGGACAAGATATCCATTGTACGATATGATAAAAAAACCGTATGCAGGATGTTCGCATACGATTTCCCTTGTCGGCTATTTCAGGTATGTTAATGATTTAATTTGAATAGGTTGCAAATATATAACACGGTCCTCCTATCCTCCAAAATAGCGAACAAACCAACCTATGACAACGCCAACTACAACAGAAGGAAGAAACAGGTTGCTGATTTTCATCACGATAGCCGCAGCTAAGCAGCCGAGCAAAACAGGCGGCGAGAAGGTTAGCTCCCCGCCTGCGGGAAGAAAAACTTGTTTGATAATAAGTGCGGACATAATGCCAATCGGCACATAGCTAAAATACAAGCGTAAAACTGGACTCATCCGGCGCCCCGCCATTACTTCCACACCGAGCAGCCGCGACAGATAAGTAGAAACAGATAGTAAACCGATCAGAAGCCAATGGTTAAGCATGTTGTCGATCCCCCCTGCTCCAATAAAGACCCGCAAACGGCGCGACCATTCCAGTCACAATAATGGTCCACTCATTCCCTGGCTGCCAAGCTTCAAGCCCAAGCGCAATGAAGACAGCAGCCAGTGCTGTCGCTACCGCTGGTTTTTCTCTAATGCCCGGAATGAGCAGAGCAGCAAACGTCACCGGAAAGGCCAAATCCAGCCCCCATTTTTGCGGGTCGGCTTGATTGCTCATGAGCGAACCAACCAATGAGGAGACCACCCAAACAAAATAAAAGGTTCCGGCCACAACCGCAAAATAAAGCGGATCCGGTCCATACTTCTTAAACCGCGAGCTTCCTAATACAAAAGGTTCATCAGATACACCAAAGGAGAGCAGCCAGCGCCATTTCTTCGCGGGCGCAATGCCTTCAGCAAGAGCAGCTCCGTATAATAAGTTACGCAAATTAAGTAGTGTGGCGGTAACGAAAACACTGCCGACACTAGCTCCCGAAGTAAGCATTGCCACGGTTATCAGTTGAACAGAGCCAGAAAAGACAAACATAGACATCGCCACCGCACTGATCCAGCTAAAGTGCGCTTGTACAGCCAGCACACCGTAAGACAATCCGTATGCCCCGATCGCAATGGCCAGTGGCAGTGCTTCAGCTATCCCATCGCTCCAAGATTTCTTTTTATCGCTCATTTTACTTACCACTCCTTATGTTGAAATGAACCCTACTTGCTCATTCCCGCCTGTCCTTCAAAGAAAAACTTTATGGTATAGATATATAAGGAGAGGAAAAGCTGATATAATAAAATATACTTATAATATATTATAATATAAAAAATTACATTTTGTATATTAAAATATACTTTTTCATTTAATGAAATATACAATGTTATTGATAAAGGAGGTCAACATGAACAAGGAAGCAGCCTTTGAAGAACAAAATGTAGGAAAGCGCATCGGCGCCAATCTCCGGCAATTTCGAATCAGTAAAGGAATGAGTATCGAAGCACTAGCTAAACAAACCAGTGTCAGTAAATTAACACTACTTAAAATTGAACATGGAGAAGCCAATCCAACCTTATCCGTCATCTGGAGAATCGCCAATGGCCTCCATATTCCCATTACGGCACTATTATCGATCGAAGCAGAGGTCTCCATCGCAAGGAAGCAGGATGCTCTTAAATTGAGCAGCTCCAATGAGGTATTCATTGCTGAACCGTTATTTCACTCCCACGGTTCTATGGAACTGTATCGCGGATATTTGCAGCCATATGGAGAATATACTTCAGAAGCCCATCGGCCAGGGGTGGTTGAATTTATAACGGTTATGTCTGGACAACTAGCAGTGGAGGTAGACGGACAAACGTATCATTTAGAAGAATTCGACTCGATCCGCTTTAAAGGAGATCGCCCTCATAAATATATCAATCCCTCTTCAGCGCTGGCGATTTTGCATTTTGTTATTTCATACGTTCCTTCCTCGTGATGCTATGAGGAGTTCACACCATATCGATACAATATAATGCGTCAATATTTAACAAGTTAAACCACACCCCGTACGGACCGATGAATGGGCCTAGAAGCGGCTGGTTGTTCAGCGGTCGAATCACACTTGAGCACAACCGAGGCAAGCGAGTGACTTGCCTCCCGCCGCCGCAAAAACAGGGTGCTTTTGCGGCGGTTATAAGTTCCATCTTTGATGATAAGCGGATGAGCGTATATCAAAAAACACACGCTTAGGATCATGACAAAATCCACTGCGTGTGTTGAAAGAGTCACAAATGATAGACCTCGTTTTGATGCACCCCGTTTCATATGTCTGCCCGTTTGAAATCACTTATCCTTTTTCGCCACATCGGGCTTATAAGTGATTGGCTGCTTCCATATAACCTTCACTTCGTTTAGAGGTGGGAGATTTTTCGGCGGGGCATGTTAAACAAGAAGCTCAAGCACTTCCTGACTTGTTCGAATTCGGCCGATTCTCGGAAAAATATATCGACAAACATACTCATGCTCTTCTTTTGTTGCAGCCGTCATGGCGTCTTCCACAAAAATTTGCTGATAACCATGCTGATATGCTTCCCGTGCGGTCGTATCTACACCAATGGAAGTAGAAATTCCACATAACACAATCGTATCAATTCCGCGGCGGCGCAGCTGCAAATCAAGCTCCGTACCATAAAATGCGCCCCATTGTCTTTTGGTGATTACATGGACATTTGGGATCTGATCGAATTCAGGCACTAAACGATCCCATCCTTCCGGAAACGAGATCGACTGGGTTTTCAAGTCTGCAGGCGGCTGTAACATATCCTTCCCATCTAGAGAGGAAACTTTAACGAGAACAACAAAAGCCCCCTTCTGCGTGAATGCATGCACTAATTTACTGGCATTTTCAACCACTTGTGCTCCTGTGTAAGGAGAATGTGATCTATTGACAATTCCTGTTTGCAGATCAATGACGACAAGTGCTGTTTTCTCGGCTTTAATGTTTTCATTCATCGCGCTCTCTCCTCATTATAATATTTTGCTTTTCATATAGATTGTCTCTTGTTGTAAATTAAGCTTTTTATACACCTTCACATAAACCCATAAAGCATTGATCAGCAACAGCGCTCCTGTCATCAAAAAGACATATCGAACGCCTAAATGAGCGGCCACTTGTCCGCCAAAAACAGAGCCGCCAAATACGCCTAAATACCCTGCGGCCATGCTGAAACCAAAAACTCTCCCTGTCAAAGAATCCGGTGTGATTCTTTTTACTAGCGTATTAACAGAAGGAGTCAAGCCTGCTGCTGCCAATCCTAATAAAAAGCGAAGAATCATCAACTGCCACGGATGATGCACAAAAGCTTGCGGGATAAAAATGAGTCCAGCGACGATTAACGCCCCTAATATGACCTTCTGCGCACCAATTTGATCCGAAAGCCGTCCCAACCTTGGAGCAGCAATAATGTTTGCCAGCCCCGAAGCCGAAAATATCATTCCAGCTAATAATGCAATATGATCAGCATTTTTAGATAACTCCGCCACATATACAGTGATAACGGGTTCAACCGAATACATCGCCAGCGTCAATATAAAAAAGGTGACAAGCAACGTGATCGTCAGGCTTTTTTCAGGAACAATATTCCACACCTCTTTGCTGCTAAGCGCCTCTCGGTTTTGTCGAGAAAAAACTTCTTGCACAAATAAAGCGGTGGCCACAAAGGCGATCAGCAAAAGGGCTCCTGTCATCAAAAAGACATTTTGCAAACCAAAATGATCTTCGATAAAGCCGCCAATCAACGGTCCGAGCAAAGAACCAGCGATATTGGCGGTTGAAAGTGTTCCTAGAGCCCAGCCGGCGTGTTCATGATCCGTCTGCGTGGCAATCAAGGTCGTACAGGCTGTACCATAGCCTGTAATCACTCCTTGCAATGCCCTTAAGCCGATCAGCTCATACACATTGCGGGCAAATCCCATCCAACCTATCACGATGGCCATGCCAAGACTCGCCCGCAAAAGCATCGGCTTTCGTCCAAATTTGTCTGCCGCCCGTCCCCAAATCGGCGAAAAAATGGCAGAAATGATATAAGTAATCCCAAAAGCCATTCCGGAAAATTGATCAATGGAAGCGGAGTTGTGAACGCCAAGCTGCTTAATATAGAGCGGCAATACGGGCGCAAGCTGGCTCATTCCGACACTTGTGACAAACATTCCAAACCAGCAGACCAATAAATTCCTCTTCCAAATTTGCAAAAAAAAATAAGCCCTCCTTCTGCTTATCATTCCATTGTCCAGCAAGAACAATGAACAATCACATTCTCATTTTAGCTTCCGGATGGGCTTTATACCATGCACGATATTATAATCCATGGACATTTTTGCTATAAAATTCAGAAGGACTGATCCCTTCCATTCGCTTGAATAGCCGGCTAAAATAAAACTCATCAACAAACCCAAGCGCCTGCGCCACTTCTTTCACTTTTTTATTGCCTTCCATCATCAATTCTTTTGCTTTATCCATTTTGATCTTATTAAAAAAACCAATCACAGAATATCCGGTAATGTCTTTAAACATTCTCGACAAATAGGAAGGGGATAGCTGTGTCATTTCCGACAATTCAGCCAACGTTATCTTTCGCGTCACGTTTTGATGCATATACTGAATCATTTTTTCCACTTTTAAAGCGACAGAATCATTGCGATCTTTCCTTTTATTGTTTTGATAAAGGGCAATGAGCAATTGCTGCAGCAGCGTTTTCGCAAGAAATTCATATCCGGGCAGCTTCGCATTCCAGCTATCCACTAATTTTTTAAACAGATCTCCCACCTGATAATTGTCTTTCACTTCTTGAACAGACGGCAAAGGAAGGATATCCGTCTCTTGTTTGATCTCCCATTGCAGATCATTAAAATGCACGCTCGCATAGCTAAAATGGACGGTAAGACAACAGAAAGGCGTCTTTGGATCCAGTTCAAGCGAATGGAATACATGAGGAGCAACATAAAACAGCCTGCCTTCTTGAATGGCATATCGCTTTTTTCCGATCGTAAAATTGCCCTTCCCTTTATCAAAAAATAGGAAAGCATGATGCTGCAAAGTTCTGGCGACTTTCCGCACACGATTTCCCGATGAATGGGGGTCCTTCCAATTGCAATAATGAATATGAAAATAAAGCTTACTAATTTTCATATGGCCTCCAAAGTAAAAAATAGTTCCTGTGCCCGCTTTCCATCCATATCCGATATCGCAATAAAAGCTATTTTAAGTTGAAGCCTTGGCTTTCGACAAATTCCTTCATATACATTCTGACTGGCTTACTTAACATATTGGCCATTTGTCCCGTCCATGTGTCATCCCGTTTTCCATTGGTGCGTTTTTGATAATATGAAGAAATCACTTCATTATATTGCCCCAATTGTTTTTCGAACTCGGTGCGATCCTGCTGGTATGTCTCCTCATGGTAAATATGCTGAAAAGGCAACCGCGGCTTTTTGTCTGGGGCTTGCGCCGGATATCCTACGGCAATTCCGAATAACGGAATGACCCGTTGCGGGATGTTTAAGAGCTCACATACTTCAGGTAAATGGTTCCGTAAACCCCCGATATAACAGACTCCCAATCCCATCGACTCCGCCGCTATTACAGCATTTTGCGCAGCCAACGCCGTGTCGATCAGGGAGACCATAAACTTTTCGGTGCTTTCTAATGATGCCGATACATCCATATGTTCCATTTCACCAATGATTTGATGGCGATATAAATCCGCGCAAAAGACAAAAAAGTGGCCATTATTCTCTACATAAGACTGATTCCCAGCCAGCTCGGCAAGCTTTCGTTTCACTTCTTTATTTTTGACTCCAATGATTGAGTAAGCTTGAACAAAGCTGGACGTAGAGGCCGCTTGGGCGCACTCGACAATGGTGCGAATTTGCTCATCGGACAAAGGCTGATCCGCAAAATTCCGAATAGAACGGTGCTGTAAAATCGTTTCAATGACTGGATTCATTGGATTTCCCTCCTATACAAGCCATGCAAAATTTCTGAATGGTTCATCATGATCATAACAAATTCAGCCTTTTTCCTCATGGTTTTTAGCTTGGGGATAGTTGTCTTTTTATTTTTTATAACTGACGAATGAAATCCATATAATATTCTTTCATATGTATTTTCAATTCCTCCGGCTCAATGATTTTTAACGATTTTCCATACCTGCTTAAGTATCTCACGATAAAATTCCATTCATTTGGCTCAAAGGTGCCTATTAAATAGGTGTGATTCTCCTCGTGAACAAGCCGCATCGAAGGGTAATGCTCGGTTTGAAAAATAGCGATCCCGCCGTCATCCAGTAAACACTTAAACGATATCGCCTTCTCGGAAGGCTTCCATAAAGAGTGGCTATTTAACATCGTAACATGCTCCAATTCGTTCAAAGGCTCTGTTTCCGTCAACTCTGCATGCAAGATGCGGTCACAGCGAAAAACGCGATATTCCCTCTTTTCCATATCAAAGCTTTGGCAATACCAATGTCCTTTTAAAGCGTAAATAACCAATGGCTGAATCAATCGCTCCGCATCACGGTAACGGATTTTTAGCACGTTATGCTCAATAATCGCGGTCATCATCATCTCCAGACATGGACATTTGGTTACCTGTTTCGTTTGATAAAACACTACCCTGTTTTTGATTCTGGCGATCTTCTCCTTTTGCTGATCGCTTAAAGCATCATGGAACTTTCTATGAATCGATTCATAGGTGACTTTAAACGGGAGATCGGTAAATCCTTCTAATACTTGAAGCGAAAGATAGAGGGCATACACTTCTTGGCTATTAAAGGAGATGGGCGGTAATTTCATTTGATCGAGCAAGTAATATCCTCCGTTCCGTCCATACTCTACATATATGGGCGCTCCCATTTCTTCCAACGAAGCGATGTCGCGGAGGGCCGTTCTTTTGGAAATGTGAAATTCAGCCATTAAGTCACTTAAAGTAAACCGCTTTTTTTGATTGATAAATTTGAGCATCAGATTTAATCGTTCGGCTTTTTTCATAAACATCCCCTCTATTGGTGCCGTATTCTGTCACCTTTTTATTATACACTAAAAAAGCAATGGTGATTAAGAGGTGGGGTGTGTAGGATGATTTTTTTTGCATGATTTATGCATGGATCCACACATTCATGAATGAAAAACAGGAGGGAGCTATATGAATTTTGAAGTGATTCCGTTTCTATCTTTAAACGGCCAAGCGGCGAATGCTATCGCATTTTACGAAAAATATTTACAGGCCAAGGTGCTTTTAAAAGTGACTTATAAGCAAATGAAAGAAATCGATCCCGCTTTTGAATATAGCGAGGGGCAAGATGAGTATATTACACATTCGGTACTAGAAATCGGACAAAATAAGATGATGATTGCCGAAGAAGCGACAGATCCATCGAGACCGTGGCAACTTGGAAATAGCTTTTCTTTGTGCATACAATCGAAAGATCAAGCAACCATTCAAAAGCTTTATGAGGCTGTTACGGAGCAGCAAGATGTGACCGTATTAATGCCGCTTCAGGCAAACTCCTTCAGCTCCGGCTATGCCATGATTCGAGATCCATTTGGTGTTGTCATTCAGTTCGTTGTCACAAGACACGATTTTTAATTATGGGGATTATTCGGCTTTAGCGAGACTCCTTTTCATCCGCAGGGAGACAGCAGAAGCAAACAAAAGAACTGTTGGCGATCCTTCGCTTTATTGGCATACTTTGCAATGACACGAAGCCCCTCGGAATTTTCTCCGCGGGGCTTTCTATCGTTGTGTTGATAAAATCCATACAAAGTTCCTTTTTAATGCTCAGCCATGAATCTTGTTTAACATACTTCCGGAGAAGTCTCTCACTCTTTTTTCAATTAATGTTGTTCTAACTCTGAAACCGTCACAAAGGTATAGCCTTCATCTTTTAAATATTTCAACACCGGCTCCACGGCTTCAGCCGTTGATTCATGAATATCGTGCATCAAAATGATGGATCCATCTTTCACATTTTTTTTGACTATTTGCAGCATAGCATGAGGATCGTGAGATTGCCAATCCAACGTATCGACTGTCCATAATACGACAGGCATGCCCACCATTCTCTTGACTTGATCGTTTATGGCACCGTACGGAGGGCGAAACACAGTAGGCTCTCGACCGGTTGTCTTTTTGATCATCTCATTTGTATCGCGAATTTCTTTTCTTATTTCTGCGCTATTAAGAGTCGTCAGATCTTTGTGATCCCAAGTATGGTTTCCTAACTCGTGCCCTTCCTCTGCTATTTTTTTAGCAATGTCTGGATAAAAATCAACCCTGCTTCCCAACATAAAAAAAGTAGCCTTAGCCTCATACTTTTTTAATAAATTTAATATCTTCAACGTATTCTGCGGGTGCGGCCCGTCATCAAAGGTGAGCGCCACCCTCTTGGATGGAGGGGATGATGGCTTCTCTGCCGGCGGATTAGAAGGGGACTCATTTCCACGATCTCCATTCGGAACGGTTAAATCTTCCGGCTTATCAGGGATAATGCTTAACCGATCCGCCCATTTCTCTGTTAAAATATTTTTGACTTGATCATAGGACAGTGAGATTTCAGGCGTTCCCGCAGCCCCCGCCGTTACTTCATATTTATCAAAAATAAATACGAATGACTGGTTAGTCAAATACATATTGGCATATGCACCATCTTGTTTCATTTTATTTTCTAATTCTTCTTCAAACAAAAATGGACCGTATTGCTTGGACTGCTTAAAGGCATTCAGTAAAAGATGGTATAGCTTTTCTTTCGCTTGTTCGGTATTCTGAATCATCTCTGTTTGGTTAATGAATTGATCATTTTCCACATCTACAATGAAAACTTTTACGCGTTGATTACCGTTTGCTCCTCCATAATAGCTTTCTTCATGAAAAACAATAGAATAAATATGATCCATCACAGGATAAATGTCAAAGGTCAAGTAAAAAACAGCCGGACGTTTCTTTAAAAAGGTTTGATCACCTTTGCCCAACTCTTCATGGAATTTTTGTTCCGTGCTTTTGACATATTGACCGATTTCACGATTTAATCGCTCCCCTTGAAATTTCGGGTAATGAATCGCACTGCGGTACGTTTCTTCATCGTCTGTATTGGTGATAATATCCACACCAGAGTATTTTGTATGCTCCATCTTCTCGTTTTTTCCTTTGATATGATGATCTTGATCCTTAGCCCCATCTCCCTTTATGAAAAAAAACAGGCTAAGAGCGATTCCTGCGATCATCATAAAAATCAATATCTTGTCATGAAGTCTCGTTGTTTTCAAAATGTCACACCTTCTAATTCACTAGCGTTTTCATTTATATACATGCACTTAAAACGGAATGCATAACGTCCATAAAAACCCACAATCGCAAGACAAGTCTTTGGACTTGCCTTCAGCACACAACAAAGGACGAACGGTAAACCAAACGCCCAAAAGACGAATCTAAAAACGATGCCGCTCAGACACCTGCATCGTCAAAAACAGATCCTTTGAAGCGTTTTACATTCATCCTTCACTATATTCATGCATAAGTATAAAGGACAGAGGCTCCTAGATATTCAGATTGAATACGTTCATTTTAATTCTACTACATTCTCAATCGGCACCCAGCCTTCTTCTAGTGTTTCTATTTTTTTCATCCAATACCACCCATTGAGTTCTTTGCATTTTATTAATTGTTCACCGATTTCAACATCTAATTCTTTCGCCGTATAATCCTCTACAATTACCCCATGTTTCCCTTGTTTTTTGATGATTTGTTCTGGCACCCAGCCTTCTAAGCGATTATCAACAGTGAAACAGTATATCCCATTTTTCCAGTCTTCATTTCCATTATATTTTTCACCAATGATAACCGTTTCCCCTTTGCGCAGCTTGATTGGATTCGGATAATGGCTCTTATGTTGTTTGATTGCTTTATAAGTTTTGCTATCATCCCTTTTCAAAAAAACACCCCCGAATAAAAAAGACACACCTTTATAACTATATCATTCATCATTTAAAATTATTTTTGAATCTACGCTAAAAATAATCCATTCTTCGAACAGAAAAGTAGGGATTTTCACAAATCAGCCGCTCTCATAAGCATATTCCTATCATACTATAATCAAACAAACCTGTAAAAACGGTCGTTCAACTTGTCGTAAGGTAGAAAAAGACCTTCTGATCCGTTTTTCACATGAGCAGGCAAAATCAGGACATGTTCCCCGCTCGGTTTTTACACTTTTATCCACTCGCGCGGAAATGGTGTTTCGTTTGAAATCTTCGTTATAATAGACACGGAGGTGAGCCAATTTGGGACGTGTTTGTGGAAAAACGTATAATTGCGAAAAAGAATTGACACTCGCCGTTATCGGCGGCAAATGGAAAATGTTAGTTTTGTGGCATCTTGGAAAAGAAGGAACAAAGCGATTTAGCGAACTTAAGGCTCTTATGCCAGGAATTACTCAGAGAATGCTTGTCAATCAACTGCGGGAACTGGAAGAAGACCTCATTATTCACCGAAAAGTCTATCCTGTCGTACCTCCAAAAGTGGAGTATTCTTTAACAGAGCTCGGAAAAAGCCTCATGCCGATTCTCGATGCCATGTATGAATGGGGGAAAAACTATATGGAGACGGTCGCAAAGGACCACGTATCCAGCAACGAGCCTATGAAATAAACATTCCCTTTCCCGCATGGTTTAGGGAATTCATGTGATCAATCAAGATGATGGATTGCTTTTTCAGTCGCAAGGACATGGAGAGATGCCGGTTGTCCTTGCGAAATGTTTATTCATCGTTTGCCCGTCCTCTTTTCACGCTATCATCCGCTTCCTATAGTATACTTTTTTACACTAAGTGCTATAAAAGTGTGTACTTGTGAAAATGGCTCATGTATCTAATAATATCAGTATCACCATTTCATGGGTGAATCATGAAAAATTTCGGCCGTGAATGTCAAGAAAGGAGCATGGGATGATGAAAATCAGAGTTTCTGCTGTTCAGTATCATTTGCATACGATCCACTCATTCAAAGAATTTGCCCAGCAAGTGGCGCATTATATAAAAACCGCCCAAGAATTTGAAGCGGATTTCGTGTTATTCCCAGAATTTTTTACCACCCAACTGATGTCCATCGAAAGTGGCAAAGGCCGGCCTTTGACCATCCAAGAATTGCCTGATTTTACAGAATCCTATCGTTCTTTATTTATAGATTGGGCGAAGAAAACAAAGATGCATATCATTGCGGGAACCCATGTTATTCGCAAAGGTGACAAATTGTACAACGTGGCTCATTTATTTTATCCAGATGGCAGAGTCGCCGAACAAGCAAAGCTGCACATTACACCTACGGAAGTGAAAGAATGGAACATGTCTCCTGGCGAAGGATTGCAAGTGTTTGAGACGGAAAAAGGAACGATTGCGATGTTGACATGTTATGACATTGAGTTCCCAGAAATCGTTCGCATGGCCAAAGCAAAAGGAGCGGATGTGATTTTCTGTCCTTCTTGCACCGATGATCGTCATGGATTTCATCGGGTTCGCTATACGAGCCACGCAAGAGCCATTGAAAATCAAGTATATGTCGTGACAACCGGCACAGTCGGTTCGCTTCCAACCGTCGACTTTATGCGCGCGAACTTCGGCCAAGCGGCTGTCATTACCCCAAATGACATCCCGTTCCCTCCGCGCGGCATTTTAGTGGAAGGGGAAATCAATCATGATATGGTCGTGACCGCTGATCTTGATTTAGATCTGCTATATCAAGTTCGCGAGCGCGGATCGGTGACAACATGGCGCGACCGCCGCACAGATTTATATCCGGATTGGAAATAAGGAGGAAGCATCATGTACTGGAAAGAGCTTTACGTGTTTGAGAACGATCGGCCTGTTCGAGCCGTGATTCGAAATTATGAAGAAAAAGATTTTCCGGGCTTAATCCGCATTCAACAGGAAAGCTTCCCACCTCCCTTTCCTTCTGAACTATGGTGGAACACGGAACAATTAAAAAACCACGTGACGCTCTTTCCAGAAGGAGCCTTATGTGTGGAGGTCGATGGCGAAATGGCCGGATCGATGACCGGGCTCATTGTTCATTTTGATCCGAATCATCCGGAACATACATGGGAAGAAATTACCGATCACGGCTATATTCGCAATCATCAGCCAAACGGGAATACGCTTTATGTTGTCGATATTGGCGTACGCCCCGCCTATCGCAAATTAGGGCTGGGAAAGTGGCTGATGCTTTCCATGTATGAAGTCGTCATTCAGCTCGGATTAGAACGTTTGTTAGGCGGAGGGAGAATGCCCGGCTATCATCAAAAGGCAGATCAAATGACAGCGGAGCAATACCTCGAAGCGGTGATCAAAGGCGAATTAAAAGACCCCGTCATTACATTCCTGCTTCGCTGTGGCCGCACTCCTGTGAAAGTGGTAGAAAACTATTTGGAGGATGAGGAATCTCGTAACTATGCGGTCCTGATGGAATGGAAAAATCCGTTTTTGAAAAAATTACGGCAAGGAGAATGAGGAAATGGAATATCGGAGAATCACGAGTATTGAAGACCCTTTATTTAAAAAAATGCACCAATTGATGCAAGAAGTATTTCCACCTGAAGAAGTATTAGCATTCGATTTTTGGAAAGAACCTCTAGAAGATCCGGGAATCCGTGTATGCGTGGCCGTTCATGAAGGAAAGGTCGTGGGCGCAACAGAGTACCGTTATTATGAAGATGTCAATATTGCCATGACGGATTTCACCATCATCGGGCAAGCGGGACTTGGAATCGGCCGATTTTTAGCCAAAAAGAGATTAGAAGACTTAAACGCTTGGGCAGCCGCTTGTGGAAACCAATTATTTGGCATGTTTGCGGAAATTTATGACCCGTATCGTGTCGAACATTATGAATTTGGCGGCGTGAAGCCGATGGACCCATATGTCCGTCGGGAAGTCTTGTCCCACCTCGGCTATAAGCGCCTTGACTTCCCTTATGTTCATCCATCCTGGAACAATGACGGAGAAGCGGTAGAAGGACTTGACCTTTGCTTCCTTCCGATGGACGAAAATGTAAATGAACTTCCGACTGAGCTTATCGTGACATTTTTAACACGCTACTATGCGGTCTTGCCGAACAAACCGCAAGCATGGTATGACATGATCGAACGTCTAAAAACGCGAGATACGGTGGCGCTTTTCCATCTGTAACCCGTCTTTTTCCAAGGGCTCAATTTTCACTTGTGTCCCTATTTTGCCTGATATAAAGCGGCGGGCATGATCGTCTTGCTTGAGACGATGCCAAATAACAGCTGGCTTCGTTTCAAAAGAAATCATGCCCGCACAAGACTCCATGCCACTATGATCGCATTTCTCTTTCGGCTAAGTAGATTTTCACATTTATATAAATGTAAAATGCCCCTCTCCATTATCCTTTGATCAGCTCGATCACCTCCGCTAAACGCTTTTCCGCCATCGAATTTAGCTGCAAGCTGTGCTGTTGAAAGTTTAGAAATTTTGTGACTGGATTAGGCACAACCACACATTTTAATCCCGCGGCCAAAGCGGCTTTCAACCCATTTAACGAGTCCTCAAAAACGACTGCTTCATCAGGACGGACAGCTAAAGCAGCCAGCGCTTTTAGATACAAGTCGGGAGCTGGTTTGATGCTCTCCACATCTTCACTTGTAATAATCACTTCAAAATAGGACAGCAGACCGAGCCCATTTAAATAATGAATGACCCATTCCTTGTTAGAACTTGAAGCAATCGCTATTTTGTAGCCCAATTGCTTTGCCTCTTCTAAATAGTCCTTCACCCCTTCACGCGCCTGAGGGGTTTTCATCTTGATTTGATAAAAACTTGCGGCTTTCGCTTCAATTTCTTCAATGCTGACGTTTTCCCCCAGCTGCTGTTGAACAAATTCATAAAGCGCCGCATTATCTGTTCCAACAGTTTGAACAAAACGTTCCAGCGGCAAATCGACATCATAGACATTCATCGCTTCTTTATAAGCCTCAAACCAAGCTGTCTCTGTATCTACAATTAAACCGTCAAAATCAAAAATAATCGCTTTGATCAAAATGGCTCTTCCCCTTTCCAAAAACTTTGCTGCATTCACGCTTCCATTCCACTATTGGTTTCAAAAAGCGCTTCCTCTCTATTTTAACAGAAATCTATAAATCAAGGCCTGGTAATGAATATTGTACCTTATTCTCCAAAATCATAGTTCATCACCAAAAGCTGTACTTGCATCTACCATTGAAGTATGGTAGACGTTTCTAGCCGCACCCGTAATGCCAATTGTTGGATATTTCTGTATCCATCCCCTCGACGTTTGATCAGCTTGATTTTGTTGTTCGTTCCTTCCATTCTACCATTCGAATAAGGCAACAATATGAACGAAATGATTTCTTCTGTTCGTTTAACAAGTGCTTTTGCGATGGCACTCTTTACGGTACCGATCTAAAGCTTCTGTAAACAACTAAATGACATAAAAATAATCGGCTACACGTATCGCTTCTGGATATACCCCTTGAATGGCTTTTTCAAATCGCTCACGACCCACTGGACCGAAGAAGACACACACGCCAATACGCTTCGAATGGCTTCCTCCTTCTTTCCTGCTTCGATAAAATACACTTCTCCCATCGCCGCCACTCTATCATCATGCCCTTTTCGAAAAACAAATTCGTCGATACACCGCCTTAGGTTAAATGGGATTCGACAGCTGTTTTCTCCCTCATCCATTCACATCATTCGATTTTATATTGTATACTCAATGCAACATCAAATGACCTTTAATTGAGTCCATAGATTTTACCGGCAAACAGACAGCAACGACTTACTAGTTCGGTCGCATATGCCGCGGTTCTATGAACTCCCACGAATTGAATGGCCGTATCATGTTGGATGGATTCGATGATTCCATTACAAAATTGATCAACATTTTTAACATTGACAATGTGTTAGGAACGCAAATGACAAAGAAGTTCACCGGACTTGACCATTAACCAAACACATCTTCAACATTTTAGTATTAATTACTGGTTATAATCGATTAGTCTCTTCATATTTTTTGATAATAGTATTCCTTAAATATTTCCGGATAAATAGTCAATATAAAGGCTTTAAATTAATCACAATGTCATCAGATTCAAAAAATAAAAACTTATTAATTTCTAATATATTACCTTTTTTAAGGGGAATTTTGTAAATATCTTTATTATGGAAATCATATGTATGAAGAACATTTCTATTATTAGATGATAATATTTGGACAAAAGGTTTTTCTTTGTCTGTTTTTCCTTTATAACTCAATACATATTCTCCCTCAGGCAATTGTAATCCTATTTCATAAAATCCTGAGTGGTGAATTTCATACTGACCTGATTTACTCATTTCTATCGACTCAAAGTTGGCAGGAGAAAGTTTCACTTTACCTTGTCCCTTTATCTGAACGTGTTCTCCATTGTGAAGATTAACACCTAGTACCCTATCTTTTGCAGACAATTCTCTCTGCATAAATTTAACTTTCCCACTTATTACTTCTACATCATAAATTCCTTGCTGAATATCATCACCTACAATATATTCTCCGCTTTTTATAGTTACTACTTCTGGATTTTTTAGAGTTCTGTAATTGTTTATTAGATCGGAAATATAAGGAAAAACTATAATGAACGAACACATTCCCACTATAAAAGCGAAAATAGTCAATTTGAATTTATTCATGAATTAGGTTCCCCTCATTCATTTTCAAAGTAAAATCACATAAAGGTTCAATATCCCCTTTGATATGGCTAGCAATGATGATAATAGTTCCCCGTTTCTTTTCTTCTAAAAGCAGATTATGAATTAATTCCACTCCGCTATCATCAATCGCATTTGTAGGTTCATCCAAAAGGAGAATATCAGGTTTTTCAAATATCGCTTGTGCGATATTCAGCCTTTGTTTCATTCCTAAAGAATATTTTTTTACTTTCAACTTAGAAAACGGATCTAATCCCACTCTTTTTATGGCCTCTTCTATATCATGTGTTGAAGCTACTTTCTTTATCTTTGATAAAATGAAAAGATTTGTGTAAGCATCATATTGTGGAAATAATTGCATATTTTCGATAATAATTCCAATGCTTGGTGGAAACGATATATCTTTATGCAGTACTTGATTATTGACTATAACTTCACCCTCAGTAGGAACAACCAACCCAGCTAAAGTACGAAGCAGCATTGTTTTACCTGATCCATTTTTCCCAAAAAGCCCATAAATATAGCCAGGTTTGAAAGTATAGGAAATATTTTTTAAAACGTATGCATTTTTAATTTTTTTACTTACATTATGAGTTTGTAGCATTCTTAACCCTCTCTTTATAATAAGTCCATATTCTTTATTTTAATCGTAGAAAAATAAACTAAGGCAACTTGAATGATGAGCAAAATAAAGAAACCTGTAAAATAATCTATGGTGTATAGCTTAAATTTTGGCATTTGGCTTAATCCGTTCCTAAATCCCATCCCATATACTGGTAAGAAAAAGTAATGAAATAGTTTAGGAAAGCTATGTAGTTGATTTGTTATCAGGACGGAAAAGACAATGTATATGTTAATAATCAAATGGGCAACACTTTCTTTTACATATAATTCAATTAAAAGCTGGATACTAAGTAACACTAATAATGTTAATAAATACATAGATAAAGCTTTGATTAAATTCGGTTTAGAAAAAGTTGATTGGCCTAAATCGAACAAAACAGAAACGAACATTTGGAGTGCAATAAATAGCAAAAGATGCGCTAGTATGCGCAAATATTGTTTGATGATCCACTTAGACTTGCTGTATGTTCTGACAAAAAAAGCGATACCATGAATTCTTGTCACATCACTTAAATATCCAGAGAAGTAAAAGCTCATACCAATAATCGGCAGATACCAATTCAGTAGATATCTATACTCCAATGCATGGGAAGAAGTAATAGGAATTCCATCTAAAAAGGGAAAATTAGTATTGATCAAATTAAGCGTATCCAGCAAAATACCCTGCATGATTATTGTTAACGACACAAGTAGAAAAAATTTTTTATTTATCATCATTAAATAAAGTCCTTTCTTTTATATACAAAAGAACCAATTAAATAAAAGAAAATAACAACAAAAATTTGTCTCACATATATATATAATAAGTCGACAATCGTCCATTCCTTTTCCAGCATCTTATTATATATTGCTAAATCTTTTATTGGCCCCCACATCTGTGTCATCATTAGTTTTTCAAAAAAGAATAAACCACTTATTAATGCAATAGTCAGAAAAAAGGATATGCTTATAGAATGACTTATCTCTTTTATTAATTCATATATCAAGCCAACACTAGTGTAAAACAAAAATAAACCTACGGTATTAAATAGACAAATTGATGTAAAATTCATTTCTTTTAATAAAGAATAGTCAAAGAATATAGCTGTGAATAATAGGTTCACACCGGAATGTAAGAAAGCAAACATGAAAGCTGCTATTATAATTTTAACCACTCTTCTTATATATAACTTTTCCCTATTAGTTCCTCTTATAATAGTAGCCAAATTTTCAGATAAGAAGAGGTGATTTAAAAAAATAAGAAAAGGTGCAGTATAAAATACAGTATATGCTTGCATAGAACTATAGCCGAATGCACTGTTATTCATAATAATAATCACATCATATAAAGATAAATTGGCGGATCTTAACGCTGGAATATCACGGTAATTCGAGCTTTGTAAAAACCATACAACAGTAAAAAAGAAAGTGATCATAATAATAATAATAGATCGTTTAATCTTCATTGAACCTTACTCCATAAATAAATACTATTAATGGAATTATGATAAGAACACTTATTGCTACTAAAAGACTAGGAAATATTACATTAAATCCATATTCAGTAAACGGTTGAAAAGCATAGATAATAGAATATTTATTTAAAACTAATAAAAACCAAATAAAAAACGAGGAAGCATATGCATATTTTCGATCAAGAAAAAATAAACTTGTACTTGCTCCCAATGATCCAGCAAGACCTGCTAGAATACAACTGACTATCGAAAAGACGATAATCGCAATAAAAGGATGTTCTACACTAAAGTTAAAGAGTTTATTTCCTTCAATCCTCATTTCCATTAATCCTTTTGAAAAAGTCCCATTAACAAAAATAATCGACACTAGTATAAAGTTAATAAATAATGTGATAAACATAGATAGAGAAGATATAGTAAAAGATGTAATGATTTTTTCTAACAAGTACCTTTTCCTGCCTACCTTGCTAATCAAAATAGTACGATAACCTGTTTTATAATCTTGAATTGCATCATCGGCTCCCAACAATAAAAAATAGATTGGTAAAAACCATATTAGCAATATTTGAGGTGCGTGCCCCATGCTAGAACCTGATAAAAAGAAGGCAAAAGCTGGATGAAAAGTCTCTTCAGAGTTTTGTTGATAAATTAACAGTTGTACAATTTCTAACATAGGTATAAGCAAAATAATAATAAAGGCAGTTAAATTAATTTTATTTCTTATAATGCGTTGAATATGGCTATTAAACAATGTCCCTCACTCAATTCTTTACTTTTTTATTAGCTATCTTAAAAGGGAACCAAGAATGATATATAATATCATTCTTGGTTCTATAGATTAGTCAGTCTCTTCGTCCCAATACCCAGAGATCGTATAGCTTGCAGAAGTATAGTTATTATTTTCAGCACCTAATCTTACATAAGATTGGTTCGCAGTGCTATATGCTGGATAATAGTGGGGCCCACTTCCTTGTTTCACATTATACCACTCTGAAACCCTTGTGCCTGCTTTGTCTAACCAAAAAGTTGCGACTGTTCCTACGCCTTCAGATGAATATGTTAGATTTACTTTCCATTTATTGTTTGGATTAGTAGTTTGTCGATATCGTGCAGCACTATAACTATTATCATAATTAGGTTTAAGCTCAAAATTAAAACCAATATTATCGTCGCTAGCATACGTAAAATTAGAAAATGTGAATATTCCAACTCCCATAGCCGCAGCCAGTCCTAATCTCGAATACTTTTTGACTATGTTTCTCATAATACACCTCTTTCTTAGTAAGATTTTAGTAGATATTCACCCGGGATAAAAGAATATCTACTAAAATATTACTGGTAAATTAAAGAAAAATCAAGATTATAAAACCAAAAAATATAAATTTATACAAAAAAATTAACTAGATCTTATTAAGATAGGCTCCGTTTTGTAACTTTTAAAAGTGTTCCCGGCGGACCGAGAAAGAGGATATTTCCTTTCCAGTCAATAAAGGACAACGTAAGCAGCTCTCGAATCCGGCGCTTCATCCACCGAAAGCTGCGCGGTAACATCAAACGGATCGATCGGCTTGCGGTAGGGAAGTTTCGACAAGCGTTCCCGGCCGTCTGTAACGGTCTTCGTATTGTCCAATAGCACTTTTCTTTGGAATCCCTCCAAAGTACTTGAAACTTTGAATCAGGCATTCCATTAAGTGCTCCTGGTCCTGGCTGGTTGTAAATACTGCGTATTTCATCCGCGAATAGCCTAACGTGGCCACAAATAGCGATAACTTGACTTTTCTCCCTTCCATCACGACCTCCCCAACTTCCTTCCAATCGACTTGCATTTGTTCGCCAGGAAGCGTTTCATAGCGAACGGTGTATTTCTTTTTCGCCGTCTCTCGGAAAGGTTTCGTATAGTCTTTTAAAATCGTCTTTCCCCCCGTATAGCCCTGTTGTCGAATTTCGAAAAACAACTTTTCGCTATTGAACCCCCCCTCCTCTAATATTCGTTTTTGAAGATACGGCTTAAATGGATCTAACTTGCTTTTTCTTGGTTTTTGCTTGGATAGGGAAGGGGGCTTGGGGGATTGAATATACGTTCGAACGGTTTTCCGATCAATCCCCCATTTCCTCGCCATATCGGAAATACTCATTCCTCTTTCATACATTTCTTTGATCATAAAAAATTCCCCTCTCGTCATCACGAACCATAGCCCCTCTCATTGACACGATGGTTCTATTGTGAGTGGGGAATTTTATTCCGGCTATATTGGAGATTTTATCATCGGCTTTAACAATCGCTGTTTGAGTCCAGCCTTTCTGATATAACTCTCGAATCATAAAAAACTCCCCTATCTTCAGCATCGTTTCTCCACTCCATCTAAGATGTTGTTTCGAAACGATTATCTGTTATTTTTGGGGAATTTTAAACCGCTGTTATTGGGGATTTTATCACCGTTGATTACAGTTAATATTATTTGCAAATTATAATTGCAATAAACTATTTAAAATAGCTCTTACATGAAAATACTATCCCTTACAAATGAAAGTGTGAATTAACATTTAAAAAGAAGAGTTCCTGTAAGAGCAATGTCATTTTACAACAAGTTAAAAACCGAAAGTAATATTTATGATGATACGAAGCATATAAATAATAAAGGCTGACGTAACATTTATAATAACTTACGTCAGCCGTTCTAGTAATTTTAATAGATAGCCGTATTTGTAATTGGTTTACCTATAGCTTTTCTTAAAGTATAAATAGGAATGTTTTTCACACACCTAAAGCCCATTTCATTATGCCTGCAAAATGGAATATCCTTCCCCCTAAAAGAAGGATACATTAGACCCGGTAATGAAAAGAAAGAACCTCCTTTCAACACCGCAAAGGCATGATGTTTACTCTGTTTATTCGAGAAACCAGGGTGAAACTCTCTGCCAGTTAATAGATCACTTCGTGTCCATTCCCAATGATTACCCACCATTCCAACAACGCCATAAGGGCTAACATATTCGTCCTTTTCAAATTCGGATGCTCTCTTGATAGGTTCTTCCGGAAATTCTTCAGAGAACGAGGTAATACCCTCCCGCCATTCATCCAAACTTTCAGGTGTATAATTTAACCAATGAGCACACCAATTTGCTGCATTTCTATTAAAAGCATTACCCCAAGGCCATATTCTACCATCTTCTCCCCGTGCAGCCTTTTCCCATTGAAATTCAGTTGGTAGCTCCTTGCCTTTCCACCTTGAAAACGCAAATGCATCATACCAGTCAATCCCCGTTACAGGATGATCGGGTTTAAAACGTTCATCCCAAAAAGTGTTTCTTGTATGATCTTTTTCTTGAGGTTCATTAGGATGGCAGAATATATGACCATTTTTCTTAGTATATTCAACAAACTCATCATACTCTTCATTGGTTACTGGATACTTATCAATAAAAAATGGAGGAAGCCAAACTTTCCTAGAAGGTATTGCATCATGCCACCCGAACGTTTTATCAGGCACTTGATGCGGATCAAGTCCAAAAGTGAAAAAACCACCAGGAATTAAAATCATTCCTTCTTCTTCTTTTTTACAAAACTCTTCTAATAGTTCGTTAGGGATAGGTTCTTCAAAGTCATACCTATTAAACAAATGTCCGTGTTCTTTATAGTAATTTTCTATTAATTGTAATTCTTCAGGATCATCAGTACCTAGCAGGTCAATAAGTGATTTTAGAACTTTCTGTGCTCCTAATCCTACTGGTTTATTAGGTGAATAAACTTTTTTGCTAGCACCACCGATAATAGGTGCTAGTAATTTATAGCTTTCCTCAATTTTTTCTTGTCCACAAATTTCAATAGCTTTAAAAGAAACTAAATCATCAGGATCGTGAGTTAATCTAACAATGGTTTCTACCGCAGAAAAATACGGTAACCAATTTTTTACGATATCTATCAACCTATAACGTACATATGTATGTGGATGTCCAATTGACATCCCAAATATATATTCAGCAGCAACAGGATGGGACACTTTTAACAACTCTGGAATGATACGTGAGTTAAATAAATCTTTTAACTTCGGCACAGTAAGTGAATCTAAATAGTCTGGTTCTAAAACCTCTTCAATTTGAGAAAGTAAGTTCATATCGTTTTCATATATTTCTATATGTAAATGTTTAATTTCAGTACTCACTCTTTTTCCCCCTCAATCTTCAGTATAAGGGCAGGGAAAAAATATTCTCCCTGCCCCTTAGAATTTTACCATTTTTCTTCTTGCAATACTGGCATTACAATAGCAAGACGGTTGCGCCAATTTTTCTTCATTTTCATTTTAATCCCCCCTTAAAATATTCTCAAAAATATAATATAATATAATTTAAGGAAAATAAAGTATTTTTTAAAAAATATAAAAAATAAAAATTAAATTTATATTAAAGGGAGGATCATTTCAAAGTTAGAGAGTATTTATACTCAGCATTTGAAGAGAAAAGATTAATTATTCGATAGAGAAGGTGACAGTGATTTTGGGTGTGTATATGAACCAAAATAAACTTGTAGAGGAGGATATTAATTGAATAAATCTTTTTATTTTTTGTGGATGGGAAATTCACTGGGAAAATTAGCTAATTCCCTATATATGATGACAGTAACTATGATGATTTACCATATTACAAGCTCAGGGACTTTAGCGGGTTTAGTTACCATGATTCATGTTATAGCAAAGTTTCTAAGTAGCTTTTTTATGCCTATAATAACAGATCGATATCCTTTAAAGTTCATCTTAAGAATTTCTTTATTTGGACAATCGTATTTACTATTTATACTTATTCTTTTGTTTTACTTCAAAGATATCAATCATTTTTTGATTAATTTAATTATTTATTTAATCATTTTTTTCATCGGTTTCCTAGATGGATGGACAAATCCTGCAAGAAACTCTTTAACACCTAAAATCGTACAAAAAGAGAAATTAGCAAAAGCCAATAGCTTAATAAGTACGACGGACCAATCCCTTGCTTTGTTGGGTTGGTCTTTGGGTGGGGTAGCAGCAATTCACTTTGGGAACATTAATATTTTGTATTTCGCATTAAGTCTCTATATATTGTCTGCTCTATCTACTCTTCTCATATCTGAAAAATTTCGCGGAGCTAGTAAATCTAGACCTAACTGGGATTCCATAAAAATTGGCTGGTCTATACTATTTAAGAATGCTAATCTTAGGTTAATAACAATTATGGGGATAATTGAAGGAATTGCAGGGGGAATTTGGATTGGAGGGATCACATTAGTATTCGTAAAAGAAATATTAAAACAAAATGAGACTTGGTGGGGGTATATCAATGCCAGTTACTATTTAGGTAGTATAATTGGTGGTATTTTCATTGTCTTAATTTCAAAATGGATGCAACGAAATTTAGTTTATAGTATAATATTGGGATCCTTTGGAGTGAGTGTTTTTGTTTTAATTTATGCCTTTACTAAATCACCAATTGTAGCGCTTACTTTAGTATTTATTATGGGACCTTTCTATCAACTTAGAGATGTATCGCAAAATACCTACTTTCAGTCATCTATAGAGGAAAGTTATCTACCAAAAGTTTATTCTACTCAAAGTAACATATATTATATTGTATTTTCTATATCTGTTTTCCTAATGGGAACCATTTCTGATTTTTTAGGCGTTAAACTTGTATACATATTAGCCTCAATATTATATTTCACATCTTCTTTTTTAGCCGTATCAATTAACGTAAAAAGATATAAAGATACAGAAATTAAAAATATTAAGATAAAAACAGAAGGTTGACCTGTTTTCAGGTCAACCTGTGGCCGCTAAATAAAACTGAACAGAATTCGATTGATTAAATTGAACAGTTTTTTACCAGTTAGAAACGCGCACTTTACATAGAGTGGCGTAATGATAGCCTCGTTTCATGCGGCTGATTCTTGTTGTTGCTCGCTTTTTAGGAAATATCTTGTACGCAGAGGCTCCATGTCAAGTGATAGGGATTACGCTGGAATTTCCAGAAAAGTGTTCACTCTTATTTAGCGAAACTGTTCAATTTTTCTCGTCGGTTACACCTTTTTTCTTTTGGTCTAGCAAAATGCTTTACACAAAATTTTATACATCATCATTTTATCTAGCACCTCGGGTATATAAAAATAAATTTTGCTTCACAAGCACGAACAATATACTTATCCATATAATAAATTCAGTACCTGCTCTATCTTTTAAACCTTTACTAGTTTGATATAAAACTCTAGTGATTACCTTGACCCCATTTATTCCTCATTCAATAGGTTCATTGGGAAAGGAACCATCATGATCTTATATAATCTTGTTCCAGAGGATTTTCTAAGTTCCCGTTTAACTTCTCTTTGGTATTAGCGATAACTTGCTGATGCTCAAGTATTGCAACCGCTAGATCTAACATTTCTTTCATTAGAGCTTGATACTCTTCAAAACCCCAAGCTATCACTCCTTAAGAAAAAACACACGTTCGGAGTTACTTCCATTTTACTCCATAACGTGTGTTTTTTAAACAGCTTTTTATCATGCATAATTAACAGGCGCGATAGTTAATCAAGACATACAAAAAGGACGATTTATTTTGGTCTTTTTCTGCAGTCTAAAAAATCAATATTAAAATTTAAACGAAGCCTTGTCTTTAGGCATTGGGCATGGTAGCCTTGTGTGGCGATGCCGATTTTGTAACCATCTGGATTCTCAGCAACAGAATCATGACTGCAGGAGCTCGATGCCAAATGCTTCACTCTCTCACTATTAAAGAAACAGGCATTTAGTTAGTATAGAATGAAAGTGTCCAAAGATTTGACACAGATCCAGACCAACAACATCCTTTAGTTCAATCGTTTATTTAAACACGATTTAAATGCGTGTCCTTAAAATGTGTTGAATATTTTAATCCATAACCAATCATCCTATCCATTCCGATATGAGCAGACCATATTAAGCCTATCTCTAAAACCACTTCGCTTGATAACAGCACTCCTAAGATAACAGCTCCAATTGGTAAACTATATGTATGAAATAAATTATAAAGCACGGCACCAACTTTATTATTGAATAAATAACCAATCATTGATATATCTGGAGCGAATAACAAAACGAAAAACAAAAGCCAACTAAATTGGTTATAAGAGTAAAAATAAAGACTCAACAATAGGATAGCTGCCCCTTCTAATTGTAAAAGAATTTTATTCATACTATTCTCCCTTAATAACTGTAATTTAGCCATTTTGATAACAATCATGAGCATGTAAACCAGAACCTTTAAAATTATTTTATAGGAAATAGATGTATTTAGTGACAATCCACCCCTCATTTAAATATCTGGAATAATTTGAATAGTTTTCATTTTTATTTTTATTATAAAATTGTTTGAACGTCAACCAAAAACTGTTAAAATATAAAAAACAATGATGATGCTGCAAAGCTAGAGCAAGCAAATAGCCAAAATCATCATACAGAACTGACACATAACGATAATGCCGAAACTTCTTAGATCGTTTTTCATTAAATGTACAAACAAAGTGGATTGGTTTATGTGCATTTATATATCCATATACGTTGGGCAACACGTTCATTTTGTTTAAAGTATGCCTGTCTAAAATACCACTATCGTTTACAAGAATAAAAGTCTCGAAACCTTCATTTCCTCCCCCTTTTTGAATTCCTAAAAAAATGAAAAAATAACCTCTTGCGGATATGATATCCGCAAGAGGTTATTTTTATCAAACTTTAAAGCAATATAAACCTTCTCTATTCCACCGTTACGCTTTTGGCGAGGTTGCGCGGTTTGTCGACGTCGCAGCCACGGTGTAAAGCAGCGTAGTAAGCGATCAACTGCAACGGCACAACGGCCACAAGCGGCGTCAGCATTGGATGAACAGCCGGAATGACGTAACGGTCCTCGTCTGTTTCCAAGCCTCTCATGGAAATAATGCATGGGTTGGCGCCACGGGCCACCACTTCTTTCACATTGCCGCGAATGCTTAAATTCACATGCTCTTGTGTCGCCAAAGCAACCACCGGCGTGCCTTCCTCAATCAAAGCAATCGTTCCATGCTTTAGCTCACCGCCAGCGAATCCTTCTGCTTGAATATAGGAAATCTCTTTTAGCTTTAATGCTCCTTCAAGCCCTACATAGAAATCGGACGCGCGGCCAATGAAGAAGCAATTGCGTGTGGTCTCTAAATATTCGCGAGCAATTTGCTCCATCTCTTCTTTTGCATCACAAAGCATTTCCATGACATTTGCGATGATGCCAAGCTCTTTCACCAAGCTAAAATCGAGCGCAATGCCTTTAGCTTTTGCTGCGACTGTTGCTAAAATCGCAAGAACGGCAATTTGAGCCGTATAGGCTTTTGTCGAGGCAACCGCAATTTCTGGACCAGCATGAAGCAATAGTGTATAGTCTGCTTCGCGTGATAATGTAGAACCAGGTACATTGGTGATCGTCAACGCTTTATAGCCAAGTTTTTTCGTTTGAACAAGTACAGCGCGGCTGTCTGCTGTTTCCCCGCTTTGTGAAATGTAAATAAATAGAGGCTTTTTCGATAACAATGGCATATTGTATGAAAATTCGCTAGCAATATGCACTTCAACCGGAATGTTCGCCCATTTTTCAAGCAATTGTTTGCCGACTAAGCCCGCGTGATAACTTGTGCCGCACGCAATAATATAGAGGCGGTCCGCTTCGAGTACCGCATTGACAATGTCTTTATCAATGGTTAAAGCACCTGACGCATCTTGATATTTTTGAATAATACGGCGCATCACAAGCGGCTGCTCGTCAATTTCCTTTAACATATAATGCGGATAGGTTCCTTTTTCAATATCGCTTGCATCCAATTGCGCAGTATATGGAGAGCGTGCCACCTCTTGACCGTCCAATTTTTTAATCGTGACCGCATTCCGCTTGACAATCACCATTTCTTGATCCATTAATTCGACGTATTGGTTTGTCACTTGCAGCATCGCCATAGCATCGCTGGCTACGACATTAAATCCGTCCCCAAGGCCGACAAGCAATGGGCTCTTATTTTTCGCTACATAAATCACCTCTGGATCTTCTGCATCGATGAGAGCAATCGCATACGATCCCTTTAAAAGTGTTAATGTTTTGCGAAATGCTTCTTCCGCTTCGAATCCATCATTCACAAATTTTTCAACCAACTGAACAACCACTTCTGTATCCGTTTCGCTTTGGAACTGTACATTCTGCAAATGATCACGCTGTAATAATGCGTAGTTCTCAATGACTCCATTATGCACTAACGTAAAACGTCCAGAAGCGCTTTGATGCGGGTGAGCATTCGTACGGCTTGGCACCCCATGTGTCGCCCAGCGGGTATGGCCAATGCCAAGCGGTGCTTGTACATTGAGATCAACCGTTTGCCGCAAATCAGCAATGCGGCCTTTTTCTTTAAAAACATGCACGCCATCTTCGTTTAACACCGCAATTCCAGCTGAATCATAACCGCGATATTCTAGTTTTTCCAGTCCGCGCAATAAAATCTCTTTTGAATCCTGTTGTCCAATATATCCAACAATTCCACACATATTTGTTTTCCTCCCTATTTTCAAGGGGCAAGCAGGGGCCTTTCTTGCCCCTTTTCTTTGATTAAACGATTGGACTTTTCCCTTTGTGCAAAGAGTCGCCTCTTTGTTTTAAGGAAAAGTTTGCGGCTGCAATCGCACCAGCCGGGAGGCATCCGCCGAGCATTCGATCAACCTCCTCCTCGTCAACTAAGCGGCTATCCGATCATCGCTTAGTCCAGGCGCTTCTTCATGAAAGCTTCTTCTACCCACCTTTCTATATGTGAATGACAACAAAATTAATATTACAGGAAACGCCCTAAAGACGTCAACTGTAATATCCTTTACAACATAAAATATGCATAAATGGAATAAAGCGTTCCATTTATGCATAGGATGTCTACCAAAAAGGGCCATTATTCAGCTCCCATTTCAGCTTGAATCACCTGAACAATACGAGCTACATAGCTTTGACACGCTTCTTTCGTCGGCGCTTCTGCCATGACGCGAACAAGCGGTTCTGTGCCGGATGGGCGGACAAGAATTCGTCCATTGCCATGCATTTCATTTTCTACCTCTTGAATGATAGCCTTCACCTTTTCATTCTCCATCACTTGATGTTTGTCCGTTACTTTCACATTGACAAGCAGTTGAGGGTATTTTGGCATCTCGCTCGCCAGCTCAGAAAGAGATTTTTTCGTGGCCTTCATAATGTTTACAAGCTGCAATGCCGTCAATAATCCGTCTCCTGTTGTATTGTAATCAAGAAAAATAATATGTCCTGATTGTTCACCGCCAAGGTTGTATCCGTGTTTCTTCATTTCTTCTACAACGTAGCGGTCGCCGACGGCCGTCTGCACGCTTTTTATTTCATGTTCATCTAATGCCTTATAAAACCCAAGATTGCTCATCACGGTCGATACGACTGTTTGATGCTTTAAACGTCCTTGTTCTTTTAAAAATTTTGCGCAAATGTACATAATTTGATCGCCATCCACGACATTCCCATGCTCATCAATCGCAATTAAACGATCTCCATCTCCATCAAACGCCAGCCCAACATCTGCTTCTTTCTCTCTCACAAATTCAGCCAGCGCCTCTGGATGCGTAGAACCAACCCCGTCATTAATATTAATGCCGTTCGGCGAAGCTCCCATCGTCAATACATCTGCCTCCAAATCTGCAAAAAGATGGGTTGCTAATGAAGAAGTGGCTCCATGCGCGCAGTCAAGCGCAATACGAAGCCCGGAAAAATCCTCATCAACCGTTTGCTTTAAATACTGCAAGTATTTTTGTCCACCTTCAAAATAATCGTTAACTTGACCTAACTCTTTTCCTGTCGGTCTAGGCAGTGTATCCTCGGCACTGTCCAACAGTTGCTCAATTTCTTGTTCCTGCTCATCTGAAAGCTTAAATCCATCGGGCCCAAAAAACTTAATTCCATTATCTTGAACTGGATTGTGCGACGCGGAGATCATAATTCCCGCTTGAGCGCCCAATGCTTTTGTCAAATAGGCCACTCCTGGTGTTGAAATGACGCCGAGACGCATAACTTCTGCACCGATTGAAAGCAATCCGGCAACAAGCGCCCCTTCAAGCATATGTCCTGAGATGCGTGTATCACGGCCAATTAACACCTTTGGCCGCTCTTTATCTTTTGTTAAGATATAGCCGCCGCAGCGTCCTATTTTAAACGCTAATTCTGGTGTCAGCTCACTATTCGCCACTCCGCGTACACCATCAGTGCCAAAATATTTACCCATTATGCATATCTCCCCTTTATCTCATGATCGCTGGATGATTCGTATCTTTGCTTTATTTTTAGGCAAATTCCATTTAATATTTTCTGGCCCATTAACCTCTACCTCTACGTCGTGTTCACCGGCTCCTAATTCATTGGCATTGACATAAAGCTGGATATCATCTGGCTGAATGTGATCCAGCACACTCGCCGCACCTTGCAGCTGGACATCCATCATCCCATTTTCCGGATCAATAAACTGCGCGGTATATTGATCGCTCAATCCCAATATATCAATAGGCAGAGAAGAAAGGGTTTTTTCTTCCTCCTGCTGGACTTGTATATTCACTTTTACTTTTTGAGGATCTACATTTTTAACTCCTTGAGGTAAAGGAACTTTCACTTCTAAAATTGTATTTTTTGTAATTTCATCTAAATTAATGGTGAGGCCATCAATAAATTCAATGGGATCAATGACCTCTTTGGGACCGAAAATCGTCACTTCATTTGGCACGGTTTCAATTTTAACAATACTGAGGCCCTTTTTTAAAGTTCCTGTTTGATTAATTCTGAGCGGAACCGACTTGCTTGGACTCTTAATTGGTACAGTGACATCAACAATCGAAGGATTAATATCGACATCTAGCACCCGTCCGTCACGGTCGTAAGCGATCACTCGAGATTCCTGACGCAAAATATCTGCAGCTCCGGATAAATCTACTCTTGCCTTGACAAGCGCTATTCGATCAACTAAATCCTTCGCCCCCGTAATGGTCACTGTATCCGGTTTGACGATAGGCTGCTCGGTAGTATACCCATCCGCCATTTTATTTTTATGAATAAAATCGACATCGACCGAAAACTCTTTAGAAACCTTTTCTTGAATAGTGACCTTCGCCGTCGCTGGCTGAATAGCGACCGTTAGCTTATCAGAGATATTTTTATATTTAAACGGAACGGTGTAAGTGCCAAGCTCCAAATTCGTTAAATCCACATATACTTCAAAATTCCGCTGCAATACGGTCGGCTTTAAAATACTTGCCGGTCCTTCCAATGTCACGTTCACAAATTTCGGAACACCTGAAACCACTAAATTTTCTTCATCATAATACGTAACGACAGGAACATTTGTAACCGTTTCGATATCCGTCTGTCCCACCGAATTGCGCGTAGCCCCTGATTTCATCTCCTTTTCCTCGATATTGACGAACATATACAGCATGATCGCCAATAACAGAGCAAAAGCTTTCATAAACCAGTGATTATTCATTAATTTATCCACTTTTCTTCCCCCTCCATTGCCAACGAGATGAGGAAGTAGTCTTCGTTGTCCGTACTAACTCCTTCGTGAGCAGTTCACGAAATTGCTCTGGAGTCAAATCTCGATGCAGTTCCCCGTTTTTTGTAACCGATACAGCCCCCGTTTCTTCGGACACAACAATGGTCACGCTATCGGTCACCTCACTGATGCCCAAGGCAGCGCGGTGCCGGGTTCCTAACTCTTTTGAAATAAAAGGGCTTTCTGATAAAGGTAAGTAGCATCCCGCCGCTGCCACTTGATTTTTCTGGACAATGACAGCTCCATCATGCAGCGGTGTATTCGGGATAAAAATATTAATTAACAGTTCGGAGGAGATTTGCGCATTCAGTGGAATTCCTGTTTCAATGTAGTCGCCCATGCCTGTTTCCCGCTCAACGGATATTAAGGCCCCGATGCGGCGTTTTGCCATGTACTCTGTTGCCTTAATAATCGCTTCAACCACTTTCGTTTTCCCTTCTTCTTCTGGTACGCTGCTTCGCGAAAATATCCTTCCACGCCCTAATTGTTCAAGCGCTCGTCTTAACTCTGGCTGGAAAATAATGATGATCGCCAAAAATCCCCATGTCAACGCTTGATCCATCAACCATTGCAATGTGCTAAAGCCTAAAAAGTTGCTGGCCATTCGCACAAGTATAATCAAAATAATCCCGTTCAAAAGCTGAACCGCTTTTGTTCCGCGAATAATCATGATCAATTTGTAAAAAACGTACCATACAAGAAGAATATCAACAATTTTGCTTAGATAACTTAACACCGGGAGCTCTCCAAAAGGCATTCTCACACTTCCTTTATCATTCTAATTCCTATTTATTTTTTTATGTAAACAACTCCTTTATTATATCACATGACGAAAAAAGCCATCAAAAGAGATGGCCTTCACTCAAGCATAGCTTTCACTGCGTTTTTTATATTATACCAAATCCAATCAAACATCTCATTAATTTCTTCCACATCTCCAGTTACTTGTCCAGCGGAGGCTAAATATTTTTCACCATGAATGACGGTCACGTCCCCATTTACTTTTCCCTCAATCTTGATGCTTCCATTTCGCACGACGATATCGCCGTCTACCGTTTCTCCTTTTGGAACAATCACCGTATGATCATGAATAATCACGTTTTCCCTAGTAGAAACGGAAAATTGCTGCTCTTTGTTCCACGTTGTAAAAAGGCTTCCCACAGTTAAAGCAGCAAATAAAGAAGCAGCTGTCAAAACGGGATGATTTTTCAGCCATCTTCCTGCACGGACTCGTTGTTTTTCTTTCGGCAGCTTTGCCATCACATTTGCCGTAAAATCCGCCGGCGGAGCAAGAGGCGAAGCATATTGAATAAACGCTACCGTCTTTTTCAGACTATTGAAATGCTGAGAACACGCAGAGCAATGTTGTAAGTGTTCTCGTAGCCTCTTCTCATCATCCGGAGCAATATCGCCATCTAAATAATCATGCATCCACTCTATGATTTGATCCGGACATTTCATGTTTGTTCACCTCTCATAAATGGCCTAAATGCTTTCTTAATGCTTCTCTTCCCCGATGAATCCTCGTTTTGACGGTTCCTATAGGCAGATCAAGAATTTCACTAATCTCCTGTAACGATAAATCATTCATATATTTTAAGACAATAACGCTTCGGTATTTTTCAGGTAGCTTTTCAATCGCCCTTTGAACCGTCTCTTGAAGCTCTAGGCTTTCGACTGTTTCTTCCGGAGAAGCATCATTCGAAGGCAGTTGAGAATATAGCGTTAAACCGTCTGTTCCGCTTACTTCTTCATCCAAATACATATCCGGCTTTTTTTTGCGCAATTTATCGATGGATAAATTCGTCGCAATGCGATAAAGCCATGAAGAAAATTTCATTGCTGGGTTATACGTATGGATGTTGACATACGCCCGAATAAAAGCTTCTTGGGCAGCATCCTCCGCTTCATGACGATTCCCAAGCATTCGATAGCATAGCCGATAGACCTTGTCTTTGTAAAGCTCGACAATCTCGGCATAGGCATTTTGGTCTCCTTTTTGGATCGCTTTAATATGCTTTTTGACAAACATCTCCATAATCAATAATACCCCCGCTCATGCGGCTATTAATTGTATACGTTCGTAAAACGAAAAAAGTTTCTCTTTTGGACGCACTATCTATTTTAACATATTTACAAAAAAAAACAGCAGACGGATTTTTCCGTCTGCATCTCTCGTCTTGCCTACACTAGTTTTTCTCCAAACAGCGATCCCATGAGCGCAACGGCGACAGATGCTGTTTTATTTCTCTCATCTAAAATTGGGTTTACTTCTACAAATTCAGCGGAAGTAATCAATTGTGCTTCAGCCAGCATTTCCATAGCTAAATGGCTTTCACGATACGTCAGACCGCCGATAACAGGAGTACCTACTCCCGGAGCATCATGTGGATCTAAACCATCTAAATCTAACGATAAATGGACGCCATCTGTCCGCTCTTTTAAATAAGCAATCGTTTCCTCCATTACTTTCGTCATGCCCAAACGATCAACTTCATGCATTGTATATACTCTAATTCCCTTTTCGCGAATAAATTGCTTTTCGCCTTCATCAAGCGCCCTTGCACCAATCAATACAATATTTTCTGGCTTTACCTTCGGGCTATATCCACCAATGGCGGTTAGAGCCTGATGGCCGAATCCAAGGCTGGCCGCAAGCGGCATCCCATGAATGTTACCCGATGGAGAGGTTTCAGCTGTGTTTAAATCACCATGGGCATCGTACCAAATAACCCCTAAATTTTTATAATGTTTTGCGACACCTGCTAAGGTGCCAATAGCAATGCTATGATCGCCGCCTAATACAAGCGGAAAATGTCCTTTTTTAATTACTTCATCAACGGCTTGAGCAAGCTTTTCATTTGCTTCAGCAACCGCTTTCAAATTTCGCAAATTTGATTTGATTCCTTCCTCATCTATTCGTTCAGGTTTGCCGATTGAAATATCCCCCAAATCTTCAATGTCATAGCTGAGGCGTTCGAGTCTTTCTACAACGCCAGCATATCGGATCGCGCTGGGTCCCATATCTACTCCGCGCCGAGTCTGTCCTAAATCCATTGGAACACCAATGATTGAGATTTTTTTCATGCTGTCTCTCTCCTTCATCCTTATTCTATTTATTATTGTATCTAATAACTGAACGTTGACTCAACTTGACACTTTTTTGAATATTTATTCGATTATTAATAAGAAAAACGCCCGCCGATCGGCGAAGATGGCACAAGCCATGTTGAGGAAGGCTCGAACCAAGCTTGATCTTGCGCGGATGCTCAATAAAGTGATTCAACCTGCCGTCGCTGGGCCTTTACTTTTTAAAAAAATAAAAACTCCTTAAATCGACGAGATTTAAGGAGTTTTTATGATGGAGCCTATCGGGATCGAACCGATGACCTCCTGCGTGCAAAGCAGGCGCTCTCCCAGCTGAGCTAAGGCCCCACGTTAAAAGGATTCATGTTGATAAGCGGAAGACGGGACTCGAACCCGCGACCCCCACCTTGGCAAGGTGGTGTTCTACCACTGAACTACTTCCGCAATAAAAAAATGAGCCATGGAGGACTCGAACCTCCGACCCTCTGATTAAAAGTCAGATGCTCTACCTGCTGAGCTAATGGCTCATTAAGAAAACAATGGCTGGGCTAGCTGGATTCGAACCAGCGCATCACGGAGTCAAAGTCCGTTGCCTTACCGCTTGGCTATAGCCCAATATGTTGATGAAACGTCAAATTTCATAAAGCTTTTTGGAACAAATGATCGAGCACTCAACAATACAAAAAGCTATTCCATCAAATCGAAATAACTTCACAATCCATCATTATGTATGAATGGTGGAGGGGGACGGATTCGAACCGCCGAACCCACAGGGAGCGGATTTACAGTCCGCCGCGTTTGGCCACTTCGCTACCCCTCCACGACCATCATGGTGCCGGCTGCAGGACTTGAACCCGCAACCTACTGATTACAAGTCAGTTGCTCTACCAATTGAGCTAAGCCGGCATAATATATAGAAATCGAACCAGAAAAGGATAGGTTTTGTGCCTCTTCCTCTCCAAGACATTCCAAGATGTCCAATGCGTCGAGGCAACTCGTAGTCATTTCACCGATGCTTCGCTCGTCTCTACCAATTGAGCTAAGCCGGCGTCACCTATACTAGTTTTCATTGAAATAATGATGGAGGATGACGGGATCGAACCGCCGACCCCTTGCTTGTAAGGCAAGTGCTCTCCCAGCTGAGCTAATCCTCCAAAACAAAAAAGAAAATGACCCGTACGGGATTCGAACCCGTGTTACCGCCGTGAAAGGGCGGTGTCTTAACCACTTGACCAACGGGCCAAAAATAATAACACAAGCTTCCAACCGGGCTTGAACCGGTGACCTCTTCCTTACCATGGAAGTGCTCTACCAACTGAGCTATGGAAGCATGGCTCCGCAAGTAGGATTCGAACCTACGACCTACCGGTTAACAGCCGGTTGCTCTACCGCTGAGCTATTGCGGAATAGTGGATAAACACAAAA
>NZ_JACIDF010000010.1 GCF_014196195.1 Anoxybacteroides rupiense | reverse complement strand
CGGACTGCTTAACGGCATCCGCTCCCCATTACAATTGAAGGAGGACTTAACTTATTTTTTCCGAAATTGTGTCTTGACAATGGGGGGCATTACACATGCTCGTACCGACGAGCGATCACTTGAAATAAGTAATGAGCGCTGTTTGGGTCCAGTTTTAAGTATCCCATTTCATCAATAATGAGAACCGTTGGTTTCACAAAGACCCGAAGCTTTTTCTCCAGCTTTCCTTCCTGATCGGCTCTTCTTAACTGAGTCACCAAATCATGGGCAGTCATAAAATACGTTTTATACCCTCTTGCGATCGCCTCCATTCCAATCGAAATGGCCAGGTGTGTCTTTCCAATCCCTGGTGGACCGAGAAAGAGGATATTTTCTTTCCGGTCAATAAAGGACAACGTAAGCAGCTCTCGAATCCGGCGCTCATCCACCGAAGGCTGCGCGGTAACATCAAACGGATCGATCGTCTTGTGATACGGCAGTTTGGACAGCTTGATGAGCGTTTGGATCGATCGTGCCTGTTTTTCGACGATTTCTGCCTCTAATAAGCGGAATAAAAACTCTGAATATGATATATTATGAGTAGAGGCGTATTCTGCCATGGCGGACCATCGCTCCGCCATGACAGGCAAATGGAGTTGGTGGCAATACTCGTGTATTCGTTCTTTCATGAGCTTTCCCCTCGCAGGAATGCGTCATAAACGGACAATGGACGAGTATCCACTTCCACCGAAACAGGCGAAATGGTGGCGGCCATTTCTGTCTGTTTCTTTTTTATTTTTTCAGCGAATGAAATCACTTTTTTCTGTTGGTCCACGTGAGAAATCTCCTTCCCTCGAAAGTACAATCGAATATCTCCATTTAATCGCTTCTTCACCAGAATTTCTGTGCCTGCATACTCGGCCGATAAGACCCATTGCTCCCCTTTATACGAGAAACTGTCATCCCAATGCACTTTCCGATAGGAAAGATAGCTCGTATCGTAATCTTTCAACGGGAGAGGTTTGAGTGACTCCTCTGCCCAACGCTCTTGCGGAGGAATGCCGGTAGTGGCGTTTGGCTTCCGATTCGCCACTTGATCGAGCCAACGATGTAAAAGGAAATTTAATTCTTCGATGCTTTCAAACGATGTTCCTACATAGAAGTGATCCATCATATACTGAATGGCTCGTTCGACTTTTCCCTTTGTCTGGGCCCGGTAGGGCCGGCATACTTTTGGAGTAAATCCGTAGTAACTCGCAAATTCAGAAAATCGCTTATTCCATTTCACCACTCCTTGTTCCCGGCCGTCGGTAACGGTCTTCATATTGTCAAATAACACTTTCTTTGGAATCCCTCCAAAGTACTTGAAACTTTGAATCAGGCATTCCATTAAGTGCTCCTGGTCCTGGCTGGTCGTAAATACCGCGTATTTCATCCGCGAATAGCCTAACGTGGCCACAAATAGCGATAACTTGACTTTTCTCCCTTCCATCACGACCTCCTCAACTTCCTTCCAATCGACTTGCATTTGTTCGCCAGGAAGCGTTTCATAGCGAACGGTGTATTTCTTTTTCGCCGTCTCTCGGAAAGGTTTCATATAGTCTTTTAAAATCGTCTTTCCCCCGGTATAGCCCTGTTGTCGAATTTCGAAAAACAACTTTTCGCTATTAAACACCCCCTCCTCTAACATTCGTTTTTGAAGATACGGCTTAAATGGATCTAACTTGCTTTTTCTTGGTTTTCGCTTGGATTTGGAAGGGGGATTGGGGGAGTGAATATATTTTCGGACGGTTTTCCGATCGATCCCCCATTTCCTCGCCATATCGGAAATACTCATTCCCCTTTCATACATTTCTTTGATCATAAAAAATTCCCCTCTCGTCATCACGAACCATAGCTCCTCTCATTGACACGATGGTTCTATTGTAAGTGGGGAATTTTATTCCGGCTATATTGGAGATTTTATCATCGGCTTTAACATCTTGGTGAAAGCAAGGGGCAGACAATGGAATCAGCCCGATTACATTGATTTCTTTGTTATTTACAATTATCGTCATGTTCTCATTGAAAGAAGATGTAATCGTCAGCTTGCCATTGGATGTGGTGAGAGTTACCATTCCATTGTTCATTTACTTTGTGTTGATGTGTATCGGATCGATGTGTATACGCAGGGGTAGGAGAGGTGAGTGTGTATATCCGAAATGAGAGTCAAGGAAAAGGAATTGGTAAACAACTCTTACAGGCGATGATTCAAGAATCAGAGGCAAAAGGATTTTGGACGTTAAATGCCGGATTTTTTCCTGAGAACATCTCAAGTTTGCGCTTACACTAAAGCCTTAGATTCCGTGAAGTGGGGATCAGACAACGTATCGGAAAGTTAAATGATGTCTGGCGTTATGTCGTACTACTTGAACGTCGAAGTCAAATTGTTTGCATCGATTGATTGGCACCTGATTTTAGGTTGGTGTATATCAGTGACAGAATGATTTCGTTAATTAATTCTGTCACTGAGATTTTTAATCATTTTATCGATACATAATTGTGTCAATTAAATGACAGAAATGTATATCTATAAACACGATATTATGTAAGAAATTTGTTTATCCATATATAATGTTGTCATTAATCCATACACAATTATGTCAATGTACAACCGAATACAAGAATCAGCAATCTGTTTTAGCGTATAAACTTTGATAAATCGTATAAAAAAATGATAATTGTATTCAAAAATAATTGAGCTAATAATAAATATTAGCGCATGTGCTCTTATTTGTCTAGATAAAAAATAGAAAAGAAGGAATCAAATATTAAATATCTAATATATAAAATCAATATGGATTTATATTCTAAAAATATATTTTAGAGGAGTTGTTATTCAATGTGTGGGATTTGTAACTAGACACAAAGAAGAAATAATAGTTGAAAAATCGATAAGCAAGAATAACCACAAGCCTTGATAATTCCAGCTTTTCTTAAATGTTTACCAATTTGTAATTCAGAAAATCCGTCTTTTATTTCTTTTGGTAATTGCGCAAAACACTCTTTTTTCGTTATCATAATGGTGACACCTTTCTTTCTTTGGTTTTTGGTTTGGACACCAATAGTTACCAAAAGAAAGAGGTGTCTTTTTGTTTTTTAGACGAATTTTTTCAGTGTCAAGTGAATATGAGATACCCAAAGAAACCTATCAAATCAAGGATTATTCATAAATTTTTCACTGCGAAAGTTGAGTTATGAATTTTAAGAATAGGAGGATTTTTGATGAGAAAATTTAGCGTACTTTTAGCCGCTTTTGTATTACTTTTAGCTTCTTGTTCACAGGGTGGAGCCAAAATCAATTCAAATAATAGGTATCAGAGTGAAGAGGGTAAGAACAATATTCTCGAAGATAAACTTATAATGGATGAATATGGTATAGAGTTTATTATAAAAAATGATTTGAACTTAACCCCAAAGGAGCTTGGTTATTTTAAAAAAAGATTGAAGCAAGCTGCTCTTTATTTGGAAAGAAATTTTAAACCACTTATTATTAAAGAGAAAAAGTATTATATTACATTGAGCAAGGGGAATAAAGTAAGTTATGTGAATGGGAATAGTATCCATTACTATAGGTATCTAGAAGGAAGAGCCCCAATTATTCATGAATTATCTCATGCGTTATTTGGCTATACCCCCGGTTCAGGCTATTTTACTCAAGAAGGAATAGCAGTATTTATTCAGAATGAGTACAAGGAAAATCTGTTTCCAAATGAGAAAACACCGATACATCAATTAATGAATTATTTTGTGAATAATAGAAGGTATATTCCCCTAGAAGTTCTAATGAATGAGAAATTAGCGGAAAAATTTGTGGATGTATATGGAAATGAAGCATTAAGTTGGGTAAGTTATGTCGAAGCCGGATCTTTTACAACATATTTAATAGATAAGTACGGAAAAGAAAAGTATTTTCTCATATACAATCAGGCAAATTTAAAAACAAAAATCGAGCAAGTTTATAAAAAATCTTTAAATGAATTAGAAGAAGAATGGCTTGCGTTTATAAATAAAAATAAAATTCAAGAAAATAATCAGTGGATTCTTAATCAACCGTATTATAAGAAGTTAAATAAGGCACTCTTAGATATGGATTTTTCAAACAAATTAAAAGAAATTACAGGTCAATAATATTAACTTGTTGCAAAACGTACAAAACCAATGTATGCATGCACATAAAAAAATCCATCCTATTGGAAGGCGTATATAGTGACCAAAAATACATCCCAAGAGGTGTACATTACGATCTAATTCCTAAAAGGACATATATGTTTTTCGATCTAATTGGAATTTATAGTAGTGTTCATCATTGAGATTGTAGTTTGCGATCAGTGTATATAATTTCCAAGGGATGTTTTTTTATGTGTATTTCGCAAGTAAAAATTGAGCCATTTATTAATTAAAAACGGAGCCACTTAAACCTGACTATTTTCCAACCATTCTTTTGTATCTAATATTCGATAAGATGGTCCTACCATGTCCACCATGTAGGCTCGATGTGTTAGTCGGTCCGTTAAAGCAGCTGTTAAAACTGGATCATGAAATATTTCTTTCCATCGATCGAATGATAAATTACTCGTAACAATGGTGGATGCCCGTCCTGCCCGTAGAGAAAGGTGGGTAAATAATAACTCGGCTCCTTCTTTATCAAAGGAGATATAACCTAATTCGTCAATAATTACTAAATCATATTTTTCAAACTTCAGTTCAAATGAACGTAACGTTCTTTCAGAACGGCTCTCTTTTAATTGGTTTACTAGAGATGCTACCGTTGTAAAAAACACTTTATATCCTGCCAAACAAGCTTCAATCCCTAAACCTATTGCTATATGGGTTTTTCCGGTTCCAGGTGACCCAATTAGTAAGACGTTTTGTTTTTCTTGAATGAAGTCTAATTTCTTTAAATGTGGGAGGCGAGAGGCCGCATTTTGCGGTAATCTCTCAATCTCTAATTCAGTTAATAGTTTCTTTTCAGGGAAATTTGCAGATCGTATCCGATTCGCTTTAGCTCGTACTTCTCGATCTTCCATTTCTTGCACTAGTGCATGATATAAGAAATCTTCTGCTGTCTGGTATTGTTTCCACCTATCATCTTCTTGTATAAATCCTCGAATACTTGGTAACCGTAGTTCTTTACACATCTCAATCATTTCTTGTCGCTTATCCATTAATGAAGCACCCATTGAAATCACCTCTATACGCTCCTAACTCTATAATGTTAGGATTATTTTCATATAAAAGTGGCTCACTTTTCAATTGCTATGGTGGCTCAGTTTTAGCTTATCAAATACAACAAGGCAAAGAGATGGTTCAACGGATGTTGCACAACCATTCTCAAGGTCTACGGAAGGATTCTGGCGTGTCGCGACAAGAGCGTCCGTTGTATCAAAGTGTCAATGAATGTATCGATACGGTTCACGAGTGGTTAGGACACGGCAGGGGACGGATGGATCTGTGTGAAGTGTACATGAAGTAAAAGGGGAGTAACACATGGAAAATCAGAGAGAATGGATGCAGCTTAGGGAACAACTGCAGGAAAAGGATAAGAAGATCGAAACCTTGATAATCGAAAATCATTGGCTCAAGAAGGACTTAGCCGCATTGAAATCTGAATTAGAGTCCGAGAAAAAACGGCTACGAGAAGCAGTTGGTGCGTGGAGACGCAAAGCACAAGGGGGAGGTGGACAATGGAAGTGCCTACGAGAAGGATATCATGCGTATCACCGTAGTCATTATAAGGTGTATGTGGTCACCGATATTCCCAAAGATTTAGATATTGAAGAGGTGTGTGTAGTCCTAAACGAAACGTTTTTGCCGTCCGTGGCCCCATATCGGTTTGTACGCTGCGACTACTCCACCAAGTACAAGGGATGGCTGGTGGAAGTATCGAAAGGAAAGTACATCGATATATATGAACCCCCAACATCAGCAATGGGATAAAAATGAAGGAAAAACCAGGGAGATGGATGATCCAATGTCCTGGTTTTCTATTTAGTGGAATGTAGAGAAAAAGTTTCAGAACTTCAAAAACAAACTACAACACTTGAAGCTGGAGTCACCATTTTCGATACGATTATGAAGGAAATTGAGCAAGCTAGACAGGACATGCATCATAGGAAAAAACATCAAAGTAAAAATATACATAAAATGTTTTTTGTGTATATTTTACAAAAAACTTGAATATTTACTTTTTTTGTTGTATAGTAATAAATTGGAGAGAGAGGGTACAAGATAGGGAGGTTACTAGAATTGAAAAAGTTTATTATTAAAACCTTTGCTGTAGCTGTATTACTAACGGGGATTACTACAACAAATGCCATGGCTGCTTCATATAATTTCCAAGCTACTTATGAACATTTAATTTATACTAATTCAGGATTCTATGTTAAAGGCACTTCTAGTATAGCTGGAAAACAGAATTCAGATGAGGCAGGAGATACCAAGGCGAAGTATTCTATGGTTTCTAGGGGAAGTGAGCCTGCAGATGATGTAATTATTACATACTTCACTCAAGAAGGTACTGGCTCCTTTAAAAGAACATTTAAAGACTTTACATCTTATGCTTACTTAAGAATGGATAATTTAAATCCTACAGGCTTTTTCGGAGGAAGAGAACCTATTACGTCTAGTGGTACATATACCTATACCACTAAATAATTCTATAAGTTATTATTTATAAATATGTATAATTCTTGTACTCTCTCCTTATGAATTCTATGCAGGAGAAAGGTTATGAAAAAGAGTTCAATATACCTAATTATCACATTTACTTTCCTTTTGTTGATAAGTATTTTTTTATTTAATAAACAAATTTTTAATGATAAAACAAATAATGGAATTAATGTTATAAAAGTTCTTTCTCTTCATAAATTAACAGAGGAAGCAGAGGAAGCATATACAGACAATATTAAACAGATATATCCAGACTATAATATATCATTTGATGCAGTACTGGACCAACAAAACGATATACGCAATGAACAAGAGCTGATAAATAGAATAAAAGAGAAACTAAAGGATGATACATATCATATTATTGTGGAAATTGATGAAGACCTAGCATTTTCTTTAAGTAAAGAAGGATTATTAAGAAATATACATTCTTCTATAAAACCATTGATAAAACGATATAGTATTCTTAGTAACTATTCAGAAAGTGTACCCGGAAATAATCCTGGAGAAACATATTTTATCCCAATAGATTTTCGAGGGTACTGTTTAATTTATAACCGAGATATTTTTAAAAGATTAAATATTAAAGAACCATCTCAAACTGAAGATTGGGATAATATATATAAACTGAGTGAAATGATAGAAAAAAAATCTAATGGGGCCATAACGCCGCTTACTTATGGAAGTAATTTTCCTCCTTTAGCATTCAATGAGTTTTTAAAGTACATAGCACCTTTAGAAATTTATTTAGATAGTTCTGGTTCTTCTCAAAAAAGATTGAAGGATGAATGGGTTAAATTTATTGATAATTACAAACATTATTCAATGAATGTTTATGATGGTGCAGAATTTTTAAGGGGTAACATTGCTATGGAATGGGTTGATACCAGTACATTATTTGATGATTTACTTAAACAAATGGAACAAGGGAATTTGTTAGGTGCTAAAAAATTCCGTTATAATGTGGTTTCTTCACCTCGTTTTGAAGGTCACTCTTTTTATGGAATGGTTGATAATGTTGCAGTTGTACCTTACAATACTCCTAATTATAATATCTCAACTGGATTAATTAATATGTTTTATACAGATCATTTTGTAAACAGTGCATACACTTCCGAAAGTGTCAATCTTCCAATTCATATTACAAAGAAACTTGAGGATATTTATAATCAAAAGGATTATAAATTAGATATTTTTTATCCGGAAAAGCTTAAATTTTCTTATACTAATTATGGAAACAAAATAATTTTTCCAGGAATAACATTAATGTACGATAGTATTAGAGGAAATATCTCTCCAGAAGATTCATTAGTAGAATTTCAAAAAGTTATAAAAGATAACTAAAGGGTTGATGGATAATGGAATATTTAGCGATGGGGGTAAATCTAGTTCTCGCAACCTTACCGCATATACTTGTAGGTAGTATAATAGCCATTTTTACATTGGTAAAAGATAATGATTTTTTTAAGAAAAAACTATTTATCCTGTTATTTAGTAGTTTAGTTGTAATTTCACCAGATATATTGAAAATCATGGGCATCCTTTCGAGCCACTCTTTATGGCTAGTTCCGATATTAGGTTTAATTTTTTCATTTATTTATGTTCAATTAAATAATGATAATAAATTGAGTAAAGTCTGGCTGGTTTTTTCTCTGATTATTTTATTTGGACATCTTCTTCTTGATTTTATTGATAATGGAGTTGAATTATTTTACCCTTTTATTAAAGATGCTTTTGATTATACTCTAATCAATAAAATAGATTTACTTTTTATTGTAATTCTTATAACTTCATTCACCCTTCTTTTCTTTTATAAGAAAAAAACTATTATTGTTATAACTTCATTATCAATAATTGGTTTATATCTTGGTGCACTAATATTTTCAAAAATGCACTTGGAATACACCTTGAAGAAGGAATTCAAGGATCAAGATATTGTTTTATTGATAACATATCCTGATCATCATTTTAATTGGGAATTTCAAGTAAGAACTAAAAGGTCGATTGTAACAGGGAAATCACCTATGAACAAAACAAATATAAAGATTGAAACCAGAACAGAGTTTTGATTTAAATAATGCTCATGTTATGGCAATGAATATTTTATACAAATCTAGTTAACATAAAATTGCATGGTAGGAAAATAAAAAAATACAACATAATAGTTATTATGTTGCATTCAACAATCCCCGACGAAACGAGAAAAACCCCTTGATAATCAAGGGGTTTTTTCTTTTTCTCGACTTCGGAAGAGGTTTGAATGTAACATATAGAATGTATTTGTTTTGTTGAATCTAACGTTTTTGAGGTATGTTTGTGACAGAACGAGTAGGACAACAAGCTGTTGAACCGATTCGAGATCCAGAAAAAATTCGAGCCATGAAAGAGTATTTATTGCATCAATCCTATCGAGATTATTTTTTATTTACCTTTGGGATTAATTCCGGGCTTCGGATTAGCGATATCCTGCCGTTACGCGTCATGGATGTGAAATATACGGAGCATTTGCGTGTCAAAGAAAAAAAGACCGGCAATGTCCGCAAAATCAAAATGACGGCAGCGTTAAAACAGGAAATTGAGAAATACACCAGAGGAATGGCTGATTCCGATTATTTGTTTCCGTCTCGGAAAGGGAATCGTCCAATTGGTCGAGAAACAGCTTGGAGAATTATTAGTGAGGCAGCCAAAGCATGTGGTGTAGAAGGTCCGATTGGGACGCATACGATGAGAAAGACATTTGGGTATCATTTCTACCAACAGACAAAGGACGTGGCGATGTTGCAGCAGATTTTTGGACATTCGGCCCCGTCCATTACCTTACGGTACATTGGGATTCATGATGATATGATCGATGAAGTTCTTGAAACGTTTTCTTTATAGTATTGTCTCTCTGGATCCGATCTGTGGGGAATCTATTCAATCCTATGGGATAAATAATGAATATTCACGTGGTATTATTGTATATATGACATAGGCAGTAGCTTATTGGATTGAACATCAATAGGGGGATATAATGAAGCTTTCTATTTTACGAGCAATACAATTGAACAACTATGCGAATTAATCAAGCTTACCCCGACGCAACGAACAAAGAACTTGCGAAAATGCTAGGTGTTACGACCCAATGGATAAGTCAGCTAAAGAAATGATTTAACACTTTAACGCGAAAACAAAAATGATGCGTGCGCTTATATCATGAGCGATAGCCTGCGCCTTTGGCGCTTCGTTTAGATGGATAGCCTAACGGGGCTTCTTTTTATTTGAGTTTTGTTGTTGGGGGACGTGTGTTACATTAAGTTGAGTTGCTTCTTTTTGCATCTCTTTAATTTTAAGGGGCTTTTCGGGTATTTTCGGTTATTCTCCGGTTCTTTTTCGGTATGTTTTTGTTGCATTTAGCAACACTTATGGTAAACTTTAAGTGAACGGATTCTTGGTATTTCCGACTTTTTTTAGTTTGAAATGAGAAGTTAATTTCTCTTTTTTGAACATTTATTAAACTCAAATTGATTTAAAACGATTTGATGTTTTCAAACTTTTAGAGTAATAAAAAAGCGCTAGGATGTGTGGCAGCACAGACCTAACGCTTCTGAAATAAAATCTTATGTTTTGTGACAGTCTGCCATTAACGTAGTGCGATCTGGACCAATTCGAGCACCACTGTTAAGATTGCGCAGATTGTCTGAATGGTGTCTTTGTCCATAAAGTCACCTATCTTTCTATGACCGATGCTCGTATGGCAGTACGTGCATCGGTTTTGTTTTTCTCTATGTACTATTATAACGATTTTTTTATGGTTTGCTAGTTTATTAGCGACGTATCTGTTTTTATTTAGAATTTTAGGGGAGGACGCGATACAGTGTATAAAGCACCGCATTTCTTGCGTAGTGAATATTTTTACTTCGACAAAGATGGGGAAACATGGCGTTAAAAGAAGGCGCACCAAACGAAGTAGTTGAAGAATTTAAAAGGTATTTAGGGTGTCGTAAAAAAGTGGGGAAAACGGCGTGAGATATTAAAAAATTTAATACGACAAATGTACACGACATAGAAGACGAAGACATTGATGTAGATTGTCGCTAGGTAACGCATAAAGGGAACGTAGTAGCGACATAGTCGTCGACATGCGAGGCGCTCATTTGTCGCATGTGGCGACAGTGGACGCAATCCAGACGGTTAAAGAGTTATTTGAAAAAGGCGTTAAAGTTCATGTGGTGAATATGGGGTTAGTGGAGAACACGTCAACAGGCAAGCTCATTTTTAATGTAATGAGCGCGTTTGCCGAGTTCGAGCGTGATATGATCGTCGAACGAACGCAGGAAGGAAAGGCCATAGCGAAGCAGCGAGAGGACTTCAGAGAAGGCAGGCCGAAAAAGTATAGCAAGAAACAAATCGAGCATGCGCTTGAATTGCTTAAAACTCATTCGTACAAGCAGGTGGAGGAAATGACCGGCATAAGCAAGAGTACACTCATAAGGGCAAAGAAGAAAACAAAGCATTGAAAGCACCCTAATCGAACCAAAAAAACTGTCTCAAGAAGTCATGAAATGACCTTTTGAGACACCTTCTATTATTCAACGATGTTTGAGTGATTTCAAAGTAGAATCATATTGTTTGATTGCTTTTGCGAAGGATTCAAGCATCTTTGGATTGATGTCTGCTAGTGGTACGGTGTGCCGGTTCTTTCCAATCATCAATCGATCCCCCTGAATTTGGAGGAATTCAGAATCACCTATACTTGCATTGAAAGAGTGGATTGCTTTTTCTATGGAGTTCATCGTCGTTCCTCCTTCAGATCTAATTTTTGACCTTCCGATGGTCCATTGAGGAAATCGAAGCGAAACCGATGACGATTAGCTAAATAATATGCTTCACTTTCCGCATTCCAATTCATTTCAAAACGGTGTTTGCGTAGCCCACTCTTAAAAAACTTTGCGATTTCTGCCGAGCTATCATAACGGTCGAAATCTACCCGAGGAATCGTATCTTCCAAAAATAGAGAATGTAAACGGTTATGTCCGAAGATAGAAAACTCATCGTCATTCTCTTTTGTTAGACGTATCAAAGGCTGTGCAATATCCCAATATAACTGTTGAGCCCATATATCATCGATGACTTTTTTCTTAAACAAGTCAAACCACTCTTCGTGTATCAACATGTAGACTGCCAATGCCTTAAGAATTCTTCGGTTTCTTCGACTGACCTTTAACAATTCTTCAAAAGAAAATGGAGTGTCATATGACAAGAAGATTAACCAATCTCGAAATAGTTCTTGGTATAATACAAAATCCATATTTCAGCACTCCCTATGCTTTATTAGTATTATGATAATTATTTGTGGCAATCTATTAATGTAGTGTATGGCAATTAATTTATGTAGGCTCCAGCGGCCATACATAAATAAAAAACCACTTGCCAACATTCCCTAAATACCATACCCTCCTAGTTGGGCAACTTGTTCAACGGGAGGTAATGAAGGAGATGTTAGCAGTGGCTGAAATAGATTATATCAGATATGAGGCGAATCAAAAAGGGTGTTCATACTCAGATATTGCCAAAAGAACGAATCATGATCCTAGAACGATTAAGAAGTATGCAGAGATGGAGGACTTTAGCCCAACGAAAAGAAAACAAACCCGGAAAGCTAGAGTAATGGATCTGGTGAAACCTATCTTAGATAAGTGGATTCAAGAGGATTTAACGAAAAAGAAAAAGTTTAGAAGAACTGCAAAAAGAATGTATGAAATGTTAAAAGAACAATTTGATTTCAAAGGGTCAGATCGTTCCGTTCGACTTTATGTAGCCAAACGGAAAGAAGAGTTACAGGAACAGAGTGAATCAGCAGCTCTTCCTTTAGAAGCCAAGCCGGCGACAGCACAAGTAGATTTTGGAGAGGCCCCTTTGGTCTACAAAGGGGAACGTGTCATTCTTCCTTTTTTAGCTCTTTCGTTTCCGTACAGTAATGGCTTTTATTTTCAAGTCATGCCTTCTCAAAACAGAGAATGCTTTTTGGAAGGATTAAAAAGAATTTTTCATTACATGGGCAGAGTACCGAAGGTGATCCGTTTCGACAATTAGCCTTTTGATTGGAAGGATATTCAGTTAGCCCCAGGCATTACAAGGGAATATGTCCTTCAAGGCGATTTTATCGAAAACCAAGAAAACCTTATTTTTTATGGTGGGGTCGGAACGGGAAAGACGTTCCTTTCCACTCTCATTTCCATAAATACCATGAAGAAAAAGGGAAAGAAGGTGAAGTTTTATACTGCAGCTGCGCTAGTGAATGCGTTATTAGAAGCAAATGACAAGGGATCACTAGGCAAATTTCTCAAACAAATCGAGAAATTAGACCTCTTGGTCATAGACGAATTGGGCTACATCCATTGATCGATTGATACATCACTCCCATTTAATCATTTTTAAAGGCGATAGTCATCGCTATAAAGATTCAATCTCTCTCAACCAATAACGGAATTTGGCAAGTGGCATTTTTAATTGCCATTTCGTGCATTTTTTACTTGCCAAAAACATATTATTTTCCCAAACAGGAATGCCCATCAGCACCCCATTGCACTGCTTCCCTACCCCAACCCAATCCTCATTACGGCAATCGATTGCCCGCTGCGCGATAGATTTCATACCATTCCGCTCTTGTTAACTCTACTTGGCTCGCTTGGCAAATCTCTTTTAAACGTTCCACATTAGTCGTTTCGACGATTGTCTGCATTTTGGCAGGATGTCGCAAAATCCAAGCAACGGCAATGGCGGATTTGCTTACGCCTTTTTCTTCAGCGATGCGTGCTAGTACACGGTTTAATTCCGGGAATTGGTTGTTATCGATAAAAACTCCTTCAAAGAAGCCGTATTGAAATGGCGACCAAGCTTGAATTGTGATATTTTTTAACCGGCAATATTCGAGGATGCTGCCGTCGCGATCGATGGCCCCTTCAAATAATGTATTGGCTTGAATGCCACTGTTTACCATGCCGGAATGCATAATACTGAATTGCAGTTGGTTTACAAGAAGCGGCTGTTTCACGCACGATTTTAATAGCTCTATTTGCATGCTGTTGAAGTTGCTGACGCCAAAATGGTGAACTTTGCCGCTTGCTTGCAAAACATCAAACGCCTCGGCCACTTCTTCCGGTTCCATTAATGTATCCGGTCTATGCAGAATCAACAGATTTAAATAACTCGTCCGCAACCGCCGCAACATTCTATCGACTGATGTGAGAATATGTTCTTTCGAAAGGTCGTAATAGCCATCTCGAATCGAGCATTTGCTTTGAATTTGTATATTGTCACGAAGTCCAAGTCTTGAAGCTAACACTTGGCCAAAAAGCTCTTCGCAGTATCCTTTCCCATAAATGTTCGCATGGTCAAAAAGGGGAATTCCTTCTTCCAACGCATGATCGATGTAGCTGGATAGCTCCTGCACATTCATGTTGCCAATTCTCATGCAGCCTAATACAATCTCATCCCCGATTTGCCAAGATCAATCTGTTTCATCATCGCATCCTCCTCTGTTTGAATATGTATGGACTTTGATATAATCACTTTAATCCTTAAAGTATACTTTAAGACAATACTTTCACGGAGGATTTTTTATGCATTACACAATCAAAGAAGTTTCCGAGATAACAGGATTGCCATCATCGACGTTGCGATACTATGAGACTGAACAATGATTGCTGAAAATACAAAGAAATCCATCAGGAGTTCGAATGTATACGGAAGATGACCTCGAATGGATGGCCGTGATTACATGCTTAAAAGATACCGGTATGTCGATTAAGGATATAAAAAAATTTGTCGCCCTTTGCGCATTGGGCGACTGTACGTTAGAAGAGAGAAGGCAAATGGTTCTCGCTCGCAAGAAGAATGTGGAATTAAAAATCGCAAAACTGCAACAACATCTCGAACATATCCATTTCAAGGCCGATTACGATGAAGCTGCGTGCAAAGCTGGAACCGAAGCGGAACTGAAAAAAAGAAAATATCCGAGTCCGTTTAAATTGTAATGGTGCTTGAGTATTCGATATTAGAGTAAGGACTATGCGTCAATAGAACCGCTTATCGTCTGTGAAAATAATGATAGGATGTCAGATATTTAGAAAAATTGAAGACCGTTTAGAGGGTTGATTACTACATCCCCAGTAGAAATGGGAGGGGGATATAGAAGTACAAATTGATTTTCCAACATAAGCAAGCCGCTTTCTATCGCTTGTCCACTTATTGTCGGCAACGTTATGGGTTCACATTGGCTCCTCCCAAGGAATGATCCTTCACTCGTTTCAGTTCATACAGCAAATGGTAACAGTCTTTTGTGTAAAAAATAGGTACATATCACGAATCATCTTATGAAAAATGGTATAAAAATTATACTATTTTTACTTATGTTACCATTTATAAAGAGAATAAATGGAGGAGTGAACCAAAATGTCGAGCGTGTCGGACGAGGTGCATACAAGAAACTGGGGGATAGAGGTGCTTTCGGATGGACAGGTTGGCCGAACGAACCGGGACATTGTAACGATGAGGGAGCAGTGCGAACAATGATCCGTCTGAAGCCTGAAGAGCTGGAAACAATCGCAAAGCACATTCCTGATGCGGAAGACGCATGCGAACGGGCGCGGACGACGCTGTCGAGGGAACTTTCTTCCCTTGCTATGGACCTCCCTGGCGTCAGCACGCCTGACATGGAAGCGCTGCGGGACAACTGATTCATTGGCTGCGGCGTTATGAAGACAAATTGAACGAAGCTGAAGAACTGTTGTATCGCACCGCCGCGGCGATGCCCCAAGCGGACCAAACGATTGCCGACAACATGAAGGAATTCGGCTTGGAGCTTCTTGGTTGGTATGACGTGCAGCGCGTGTTTGGCGAGTACGATCCGATTACGGGGGAGCGCCTTTCTTTAGGGGACCGTTTGCTGGCGGGAGGAATGCTGCTTGCGTCGATTGTTTCTCCCGCTAAAGGGGCCGGAATGGCGGGAAAAGCGGCAATCACGGGCGCCAAGGCGATGGATGTGGCATCCGTCCTATCGAAAATGAAACATGTGGTGCGCGATGATAGAATAAAGGCGATCTTCGAAACGATTTACCGGCAAGTTGTCAAAGCGCCATTCGCTGAACCCGCTCGCCTGTTTAAAAAGCAATGGGAAGATTTAGTGGAAAGTGTCGCCTCCGTTTCACGACAGCCGGCGTATGCCGGAGTTGGATCTATTTTAGGGAAAACGATACAAAAGGACACCCAAACGTAATGGATTTTTCGGTGAACCGGGTTACAGAAAAGACAATAGATGATACAGCTGAGAACATAGACAAAAAACAATATGTTTATAATATGGTTGAAAATTCAGAACCGTTAGCGGAAGTCAATCCTTGGGCTGCATCCACTTTTAGAAGCGGAATATATAATGCTATAAAGCTTGAAGAGGATATAATTTTATATCGTTCTGGCAAAGCAGGCGGAGGAAAAAATGCGTTAGAATAGTATTTTACGAGAAAGCCAAGCACAAAGATTGAGGGACGTATTGGACTATCTAGAATAGAAAGTCCAACATTGCACAGTTATAGTGTGAGAGATTTGTTCTTATATTTATTACTGATTTTGTTTACTATAGCATTAATCAATACTAGCCATCCAATGTGATGCACTAGAGTGCAGGGAGGGCAAAATGATGTATTTGGATAAAAGAAGTAAAGCGATTTTATCAGAGTTAATTTGGCGGGATAGCAGTATTACCGTTGAGGAGATCACTAAAAAATTCCGCATATCTCGTAGGACCGTTTACTACGACCTGGATAAAATTAATGATTGGCTGAAATCGAATGGCCTAGAAATTGTTCAATATTTTAGGGGAAAAGGCTATTATATCCCGGAAGGTGAACGGGAAAAAATTGCTAAAAAACTGGAGGTTGCTGACAAATGGGAATATGAATATTCTGCAGATGAACGCTTAGCTTGGTTAGCAATTTACTTATTAACAAGAGACAGACCTTTATTCCTTGAGGATTTATCAGAGTTAATAAGAGTAAGTAGAAATACTACGATTGATGACTTGAAGAAGCTAAAAAAAGAACTGGAGCAGTATTCTCTTCAATTGCTTTCAAAGCGTGGGGAAGGATATATAGTTCAAGGGAGTGAAGGCGATAAACGAAAAGCGATTGTTTACTACCTATCAAAACTTATACCGGAGCCGCTTGATTGGCATACATTTTTATCGAATACCCGGGCACTTTTTTCCGAAGAAAGACAAAAGCAAACGATTCTTTCCCAAGAACTCATACAGATTCAAACGATATTGAATGAATGTGAACAGGAGTTAAATATACAATTTGCAGATGATACATTAAATAGCTTAGTTTTAAGGTTTTGGTTATTCGGTAAAAGAATTGTTCAAGGGAAAGAAATATCGATGGATCCAATAGAAAAAGAGATTATTAATCAAACGAAAGAATTTCAAGCAGCGAAAATAGCTAGCAAAAAGCTAGAACAGATTTATCACGTTTTATTACCTGAAGATGAAGTTTATTACTTAGCAACCCACTTGTTAAGTGCAAAAGTGCAATATTCAGCTCAAACACATGAAGATGATGAAACAAGAACATTAAAGCTTGTTGCTGAGAAAATGGTTACTGATTTTCAAGCATTTTCCTGTGTATCGTTCTCAAATAAAAAAGAAGTTGAAGCCAATCTTGTGTTACATTTAAAACCTGCTTTCTATCGAATTAAATATGGATTAAAGGCTGAAAATCCATTAGCAGATCAAATTAAACGAAAATATAAAGATGTGTATTTAATTACAAAAAAAGTTATTCATCATTTTGAAACGCTTGTAGGTGAATCGGTTCATGATGATGAGATTGCTCTTATAGCAATCCACTTTGGAGGTTGGTTGAAAAAAGAAGGGCTACAACCGGAAAAAAGAAAAAAAGCAATCATAGTTTGTCCAAGCGGTATTGGAACTTCAACCATATTTAAAACATCAATTAGATGGACTATTTTCAACCGTTGATTTTATAGACATTATTTCTGCACGAGAATATGAGAACAGGTCATATTCGAATGTAGACTTTATAGTATCAACAGTCCCGATTAAGGAGGCGAAACATCCGACTTTTATTGTAAATCCGATCTTAAATGATAAGGACAAAGAAAGATTAATTAAAAAGGTCCATGCATTAACGGGGACTGAACAAAGTGTTTTCCGAATTTCCGTTGATTCTGTAATGGACATCATTAAACAATATTCTAGTATACAAGATGAAAAATCGTTAAAACTCGCATTAAAAGAATACTTACATCAACCAATCATGACTAAAGAAAAGGGGGAAGGTCCAAATTTATTAGATATTTTAAAGGGTCAATATGTAACATTTTTGAATGAAGTAAATGATTGGGAAGATGCTATAAGGAAGGCAGCTCATCCGCTATTGCAGGATAAAGTGATTCAACCATCTTATGTTCATGCAATGATCCAATATGTTAAAAAATTGGGCCCATATAATGTTGTTGTACCAAATGTCGCGCTCCCGCATGGGAAACCGGAGGATGGTGCACTAAAACTTGGAATGAGTCTACTAATATTACAAAAACCTGTATCGTTCTCAAGTAAAGAAAACCATCAAGTCCGTTTATTATTTGTTTTGTCTTCTATTGATAACCAACTCCATTTAAGAGCTCTATCGCAATTATCAGAATTGCTTTCTTCACGAAAAACAGTAGTGGAATTAATGGAATGTAAAACGAAAGAAAGTGTGCTTCAAATCTTATCGACATCATAAAAGTTGGGAACTAAAGGAGATTGGATATGAAATTTTTAGAGAGAGACATTGTAGCACTTAATGTAGAAGTATCTACTCCGGAAGAAGCAATACAAAAAGCCGGGCATTTATTGAGTGATAAAGGATATGTCACACAATCTTATATCGATGCGATGATTCGCTCGTTTCAAAAAAATGGCCCGTACTTTGTGATAGCCCCTAATATTGCAATTCCGCACGCTCGTCCGGAAGATGGAGTAAAAGAAGCAAGTGTTTCTTTGATTCAACTAAAGGAGCCTGTTTCATTTGGAAGCACCGGAAATGATCCGGTGAAGCTAGTGTTTGCGTTAGGAGCTTCAAACAGCGATGAACATTTAAACGTTTTAAAAATGTTAATGAAGGTGTTAGGGAATGCTGAAAATACAGAAAAGTTAAAATTAGCTAAAAATTATGAAGAAATAAAATCGTTATTAAATTAATGGATCAAAAGGAGAGTTGGGTGACGATGAAAATTTTATGCGTTTGTGGTTTAGGTCAAGGAACAAGTTTAATATTGCGAATGAACGTCGAAACGGCATTAAGGGAAATGGGGATTACGGCTGATGTGGATAATACGGATGTATCCTCAGCTTCCAGTCTGAACCCGGATATCATTATTACTAGTAATGAACTAGCTCAATCATTAAAAGGAACACCCTCTAAGGTCATTATAGTGAATAACTATTTTGATATGGATGAAATTCGTTCAGCTTTAAAAGAAAATTTATAAACCTTAGTTTAGGGGGGAGGAGTAAGCATGGAATTTTTGTATTGGTTAGCCGATAACTTTTTCGGGACACCGGCAATTTTATTAGGAATTATCGTTTTAATCGGTTTATTGCTTCAAAAGAAAACGGCCAGTCAAGTAATCAGCGGTACATTTAAAGCAATTATTGGCTTTTTGATCATTAGTGCTGGATCAGGGATTATTGTCGGGGCACTGAACGTATTTGAACCAATGTGGAAAGAAGTGTTTAACTTAGAAGCTGAAGCATTATCAAACTTTATGGGGCAAGATGTTTTCAATGCGAAGTTTGGTAGCGCTGTAACATTGGCCATGACATTAGGATTTCTGATCAACGTACTTTTAGCTCGAATGACACCTTTTAAGTATATTTATTTAACGGGTCATATGATGTTCTGGACAACAATGATTTTTGCAGGAGTCGTTGTTCATACAGTGGGGGACAAATTGTCATTTTGGGGATTGGTCACATTTTTGTCAATTGTAATGGGGCTTTATTGGACCATCCAACCTACACTGACGCAGCCGTTCATGAGGAAAATAACGGGGAATGATAACATTGCTCTAGGACATACTTCTGCATCTGTATCACTTTTGGCAGCTATTGCAGGTAAATATTTAGGAAATAAGGAAAACGATTCAGAAAAAATAAAATTGCCTAAAGGCCTCGAGTTTTTAAGAGATTCAAACGTTATTACGGCGCTGACTATGGGAATTCTATTTCTTATTGGGGCCATTGTCGTTTCGTTAAAAACAACCCCTGGAGCCGAGGAATTAATAGGAAGTACAGGTGGACAAGACTTTATTGTATATTCAATTATTCAATCATTTACATTTGCGGGTGGTATTGCAGTTGTGTTGATGGGGGTACGGATGTTCATTGGTGAAATTGTACCTGCTTTCAACGGTATTGCAACCAAATTAGTTCCAGGTGCAAAACCTGCATTAGACTGTCCGGTTGTGTTCCCATTTGCTCCAAACGCTGTTATTTTAGGATTTGTTGGTGCCTTTGTCGGGGCAATACTGTGGTTGGTTGTGTTAGGGAATACAGTTGCTTACATTTTTGTACCTACCATGATCGTTTTATTTTTCCATGGGGCCACAGCCGGAGTGTTTGGTAATGCGACAGGTGGTGTACGCGGTGCCTTAATCGGTGGATTTATTACGGCGACGGTAGTTGCTTGGGGACAATATTTCATGGTAAGAAACTTAATCGCAAGTACTGTTCCTGACACAGCAATGTGGGCTGCAGACTCTGACATGTTTATTTTAGGGCCGATTATTCGCTTTCTATCAGGTTTATTTTTCTAATGATTGAATAAGATGGTTGGAATATATTAGGTTAGAAGTCTTTCACGATTGGGGAAGCCTGGTCTTAATTATATATTTCCTGCACAAGTGTGGACATTTCCAATTAGGATAAAAAATGAAAAAAGAGGTGTCTAGCATGTCTTTCATCCGAACATTTTTTGGTGATATAAAACCGGAACAGCTTGGATTTACCTATTCTCATGAACATATTGTTTGTCGTCCTCCGTATTGGGTTGAAAAAGGAGAGAATGACTTATTATTAGATAATAAAGAGGCTTCCCTAAAAGATGTGTTAGATTTTAAAAAACACGGTGGACAAACAATTGTAGATGCAACTGCAGTTGATTATGGTCGAGATGTAGAGGCAGTTGCAGAAATAGGGAAAGAAGCCGGAATTTTTATTATTGGAACGGCTGGGTTTAATAAAAGCTTTTTATGGGATGCGAAAATAGAAGAAAAAGTAAGAAAAGTAATAGGACCTTTTGATACTTATACACAATGGATTGACCATTCATCGATTAATGAGTTAACAGAATTTGTTGTAAAAGAAATTGAAGAAGGATTGGAAGGAACTTCTTATAAAGGAGGACAAGTGAAGTTTGGAACAGGCTATAATCGCATTACTCCTTTAGAAGAAAAAACAATACGTGCTGTTGCGCGAGCTCATCATGAAACGAAAGCTCCTGTTCACTCACATACAGAAGTTGGCACGATGGCATTAGAACAAATTGAAATATTAAAGAGTGAGGGTGTTGATTTATCATACGTCAGCTTTGGTCATATGGATCGAAATCCCGATCCGTATTATCATGAGCAAATCGCAAAGACAGGAGCTTTTCTTTGCTTTGATGGAATAGCAAAAATTAAGTATGCACCAGAAAGTACGAGGATTCATTGTATTTTAGAATTAGTTCGTAAAGGATATGAGGGACAAATTTTAGTTAGTGGAGATACAGCAAGAAAGACTTATTACAAACATTATGATGACGGATTAGGTTTAGAGTATATTATCGCTAAATGGGTGCCGAGATTTATTGATGAAGCGAACAAAGCCGGTTTTGACGGTGAAAAATTAGTTTATCTTTTCTTTGTGGAAAATCCGGCAAAATGTTTTGCATTTAAAAAATGAGTTGAATGCAGGTGAACTAGATGAAATTTGAATATGAAAACTCTTTTGAAGTGAAACATAAAATTCAGGAAAGGAAAATAGCCATATTGCCAATTGGGGCTATTGAAGCTCACGGTCCACACTTGCCTCTATCGACAGATAATATTTTAGCTGAACGGTTATCAGAAAAGCTTGCTGAAAAGGTTCATGCATTTGTTCTCCCTACTTTACCTTATGGACAAGTATGGAGTTTACGAGACTTTCCTGGGAGCATAAATATTTCAAATGAATCTTTAATTTCAGTCCTCGTTGATATAGGAACAAGTTTATATAAACAAGGTTTTCGAATTTGGGCGATCGTAAATGGTCATTTAGGGAATCAACCGGCTTTAAAAGATGCTGCACGAGTTCTTTATGATCGATTTCAGGATTTTAAAGTTTTTTATTTCTTTTATCCTGGGATGAATACAATTTTAAAAGATGTAAGAGAAACTCAATCCGTCCATTCCACTTATTTTCATGCTTGTGAAGTCGAAACATCAATCATGCTTTATTTAGCTGAAGAACACACGAATATGGATAAGGCCATCTGCGACATCCCAAATATACCGGAAAGTGCTGATTTCACACCAACTCCTTGGCAGAAATTTACTAATACTGCTGTTCTTGGAGATGCAACTCTTGCCACAAAAGAAAAGGGAGAGAAAATTGTTGAAGCTGCCATTGAAAAAATGGCAGCAATGTTAAGGAGTGCAAAAGATGAAATTGCTTAAAATGAAAAAATTTAGGGATCAATTATTAATCAATGTATTGGCAAGTGGTGAAGAAAACGCAAAAGCAATTTATGATGCTGGAGAAGGATATATCGTTCCAGGAATTGCAGCAGCAGACTATTCTACTATAGATGAGGGTGTGGCGAAATTACGCGAATTAAAAAAAGCTGTTCCTGTAGTTAGTATTGGTCTTGGAGGCGGTGGAAACTTCCGAGAATGGAAACGTGTTGTTCAAATGGCAGTTGAGGCAAAATCCGAGCATATTAATCAACCGTATGAAACAGCTAGCTACGCCAAAGGATATTTAGAGGCGAATAATGTCAAACCAATGATTAATGCCTTAGTAGTGCCAACTGGTATAATCGGTAAAGTGAGATTGTCCACTGGAGCTACAGTTGATGTTGAATCGTGCTTAGATTTAGCAGCAGCTCTTAATATTGATTCAATCAAAGTGATGCCGGTAAAGGGGTTAACTCATTTGGAAGAACTTGTATTTATTGCAAAAGAAGCAGTGAAAAGAGGTATTCGTGGGATTGAGCCGGCAGGTGGTATTAAAATTGAACACGTACCAATAATGTTTAAAGCCATCCAACAGACCCATATTGAATTATTTATGCCCCATATTTTTGGAGATTTATTAGTAGAACCTAGTAAAACGAATCATGAAAAAGTTAGGGATCTATTGACGTTGTTAAAAGGGGGAACATTATGATCGCTCAATATTTTCAGAAAATTGAACATTTGTTGCAAAAAATAAAAAATGAAGAGACAGATTCAATGAAAAAGGCAGCGGAAAAAGTGGCAGAAGCTATAAAACACGGAGGAATTGTTCAATTATTTGGGTGTGGACACTCCCATATTTTAACGGAAGAAGTGTTTTATCGAGCGGGCGGGCTTGTACCGATTAAACCCATTTTTCATGAGCCTTTAATGCTTCATGAAGGAGCAGTTCTTTCATCGATGTTAGAACGTAAAAACAATTATGCACATACATTTATGAGCAGACAAGACATTCGATCAGGAGATGTATTTATTGTCCTTTCCACATCCGGAAGAAATGCCGTTCCAATTGACGTTGCACTCCATGCAAGAGAAAAGGGAGCCTTTGTGATTATTATAACTTCTATGGAGTACTCGAACAGTCAACCTTCAAGACATGAAAGTGGAAAGAGGTTATATGAAGTGGGAGACCTAGTGATTGATAATCATTCCGTAATCGGAGACGCTATATTAAAACATGAAAAGGTGGCTATACCGTTCTCGCCAACATCTACAGTTTCAGGAGCCGTTATTTTAAATGGCATTTTTGCTGAGGCAATTGTGATTATGGCGAAAGAAGGTTTCACTCCACCTGTTTTTCTAAGTGGAAATATAGAGGGGGCAGATGAACACAATCAGTTACTCATTAATAAATATAAAGAAAGAATTCCTCTATTGACAAAAGGATTAGGTTAAAGAATTTTCCGGCTTTTACTCCTAACTGTACAAATTGATATAAAATTTTATTAAGGTAAGGAGTCACATAATTTCCTGTAAAGTACTTAATCTATGTTTCATTAGAAAAGTTTGTATTTAGATCAGAGTATTTAGATAATATTTCATGAATTTTTTTTATATTCTAAAATTGTTCCGTTAACTTTTAATAACCGGCTGATTCAAAATGGTCTTTATAAACTTTTTGAATCAGTTTTTTGTTGAGTATTTTTATTAAGAAAACTTATCAGTCATTCAGATTCTACCTTTTTACTTCCTCCATCCATTAGGATCCTTCACGAAGCTATGTCGATAAATAATTACGGAATTTTTAATTTCTCAGTTTCTATTTGTATAAAAATGATGTGAGTCTAAAAATTGGACACGGAGAACAGAGAGATGATAATCAACTTAATGACAATCGGTTCGAGGTGTCCAATCATGAAAAAGAGAACATTTGATCAAGAATACAAGATTCAAGCCGTTGATTTATGCTTGGAGGGGGATAAGTCCATCGCCCAAGTGGCAAAAGAGTTAGGATTGGCTTACAACTGTGACCGCTAAATAAAACTGAACAGAATTCGACTGATTAAATTGAACAGTTTAGAAGCGTGCACTTTACATGGAGTGGCGTACATGATAGCCTCGTTTCATGCGGCTGATTCTTGTTGTTGCTCGCTTTTTAGGAAATATCTTGTACGCAGAGGCTCCATGTCAAGTGATAGGGATTACGCTGGAATTTCCAGAAAAGTGTTCACTCTTATTTAGAGAAAACGGTTCAATTTTTCCCGTCGGTTACATGGGTATTCAAGATTTTCAAGATCTATTGGATTATGCCTTGTTTTGCTGTCGCTTGACCGGGTAGAGAAACTAGAGACGGTTACGCTTGAAGAATTGCAGCCGATCAAAGAGAAAATGCGAAAAATAAAAAAAGCCGGGTATCAAGAAGAAATCTTGCAGAAGCTTTATGAAGGAATTGGTTACCATATGTAGGAGGAGGTGCGGACCAGCCTTCATTTAGGAGATGGGGAAGTCGTTAGCAAGCATGTCGTTTGTTTTCTAGAGAGAGGGGAGAAAAGAATGAAGGTATATAATGATCCGCTTGATATTTCCGTTCATCAGTGGCTTCAATTGTTGAAAGACCCGGAAGTTTTTCGCACAGAAGATATAGTGCTCATCTTGACGGTTTATAAACAAAAGGATTCAAAAGCGACAGGCAGACAAGTAGCAAAACTTTTAAACAGAGTAGACCATCGGGGATTTAATTCTCAATTGGGTCGTCTTGGAAGGAGGATACGCAAACGATTGCCAGGGATAACGTTTCCGCAAAGAGAAGATGGTACGATTCGATGGTGGCATATTCCCTTTTTAGGAGAAGAATATCGGAATCAATGCTTTTGGCAAGTGAGACCTGAATTAAAAGAAGCGGTCCGTCTTTATGAGTTTGAGGGAGAATCGGAGCAGAAGAAAATGTTTCTGATGCCGGAAGAACAGGAATTGGACCATGTGGAATTATATGAAGGCAGTAAAAAATTAGTAGCCGTCAATCGCTATGAACGGAATGCGAAAGCAAGACAGTTGTGTTTATCAAAATATGGATACCGATGTTCGGTTTGTGACTTTGATTTTGAGGAGTTCTATGGAAGGATCGGTAAACACTTTATCGAAGTTCATCATCTCAAACCACTAAGTGAAATCAATGAAGAGTACAAAGTTAATCCTTTTGAAGATTTACGGCCGGTATGTCCGAATTGCCACGCCATGTTGCATAAAGCGAATGTTTCGATTGAAGAATTAAGACGCATGATTTCGATCCGTTCGTTAAGATAAATATGGTCTTTCTCTAAGTTGAAATATGATGATGTAAAACAATAGTTTCCCCCAACTAAAAAGACACGATGTATCTAGATACAATTAAAAACAGGATGTTGATGCATTCATACTATTTATTTTTTGTATTAAAAATGGATAAGCGTGAATATATGAAATTTAGAGAAGACAAAAGCTGGAGGGGATAGAAATGGATTTTGCTTTCTTCATTATTACTTATGTTTTATCTGTTTTCCATTTTGCATATGGATATAAAGAAGCTATAAAAATAAGTGCAGAAACCGGAAAAGTCAACGGTTGGTCTGTTATTTTTTCGTTTCCACTCGGATTGATATTTGCATTTTTTACAAACTTTTTTTATCACAAAATATATTGATCAATTCAACCAACAGATTGTTTCGGCGCCTGTCACCATTTCGAATGGCGCTGTTTAAGGATAAAAGATCTAAAATAATTTCAGAATATGAATATCCAACACTTGTACCTCGAAGAAATGTTTCAATAAGGATTTTAGATCCTATTATGGATATATATTTAACACTCTGCTTGTATTTAATCGCATCTACTAAATACAGTTGTTAGACAAATGCGAAATTTCCTGTTTGGCAGCCGTGGAGAACACCTTTACCTTGCAGGAAATTTCGCTTTTTCTTTTTATCGAGAAGGTCAGCAGGAAAGAGGGAGATGAAGATTGAACAAGCTACTTTTCTCGCTTCTGCTGCTCTTTAAAGGCTTTAAAAACATCTCTTGTTTGCTTCATATATTTATAAATGCTGTAAGGCTTTTTTATGATTCGGACCGGAAGGGAAAGCAAAAATTTACTGAGGTCGCTTCGATATTCCTCTGTGATCTCTGCCGGTTTATGAACAATTTTTTCATATACCTCATGATAAAATTCATGTAATAAATCAATCTTTATTTCAACGGAGTGATGGCAGTGAACACATTCAATCTTTGAGATTTTATCGTTAATGTAAGTAATGACGTGGTCTTGCTCTTCGTTGCAATGAATGCAAAACAACACCGCTTCTATTTCTTTAATTTCCACGTTCTTCACCTCTTTTTATGAAGGATCAAATCCTTCTCTATATTAAGTATATTATTCAAGTCTGGCTTCTTTTCCTTCTGTAAAATGTTTCCGACACTCACAATTGATAAAAACTCCTCGAGGATTGAAATCATTATAACCAAATTTCAATAGGTATTTCAAAGTATAAAAAGTTTGAAAAATAATTTTAAGAATTTATTGACTTTTTGAACAACTAGGATATAATGATGATAATAATCTATTAACAAATGTTATTAGTCGTAACAAATGTTACGAGTGCGTGCACATACGTTAAAAAACGCTTTGAAGGAGCTGGAAACATGTCCGTTTATCAAGAATTGCTTGCACGGGAACGTGACGGTCAGCCGATTAAAGTAGGGGTGGTTGGCGCAGGTCAAATGGGATTTGGGCTGATTTCGCAAATCTCGCGCATACCTGGCATGGAGGTTAGAGGAATTTGCGATGTCAATATGGAGGCGGCAGAAAGAGCCAGCAGCTATTATCAATCGAAAGTAACGAAAAAACATCCTGTTCTTGTCAGCAGCGATTACCGCAAAGTCATTCAATCGGATGAAGTGGAAGTGATTGTCGATGCGACAGGGATTCCTGAAGTCGGCGCCAATATTTCGCTGGAAGCATTGAGATCGAGAAAACATTTAGTACTGCTTAACGTCGAAGTAGATATTACAATTGGTTCTATCATGCACAATTGGTTTACGTCAGCTGGGTTGGTTTATACAGGATCGGCGGGAGATGAGCCGGCAGCCACGCTTGAACTGTATGAGTTTGCGAAGACGATGGGCTTTGAAGTACTGGTTGCTGGAAAAGGGAAAAACAACCCGTTTATTCCAAACGCCAATCCGGATACGTGCAAGGAAGAAGCTCTTCAAAAACGGATGAGCGCCCATATGCTTGCGGCGTTCCAGGACGGCACAAAAACAATGGCGGAAATGAATTTGTTAAGCAACGCTACAGGCCTCATTCCAGATAAAATGGGCATGCATGGCGTGGAGGCCCATTTGGAAACGGTTGCCGACAAGCTGAATTTACAAGAAAACGGCGGTGTTTTAAACCAATTCGGAGTCGTTGAATATGTAAAAGGGTTGGCACCGGGCGTATTTGTCATCGTGAAAAGCGAATTAGAACCTGTGGATGCCGAATTAAGGTATTTGAAAGTTGGCAAAGGTCCCCATTACGTTCTTTACCGGCCTTATCATCTCGCAAGTTTAGAAACTCCGATCACCATTGCCAAAGCCGTATTGCATCACGATACGTCGATTCATCCATTAGGCGCGCCCGTTTCAGAAACAGTCGCTGTCGCCAAGCGCGATATCCAGGCAGGGGAAGCCATTGATGGCATTGGCGGTTACTCGGTAAGAGGCGTGCTTGAAACTCATCAAGAGATGAAGAAAGATTCGCACATCCCCATCGGTTTAATCAGCGGAAAAATTATCGCCAAACGCCCTATTAGACAAGGCCAATTTTTAACATTGGATGATGTCGAGTTAGATCCATCCACCACTGTTTGGAAATTAAGAGCTCTACAAGATCGTTTGTTTTCAAACTAAAAATGCATGTGTCAAGCGCAAAGGAGGTGATTCTTTTTGAAGCTTGCCATCATTTTATCGATGATTTTGCTGATTCAATATGTGGCAACGATCATACAAGTCAGACATTATCAAAAATATGTCGGCAAAATTGTAAGCCGTTACAAAGGCAAAGAAGGCTATTTTTTGTACTCTGGCATGAACAGACGAAAATTGAGTCCCGGCGCTGTGGCTATGATTGTGGTGAACAACGATTATGTGATAGAAGATTGCTATATTCTCAAAGGGGTTTCCGTTTTTTCGAAGTTTAAAAAATATGAAAAATACATTGGGCATCACGTAGCGAAAATTTTGGATGATCATCATGAATGTGTTGAAAAGGCTGGAGGAAGGAAGAAGCAAATCCCTTCATTTTTGGCGGCTTTGTCAATGGCAGCCGAAAACGCGATGGTTTCCATTTCTAAGAAAAAGCTTTCCATATAAAATGCCCGGAAAGGAGAAGTGAAAGATGGAATGGTTAAAATGGATTGGTGAACATTTTATCGGAATGTTTCAGGCCGGCGGAGAGACGTTTATGGGAATGTTTACAGGAATTATCCCGACTTTAATTGTTTTACTTACATTCACTTATGCCGTTATTAAATTTATTGGGGAAGAGCGGGTCAATCAAGCGATCCAATTTGCCTCAAAGTATATGCTGTTAAGATATACGGTCATGCCGATATTGTCCGTATTGCTATTAACAAACCCGATGTGTTATACGTTCGGACGATTTTTGCCAGAAAAACAAAAACCGGCGTTTTATGATTCTGCCGTATCATTCGTTCATCCGGTAACAGCGCTATTCCCATATGCGAACGCAGGCGAGCTATTTGTCTATTTAGGAATTGCCAATGGGATCAAAGAGGCCGGCTATTCGATGTCAGAACTTGCTGTCCGCTATTTTCTCGTAGGGATTGTTGTCATTTTATTGCGAGGAATCATTACCGAATATATTACCAAATTCTTGGCGCGCAGAATGGAAGCAAAATCTTAACATAGGGCAAAGATGAAAGCGAATTCAAATGTTTAAGAGGAGGAGAAATGATGTCAAAACAAGCTGTTTTTGTTGCCAAAGGTTCAGGCGGCTGGGGAAAAGGCTTGCGCATTGAGCCGCAAGGAAAAAAACAAAAAGTTGTATCGATTACGGGCGGCGGCATCCATCCTGTAGCAGCGAGAATAGCAGAGTTAACTGGCACGGAAGCGATAGACGGCTTTAAACATTCCGTTCCAGAAGATGAAATGATGTGCGTGGTGATTGATTGCGGCGGAACAGCGAGAATCGGCCTGTATCCAATGAAAAGAATCCCGACCGTTGATATTCTTCCGTCTTCTCCTTCTGGTCCGTTAGCGAAACACATTACAGAAGATATTTTTGTATCAGGCGTTACCGTGAAGGACATTTATCGAGCGGATGAAGCAGAAGAACAAGCGGTTCAGGCGGATGCTTTGGGAGCAGAAAACTTGGAAGAAAGACCGGCATTCGATGTGAAGGATAAGGAAGCCTTTCGCTCTCAATATGAACAAGTGAAAAAAGAATCCCGTGAGCATAATGAAAATCTATTTATGAGGTTTTCAAGGGGAATAGGAAAAGTAACCGGCACTTTTTATCAGGCGGGCCGCGATTCTGTTGATATGCTGATTAAAAATATTATTCCATTTATGGCTTTTGTCAGTATGTTAATCGGCATCATCAATTATACGGGAATCGGTGATGTGATTGCCAATACTCTTTCTCCTCTCGCCAGTTCTTTATGGGGATTGATCATCATTGTTATCGTATGTACCATTCCGATTCTGTCGCCGGTATTAGGTCCCGGAGCGGTGATTGCGCAAGTCGTTGGGGTGTTAATTGGAAGCCAAATTGCAGCAGGCCATATTCCGCCGCAGTTTGCTTTGCCGGCTCTATTCGCTATTAATGGCCAGGTGGGTGCGGATTTTGTCCCTGTCGGTCTGTCTCTTGGCGAAGCAAAGCCGGAAACGATTCAATACGGCGTGCCAGCGGTCTTGTACAGCCGCTTAATCACGGGAGTTCTTGCCGTTTTAATCGCATATGCCGCAAGCATTGGCATGTATTAATCATTCAAGGAGGATAAAAGATGTCAAAAACCATTATTCGTGAAATCGGTGCACTCGTCTCATCATTTAAAGAAGAAAACCTATTAATTCTCTTTGGACTTCACGCTCCTCCAGAGCTAAGAGAGATATCGGTTATTCACGAATTTGCCGGTGAAGTGCCAGATGAGCCTCTAATTGAAGGCGGGAAAATCATTTGGAACGATCAAGAATATTCCATCACGGCGGTCGGATCAGCAGCAAACAAAAATTTAAAAGAACTGGGCCATATTTCTATCTATTTCTCCGAGCCGAATGAACATGTGCTTCCTGGAGCGGTTTTTGTTGAGCCTTTCGCCTTCCCATCGCTCGAAGTCGGGAAAGAAATTCGCTTTGAGAAATAACCAATTCTTTCGTTGATTATAACAAAATACAGTCTAATTTTTGATAGAAAGAAGGGGGACTGTTGGAAGATAGAAGGCTGCTTGTGAAAATATCCCATATGTATTACTTGGAAGGAGCGACCCAATCAGAAATCGCCAAAGTGTTCGGTGTAAGTCGATCATTAATCTCAAAATATTTATCAAAGGCGAGAGAAGCAGGAATTGTGGAAATAAAAATTCATGACGGCTCACACCATCCTTTTATGAATATAGAAGCAAGGATTGAGAAAAAGTATGGGCTTCGGGAGGTCATTTGCGTTCCTAACCTGGGAAATGGCACAGATTTAGACAGTATTGGAACATATGCAAGCCGTTATTTATTAAGGATCTTGAAAAATGGGCAAATTGTCGGAGTTTCTTCTGGCACCACCTTGCTCTCCGTAGCAAAGCAGCTGTCAGCCAAGCTCCCTTATGCCTCTACCACCTTTGTTCCGATCGTAGGAGGCATGGGAGATGAACGGGTAGATATCCATGCCAATGTTCTTGTTTCTATGTTTGCCGAAAAATTAAAAGCCCATTATAAATTCCTTCATGCTCCGGTAATAGCCGACAGTAAAAAAGATAAGGAATTGTTTATGTCCCAATCATCGATACAAAGTGTTTTTGAACTTGCTGAAAAAGCGGATATCATCCTTGTGGGAATCGGCGGTTCACCTAAACACTCCACCATTACGAGATCAGAGATTGGCAAAAAGTATCGGCAATATTTTAATGAACTCGATGCGGTCGGTGATATTTGCTATAAATTTATCGATGAAAATGGAAATGCTCCTTCGAATAGCTGGAATGATAAAATTATTTCTTTCGACATTAAAAAATTAAAAAAAATCCCGTTTGTGATCGGAGTAGCAGCGGGGGTGGAAAAAGTCGAAGCCATTAAAGCCGTTTTAAATGGGAAATTAATCAATGTGCTGATCACAGATGAAAAAACAGCAGAAATGCTCGGGTCCTAAAACGTATCCTCTGTGTAAAACACGAGGGTGTCCAACACATCAATTTTATATGCTTTTCATCTTTGCTCAGTAGCTGTGCTGTCGTAACTGCAAACATGACAGCCGCTTTTTTTTTTTGCACGAAATATGATAACAGATCTCCTGATTTTTTCAGCGCGAAAAAACAAGCTCAAATACGTTTTCTATTTTGAAATTTCTAGTAAAACTCACGTAGATATTCCTTGACTATTTTCAGAAAAAACTTTATATTTATTACAAAAGTAAATATAAAGAACAAATGTAAAGGGAGAGTGTAAAAATGAGCAATCATGCACTTCCAGCATTTATAACAGATGAAAAATTAGTTGAATTGTATAAACAAATGTGGCTCATTCGATATTTTGATGAGAAGGTGGACCAATTTTTTGCTAAGGGGATGATTCATGGAACGACACACCTTTGCGTCGGACAAGAAGCGACGGCAGCTGGATCCATTGCGGTTTTGCAAGAGAAAGATAAAATTACGAGCACGCATCGAGGCCACGGTCATTGCATTGCGAAAGGGGCATCCGTCGATAAAATGATGGCCGAACTGTTTGGCAAAGTGACCGGATACTGTAAAGGAAAAGGCGGCTCTATGCACATTGCCGACGTGGAAAAAGGAAACCTTGGCGCAAACGGAATTGTCGGCGGCGGCATCCCGTTGGCCGTCGGCGCGGCATTAACTTCCAGGATGAAAAACGAAGGCTATGTTGTCTTGTGCTTTTTCGGAGATGGTGCAGCCAATGAAGGAAGCTTCCATGAATCCCTAAACCTTGCTTCCATTTGGGATCTTCCCGTTGTGTTCATATGCGAGAACAATCAATATGGAATGAGCGGGTCTGTCAAAGATATGTTCAATATTGAACATATCGCCGATCGGGCACAGGCTTACGGCATTCCCGGCAAGGTCATCGACGGAAATGACATGCTGGAAGTGATGAATGCCGTTTATGAAGCGGTTGAATATGCCAGATCAGGAAAGGGGCCTGTACTGATTGAAGCCAAAACCTATCGATGGAAGGGCCACTCCAAAAGCGACGCCAAAAAATATCGCACTCGCGAAGAAGAACAAGAATGGAGAAAAAAAGATCCGATCAAAAGATTCAAAGAGTACTTGATGGAAAAAGGAGTATTAACAGAAGAAAAGGCCGAACAGCTGCGCGAAGAAGCGTTCCGGGAAATTGAAGACGCTGTCGCGTTTGCGGAAAAAAGTCCAGAACCGTCGCTCGATACATTGTTGGAAGACGTTTATGCGTAAAGGGGGAGAAAAGCGATGCGAGAGATCACGTATTTAGAAGCCGTTCGCGAAGCGATGAGTCAGGAAATGAGAAAAAATCAAGATGTTTATTTATTAGGAGAGGATATCGGGGTTTACGGCGGCGCATTTGGTGTCACGCGAGGAATGATTGAAGAATTTGGACCGGAACGTGTGAGAAATACGCCGATTTCGGAAGCAGCTATTGCCGGTGCGGCCGTCGGATCAGCGTTGACAGGGATGCGGCCGATTTTGGAGCTGCAATTTTCCGATTTTATCACGATCGCGATGGATCAGCTTGTGAACCAAGCGGCCAAACTCCGATACATGTACGGAGGAAAAGGGAAGGTTCCGATGGTGGTAAGAACTCCTGCTGGATCAGGTACAGGCGCAGCTGCCCAACATTCCCAAAGCCTAGAAGCATGGATGGCTCATATTCCCGGGCTAAAGGTCGTACAGCCGTCAACCGCTTATGATGCCAAAGGATTGTTGAAGGCGGCGATTGATGATGATAATCCCGTGATTTTCTACGAACATAAGCTCCTTTACAAAATGAAAAGCCACGTTCCAGAAGAACCATACTCGATTCCATTAGGAAAAGCAGACATGAAACGGGAAGGAAAGGACGTAACCATTGTTGCCACAGCGATGATGGTGCATAAGGCATTAGAAGCGGCAAAAGAGCTTGAAAAGGAAGGGATTGACGTCGAAATTGTCGATCCGAGAACACTTGTCCCGCTTGATGAAGAGACGATCGTCGAATCGGTGAAAAAGACAGGACGAGTGGTCGTTGTCCACGAAGCGGTCAAACGTGGAGGATATGGCGGTGAAATCGCAAGCATCATTGCAGAGAGCGAGGCTTTCGATTATCTCGACGCCCCTATTAAACGGCTTGGCGGGCTGCCTGTTCCGATTCCTTATAACCCGAATTTAGAAAAAGCGGCTGTCCCGCAAGTACCAGATATTATCAAAGCCGTAAAAGAAACGGTCCAATTTAAATAAAAAGGGGGGAAGAACCGATGGCCAAAGAAATTTTTATGCCGAAGCTGAGCAGTACGATGGAAGTCGGCACACTCCTTCAATGGTTGAAAGAAGAAGGTGAACCTGTTGATATCGGCGAACCGCTCTTTGAAATTATGACCGATAAAATCAATATCGAAGTGGAGGCCTATGACAGAGGAATCCTGTTGAAAAAATATTTCCAAGCCGATGATCAAGTCCCGGTCAATCAAGTGATTGGCTATATCGGCGAACGAGGGGAGGCTGTTCCTGAAGAGCCGCCGATTTTATCAGAAGGAGCAACCGAACCATCTGGTCAAAAGACGGAACCGTCTGCAATAAGCGAGGACGCTGTCGAAGGGAAAAGCAATGAGAATGGAAAGGTACGAGCCACACCTGCCGCCAGACGCTTAGCCAAAGAAGCGCAAGCGGATCTACAAAGCATTTTAGGAAGCGGGCCCAAAGGCCGCATCCACCTGAAAGATGTGCAGCAATATTTAGAAACGGAAAAGGAACAGCCAAAAGCATCGCCGCTGGCAAGAAAAATGGCCGAACGTGAGAATATCGATTGGAAGACGCTTCAAGGATCAGGAGCAGGCGGCAAGGTGATGAGCCGGGATGTGATCCATGCTGTTCCAGCTCAAGCGTCAGGACAAAAGCAGGAGCAGCATGAAGTCCGGAAGAAGCTATCTGGATTGCGGAAAGTGGTGGCCGACCGCATGGTACAAAGCGCCTTTACCGCTCCCCACGTTACATTAACCAGCGATGTGGATATGACAAAAGCGATCGAAATGAGAATAGCCCTCCTTCCGACTGTCGAAACACAAACAGGATTTCGTTTAACGTATACGGACATTCTCATCAAAGCGGTTGGTACGGCTTTATCACGCTTCCCTGAAGTAAACGTCCATTTGGAGCATGATGAAATCATTTATAAAAAGAATGTCAATGTTGGAGTAGCCGTTGCGGTCCAAGACGGTTTAATAGTGCCGGTCATTAAACAAGTGGAACAGAAAGGGCTGGCGGCCATTTGCGCGGAAGCAAAAGATTTAAGCAAGCGCGCGAGGGAACAAAAACTCCGGCCCGATGAGCTGGAAGGCTCTACTTTTACGATTAGCAATTTAGGCATGTATCCGATTGATGCATTCACGCCGATTATTAATCAGCCGGAAATCGCGATTTTAGGCGTAGGCAGAACCCAAGAAAAACCTGTGGTTGTCAATGGGGAAATCGCCATCCGCCCAATCATGACCGTCAGCTTGTCTTTTGATCACCGCGTCATCGATGGCGCGCCCGCGGCGGAATTTTTAGCTGAAGTCAAACGCATTCTCGAAAACCCGTATGAAATGATTTTATAAGGAGGAGGTTCCATTTGGCACAATCGTATGATATCGCGGTCATCGGCGGCGGTCCGGGAGGCTATATGGCGGCTCTTCATGCTGCTCGTCTTGGAAAAAAAGTCATGCTGGTGGAAAAGGAGTTTTTAGGCGGCACCTGTTTAAATAGAGGCTGCATTCCTTCTAAAACATGGTTGAAAAACGCTGAAATTATAGAATCCATTGAGTTGTCCAAAGAATGGGGCATTCAAACGGGCAACCTCACGATTTCCTTAGACAAGATGAAAAAGCGGAAAGATGACGTCATCTCCCGTCTCCGACAAGGGATTGCGCTTTTGTTAAGACAAGGAAAAATTGACGTATATCAGGCAGAAGGCTTTTTAGAAGAAGGAAATACGGTTCAATTGATTGCAGATCAAAAAGAGGAACGTGTTCAAGCGGATAAAATCATTGTGGCGACCGGCTCATCTCCCTCCATTCCTCCGATCGCCGGGCTAAACGATGTTTCTTTTTATACAAGCGATACCATTTTTGAAATCGACAACATCCCAAGCTCCCTCACCATTATTGGCGGCGGCGTGATTGGCGTGGAGCTGGCGACGGTTTTTTCTCGTTTTAAAACACGAGTGACCATTATTGAAATGGCTGGACGGATGATCCCGACCGAAGATGCGGACGCCTCCAAAGCGCTTGCTCAATCGCTGCAAAAAAAAGGAGTACGAATGTTAACAAATGCGAAAGTGACACGTGTGCAAAAAAATGGAGACAAAATCATGACGGAATGTCTCAATGAAAAAGGCGAATCCGTGTTGGTCGAAGGAGAGGCGCTTTTAGTAAGCGTTGGCAGGAAGCCTAATTTATCTGCGGTTCAGGGGTTAAAACTGGAGCAAAACGGACCTTTTATTCAAGTAAATGAAAAAATGGAAACGAGCGCTTCCAACATTTATGCTGTCGGCGATGTCATAGGGGGATACCAGCTGGCGCATGCAGCCTATATGGAAGGGATCGTTGCTGCTTCGAACGCAGCGGGATACGAGCGGAAAATGGACAATCAAGTGGTTCCGCGCTGTATTTTCACACTTCCGGAAGTGGCCAGCGTCGGATGGACGGAAGAAGAGGCGAAACGGAAAGGGCTTGCGGTGAAGACAGAAACATTCGATCTTGCCGGAAATGGGAAAGCGTTGATTTCCGGCAACACATCAGGATTTGTCAAAATCGTCTATGACATGAAATATGGAGAAATCATCGGCGTCACCATGGTCGGCCCTCACGTAACGGAAATGATTTCCGAAGCGTCTTCTTTCATATTTCTAGAAGGCACGGTCGAAGAAATGGCCCGTATGATTCACCCGCATCCAACGATTTCTGAATCGTTTTTTGACATCGCAAAAAACATTATAGATAAAAGTAAAAAATAATAGTGTGGTGTAAAAAGGGATTATTTACAATTGTTCTATGGATCGAACAAAATGTAAATAAGCTCTTATTTTTTGCTTTTAAAAAAGTAAATGGAACATAAAAGCTTTTTATTCATCTGATGATATGTTTATTATAGAATTATGTAAGTAATCAGATAGATCAAATGACATCGCAAGTGTTGATAATCCATTATTTTATGAAAAATGTGGAATGATTGAGCTAGGAATCAAGCAATGTCAACGGGTTTTTTATGGGTCATCAACACACCTGAAATGGTATGAAAAAAGAAGAGGTGAGGAAATGTTAGAGTGGGAAGAAAGAAGGCAGCTTGTTAAAGTGGCTACATTGTATTATATGGAAGGGTGGACGCAAGAACAAATCGCGAAAAAAATAGGAGTGTCAAGACCGATTATTTCCAAAATGCTGCAGCGTGCGAAAGAAGTAGGAATCGTAGAAATATTTATTAAAGATGAAAGTGCCCATACCGTTGAATTGGAGCAAAAATTGGAGAAGCATTACGGATTGAAGGATGCGGTTGTCGTACCGACAGTAGGATTGACACCTGATATGGTGAAGCGGGCTGTAGCGCGTGCGGGCGCTTATTATCTCTCTAAAAATTTAAAGTCGGTGAAAAGGTTAGGGATTTCGTGGGGAACGACGCTTGCAGAACTAGTGAAAGAATTTCCGTATATTCGCAAAGAAGAGTTAAAAATTATTCCGCTTGAAGGAGGGATGGGAAGAAAATTCGTTGAAATTCATGCGAACCAGCTTGCCCACGAATTGGCTAAAAAAATGAGCTGTACCTGTCTTTATTTATATGCTCCAGCCATTGTTGAGACAGAAGAATTAAGGGAAAGATTGTTATCCATGCCAGATATCGAAGCCGTGCTTGAAGAAGGTCGGAATATCGATGTTGCCATCATTGGAATCGGCAATCCGCATAAATCCTCCACCTTGCGTAAGCTAGGTTACTTGAAGGATGATGATCTGCACTATTTGCGTAAGCTGGGTGTCGTGGGTGATATCGGATTTCGATTTTTTGATGAATCTGGTAATGTCATTATCAATTCATTCACCAATAAAATGATTGGCGTTTCCTTAAGCGAATTAAAAAAGGTGAACCGAGTGATAGCGGTTGTTGAAGGAATTCATAAACTTGAAAGTATAAAAGGAGCACTGAACGGAGGCTTCATCAATGTTTTAATTATTGATGAGCAGACTGCTGCAGCGATTGTTGAAAATTGGTGAAAAATTTCATGGAAAACCATTTTTACTTGGGTCCATTCATTAATATACATTTACAAAAAAACCTTCATAAAGTAGAGATGTGACCAAACGATTGAGGAGGTTCATGTATCAGGCTGCAGCTTACTAATGATTCACCAAGTTTTTACAGATAGAAGGACCGAGACTCTATTACTCAACATGGATGATGAGGTATCACAACCGTATCATCGATGAAGGAATGGCCGGAACGCTAACGGGGGCTTCATCCGCTCAGTTTTTATCCGAAGCATTGGGCGACAATGAGCCAAAATCTGTGGGATGAAACCATTCTTCTGTAGGAAAAGGCAATAGGGGATGTTCCGTTGTCTCAATGGTCAAGCCTAAATAAAGACCTTCTTGAGCGCTGATACGCTTGATCTCATGATCGAAGGAGGCGGCTTCCATTGCTCGCATATGGTTCATTCGTTCGTCTGAGACATCTACCTGTTGGCTCATGGTTCATATGATGAAACAAGCCTTTCCATTAGTGTTTCGGCTTTACGACAAAGCTTTTAGGTGATTATGGTGTATTATGGAAAACGATCGTACGTAGCAGCTTGCTTAAAAAGAGTTGTCATCTCCATGTTCAAGAGCGATCGCCTATTTCTATTCAAAAGGCATCAAAAATTTGGCGATCAGACTGGCATTCTGTCGTGAGGAAAAGAGCTATTGCCCTTATGAAATTTATGATAGCGAAGCGAAACAAGCGAGTCCTATTGATATCAGCAAAAAGCTGTTCGATGTAACAGATGCAACCAACATACGAATCTATCGTTTTTTTTACATTTCAACCGTGAATTTGGTTTTATGTATTGACACGAGAAAGCGATTACAAATATAATTAAAACAAAATTAACTAAATAGAACAAATGTAAAAAGTCAGAATTATCATTTTTTGCGCGATTGTGTTTCAACCTAACTAGGGGGAAGGTTCATGAATTCGATTGAAAAAATCATTCACGAAAATTGTGTGTTGTTAAATGTCGAAGCGTATGATCAACATGACATTCTTTCTCAACTCTCGGATGCTTTATATAAACAAGGTTTTGTTAAGGATACCTTTAAGCATGCTGTTTTAGAAAGGGAAGCCGAATTTCCGACTGGATTGCCATTAGTTTCAATCGGTGTTGCCATTCCGCACACAGATGCTTACCATGTTGCTCGAACGGGCATAGGAGTTGCCATCTTAAAGAAACCTGTAGAGTTCTCTGTAATGGGAAGTCCTGATGATAAAGTACATGTATCTATTATTTTGATGCTTGCGATGAACGATGGCAAAAAACAAATCGAACTCCTGCAACGTTTAATGGAATTTTTTCAAAAAGAAGAAAAATTGCTTGTTTTAAAAGACATGAAAAACGAGAAAGAAATCGCTGCCTATTTAGAAACTGAAATATTTTGAAAATAGAAAATATTGATGATTAAGGGAGGAATAAAAATGAAAAAGGTGCTTGTCATTTGTGGAACTGGAGTTGCAACATCAACAATGGTGATCAATAAGCTAAAGGAATTTTTTGCAGAAAAACAAATCGATGTTCAGCTTTATCAATCAAAAGTTTCGGATATTTTATCAACCGGAAATGATTATGATGTCATCATATCGACAACCGTTGTTCCGCCAAGCATTAAAACAAAGGTTGTTAATGCCGTTCCTTTACTAACAGGAATAGGAAAGGAAAAGGTATTTAACGATATATTAGAAGCATTAAAATAATCAATGAGGGGATGGGAGTATATGGATTTCATCCAAAAGATTGTTGATTTAGGCCCTACAGTCGTATTGCCTGTCATCATTTTTTTATTCGGTCTTGTTTTAAAAATGAAACCGGGGCGTGCCTTTCGGGCAGGTTTAACCGTCGGAATTGGCTTTATCGGTGTGAATTTAATTATCGGCTTGCTCGTGGATAATTTAGGACCTGCCGCAAAAGATATGGTTGAAAGGCTAGGGATTGATTTAAGTATTATTGACGTGGGTTGGCCAGCTACTTCGGCCATTGCCTTCGGATCAACTGTAGGTGCCTTGGCAATCCCTATCGGATTAATTGTCAATTTCATTTTACTCATTGTAGGCTTGACAAAAACGCTGAATATTGATTTGTGGAATTTATGGCATATTGCCTTCACAGGTGCGCTCGTCAGCATTATGACCGACAGCTTTGCGATGGGAATTGTAACCGCCTCTGTACATGCCATTGTCCTCTTAGTCCTTGCTGATATGTCACAAAAACATGTAGAGAAATTTTATGGCTATCCAAACATTTCTTTTCCCCATGGAACGTCTACACCGTATATTTTGTTTGCTTGGCCTTTAGAAAAGCTCTTCAACATGATTCCCGGGTTTAAAAATTTAAAAGCTGATCCTGAATCGATTCAAAAAAGATTAGGAATTTTAGGTGAATCGACAGTATTAGGGCTGATATTAGGTCTTATTATCGGTATTTTAGCAGGATGGAATGCAAAAGAAGTGTTGAATTTAGGAGTATCGACTGCAGCTGTTATGCTTCTTTTACCGCGGATGGTCTCCATTTTAATGGAGGGACTTGCGCCCGTTTCAGAATCTGCCAGCGAATTTGTAAAATCAAAATTTCCTGGCCGCGAAGTATTCATAGGGATGGACAGTGCTTTGGCAGTAGGACATCCAGCAGCAATCGCCTCATCTTTGATCATGGTGCCGATTGTCTTATTACTAGCCATTATTGTACCTGGCAACAAAGTATTGCCATTCGGTGACTTGGCAACGATCCCATTCATTGTCAGTATGATGGTTCCGATTTTCCGGGGAAATGTTATTCGAACCGTGGTAGCAAGCACGATTGCATTAGGGTTTGGTTTATTGCTAGCAACCTATATTTCCCCTCTTTTCACACAAGCAGCCAAAAATGTAGGTTTTTCTTTCCCAGAAGGAACGAACTCCATATCCTCGCTTGTTGACGGGGCGGTTCCAACGACTGCGATCTTCTTATTCGGGGCAAAGTTAGGGTACATTGGCTTGATGATCATTGCATTAATTGCTCTAGCAACCGCTTATTACATCAATAAAAGGCCCAATAAAACAAACGAATCATAAATGGGGTTCATCCTTTGCTTCTTACAGCAAACGAAAACATGCAGCTTCAACTTCCAAACGATTCAGTTTCGAAGTTGAAGTTTTTTTGCGGAATGTTTTGGCGGTTTCTGTGTTGCTGCTTAATTAAAAAACCATCAGCATAGAACGTTTTGCAACAGCTTATCAAAAAGCAGTTACATATGATAACAAATGAATGGATAGCGAAGGAACCTATAAGCAGACGGACAATGGATTGAAAGACATATGTGCTGAACGGATGATGTGGGGTGGAAAAACTTTCTGTACCCCATTTCAAAAGTGACAGTGAGCAACATTCTTGGGGGGAAGTTATTTTTTTATGCCTTTTATCAGTAAACCCTCTGTAATCCACTCTCTCAATTTAATATTGGTTTCTTTTCAAATGATTGTAGCCTCATCCGCCGAGAACTCTCCCGCCTCTTAACGGGGTGAAGGTGAGGAAGCTGCAATAAATAGATGTTCTGCATGTAAGCGCTCATTTTCTCTTCTAGAGATCACCTTTTCTTCTTCATCAAAAAGGCTATTGATTCCGAATGTATGTTGATGGAGCAGTCGATCTCGTTTTTTATCGCGTTCTTCGGACATTTGTTGGTTCATGTGTTCCAAACGTTTTTTTATGAAAATGGAGAAGGCTTCCTGTCATGGTCTTCAAACCATTTGCTTAATCTGTACTTTTTTAGTACGATTGTATTAAAAAGGAGAAACAGATGAATTGGATCGCATGGTTCATTATTGCCTGTGAAATCGGATTTTGGGTATTCATTATTGCCGGCCTATTTGCAAGATATGTTTTTAAGCAACAAAAGCTAGGAATCTATCTATTAGCGATGTCACCTATCGTCGATCTCGTTTTACTTATCGCTACGAGTTTTGATTTATATCGTGGAGCAACAGCCACCATTGCCCACGGTTTGGCTGCCGTATACATTGGCGTTTCGATCGCTTTCGGAAAAAGCATGGTACGCTGGGCGGATGAGCGATTTCAATATTACGTGGCAAAAACAGGGCCAAAACCAGTGAAGCGTTACGGTCTCGACTATGCAAAGCATTATTTTAAAGGCTGGATTCGGCATGTTTTATCTTATATGATCGGTTGTGGTATGATAGGAATGATTGATTGGTTGATTGACGATATCGAACGAACGGCTGCCCTCGTTCAAATTGCAAAAGTTTGGACAATTGTGCTCATCGTCGATTTTCTCATCTCGATCTCCTATTTTATCTTTCCAAGAAAAAAGCCTGAAGAAGGATAAATCGTGAATAGGAAAGGATATGGTCCATATGCATTCTATGTTATCCAAAGCCATCCAAACGTATTTCGATACAAGCGAAATCGTTACATGGAAACAAGTTTATGGCGGAGATATCAATGAATCTTTTTACATTCGGACAGCTTCCGGCTCCTATTTCATAAAAATTCAAGCAGCGCCGCCTCCACGCTTTTTCCATTCTGAAAAAAGCGGATTAGATACGATTCGCTTAACGAAGACGATTTCCGTTCCAAACGTGTTTCACGTGTATGAAGATGGCGAGGTTGGCTGTTTAATTTTAGAATGGATATCCGGGAAGAAAACTGAACAAGCCGCCGAAAAACTAGGGGCTCTTCTCGCCCTCATGCATAACTATACAGGGGAAAAATTTGGTTTTGCGAACAATGGTTACATTGGAAAGCTGCCGCAACCGAATCAATGGTTTGATTCATGGATCGACTATTATCGAACATGCAGGCTGCAACCTCAAATTCGTCTTGCTGAAGAAAAGGGATTGTTACCCCTTTCCATTTTCAAAAAGTTAAATAAGCTGATGCAAGAGTTAGAGCAATGGATACCAGAAAAACCAAAAGCCTCTTTGCTTCATGGAGATTTATGGAGCGGAAATTGGATGGCGGGGGAAAATGGCGAACCGTATCTCATCGATCCTTCTGTTTTTTATGGACATGATGAATTTGAGCTCGCCTTTACCGAATTATTTGGCGGGTTTCCAGCCGGCTTTTATCATGCTTATCAAGAAGTAAATCCTTTATCCAAAGATTATGAAGATCGTAAAGAACTTTATCAATTATTTTATCTGCTTGTTCATCTCAATTTGTTTGGAAAAAGCTATGTAAATGCGGTAGAAAGAATCGTTAACCGTTATGTTTAACCGTGTTCACCTAACAACATTTCGTCAACGATTTCATTCTACCTTTCTTATTTATTGCTTAACCGTATGTTGATACCCATTCAGCAGCCTGCCGGACTTCTTGCCATGTAAGCTGATGGGCCGGTGTTCATCCAATGAATGGTTACCTTGGCCTTTGCCTTCTAGTTCCTCCGTTTCTGACCGGAGGCAGAGCGGATCATTCACACCCGCGGCAATAAATACGGACGTACCGGTTAAATCAGGAAGTTTGTTTCCTCTTCTTGGCATCATTGGATGATGCAGCAAGACCCCTTTTAAAGTCCCTTTAAAATGAAACAATAAACTTCCTGCTATATTAGCTCCGTTGGAATATCCAAATGCCACGATATTTCCGCGGTTCAATTGATAGTTTGCCTCTGCTTCATCTAAAAAGTCGTTTCGTTCTTTCGTCCGCTTAATCAAATCGGCCTCATCAAAAACTCCTTCCGCCAAGCGCTTAAAAAATCGCGGCATTCCGTTTTCTAAAACATTTCCTCGAACACTGAGTATGTTCGCTTGTGGATCGATATGCTCAGCTAATGGCAGGAGAGCTTGTTCGTTAATTAAGATATCTCAAATTCAGAGTAATATTGACGGATTATTCCCTATTTGTCAAATTGTTTTGTAAGCTACATCTTAATCATTTGAAACCAGAGGCTCATTTCCTTTATAGTAAACATAGAAATCATCAATATATGGGAGGAATTCGATCGATGGAATATCGGATAGAAAGAGACACAATGGGTGAAGTGAAAGTTCCAGCGGATAAATGGTGGGGAGCCCAAACACAAAGAAGTAAGAATAATTTTAAAATTGGAACAGAAAAAATGCCAATCGAATTAATTCGCGCTTTCGCCGTGCTAAAGAGAAGTGCCGCCATCGTTAATGAAAAACTAGGAAAACTAAGCAAACCTAGAAAAGAGGCGATCGTTTTTGCTTGCGATGAAATTTTAGCTGGGAAATTAGATGACCATTTTCCGCTTGTCGTTTGGCAAACCGGTAGTGGAACGCAGTCGAATATGAACGTGAATGAAGTGGTAGCGAATCGCGGAAATGCCTGGTTAAAAGAACAAGGAATGGATGAAAAGATTCATCCGAATGACCATGTCAACATGAGTCAAAGCTCAAACGATACCTTTCCGACAGCCATGCATATTGCGAGTGTCCTTGCGATCAAAGACACTTTGCTTCCGGCATTAGAGCGCTTACATACAACGTTCGTTGCGAAAGAAAAAGAGTTTCAACATATTGTAAAAATCGGTCGTACTCATCTCCAAGATGCCACCCCGCTTACACTCGGGCAAGAAATTAGCGGCTGGGCATATATGCTGCAGCGTTCCAAAGAGATGATTATGGAATCTACTGAAAAGATGAAAGCCTTGGCGGTTGGGGGAACGGCTGTAGGAACAGGAATTAATGCTCATCCAAAGTTTGGCGAGATGGTTGCCGAAGAGATTTCGGCTTATACAAAAGAAACGTTCACTTCGTCAATCAATAAGTTCCATGCTTTAACAAGCCATGATGAAATCACCTATGCCCACGGTGCTTTAAAAGCTTTAGCTGCCGATTTAATGAAAATCGCAAATGACGTTCGTTGGTTGGCGAGCGGCCCTCGTTGCGGAATCGGGGAAATTATCATCCCTGAAAACGAACCGGGCAGCTCGATCATGCCTGGAAAAGTAAACCCTACACAAAGTGAAGCACTCACCATGGTAGCGGTTCAAGTGATGGGAAATGATGCGGCGATTGGTTTTGCCGCAAGTCAAGGGAATTTTGAATTAAATGTTTTTAAACCGGTCATTGCTTATAATTTCTTGCAATCTGTCCGTCTGTTAGCCGATGCGATGGATTCCTTTAATACGAATTGCGCCGTCGGCATTAAACCAAACGAAAAAGTGATACAAGAATACTTGAATCAGTCTTTAATGTTAGTAACAGCCTTGAATCCTCACATTGGCTATGAAAATGCGGCGAAAATTGCCAAACATGCTCATAAACATAACTTGTCCCTTAAACAAGCGGCCATTGAATTAGGAGTGCTAACGGAAGAACAATTCGATCAATATGTTCGTCCTGAAGAGATGATTCATCCAAAAGCGTGATCAAAAAGTAGCTTTCTAACGTCTTAAAAGTCCAAGCCTCACTTATTTTATCGCGTTCGCGCCAATTTAACTTATGAAAGCTCGCTCATGGTCTTTTTAGGCCATGAGCAAGCTAAAAAACTCAATCAACTTATTGCTTTTATTTTCCATAATAAAAGTCGCTCCATTTATCCATGCTTAGAATGGCGATCAGCTAATATAAAATGATCACCATATCCCCAAAAAACAAAACAGAATGATTCCAGCTTTTGTTGCAACGCTCGGATAGGGTTCAAAATTTTGCATAGTAAATCGCTGAAGTTATAAATGATGTTTTTTTAAACGGATACTCGATTGTGAAAGGATCTCTTTAAGTGGTGAATAAAGTTGAACAGCAATCCAGTATCCGATAAAAAAGCCGATTCCATTTAGCATGACATCATCAATATCTACTTTTCTTCCAGTCCCTTGAAAAATGTTTTCAATTAATTGAATCAATTCGATTAAAATAGAAATGGAAATGGAGGAAATAAATGCTGTTTTCACGCTTTTAAGCCGATCCCAGAGGACTGTCAAGTAAAAGGACAATGGGAAAAGCAGCAAAGTGTTTCCCACAATGTTTGTAACTAAAGACATATAATAGCCGTGTTTGATAGCGAATATGGCCATATCGATTAACGAAGCGAAGGGAATTATATTAATATTATGAGCGATCGGTTGACTTGTATCTATTGCTTTCGGATCAATATAAATAGGGAAAAAGAGTAAGAACATAACGTACAGACAGTAGTTCACAAAAATATATTTGCCAATATGCTAAAAAAATTAAACTCCTTTTTTCTTCTGACCATAAATGCCTGAACGACTACAAATAAAATGGTAGCTAGAATAAAATATATAGGTTTAATAGTAATCATAAACTCTTTCCTTTCAAGATAAATCAAGAGGGGGGGTCAGGCAGCTAATCCAGTTATGCATAATCAACCCCATCGTCTGATTTAAATAGATAGTGCAGCAAAAGTAGAAAGCGGAACAAATACTAGCCCAGCAACTGCAGAAACCATTTTTTAATATCGCTATTTTCTTTCCTCTAGGTACTGTATAGGTATTTTTATTTCTATATAAATTTTATACTATAAAAAAGAAATATATTGTATATATTTTTGTTCAATTTTACTTTATAGTAATATTTTTCATATTGGTTTAGGCGGTATCTTTACATGTCCTTCGATATTTGTAAACGAGCGTGGAGGAAGCTTTCCCCTCTGATGATCAACCTTTTCGATGTCAGCATTTCGGTGATTGAAGAGCTGCAGGAGGAATTCGTTCATTGGCTTTCCTAATCTAAAACATGCCTTACGTTACCATAAGATAAAGACAATTTTCAAAATCATCTATCACTAGGTGGTTAAAGCACCGTCCCGCTATTGAAAAAATAATGGGACGAATCGTCCCATTGTTTTTGGCAGTCATCCTATACTAGGGGTGATCGCGCTTTTGGGATAGAGATGAGGAAGACAAGATACAAAAGAGAACAGCCTCTCCATATGGTGAAAAAAAATGGAGGAGGGGCGGTAACTGCCTCCACCGTTGCCGCCTGTTTAGCACCGAATGTGATTCTTTTTCTTTCGCTATTGGTTATGTCAATCATTAGGCTATGGAAGTTTCCTTTTTCTTTTGGTCTAGCCAAATGCTTGACACAAAATTTTATACATCATCAGGGAAGCTATACAAAAATGAACGAATTATAAAAATATCCAATAACAGAAAGTCGGTTTTGATTCATCTAGATGAACACTTGCACCAACAGTTAAAAGACCTAACATTCGAGAATAACTGCGATGTGCCAGAATACATTGAACGCCTGTTAGAAGAATTATGCACCAATAATAAACATACAAAAAAGGGGAATCAAAAATCTGAATCCCTAATTTATTGAAAGAAATAAAAAATAATTAAACAAGAGGTGGTTTTACGTACTTTTTTAACGAACCGCATAAATCAAACTATGAATATTTAGTATCCGAAGTGTATCCACACGCACGGAACGATAAGGAATACCATGTTGTCGCTTATATATTAGCACTTCCAGACATTTATAATCGTTGCATTAGTGACAGCTTTTTAAAAACTTATCCTTTTCTATGGACAGTGAAATATAAAGATACCTCATATTTTGAAACAGATGAGGAAACAGGGCAAGAGTATCAAGTAATCGACTGTGAAGTAGAAGTGGATGAAGAAGGGAAGGAAATTCGGAGCGAAGCATACTACCAACTTTCTAGCGGTTACCGTAAATTGGTTGATCTTGCAACGAATTTATTTAATAGACATAACGACTTCAATCTTATGGATGCACTAGAAACATGGGATGACGCTTTATTCAAGGTGTTCTTACAGGTAGTGTTAATCCGTAAAGGGAATAGAGAAATTAATGGGCTTGCAATACATATAGAGTAGGAAAATCAATAGATAACTTTTTTAAAAAGGTGTACCGTACACTTTTCGAACAGAAGGGAAAAGGATGAAAGTGACCATTAGCGGAATATAGAGAAGAAAAGTAAAGTGAGGCGAGTAAAATGGAGTCGGCTTGGTTTCATGGTCAATTGGTTAATATTTGCTATGAATTTCATCGACTCAGTACCAATGGACTCGATAAGAAACAAATCATTCAACAGTTAAATCACGATTATCGCCTATTTTCTAAAAAAGAAGCGTTTACTTGTGTTTGTTGCGGGAAACCGGTTGAAATGGTTCTCCCGCTCGATCGCAGTGTTCACTTTCGTCATAAAGACGGCAGTGAATGTTCCTATAGCGAGAATTACCGCAAATACAAGAAACAAAAAGAAAAATACGAGAATATCAAGAGACATGAACTGGGGAAGACCATCCTACGAACACTCCTAGAAGGACAGTTAAAGCCTTATGGCATCACTGTTCAAGACAGCTAAGCTACCACTATAAAGGGACGTTATCATTTATACTGGATTTTATCTTAACCTTTCCTAATCAAGAAAAAATATGGGCAATTGACTATTTCACTGGCTTTAAAGGGAGCAAAGGCTATGCTACTCACATTGCTAAACGTAAGGAAACGTATCAGTCACAGGGAATCAGACCATTTTTCCTTGTAGATGAAGTGTGGTTAGCTTTTAATCCAAAGGTTTCAGCTTATACTACATTTGTAGAATCAGAGTTACACATCATAGAAAAGCGGCCGCAAGATATCGATTGGAACTTATTTTTGTTAGATTTAGATCCTCATTTACTCGACCTGTTATTACAACAACCAAGTAAATATGAACCGTTTGACACGCGAAGCATTGTGTATGTGAATCCAGAGGATCGAACCTGTAAAATTTTACGTTTTTTGATGACGAATCAAAGACATGCTTTTGTATTAACCACTCCTTTGGAGATTAGCTTAGAACAGGCATTAAGTATTACACCCGATATGGAAACGTTTCAACTGTATTCTCACGAGGAAAATAAACAAATGGTCCTTCTTAAAGAGGAATTATTAGCTAAATACTATCAAATATTAGCGGAAGAAGAACGGTTGCAAGAGGCGATATACGAACATATTCAAACCATGGAAGAAAGAATAAAAGAGTGGGGACAAGCATCGACCAACAATAAAATTAGAAGCCAGGAAGAAATGGATGAGGACTTATCAAGGCGATTTAAAGCTCTTAATAGCTCTTATATGAAGAGAAAAGCAGAGTTGCTCATCCAATCCGCTCGACAACATATTCTTCAACACCATACGGTGAATACGTATCCCGAACCATCCGACATGACAACGGAGGAAAAGGTCGCAATGAAAAAACGAGAAGAGCAAAAAGAAAAAATTCTAAACTATAAGATAGCCGGAGAAACGTATATTAACGGGAATCCCCGAAAATGGAAAGAAATCGTTTTGTATAAATTTAATGCTGTTTATCGACATGAAATGACCTTGCCGCAGCTGCTTGATTATTTAAAAAAGAACAATGTAACATTTAATCAAAGCGAAAAATTAGTGATATACCCGATCAGAGAGTTTCTCCTCTACATTGCTAAAGAAGTAGGGAAAGACTTAAATGTTTAATCAAACACAGCCAAACCCTATTAGGGGCTGACCCAAAACGCATTCGCGTTTTGGGTCAGCCCCTTGCTTAAATGTTCTTTTTTATTCCTGTCTACTTGACAGGGGTCACTTCACTTTATTTTATATTGCAGGTGTCTCCATCACAGTTATTAACCGGAATAATTCTTCTGGTTTTAGCTATATAATTGTAGAGTTTATGACCAAAAACAAAGTAGCTTGATAATTTTAAAGGTAACCAAAATAACATCATCAACGGAAGTCTTGCTGAAATAGAAGCGATTGCGTCAATACCTTTTGTGATTTTTCCTGTTTCTACGTTTATACAATACATTTCTTTTTCAAGGTCAGTGATAGGTATATTTAGATTATTTTCTTCTCTAATACTCTTTAGTTCAATAAGGTTAAACCAATCCAGCTTATGAATATTTTCTTTAACTCTCATACAGATTGGACACCAGCTATCATACAATACTAAGATTTTACTCACCTTATGCTACTCCTTTTTGTAAAATTTTCAAATCTTATGTTTATAATAAGGGGTGATATCAAAATCATCAAATTAATTAATTTTGAAAGGATTTGAATATTCAAATACACTTATCACGCTTTACGTCTCGTTATTTTTAGCATTTGTTATACCTATAATATTGTTGATTCACGAGAACGCGATTGTCCAATTATATTGGGTAATAACATACACTGTAGGAATACTCCAACAAAAGCAAGCACCACAAAAAACGACCAAGAAAGGGGAATATTTCTTGTTAATAAATATCCTACAATGAAGGGACCGATCGCGTTACTGATTCCATAGAGAAGCTGATAGCTCGAAATGCTTTTCCCTCTTTTCTCAGACGGACCAATTTCTCCCACAATTGTTGCAGACGCTGGATAAAAAAGTTGTTCTCCACAACTAAAGAGAAGAATTCCGACGAAAAGAAGTGGAACAAAAAAGTTCAAGTGTGCAGATACTAAAAATGTACTTCCTAAGAAAATGATATAAGATAAGCCTAAAACAACCGAACCGACGATTATTTTTTGCAAATCGTTCAAGCGATGTGTAAAAAACAACAGCGGAACCTGAAGGACAATAACGGAAAGGCTATTTACTGTAAATAACACACCAGAAATCCAGCTAAGGTCTGGACTTATCTCCTTTATAAAAGCAGGCATTGCGAAACCTAAAGCGACGTACATAAAGGTCATCGGAGCAACTGCTACCAAAAAACGCATTAAGTTTGAGTCGTATGAAAAACGAATAGCCCAAACTTTTTTGGAAATCGGTTCTTTTTTTATAATTGATTGGTTGCGCAATGGAATTTTTGCAATCAACACGGCTGCAATAAGAAAACTGAATGCATCTATGAATATTAACGTCCCATAAGCAAATGATGTATTAAATATTGCTATGATACCTGTACCTATGAGCATTCCTAAAGAATTCCCCAAATTCCGTAAACTTCGAGAACTTCCAAACCACATCGTTCGATCCTCGCTGGGGACAAGTTGTGAGATGATCGTTTGGTTCACAACTGGCCATGCCCGCTGTCCCCAGGTAACAATAGTCGCTGCGATTGTCAATCCCCAAATATTATGGAATATCAAATATCCAAGAGTTCCGATTCCTCGTAACCAAAAACTTGCAAGAGCAGCAGGCTTTGCACCTAATCGATCCACTATCATACCGCAGACAGGTATGGCAAGTAATCCAGCCAATGCACTAATCGATAGCATTTGACCTACTTGCTCCAACGAAAGACCACTCGTCTTTAGAAAAAAAAGAACTAAAAATGGCATAGTTAACCCCGATCCGAACGAATCTAGAAACAATGCCCCTAGAAAGGGCGCACTCCAAGGTTGTGAATGAACTACTTTCTTTATTTTCGAATATTGAGAAACTAGGAACTTCATGCCATCTCCACCTTACCCTAGTATCTTTTGCTCAGCTGTAGAAGAAAGAGCTTTTGGCAGGACAATTTTAAAATCTGCCGGTACGTTTTCACTTAGCTCAATGCCGGCGCGAGCATATGGACCTATTTCATCTTTTTGTCCAGCTCCTGTTACATACATGGCCACTTCATGTACTCCGTCAATACCGAGTTTTGATTCTACTAAACTTTCCTTAAAAGCTGCCGTCATGAAAACACCTAAATTATGTGCTGTTCCCGCTAACAAAAAGTTTTGCGCGTAGTGAGCGGTTTCATAATGCATAAGTCGATAAATGCGTGCGCCTTTGTATTTCCATTTAATTCGATCTATAACACTTGTATAAAAAATTGTAACGGATGCATCCAGAAAGTAGTCTTGGCCATACAATGCTTCATCCAAAAATGATTTAACATCATCCATCTTAGAAAGAAGATGCAGGGCGTGATGTTTTTGACAATAATGATAAATGCCTCTTTCCAGACCTTCACAATTATTTATGACTGGATATAATTCCGTTGCATGCCGACCTCCAGGCGAAGGAGCGGCCTTCTTTGCAACTCGTCCAAAGAACCGAGTCGAATTTGTGAAGAGGATTCCACCTGTATAATACAGAAGATCGGAAAGTTCTTGTAGCTTGATTGATTCCGGCAAAAAGTTTCGATAGGTTCTTCGAAGTGTTAAAGCATCGGAAAGGGTCATGTTTGATAAGGTGCTAGGTTTAGGCAAAGTGATATTTGATTTTTCACAGTTACATTTATATGTAGGAGGATGTGGTCCGGAAGATTCCATAAATTCCTCACCCACTTCATCGGACGACTTATAATTGGCATCACGGCTTTCCAGATGGACAAACCAAGTGGATTCTCCCCACTCTGCCCATTCCATAACTATTTCTGAGGTTCGTGATTGTTTTTGTTCGTTCGCGGAAATGAGAACACCGACATCAATCAACTTATTAACAATAGCTTGTATTGTGTTTTTGGAAATGGTCTTCTCTAGCCTATGTAAAGTCTCTTCTGGGTTCCCTGTGAGTGCAGAGACGACACTCATGACTTTCGAGTCAACTTCGAAACGACGATGTTGCGAGGGTATCCTCAATTGAGGCTTCCTGTTGACGTAAGTAATAACCAAATCTGATGTTAGTTTGTATTTGTAAATATATTCCATATATTCCTTTTCCCCCTTTTTCGTTAGCTATGGTCTCCTATAGGGAGACGAATCTCGATTCCTTCAGGCAGTACTTGTCCATATTCAATATCTGATCGCGTAGTCTTATCAAACACAATATGGCCCATACCGGAGACGTACATCGCAACTTCATGAACCCCACAAACCCCCAATTTCTCTTCTATAGCACTATCCTTGAAAGCTGCAGTAACAAAACTACCCAAACCAAGAGCAGTACAGGTAAGTAAAAAGTTTTGCGCGTAATGGCCTGTTTCTAGATGCATGAGCCGATAGGCTCTACTGGTATTATATTTCCATTTTAAACGATCTATAACACTTGTATAAAAAACTGTAACTGCGGCATTCAGGAAATAATCTTGCCCATATAGGACATCGTATAGAAATGGCTTCACGTCTTCTTCTGCCTCAATAAGATGTAAAGCGTGGTGTTTTTGACAGTAATGGTACACACCGCTTCGTAAACCTTCACATGCATTCACAATCGGATATAACTCTATTGAATGTCGTCCACCCGGAGAGGGAGAGGGCTTTTTGGCTACGATTCCATAGGAGTGTGTGTCATTTGTGAAAAGAATCCCCCCAGTGTAAAATAGAACATCGGCTAAGTTTTGTAGTGAAATTGGTTCTTCAGAAAAACGTCGACAGGATCTACGTTTCATAAAAGAATTGACCAAAGTTTGATCTAAAAGTTTACTAGGAGTCGGTAGTTTGATGCTAGATGTTGCGCAGTTGCACTTGAAATATTGTGGTGCAGGAGATGATTTTTTTCTGAATTCTTCAACATTTTTCAATCTACCTTCTTCAGTGGTTTCAAATTTTGTATCTTTTGTTTGTAGATGAAGGAACCAAGATGATTCATCCCAATCTTGCCATTCCGCTACGATTTGCTCAATGGTCAAATTGTAATCTGTTTCCTTTTCTATGAGAATTCCATTTTTGACCAAGTGTTCGACAATACTTGTTACCATTGATTCTGAAAAAATCGGTTGTAAGCTTGTGTCTTCACTCGAAAACATGGAGATAATCTCGCATACCTTCCAATCAACTTTAAAAGTGCGTTTTACAGAAGGTAGATGCAAGTGCGGTTGTCCATCAGGATAAGTAATGACTAAATCAGGTGCTAAATAATAACGGTTCAATCGTGACATTTTCTCAAACCCTTTCCCAACAGAATAAAAGTAAGAACCACCTGATTGAGTTTCAGATGGTTCCGCTCATGCCAATTCTTAGTCGGCCGGGTGCATAATAGGTATCAGTGCTTCCTGTTCTTCAAAAATAAATGTTTCTTCTTTTACTGTAATAAATGTTTCTTCTTTTACTGTATTATTTTTTACTGAATTATCTTTTAATTCATTATCCAATTTTTCCACCTCCTTACATTACTTAAGTTTATATTAAATTTGATCGGCAATTTAGTCAAGTTAGAAATTTGAAAATTATTAGAAATGTTATAATATTAAGTCAATACTAGTAATAATTTTCCACTAAATTGCTGTGTAAATCTGCATTTGAAGCCGACACCATAGTCTATTTTGGCCGGCAGGAATTAATCTAGGAGGAATATCCATGATAACTTTGGTTCGAATGAACGAAGAACAATATAAAAGGTTCTTCGAAGAGACAGTCAGAGAGTATGCCGAAGAAAATGTAAAGGAAGGCAGATGGACACCATCAGAATCGATTGGACGAGCGATCAAAGAAACAAATGAACTATTATCTAAAGGGATTCATACGAATGGTCATTTTTTGTGTTCATTGCATCACGAAGTAGTAGGCGCAATAGGCACGATTTGGTATGAAGTCAAAGAAAATAATGGCGAGAAATCAGCTTTTATATACAGCATTAAGATATACGAAGAATTTCAAGGCAAAGGATATGGAAAGCAGTCACTTATTGCATTTGAAACTGACCTTGCCTCGATGAATGTAAGTTCAATCGGGTTACATGTTTTCGGGCACAACAAACGTGCATATCAGTTATATACCAAGATGGGGTATATTCCAACAAGCATTAAAATGAAAAAATATCTCAGAAGCAAATGAAAACTAACTCGTATCTCGATTTTACTAGACTTTAGCACTTGAGAAAGGCTTTCTTTTTATGGGTTCAGGAATTCTTAATAATATGCCAATGGAGAGGATTTATCCTTGGGGGGTATAGCGATGAACATTGTCACGCATTGGTGGCTGTTCGAGATGGCACCGGTGTCCGGGGTGCTGCGGGCAGTCTTCTACACTGGCTTGCTTGTGCTGTGTATCGTTGACTTTCCGTCGCCGCTACAGGCGGCGAAGATTATGGGCAGCACCGAGCGTGCCTTTTACACCCCGGTCTTGGCGATGCGGCTGCTGGGCCTCCGCTGGGTTAGTCCCCGCGTGCTGTCAGTTGTGGCCAAGCTGACAATCGCAATGTGGGTAGCGGCCGCGGCCGGGTTCGTCCAGCCGGTCACTGGTGTACTGACGTTCCTGGGTTTCGCATTCTTGCATATGGTGAATGCTGGTGCGCTAGGCGCCCACCACTCGAAGCACTCGGCGCTGTACGCGTTGCTAGCCATGTGCTTCTCGGTGTCCTACGACTTCTCGCTAGACGGTCTGCTCGCCCAGTACGTGAACTGGCCGCTGCTGGTGCCCGATCAATCGGCGTTCATCTCAGGGTTTGCCCCGAAATTGCTGCTATTATTCCTATCTTACACTATGTTCGCCGGCGGTGTGTCCAAGCTCCTCTACGGTGGCCTCGGATGGTTAAATGGCGCCGCATTGCGGTTCTACATTAAGTACTCGCCGTCCCGCTGGCCCTTCATGACCAGACTACTGGTGGGTAGCCCGGTGCTATGCCGGGTGTTAGCATCTCTGACCGTGCTAATCGAACTGTCGGCCCCGGTCGCGATCTTCGTTCCATCGTGGCGGGTTCCGTTGGTCGTATGCTGGATTTGGTTGCATATCGGCATCCTGTGCGTGATGCGTCCCATGTACTTGGTACAAATGTGGTGCTACCTGCTTCTGATTGTGCCGAGCCTGACCGACCATTCGAGCACCACCTCCGCTGTCTCCTTGGGGGGCTTGTTCACCGCCGTGGGAATACTCGCGTGCGTGGTCCTAATCACGGTGCTAATACGACAGTCTGAGGAGTGGCCGTTCACCACGGTGCCAATGTACTCTAATGGCCTGACGAATGGCGCCGTGCGAGTACCCTCCGAGTCCGAACTGTACGAGCGCGCCGTACGTGCTCAACGAAACCAGCACCGGGCGTGGCAACGGGCGTGGTTGCCTGTGGAAGTCATGGAGGACATCCTAGTTCGGTCGACCGACAGTGGCAAGAAGCACCGGCTGTTCCAACTGATGCTCGAGAACAAGGTGGCCAAGTTTGTCCGCTGGCCCCAATACACCAAGGTGGTTCGCGCTACCGCGATTGCCGATTTGGCGGCGAAAGCAGCAGACCGCGTAGAATTAGGCGTGTGTAGCCCGGAATACCCAGCGACCCGCCTGCTGCATGAGGTCGCGTTGATTGTCAAGAACGCGATCCCAGACTGGGAGCGGTATGACCGCATAGAACTAGTTTGCCGTACCGACTCGGGTAGTGTAGTGATTGCCTCCGTGCCGCTAGGCACGCAGGAAGTTCGAGGATCTGGTGACCCGCAACAAAGATCCGAAAGCATGCGATTAGAGCAATACGGTGAACTACAGGACAGATTAATGAGCTGACTTGCTATTATTGATGACAAGGATAGTGAAGTCAAAAACTATTGCAGCGCCTACCAACGACACCATAATACATCTCAACAAGAGGTTTATGAATCAGAAAAACCTAAAGAAGAAGTACAACAGTGCGAAAGTGAAGAAATCGAACAATTATCATTGTTCTAAATCTAACTAGAACTTTGAGATTTAAGCGATGAGGGGGTACAAACAGTAAATATCAAGGAGGAAATTGAAGAGAAGATTACAAAGGTTGTTGGGAACACATATATACCGGCTGCTACCAATATAGGGGGAGCAGTCGGTTGTTTTGTAATTTATTTCTTTTTATATAGTTAAATTTGCGCGAAACTATAGTTTAACGAATATTTATAGACGGATAGATTAAAAATTTGGTATAATTTAGTTAGAATACTAGGTAACGTCAAGAATTTTGTGTAATGCAACATAGATAGGGTATCTCTGAAATGGATTTGGAATGGATAGGGGATTAGTTTCCTCTATAAAAATGACAGAATATTCAGTTTTTTTGTGCAGAAAGGGAGGATCCCCTTATTTTATTGGTTTGGCATTTACAGTATTTGGTTAATTGTAACGTTCTTCAAACATTCGTTGAAGCGCCTCCTGTGCTTCAGCAAATCCTCGTCACTTTCGCCCTGCCCATTTCTCATTAAAATCTTGGATGGTCAAATACACGACTTTTTCAGCGGCTTCTAAGCTACTCAAACTGTTCATCGGCTTGAGACGTTTCCGAATCTCTTTGATCGTTCGTTCAATGGCATGGGTCATGTAAATCACACTTCGAATACGACTTGGATACTCCATAAATGTAAGGAGGACATCCCACTCATTCGCCCAAGATTGAACTTCTCTCGGATACTTGCTGGACCATTTCGACTCAAACTGTTGAAACATCTGTAACGCCATCTCCTTATTCGTTGCGCAATAAATCAGCTTGAGACCCTCTGCCACTTCAAATTGGTCTTTTTTCCGAACACGATGTAAGGTATTACGTACTTTGTGAACGACACAACGCTGCACATCGGCTTTCGGATAAACCGTCTTAAAGGCTTCCTCTAAACCCGGTAGTCCATCGAATACGCCTAGAAGGACTTCCTTGACGCCTCTGTTGTATAGTTGTTGAAGAATCTCCTGCCATACATGGGCGCTTTCCTGTCCTCCCACAAAGAAATCAAGAATTTCACGAAACCCTTCTTCGTTTACACCTAACACGACATAAATGACCTCTTTTTCTACCGTATCTCGACTGTTTAGTGCAAAATAAAAGTAGCCGCTTAAAACAGTTACAGGTATTTTTTGATTCATTAGTCATTTTCCTCCCCGTTATTAAAAATTCTTTTTTAAATTCTCCGTCCTGATTTTGATAACACTCTTAAAAGATAAGAAAATAAAACGAAAATAGTAATCATTACGATTTAAATAATATTTAAACATACTTCGCTTGTAAATGCAAAGACAAACTGGGGAGTATATATATTGAAGTCTGGAATGGGAAAAGATGAATGCTGGACGGGGAAGGAAGCTTTTAGAAAGAACTTCATAAAAAGGGCTGTTTGGATGATTCGTCTATCATCGCTAAAAGAATCGCACAAGGAGGGGGGGACTATACAGACGAATCCTTATTGAACGTTTGTGAAAAAATATGAAATTAATACCGACAATGTTTTGATGTATTCCATTCTATAGAATTCACAAATTCCTTTTTGTGTGGTATAGTTTATAAAACGTAATGATTACTATTATCGAGAGGTGAAGAGGAAATGAACCCTTTTATTCTAATCATAGGGGCGGGACCTGCTGGGATTGGAATGGGGATATTATTCAAGCAATTAGGAATTAAGAATTTCGGGATTTTAGAGCGTGATCGCATTGGTTCGTCATTTATGCAATGGCCGAAAGAAATGCGCTTTATTACTCCGTCATTTACAGGACAAGGATTTGGCGCATTAGATTTAAATGCTGTTTCCCCGACAACATCGCCTGCATTCACACTGCGAAAAGAGCGGCTAAGCGGCGAAGATTATGCACTATATCTTGATTTATTGGCTGAACATTATGATTTGCCGATTCGAGAAGAAGTAAATGTGACTAGCGTTGAGAAAAGGGGAGACCGCTTTGTTTTAAAAACAAATGAAGGCGATTATGAAGCAGATGCTGTCATTTGGGCGACGGGGGAATTTCAGTTTCCAAATGTACGTCCATTCCCGGGGGCGGAACATGCGTTACATAACCGATATATTGATAGTTGGAGAAAGCTTGAAAAAGGTCACTATGTGGTCATTGGCGGTTATGAAAGCGGGATGGATGCAGCTGTGAATTTAGTGGCTTATGGCAATGAGGTGACTGTGATCTCAGCTCAAGAGCGAAATGGAAAAAAAGAAGCGGACCCGAGTTTGTCGCTGGCCCCATATACATGGGAGCGCTTGCGAATAGCCGAGCGCACCAAGCGGCTAACCGTTATCGAAAAGACAAAAGTGGAAAAGATTTATAAGGATAACAACGGTTATACGCTATTTCTTTCGAATGGCAAGCAAATGCTGACTCAACCCCAACCGATTCTAGCCACAGGATTTCGTTCAGGTGCGGAACAAATTCGTCCGTTGTTTGAATGGGGGGAAAATGGAAAACCGAAACTGACGGTTCATGATGAATCGACCATTACGCCGAATTTATTTTTAATTGGGCCAAGTGTTGCTCACGATCAGGCGATTTTCTGCTTTATTTATAAATTTCGGCAGCGTTTTGCTGTTGTGGCCAAACAATTGGTTGACCGTTTCAGACTGTCTCATGATGAAGAAATATTCACTCACTACGCCAACAATCAAATGTATTTAACGGACTTATCTTGTTGTGAGGTGAAATGCGAGTGCTAGCCGAACAAGCGAAACGAAAACGGCTTTTGCTCATCGGGCTTGAATCCGTTGGAAAGACAACGTTATTTTCAAGATGGACGCAGTTTGGCATTGGTGAAGAAACCAATGTGAAGGGAACGACGTATACGATTCGTTCCCATCCCCTTCGTTGCTTGGATGGATGGGAGATTGTCGATACACCGGGATTGCGCAGAGGAGATGAGCTTGGCAAGCGGCAACTGGAAAAAGAAGTGGAAAAAGCCCATCATGTGATGCTTATTATACGGGGCACCCATTTTCAAGAGGAATTAGAAGAACTATTGTCCATTGTTTCTATCGATCAAATGGACGTCTCCATTGCCGTTACATTTGTAGATAAAATGAATGAACAAGCGAAAGCAGTATTAGAAAACGCCCAAAAGCAATACAAATTCCCGATCTTTTTGACAAAAGGAAGGAAGGAGACTGATGGTACGCTTCCGCCGTTTATGCAAGGAAGAAAATGGACAGAAGAGGATATGAAGCTATTACAGGCGCTTCGTTTGCCTAAACAAGAGCCTGTTTCGCTTTTATTTGAACGCCCCGTCGTAGGGCCTCTCGCTTCAGTAGCGGCGATTTTGATGATGTTTCTCTTTCCGGTTTATATCGCCTATAAAATCGCAGAGTGGGGACAGCCGTATTTAGAAGCGGCGTTAGCTGGAGTTATTCAGGCTCTTGAAGGGAAAGGGAGACTGGTTGAAGCGTTACTTGTTGGAGATTATGGATTGCTTACGTTGGGAGCGTATTCCTTTTTATGGGCGTTTCCCGTTGTGTTTTTGTTAAGTGTTATGATGGCGATCACGGACGAAACAGGGATTAAAGATCGGATCATGGATGCCCTTGATCCATATTTGCGAAAAATCGGATTAAATGGCCAAGATCTTATACCAGTATTAACTGGATTTGGATGCAATGTGGTGGCCGTTCAACAGAGCAGATTATGCAGTGCGTGCACACGAAAATCGTGTGTTTCTCTTATTTCGTTTGGTTCGGCTTGCAGTTATCAAATTGGTGCAACGATTTCCATTTTTCATAGCGCACAAAAGCCGTCTTTATTTTTGCCGTATTTATTTACTGTTTTTCTTGTTGGAGCACTTCATACGAGAATATGGCATCGGCAGGCATTCGCGCATATAGGGATGATCCGCCCGCATCGGACATTTATTCAGCTGCCAACATGGTCAGGAGTATTATACCGGGTTCGTGCAACGGTCTCACAATTTCTAACACAGGCGATGCCAATCTTTTTTACGATTTGCCTAATTGCTGGATTGATGGACGTGTTCGGATGGATGAAAAAAGCGGTTGGAGTGTTTGCGCCGCTTGTTCAATGGCTGAATTTGCCGCATGAAGCCGCTGTTGGCCTTGTTTTTTCGATGATTCGTAAAGATGGCATTTTATTGTTTAATGAAGGGAACCAGCTGCTGTTAACGGAGATGTCGACATTTCAATTATTTCTTAGCGTTTATCTTGCTTCTACTTTAAGTGCGTGCGCGGTTACTTTATGGACGGTTGCAAAGGAATTAGGGGTGAAAGAGGCCCTGTTATTATCGGGGAAGCAGATGGTCACATCTCTTACGTCCGCCCTGCTGCTTTCGCTGTTGTTCCAATAAAATACTGGATGCCATTCCAAGAAGCAAATCATAAAAGATCTAAGGAAGTCCAAAGATTAATAAGCAAAAAGCGCAGGGAAGCTGGAGGCTTGGATATAAAAGTGACAGAGCATTTCTCTATAATGAGAAATGCTTTTTTGTGTCTGTTTTGAACAAAGAAGTATATTTTTTTGCAGCAAAAAAATAATAATAAACGATAATAATTTATTGAAAAACGATAAAAAATCTATTAAAATTAAATCGACAATAAATAAGCGAGGTGCTTTTTATGAAACCAGAAACTCTCTTTTTAAAGATTGTTGTTATTCTTATAGGGATTCCAGTTCTTGCTTTGTGCATCTTTTTGGTACCTGTGCTAGGGAATGTTGCAGCAAAATTGCTTCCGGAATTTGCTTCTATTAAATATCTCGTTTTCATTGTTTTTTATGCATCCGCGGTACCGTTTTACTTTGCTTTGTATCAGGCTTTTAATCTTTTACGCTACATTGACAAAAATGAAGCTTTTTCCGAGTTATCTGTCATCGCTTTGAAAAAAATCAAATACTGTGCCATCACCATCAGCAGTTTGCATGTGCTCGTCTTACCGCTTTTCTATCTCTTTGCGGAGAAAGATGACGCTCCAGGTGTCATCTTGATCGGATTGGTGGTTCCTTTTGCATCAATGGTGATTGCCGTTTTTGCTGCCGTTCTGCAAAAACTTTTAAAAACGGCTATCGATATCAAATCAGAAAATGATTTAACGATCTGAGGTGGACAATATGCCAATTATAATCAATCTTGATGTTATGCTGGCGAAAAGAAAAATGAGCGTTACAGAACTTTCGGAGAAAGTTGGGATCACAATGGCGAATCTCTCCATATTGAAAAACGGAAAGGCGAAAGCGATTCGTTTCTCCACTTTAGAGGCGATTTGCAAGGCATTAGAATGTCAGCCAGGAGATATTTTAGAATACCGAAGTGATGAAGAGAGTCAAGATTAGGCTCATAGAACTATGTAACGTGAAGTGGAAAGGAAGAGGAGCATTTCGATGATTCAAATTCATCAAAAAGGAGTCGCTCATGAATTTAACCATTCAAAAGGATACCCAGAAAAAAATGATAAAGGCACAAATTATGAGAGCATGCAAACAACTCGTGCGTTTCGGTTGGGAGCAGGCCCTATCATGTTTGTTTCCCGTTGTGATTTTTGCCTCTTTGGCCTTTACAAAAATCGTGCCGCTTCCCTTTCTGCCGCGATATGACTGGCTGCTCATTATTTGCCTTCTGATGCAGTGGTGGATGGTGCGTTCTAGGCTTGAAACAATGGATGAACTAAAGGTGATCACATTGTTCCACCTTATCGGCCTTGCTCTTGAACTTTTCAAGGTGCATATGGGTTCATGGTCTTATCCAGGGGAAGGATATTCTAAATTTTTCGGAGTGCCTTTATATAGCGGATTTATGTACGCAAGTGTAGCGAGCTATCTTTGTCAGGCGTGGAGGAGGCTGAAGGTGGAGCTCGTTAAATGGCCGCCGTTTTTCGTCGTTGTGCCTCTTGCTGCCGCGATTTATTTGAATTTTTTCACTCATCATTATTGGATGGACGTTCGTTGGTGGCTGTCAGGACTTGTCATGATCGTTTTTTGGCCATCATGGGTCACGTACGAGGTTGGCGGCACTCGTTACCGCATGCCGATCGTCCTTTCCTTTGTGCTTATCGGATTTTTTATATGGATCGCTGAAAATATCGCAACGTTTTTTGGAGCTTGGCAATATCCAAATCAGGCCGAGGCATGGAGTCTTGTTCATCTTGGAAAGGTGAGTTCTTGGTTCTTACTAGTGATTGTGAGCTTTTTGATCGTAGCGACGTTAAAGCAAGTGAAGGAAAATCTTCCATCAGAATAGAGGCTTGTCCTCGCAAAACTTGAAATTATATGTGATCGAAACGAATCCTTTCCTTTTCCAACGATCAAAGTTCATTCTTATGACATTTAGAGGTAACTTGAGAGATTAGCATTTACGCTAAAATATGAATTTTAGCTGTCTCATACCGATTGCTTCTATTCACTAGTTTATTTGTGCAGAGTGGTGGAGAAATTTTTCTATTTAAACATGCCGTTGTGTCAAGTGGAACGATTGACGAGAAAATGATGAAGCTTCATCCAGAGAGCATAGAAAATCCAAAGAGACGAGAATGGCAGGATTAATTCGATAGATGATGCATAGCGGAAATCCTTACCGTAATTTTTCTAGTCAACTATTATGATACTAGGGTTTTTGCTTTTTTATATTGATGGAAATTAGATAAGCAATTCCAAGTTATGATGTTGACAATCTGTTTGTTTCATGTAGTGATTGCTGTTAATGGAATTTCTTCTGCTCATATTCTGTTAAGAGGAGGCAGACTTCTCGATAGAATGTATTAGACAATAGTAGGCGTTCCCCTTAAGACAGGGGAACGCCTACTAATGGACATGAACATGATGTCGACCTTTCGGCACCACCATTGGTGAGCCTGAAAGAGGGTCTTCGATTACTGTACAATCGAGGCCGAAGATTTCTTTGATCAATGTGCTCGTAAGCACTTTAGATGGCTCCCCTTCGGCCACAAGCCTGCCCTTGTGGAGCGCAAAAATATGATCGGCATAGCGTGCAGATAAATTGATGTCGTGAAGGACCATGACAATCGTTGTTCCATGTTTTCGGTTTAAGTCAGTAAGCAAGTCGAGAATTTCGATTTGATAGGTAATATCTAGGAATGTTGTTGGTTCGTCGAGAAGCAAAATGTCCGGTTGTTGTGCAAGAGCCATAGCAATCCAGACGCGCTGTCTTTGACCGCCTGAAAGTTCATCAATAGGATGATTGGCGAACTCGATAATATTCATAAATTCCATGGCTTCTGCAACAGCTTCATAATCTTTTCTAGTCCATCCGCTAAGCCAAGATTGATGTGGAAATCTTCCACGCCCCACCAGATCTGCAACCGTAATTCCCTCTGGGATGACAGGAGATTGCGGCAGCAATCCTAAAATTCGAGCCAATTGTTTTGGTGGAAATTGACTGATCGGTTTTCCGTCGAGGATGATCTGTCCAGATGTAGGCTTGATCAGTCTGGCCATCGTTTTTAGAAGAGTCGATTTCCCACAGCCGTTTGCTCCGATCATCACACTTATTTTGCCACTAGGAACAACAAGACTAACATCTTGAATAACGGTTTTATGATCGTACCCTGCCACGACTTGCTCGACTTTGAAAAGATGCACTGGTTTCATTTATAAACTTCCCTTTCGATTCATTCGGATCAGCAAGAAAATCAAATATGGCGCTCCGACTATGCCAGTGATGACGCCGACAGGAAAACGGGTTTCAAAAGCAAACTGTCCAATCAGATCTCCTCCGAGAACAAGATTCACACCAACAAGCCCCGCAGGAAGGGCATTGGAAAAACCAGATCCAACCAATCTTTTGGCAATTGGTCCCGAAAGAAATGCGACAAAGGCGATGGGTCCGGTGACAGACGTAGCCACAGCAAGCATACAGACTGAACTTAGAATAAGTATGACTCTGACTGTATTCGTACGTACGCCGAGAGATGTCGCCGCTTGTTCGCCAAGCTCCAGCAAACTGAGCTGTTTTCCCAATACGATAATGATAGGAGTGCAGATCAAAACCGTTATCATCAGTGGCGGAAGCTCATGCATCTGGGAGCCATTGAGGCTCCCGCTCAGCCATCTGAGTGCTGCGGGAATGTCTTGTTGTGCGCCAATGAGAAGCAGATAGGATATGGCGGCGTCAAGCATCGCTTGTATGCCGATTCCAACCAAGATTAATCGCCCAATTGAAAAGGGCTTTCTGCTAGATAAGAGATAAATTATCATGACGGTGGCAAGACCAGCCATCACCGAAGCTAAAGAAACGACCGATTCACTAGTTTGAAGCACGATGATGCAGAAAACGGCCGCCGCGCTTGAGCCGGTAGTAATTCCAATGACATTCGGGTTGGCAAGAGGATTGCGCAACATTGTTTGGAAGATGCTGCCAGCAAGACCGAAAGCAAATCCGGCAAAAAGTCCTGCCAGCATTCTCGGTAAGCGGATCGTATTCACCGCAAATGACGCACCTGGAATCTGCTCGCCTGAAAGCGCCCGGATGACTTCTGTAACCGGATAAATCGTGTTCCCAAGCAACAGCATCGCGCAACAAAGTATACACGCCAATGACGCAAGCAATCCAGTAACAAGTATCCATCGGCGACGTCTTTGGCGTCTGCCCGCCATAATCAATTCAACAGATGATTTGATCATAATGAACTCACTTTCGATTTTATAGCTAATAGAATGAGTAACGGCGCTCCGATAAATGCAGTAACAACACCGACCTCAAGTTCACCAGGGCTGCCGATGAGCCTGCCACATACATCTGATATCGTCAAGATAATGGCGCCTGCCATAGCAGACATTGGTATGACAAAGCGCAAGTCAGGGCCAAGTAGAAGTCGCATAACATGAGTGGATAAGAGCCCGACGAAGGCGATAGGGCCGGCCAGCGCCGTAGTTGCCCCGCACAATATCACACTTGCGAGAGCGGCAACTAGTCTCAAGATTTCTGTTCGAACCCCCAGTCCGGTAGCAACGTCATCTCCAAGTACGAGAGCGTTAAGGGCCGGAGCCGTTATCATAGCGATCAATATCCCGACGATAAGAAAAGGGATAAAGATGGAGATAGCGCTCCAAGTCCCTGATCCAACACTTCCGACCTGCCAAAACCTAAATTGGTCCATGGCATAAGAGCGCGGAAGTATGATCATGACGACGAGGGAAGAGAGAGCCGCGCTTGTAGCGGCTCCCGCCAAGATCAACTTGAGGGGAGTAGCCCCTCCTTGTCCCATGGAACCAATACCGAATACGAGACTTGCTGTTATCACCGCTCCAGCTAAAGCTAGCCAAATATATTGGTTGGCTGCATTGATATGCAAAAACGCGATCCCGCAAACAACAAACAAAGCGGCGCCCGTGTTCACACCCAAAATGCTCGGGTCCGCAATGGGATTTCGCGTGACAGATTGCATAAGCGCTCCGGAAACCCCAAGCGCTGCTCCGCAAAACAAACCGAAAATCGTTCGCGAAATTCGCTTGCGAACCACGTTGGCTCCATAAGAATCAACATCAGGGTGAAACAAACCGTCTACTAATTCTTGAAGGCTCACTAATCGGGAACCCAAGGCCAGGGAAGCAAGGATACACACGCCGAGCAAGAGAATACAAATCGCCAAAATCATTGTAAAGTTTTTCGGCGTATGTAAACGGATTCGTTTGTCATGAGTAGCAAAAAAACTATTCATTTACTTTGCTAGCGGCTCCTCCAATTAATTCTAAATAATCATCAATCGTATATTCTATGGAAAGCGGAGTCGGAGTGGCAGCTGCAACCAAAGGTGTGCTGCTGTCGATGAACGCGACAGAACCTCTCTGGATCGCTGGAATTTTGCCAAGCACAGGATCCGCTTTGAGGGCATTGTATAATTCTTCGTTGCCATATCCGACGATGATATCCACGTCGTTAAGAGCCTCGGCGTTCTCGGCACTTAAATCCAAGTAAAAACTTTTAGGATCTTTAATAAGTTTCTTTACACTTTCAGGGTATTCCAATCCAAACTCATGTAGAAAGGCCACGCGGGTGTCTACCGGCGTATAGATATGGAGTTTCGACAAATCATCAGCCGAAAAATTAGCCCATACAAATTTCTTGCCTTTAATTTGCGGATAGTTGCTTAATTTTTCTTGGATCAATTTTTCCATATCCTTGACCAGTTTCTCGCCTTCTGTTTTCATGCCCATTCCTGCTGCATTCATGAGAATTTGGTCACGCCATGGAGTGGCCCATGGTGCTTCCGGATAAGCAACGACCGGAGCAATCTGGCTGAGCATATCGTAGTCTTCCTTTGTTATACCGGAGTAAGCAGCCAGAATGACATCGGGTTTTGCGTCGGAAATCGCTTCAAAATCCAATCCGTCTGTATCGTGGAACACATTTGGTTTCGTTTCACCGAGTTCTTTGAGCTTTTTCGCAGTCCAAGGTAGAAGACCGCTATCATCTTGGACGCCAAAGTTTGCCGCCGAGAATCCTACAGGAATCACACCAAGAGCGAGTGGAATATCTTGATTCCCCCATTGGATCGTAACGACTCGTTTCGGTTTGCTTTTTATCACCGTTGTACCAAAAGCATGTTTGATCTCGATCGGATATTTTGTGTCGTCACCAGTGGCTGTTTTAGTATTTGTCGATTTCTCTTCATTTGATTTGGAGGTAGAAGGAGAACTGCTCGAACAACCAACTAATGCGATCATGAGCGCTGTCAAAATAACAAGTAGTTTAAATGAGAAGTTTTGTTTTGCAATCAATTTATAGCCCCCTTTTTATATTTAATCATAGATTTATGATAGGCAAATCCTATTAAATAGAAAGAAAAAACCTTGACAAATGATTTGTTTCCACACATTTGCTACTAGCAGGCGTTTTGCCTATCATTTTTCACAACGGCCAATCTGTGTCTACCTCCTATCTTGATCACAATCTATGAGATGGACAGCAAGAAAATAAATGCTTTTTGTCCACCAATATATGATAATGATTCCCAATCTCATTCTATGTTTTCAGAAATCAGTTGTCAATAATGAATGAGCGCCATCTTATATTTTTAACACTCCTCTGAAAAAAGCCCCCCTCTTAACGGAGGGGAGGAGGTTCATAGTGAAGAATTTTCCGTAGAAAAATCGTAATTGTAACAAACTTTGTAAAGCTCTTTTATTTCTTCTTTTGATGGCACTCTAGGGTTGTTTTGTGGACTTCCGCTGGCAAGCGCATCAGTCGCCATTTTTTCGATAGCGTTTTCAAAATCATGTTGATCAATGCCCCAATTTTTTAAATTAGGAATATTTAAATCTAGGCAAAGCTTTTTTACAGAACGAACGGCGATTTTTGCTGCTTCATCGTTGGAAAGGGTTTTTGCTGTTGGATCAAAATATGTTCCTAATACAGCTAAGCGATCGGTACAAGTTTCGTAACTAAACTCTAAAACGGCCGGTAGTAGCATCGCATTTGAAATTCCATGCGGGACGTGGAACAGCGCACCAATTGGCCTTGACATACCGTGCACTAGACAAACAGAAGAATTGGTAAAGGCCATACCTGCCTGTAATGCTCCCAGCGCCATTCCTTCTCTTGCTTCAATATTGTTTCCGTCCTCATATGCCTCTTTTAAGTGTTTCACGATTAATTCCATTGCAGAAAGTGCTAGAACGTCTGTCATTGGATGAGAACGTTTAGAAATGTAAGCTTCAACAGCATGACTTAAAGCATCAATTCCAGTGGCCGCCGTGACAGCTTTAGGAGAAGATAAAGTGAAGAGTGGGTCGACAATGGCGACGTCAGGCATGAAGGCAGGTTGTTTGATCATCATTTTTACATCATTAGCAGTATTGGTTATGACTGTTACATCCGTAGCTTCCGATCCGGTTCCGGCTGTTGTTGGAATGGCAATGTGTGGGATGGATGGATTTCCTGCGACTTTTTTTCTTCCCATATAATCGCCAATATAACCACCATTTGTTGCAACCACAGCAACGGCTTTGGCTGTATCAATACAACTTCCTCCACCTAGCGAAATCACTAAATCGCACTTTTCTTCTTGAAGAAGATGTAATGCTTCTTCCACGTAACCATCATTTGGTTCTGAATCCACACCTGAATAGACAACGCTTACAATTTCTTCTTTTAAAAGCTCATGTTGAAGTTTTTCAATATTCCCTAAGCTCTCCATAATTTTGTCGCTTATTACTAAAGCTTTTCTGCCTCTTAATGCTGCTTCTTTGCCTACTGTTTGAAAGGCATTGCATCCATAGGATATGGTTTGGGGTGTTTGAAACAAGGCATAATCTCTCATTTGGTACACTCCTTTCTTTTTCACCATATAAATACGCAAGACGTCTGCCAATTATTAAATGCAATTACCATAAGATCCTTTAGTGCGTGATATATAGACAGACAAGTGTTTCAGATCATAACGATCTATATAAATACAGATGAATGTTCCAAAAAAAGCCCACTGCTTTCCTCATTTTTTAGCCGAAAGTTCAGGGTGGATGGAGAAGTGTTAATGACATGTCTCGGTCATGCCAAAATGTTCCAAGTGCCGAACAACGAGCTGCTTCTAAACAAGTTCATTTGTCTAGAAGTCGGCTGGTTCGGTCGCCCGGCTGTCAAAGCGTTGATCTATTTTGCTAGAGTAAAAAGTTTATGGAGTGGAATCTTGAAAGAAGCAGGAGAATGGTAATATTTGTGCAAATAGAATTAAGGTGTTTATTTAAAAATGATTTAAAACTTTAATTTTCCCTTTGTTTGAAAAATGAGGATAATAACAATAAACCAATGCCAATCATTAAATACCATCCCTTGACGTCATATGAAATCATAAGGATTAGTTCCTAAATATTTGCTGGACCTGAATTAGGACTGTTGTTAAACGGATATTTCAATATAAAAGGTAATATACCTAAAAGCGTTAAAATAACTCCTAAAATCATGAACAAAACAGAGAAAACTTTCATAAACAATCCTCTTTTCATTTGTGTTATTTTATCGTAATTCAGAGAATGAAAATCATTTTATGGCGTATTTTACTTACTGAGCCTCTCCCACCTGCATTTCGTTAAGAGGCGGGAGATTTCTTGAAAAAATAACAAACTTTGCGACAACCGTCTTGATTTATAAGCAACAATGCCAGTAAAGTCTGGACCTTCTGACCCGCTTTATATTAAGAAAAATAATAAGGGTGGGAAAAATTTCTGTTTCATATCGTTTCCCTCTCATTCGTCATATAAGAATTTTTGCAACAGAACTTATACATGCAGAAGCCCCTTGCCAAACACGTTATCATCTTCCCGTGATTGCTTTTTTGTGTCCAAACATTTCACATCAACTATCGTTGTTGCTGTTATAAGAAATAAGCCTTCAGAAGTAGGGAGAATGAAAAACGCGGCCCATATTGCCATTATTTTTCCCCCGTTATAATGATGAATAGTGCGAAGATAGAGAAGGTTTTTGATCGGTGTAAAAAACGCGTAACATACAAGCGATAAAGAGGGGGACGGAATATTGAAGAAAATAGGACCTAATGGCATGAAATGGCTGAAAATCATCCATGTTTTTTTAGTGGTTTTGTTTTTTGGCGGCATTTTGAGCTCGGTAGCATTGAATTTCTGGATTGATTTTACAAAATATGATGAAGCCTACCACGGTTATAAAAACATGGTGACGATAAGTGATCATGTAGTCAGATGGGGAGCGGTTGGAACTTTGTTTAGTAGGCTTTATTTACGGATTTTTCACCCATTGGGGATTTTTTTAGCATTGCTGGGTCGGCGTCAAATTTGATCTTTATATGATCCAAACCGTTGTTGGCATTTTTGTCGTCGACCGTTTGATGATTGCCAATATGGAATTATTGGAAACGCAAAAGGAACTAGCTTTAAGCAATCCGGCTTTTCTTCAAAATCATGAAATAAGGCAATACGCGGTATATTTTCAAGTGGCCGTCACCGTTTTTATTTTTATTATTTCATATTTAAAACCTTGGAGAAAGAAAAAACTTCAACCGAAATAAACAAATTAGTAACTGTGAGTGTGCCAACATAAAAAGCGCGGTTCAATGGTCATTCATTCGGCACTTTTTTGTTAATGATTATTTTGCGCCTTAGAAATTGAAAAATCAAACAGAAATCCTTAGAGCGAATCATTAGAGAAAAAGATCAATGAGAGATAAACAAAGGGTCATATATGCTGAAAAAATGGACGATACTAACAAACGGTGATGCTTGTGTATAAAAAAGAAGAGCTTGTCCGTTTTGTCGAAGAAGCGAAGCCGTACGCCCGCGATGGAAAGGTGGCCGATTATATCCCCGCGCTGGGAAAAGCGAATCCGAATGAATTGTCGATCGCCATCTATATGCCGGATGGTCAGGTGATCGATGCTGGCGATGTAACAGTCAAAGTGACATTGCAAAGCATTTCGAAAATTATTGCGCTTGCGCTTGTCTTGATTGACTGCGGCGAAGAGAAAGTATTCCGCAAAGTCGGCATGGAGCCGACGGGAGACCCGTTTCACTCAATCGCCAAGCTTGAAGACATGCAGCCAGCCAAACCGCTTAATCCGATGATTAACGCTGGAGCGCTGGCGGTGACGCATATGATCCGCGGCGGTTCGGTCGAGGAACGGCTTGTCCGGCTGTTGGCATTCGTCCGCCGCCTCGCCGGCAATGAAAGCATTTCCTACTCGAAAGAAGTGGCTCAATCTGAGTTTGCGACCGCCTTTTTAAATCGTTCGCTTTGCTATTTCCTGAAGCAGCATGGTATTATCGATGAAGATGTTGAAGAACTAATGGATTTGTATACGAAGCAGTGTGCCATTGAGATGACGTGCATCGATTTGGCGCATATCGGCCTTGTATTGGCGCTTGATGGGCGAGACCCGCAATCGGGTGAACCGCTCATGCCGCCTGATGTCGCCCGTATCTGCAAAACGTTTATGGTGACGTGCGGTATGTACAACGCTTCAGGGGAGTTTGCGATTAAAATTGGCATTCCCGCGAAAAGCGGTGTTTCAGGCGGTATTCTCGCGGCTGTTCCTAAACGGTGTGGAATCGGCATTTTCGGTCCGGCGCTCGATGATAAGGGAAATAGCTTAACGGGAATGAAATTGCTTGAGCTGCTGTCAAAAACATATTCACTAAGTATTTTCTAGGAGGAGACAAACATGAAAACATTTATGGTGCAGTTTCACCGCGAAGATGATATGGAAACGATGAAAGTCGGCAAATTGAACGAAGGCGAGTTCAATGAGGTAACTGAAGGCGGGACGCGCCATTTGTTCGACTTGGATACGAACATCGGCTACTTTGTCTTTTTTGATGCCGAAGACACAAAAGGAAATGTATCCTATTTGATGCTTCAATATGAAGAAGACCAAGAAGAAGCGAGCGCATGCTATAGCTTTGAGATGAAAGATTTTTATGAATTTATGGCCCTATACTTAAGTGATCTTGAATTCGCCGATGAGGAAGAGATGGCCGGAGAAGGCGATAAAGAGGAAGCATACGGTCCGATTCACCATTTGGTCCATTTGCTCTACCATATTGTGGAGGAAGGAAAGACGGTGGAAGTGTAAGGGATGAAAGAAGCTGTTTTCAAAGGCCAGTAACATGATTTTTGAAAACAGCTTTCTTCGCTTAGCCCGGATGGAAGAGAAATCTTCTATGCGGGCTTTTTGGCGCTTAGAGGCCGTGTATGACCGTTTTTTACTAAGCATTGAGAACATTCGTTAGTAGCGCTTTTACTGTAGGAACATCAGCAGGTGCCCATTCAAGGGATGTTAGATCTTGAAGCGGCACCCATTTTAATTCTGCATGCTCTTTCGCCTTTGGCTCCCCTTCCGCAATTTTTGCTTTATACGTAAGCAAATGGACGATCACATCTGGATATTCATAATGCACTTCTTCCATTTTTTCATCTACTTTAATTGTGCAGCCTAATTCTTCGAAAATTTCTCTTGATAATGTTTCTTCTGGCTTCTCTCCTTCTTCCATCTTGCCGCCAGGGAATTCCCATACATTCGGTAATGTCATTTGAGGAGAACGAAGAGCACACAAAATACGATTTTGCTCATCTTCAATAACGGCGCCGATGACACGAACGGTCTTTTTCATGATGTTATTCTCCTTTTTGTTCGCATTTTTACTTTATTTTATCACAAAATATTCGATGCAAAGCTTAGTTGTTTTTTTGATTTCTGGAAAAACGCTGAAGAATCTTTGAGTGATAAATTTTGGTATGATATAAGAGCGGGACAATCTATTTGTCTGGATACTAGTCCAATGTGTGTCGCATAGATTCGTTTTCATGCAAAGAAATTATGGTGTTTTGGTAAAAAAACTAAAACCAATTGACATTGCTTGTGTCTAGCTCAATCATTCCATATTTTTAGTAAAATAATGGATTATCCACACTTTTGATCTTATCCTAATGTTTAGTTGGTCTTGTTTCAGATGAACACTGATTTACAAGGAGACTTGTATATGAGGAAATTTGTCATTTTTGCGTATTTTATTTGTTGCTGTTTTATTTTCGGATGTGAAAAATCGAAAGAAATAAACCACGCAAGATATCCAACTTTTGTCGCACTTGCCGATGGAGATAGTAAGTTGATTTTTCTTGATAAGAAGATGAATATAGTGAAAGAAATTAATAATAAAAACAAATTTCAAAGTTTTTCTATAGACGGAAATCGTGTTTATGCTTTAGAGGATGGTACGTATACGGGAACTAAACCCTCGATGCTCATCATGAATCTTTCGAATGGTTATATTGAAAGAAAAATAAAACTGCCACATATACCAGCGGCCTTTGTGGTCGTGAAGCAAAAAGCTTATATTGCTTCATCTGAAATATTTAGAGAGGGAATGCCTTTTTTTATTGTTAATTTGTCTAATGGGAAAATAGAAAAATTGATGTTTACCAAAGGAATGGTTAATACAATTAAACATTATAAAGATGAAATTTTCATTTCTATAAATTCTGGGGGGAGCATGAGCCAGCACAGTAATGTATATAGAATACAAACTAATGATGCATCCCTTTCATTTCATCCTGTTATTCAAGATCATCTTGAATTACCTCCAAGTGATTTTGTAATTGAAGATAACAAAATGTACTGTGTTTTTACAGGTTTTTCTTACGGACCACGGCCTGAGTGGGTGAAAGATCCTGAAAAATATACAAATAGGTTTATGGTTATCGATTTGAATAATGGGAAAATCATTTATGAGAAGAAATTGTCTAAGCCTTTCCCGCAAAAAATAATTAGCGTGGGGAATAAATTCTATATTAATAATTATACGGATATGGACATGAAAGGAAAATTTTTAACAATAATTAATAAAAAAGATTTTGGTGAATCATTTTTACCTATAAAGAATCCAGCCTATTTTGACTACAACAAACAATTAAAAGGATTTTTAGTGTCTAATCCTCAAAACGGAACATTACAATTTATGAAAAATGGTAAAATAGTTAAGAAACTTAAAGTTGGTGAAAATAGTAGCATAGTTAAGTCTGTGCAAAAATAAAACTTTGGCTATCTGTTTGAATGAAGCTAAAATCAGCCAGTATAAAAAAAGAACTTTTTTCCTCGAACAAAAGCTGTTCCCATAAAAAGTTGATGACTCTTTATTTGGAGTTCAGGGGTTATCTAATAGGGAAAAAGGTCAACTTCAGTCATTTGAAGAATTGAACGAACGATGCCCGTAAAAACACGGCTGAAAGGCAAGTGCACACACTTGCCTTTTCGTCATGTGAATGCGTGATGAAGGTCATGAACACCCCCGCTTTGGTTCTGTGAAGCGGGGGTGTTCGTCCTCTATTAAACAAAAAAGCCATCACTTTTCAGCGCATATTACAACTGCTGCCTCCAAGTTACTCAAAGACTGGTGCCATATATTCATACTCAAAGGTTTGGAGGAATTGGCGAGCTGCTTTTGACAGACGGCGGTTTTTAAGCCAAATCACGGCAGATTCTGATTCAATCTTGCAATCTTCAATTTCACTAATTTTTAAATCGGTTAAAGGGAAGGAGCATAATGTCGACTTCGGAAGCAGCGCCACTCCTACTCCTGCTCTTGCAAGAGAGAGGAGCATGGCGGCATCAGGGCCTTGACAAACAACATTCGGTTCAAATCCATGCTTTCGACATGTATCGATCACGAGCTCATAAAGGCCGACACCGCTAACTCGGTGTAATAGGATTAATGGAATATGCTTGAGTTCCTGGATTCGCATCTTTGGGCTGACAGGCCAGTGTTTCGATGAGATCACGACAAAATGATCCGCGGGCAACATAAGCAGCGAAAAGTCATGCAGGTCTAAAGGGAGGCGGACGATGGCAAGTTCGATTTCGCGGTTTCGTAAATTCTGCGCCAGACGGAATGAATCTCCCTCATATAACCGAAAACGAACCTTTGGATATTGTTCACGAAACTGCCGAATGCGTTCCGGTATGTAAGCAAAGCATGTTTTGACGGATCCGATCGATAAGATTCCCTTAATGCCTTGCCCCACTTCTTTTACTTCTGTAATGGTATCATCAAGTTGATGCAGCAGCTCTTTTGCTCGTCTATACAAAATTTCCCCGGCTTCTGTCAGCTCCATATTTTTTCCGTTCCTTTCCATTAAAAGAACGCCTAGCTCATCTTCGAGAGATTTCAATTGGTAGCTTAGCGGAGGCTGGGCCATATGGAGTTTTTTGGCTGCTCGAGTAATCTGTCCTTCCTCCGCAATGGTTGAAAAATAACGAAGCTGCTTAATATCCATTACAGTCTCCATCCTTTCCATTAAGTATATTTTTTTTGTATAGAGCATTAATTTTTTTAGTATTTTTCATATAGATTAACACATGATACATTTGATTTGTAAGATATTTCAGATAAAATGAAATTTTCTAACTAAAAGAAACGAGGGAGAGCGAGAAGATGGGAAATTTGGAAGCGGTTAAGAAAAAATTGCGAGGTTCCATTGCTCCGATTATAACCCCGTTTAACGAGGATGGTTCGATTGATTTTGAAACGCTGGAGCAATTGATCAACTGGCATATTGAGAGCGGTAGCCATGCGATTTCTGTAACGGGAACAACGGGGGAGCCGAGTTCATTGACGCTTGAAGAGCGCGTACAAGTGATGAAAGCAGCGGTTAAAGCGGTGAACGGTCGCGTTCCTTTCGTACCGGGTACAGGTTCGACTAATCATGCTGAAACGCTTTATTTAACAAAGATAGCACAAGAAATTGGCGCCGATGCGGCATTAGTAATTGTTCCATATTATAATAAACCATCTCAGCATGCCCTTTATAAACACTTTAAAGCGGTAGCTGATTCCGTGGATATTCCGATTATTGTCTACAATATTCCAGGAAGAACAGCGGTCAATCTTGAAGTGAAAACACTTGCGAAATTGCGGGAAGATTGTCCAAACATTATCGGGGTGAAGGAGTCCAACAAGGATTTTGAACATGTAAACCGAGTGTTGCTGGAATGCGGAAGAGATTTTCTCCTTTATTCAGGCATTGAACTGTTATGCTATCCAATGTTGGCGATTGGCGGGGCGGGATATATAAGCGCCACAGCTAATGTCGAGCCGAAGAAGGTAGCCGAAATGTACAATGCTTGGAATGCAGGCAACGTCCAACGCGCATTGGAGCTTCATTATGAGTTAATGCCATTAAATGATGTGCTCTTTAAAGACACGAATCCCGCTCCTGTAAAGGCGGCATTAGGCATGATGGGGAAAATTAAACCGGTTCTTCGTCTGCCAATGGACTTACCGACACAGGCTTTGCAAGATGAAATCCGCGAAGTTCTCAAGAGATACGTAGATTTGCCGGAGGAAGTTTCATCGAACTCATGAGACGGTCCTTTTCCATAACATCATAAAAAATAGGGTAAAGGGATGTGAAAAAAGATGGAGAATCAAGGAATAGCCGTTCAAAAATCGGCTCATAAGCAAGTAGACGATGTCCAGCACTATATAAACGGGAAATTTGTAGAGGGCCGGTCAGGAACCAGCTTTGATAACATCAATCCTTTTACAAATGAAGTGATCAACCGTGTAGCAGAAGGCCGCCAGGAGGATGTAAATGAAGCGGTGATGGCAGCGAAAAGAGCGTTTGAGCATGGCCCGTGGGGAACGATGAAAGTGGAAGCGCGAATGAAGTATATAAATCGTATCGCTGATCTGATTGATGAAGAAATTGAGGAAATTGCCTTTTTAGAAGCGCTGGATACGGGACTTCCGATAAGTCAAACGAAAAAGATGACAGCACGGGCTGCGGAAAACTTCCGCTTTTATGCAAGAATGGTTCAAGCCAAATTGCACGGCGAGTCCTACCTGGTTGATAAAGAATTCATCAACTATACCATTTACAAGCCGCTTAGCGTGATTGGACTGATTACACCGTGGAATGCTCCTTTCATGCTGGAAACGTGGAAAGTCGCACCGGCATTAGCAACAGGCAATACAGTCGTATTGAAGCCCGCAGAGCTTTCACCGTTAACAGCTAATAAACTGGCCGAAGTGATTCATAAAGCCGGTCTTCCAGAGGGGGTATTTAATGTCGTCCATGGTTTTGGAGAAACGGCAGGAGCCGCTCTTGTTGCGCATCCAGATGTGAAAGCGATTTCTTTTACAGGTGAAACTACAACAGGCTCGATCATTATGAAAAATTCAGCGGATACATTAAAAAAAGTATCGATGGAGCTTGGTGGAAAATCGCCATTCATTGTATTTGAAGATGCTGATTTAGAGAGGGCGCTTGATGCCGCCGTATGGGGAATTTTCTCGTTCAACGGTGAACGCTGTACCGCAAACTCTCGCGTTTTTCTTCATAAAAACATTAAGCCTCAATTTGTAGAAGCATTAAAAGAGCGTGTAGCCAACATCAAAATAGGAGATCCTTTAGATCCTGCTACACAGCTGGGACCTTTAATTGAAAAAGCCCATTTTAATAAAGTGCAGAGCTACATCGAACTGGCAAAAGAAGAAGGATGTGAGGTGGTACAAGGGAGCGTGCCTGAGGAATTAAGGGAAGGGAACTTTGTCCCGCCAACCTTATTATTAAATGCCAAAAATGAAATGAGAGTATGCCAAGAAGAAATATTTGGCCCTGTGATGGCCGTTATTGAATTTGAGACAGAGGAAGAAGTGATTGCAATGGCCAACGATGTAAGATATGGACTTGCAGGCTACGTCTGGACAAACGATATTAAAAAAGCGCATCGTGTGGCACATGCGGTCGATGCCGGAATGCTATGGATTAATGCTCAAAATGTAAGAGATCTTCGCATTCCGTTTGGCGGTACGAAAGATAGCGGAATTGGCCGAGAAGGCGGACATTATGCCATTTTCGAATTTTACACGGAGCCGAAAGTGATTCATGTAGCAATTGGGGATCACCATATACCTCAATTTGGAAAAAAGAAATAGAGAATCAAAGAAGCAGATAGAATAACAATGGATCGGTGATGAAGGGAATTTCCAAAGGAGAGAGTGAGATGCCAGCTAAAACAGGAAAACAATATATTGAGAGAGTGGATGAGGCGCAGGCAGTTGTCTGGATTAATGGCGAACAAGTAAGAGGAAAGATTTCTGAGCATCCTGCTTTTAAAGGAGTCATGAAAACGCAAGCAGAGATGTATGATATGCAACATGATCCCGCCAAGCGAGATTATATGACATATGTATCGCCAACAACAGGAGAACGTGTAGGGACTTCATTTATCCAGCCAAGAACAAAAGAAGATCTTGTGATGCGCCGCAAGATGATGCAAGAATGGGCCAAATATAATGGAGGAATGATGGGACGTTCTCCAGACTATCTTAACGTTGGCATCATGGCTTACGGCGCAGCTGCCAAAATGTTTGGGAAACAAGATCCGTTTTACGCTAAAAATATGGAAGAATATTACGAGTATTGCAGAGAAAATGATATTTCTCTCACTCATACGCTCATTCAGCCTCAAGTCAATCGGGCGGTCAACGCCGCACAGCTGCCAGATCCTTATATTGCCGCTCGGATTGTGAAGAAAACATCGGAAGGAGTGGTGATTCGCGGAGCGCGTTTGCTTGCAACGCAAGGGGGAATTACAGATGAAATTATGGTATTTCCTTCGACTCTATTAAAACAATCCGAAGAAGAAAACCCATATGCTTACGCATTTGCAATTCCCAATAACACCCCCGGGTTAAAATTTATTTGCCGTGAATCATTCGATTACGGAAAATCCCACTTTGACCACCCGCTAGGATCACGCTTTGAAGAAATGGATACGGTTGTTGTTTTTGATGATGTGGTGGTGCCGTGGAACCGCGTATTTGCACTTGGTGATGTAAGCGTTTGCAACCAGGCGTACAACGAAAGCAATGCCGTTGTTCATATGACGCATCAAGTAGTCGCTAAAAACATTGTGAAAACGGAATTTGTGTTAGGAATTTTACAACTAATGGTGGAAACGATCAACATCGGACAGTTCCAGCATGTCCAAGAAAAAATGTCCGAGGTGATTATCGCGTTAGAAACGATGAAAGCCTACATGACAGCAGCGGAAGCGAACGCAAAAATAGATAAATGGGGGATTATGACGCCTGATTTTACGCCACTAAATATTGCTCGCAATTATTATCCAAAGATTTACCCTCGATTTAGTGAAATTATGCAGCTATTAGGTGCTAGCGGTTTAATGGCTATTCCGTCAGAAGCAGATTTTAAGTCAGACATTCGCCCAGATTTAGATAAGTATTTGCAAGCGGCTAATGGAGAAGCTTACCATCGTGTGAAATTGTACCGTCTTGCTTGGGATGTTTGTATGAGTGCATTCGGCACAAGACAAACCTTATATGAGCGCTTTTTCTTTGGCGATCCTGTCAGAATGGCGAGTGCTTTATATAACGGCTATGATAAGCAAGAATATGTAGATCGTGTGAAAGAGTTTCTCGACCGTTCAGAACAGATGATTCAAAATAATTAAATTCTTTGCGATAGAGGGTTGTGAGATGGTTTTTCAGTTCATCATCTATTGACGAGTTGCCGCAACTAGATCATGAAAGCTAGCAAGAAATCACGGGAAGCCTATATAGATACGACTAAGGAAAAGTACAGCCCATTCAAGAAGAATTTCTATAAGTCTCGACGGTTGGCAAAAAGTGGCTGGGTACGTCAAAGTATGGCCGAGTCCCAAACAACCAATCGCTTACAGGTGTCAATAGGCGAGGGTGGTCGGTTGTCCGACCGTCGAAAAGTGTAGTGAAGGTATTACCACATTCAATAAGTGGGGGAGTTGGTAGGATGGAATTTAATATTATCCGCATTGCGAGAGTAGTGATTAACGTCACGGATTTAGATCGTTCGAGAGATTTTTATGTAAACGCTTTAGGTTTTGTTGAAACAGAGTGTGACGGAGAACATATTTATTTAAGAGGATTAGAAGAGCATACGCATCATAGCTTAGTGTTAAAAAAATCAGATCAACCTGGTGTTCATGCCCTTGGATATAAAGTGGCGTCAGAAGCCGATTTAGATAAATTATCCGCGTTATTTCAAGCAAAAGGCTTGAAAACGAAATGGTTGGAAGAAGGAACGCAATATGCGATCGGCAGAGCATTGCATGTCCATGATGTATCCGGGATGCCATTGGAGTTTTTCTGCAAAATGGATCGGGTGGAGCGGATGCTTCAACGTTATGATCAGTATAAAGGGGCGAGAATCCAGCGCATTGACCATGTAAACTGCATGGTTCCTGATGTAGAAAAAGCCTATGACTTTTTTATGAAAGAATTAGGATTTGCTTGCTCTGAGTACACCGTGACAGAGAAAGAGCGGATTTGGGCAGCATGGCTCCACCGAAAACAAGGGGTACACGATCAAGCTTTTATGAACGGAGAAGGTCCGCGCCTTCATCATATCGGCTTTTGGCTGCCAGATCCATTAGCATTAATCCATTGTTGCGATATACTGGCTTCTATCGGCTATGCAGAAAGTATTGAGAGAGGACCAGGGCGCCACGGACTTTCCAATGCCTTTTTCCTTTATTTAAGAGATCCGGATGGTTATCGAATTGAGCTTTACAACGGGGACTACTTGACAAGTGATCCCGATTTTATTCCGATTCGTTGGGAGTTAGATGACCCGAGACGTCAAACATTTTGGGGGCATAAAGCTCCAGAAAGCTGGTTTAACGAAACGTTTCCGTTTTTAGACATTGATACAGGAGAACCGATTCCTGTCTCCAAAGCGACTTTAGAAAAAATTAAACCAGAATTTATCCTATAGCTGCTTGTCCATGGGATCAAACAGAACGAAGGGGGGATGAGCAGTGGATGATCGGACATTTAGAAATGCAATGGGAAAATTCGCGACAGGAGTAACGGTAATCACAACGGCAGTAGATAGGGACGTTCATGGAATGACAGCCAATGCATTTATGTCGGTTTCTCTTAACCCTCGATTAGTGCTCATTTCGATTGGGGAAAAAGCGAAAATGCTAGAAAAATTGAATCAGTCAGACGCATTCGCTGTCAATATCTTGTCTGAAGATCAGAAGGAATTATCCATGCAGTTTGCAGGACAAATACAGAAAAAGCGCGAGGTAACATTTGAGTGGCTACATGGTATTCCTATTTTAAATGGTGCTTTGGCCAATATTGTCTGCCATGTTTATAGCAAGCAGCTGGCGGGAGACCACACGTTATTTATCGGGGAAGTCATCGATGTGGTTGTGGGGGAAGGGACGCCGCTAACCTTTTTTGCCGGAAAGTATGGAAAAATTGCAAATATATAAAATCGCATGTAGCAGGAGGATGGCTTTTACTTGAACAACCAACCGCTTCTTTAGACGAATGGTGAGATCTGGAAGCGGTATTGTTCGAGAACGCTGAAAAACGACAGGGCGGTGAACTACTCACCACTTAGCTAAAGCTTGAAGTGGGAGCTTCTCAGTTCCACGACGAAAGCCGCCTTTCGTCTCCCTGAGCGTGACTTCGGGTCGTTCCAACCCTAGATGTCCGACAATTCGGAGTTCTTTTGTACCTTGGATATTTTACGCATGGAAGGATCAGCTTGGTTTTCGCATTTTATTTTCTCCATGCAACCTCCTATATCCAGTTATGAAAGAACGACATAGGTTTATTTTACCAAAGGGTCAGACAATTGAACAGGCAAAAGCCTGTCCTTGTCCGAAGTCGATTCATCTCCCACTTTCATCAAGCTTCGCAAGATTTAGAAGTGGGAGACTTCTCGACTGAAGAATGTTAAAAAAATTAAGGTTGATCTGGAGAACAGGGAGGTGTAGCGATGGAAACCGTTTATATCCGGCATCCGATTTCCGCATCCGTCACAGCTCAAATGAGGCCTTGTGTTTTGGCGCTTGGCTTTTTCGACGGCGTTCATCTTGGACATAAAGAAGTTCTAGAGGCTGCCAAAGCAGCGGCGAAGCAAAAGCAGCTCTCCTTTGGCGTTATGACCTTTTATCCTCATCCTAAAGATATTATCCAAGCAAATGAAGAGCCGAGAAAGTATTTAACTCCTTTGCCGATAAAGGAAGAACGGTTTCGAGAGATGGGGGTGGAAAAATTATTCGTGGTCCGTTTTACTCCTGAATTTGCGCGTCTCCGGCCGAAAGATTTCGTCGTCCAATATATCGTAGGCCTTCGTTGTAAGCATGTCGTAGCCGGATTTGATTATCATTACGGATATAAAGGCAAAGGAACGATGGCCACTTTGAAAAAAGAAGGGGACGGAAAGTTTCAAGTAACAGTGATCCATCCGATCAAACGCGAGCAGGAAAAAATCAGTTCTACTGCTATCCGCAATCTGCTGTCTGTTGGGAACGTAGCCTTGATTCCTAGTTATCTTGGTGACTTCTACGAAATAAGAGGGAAAGTCAAAAAAGCGTCGATCTATTATAAAAATAATCAATTTCTTCATATTCTAGTAGATGAAGAATATATGCTGCCAACGCCCGGTATATATAAAGTTTATGTGGAAATAGATGGGCAACGATATAAGGGGACTTGCCAGCAAATTTCTAGCAATGGTAACCAATCATTCCTTTTAGTTCAGCTGACAAATTGCCTTATCAACACGTATGAGAAACGGGTTAAGGTAAAATGGCTTCAATTCTCTTTGCGCAAAGCAAAAGAGGATCACGACATCTATCAATATATGGAGGGAGAGCGAAGAATTATTTAGTCCTGTCTTGATGAAGATTGGATTGAAAAAGGTCTTAACCAATCAGTTCCGTCCTCTGAAAATAATGGAACAAGTCCATCATTTGCAATAGGGGACGCAGGAATGGATACGAAAAATAGCTTGTTTCAGAAAATGGTATATAAGCAAAATCACGAAACCTCTCGCATGCCATATAGCAGAGTAAAGGAAAGCTGTTTGGAAAAGAGTTCATCTGCGTTTGAAGAGATGGCAGAACGGAAACGAGTCGGACGTAAAAAATGAACGACAAAAAAGTGGAGGATTGGTGATATGATGGGACAAAATGAACGGGTCGTTGTTAACCATCAACAGCTCCATTATAAGGAGCTTGCTGCATCGGAGAAATTCAAACAGCTTTTAGCTGTAAAGAAGCGCTTTACCATTTATGTAACCCTATTTTTTCTTATCTTCTCTCTTTTGCTCCCCATTTTGGCATTCTACACTAACATCTTAAAAAAGCCTGCCATAGGCGCTATTTCATGGGCTTGGATATTCGTTTTTGCCCAATTTGTGATGACATGGATCATCTGCCACTTGTATGTAAAAAAAGCGGCTGAATTTGATGACATGGCGGACCAAGTGCTGCTGCATCATCAAGAAGAGGGGGAAAGATGAACATGGATGTAAAAGTTGTGACCCTTTTTACTCTCATCGTTGCCGTCACGCTTCTCATTACTTACTATGCTTCCCAAAAAACAAATAGTGCAAGTTCTTTTTATACGGCAGGCGGGGGGTTAACAGGCTGGCAAAATGGTTTTGCTATTGCAGGGGATTTTATGTCGGCCTCTTCATTTTTAGGGTTGATTGGCGCCATTTCCCTCGTCGGCTATGATGGGATCTTTTTAATGTATGGAGCGCTTGTTTCTTATTTAGTGGTTCTGCTTTTAGTAGCTGAACCTCTGCGAAATCTTGGGAAATATACATTGGCAGATATGATTGTAGAGCGTTTTCAAGCGAGAAAAGTTCGCGGGGTCACAGCCTTTAATGCGCTAACGATTTCTATCTTTTATATGCTGGCCCAACTGGTGGCAGCGGGTGATCTTTTTAAGCTTTTATTGAATATTCGTTATGAAATATCCGTTGTGTTAGTAGGTCTTGTCATGCTAATTTACGTGATTTTTGGAGGAATGACGGCCACAAGCTGGGTGCAGATCACGAAAGCTTTCCTGTTGTTAGGCAGCACATTTGTCATTTTTGTGATGGTGATGGCGAAATTTGATTTTAACTTTTTGCGAGTATTTGAGGAGATGCAGACAGCCACGCCTCTTAAGGAAGCCTATTTAGCTCCGGGGGCGAAATATGCGAACGGTCTTGATGCTTTTTCGTTAACGCTTGGCCTAATATTGGGCACGGCTGGGCTTCCGCACGTTCTTAGTCGCTTTTTAACCGTTCCAAATGCGAAGGTAGCAAGAAAATCTGTCGTTTATTCCATTTGGATTATCGGTTTGTTTTATGTGATGGTGATCTTTTTAGGATTTGCGGCCGCTAAATTTGTAGGGGCGCAAGACATTGTGGCTGCTAATCCAGCCGGGAATATGGCCGCGCCGTTGCTCGCTAAAATATTAGGGGGAGATCTGCTATTTGCTGTGGTATCAGCGGTAGCATTCGCCACGATTTTAGCGGTTGTGGCAGGAATTGTGATAACAGGCGCTACAGCATTTTCACATGACTTTTATAACGAAATTGTCAAAGGAGGGAAGGCGACAGAGAAAGAACAAATTCGCATGGCAAGGTTCGCATCGATCGGAATTACAGTCCTTTCTATTATCCTAGCTTTATTCGTCCAAAAAATGAATGTGGCGTTTTTAGCTTCTTTAGCATTAACAGTAGCAGCCAGCTCGAATTTGCCTGTTATTTTGTATACCGTTTATTGGAGGCGTTTTAACATAACAGGCGCGATTACAGGGATGCTCGTAGGATTGATTGGAACGATTCTCCTTGTTGCATTAAGTCCCAATGTGTGGAGTCCTGAACAAGGGAAGGCTCTTTTCGTTGGCGAACCGATTTTCCCATTAGCGTCACCAGGAATTGTATCGATTCCTCTTGGCTTTTTAGGAGCCTATCTTGGCACAGTCTTTTCAGCGAGAAAAGAGCAGAACGGCAATTTCGAGGAAATATTAGTTAAATCAAATACAGGGAGCGACATAAAAGGAGTTAGTCATCATGGAGTGTAAGGAGAGACCATTTGTACAATCAGTAAGAGGTATCTTTAACCTGCGTAAAGATGAATACAAGGTTTTATCACTATTGAAACGATGGTCATGATGACATTTTCTATAAGGCTCCCTTGTTGGTGAATGGATGCATTTCCGGCCTTATCCTAAAAACGAGGAGACGATTGCGGCGGTCGGACGACCGAGCAACCCTGTTCATTGACAAATGAAACAGCCGGTTGTTCGGTTTAAGCGCGACGAAAAAATAGGATTCTGTTTTTGCGTTGGCTATGTAAGCTCAACTTTCTTATAGAAAAATAAAACAAGGAGCGAGGGATATGAGTAAAGTCAAAGTCAGGGTGAAATTCCGCGGCATCCTGCAAGAGAGGGAAGCGGTCGCTAACTTGGACGAGAATAGGATTGAATTGCAAGGAAGGCATTATCGGGTAGATCAGCTGATGTGGGATGCTCCTATATCAGGTGCTGTATACGGAACGCTGTTCAATTATAAAGGAGCGCTTGCCGCTTTGGGAGAGACTGTATATGAAGCTCCTTATCATGGAGAACCAAAAGCTCCTGTTTTATATATTAAACCGAGAAATACAGTCATTGGTTATGGAATGCCCATTCCATTGCCGGCTGATGCCAGAGAGCTTGAAATCGGCGCGGCGCTCGGAGTTGTGATGGGCCGTACGGCAACTCGTGTGAGCGAGGAACAAGCGCTTGAATTTGTAGCGGGTTATACGATCGTGAATGATGTGAGCATTCCGCATCAAAGTTTTTATCGTCCGGCCATCAAGCAAAAGGCTCGTGACGGTTTTTGCCCAGTCGGCCCTTGGATCGTTGAACAGGATGAAGTACCCGATCCGGATGCATTGGGAGTGCGTGTATGGATTAATGGGGAGTTGCGACAGGAAAATACGACAGCAAATCTCATTCGATCTGTGAGCAGGCTTATTGCTGATGTTACGGATTTTATGACCTTATATGCTGGTGACACGCTGTTAGTAGGAGTGCCGGAAGGAGCGCCGGTCGCAAAGGCAGGAGATCATGTTCGCATTGGAATTGACGGGATTGGCAGTTTGGAGAATACGATTATTCATGAGGATGAATTAGCAGGGGGGCAACGATTATGAAGCGAGCACGAATCGCGTATGCCGGAGCCATTCATCATGCCGTTGAAGAGAATGGCTGTATGAAGCTGGAAGATGGCCGTATCGTTGCTGAACATGAAGTGGTTTGGCTGCCGCCTGTGCAGCCTCGTACAGTGTTTGCCCTTGGGCTTAATTATGCCGATCATGCGAAGGAGCTGTCATTTCAAGCGCCGACAGAACCGCTTGTTTTTTTGAAAGGCCCCAATACGTTTGTTGGTCATCGTGCACAGACGCGGCGTCCCAAGGATGTTGTCAACATGCACTATGAATGTGAACTGGCGGTCGTGATTGGCCGTCCAGCTCGTAGAGTGAAACGAGAAGAGGCATATGACTATATAGCGGGTTATACCATTGCCAACGACTATGCGATTCGCGATTACTTAGAGAATTATTATCGCCCTAATTTAAGGGTGAAAAGCCGGGATACATGCACGCCGATTGGACCATGGCTGGTAGATGCTAAAGACATAGCCGATCCGATGAATTTAACGTTAAAAACATATGTCAATGGCAAGCTGACACAACAGGGGACGACAAGGGATATGATTTTTGACATCCCTGCTCTTATTGAGTATTTAAGCAGTTTTATGACATTGAACAAGGATGATGTGATTTTAACCGGAACTCCTGAAGGGCTAGCCGATACAGCTGTAGGTGACGAAGTGGTCGCTGAGATCGAAGGAATTGGCCGACTTATGAACACCATTATAGCTGACGAATAAAGCGGCTGCTGATGTTGCTTATCGTTCTCGTGGTAATCATTTTTATAAAGAGAAAAGGAACGATGAAGTTTTGGCTGGGGTTCAGATGTTCGGAGTGCTCGAAAGACCGATTTGTTGATCCTAAAAAGCTGCTAGTCATTCAGCTTTTGGAGCGTGCTTGCACGTATGACAGGTTTTCGATCTTGGCTATCCAAAAAAGGCTTTGCCTCATTTTCAAGTGATAGAAAGAGAGGAGAAATCATGCCACATCTGATTATTGAATATACAGACAATCTGAAGGAGACGATTCATATTTCTGATTTATTGGAAAAAGTGAATCAAGTTCTGATCTCTAAAAGCGATATTTTCCCGATTGGAGGTATTCGTTCGCGGGCCGTTGAGCTTCATCATTACCGGATTGCGGATGGAGCTGAGGACGATGCGTTTGTTCATGTGACTTTAAAAATTGGCGCCGGGCGGTCTGAGAAGGAAAAAAAAGAAACCTGTGATCAGCTTTTTGAGGTAATAAAGGATCATTTTGCGGCCGAATTCGCCAAACGTTACTTAGCATTGTCTCTGGAATTAGTGGAATTCAGCGAAACGGGCACCTATAAGCATAACAATATTCATAAACGTTTTAGAACATAGTGTGGGAGATTTGTTCATTAAGCGAGAGCGGATGCAAAGCATCCGTATTTTTTTATGCAGTGTGGTTCAAATAATAAATGAGCAGAAAATGTGGTTTTAACATATCCGAAAAGTTCTGTTACGTTTGTTTTTTGGATATTGAGAAATGCAATAGCCTGATGGGTTTTTTATAGAAAATAATTCATTCCATTTTCATTGTATAAGCGACAATGCCAACACCGAATTGCATGAACCGTTGCACCTGCACTTCGCTGAGAGGCGAGAGACTTTTCGGAGGGGCTATGTTAGCGCGGAAAAACGAATCAGCAACGGTTTTGTTACCTATGTATATTTATGCGTTTTTTGATTTTTTCATTCAGATATATGTGCCCATCTTATTGAACAAATGGATGAGGATGTCATAAATGATTTCATTAATGACTGTAATATTATAGAAAATATTTTAAATTTATAAATAATAATGCTATACTATAATTAATAATGATATCTCATTCAGAAAAGGTGGATCAGCTAGGCTAGGTTATCGTCTAGTTTGTTGGAGCGCCTAAGGGGAGCGCTTACAGGTTTTCTTTAAATCTTAGGGTATAAGGATGGTAAAGATGAGCAACAATCGGATGAGAACAGATGTGATTTTAATTGGTGCTGGAATTATGAGTGCGACGTTGGGAACGTTGTTAAAGGAATTAGCACCAGACTGGGAAATTACAGTATTTGAGAGGCTCGCAGATGCAGGGGATGAGAGCTCTAATGAATGGAATAATGCCGGAACGGGACATGCCGCACTGTGCGAGCTTAATTATACGGTCGAAAAACCGGATGGATCGATCGATATTAGCAAAGCGATCAAAATTAACGAACAGTTTAATGTTTCGTTGCAGTTTTGGTCTTATCTTGTCAAAAGCAAGCTGATTGATCATCCGCAGGATTTTATTATGCCATTGCCTCATATGAGTTTAGTGCAAGGGGAAAAAAATGTCGCGTTTTTGAAAAAACGTTTTGAAGCGCTGGCTAGCAACCCTTTATTTGAGGGAATGGAATTTTCTGATGATCCGAAAAAATTGCAGGAATGGGTTCCGCTCATTATGAAGGATCGGACGCTCAATGAACCTATAGCGGCCACAAGAATCGAATCAGGGACCGATGTCAACTTTGGTGCGTTAACACGCATGCTGTTTGACCACTTGAAACGCAAACATGTGGATATAAGATACAAACATCATGTTGATGATATGAAACGAACTAGCGACGGCTCATGGGAATTGAAAGTCCGAAACCTCGATAGCGGTACGGTCGAGCGACATGTCGCAAAATTTGTCTTTATTGGAGCTGGAGGAGGCAGCTTGCATTTGCTGCAAAAATCCGGTATTCCTGAAGGAAAGGGAATTGGCGGATTTCCGGTAAGCGGAATATTTATGGTGTGCAATAATCCTGATGTTGTAGAGCAACATCATGCCAAGGTTTACGGTAAAGCGAAGGTGGGAGCGCCTCCGATGTCGGTTCCGCATCTTGATACGCGGTTTATTGACAATAAAAAATCGCTGCTATTCGGGCCGTTTGCCGGCTTCTCGCCAAAGTTTTTGAAAAACGGCTCCATGCTTGATTTAATTACTTCTGTAAAGCCGCATAATCTCTTAACGATGCTGGCGGCTGGTGTTAAGAACATGTCGCTGACGAATTACTTGATTCAGCAAGTGATGCTATCGAAAGAGCAGCGCATGGAAGAGCTGCGGGAATTTGTTCCGAGTGCCAGAAGCGAGGATTGGGATTTAATTGTAGCGGGTCAACGTGTGCAAGTGATCAAAGATACGGAGGCTGGCGGAAAAGGAACGCTTCAGTTTGGAACGGAAGTGGTAAGTGCCGCTGATGGTTCGATCGCAGCGTTGCTTGGCGCATCTCCGGGAGCTTCTACCGCTGTACACGTCATGCTCGAAGTGATCACAAGATGCTTCCCTGAACGCATGACAGAGTGGGAGCCGAAAATTAAAGAAATGATTCCTTCCTACGGTGTGCCACTTATGAAAAACCCAGGCCTTCTGCGCGAAATTCATGCTTCAGCTGCAAGAACGCTTGGTTTAAGCGAGGGCATGCCGCTTCCCATGGCCTAAAGTGAACGATAAGAATAAGAAACGGTTTTAAGAATATCGTTTGTTATGATGATTGATTCGTATATAGGGCTGGTTGAACATCGCTAGGGCCCATGTTTGGATCAGCCCTTTTTGTCGCTGCTGATATAGACGGAATGCAGCACATGAGACGGTCGGATGCTCGAACCATATCGCTTTTAACAGCTCATTGAATGGGTTGGAAATGATATGGTTCGGGCTTTTTCTATGTAAAGTTGAAATGAAGCGGTCTATTTTATTCCTAAATTTAAAAAAAGAATGGCACAACGCATATAGCCTATGAATATTTTCGGATGATAGATGGCGGCGTGATGAGGTGTTGGCTGAGGCGGCTCCATGCCAAAGTGGATGGCTTATTTTTAGGGGAAGTGGCTGGTTCATAATTGATCCATGTGCGTTATGATGGAACTATAAAAAGCATGAAACGGAGATGATGTAAAATGTCATGGACTGTATTGCTTTGTATCGTCATGGGAAGTTTATTAAAAATAGTGATCACTTCCCTTCCCTCTGGGGTTGTTGAGTGGATGACCGATAAATTTCAAATTCATTCAAAACTCAATCAGGAGAATAGCATTGTGACGATGGCTAATCAGAGACTGGAGGGGGAAGAAAAGGCAAAAATAATCCGTTACTTTAATGACGCCTCGTTTAAAGAACGGCATTATATATGGCCGGGCACGGAACAGAGCTATTTGCATCCGACAGATAGCGGAACGTTGATTATCGTTGATACGAAAAGTTCTAAAAAAGATGTAAGACTATTCATTTATTGCTACAACGACCGCGTGGAGGTTATCAAACAGTATAAGAAAAAAATGCTGGCGTATCGTCTTTTTCCGGGAAATTTAGTTCGTTATGCACAGCGGCTCGCAACGGATATTTCTGGATCTGAAAATCCTCATGTTTGTGCTAGTGGCGAATGAAAAAGAAGACAGATGCTCGTGGCTAACGAATTTGGTCAGCTTCATAAACGAAATGGAAAGCAGGGAAAAAGGCGGCTGTTCATTCGTTGTCAGATTAAATGGATTCACTTATTCTTGTATTGTCACCAAACTGTAAAGATGGAAAAAGGAAAGCAAGTGGTTTGTCCGCATGACAAAGGCCGGAGCAACAACGCTTTCGGCGCCGTTGTTGCTGACTTTGTGAAGTGTTGAACTCGATATCTACAAAATGGTAACGTCAAGTTAGAATGGGGCGTAAGTATCACGGTAACACCGTATGAATAAATATTCGTTTCATTTTGATGAACTTAGGAAGGAGAAAATCGATGAAATTTGCCATTATGCTTGTTTTGCTGATAGGAGTGGTCTCCCTTATAGGAACCATATTAGTGGCAAGAACGGTGGAGACGAACTATGGGAAATCGATTAAGCGGAATATCGGGAATTTGACGATTATCTATGTGATCCTAATTTTGGGACTTCTTATCGGGCTGGTCTGGTATGCATTTGTTGCTTTATAGCTTGACTAGCGGCCTAGCTGTCGTTAGACGGTGGAAATTTTTTATCATCGGATTGGAGCAAGCGAGGGATCTCTTCAACATGGCTGGAATCATCAACTTCATGAAAGTAGCCAGCCAATAAAAAAACGGTAAGGATGGGTTAAGATGGATTGGAAACCGAATCGTGCGGATAAGAAACCGATTTATAAGCAGATTGCCGATTATATTGAACAAGGAATTTCATCGGGAATATTCCCGCCGGACCGTTTGCTGCCTTCCGAACGTGCTCTTGCAAACGAATTGCAGGTGAATCGAAGCACTGTTTCTGCAGCTTATGAATGGCTGGAGTCTCTCGGAATAGTCGAGCGTAAAAAGGGAAGCGGCACACGAGTGAGTACGGATATATGGGGAATATCGCATAAACGCATCCCCAATTGGGGACGGTATGTCGAGGATGGCTCTTTTTTGCCTAATCTTCCGCTAGTGCAGCGAATTCGCACGGAAACACAAAAAAATGATTTAATTAATTTAGCAAGCGGCGAATTGACGCCAAGCTTGTTCCCAGCTGAACAATTTAAGAAAATTTTTGCTGAACAGCTGTTTACTGGACATCTCGGCTATGACCATCCCCAAGGAAATGAAGTGTTGCGGGAAACTATTGCTTCTCATGTGAGAGAGTACAAAAATATTGAGACGAGCTCTTCTTCTATTCTCATTACATCGGGAGCGCAACAAGCTCTTTATTTGATTGTTCAATGTTTATTAAAGCCAGGAGATGCGGTTGCCATTGAGGATCCGTCCTACTGTTTTTCTCTCCCTGTTTTTCAGTCTGCCGGGCTAAGAACGTATTTTTTGCCTGTAGACAAGCACGGCATGAATCCTGACGATCTTCTGTCCTTGCACAAGAAGCATCGGATTCGCATGGTTTTTTTAAACCCTGAACACCATAACCCTACAGGAACGGTCCTTTCTTTAGAGCGCCGAAAAAAAGTGCTGGAGCTATCGGCTGAATTCGGTATCCCCATCATTGAAGACGATCCTTATAGTTTAACGACCTTTGATGGAAGAATCCATCCCCCTTTAAAATCGATGGATGATGCGGGGAATATCTTGTATATTAGTTCTCTATCCAAAATTGCCGCATCGGGATTGCGAATTGGATGGGTGATTGGCCCGCCGAAGGTGATTCAGCGACTAGCCGATGCGAAACAGCAAGTGGATTTTGGACATAGCATTTTTCCGCAGTGGATCGCCAATGAATTTTTAGCGTCCTCACATTTTCATACACATATAGCGATGCTGCAAAAGAAATTAGAACAACAAAGAGATGTGCTGATTTCCAGCCTTGCCGACCAATTGGGCAGCCAAGTGGATTTTTTTATCCCAAAAGGAGGAATCCATCTATGGTGCAAACTAAATCGCCCGATGAATGAGCATCATTTACTTGAGGAAGCAATGAAAAGAGGAGTGGCGTTCGTTCCGGGAAGCATTTTAGGTTCAAAAAAAGGCTATGTACGCTTTACGTTTGGACGAGAAGAGTCACGCTTCATCCGGGAGGGAGTTTCCCGATTTGCAGAGGCGTTTAAAAGCATTCAGTCGGTTCCAAAGTAATCGAATCATTTCTGCCTTTGGGATGCAGGCCCCACTATTTTCAAAGTAGTGAATCGGGTTTTTGTTGAAGAAAGATAGAATGAGAAAATGGGGGCGCCTCAGCTTTTGGGAAGAACCTTGATCGATGGATTGAGCGACCAAGATCGAGTAAAGACATATTAAGATAACTGAAAGTTTCATGATTTTGTGAAAAAGCTTAAGAAGTTCATTGTGCAGAAGCGTCTCATGATAGCGGTTGGACAACATGATAAGATGAGCGTTAAACCTGTTTCTTTTTTTGGTTTGCCCCAAAAGCGAACGCTAGACCAATGCTTTTGGGGCTTCTTGCTTCTACTTACTTTTTCCATTTTACGCTTTCTTGTTTCTCCTCATTTACTAGGAGCTGGAAAACATCCGGCCTTGAATAATGGCCTACTACATCAAAGTCAAATTGACTGTAAGCAATATCTCGCAAATCAAGATCTGCGATAAGCATCTCTTCTTTGCCAAAAACAGGTCCCTTTATATATTCACCTAAAGGTCCAACGATCGCACTGCCTCCTAAACACATTTCCTCTGGAGAAGAGGATAAATCATCGTAGCAAGCTAGATCAGTAGGATACATGTCCTTGGTCACATATTGGTTGCAAGATAAAACGAAACATCTGCCTTCTGCGGCGATATGCCGAATCGTAGATTGCCATAGCTCTCTGGAGTCTGCTGTCGGAGCGATATAAATTTGAATTCCTTTCGCATACATCGCTACTCGGGCCAGCGGCATGTAATTTTCCCAGCAAATTAACGCCCCTATTTTGCCATAAGGTGTATCAAAAACGGGAAGAGTGCTTCCGTCTCCTTCTCCCCAAATGAATCGTTCTGAACCAGTGGGTTTGAGCTTGCGGTGCTTTCCCAGCAATTTTCCGTCTGGTCCAAAGAATAATACGGAGCAATATAAAGTGCCTTTGCTAGATTCATTGTCTCTCTCAATGACGCCAATAACGAGATACACCCCGGCTTTGCGTGCTGCTTCTCCTAATTTCTCAGTAGTTTCGCTAGAAACAGGAACGGAGTTTTCCCAATAACGAAGCCAATCCTTCCGTCCTTCTGATGAACGGCTCCCGACAGTTGTCCCGAAGCTGAGTCCCCTTGGATAGGCTGGAATAAACGCTTCAGGGAATACAACGATGTTCGCTCCTTTTTCCCCTGCTTGCTGTATGAACGAAATGGCTTTTTCGGTACTCGCTTTCCGATCCATAATGACAGAAGCTGTTTGCACAACCGCTACTCGCACATGATGTTGCTGAACCATGAGAAATCCTCCTCTTTTCAGTAGAATAACTCTATCATTGTTATGATAATGGAAAATCTATGCTTTGTGCCCAGCCAATAGAATCCATAATGTCCCATCCATTTTCCCTTAACACAATTGGGCGAGGATGGTTCTATCGATCAACGCAGCTTTTTGGCGCTACGGTTTCTATCTTAGGTTGGAGTGTATGTTGTTTTTCGGTCATCGGACGACTAACGGTCACTATATATAAATCAAATGAAAATAAAGGACAAAAGCAAGAATTTGACTATAATTTTGGAATTTATGTAAAATAATTTCTTTATGTGGTATAATGCATACAGATTAGTAAAATACGTGGTCTATACTGGTTATGATCTTATACGAAAGGAGAGGAAAAGAGCATGTGGTGGTTGATTGGGCGTATAAAAGAAAAGGCATCCATGATTTGAACCCTGAAGAAAATGCCAAGCACGTTTCATGGTCAGAACAGGCCTATATGGAAGCCCATATGCAGAATATGAGAAATGATCATCATGATAACGGCCCGATTTAGGGTTCCACGATAAGAAAACAGTGAAGATGTATCGATTCTATTTTGCCTCTTGACAAAAGCTACTCTGTATCTACTCCCCAGTCATTTTACTCAGCATGAATCGTCATAATCAATGTCAAAACGAAACGGAGAGGAAGATCCACTTGCCGATTGGAAGCATTAATCACCTAACGTTCTCTGTATCCGATTTAGAAAAATCCGTTCGCTTTTACCAGCAAGTATTCGGTGCAAAGCTATTGGTCAAAGGACGAAATTTAGCCTATTTTGATCTAAATGGAATGTGGCTTGCTCTGAATGTCCAAAAAGATATTCCGCGAAACGAAATCCGGCACTCATATACTCATATCGCTTTTTCCGTCAAAGAAGAAGACTTCGATGATCTTGTTCAAAGGCTGAAAGAGCTAGATGTGGCCATAATTCCAAGCAGAGAAAGAGATGAAAGAGACAAGCGCTCTGTTTATTTTACGGATCCTGACGGGCACAAGTTCGAATTTCACACCGGCAGTTTGAATGATCGGTTGGCTTATTACAAAAGCGAGAAGCATCATATGCAGTTTTTTACTTAATATCATCATGCGATGAAGAGGAGAGTAAATACATTCATTCTTTTCAGAGAGCTCCGGTAGCTGGGAAGGAGTAAGAATGGTTTATTGAAGCAAGCCTTGGAGCATCGCACGGGAACCGAAAAAAAAAAGGGGGATCGTGTGACAGGTGGCGCCTGTTATAGAGCTAAGGTATTCGTGTACCTACTGAGTTTAACATCTTTCCGAAATTCATCTCCCACTTCTAAACGAAGTGAAAGTGGGAGATGAATTTCGGTTAGGCGTAGCCTAAAGTGGTCTCTTTTTTTGTGTGTTATGATATAATTAGTTTTAGAAAAATGAAAGGCCGTTGTATCAATGAAATGAGACAATAATAACCATTCAGTGTTCCTGTTGTATTATCATCTTGTTCTGGTTGTAAAATATCGCAGAAAAGTGATTGATGATACCATATCTGACTATGCAAAAGATATGTTTGTGAGATTGGGTAAAAATTACGATATTTCCTTGGTCGAATGGAATCACGATATGGACCATGTGCATATTTTGTTCAAAGCACATCCAAATAGTGAACGATCAAAGTTCATCAATGCCTATAAAAGTGCAAGTTCTCGACTGATCAAAAAGCATTTTCCGAAAGTGAAAAGAAAACGGTGGAAAGAATATTTTTGGTCAAGAAGCTTTTGCCTGCTTACAACGGGTGGTGCGCCCATTGAAGTAATAAAAATATATAGAAAATCAAGGTATGAAGTGATGTGGTGTCGATATGGCAAACAAAGCCTATCAGTTCCGTCTATACCCAACAAAAGAACAAGAACAACTGCTCGCCAAAACTTTCGGTTGTGTCCGTTTCGTGTATAACAAAATGCTTGAAGAACGCATACAAATTTTTGAAAAGTTCAAGGACGATAAAGAATCCTTGAAACAGCAAAAATTTCCGACCCCTACCAAGTACAAAAAGGAGTTTCCTTGGCTAAAAGAAGTGGATAGCCTTGCGCTGGCAAATGCCCAATTGAATTTGCAGAAGGCGTTTCAAAACTTCTTTTCTGGCCGCGCTGGATTTCCAAAGTTCAAAAACCGCAAGGCGAAACAGTCGTACACCACAAATGTGGTGAATGGCAACATGAAGCTTTCAGATGGCTATATCAAGCTGCCCAAACTGAAATGGATCAAGCTCAAGCAACATCGGGAGATTCCTGCCCACCATATCATCAAGGCTTGTACGATCACGAAAACAAAAACAGGAAAATACTATATTTCTATTCTCACAGAGTACGAACATCAACCTGCACCAAAAGAAGTACAAACGGTTGTTGGGCTTGACTTTTCCATGAATATGCTGTATGTCGATAGCGAGGGTAAGAGAGCCAATTATCCTCGATTCTATCGCAAAGTATTGGAAAAATTAGCGAAAGAACAGCGTAAATGGTCTCGTAAAAAGGAAGGCTCTAATCGTTGGCATAAACAGCGTCTGAAAGCAGCGAAGTTGCATGAGAAAATTGCCAATCAGCGCAAGGACTTTCTGCATAAGGAATCGCACAAATTAGCGAAACGGTATGATTGCGTGGTGATTGAAGACCTCAACATGAAAGCAATGTCCCAAGCCCTCCATTTCGGTCAAAGCGTTCATGATAACGGCTGGGGCATGTTTATCACTTTCCTTCGGTACAAATTGGAAGAACAGGGGAAGAAGCTGATCAAAATCGACAAATGGTTTCCATCATCAAAAACTTGTTCGTGCTGCGGTAAAGTTAGGAAGTCTCTATCGCTTTCTGAGCGTACATTCCGCTGTGAATGTGGATTCGAGAGCGACAGGGACGTCAATGCGGCCATCAATATCAAACATGAGGGCATGAAACGATTAGCGATAGTCTAACTTGTCCTCGAACCGTGGGGCACACGGGGATCGCTCGGTCAACTTCTCATCATGAGATGGGATTACCCGAGAAGCCCCCACCTCTAAGCGAAGCGTAGGTGGGGGGAGTATGTCACTATGGTGACATATTAATAAAATGGGGTGGCATCGCGAATGAAAATTCGTCCCCAAGACCTAGTGTCTTGGGGCGAATTTTTTATTTAGCTTATTGGATAAAAGGAGGAGCTTGGAAGTGAGAGGTAAAAATCCATTCGAGGCTTGGCAATATCACCTTTTACTTTTGCTTCGAATCGGAATTTCCAATGTGGGCGATTGGATTTATTTAATTTCCTTGAATTTATTGGTTCTCAATATGACTGATTCCCCTTTTGCGGTATCTATCCTGTATATGCTCAAGCCTTTAGCGGCCTTACTTACGAACGCTTGGTCCGGGAGTGTGATAGATCGATTCAATAAACGGAATCTTATGATCATGCTAGATGTGATAAGGGCTGTACTAATTGCCATCCTGCCTTTTTGTTCTTCGATTGGGGCTATTTATTTTATTGTTTTTTTCATCTGTATAGCAAGTGCGGTATTTGGACCGGTATCGATGACTTATATCACCCAGCTAACTCCTCCGGAGCAAAGGCAGCGCTTTAATTCATTGCGAAGTTTAATGGACTCCGGCGGTTTTCTGATCGGGCCAGCGGTTGCAGGTGCCCTATTTTTAGTCGGAACGCCTGTATTGGCCCTTTATATTAATTCATTGGCTCTACTCTTCTCAGGGGCGATCACCTTGTTGCTTCCGAATGTTGAAACACAGCTGGTAAGTCATCCAGCTGATCACAAAGGCTCTTTCCAGCTGCTGAAAAACGATTGGAAGCTGGTGATGAATTTTAGTTATCGTTACGTTTATATCACGCTTATTTATTTTTTATTTAGCTGCATGATGGTAATCGCGACAGCCGTTGATTCATTGGAAGCTGCCTTTGCGAAAGAAGTGCTTGCTTTATCAGAAAGTGAGTATGGCTTTTTAGTGAGTGTAGCTGGAGGAGGTGTTGCGTTGGGAGCGATTGTGAATGCCATATTTTCGCGAAAATTAGCGACGTCTTGGTTAATCGGCTTTGGTGCCTTCCATGTAGCGATTGGCTATATGATCTATGCTTGTTCAAGCTCTTTTTCTATCGCTGCTTTGGGGTTCTTTATTCTTTCCGTCTCTTTATCCTTTGCCAATACCGGATTTTATACCTTTTATCAAAATAACATACCTGTTTCCGTAATGGGAAGAGTGGGAAGCATATATGGATTCATTGAAGCGATATTCCTCGTCATCACAACTGCTGTTTTTGGAATGATGGCGCAGCTTGCCTCTATTCAGTCTGTCGTCATGATCGGCGCATTCTTGATGCTACTCGTTACTTCGATTTTATGCGCACTCGCCTTATTGCCAGCAAAGAAAAAATATTACTCATCTATTATCACAGAGACAATAGAAGATTCACAAGCATGAGGAGATCTTTGGCTGACAATATAGGCTTATATAGAACGATTCCTTATAATTAAGAAGGAAGGGCTATCAAGTTGTAGCACGTCATTTTAGAGAAAATGAGCAATGCCTATTGTACGTGGAAACTTACAAGAAAAATGAAAATACGGGTCTTTACCAAATAGACAAAGTGGCGAAAATGTTTTTAAACTCCTCTTATGGTTCTATAAAGCGGCGTGTTCGATCGTATGCTGTCGTTTGTTCATTTGAGGGAGCAGATATTGACGCATGAAGCTGTATTTATCAATAGGGTAAATATAGTTTGGCAAATTTTAATTGTTTTTTTCATCATCGTTTGGTAATTTGTTCTTAATAGATGAAGTATGAATAAATGCTGTCAATATTGGATGGTTGTTGGCATGGAGAGCTAATTCGAAGGTTTTAGTTAAAAACTTACATAGTGAGGTCGTGTTCCATGATGGAAAGTAGCAGAAGGGATCGAAAAATAAAAAAACGAAAAAGAAAAAAGTGGTTCGTGATCCTGCTTATTTTGATCGTGCTCATTTTGACGGCATTGTTATATGCGGTCGTCGAATACCGTAAAGGCTTGAAAAACTCGCAAAATGACTCTTTTTTGCCGCATGAAAAGGTAGAATTTCAAGGCGTAAAGGATAAGGAGCGTATGAACGTTTTACTGCTTGGCGTTGATGCGAGAGGAAACGAGAAAGCGCGAGCGGATACGATTATGATTGCTCAGTATAATCGAAAGACCAAGCAAGCGAAAATCGCCTCCATTATGCGGGATTCCTATGTGGATATACCGGGGTATGGGAAAAATAAAATCAATGCCGCCTATGCTTATGGAGGTCCTGAATTATTACGGAAGACGATTAAAGAAAATTTTGATGTAGATATTGCCTATTTTGCTTTAGTAGATTTTAAAGGATTCACTAAAGCAATTGATGTAGCTTTTCCTGAAGGAATTGAAATCAATGTTGAAAAAGAGATGTCGAAAGGAATAGGTGTCACGCTGCATCCAGGTGTTCAAAGACTTCATGGAAACGAATTGCTTGGGTATGTGAGATTCAGAAAAGATGCTGAAAGCGACTTTGGCAGAGTGCGGAGACAGCAAGAGGTAGTGAAGCGTGTGATGGACGAATTTATCAGTGTGCGGGGGATCGCGAAGCTGCCGAGTGTAGTCGGTACCATCCGGCCATATATATTAACGAACGTAGGGTATAAAGAAGTACTGCCCCTATTAGCTACATTTCCCGGAAGCGACCAGAAGGATATTAGCTTCTTTCGAATTCCTATTGATGGATCATTTCGAGATGCCACCTATCCTCAAGCAGGGGCCGTGCTAGAAATGGATCTTGCGAAAAATAGGCAAGCGTTAAAGGAATTCCTAAAGTAAGCATGCTCGATTGTATGGTTCATAAGCTGCTAAAGACGGAATAAGGCACCCGTTTGCCAGCAAAAATTATAAATAAAGCGCAGAACATGTTTGGCCGCTAGTTTGATATAGACTTCCATGACGAAAAACGCATAGGGGGAGCAAAGCATTTTCAAAATAGATTGTACAAATAATTTCTGGAACATCGGCGATCAGAGGCAAGTCTATGGAGATGGACTTGCCTTTTTGTTCAATTTACCGGGATTTTTCTGGCGCAGATCAGTCGGAAACATTCCGTATTTAACATCATCCATCGAGAAGTCTCCCACCTCGTAACGGAGTGTAGGTGGGAAGGTTCATTGATGATGGGTTTGAGTGCTGTCCATTTCTCTTTTGACACGAATAAAGGCAATCATTTGGTTAAGGTCATCCGCTGTTAAAGGCTTTCCATCAATGGTAAAGCAAATATGGGCCAACATCGCTGTTTCCGTTAACTCGATGGTATGGAAATCGGGCTTTTCAGGGCTATCCGCGGCTCCAAGCAAATAGTCGGTAGACGTTTCAAATAATTGAGCCAATTCTTTAACTGCTTCTAATGAAGGCTGGCGGTAGCCGGATTCATAGCCAGCATAGGTACTTTTAGCGATATTTAATTGATCGGCAATATATTGCAAAGGCCATTTTTTCTTTTTTCTTAATTCTGATAGCCGTTTTGATATCATCGTCCTGCTCCCTCCCTCTTTTTCTCCCACTATAAAAAGTTCGCGAAACGAATAAAAACTCTTGTTATTTTCATAGGAAATGAATATAATGGAATCGTATATTCGCGATTCGCGAACAACTTAATTATAATGTACACTAAATGACCTATAAAACACAACAGGTTATTCAATAGAAAATCACCTTTTCGTTCGATTATCGCTTTTCATAGAGGTGTCAATGATGAAAAAGATTCTTTTAATCGCGACAGGCGGCACAATTGCCTCCGTAAAAGGAGAAGAAGGACTCTCACCGGCATTAACAGCTGAAGAACTTACAGGGTATGTGCCAAAACATAGCCCTAATTATCGCTTGGACAGCCAAATACTGATGAACATCGACAGCACAAATATGCAGCCAGAGTATTGGGTAAAAATCGCCGAAGCCATTTATGAAAACTATCATCGCTATGACGGGTTTGTTATTACGCATGGAACAGATACGATGGCTTATACAGCTTCGGCTTTATCTTATATGCTGCAAAATTTGAACAAACCTGTTGTTCTTACTGGTTCCCAAGTTCCGATTAGCTTTGAGCGAACGGATGCGAAAAAAAATTTATCCGATGCCGTTCGGTTTGCTTGTGAAGAAGTTGGCGGCGTATTTATCGTGTTTGATGGAAGAGTGATTCTTGGCACAAGAGCGGTCAAAATGCGAACAAAAAGCTACGATGCTTTTGAAAGTATTAATCATCCATATATCGCTTATATCCATCATGATCAAGTCGATTATCAATATGAGCTTCGCTCGGAAGCAGTTGGAGAACTAATATTTGAGCCGTCGCTTTGTCCGGATGTGTTTCTCTTAAAGCTACATCCTGGTACGAAGCCAGAAATCTTTGATTATATTAAACCGCTGTATCGAGGAGTGATTATCGAAAGCTTTGGAAATGGTGGGGTGCCGTTTCAGGAAAGGAACTTGCTTCCCAAAATTAAGGAGCTCATTGATGACGGCATGGCCGTTGTCATTACCACGCAATGTTTAGAAGAGGGAGAAGATTTGACGTTGTATGAGGTGGGACGCAAAGTGGCGCAAAACACCGTCATTCTATCTGGAGATATGAATACAGAGGCTATTGTGCCAAAGCTAATGTGGGTATTAGGGAAAACCAATCATCTGCTTGAAATCAAAAAAATAATGGAAACCCCGATTGCGGGAGATATTACGCCAAAATTTGATGAAAGCTGGGATTTATAAAATGATTAAAACAAAAGCAGTGCGAATGGAAAAAGACTTTCTTGGGGAAAAGGAAATTCCAGAGCATGCATACTATGGCATTCAAACGATGCGCGCGGTAGAAAATTTTCCGATTACCGGATATCGAATTCATCCGTCCTTAATTGAAGCAATAGCGATCGTGAAAATGGCGGCGGCACAAGCGAATATGGAAATCGGACAGCTCAGTCCACGGATAGGCCAAGCGATTGCCGCAGCCGCGCAAGAAATTATCGATGGAAAGTGGCATGACCAATTTATCGTGGATCCGATTCAAGGCGGGGCCGGAACATCGATTAATATGAACGCGAATGAAGTCATCGCCAATCGGGCGCTTGAATTGCTCGGTGAACGGAAAGGAAACTATCAAGTCATCAGCCCGAATAATCATGTCAATATGTCCCAGTCGACGAACGATGCTTTTCCGACCGCCATTCATATTGCCGTGTTAAAGATGCTGGAAAAGCTGCTGACGACGATGGAGAACATGCACGCTGTATTTGTTGAGAAGGCGCGGCAGTTTGATCGTGTGATTAAAATGGGGCGGACGCATTTGCAAGACGCTGTTCCCATTCGCCTTGGCCAAGAATTTGAAGCCTATAGCCGTGTGTTGGAGCGGGATATAAAAAGAATACAGCAATCGCGTCAGCATTTATATGAAATCAATATGGGGGCAACGGCAGTAGGAACCGGATTAAATGCTAATCCGCGTTACATTGATCGCGTGATTAGGCATTTAGCAATGATTAGCGAGCTTCCGCTAGTACGTGTTGAGCATCTCGTTGACGGAACGCAAAATACAGATGCTTATACCGAGGTGTCATCGGCGCTAAAAGTGTGCATGATTAATATGTCAAAAATTGCGAATGATCTGCGTCTCATGGCATCTGGTCCAAGAACGGGCTTTAATGAAATTACATTGCCGGCCCGCCAGCCTGGTTCCTCCATCATGCCTGGCAAAGTCAATCCGGTCATGGCAGAAGTGATCAATCAAGTAGCTTTTCAAGTGATTGGGAACGATCACACCATTTGCTTGGCATCTGAAGCGGGACAGCTAGAATTAAATGTGATGGAGCCCGTACTCGTTTTTAATTTGCTGCAATCCATTCATATTATGGATAATACATTTCGTGTATTTACTGACTATTGTTTAGCAGGAATTGAAGCAAATGAAGCGAATTTAAAAACGAAAGTAGAAAAAAGTGTGGGAATCATTACGGCTATAAACCCTTATGTTGGGTATGAAACAGCCTCGCACATTGCGCGTGAAGCTTATCTTACAGGCAAATCTGTCCGTGAGCTATGCTTATCCTATCATTTATTAACAGAACAGCAGTTAAACGAAATACTGGATCCTTATGCGATGACTCGTCCTGGAATTGCAGGGCAAAAAAATGATTAAAAAATAAAAACAGAAAGGCAGATACATATGGCAATACCAAGTGGTGCAAGCATGCATATTACAATCCGTATTCAGTTTGCAAAAAATTTGGTCTCTTTTGGTGACATTGCGACGGCAATAGGACAAGCGGGTGGAGACATTGTTGGAATCGATGTCATTTCCTCGACGAAAACGCATACGGTGCGCGATATTACGGTCAGTGTGTTTGATACTAAGCACGCCGACTTAGTGACAGACACATTGAGAAAAACGCATGGAGTCAAACTCATCAATGTATCGGATCGCACGTTCCTGATGCATATTGGCGGGAAAATTGAAACGAAATCCAAAATTCCGATTAAAACTCGCGATGATCTATCGCGTGTTTATACGCCAGGAGTGGCTCGCGTGTGCAGTGCGATTGCCGATGATCCAAGCAAAGCCTATTCGCTAACCATTAAACGCAATACAGTGGCGGTTGTCTCTGATGGGACAGCTGTGTTGGGGCTAGGGGATATCGGACCGTATGCAGCGATGCCTGTCATGGAAGGAAAAGCGATGCTGTTTAAGCAGTTAGCTGATGTCGATGCTTTTCCGATTTGCTTAGATACAAAAGATACCGAGGAGATTATTCAAATTGTTAAAGCCATTGCCCCGGCATTTGGCGGCATTAATCTTGAAGATATTTCTGCTCCTCGTTGCTTTGAAATTGAAGAACGATTAAAGCAAGAGCTGGATATTCCAGTATTCCATGATGACCAGCATGGAACGGCCGTCGTATTGCTTGCCGGTCTTTTAAATGCGCTGAAAATTGTAGATAAAAAGCTGCAAAATATTAAAGTGGTCTTAACCGGAATTGGCGCGGCCGGCATCGCCTGCACGAAAATTTTACTAGCGGCCGGCGTCAAAAATATTATCGGTGTTGATCGTCATGGTGCTATTCACCGCGGGGTGGAATATGACAACCCTTATTGGAATGAATATGCACAGCTAACGAATCCGGAAAATGTCAGCGGCACGCTTTCAGATGTGATTGAGGGGGCGGATGTGTTTATCGGGGTATCTGCTCCGGGAATTTTACAAATCGAAGATGTGCAAAAAATGGCGCAAGATCCGATTGTGTTTGCGATGGCTAATCCTATTCCGGAAATTGATCCGGAGCTGGCAGAGCCGTATGTACGGGTTATGGCTACAGGCAGATCCGATTATCCGAATCAAATCAACAACGTGCTTTGCTTCCCGGGGATTTTCCGAGGCGCTCTTGATTGCCGAGCGATTGAAATTAACGAAGAGATGAAGCTGGCGGCAGCTGAAGCCATTGCCTCTGTTGTGACAGAAGAAGAGCTAAATGAAACGTATATCATTCCAAGTGTATTTAACAGCAAAGTGGCTGAGAAAGTGAGAGAGGCGGTTATTAAAGCTGCTTATCGTACAGGAGTGGCCCGCAAAGAGGATATCATGTTTAAGGCTGAATAAAAACAACGTCGAAGTCCCGTTTACTGGGGCTTCGACGTTTTTAGTTTCCCAAATTAACAACGTTATTTTAATTTTTCATTTAAAACACTTTCTTCTAAAACGGAAAATTTATCTCCGTATACTTTGACAATATGCTTTTCTCCCCATCCGCATAAAGAATCTAAAATTTCTTTTAAGCTCCACCCGTATTCACTTAGTTCGTATTCCACTTTCGGGGGGACTTGATTATAAACAATGCGATTGATAATCCCATCTTCTTCTAACTCTCTCAATTGCTGCGTTAGCATTTTTTGCGTGATTCCTGGCATCGAACGTTTCAATTCACAGGTGCGTTTTTTGCCGTGTGTCAGGTGGCAAAGAATAACACATTTCCATTTTCCACCTATTACTTCTAGTGTCGCTTCGACGGGAATATTATATTTCTTTTTTTGCATGTTTTTCCTCCTCTTCAATAGTTACTAAAAAGTATCTATAGCACTTTAAAGTATCTATAGTACTTTAAAGTACGTACTTTTTTTTATAGCTTATATGCTCCATAATAACATTTGCCAGCTGGCTTTTGCTATATTTTTTACAACCAAGCAATGGGGAGGAAAGGCGATGAACGAAAGTAAACGAAATACATTAGCATTGATCGCATTAGCTGTAAGTGCCTTTGCGATCGGGACGACAGAATTTATCAGTGTAGGGTTACTGCCGCTCATTTCGCGCGACTTGCACGTTTCCGTTTCAGTCGCCGGGCTGACGGTTTCCTTGTATGCTTTAGGGGTTACTTTCGGCGCTCCTATTCTTACATCTTTAACGTCCAGTATGTCACGCAAAGCTTTGTTGCTTTCGATTATGGTTGTCTTTATCATCGGTAACAGCATTGCAGCTCGTGCCGATAGTATAACGGTTTTACTTGTAGCTCGTGTGCTTTCTGCGTTTTCACACGGTGTATTTATGTCGATCGGGTCAACCATCGCCGCAAGTTTAGTAGCGGAACACCGACGGGCTAGCGCGATTTCCATTATGTTTTCCGGTCTGACGGTCGCTACGATCACTGGAGTGCCGTTCGGTACATTTATTGGACAGCAATTTGGCTGGAGGTTTGCCTTTCTTTTTATTGCTGCTGTAGGGGTTATTGCGTTCATTGCCAACAGCATTCTCGTTCCAGCGAATTTGCGAAAAGGTGCCCGCACTACGTTTCGTGATCAGTTTCGGTTAATCACTAATGGACGTTTGTTGCTGCTGTTCATTATTACAGCTTTAGGATACGGAGGCACTTTTGTTGCTTTTACGTACTTATCTCCGCTTTTGCAGAACGTCACGGGATTTAGTGAAAAAACGGTTACGGTGATTTTGCTTGTTTATGGGGTAGCGATTGCGATCGGTAATGTAGCGGGAGGAAAGCTATCTAATCAAAATCCGATTAGCGCTTTATTTTATATGTTCATTGTGCAAGCTATTGTGCTTTTTATTTTAACCTTTACAGCTCCATTTAAGGTGGCTGGGCTTATGACGATCATCTTAATGGGACTGCTTGGTTTTATGAGCGTGTCAGGATTGCAAGTATATGTAGTGATGCTTGCCGAGCGTTTTGTGCCGAGCGCAGTCGATGTTGCTTCAGCGATTAACATTGCCGCATTTAACGCGGGAATTGCGATTGGTTCCTACCTAGGCGGCATTGTCACCGAATCAATGGGGCTGATTCATACCGCTTGGGTCGGTGGATTGATGGTGCTAGGAGCCGTCCTTTTAACAAGCTGGAGCTTGGCACTTGAGAAGAAAGATCAAAAGATGCACAGAGCGAAAAACGAGATGATGGATCATCGCGAATGCCTTATGCGATAAGTAGTGTAATACAAGACCAATCAAAAGAAATAAAGGAGATGAGTTGAATGACGGCCAAACATTTAGCCGACACAACGATTTTAGCGAATGGGGTCAAAATGCCGTGGCTTGGGCTTGGAGTATTTAAGGTGGAAGATGGGCCGGAGCTTGTTCAGGCTGTTAAAGCAGCCATTCGCCACGGCTATCGCAGTATTGATACCGCGGCGATTTATGAAAATGAACAAGGAGTAGGCCAGGGGATTCGCGAAGCATTGCAAGAGACCGGAGCTTCACGTGAAGAATTATTTGTGACGTCAAAAGTGTGGAACACGGATTTAGGATATGACGCGACGCTAGCAGCGTACGAAGCGAGCCTGAATAAATTAGGTTTAGAGTATCTAGATTTATACTTGATTCATTGGCCTGTAGCAGAAAAATATAAAGAAGCATGGAAAGCATTAGAGACGCTTTACAAGGCAGGAAAAGTACGGGCTATCGGTGTGAGCAATTTTCATATTCATCATCTTGAGGAGCTGATGAAGGAAGCAGAAATCAAGCCGATGGTGAACCAAGTAGAGTACCATCCGCGTCTAACACAACAAAAGCTTCAGGCTTTTTGCGAAGAGCACAGTATTCAATTAGAAGCGTGGTCGCCATTAATGCAAGGACAATTGCTTAATCATCCTGTTTTACAAGAGATCGCGAAGCATCATAATAAGACGGTTGCGCAAATTATTTTGCGCTGGGATTTGCAAAAAGGAGTGGTAACCATTCCAAAAACAACTAAAGAGCAGCGGATGATGGAAAATGCCTCCATATTTGATTTTGCTCTGACAAAAGAAGAGGTGGAACAAATCGATCGCTTAAATCAAAATCGCCGCGTAGGTCCAGATCCGGATAACTTTGATTTTTAACACATTCACCAAGAAGCTCCCCCTCTAAACGGGGGGAGGTTCATACAATCGATATCGATCCATTGAGAAGATATGTCATGATGTTTGGAGGAGCCAAGGAGGGGCGAGAACAATGAACGAGAAAGGAAGCATTGTTTTTATCGGCGACAGTATAACAGAAGCGGGCAGAAGGAAAGATCCCGAGCAAATGGGTTACGGGTATGTCCGACTGATTCACGATTATTTGCTGACAGATGACCCGCAGCAGCCGTTAGCCGTTGTCAATCGGGGAGTGAGCGGCAACCGCATTCCTGATCTATTGGCGCGTTGGGAGAGAGATGTCATTGCATTGCAACCATCTTTTGTTTCGATTTCCATCGGTATCAACGATGTGTGGCGCCAGCTCGATCATCCCGAGAAGGAACAGGTGTATCCTAAGCAATTTGAGGAAATCTATATGGAGTTAGCTTGGCAAACGAAAGCCAAAACCTATGCGCATCTGATCTTGATGGAACCGACGATTATTGGCGAGGCGATTCATTCAGAAGGCAATCGAAAGCTGAAGCCTTATGTGAACATTGTGCGTAAAGTAGCGCATACGTTTCATGGAACGCTTGTGCCTACTCATCAAGCATTTCTTGCTTATTTGCAAGCACGTCCATCATCTCGCTATCGGCTGACGACAGATGGAGTTCATATGAATTCGCTTGGCAATATGTTGATGGCGCGAACATGGCTTACGGCGTTTGATCGCGATCGGCGACAGAAATAGCACACGAAATGTGTTTCGCACTTCACATTGGCATTTGCTTTAACATTCCCAGCAAAACAAGCGAATGTAAGCATTTTTATTCTATTTTCCCGTATCGTGGCAAAAAGTGCGCCGGATAGGCCGGATTGTTCAGTTGGTTTAAAGGCTGTAAAGTGCCATGTCGTTTATTTGACGAGTGAATGTTTAAAAGCATAGATAACCGCTTGTGTCCGATCTTGTACTCCCAGTTTGGCGAGAATGCTGCTGACGTGGACTTTGACGGTTTTCAATGAAATAAATAGCTCTTCGGCGATTTCTTGGTTAGACTTGCCTTGGGCGATCAATAAAAGGATCTCCATTTCGCGGTTCGTCAGCTCTTCGTGAGGCAGCAGCGTTTCTTTTTGCCGCATTTTCTTCATCATTTTTCCGGCTACCTCCGGCTCCAATACCGACTGGCCGTGGAAAGTAGAGCGGATGGCATTGGCAATTTCGCTCGCTTTCGAGGTTTTCAGCATATAGCTTGCCGCTCCCGCTTCTAGCGCCGGATAGACCTTATCGTCATCTAGAAAGCTAGTGACGATAATAATTTTTGCCTCCGGCCATGCGGACATGATTTCTTTTGTCGCTTCAATCCCATCCATTGGCTGCATCACCAAGTCCATTAAAACGACATCCGGGCGAAGCTGAAGCGCTAGTTCCACTCCTTTTTTTCCGTTTTCTGCTTCGCCGACTACCGTCATGTCAGGTTGAGATGATAAATAAGCAGAAACTCCGATTCGCACCATTTCATGGTCGTCAATCAATAACACTCTAATCATGGCGTTGATCCTCCTGTGCCACTATCGGTACTTTTACTTCAAGTCTTGTCCCTTTATTTTTTAAGCTGATAATTTTGAGCGTTCCGCCGATTTCAGCCGCTCGTTCATACATGTTTTGCAAGCCGTATGAACCGCTTTTAGAATGATTTGCATGGACATCAAATCCAATTCCGTCATCAACCACACGCAAAATAGCAAAATGATCCCGCTGAATTAACAGCACCTCCAGAGTCGAAGCTTTCGCGTGGCGAAGCGTATTGGAAACAGATTCCTGCAAAATACGAAATAAATGGTCTTCTACTCCTTTATCTAAAGGTGCATCTTCTATTTTCCATTTGATCTGCATCGGCGTTTTTTGCGATAATTCCAGCAAAAGCTCCTCCATTCCTTCTTGCAGTGATTTGCCCTTAAGTTGGACAGGACGCAAATGAAGCAGCAGCGCTCTCATTTCCAATTGCGATTGGTGAATCATTTGCTCGATCAGTTTCAGCTGCTTGGTTTCATGGTTATCGGACCGCTCTTTTTCTTCCATAATCGCCGACATCATCATCGAAGCGGCAAAGAGCTGCTGGCTGACGGAATCGTGCAGCTCGCGCGCAAGCCGATTTCTTTCTTGGGAAATAATATCTTGAATAAGCCGCTCTTGCTGTTCAGCTTTTGCTGTCGCCATTTTTTGTGAGCGTTTGGTTTGTTCGATCCATTGATGATGAATTTTTTGGAGGCGTTCCCAAATTTCCTGAAAATCTTCCGTTGGCTGCTTGACTTCCAATTGCATCAATGAGCCTTGTTCGATTTGTTGAAGGGCGTTGGCGATCGTTTGCAGCTGCTGTCGCCACCATAGGTTAGAAACAATTCCGAAGGCAGCTCCGATCAAAATGACAACAGTAGGTGCAAAAACGATAAATGGCAAATTCATGATTTTGGTTTTCCATAATATGGACCAGTCTCCTAATGGAAACAACGTGAAACAAGAGAAAAGCAGAAGAAACAAAACAACAAGCGCCACTAAAATAAAAAGTGCAAACTGCCGCAGCATCATGTTCATATCCGCTTCACCTCTAAATTTCCGACCATCATCGAGGTGATGATTTTAAGCTTTTGCTCTGCTGTCTCATAAGCTGTTGTTTGCCAGACCAATGTTTGGTTAAATATTTGCTCCTTTTCCTTATCTAAAATGAGAGTGGAACCAACAACCGCGGAGTGGACGATGCTGATTTCGAGTTCATAAGGCACAAAAATTTGGACATTTCCGATCCAATGGCGTATGGAAATCACTGCTTCGCCTTTTGGAAGCACCGCATAGCTTAAATCAATCACGGTATCTCCTAGTCCTACTTGGATATTCACATCGTTCCATTCATATGCTTGCTCAGGTGTCTTTTGACGGCCAAATAACAAATTTTGCAATAAAGGCTTTCGCTCAAGAATTTCCGTTTGGACTGTTCGATCGGCCGGCTGTATTTTAGGCTGCAGCAAAGCCGGCTGGCGTTTCGATTGGAAAAACTGAATTAGAACATAGAGTAAAATGGCCAATAGAAAAAATCGAGCAGTCATCATTGTAAACACATTAAAAACAAGTTGGATGATACCAAGCCAAAATAAAATTTTTCCAATCATGCTGTGCCACTTTTTTCTTCCTATATATACAAATGCTCCTGATACAAGAAGAGAAAAAATAAGCCCTTGATGAAAAAAAGAAATTTCAATGGCTAAAAGGAGCACACCAATTAAGATGGTCCAGCTTATATAATCGGTTTTTTTACGATGGTTAAGCATAGGCTCCCCACCTTTATCTCAAGAAATAGTAAAGAATGGATACGCAAATAGACGGTTTTGTTTCTGGAAAGAGATTGCTCGTCTATGCCGGTACTAGGCAGAAAAGCGGCCGCATGCTCCTTCGCTTCCATGTAAAGATGTAAATGGAACAATGGAAAAAAGCGAAAAGGCGCAGCTGCCTACGCCCTTTAGCATACCACTTTTTTTCCGGACTGTCCTTTATTTTTTGCAAGGAGTCCCGCTGCCATTCCATTAGTGGTTGTTTTCCGTTTCAAGCTGTTTTTCCAATTGTGCGATTCGCGCATCAATCGTATTTCGGTAATAGGATGAATGGACTTGCTGCTCCAAGCGCTCTAAGTATGATTCAATGTCCGAAAACACGGGGACGGACTTGCTCGAATAGCGATTTGCATCTAGAACTTGATTGATGCGATAGTGGGCATGCGCGAGGTTTTCCCGGCCCATTAATTCCATCCTTCTAATATGCATATCCTTTAGTTTATGCTTCATTTCTTCATATTTTTTTTCAAGCTCCATTAAATGTTGCTGCACGTTTTCATAGGAATGCTTTAACTGCGCAGCTCGCTCTTCATATTGTGTATGCTCTTGAGCGGCAAATTCAAATAATTCTGTTTCCCCGGCTTTAGAAGCGATTTCCGCTTGCTTTTGGCGCTTATCCGCCAACTGCTTGGCATGATGGTACTCACGCAAAAATTCTTCTTTTAATAAGTACTGACGTTCAATGAACTGACGAACCTTTTCTGTTTCTTGTTCGCATTGGCGCAAATATTGATTTAACATCGCAATCGGATTTTTCTTTTCTTTTTCATCAAGCAGCTCATGGAGATCAGCAGCAATCACATTTTTTATGCGAGAAAATAAACTCATATTTCTTCACTCCCTTGATTAATAATTTTTTTGCAGTTCATTCCATTGTTTTTCAAAATTCGCAAATGGATCTTCTGTTTCTTTCGGTGTATGCGAAGACTTGGTCCAGTTTTTATAAACAACATACAGAACATATGCTGCGACAATGGCAGCGATGGCTGGGGCATTCGCCACACTGATGGATAAGGCGATCAGGCCAAGCAGCGCCCAGCCAATCTTTGAACCTGCCGATTTTGCTTTTAAAAATTGTTTGAACGTGTAATAAAGAATGACAAGACTGAGCGCGAAGCCGACGAGCGGTCCTACGTTGGCGAACAGGACAATGGCCGCAATTCCTCCAGCTAGCAGCAGCCCGATTTTTCTCAACATGGTTCATCTCCTCCTTTCTTGTCTTTATCTTAGCTTTCTTTTTCTTTTTCCATCATGCTCTAGAGTTATATTTTTGGCTAAGACCTGAGATGTATTTTGATATACGGTCGCTGTTGTTGAATGAAAGAAAGCAAATTTATGAGCATGCAGAAAAAATTCAGAATAAATTAAAAACCTTTTAAAGGAAAAGTGTATTATAATCATCTATAGGGGGATTTTTTGGAATCCGGGGGGATTTTATAACATGCAAAGAATACGAACGACAGATAAAGAGAGAATGAAGCAGTTATACTATACAGGAGTGACGGAGGAAAAGCTGCAATATGTATATGAATATCGAAATATCCTGTTTGATCTCGTCGAACCGGTGGTGAATGAGCTGTACGATGATATCAAAAAGGTGGAAGTTTTGCGCGAGCTGATTCAGCAGCATTCGACGTTTGAGAGATTAAAAGAAACACAAAGGCGATATTTGCGCGAATGCTTTGAGGCGACCATTGATGATAGCTATATTCAGAAACGCTACACGATCGGACAAGTCCATTCGCGAATCGGGCTTAGTTTATCTTGGTATTTAGCTACATATACTCGCTATGCTGATATTTTATACAAATATATTTCACAGGTGCTTCCAGAACAAGCGACAACCATTTTGCTGACGATCCAGGCGATTTTTTCATTCGATATGCAGCTGACGCTTGAAGCATACAAGGCTTCGGAAGTGGACAAAGCTGCTCATCCGCTGCGCTGGGAGCTGGAGCGGCTACGGCAAATGAACGGGTTTACCAAAACAGACTTGAAGCATTTGGAGCAGTTTAGCGGCTATATTTCTTTTTGCATTGACAGCATTATCGACCAGTTTGATCATGCCTTTACCTATCGCTTAGGGAGCGAGCCTTATTACAGCTTTATCGCGAAAGACAAGTATTTAGTGTATATTCGCAATTTTTTGCTGCAATTTTTTCAAGAAAAGGTGTATGAAGACCTTGAATCGTATTTTCTAATTATTCGGGATTGGAGCCGCCTGATCATTGAACGGGGATATCCGGAAAGCTTGTTCCATATTGCGGCTGAATCGGTATGCGAAGCGCTGAAAAAAGTATTTCTGACAAAGGAGTATTTGCATGATCGGCATATTGTCCAATATATTCATTCCTTTGAACGATTTTCCAAGTTTACATTGGCGATTATGAGTGAAATTATTCGTCCCTATTTATTTTTGCGCGATTTTGATTTTCTTGATATTTATGCTTATGAGATTAGCACGATTGATTTTGGAAGGCTGACATGGATTGATGATAAAATGCGGCGCCTCTTGCGCACGCTTGGAATTCATGAAGAAAATCCGATTGGCCGAAGATGCTACGAGCTGCTGCACAATCGAACCGTTCCTTGCTCAGGCTGCCCTATTCTGGAGCAGACAGATGAGCCGCTGCTTGTGACACTTCGCAACGACCAAGGGACTAGTTATTATAAAATCCGCTCTTTGCCGCAAACCAAAATTTTTGAGCTTTCGCGTGCGCTTTTGGTGATTCAGGATGTGACAAAAGAATCGAAAGTCATGTTTGACACGCTGGAGCGGCTGCTGCAATTGGCGGAGTATCGCGATGACGATACGAAGAACCATGTTCATCGGATTGGCAGGCTGTCAGGCATGCTCGCTCGTTTAGCTGGCTGCGATGAACAATTTGTTTCCCAGATCGAAATTGCTGCGAAATTTCATGATATTGGCAAGGTGGGCATCCCCGACTATATTTTAAATAAACCCGGCAAGTTGACGAAGGAAGAATGGGAATCAATGAAAACGCATGTTTTAATTGGACATCAGATTTTGGCCAATTTGGACTTGCCGGTGATTCAAATGGCGGCCAACATCGCCCGTACGCATCATGAATGGTGGAATGGCGAAGGATACCCAAACGGTTTAAAGGAAGAAGACATTCCGCTGGAAGGGCGAATTGTGGCCATTGTGGATGTGTTTGATGCTTTGTTATCGAAACGAATTTATAAGGATGCGTTTCCGCCTGAAAAAGTGAAGGAAATTTTATTGGATGGCCGCGGAAAGCAGTTTGATCCGAAGCTGATCGATTTATTTTTGGCGATGTGGAATGAATTTTTAATCGCGAGAGAACGCTTGCAATAAAGCGAACAGCATGCATGTTGTTCGCTTTATTGCTTTTTGAGCAAAGCTATGCCGCAGGTGTTTGCCTTATTTTCATCATAGGGTGAAGCTGTTGGACGATCGGCGGAAGGCGCATTTGTGGACGTGTTTTTTCATCAAAGTCCTTTACCAATACGATATTTTCCGTCTTTCATATGGAAAAAATTTATTGTGCCTTCCTCTACTATTCAACAATATTCGACATTTGTTATGATAAAGGTGATTTTCATCATAGATTAGCTTAAAGGGGATGACACAATGCCGCAAATCAAACGAAGCTTGGCGACTCGACTTTCATTATGGATGGCTGGCACGTTTGTCGCACTTACATTAGTGAATGCTTTCGTATTTTCGTATATTGTCCAGCAGGCGTCGAAACGCACAGTAGGGAGCTATGCTGCTGAACAAGCAAAAAATATTACCAGCATGCTGGATACAGAGAAATATGCGTCATTTTTGCAGCAGCCAGCCGAGAATGATACATATTGGCAGTTAAGAGAGCAATTGAATGATATTCGGGAAAAAATCGGCGCATTGTACGTATATACGTTGCGCGTCGATGGACAAAAACTCTCCATCATGATTGACGGTCAACCGCCAGGCTCCGAGGTGGCATCGGCCATAGGCGATTCTACTTCTTCCACAACGTTAAAAGACATTGATGGAGCGTTAAATGGAAAAACAGATTATACGGATATCGTCCATGATCAACAGTATGGGGATTATTTATCAGCATTTGCACCGATTATGCATAACGGCAAGATGATTGGAGCGCTTGGTGTTGATTTGCCTGCAAACTATGTGGAGCAAACCATGTCTGCGGTGAAGGAACAAATCCGCGGGCCGTTTCTTCTCGGGTCTGCTATGGTGGCCATTCTGATTAGCGCAGGAATCTTCCTATATTTGCGCCGCCGCTTCCGGCCGCTCACTCTATTAACAGCTGCATCGGAGCAGATGGCAGCAGGAAAACTGGGAGAAGCGCACCAGAAGATCCTCCAGCTTAGGGACAAAGGAAACGATGAATTGTTTGCTTTAATTCGCTCATTTAAAACGATGGTGGACCAAATGTCTCTTCTGATTGACAAAATCAAGCATAGCAATGATTGGATGGTGCAAGCGTCCAGCGAACTGCAATCGCATGCTGCTTTTACGGAAGAGCAAAATGAAAAAATGGTCAAAACAGCCGGCATTGTTCATTCTTATTCACAGCAGCAGCTTGAAAGTATGAGGGAATCCAATGCGGCGATTCAAGAAATGGCGACTGGCATCCAGCGCGTCGCTCACTCTTCCTCTTTGCTTGCTGAATCGGCTGAAGAAATGAATCGCGATGTTCAAACAGGGGATCGTCATGTTGATCAAGCGATGCAGCAAATGGAAAGCATGTATGCCAAAATCAAGGAAACCGCGAACTGCATTCAACAATTATCGGAAGGAACAGATGAAATCAGCCATATTCTTGATGTGATTCGCGGTATTTCCGAGCAAACGAATCTTTTAGCGTTGAATGCGAGCATTGAGGCGGCCCGTGCTGGAGAAAGCGGCCGCGGATTTGCGGTGGTGGCCAATGAAGTTCGAAAGCTGGCTGAGCATTCAAAAAGCTCCGTTGATACAATCGGAAAGATGATGGACCGCTTCCGCATAACCACCGAACAAGCCGTTCAGCAGATGGAGCAAGGGGAACAGGAAGCAAACGCAGGCCGCGGCCAAGTGGCGGAAATTCGTTCGATTTTTGCCAACATCGTAACAAACGTGCAGAAAAACACGGATGAAGTTCAAGAATTATCCGCCATTGCTCAGCAGATGTCGGCAGGAACAGAAGAAATTGCCGCCGCCGTAGAGCACACGTTGTCAGCCGCAAGGGAAGTCAGCGGCTCGATCAGCACCATGGTCCAATCGGCCGAGCATCAAGGGCAGCTTGCTAAGCAACTTAGCGAGATGGCGCGCCGCATTCATGGGGTATCGGATGAGCTGCATGAACAGATCCGCCAATTCCGAGGATAAATTTAGCGAAACCCTCGCCCTTTCCTTGGAATCACGCACTTGCGCCCAACAAAATGGCCATTAGCCCCCGACTCAAGCCTAAAGCTTGGGTTGGGGGCTTTTATTAGTTTTGTTGAACAGCTGCCTCTAGCCAATCGCGGTACGTTGTATGGGGATAGAACAGGGTTTTGTTTTTTATTGTCTTTGAGTTGATACGATATTTCAAGAAAATGTAGTGGAGATCTTTAGTATGTAGATCCATATATAGGGCTATTTTCTTAAAATAAACGAAAATAGATTTAATTTCCCCTATTCTCCTTTTCTGTACAAGTGATTAAAATGATATTGTCCCAAATTTAGATGAAAAAGGAGGGATTCAGCTGATTGTTTGATCATTGATTTTTTTCTTTATTTTTTTCAGTTTAGCAACGAATGAGGTGACAACAGATGAGGAAAAGGAAGTCTAAGTGGTATTCATTTATTTCTTATTTGCTTGCTTTTACAATGATGTTTTCAACGCTTGCTCCTTTTGTTCAAGCGGAGGAGAATGCGCCTCCAGCAGTGAACGCTTCTCCGACAGAAGCTCCAGAGAATGGTGAAGCGCCAATTTCCAATAATGAAGGGTCTTCGTCGTCTCCTTCCGCAAACGTCGAACAGGGGGATTCCATCCCTGCTTCTGATGCTGCTAATGAAACGTCAGAAGCAGGGTCTCCAAGCTTTTCGAATGATAACCAAAATATCGTCTCTGCCAATGATCCTTATCCGAAAGAAAAGGAAATCCCAGCTCTCCGGACGGAAACAGCGAAGGTCTATGAAAATTCGGATGGAACGTATACCGCAGAAGTATTTGCAGAGCCGATTCACTTTAAGAAAAACGGCCAATGGGTAGATATTGATAACACACTGGTTGAAAACTCACAGCAGGAATTCGAAAACAAAGCGAATCAATTTAAGGTGAAATTTTCTAAAAAACCGAAACAAAATCGCCGAGCAAGATTGTTTACGTATGAAATCGCTGGCCATCAAGTGGCGGTAGAGCTATCGGATGATGACGCTTCAGCAACAAAAGTATTCAGGGGAATCAAGGATGTAGCGGGAACACTCCAAAAGGATCGCATCCAATATAAGCAGATCTATCCTGGAGTGACTTTTGATTATACTTTAGACGGAACAAAGGTTAAGGAAAATATTATTCTCGATTCCTATCAAGGCAATAACCGTTTTACATTTCATATTAAAGCTCAAGGGCTAAAGGCTGAGAAGCAAGCGTCTGGTATCATCGAATTCACAGACGCCAAAACAGGAGAATTTTTATTTTATATCCAGCGCCCATACATGTACGATTCATCAAAAGAAGGAAACGTGTCAGAACAAGTCACCCAAGAGGTGACACCTGTCGACGATGGATTTATTCTCACTGTCACAGCAGATGAAGCGTATTTAAAAGATCCGAAGCGCGTATATCCCGTCGTCATTGACCCTTGGATCGACGTGTTCCAAGCGCAGGATACGTACATTGCGAGCGGATCTTCCACTGGCTATCATAACACTGATAAATTATTGGTCGGATATGACCAAACAATAGGGAAGACGCGTTCTTTATTAAAATGGACCCTTCCTGTTATCCCAAATGGAGAGGTCGCAGGAGCTTCCGTTGGTCTTTATCAATACACTTCAAATGCAAATGTTCCGATTTATCTTCATCGAGTGACAAGCTCTTATAATACGACGACGGTCACCTGGGCTTCCCAACCAAGCTTCTTGGCGACAGCTGAAGACTCCCAAAGTTCGACAAGTACAGGATATGTGTACTTTAATGTATCAAACTTAGTGAAGAGTTGGTATGATGGCACGCAATCCAATAACGGGATACTCGTCAAGTATGCGGATAGTCAAGAAGGAACTGCTAAAACCAAATATTTCCGTGCAACAGAGTGGGTAAATCCGGATGGTTCGCCATTTGGTAAACCGAAGCTTGTGGTCAGCTTTCGTCCTAAAGAACTGCTTGGGATCACCGATTATTGGACGTACACACCTGATTTATTCCAAGGAGAAGGAACCGCCGTTGTGAATGTGATCAACGGAAATATGGTATATGAGATTAACCTTCTATCATTACCGGGAAAGACGGATGCATTTCATTTAAATTTAGTGTATAACAGCCGTTCTAACTATTCCGGATCTTATGGAAAAGGTTGGATGTTTAGCGCCCAACAAAGCCTTTATATTAATCCAGATAAATCTATTATTGAATATCGGGATGATAAAGGAACTCGCTATCACTTTGCGAAGCAGCAACATGATACGTCTGATACGTATTCAGCACCAGAAGGGACGTATTTAGAGTTAACAAGCGATGCCAATGGATATTACATCAAGCGTCCAGATGAAACGACCTTGTACTTTGATCAGTCAGGAAGAAACACGAAAATTGTGGATGAAAAAGGAAATGCGATTATTTATGAATTTGATGGAAGTTCCAATCGTGTCATAAAAATAAAAGAACAGTATAAAAACGAACCGCCAACACGAGAAGTTTCATTGAGCTATAACGCTAACGGATTGCTGGAAAAAGTGGTTGATTTTCGTGGTACGCAGATGGTGCTTACCTATGAAACAGTTAACGGTACCAATCGCTTAACCAATATTATTTACGGCTATAATCGAACAGAAAAGAAAACCATTGCTTTTGATTACAATGCCAATCATCAGCTTATTGGCATTACAGACGCGAACGGAAACCGAGGCGAAATTCAATACGACTCATCCAATCGGGTAACGAAGCTTATTGACCCTCGCTCTACTACTATTTACTCAGAACTATCGTACCCGAGTGCTACGGAAACTATTTTTACCGATGCGCGAGGCAATAAAACGTATTATAAAAATAATTCTGATCAAAATAAAGCGACCGTCAATGTGACACAAATTACCGAAGACTATCAAGGAACTGATCCGGCAACGACCATCTATGAATGGGAAAAAAACCAAATAGTAAAAGTGATGGAGCCTAATAAAAATACAGGTGATCCAGATCCTTCCGTAACGCATCAGGCTCAATATGATGAGAAAGGAAATCTTAAAGAAGCTTCATCGCCAAACAATTTGCAAGTAACAAATGATTATGATGACAAAGCAAATCTGATCAAGGAGCAATTTAGCAATGGCTCTTATGGTCAATATGTGTATGATGAGCAAAGCAATTTAATTTTTTCTACTAATAACTATGTATTGACTGACTACAATACGTATGATCGGTTCGGAAATGTGCTTAGTACGGCATCGCCGACACGAGTCACTCATAATCGTTTGCCAAACTCGAGTTTTGAGTACGTTGACACCAGCGGTTACCCATTAAATTGGAGAAGGTATACGGCTGGGCAGTACGCTCGAAGCAGCGATCATGCCGCTGGCAAGTATTCGGCTAAAATCACGCTGACTGGCAGCGAAAGCGGCGGCTACTATTCGCAGATCATCCCCGTTCAAGCAGATGAAGGCGATAAAAATTACACGATCGCAGGATATGTCAAAACGCAAAGTGTAACTGGAACCGGCGCCCAATTCCGAATTTATCCGCTCGATGCCAGCCAGCAAAATATCAAGGATAGCTCAGGACAATCCATTGTGTTTCTTTCTTCATCATTAACGGGAACGAATGATTGGACGCGTCTGTCTGATTACGTTCAGCTCCCCGCAAATACAGCGTATGTTCGTGTCGATTTGCTGTTTAAAGGGGCTGGCACCGTCTATTTTGATGCCGTACAGTTTTTATATGGCGCGATTCTTGATGATTATTACAGCAATGAAAACGCCGGCTTTGAATGGGGAACAGGCGCTGTAGCCGATACATGGGAGCTAAACAGCCTTGGAGCGAATGATGGAAGAACGACAGAAAGGGTTCGGCGCGGCAGCTATTCTCTGAAAATCAATGGTGCAGCGAATACGTCTCGATATGTGGGGCAATATGTAGAGGTTTCAGGAACAAAAGGAACGCCGATCACCATTTCTGGTTGGGCCTACACAACTGGGGCCAATGCTTCCGGTGGGTTTTTTGGATTGCGGCTTCGTTTTGTAAAGCTTGATGGCACTTCCACCGCTGTGGATATTCCATTCGATTCATCCGAACGTCTCAGCAACCAATGGCAATTTGTAAAGAAGACCGTGCGCGCGGATGTCGATTTTACGCAAATGAAAGTTTATGCTATGTATGAAAATCAGACAGGCACGGTTTATTTTGATAATATGAAGGTGGAAGAACGTGCTGCAACGGCGTCCCAAACCTATACGAGCGACGGCAGCTTGGTCCAAACGGAAACAGATGAATTAGGCCGTACAACATCATACAATTATGATGCCAACGGAAATCAGACGGCATCGATTCTTCCAAGCGGAAAAAAGACCAACTACCAATACGATTATTTAGATCGTCTCAAAAGCGTTACATTGGTCGCAAGTTCTGATAC
>NZ_JACIDF010000009.1 GCF_014196195.1 Anoxybacteroides rupiense | reverse complement strand
GGACTGCGTGGTGCTCGTTCTCGATACTTTGAGGGAGTAAGACCCATCGAATGATTCCATATTGTCTACGCTTCCGCCCGTTCCGCTCCAATTCGCAACGTTTCCTTCGAAGCTGCTGTTTAAAAACGGACCATATTATAAAAAGGATGAATCTCTGCGCTGATATAAGTTATCGCAGGTTCACCCTATTAAAGAAATTTCTAATCTTCTAAATCATTCGCTTTATAGAAATGTCTTGCTTTATAAATGGGCCAATTCCAATACTCCACTCCTTGTGAGATAATGAGCCTCTCTAAAAAGATCTCAAAATTCATATAAAGAGGAGTGGCATGCTCAATACTTTCTCCAGGTTCTAGCCAAAACAAATACTCATTACTTCTTTTATGAGGGGTGATTTCGTTAAGATTCATCACTAGGATACTACTCTCTAAACCATACGCTATAGGATACCAACCTTCTGGATAATCTAAAGATTGGTGGTTCTCTTGTACCTCACTTATACTTAGTACATCAAAAGAAGCACCGCTTTTTTCATCTATAAATAATCTTGCCCCATTATGCATTAATAAAAATTCCTTATAGTCTTTTGGCAAGAATAATTGGTTGGTTTCTTCAAATTTCAATAGTTCACTTTCTGACGCTGGGGCATTAAATAAAAAACGGACTTCTGTAACATACCCTAAATCCTGCTGAATTTGGATAGATGGTTGATCTGTGAGCCGTTTTTTTAATGATGTAAGTGTAAGCGTAAGTAAAGAACTCATTATGATACCTCCCAACATATCATAAATATTACTTGTAGTTCGTCCACCAAGGATTTACCACCTTTCGATGAAAGGAGCTTAGAAGGGGAATTAAGTTCGAATAATCATTGTTACCACCATATTCTCTCGGTCTAATATGGTGAACTTCGTAAAAACTCTTAATTATAAATCCATAGTTTTCTATATACCAATCTAAATATTTGTCTCTTTGACTAGTACTCCATTTTACTCGCTGCTCTTTAGGTACCCTATCCCATGTTGTTGACGATGGTTTTTTCATTACTTTTCTCATTCTTGGGTCACGATAATAAGGATATATTACTCCCTTTTTATTCAGTAGAAACTTTTCACTCATTTTTACTTTTTGAGAAGTATATCCTCCTTTGTAATGAGCAGTAATGTGAGTTTTGCCAATCCAGAATTTAGTCGATGTTATTCTTTTCTCAACACAAACGTCTTGGAGTAATTTTACATTATACTTTGTAGTTGACGCAGCTACATCAAATGGGCCGTTCACATCATTTGAGCTTAAAAACGAAGCTTTAACTGTAAAATAATTCGGCCTTAAATTACCCCCTGCTTGTACCACTGTACTACAATGCACAATTGTAGCATTAGTAGTCCCTGCATTCTTTACATAAGTAACTTCTTTAGTGAGAAAATAACCAAGTTGTGGTAGATAAGAAGCAGTATGGACAGTATCCCTCTGTTCTTTTGCTACTGACTGCGAAATATATTCTTCAGTAGAGTAAGTCTCGCCAGTATTGCTATCAACAAGTACTAAATTAGTATCAACATTCACAATTGTTTCCGGTAGAAACATATCCTCCGGATAATCATAAAAGACTTCCTCGATTTCTTCACTTGTATCATCTGGTTCACTACTAGTGAAAGATAAATTATTTGTTGCAACACTATTCGATTGAACTGATTCTGTTATACTAGATTCACTGTATATAATTTTTTCATTTTCAATTTGATAGGTTAAATTGTTAATTTCCCCTTTCACTACCTCTTCTTCAATATCGACGTTTGAAAGCTCATTATATATTTCAGTAGTTTCAGGGAAATCCCTCAATTCTTTAATTTGATCACTAGTCTCTGAGATGTTTTCTTTTAAGTCCTTTAATACCTTCTCACTATCTGTAGTTATGTCAATATCTTCATACTCTTCCTCGATCCATCCTTCCTCGTCTACAGGTGTATTATCAATCATAGCTTCCTTTTCAGTAACCGGACTAATTGATGAAACAAAGGCCTCAGAAACAACTGTTTCCCCATATTGATCATATGCACTAATCCTAAAATAATAATTATTGCTATTCGCATATTTGACATCGGCATTAGTATAAAGCGTAGAAGGATTAATATCTAATTCCGTACCCGATCCATCTAAACATAATTTGTACCTACCATTAGCTATGTCTTCATCCCTAGGCCAAATTCCTTTTTCAGCAGTAGTCCAAGTATTTACATTTCCAACATCAATGCTCTCATATTCTTTTCCATTGAATATCCAAACCTTATAACCTGTTGCACCTTCCAATCTCCCCCAAGATAACTCAACTGTCCCTTTTTTATCGTCATATCCAAAAGCGACACCTAATGGTGCAGCAGGTTTAGGCAAAGGTGATATTCTCGGCATATACGCCTCCGAAAAGACCGTTTCCCCTTGTGAATTATAGGCACTGACCCGAATCCAGTAGTTCGTTGAATTCTCATATCGCGTTCCTGCGTTGGCGTAGGTCCAAGAAGGATCCACAGGCAGTTCGGCCCCGCGGCTATCATTTAAATGCAGCTGATAGCGACCAGCGTCCACCTCTGCCGGAGTCGGCCAATATTTTTTCCCTTTGGTGGTCCACGACGTCACATTTCCGACGTTGAGCGATTCATAGGAGGCTCCATTAAAAATCCAAATTTTATATCCCGTCGCGCCACTCACCGGGTTCCATTGAACATCTATATAGCCGGTTCCATCTCCATTGGTATAGCTTTTTCCTGTCGGAACGGATGGCTTCGCTAAATTCGGAATGGTGGGCATATAGGCCTCTGATACCGCGCTTTCCCCTTGAGGGAAGATCGCGCTGACACGGAACCAATAGTTCTTACTATTCGGATAGCTTCCTCCTGAATGGCGATAGACAGGAGACGGATCCACAGCTAATTCGGTTCCTAAGCCGTCCTGATGCAAATCATAGCGTCCCGCGCTGATTTCTGAAGCCGTCGGCCAAATCTTCTTTCCTTTCGTGCTCCAAGAGGTCACGTTTCCGACACTAAACGACTCATACTCTTTCCCGTTATAAATCCATACTTTGTACCCGGTTGCGCCCGGAACGGGATTCCATGATAGATGGATAACATAAAACTTCATGGATAACATAAAACCAAAAAAACTGACTTATTCAATCTCGTACTGAATCGTACAGAATTCGTGCAAAATTTGTTCAAAAACTATGGGATTCTTTTGGATTCTCAAAAAATAAAAAACGACCGCAAACGCAGTCGTATCAAGGGTTTAACGATTTTTTATCCGAACCATTCGGATGTTGGAAATGGAGACGGTGGGAGTCGAACCCACGTCCAAAGATATCGCCACTTAAGCGTCTACGAGCGTAGTCGGTATATTTTGCTTTCGCCGCATCTTCCGCCTACCGACAGGCCTCCAAGCAGCTAGTCTGATTCGTCTCTTCCCGCGTCCTCAGACGGTGAACTTGGGCGTATCCCACTCATGATGAACCCCTGACCCGACCACATGGGCGATGGCGGGAGGAGTTAGCCGCAATTATTAAGCAGCTAAAGCGTAATTTTCTTTGCCAGTTATATTTAGGTGACGTTTTTACGAGGACGATCCCCTCGGCTCGCAGCTTAAGCTCGATCTATCCCTGTCGAATCCGTAACGTCCCCTCGTTCGATAAAGGACATCGGAAAAAGCTTAAGCCATGAAATGAACTGGCATCGACATTATTTATTATACCATAAACGCTTCTGATTTCAATTGTCAACTTCTTCATTTACATTTTTTGGCGTTCACGGAAAGCTCGTTCGATTTCCCGTTTCGCTTCTTTTCGTTTCAGATCCTCACGCTTGTCATACTTTTTCTTCCCTTTCCCAACGCCGAGCAATAGCTTGGCAAAGCCGTTTTTAATATACAATTTTAAAGGTACAAGCGTATAGCCTTGCTCTTTTGTGTAGCCAATCAGCTTATTGATTTCCCGACGGTGAAGAAGGAGCTTTCTTGTGCGCAACGGATCGTGATTGTAACGGTTCCCTTGTTCGTAAGGGCTAATATGCATGTTATGAATGAACACTTCGCCTTTCTCTACTTTCGCGAATGAATCTTTTAAATTGACTTTCCCCGCGCGAATGGACTTAATTTCTGTTCCTTGCAAGACAAGACCCGCTTCATATGTCTCTTCAATAAAATAGTCATGATGGGCTTTTTTATTTTGAGCAATCAGCTTTCCTTCACCTTTTGGCATTGCGCTCGTCCTCCCCCTTATACAGACAAATGTTATTGTATCAAAAAAGCGAAAGAAGGAAAAGCCTCTTTGCCCAAGAGGCTTCGCCTTAGCGCTTTTTCTTCTTCTTTTTCTTCTTTTTTGCTTTAGCGCTTGGAAGATCTTCATAAAATTTCTTTTTTGTTTTTTTCTCTGGACGTCCGCCTTCTTTTGTTCGTTTTTTTCCTTTAATCACGACCGGCGCTGCTTTTGGTTCCTTGCGACGGCGCCCTTTCATACCGACAATTTCAAAATCGACGATGCGCTCTTCTTTATTGACGTTGATCACGCGCACCGTAATTTCATCGCCAATGCGGTACATTTTCCCCGTTCGTTCTCCGATCATTGCATAGTGGTGTTCGTCATAGCGATAATAGTCATCTGTTAAATAGCTGACGTGCACCAATCCTTCGATCGTGTTTGGCAGTTCCACGAACAAGCCAAAGTTCGTGACAGAGCTGATGATGCCATCGAACTCCATGCCAATTTTGTCTTCCATAAACTCGGTTTTCTTTAAGTCATCTGTTTCGCGTTCGGCTTCAACCGCACGCCGCTCCATGTTGGAAGCATGCTCGGCGATGTCCGGCAGTTGTTCCGCCCATTTCTGCTGGGTTTGATTATCTATCTTGCCATTAATTAAATACGTGCGAATTAGGCGATGGACGATTAAATCGGGATAACGGCGGATCGGCGATGTGAAATGTGTATAAAATTCAGTAGACAAGCCGTAGTGGCCTAAGCTTTCCGCATCGTAGCGGGCTTGCTTCATCGAGCGAAGCATCACCGTCGATACGACCATCTCTTCCGGTTCGCCGCGCACCGCTTCTAAAATTTCCTGCAATGCCCGCGGATGAATTTGATTGCCGGTCCCTTTGACAACATAGCCAAAGTTGGTAATAAACTCAAGGAAGCGTTGCAGCTTTTCTGGTTTTGGGTCCTCATGGACGCGATAGATGAAAGGAACATTCATCCAATGAAAATGTTCCGCAACGGTTTCGTTAGCCGCAAGCATAAATTCCTCGATCAGCCGCTCCGCTACCGAGCGTTCGCGTAAAATCACATCATATGGCTTACCGTTTTCGTCCACTAAGACTTTGGCTTCTTTGAAATCAAAATCAATGGCTCCGCGGTTCATTCGTTTTGTACGTAAAATATCGGCAAGCTCGGCCATTAACTCGAACATCGGCACAAGCGGCTCATATTTTTTGCGCAGCTCTTCGTCTCTGTCGACCAAGATTTTATTCACATCCGAATACGTCATGCGTTCCGCCGTGCGAATCACACTTTGGAAAATCTCGTGGCTGACGATGTCGCCGCGCTCGTTAATTTCCATTTCACATGACAAGGTGAGACGGTCGACTTTCGGATTAAGGGAACAAATGCCGTTTGATAGACGGTGCGGAATCATGGGAATGACTCGATCCACCAGATAAACGCTTGTGCCGCGTTCATTTGCTTCTCGGTCAATCGGCGAGCCTTCCGTTACATAATGGCTGACATCGGCGATATGTACGCCTAATTTGTAATGGCCATTTTCTAGCTTTGTCACCGTGACGGCATCATCTAAGTCCTTTGCATCCGCGCCATCAATCGTTACAATCAACTGATCGCGCAAATCGCGGCGGTCTTGCAAATCTTCAGCGGAAATCGTGTCTGAAATGCTGTTGGCATGCGCGATGACTTCTTCAGGAAATTGCATGGGCAAGCCATGCTTATAAATAATCGATAAAATATCGACACCCGGATCGTTTTTATGGCCGAGAATTTGAATGATCTCACCCTCAGCGCTAATTCTTCCTTCCGGATAAGTGGTGAGACGGACGACGACTTTATGCCCTTCAACCGCCCCGTTTGCCGCATGCTTCGGAATAAAAATGTCATTGACAATCTTTTTATCATCGGGAATGACAAATCCAAAATTTTTGCTTTCCGTATAAGTTCCCACAATTTCCGTGACGCCGCGTTCAATAATGCGGACGATCGTTCCTTCCTTGCGCGCGCCTGAAGCATGAGGATTGACACGGACAAGCACGGTATCGCCATGCATGGCATTTTTCAATTCAGAAGGGGGAATAAAAATATCATCAAGCAGCGGATCTTCGGGCACGACAAACGCAAAGCCTTTCGAATGACCCGTCACCTTTCCGCGGACTAAATTCATTTTTTCCGGCACACCGTAGCGGTTGCTTCTTGTTCTGACTACCAGCCCGTCTTCCTCTAAGGAGACAAGCGCTTTGACAAATTCCTTAAATTCCGCTGCATCCTCAATTCCAAACGCTTCTTCCAATTCTTGAACGGTGAGAGGTTTATACGCTTCATCGCGCATAAACGCAAGCAGCCGCTCCGTTAATGGTTCCATCATGTTTCCTCCTTTCGAGGATTACCAATCCAATGATTCTAAAAATGCATAAATGTCTTCATGAAGCTGTTCCTTCTCTTTATCAAGCGTAATCACATGACCGGATTCCTCATACCATTTGATTTGTTTAATTGGAGCTTCAACGCCGTTATAAATAATATTTGCACTATCGGTATTAATCATGTCATCATGACGCGCTTGGACCACAAATGTCGGCGCATAAATTAAATCGATATGATCTCGTACCTCAGCGATTAACGCCTGAAGTGCCTTTAATGTTTTCATTGGCGTTTTGCGAAACTCTTCCATTTCTTTTTCGATTTGCTCTGGTGCTTTTCCTTCCCGTTTTTTATATTCCCGCGCGTAGTCCAGCACTCCTTGATACATCGTTTCTTCGCTCTTAATATACATAGGTGCGCACATTGGAACGATGCCCACTACAGGTACAGTGTAACCTAATTTAAGGGAAAATACCCCGCCAAGCGACAAACCGACAACTGCAATTTTTTGATAGCCTTTTTCCCGCAAAAATTCGTACGCATTCATCACATCCTGCCACCAATCATCCGCACCGGTATGCACAAGCTCTTCTGGCGGAACCCCGTGCCCTTTATAAATGGGCGCATGGCATGTATATCCTTTGGACTCAAGAAAACGTCCTAGCATCCGGACATCTGATGAGTTTCCCGTAAATCCATGAAGTAATAGTACAGCGCGTTCTCCTGCTTCAAATGTGAATGGTTTTGGTGAAACAATCTTCATTTTCTGCATCTCCTTTCACGATTCCAAACAGAAAAGGCAGCCCTTTACCATGGACCGCCCCCTTTTTCAAGTTTACAGTTGAAAATACGTTACGGCAATTGCTAAAACAAAAAACAAAACCGCTAAAACGACCGTCATGCGGTGCAATACTGCGTCAAGACCGCGAGCCTTCTGCTTTCCGAATAGCTGCTCGGCCCCGCCCGTAATCGCTCCGGACAGTCCAGCGCTTCTTCCCGATTGCAGCAGCACAACAACAATCATCGCAATCGATACAATCACCAATAACGTGACAAGCAGAGTATGCATGTCTACTCCTCCTTCTCAAAAACGCACACTGCAATAATTTTAATGTATCATAAATCGGCTGATGATACAACCGCACGCGTTTCGATTCTAATCTATTCAACGCCCAAAAGGCCTAACCGCACCGCAGCGGTTAGGCCTTTTATCTTGATCAGTAATTATTTTTTCAAGTTATAGAATGATTTCATGCCTTGGTAAACAGCGGTTTCGCCAAGCTGATCTTCGATGCGAAGCAATTGATTATATTTCGCCACGCGGTCTGTGCGCGAAGGAGCGCCTGTCTTGATTTGACCAGCGTTTGTTGCCACAGCGATATCCGCAATAGTGCTGTCTTCCGTTTCACCGGAACGGTGAGAGATCACCGCTGTGTAGCCTGCGCGTTTCGCCATTTCAATCGCATCAAATGTTTCTGTTAGCGTACCGATTTGGTTCACTTTGATCAAAATCGCGTTGCCAACGCCTTGTTCAATACCTTGAGCTAATTTTTTCGTGTTGGTAACGAATAAGTCGTCGCCGACAAGCTGTACTTTTTTGCCAAGGCGTTCAGTTAATAGTTTATGGCCCGCCCAATCGTTTTCATCCAAGCCGTCTTCAATGGAGATGATTGGATATTTCGATACAAGCTCTTCATACCAAGCCACCATTTCTTCAGATGTTTTGATCACGCCTTCGCCTTCAAGATGATATTTTCCATCTTGTTTATTGTACAGCTCTGAAGAAGCGACATCCATCGCCAGCATCACTTCTTGGCCCGGTTGGTAGCCCGCTTTTTCAATCGCTTCAATAATGGTTTGTAGCGCTTCTTCGTTCGATTTTAAGTTTGGCGCGAATCCGCCCTCATCACCAACGGCTGTATTGTAACCTTTCGCTTTTAATACGGCTTTTAGGCTATGGAAAATCTCTGCCCCCATGCGAAGCGCTTCACGGAAGTTTGGCGCGCCGACAGGCATAATCATAAACTCTTGAATATCGACGTTATTATCCGCATGCGCACCGCCGTTTAAAATGTTCATCATCGGCACAGGCAATGTTTTCGCATTAAATCCGCCGAGATATTGATATAAAGGCACTTCTAAATAATCAGCAGCGGCGCGCGCGACTGCCATCGATACACCTAGGATCGCGTTGGCCCCTAATTTTCCTTTATTTTCTGTACCGTCAAGTTCCATTAACGTTTGGTCAATCCCTACTTGATCGGTTACATCAAAGCCGATAATCGCCGGAGCAATGATTTCATTTACATTTTCTACTGCTTTTAATACACCTTTGCCAAGATAACGGTTTTTGTCGCCGTCGCGCAACTCCACCGCTTCATATTCTCCTGTGGATGCGCCGCTTGGCACTAATGCGCGGCCGAAAGCACCGGATTCTGTATATACTTCTACTTCAATTGTTGGATTTCCGCGCGAGTCTAATACTTCGCGAGCATATACATCAATAATCACTGACATGACAAATCTCTCCTTTTTTCTTATTTTACGATCAAAGTTTTTCCTGTCATTTCTTTTGGTTGTTCTAATCCAAGCAAATCTAGCATCGTTGGCGCTAAATCTCCCAAAATTCCGCCGTCACGAAGCACGATTCCTTTTTTTGTGACAATGACGGGAACTGGATTCGTCGTATGAGCCGTTTGCGGACTTCCATCTGGATTTAAGACCTCATCCGCATTTCCATGATCGGCTGTAATAATCGCCACACCGCCTTTGGCGATGATCGCATCAACGACTTTTCCTAAGCACTCGTCAACAGCCTCGACTGCCTGAATCGTCGGTTCGAGCTTTCCGGAATGGCCGACCATATCCGGATTCGCATAGTTTAAAATGATGGCATCATATTGATCTGCGGCAATTTCTTTTAACAGCGCTTCAGTCACTTCATAGGCGCTCATTTCCGGTTTTAAATCATATGTCGCCACTTTCGGCGAATTGATTAAAATCCGGTCTTCTCCAGGGAATTTTTCCTCGCGTCCGCCGCTCATAAAAAAGGTCACATGCGGATATTTTTCCGTTTCAGCGATGCGCAGCTGTTTTAAACCGTTCTGCGCTATCACTTCTCCAATCGTATTATCGAGATTGGTTGGTTTAAATGCTACGTATCCTTTTACGGTTTCACTGAAATGAGTTAAGCAAACGAAAAATACGTTTTTCGGATGCTTTGGTCCGCGATCGAACGAGCGGAAATCATCATTTGTGAACGTATTAGAAATTTGAATCGCCCGGTCGGGACGGAAATTATAGAAAATCACGGCGTCGTTGTCTTGGATTGTCGCCACAGGTGTTCCATCCTCACGCACCATCACAGACGGCAACACGAACTCGTCGTAAATGCCATGGGCATACGAATCGTCAATACATTCTAATGGATCGCGGTAAGCCGGGCCCTCGCCATAAACCATGACGCGGTATGCTTTTTCAACGCGCTCCCAGCGCTTGTCACGGTCCATCGAATAGTAGCGGCCAGACAATGTCGCAATTTCACCGACTCCCATCTGGGCCATTTGTTCATTTAATTCATGAATGTACTTTTTCGCCGTTTGTGGCCCAACATCTCGGCCATCTAAGAAGCCGTGGATATATACATTTTTCACGCCTTCTTTCGCCGCTAATTTTAATAATGCGTATAAATGGTTGATATGGCTGTGCACACCGCCATCAGACAGAAGACCGAAAAGGTGCAAATTCGTGCCTTTTTCTTTTACATGATTCATTGCGGCTAAAAATGTTTCGTTACGGTCAAATTCTCCTTCACGAATCGCAATATTGACGCGCGTTAAGCTTTGATACACAATCCGGCCAGCGCCAATATTTAAATGGCCGACTTCCGAGTTTCCCATTTGCCCTTCAGGAAGACCGACCGCTTCTCCGCACGCCGTGAGCGTAGCATGAGGATATTCGTTCCAATAGCGGTCAAAATTCGGCTTTTTCGCCTGTGCGACCGCGTTGCCATACGTTTCTTCGCGAAGAGCGAATCCGTCTAAAATAATTAATGCCACAGGTTGTTTACTCATGATGTCCTGCCTCCACTAGCTGCAGAAATGATTGCGGGTCTAAGCTGGCGCCGCCAACTAACGCTCCATCAATGTGCTCTTGCTTTAAAAACTGGCTGATATTATCCGGTTTCACACTGCCGCCATATTGAATGCGAACCGCTTCTGCCACCTCTTGGGAAAATTTTTGCGCAATAGTCGAGCGGATATGGCCGCATACTTCATTGGCGTCTTCTGCTGTTGAAGACTTGCCGGTGCCGATCGCCCAAATTGGTTCATAAGCGATCACCACTCGCTTTGCTTGCTTCTCCGTTAGTCCTTCGAGCGCTTTTTCCACTTGCGCAGCAACGATATCATTCGTTTTCCCGCTCTCTCGTTCTTCTAATGTTTCACCGCAGCACACAATCGGAATGAGGTCATACTGAAATGCAGCAAGAACTTTTTTATTCACTGTTTCATCGGTTTCCGCAAACATTTCACGGCGCTCGGAATGCCCAATAATGACATATTCGACTCCGAGATCTTGCAGCGCCAACGGGCTAATTTCTCCTGTAAACGCTCCTTTTGCTTCAAAGTGCATATTTTGTGCACCAATTTTTAGATTCGTGCCTTTAGCCGCTGCCACAAGACGTTCTAAAAATAGTGCCGGAGCGCAAACAACGGAGTCGACCCGTTCAGAAGAAGGGACGAGCTTTTTGACTTCCTCCGCAAAGCTTACAGCTTCTGCAAGAGTTTTATGCATTTTCCAGTTTCCTGCAATAATCGGCTTACGCATGGCTTTACCTCCTTCTGATTACTTATCATTTAACGCAACCACACCAGGGAGCTGCTTCCCTTCCATAAATTCCAGCGACGCGCCGCCGCCAGTTGAGATATGATCCATTTCTTCAGCCAATCCAAATTTTTCAACAGCTGCCGCGGAATCGCCGCCACCGATAACCGTATATGTACCCTTCGCATCAGCTAGCGCCTGTGCTACTGCTTTCGTTCCTTCGGCAAATGCGTCCATCTCAAATACTCCCATTGGTCCATTCCAAATGACAAGCTTAGATTGCAAAATCACATCGCGATACAGCTCGCGCGTTTTTGGACCGATGTCCAATGCTTCCCAATCGCTTGGAATATTATCAATGCTTACAACTTTTTTGTTTGCGGCATTCGAAAAGTCATCGGCTACGACGGCATCAACCGGCATATAAAATTTTACGCCTTTTTCTTTCGCCTTTTCCATAAATGACTTCGCCAGCTCGATTTTATCTTCTTCGAGCAGCGATTTGCCGATTTCATGACCTAACGCTTTCACAAACGTATAAGCAAGGCCGCCGCCAATGATTAAATGATCGACTTTATCAAGTAAATTTTCAATGACGCCGATTTTGTCTTTCACCTTCGCGCCGCCAATGATGGCAGTAAATGGACGCTCTGGATTGGAAAGTGCTTTGCCAAGCACTTCAATCTCTTTTTCCATTAAAAAGCCTGCCACTGCTGGCAAGTAATGCGCGATTCCTTCTGTGGACGCATGAGCTCTGTGCGCAGCGCCAAAAGCATCATTGACATAGACGTCAGCCAATTCTGCAAAGGCTTGAGCTAGCTCTTGGTCGTTCTTCTCTTCGCCCGGATAGAAGCGAACATTTTCAAGCAGCAGGACATCGCCTTCGTTCATAGCAGCAATGGCCGCTTTTACTTCTTCTCCATAGGCTTCATCTGTCTTCACTACTTTTTTACCAAGCAGCTCGCTTAAGCGTTCCGCCACCGCCGTTAAACGCATTTCTTCTACTACTTTTCCTTTCGGGCGGCCAAGGTGGCTCGCTAAAATCACTTTCGCCCCCTGTTCTGACAAATACTGAATGGTTGGCAATGCAGCGCGAATGCGTGTGTCATCTGTTACGCGTCCATCTTGCATTGGGACATTAAAATCAACTCGGCAAAAAACGCGCTTCCCTTTGACATCCATGTCGCGGACGGTTTTCTTGTTCATGGCAAACGGCCTCCTTCAATGGTTTCTGCATACGAAAGGGAGTGGGGGACTCCCCCCGCTCCCCTCTCCATTTCACTATTATAGACTTGAATGAGCGACTAAGACAAATAGATTTATAAACCTTTTGAGGCAATATATTCAGCTAAGTCTACCACGCGGTTTGAATAGCCTGTTTCGTTATCATACCAAGAAACCACTTTGACCATTTTTCCTTCCATGACCATTGTAGAAAGCGCATCAATCGTAGATGATGCCGGGCTGCCATTATAATCGCGAGAGACAAGCGGTTCTTCGCTGTAAGCAAGAATGCCTTTTAACTCGTTTTCTGCTGCTGTTTTAAGCGCTGCATTTACTTCTTCTACCGTTACTTCTTGTTCAAGCTCAGCTACAAGGTCGACAACAGATACATTCGATACTGGCACGCGCATCGCCATACCGTTTAACTTGCCTTTTAGCTCAGGCAAAACAAGGGCCACCGCTTTGGCAGCGCCCGTGCTTGTCGGAATAATCGATTCAGCAGCAGCGCGGGCACGGCGCAAATCTTTATGAGGCAAATCAAGGATTTGCTGGTCGTTGGTATAAGCATGGACCGTTGTCATCATGCCGCGAACGATTCCGAATTTTTCATGAAGCACCTTAGCAAATGGCGCCAAGCAGTTTGTTGTACAAGAAGCATTTGAAATCACATGATGGTTAGCTGGATCGTATTTTTCTTGGTTAACACCCATCACGATGGTAATGTCTTCATTTGTTGCTGGAGCGGAGATAATGACTTTTTTCGCGCCAGCCTCTAAATGCTTCGCGGCATCTTCGCGCTTTGTAAAGCGGCCTGTTGATTCAACAATGATATCAACTCCTAGCTCGTCCCAGCCTAGTTGCGCTGGATCGCGCTCCGCTTTTACAACGATTTCTTTTCCGTTTACGACAAGGTTGTTGCCGTTCACAGAAACTTCGGCGTCTAGTGTGCCGTGAACGGAATCGTATTTTAAAAGATGAGCTAATGTTTTCGCATCTGTTAAGTCATTAACAGCTACGACCTCGATATTTGGATTTTTCAATGCCGCGCGGAATACGTTGCGGCCAATACGTCCAAAACCGTTAATACCTACTTTTACAGCCATTGGTGGTTCCTCCTTCATGATTCAAAAATGGTTATGTTAAGGGATGTGGCTCCCCCGTCAACGCTCTTGCTGCTCCTTCGTCCGTGATTAAAATCGAGCGAGGCGCTTGCTTCATATACGCTTTAATCGCCTTTGCTTTAGAAGCACCGCCAGCAACGGCAATCACATGCTGAACGCGTTTAATGTCTTCAAGCTGAATGCCGATTGTCTGCACCTTATGCACCACTTCGCCCGCTTGATTAAAGTAATATCCAAAAGCCTCAGCCACAGCATGTCTTTGCTTAATTTTTTCCATGTCTTCTCTAGAGGTTTTACGGCGTTCTGCCATCGTGATCGCATCGCCAATTCCATGCACTACGATATTCGATGATTTGATCAGTTGAAGCACTTCTTTGACTGCTGGTTCTTCAATCAGCGACTGATACGCCTCTTGGCTTAGATGGTCAGGCACATGGAGCAAACGGTAATTGCCCATTGCTTTTTCCGCCATTTTGGCACAGATCGTATTCGCTTGATTTTCGACATGCTCTCCTAATCCGCCTCGGGCAGGAACAAATAATATGCCGTGCTGTTTAGGATCTGGCATCATCATATCGGCTACTGCGGCCATTGTCGTTCCGCCGGTCACAGCGACGATACTTTGATCGCTCAGCTTTTCTTTCATGCACGCTACACAAGCTCTTCCCATTTCTTTTTTCACCCAAGGAGAAAGGTCGCTATCTCCAGCAACAATGATGACCTCTTCGACAGGGAGCAAACTTTTTACCTTTTTCTCTAAATCCTTCAAACCGAGCAGTTCCTTCATCACATCTTCCAAAAGATTGAGCAATTCGTCACCATCGGATGTCACGTGCATACCAGATGAAGTGATGGTAATTAAGTTTTGGTCTTTTAGAAATTGTACTTCTGCGCGAAGGACACGTTCGCTCATCCCGATGCTTCCAGACAACGCTCTTCTTCCAATCGGCTGCATCAGCCGAATGTACTGCAAAATGCGATAGCGTTTTTGCATAAACTCAAGAAGATCAGGCAATAATTTTTTCTGTGCATCAATCCATGATCGCAATGTAGTTCCCTTCCCCTTGCATATAATATATGGACACAATACGTCCCGCAGCGACTTATTTTGTCCCGCTTGTGCAAAAAAAATTACTCCTGCCCTCTTTTTTAATTGTAACAGGAGTATGGTAGATGTTCAACTATTCAAGCATTCAAGTAACCGCTTTCTTATAAAATCTTTTTTAATAAGGCCATAGGCCAGCTCTTTCCCGTCCACTTCGACGACCGGAATCATCAGATGGTATCGTTCCAACAACACATCGTCTTGATAAATATCGATTTCTTGAATGGTAAAATGGAGTTCAGTCTGCAATTCAGCTAAAATTTCTTTCGCCTTCTCGCACAAATGGCAATCTTTTTTGGAATAAAGATGGACAATCATCACGTTCACACCTTAATATCGTTTTCGTTTCGCAGATGATGGAATATGCAATTGTTCCCGATACTTGGCCACTGTTCTTCTGGAAATAGCAATTTGGTGCTCTTCGTTTAATAAATCAGCAATTTTTTGATCGGATAAAGGAGCATGTTTATCCTCTGCTTCAATCAATTTTTTAATCAATTCTTTCGTCTTGGCTGCAGATGCTTCTTCGTTATCATTTTCCGCAGAAAGAGAGTTTGTAAAAAAATGGCGAAGCTCTACGGTGCCAAACGGTGTCTGTACATATTTATTCCGAATCACTCGACTGACGGTAGATTCATGAATATTCAGCGCATCGGCAATATCGCGCATTGTTAATGGTCTTAGTGCGGCCAGCCCTTCTTCGAGGCATTGCTTCTGTCTTTCCATGATTTCCTTCACAACAAGAACCAATGTTTGTTTACGTTGTTCTAAGCTTTTTGTCAGCCACATAAATTGCCGATATTTTTCTCTCACAAACCATTCAATTTGTTCGTCCTGCTGATCGGCGACTTTTTTTTCGTAAGCGTGATTCCAAATCACTTCTGGAAGAAACTCATCATTCAGCCACACACATATCTCCCCATCACGCTTTGTGACAATCAAATCCGGCACGATAAAATGCGGATCCGCCGCAGCATAATGACTGCCCGGCCGCGGCTCAAGCGTGCGAATTAAATCCCATATTTCCTGCAAATTCGATATGCTGATTTTCAGCTGCTTCGCAAGCGCTTTCCATGCCTTTTCAACAAACATCGTAAAATAATCAGCTATGACCCGTTCTGCTAGTTCATGGCGAACAGGCAGGCGCTGAAGCTGGATGAGCAGGCATTCTTGCAAACTGCGCGCGCCCACTCCGGCCGGTTCAAGCGATTGCAAAAACTGAATGGCTTCCTCCAGTTCTTCTTCTGATAACGACAACAGGGCCGCGGTTTCTTTCATTTCCATTCGCAAATATCCATCCTCATCAAGTGAAGCAATTAAATAATGCAAAATCTGCCGTCTTTTTGCAGATAACGGAAAAGCGTGAAGCTGGACTTTTAAATAAGACGCAAGCGTCTCGGAAGATTTCCCGATATTTTCAATCCAATTTCGTGTTTCTCCGTTCCTTGACTGCTTAGGAGTACGAACAAACTTATGATCCTTGATTTCGAGAAAAGGATTTTCTAGAGATTGCTCATGCAAAAAAGAGCGCAATTCAAGCGTTGAATACTGCAGCAATTCAATCGCTTGAGCCAGTTCCTTTGTTAATGAGAGGTGCAAGCGTTGCTCTTGAAACAGCCCCGCTCTCATAATCTCACGCTCCCTTCTTTATTATTGTACATCAACATCCTCAAAACGTATAGGAAATAAAATTTCCGTATATCCGAATCCATTATTTTTATATATATTCGAAAAATCACACAAAAAAGACCTTTCCTGATCGTGGACTGCTGCTATTATGAAGATAGATAACAGGAGCATTTTGGAAAGTATAGGCGGATATTCTTTATAGATGTGGTGAATGTTGTCGATATCCTACACATAGTTGTCAGACTAATGATACTACTGATCCACTCAAAACCAATGAACACTGCTTGAATTCTTGTTTTTATCGCTGAAAAACCGATCAGAATCCGACCTTTTACACGAAACATCCCAAATTCATACCAATAAAAGGAACAAGGGAAAGCTCTTTCGCTCTTTTAAATACGACGGGTTCTGGTAATCCTACTTATGACAACATAGGATTAAAAGAGGGTGATTGGGTGATTTACATATATAATGACTACGCTGGAACACATAGCACGGCACTAGCAGCAGCCTACCATTTAAAAAAGCTGCCTTTGGATCGAGAGCTGACGAAAGAAGAAATTTTAAATACGGACTATTTTAACAAACTGACAAAGGATGATTTCGGAAAATTTTTCTTCCACGGAATCGATGAAGATGGAAATTCTGTGTATACCATTGGCAGAAAAAGAAACAAATTAGTCGTTCAAGCATTGGTAAATTTCATTACGTTGCTACAAGAAAAACATAGCCATCACGAAAAGATTATTTTTTCTAATACTTCGCCAACGGTTCCATTTGCCATGACAATGGGAGGGTTTTTTTCAAGAGGATTGCACATCGATTTTATTGGCGTCCCCTTATTAGTTTTAGGTGCCAAACAATGTTGTCATGATATTCTTCGTCTCGTTGAATTTACAAAGCAAATCGGTCAATCGACAGAAAAAAAAGTCGTTGTATTAGAAAATCAAAATTTCAAATAACATCTATCTCTTGGTTATTTTCGTGCCAAAAATGCTCGAAAATAACCATCCTTTTTTCTTCCTGACAAACAGAGAAGAAGCAACCCGTCCGTTTCTCCGCTGCTTCTTTATTTGAATCCCCCCTCAACATGTTCTTTGATTTTTCCCAATAAAAAGGGTTCAGCATCGCCATGGCGCCTTGCCCGCAAAGAGATTGATTCGTATGTCATCGACGAAAAGAGCCCCTACCAATGGATTCAACAACGCTGGAACTGTCTTGTGAAAAATTTTTCCAAAAACAAAAGGACTCTTTCGGATTTAAAAAAATAAAAAACGACCGCAAATGCAGTCGTATCAAGGAGCTGTGGAAATTTAATCCGAACCAGTAGGATAGTTGGAACGCCCTCGGCAGGATTCGAACCCACGCTAAGAGAACCGGAATCTCTCGTGCTATCCACTACACTACGAGGGCATGATTGGTTAGCCGCATGTTCCATTATAATGAAGAACGTTTTTTTTTGCAAGAGGAAAATATGCTATGGAAATAAGAAGCAAGATTGATTCATTATAGAAAAAACAAGTCCATAGATTTGTGTCTTCGGCCGCCGACCTCTCAGCTATCGTTTAAGCTGCGTTTATATCGGGCAAAACGCTTACTAACAGATGAACTCCCCCCCTTCACTCCGTTTAAGGGAGGGAGACTTCTCGGTGGATATGTTAAAAATTTAAAATCTATTTTCTTCAGCAATACGTCTGTTTAAAAAACAAAAAAGCGGATATGCTGAAAAAAGGGATATCGGAACAGAATAGCGAATAAATAAAATTATGAGGAGAAGGCAAAACGCTTTTTGTTTGACCTTCATTGACCAATTATGTATCATAGAAATACATATGATTTTAATTGACTGGTAAAGGAGGAAAACTCATGAATTTAATTCCTACAGTGATTGAGCAAACAAGCCGCGGTGAACGCGCATATGACATTTACTCCCGCTTGCTTAAAGACCGCATCATTATTTTAGGTAGTGCCATCGATGACCATGTCGCGAACTCCATTGTTTCCCAGCTTTTATTCTTAGCAGCGGAAGATCCGGAAAAAGATATTTCCCTTTATATTAACAGCCCTGGTGGTTCGATTACAGCCGGAATGGCCATTTATGACACGATGCAGTTTATTAAGCCAGATGTTTCGACCATTTGCATTGGAATGGCAGCATCAATGGGGGCGTTCCTGCTTTCTGCTGGCGCAAAAGGAAAGCGCTTTGCTCTTCCAAACAGTGAAATCATGATCCATCAGCCTTTGGGAGGAGCGCAAGGTCAAGCTACTGATATCGAGATTGCCGCTAAACGCATCTTGTTCTTACGCGATAAGCTGAATCGCATTTTGGCAGAAAATACAGGCCAGCCAATCGAGATCATCGAGCGCGATACAGACCGCGATAACTTTATGACGGCGGAAAAAGCAAAAGAATATGGTTTAATCGACCGCGTGTTGGCACGCGTTGACGAAAAATAATCCGGACAGCCAGTAGTAGACAAAGTCAAAACAGACTTTGTCTACTACTATTTTAAAAACGTTTGGCTGAAAAATGCGGACAGCCAATCTGAAAATATGAAGGCTGTTCTTTTCCGTAAAGAACAGCCTTTTCCTTTATGCATCGAATGAATCTCGGACAAAGTGCGGTTTGAGCATCCTGAACGAGTCGCTCTCTCCCAGCCATTCCTGCAGCCTCTTACTATCCTTCTTTTTGCACATATTTTGTCAATGCTTCAATCGCTTCTTGTTCATCCGGTCCATCAGCGATTAATGTAATGACAGACCTGGAGCTGATCGCTAGGCTCATCAGACCCATGATGCTTTTGGCATTGACTTTTTTTCCATCTTTTTTAATAAAAAGATCCGATGAGAAGCGGTTCGCTTCCTGAACAAAAAGTGCAGCTGGACGCGCTTGCAATCCAGTTTTCAACAACACTTCCACCTGTTTTTCCACCATATTCCTTCCTCCCCTTTTCCTGATTTTATTTATGGAAGTCTACAGGCTGTCCTGCCCGCAGCTTTTCAGCAATCTCATCGATTTTCCGCAAGCGATGGTTAATGCCCGACTTGCTAATTTTCCCCCCTGAAACCATTTCACCTAATTCTTTTAATGTAACATCTTGATATGTTACTCGTAATTCTGCAATTTCTCGAAGCTTATCTGGAAGTGCGCTTAAACCAATGGTTTCATCAATGTAGCGAATGTTTTCTACTTGACGAATCGCGGCGCCAATCGTTTTATTTAAATTAGCCGTTTCACAATTGACAAGGCGGTTGACCGAGTTTCGCATATCGCGGACAATCCGAACATCCTCAAAGCGCAGCAAAGCCTGATGAGCGCCAATAATATTAAGAAACTCTGAAATTTTTTCTGCCTCTTTTAAATACGTAATAAACCCCTTTTTGCGTTCCAACGTTTTCGCATGCAGCCCAAAATGGCTGTTCATTAATTCACATAACGAGTTGTTATGATCTTTGTCCAGTGAAAAAATCTCTAAATGGTAGGAAGAGGTTTCGGGATTATTAACCGATCCGCCAGCAAGAAAAGCGCCTCGCAAATAAGAACGCTTGCAGCATTTTTTCTTGATCAATTCTGGAGAGATGACCCGAACAAACGAAAAAGATTCCTCCAAGATTTTTAAATCCTCAAGTAATTCGCGCGCTCCTTCGACAATTCGAACGATGTAAACATTGTTTTTCTTTAAGCGCATTTTTTTCCGGACAAGCAGTTCAACGGTAACGGTGTATCCTTTTTTCATTAGCGTATAAATGCGCCGGGCGATGGCCGCGTTTTCCGTTTGGACATCAATGGTAAGCTTGCGATTGGAAAAAGACAGCGAGCCATTCATGCGCAAAAGGGCTGATAATTCTGCTTTTAAGCAACAGTCTTTGACATCTAAATTCGTTAGCTCTTTTTTCGTCTCTGACGCAAACGACAACCTACTCACCTCCATGCTTCATGATTTTTTCAAAGGATAAAGGAGGTGCGTGCGACTCTAGCACGTTTCTAAAAGTGAAACGAGCAGCGCTGCCACCTTTTTTGTATCATGGCGTATCACGCGATCTTCATACTTTACAATATGATCGCGGATAATGGTTATTCCCAGCTCCGTTAGCTTTTCTAAATCTTCCTTGACAGGTTCGGACAGCTCTTCCGCATAACGCTGCTGAATATCCTTAGGAATTTCTCCGCTATTGACAAGAATCATATCCAAAAAAGCACACTCCATATGATCATACAGCGCTTTCACATGGTCGCTTGCTGTATAATGCAATGTTTCGCCGGCTTGGGTCATGACATTGCATACATAAACTTTTTTAGCTTTTGCCTCGCATACCTCTTGACCGATTTTCGGCACTAACAAATTAGGCAAAATACTTGTATATAAGCTTCCAGGGCCGAGCACAATCAAATCAGCCTGACGAATTTCATGCAGTGCTTCTTCAAGCGGTTCAATCTGTTCTGGAGTTAAAAAAACTCTTTTGATTTTTTTTCCAGAGTACGGGATTTTCGATTCTCCAGAAACGATGGTCCCGTCTTCCATTTCCGCATGAAGAACTACGCTTTTATTCGCTGCCGGCAATACCTTGCCTCGCACATTCAACACTTTGCTCATTTCACGAATGGCTTTAACAAAATCTCCAGTAATGGAGGTCATCGCAGCTAAAATTAAGTTGCCTACTGAATGGCCCGACAATCCGTTTCCGTTTTGGAAGCGATGCTGAAACAATTCAACGACGAGCGGCTCGACATCTGAAAGTGCAGCTAGAACATTGCGAATATCACCTGGCGGCGGAATATCAAGTTCATCCCGCAAACGGCCTGAACTTCCTCCATCATCTGCTACAGTCACAATCGCAGTAATATCGACATCATATTGCTTCAGCCCTCTCAACAGCACAGGCAAACCGGTTCCGCCACCAATAATAACGATCTTCGGATCAATCTTTTTACTCATAGATGCTTTTCCTTTCGTCTTTCCATATCTCGATGAGACACATGCGTCTTATAATCAGCCGAAAAATGTTGAGCAAGATATTCAGCAAGCGCTACTGAACGGTGCTGGCCTCCTGTGCAGCCGATTGCAATGACGAGCTGGCTCTTTCCCTCCCGCTTATAGTGCGGCAGCATAAACGTCAATAGGTCAATCGTTTTCTCAAGAAACTTTTGCGTTTCGTTCCATTTCAGTACATATGAGGACACTTCCTCGTCCTTCCCTGTCTTAGGTCGCATATGTTCAATGTAATGCGGATTCGGCAAAAACCGGACATCAAAGACTAAATCGGCATCAATAGGCAAGCCGTATTTAAAGCCAAATGACACAATATGAACCGTAAAGGTTTGATGTGTGTGTGAAGAAAATTGCTTTAAGATCTTTTCGCGCAGCTCCCTTGGTTTTAAATCAGAGGTATCATAGATGATTTGCGCTCGTCCCTTTAGCTCCTCCAGTATTTCTCTTTCCAACCGTATGCCCTCAAGCGGCAAGCCATTGGACGCAAGCGGATGAGTGCGCCGCGTTTCTTTATACCGAGCAACTAGTGTAGAATCTCTCGCATCGAGAAATAAAATTTGTGGTGTCACCCATGACCACTCCGATAAATCATCAAGTGCCGCCAATAATTTATCAAAAAAATCGCGGCTGCGCAGATCCATCACTAACGCAATTTTATTAATTTTATTCCCCGATTCCTTCATTAGCTCTAAAAATTTTGGCAGCAAGGTTGGTGGCAAGTTATCGACACAAAAAAACCCCAAATCTTCAAAGCTTTGAATGGCCACCGTTTTTCCCGCTCCCGACATTCCAGTGATAATGACCATTTGTATGTCGTTGGTTGAACCTGTACTCATCTTCATCCTCTCCCCTTAGCTTGGGTCTAATCGATACGAAAGCAGTTGGAAATCTTCTGTATAAATAAACGAACCATAGATCATGCCAGAGCCCTTTAACATATAATCTAAAATATGACGATCTCCCGGTGCCATCGGGAGTTGGTGAATCGTTTCCACAGGGTGCCATTCAAGCTTCCCTTCCTCACAGTAAGGCACATGTTCGCCATCAAACTGATCCGCAAAAAACGTAAACATCATCCACTCCGAAACAATTCGCTCCTGATCCTTGATCACAATGGTAAATACCCCTTTTAATTCGGGGCTTTTCAAATAAATGCCCGTCTCTTCCCGATATTCTCGAATACATGCTTCGCGAATCGTTTCACCTTGCTCCATCTTTCCTCCAGGAGCAACCCACCAGCCTCGGCGCGGTTTTTGCAGCAACAAAATTTTCCCATCATTAACCAAAACACAATTTGTTACGCGTTGCAACACGTTCACCTCAACATTACTCAATACAGTTTACTTTATTATACTATTTCTGGCGATATGGTGCTAGTTGCATATCGGCCGTATATCGCAATAGGAGCGCGATGATGAATCTGTGAGATCAGCCGGCTCCGACTATTTTTGCTTCATACCCTTTGTATCTTGCGACAGCAAAAAAAGAGGCACGGGAAGTACCCATGCCATACACGGAAATTTATATAAAAGGGGGTCAATTACTTTACCTTTAGCATACAGGAAAATTATTTCATTTGTGTTACAGTGCGGTTAAACATCCATTACGGTTTCGTTAAGTGATTATTTCACTTTTAGCGACTCTTTTAGCTCCTCTACGTAATGCTGTGCACTTTGCGCCGCAATGCTTCCGTCCCCTGTCGCCGTTACAATTTGCCGCAGCGATTTTTCACGGACATCGCCCGCCGCAAAAATTCCGGCTATTTTTGTTTCCATATGTTCGTTTGTTTCAATATAGCCATTTTCGTTTGTAATGCCAAGGCTGACAAATGGCTTCGAAAGCGGCAGCATACCGATATAAACAAACACGCCATCACATGAAAACTCCCGCTCTTCTCCTGTTTGTGTATGGACAAGCGTGACTCCGCCCACTTTTCCGTCTTTTTCATGAATTTGCTTAACTGTATGATTCCAGATAAAATCGATTTTTTCATTAGCAAATGCACGGTCTTGTAAGATTTTTTGCGCCCGCAGCTGATCGCGGCGATGCACGATCGTAACCTTGCTAGCAAAACGAGTTAAATATACGCCCTCTTCCACTGCGGAATCGCCTCCGCCCACAACAACAAGCTCTTTTCCGCGGAAAAAGGCGCCATCACATACGGCGCAATAAGAAACGCCGCGGCCGCTCAGCTCTGCCTCCCCAGGAACACCTAGCTTTTTATACTCCGCTCCTGTCGCAATAATCACCGCATGCGCTTTATATTGTTTATTTCCGACCACAATGGTTTTGTGCTCTTGGCCATCAATCACTTCTTTTACGTCACCGTAAGCATACTCTGCTCCAAATTTTTTGGCATGTTCAAACATCTTCGTTGCTAATTCTGGTCCCAAAATATGTTCATAACCTGGATAGTTTTCTACATCCTCCGTATTGGCCATTTGGCCGCCTGGAACTCCGCGCTCAATCATCAGCGTCGACATGTTCGCTCTAGATGTGTAGACAGCGGCTGTCATTCCGGCCGGTCCCGCCCCAATAATAATGACATCATAAATTTTTTCTTCTGACACAGCGTCCACTCCTTTACGCGCTACTTACCTGCTTATTATTTCCTTACTTTTATCGTATATAAGTCCTGAATAAACGTCTATTAATTTGCTCATTATAACCATTTTCGAACTTGTTTTACATATTTTTGAACAGTGGATAACGAAATACTGTACTTTTCTCCGATTCCTTTTTGTGTCACGGATTCGCCCTGATTTCGCCTCCATACATATTCAATCGCTGCCGCCCATGCTTGATAATTGGAGAAGTTTCGCAGCACATCCACCGCATTGGCGAACACATGAAACCAAGCGATATACATTTTTTCATCTGCTAACACATTTTTTTCCCATAATTCATCCATTACGGCGTAGGCGTCTACGATATACAATGGGGCCACTGCTTGCGCTGGAAGCAAAATATAATCAATAAATTCCCGGACAAGCCAATGCTGTTCCATTGTCTCTCTTACATGGATATACGCTTTCACTTCATCCGCATTCAATGATTTGCTGATGACATATAATCCATAAAGCACTTCAGCAATATTCGCTCCGTTCATCCACCGCTTAATTTTTTCTTCAAACACTCCCCACGGCTCTTGCCCTTTCTTATCAGGGCTCAGATCGATTACTTTTTCCCACGCTGTTTTGGCTAAACGGGCATGACCGGTATAATAAGCAGAATAGGCGAGCCAATAATAAAATAAAAAATCACCATGAAACCGCATTTTATACAAATGGTGAAGCCATTTAAAAGCAAGGTCAAAACGTCCGACAAGCGCGAATGTAGCGCCAAGCTTATAGCGCTGATCAATGAGAAACGGATGCACACAGGCTAATTCCTCTGTCAAGCGGGCGACCTCTGCTTCATCCTGCAAGTAATGAAAAAACACAAGCCGATTGCAAAGTGCATGCAGGTTGCCAGGATTTTTTTCAAGCACTTCATTAATAACGCTCTGTGCTTTTTCAGCATTTCCCATATAAAAATAAGCTAATGCCAAATTATTGTATGCGGACCAAAATTCCGGGTATTCAGCAACCATCGCTTCCAACACTTCAATTGCTGCCGGAAAATCCCCTTTTTCCAGTAACGAGCGCGCTTTTTCTTGTTTTACGATCAAATCCTCTTGACTGATAAACTCATCATCTTCATATTCGATGCTTAAAAGCTCTATTAAATCTTCAATCTCTTCCAAAAATTCACCATCCGGTTCACGCTCTAAATAGGTTTGCGCATGATTCATCGCCTCGCGAAATAGACCAAGATGAGCATAATTATGAGCTAAAAAATAAAAGCATTCACTCATTTCGGGATCAAGCTCATGAACAACGGTCAGAAACAGCTGATTAGATGCTTGATATTCCCCTAACTCCGCCAATACAACCGCAAGCTGAAAAGCAAACATCGCTTCTTGACCATTCAATTGCACAGCCCGCTCCAAATATTTTTTCGCTCGCGCCAAATCGCCACGTTTATAAGCAATTAACCCTTTTTTAAAGTAGTACTCTCCGCTTTGCACAAACGGAATGACCTTCGCTGCTGATCGTTTTCGTTTTAATTGTTTTCCCATCTAGTCCTCCATGTTCCGCTGAATTCACCGAAAAGAAGTATAACATATTCTCTTAAAACTGTATAAGCGATATAAGCTGAATTTTTGTTTTATTATCATTCCTGAAGAATTGACACAATAAAGCTGCTCCAAAAGGAAAGAGCCTCATTTTTTCAGGATCCGGAGTTGCCTTATCATGCGAATATAGGAGAAGCACTCAACAATTCAAAAAACACCCCGTCACATCAAATGATGTAGATCACAAGTGTTGATGATCCATTATTTTACTAAAAACATGGAATGATCGAACTAGACACAAGCTTTTCCCGCCAGATGCATGCCCAGTCGGCAAGCGATGGCTTGCCGATTATGGCAGAAAAACTAGGAATCAAGCAAGGTCAATTGTTTTTTATGGGATAAGCAACACACCGGGGTTTGTTTATTTTTTCTTCAGAATGCAGCCGGTGATTAGCCAATCATCATTCATCTCCTCGAGAGGCCGATCTTTTCAGCTGCGGGGCTCTGAACTAAGGAAATGTGAAAAGCCATCTATTGACAGCTAGCGAGGGAATAACGCTTCAACACCTTTAGTCTGAAGAAAAAGGGGACAGGCAGCACCTTTAGGCAACGGATATGTCACTTAAACATAACAGAAGCTGGCTCCAATCGCAATACGAACGATTATGAACCAGCTCAAAAATTACTCTTTTGCTGCATGGCGCTCCTTTAATACAGCAAGCACGGCATCAAGCGGCAATTTTTGTTCACGCAACAGGACAAGCAAATGATACAATAAATCGGCAACTTCCCATTTTAGTTCTTCTGGATTGCGGTTTTTAGCTGCAATAACGACTTCAGTTGCTTCTTCGCCTAGCTTTTTTAAAATCTTATCAATTCCTTTTTCAAATAAATAAGTTGTATACGCCCCTTCCGGACGCTCCGCTTCGCGTTTGGCGATAATTTGTTCAAGCTGATTAACAATGGAGAAACGGTCAGTGTATGCGCCAGCTGCTTCGCCGTGGATCGTTTCGGAAAAACAAGAATAGCTTCCGGTATGGCAGGCAGGCCCTTGCGGTTCTACCAGCATAAGGAGAGCATCTTGATCGCAATCATAACGCATCTCAAGAATGCGTTGCGTATTCCCGGAGGTTTCTCCTTTATGCCACAACTCTTGGCGGGAGCGGCTATAAAACCATGTTTCCCCTGTTTCAAGCGATTTTTGCAGCGCCTCTTCATTCATATAAGCAAGTGTCAACACTTCCTTGCTTTGCGCATCTTGCACAATAGCGGGAACGAGCCCTCTTTCATCAAAACGAATATTAGAAATATTCATCGGACGTGCACTCCTCTCTCGCGCAAATAGGCTTTTACTTCTTTAACAGACGTTTCTTTATAATGAAAAATCGAGGCAGCTAAAGCAGCGTCCGCTTTTCCTTTAAGAAACGCCGAAACAAAATGCTCTGCATGGCCCGCGCCTCCCGAAGCAATGACTGGAACGGAAACAGCTTCGCTCACTTTTTTTGTAAGCTCAAGGTCAAAACCGTTTTTTCCTCCATCACAGTCCATGCTTGTTAATAAAATTTCACCTGCGCCGTGCTCTACCGCTTGCTTGGCCCATTCGACCACTTCCCAATTCGTCGGCTTGCGCCCTCCATGTGTATAGACGCGCCAAGAACCGAGCTCTTCATCGTATTTGGCATCGATCGCTACGACTATGCATTGTGAACCGAAAAAATCAGCTCCCTCACTAATAAGCGAGGGACGGATGACTGCCGCCGTATTTACAGACACCTTATCCGCACCAGCGCGAAGAATGCGCTTCATATCTTCTAACGAATGGATTCCGCCGCCGACTGTAAACGGAATGGCAAGCTGTGCCGCGACATTCTCAACGACTTCGATCATGGTTTTTCGTCCCTCATGGGAAGCGGAAATATCTAAAAACACCAGCTCATCGGCCCCTTGTTCGTCGTAAAATTCCGCCAATTCAACTGGATCTCCCGCATCGCGCAACTGCACAAATTGAACCCCTTTTACCACGCGGCCATCCTTCACGTCAAGACAAGGAATAATGCGCTTTGTAATCATTCGCCCTGCACCACCTTTAACGCCTCAGCAACAGTAAACTGATTTGTATACAATGCCTTTCCAATAATCGCTCCTGATACTCCTTCATGGACAAACGGCTTCAATGTTCGCAAATCATGGAGAGAACGGACTCCTCCTGAAGCGATCACATTCCGTCCGGTTGCCCGCGCCATATCGGCAACCGCTTCAATATTCGGCCCAGACAGCATGCCATCCGTCGCAATATCGGTAAAAATAAACGTCTGCGCTCCAGCCTCCGCCAGTTCTTTTCCCAGCTCTTCCGCCTTGACATTCGATGTATTCAACCATCCTTCTGTTGCCACATAGCCGTTTTTAGCATCAATGCCAATCGCAATACGCTCGCCGTATATGGTCAGCATTTTTTTGACAAAAGAAGGATTGGAAATAGCAGCGCTGCCTAAAATCACGCGAGCCACCCCGTTATCCAAGTAGTAAGCGACATCCTCTTCCGTACGGATGCCCCCGCCCACTTGCACATTCACCTTTAACTGCCGGACAATCTCAATGACAAAGCGATCATGGATACGGCGTCCCTCCTTTGCGCCATCGAGATCGACCATATGAATCCATTGCGCTCCCTGCTCGGCAAATAGACGCGCCATCTCAAGCGGCGAATCGCCATATACCGTTTCCTTATTATAATCGCCCTGTAATAGCCGAACACACTTGCCGCCGCGCATGTCGATCGCCGGATAAATGGTAAACGCCGCCATCATTCGTTCTCCTTTCTTGCTACAAGATCCGCATAATTTTTTAATATGTTCATTCCGATGCTGCTGCTTTTTTCCGGATGAAATTGTGTTCCAAATAAATCGTTTTGACCCACGACAGCCGGAACTTCCACATCATATGTGCTGCTTGCCAGCACAACCTCTTGATCGGTTGAATCGACATAGTATGAGTGAACAAAATAGACATATCCTTCTTCGACATTTTTAAAAAGCGGAGACGGATAACGAATGTGCAGACGATTCCATCCCATATGCGGTACTTTATACGCTTCACCACTTGAGGCCGTTCCCGGAAAACGGACAACGCGGCCTTTTAATAGCCGAAGCCCTTCCGTCCTGCCATTCTCCTCGCTCTCATCGAACAAAAGCTGCATCCCAAGACAAATTCCAAGCAGCGGCGTTCCGTTTTCCACCGCTTCACGAATAAAATCAGACAGCCCTGTTTCATTCAAGATGTGCATGGCATCTTTAAAAGATCCGACCCCCGGCAAAATAAGGCCTTTCGTTTTCTTGAGCTGATCCACGTTCCCTGAAACGATAGATTCATAGTTCAAGCGCTCTAGCGCTTTGCTGACGCTGTATAAGTTGCCCATTCCATAATCAATAATGCCAATCATTTATAACATTCCTTTCGTCGATGGAACTCCCTTTACACGCGGGTCAATCATCGTCGCTTCAGCCAATGCTCTCCCCAGCGCTTTAAACACCGCTTCAATCATATGGTGGGTATTGCGGCCATAATGAACAATCACATGCAAATTCATGCGCGCCTCCAAGGCCAGCTTCCATAAAAATTCATGCACAAGCTCCACATCAAACGTCCCAACTTTTGGGCTTGGGAATTCGCCACGAAACTCAAAGTGCGGTCGGTTGCTTAAATCAATCACGACTTGTGCAAGCGCCTCGTCCATTGGCACAAACGCGTTGCCATAGCGTCTAATTCCTTTTTTATCACCTAAAGCTTCTCGAAGCGCCTGCCCTAAGCAGATTCCGATATCTTCCGTTGTATGATGGTCGTCGATTTCAATATCGCCGACAGCCTTTACCTGTAAATCAAACTGCCCATGCTTCGCAAAAAGATCCAGCATATGGGTTAAAAACGGCACTCCTGTTTCAAGCTCCGCTTTTCCCTCGCCCTCCAGCGTCAGTTCCAATTGAATATCTGTTTCATTGGTCGTTCGTGAAATCATAGCCTTTCTCATGATGTTTCTCCCCCTTGATTTTTCAAACGTTCTTCTACAGCCCGCGCATGTGCTTCCAGCCCTTCTAGCCGCGCCAGCGCAGCAATTTTTGCGGCGTTAGCCGCTAGCGCCTGTTCGCTGTATAAAATAAGGCTCGATTTTTTAACAAATTCATCGACGCTCAATCCGCTTGAAAAACGAGCCGTTCCGTTCGTAGGCAGCACATGGTTCGTGCCGGCAAAATAATCGCCTACGGGCTCAGAGCTAAACCGCCCTAAAAAAATCGCGCCAGCGTGACGAATTTGTCCAACGAGGCTCATCGGATCATTCGTGATCATTTCCAAATGCTCCGGAGCCAGCTCATTAACGGCGGCGATCGCTTCCTCCATCGTCTCGGTCACATAAATCGCTCCATATTGTTCGATAGCGGCAGCGGCGATCTCCTTGCGCGGCAGCGTTTCCAGCTGTGCTTCTACCTCGCTCGCGACTTCCAGCGCCAATTTCATGGAAGGAGTGACAAGGATACTGGAAGCGCGCTCATCATGCTCAGCCTGTGATAAAAGATCAGCGGCAATTTCATTCGCTTTTGCTGTTTCATCAGCTAGCACCACGATTTCACTCGGTCCAGCAATCATATCGATCGCCACTTGCCCGAACACTTCCCGCTTCGCCAGCGCCACATAAATGTTGCCTGGACCAAAAATTTTATCAACCGGCTGAATGGTTTCTGTCCCATAAGCAAGGGCGGCGATCGCTTGGGCACCCCCGATTTTATAAATCTCTTGAATTCCAAGCTCGCAAGCCGCGACAAGCACTCCTGCCGGCAAGCTGCCTTGGGCATCGGGAGGAGATACGATCACAATCCGCTTGACTCCTGCTACTTGTGCGGGAATGACATTCATTAAAACAGAAGAGGGGTAAGCCGCTGTACCGCCCGGCACATAAAGCCCGACCGCATCAAGCGGTGTGATCTTCTGACCGAGGATCGTTCCGTCCTCCTTCATCATCATCCAAGACTCCCGCTTTTGACGTTCATGATACTCGCGAATATTTTCCGCCGCTTCGCGAATGATGGCAATCAAGGAGGAATCCAGTTGCTCATAAGCTTGGTCCATTTCCTGCTTTGATACCTGCAACGATTCAAGTAAGACGCCGTCAAATCTTTCCGTATATTCCTTTAAGGCCTCATCTCCTTTGCGCCGCACCTCTTCAATAATAGTTCGGACCGTCTGTCTTTGCTGTTCGGTCCCCGTTTCGATCGATCGCTTCAATGATAAGGCGCGCGTCAGTCGCTCAATCTTCATGTAACACTCCACCCCTTTCATTCCTCGCCAATGATGACTGATAACCGCTCGACAAACTCATGAATAGGCGCTGCCTTCATGCGATAACTCACTGGATTGACAATTAAACGAGAGGTTACCTCCACAATTTTCTCTAGCTCCACCAGCCCATTCTCTTTTAATGTTCTTCCGGTCGAAACAATATCGACAATTCGGTCCGCCAATCCGACGAGCGGCGCAAGTTCAATAGAGCCGTTTAAGTGAATAATTTCAACTTGCTCTCCCTTTTCGCGAAAATAGCTGGAGGCAATATTCGGATATTTCGTCGCCACTCTTGGCGCAATCCGATTCATTTTTCCATCAGGCAACCCGGCAACGGCTAAATGACATGGGCTGATTTTTAAATCCAAAATCTCATACACATCCCGTTCCTCTTCTAGCATGACATCTTTTCCGGCAATCCCTACATCAGCGACACCATGCTCAACATATGTGCTGACATCCATTGGTTTCGCCAAAATAAAACGCATCTTCTCTTCGGGAACATCGATAATCAGCTTACGAGATTCATCCAATTCAGGCGGAAGCCGGTAGCCGGCTCGACGCAGCAGCTCCACCGCTTCTTCAAAAATGCGGCCTTTTGGCATCGCAACGGTTAACATACGCTATTCCTCCTTTGACCATGAACCGGCACATATTCATCCAATCACAAAAGCGGCAACGGCGGGAACCCGCCTTCCATCATGGATCACAAGCATTTCGTGATCATGAATTTTGACCAATTAAGTAAGTAATGTGGTGATATTGTTTTGCGCAAGCATCAATATTTTCGATTCCCGATATGTGCTGCATAACGACTTTTTCACCGTTTTTTCGCCGCTGATTCGCCAATTGAATCGCTTCTGAAAGCCTTTCTTGACTAAAAATAATGCAATGGATCTCCCGGCTCTCCTCCGGTTCGCCTAGCGCTTCAATCAACCGGTCGACCCGAATCCCAAATCCGGTAGCGGGAGCCTTTCGTTCAAACTTTTCCAACAATTCATCGTAACGCCCGCCGTTTCCAAGCGGAAAGCCGACTTTTTCTGCATATACTTCAAATAAAATTCCCGTGTAATAGCTCATATGGCTCACAAGATTGAAATCAAACTTAATATGTTCCGTCACTTGATACAGTTTGAGATGTTCATACAGCTGCTCCAGCTCGGCAATCGTGTCGATTCCGTTCTCTCTATCCACCAGCTCGCGCGCCCTCTCAATACTTTCGGCTCCACCGCGCAATTCAAGCAGATTTAAAAGCCGCTGCTTATCGATCGAGGAAAGCGGCAATGATTTGACATGTTCACGGTAACCAACGTAATTTTTTTCATACAAAAAGCGGCGCAACGTATTGGAACGCTCTTCATTTCCTAAAATATCTAAAAATAGCGCATGGACATAGCCAATATGTCCAATTGTGACTGTAAATCGGTCAAGCCCAATCTGTTTTAAGGCGGCAATCATTAAGCTAATCACTTCTGCATCAGCGGCAATGGTGCCATCGCCGATGCATTCCACTCCAATTTGTTCAAATTCAGCCGGGCGCCCTCCCTCCCGCTGCTGGGCGCGAAACACATTCGCATGATAAGCCAACCGGAGCGGATTTCCGCTTTCGTAAAGCTTTGACGCAGCCAAGCGGGCAATCGGCGCCGTCATATCAGGACGCAAAACAAGCGTATGACCCTGCTGATCAAGAAGCTTAAACAATTGATGGTCATCAATCGCTGAAGCAGTACCAACCGTTTCGTAATATTCTAACGTCGGAGTTTCAATAAACTCGTATCCCCATTGTTCAATTTCATTCGCCATTGCTCGGCGGACGTGCTGCTTCGCTTTATATAAAAAAGGTAATGTATCGCGCATCCCCAACGGTTTTTCAAACATAAACAGCTTTCTAGACATAGTAACCCGCCTTTACCGAAATACTTTAGTTTGCTAATATGGTAGAGAGATGAAGTTATTTGTAGTTTACTCCTTGTCGGGGCTTACGTCAAGGTTAAGATGATTCAAAATAGCACTAATCACTACAAGAAGCTTAATGAATTCATGCTTTCCATAATAAAAATGGTCCATCAACAACATTTCTCCTGCCTAAGCATAAGAAATCGCTGTTTATGGACAAGCGCCTGCCGTCTATATCCCATCCATCGCATAAAAAGTGAATCGACAACACCTATGGATACGAACACACATATTTTCCATTCGTTCGGCGAACCGCTATCAAAGGCTGATGGACTTGCCTTCAACCGTCAAAAAGCTCATTTAACTGTACCAAACGAATTCTCTTGAAAGATACAAATGATGAACTCCTCTTAACCAATGGCGATGATGTTTTCTATCAGCCTATATTTGTACACTACGCTATAGAAAAAAGAAAAGCCGCCTCTCATCTTATGAAAGCGGCTTATTCATACGGATCATTCGCATCGGATTGCCGGCCACAAATGCACCTGGAGGCACATCCTTGTGTACCACCGTTCCTGCAGCCACAATCGCGCGATCGCCAATGACCACTCCCGGGAGAATGGTGGAATTCGCGCCGATCATGACTTCATCGCCGATGATGACATCGCCTAGGCGATATTCATCAATCAAATACTCATGCGCTAAAATCGTGGTATTATAGCCAATAATCGAATTGCGGCCAATTTTGATTTTTTCTGGGAACATAATATCCGGCATCACCATAAACGCAAGTGCGGTTTTCTCGCCAATTTCCATATGCAAAAATGTGCGGTACAGCCAATTTTTCAGCCGCATAAATGGCGTGTAGCGCCCTATTTGAATGATCACTACATTTTTAAACACCTTCCAAAACGAGACCGTTTTATACACTTGCCACAACGAATTGGCTCCAGATACCGGATATTTTGTCGTTCGTCTCAAAATTTATTCCACCCCTACAATCGCCAATAAATCACTCATTTTCTCAAGCATAAAGTCTGGTTCATACTTCTCCAGATACTCTCTTCCTTTAATGGCCCATGCTACTCCTGCCGTCTTTGTTCCCGCTTGCTTTCCCGCCAAAATGTCATGATAATTATCTCCAACCATGAGCGTTTCTTCTGGAACAGAACCTAAAAGCTCAAGCGCCTTCAAAATCGGTTCAGGATGCGGTTTCGCGTTTTGTACGTCATCCAGCCCGACAACACAGCGGAAAAACGGATCAAGCTTTGTCCGCTTTAATCCCATCAGCGCCGTCGCGTTCATTTTTGTCGTCACGACTCCCAATTGAAAGTCGTGCTGGTGTAGCACGGCAATCGTTTCATATACCGTTTCATATTCTTTTATGAGCGCATCGTGCTGGCGATGGTTGAACGCCCGATAGGTCGCAATCATCTCTTCTACCCGTGCTGCATCAAGCGCAGCAAAGGTATCGTAAAGCGGCGGACCGATAAACGGCAGGACATCCTCCCGTCTATATTTTCCGGGATAGTAGGTTTCCAACGTATGCAAAAATGACTGGATAATGAGTTCATTTGTATCAATCAGCGTGCCATCCAAATCAAATAAAATCGTGCGAATGTTCATTAGGCTGCTTCCCTTCTCCCTGTTTTTCTATAAACATTCCAAACAAATCCGACCATCATCGTCAATAGAACAGCTGTTGTCAAGCGAATCAGCAAAAGCGGCCATACCGGGATGCCAAGCGGAACAAATAATAGTGTATCCTCTACCACCGCATGGCACGCAGAAAGAAACAGAAAAGCAAGCGTGACATCTTTCTTCGATACACCATCCTCTTGTACCGCCTGAATCATGACTCCCGCTCCATATGCCAAACCAAATAAAAGTCCCGCCGCCAGCGTCATCGACGTATTTTCTTTCATTCCAAGCATTTTCGTCAATGGGGACATCCAACGTGAAAACACATCAAGCCATTTTAAATCCTTCAAAATTTGAATCCCGACCATGAGCGGAATGACAATCATGGCGAGCTGCATAATTCCGAACAATGCTTTTTTCACGCCTGCCCAAACGACAGGTCCCCATCCGGAAAACTCTGCTGAAGAGCTAGAGATCATACCATATTGCGCCACCTCATCTCCTCCCTGCCAAATCAGATGAATGAGGAGCGCAGAAACAATCGCCAGCATAACGCGAACACCAACAGCTAAAGCTACATGAACCCCCACTCTTCCAGCAACTGTCACTTCCACAAGCAAATTGTGGGAAAACGAAAGCATGACAGCTAAAATCAATACTTCTTTTACCGTCAGATGCAGCGTCAAAATCGCGCCAATTCCGGCATATAAGTTTAAAAAATTCCCCAACACAAGAGGAATGGCAGCCTCCCCTGGCAGGCCGATCCATTTCATCAGCGGAGATACCACTCGAATGATCCACGGCAAAATCGGCGTATACTGCAGAATCGATACGATAAGAGTAACCGGAAAAATAATTTTTCCAAGCGCTCCCGTCGTCTTCACGCCGACTGCCAGCCCTTTTTTGACCGTCTCGACCAATCCGCTTCCCCCTTTTCTAATCTAAATAACGCTCCTTCGCCCATCCTTTTACCCGCCGTACCATCCACAATCCGGCCGCTAACACAACCAGGGCAATGGAGACAACTTGGGCAATCCGCAAATGATCTGTCAGCATTAAGCTATCTGTCCGCATTCCCTCGATAAAAAAGCGACCGATCGAATACCAGATTAAATAGCTAAGAAATAACTCACCGCGGCGCAAATTGATCCGACGCAACATGATCAGCAAGAAAAAGCCCATCAAATTCCAAATCGACTCATATAAAAAAGTCGGATGATAATATTGGCCGTTGATATACATTTGGTTAATAACAAAATCTGGAAGGTGCAAGCTTTCAAGAAAATGGCGCGTCACTGGTCCGCCGTGCGCTTCTTGGTTCATAAAGTTGCCCCAACGGCCGATCGCCTGGCCTAAAATAATGCTAGGCGCTGCAATATCGGCCAGTTTCCAAAACGAAATGCCCCGCCTTTTGGCAAAGACGACTCCCGTAATGATTGCGCCAATTAAGCCTCCATGGATGGCTAAGCCTCCCTCCCAAATTTTTGGAATTTCAGCAGGATGCTTCGCGTAATAATCCCATTCAAACATCACATAATATGTACGGGCACAAATAATCGCAATCGGAACAGCTAATAAAACGAGATCCACAAATGTTTCTTTTGCCAATCCACGCTTGACCGCTTCTCGCGTCGCAATCCACAGTCCAAGCAGCACGCCTGTTCCAATAATCACTCCATACCAATAAATAGTGATAGGACCAAGGTGTAAAAATACACGATCTAATGGCTGAATCGCTGGATCCACCTTATCCTTCCTCCTCTCTTATTCGTAATCATGATCTCCATCCTCAATGGCATCTGTTAAGCGTGCCGAAAACTCTTCAGCAGCATTCATTCCCATTCGTTTCAAGCGGAAATTCATGGCGGCTACCTCAATAATGACCGCTAAATTTCGGCCGGGTCTTACTGGAATCGTCAATTTTGTCACTTCTGTATCAATAATTCTCACTTTTTCTTCTTCTAAACCGAGCCGATCATATTGTTTATTCGGATCCCACAACTCCAAATCCACGACGAGCGAAATGCGCTTATGTGTCCGCACGGCTCCTGCACCGAACAATGTCATCATATTAATGATACCAAGCCCGCGAATTTCCAGAAGATGCTCAATCAGCTCTGGAGCATTACCGACGAGAAGGCCTTCATCCTCTTGACGAATTTCTACGCAGTCATCGGCCACAAGACGATGGCCTCGCTTTACCAACTCCAGCGCCGTTTCACTTTTTCCGACACCGCTTTTTCCGGTAATCAGCACGCCAACACCGTATACATCAACCAATACCCCGTGCACAGCGGTCGTCGGAGCCAGCTTGCTTTCCAAAAAATTCGTCAATCGGCTCGAAAGGCGTGTCGTTTTCATCGTTGAACGCATGACCGGAACCGAATGGCGCTCAGATGCTTCAATTAATTCTTGCGGAACATCCAGCCCGCGCGATACAATAATTCCCGGCGTAATATCTGTACAAAGCTTTTCCATGCGAATCTTCTTTTCAGCCGGGTGCAATCGTTCAAAAAACGAAAGCTCTGTTTTTCCTAGCAATTGAATCCGCTCAGCTGGATAGTAGGCAAAATATCCCGCCATTTCAATTCCTGGCCGCGATAAATCGCTTGTTGTAATCGGACGGTGTACTCCTTCCGCCCCGCTGATTAATTCAAGCTGAAATTGTTCAATCAAATCTTGCGTCCGAACTTTCGGCATCAAAACCCCCCCTTTGCTTTTCCATTTTAACACTTTTCCCAACGCATGTGAAAAAAGAAAAAACGTTCGCGCCGAAGCGGAACGTTTTTAGTCTCTATCGCTAATCGCATCAATGATGACATGAAAGAGAGAAATCGCAAGCGAAGCCAACAAGGCCGCACCGAATCCATCAATTGTAAACGAGTCGCCCATCAGCCATGATGTCATAAGCAATGTTAAAGCATTGATCACAAATAAAAATAGTCCAAACGTTAAGACGGTTACCGGAAGCGTTAAGACAATCAAAATCGGTTTGACGACCATATTTAAGAGCGACAGCAGAAAGCTAGCTAAAAGCGCAGCGCCAACCCCAGACAAATGAATGGACTGAAAATAGCCGGCAAGCGCCAACAATAGCACGGCATTGACAATAATATGCGCAAGCCACTTCATCGTTCCATCCCCTCTTGCGGCATCACCAAGGCAGCGATGACGTAAAATAAAACAAACGGCATAATTCCAGTCGATAAAAGCAAAATCACAAAAATTAACCGAGTGAGCGTTGAATCAATTCGAAAATAAGCGGCCAAGCCGCCGAGCACTCCCGCGATTTTGCGGTCATGATAAGACCGAACCAGTTTTTTGTTCATGGTTTCACTCCATTCTATACTTCTTGCAATACTTGAATGCCTTTGATCACATTCCAAATAATGACCAATAAATGAATCATTCCTCCAACTACGATTCCCAAAAACGGCAGCGCTGCCAAGCCATCATGGTTGGTCGCTACGCCAATGATAAAACCACCGATGGACAGCACAAGAATGAAAAACGGAAGAAGATGCGAAAACAGCGATTTTTTCGCATGTTTTTTGACCTTCTCCTCTTTCGTGACAAAATAAACAATCACCGGAAAAAGAAACGGCGCAAAAAACACGCTAAAATAGCAAGTGGCCGATAACAGCTTAGATGAATTCACCTTCATCGCTCCCTTCTTTATATCAATATATACGACGCATATACCGAAAAGTTTCAGTACCTCATGCTATACCATAGATGGGATTCTCACTAGCATCCTTGAAAACAAAGCATCTCATGAGCCTCTCCCACCTTCACTCCGTTTAGAGGGGGAGACTTCCCGGTGGATGGTGTTGAATTTCCAATCTGAGCTTCTTTGCATCAATCAAAAGAAGGAAGCGCAATGATGATGATCTTGCCCGCTAGCTATTCAGCGCATCTATTTCTCCTGTGCTTATCTTTCCCTCTTTGGCTAGACCTTATCTGTTCATGTGAATGTGAAAAAAGGGCCCTTGATTAGGGCACCTTTATTTCTTCATACATCGCTTGCATTCGCTGGCGGTCGCGCTCTAAAATGCGTTTTAAATACAGTCCCGTATAGGATCCTTTCACTTCGGCGATTTCCTCTGGGGTTCCCACCGCCACGATTCGGCCGCCCTTATCGCCACCTTCAGGACCGAGATCAATAATATAATCAGCCGCTTTAATGACATCAAGATTATGCTCAATAACAAGCACAGTATCACCGTTATCCACCAGCCGCTGAAGCACTTTAAGCAAGCGGGCGATATCATCAATATGCAAGCCTGTAGTCGGCTCATCTAAAATATAGAGAGTGCGCCCTGTCGAACGGCGATGCAGTTCGGACGCCAATTTTACCCGCTGCGCCTCTCCCCCAGATAGCGTTGTCGCCGGCTGTCCAAGCTTGATATAGCCTAATCCGACATCATAAATCGTTTGCAGCTTTCGCTTGATTTTCGGAATGTTTTCAAAGAAGGCGAGCGCATCCTCCACCGTCATTTCCAGCACTTCGGCAATGTTTTTATCCTTATATTTCACTTCCAGCGTTTCACGGTTATAGCGTTTGCCGTGGCATACTTCACATGGAACGTACACATCCGGCAAAAAGTGCATTTCAATTTTAATAATGCCATCGCCACGGCAGGCTTCGCAGCGGCCGCCCTTCACGTTAAAGCTAAAACGGCCTTTCTGATAGCCGCGCACCTTCGCCTCGTTCGTAGCTGCAAACACCTCGCGAATATCATCAAATACTCCCGTATACGTGGCCGGATTTGAGCGAGGCGTACGCCCGATCGGAGACTGGTCGATGTCAATGACTTTATCCAGATGCTCGATTCCTTTCAATGTTTTGTACTCTCCAGGCTTCGCTTTCGCTCCTTGTAATTTTTGCGCCAGCGCTTTGTGCAAAATTTCATTGACAAGCGTACTTTTTCCCGAACCTGATACTCCCGTCACAGCCACAAACGTGCCAAGCGGGATTTTCACGGACACATTTCTTAAATTGTTTTCTTTTGCACCATGTATTTCAAGCCAGCGGCCATCTGGCTTGCGGCGTTCCGGCGGAAGCGGAATAAACTTTTTGCCCGACAAATATTGGCCTGTTAGGGAATGAGGATCGTTCATGACTTCTTCCGGCGTTCCGGCCGCCACTACTTGGCCGCCATGAATGCCGGCGCCTGGACCAATGTCAATCAAATAATCAGCAGCCAGCATCGTGTCTTCGTCATGTTCTACGACAATCAGCGTATTGCCGATGTCTCTCATGTTTTTGAGCGTATCAATCAGCCGATCGTTGTCACGCTGATGGAGTCCGATGGACGGCTCGTCCAAAATGTAAAGCACACCCGTTAGCCGGGAGCCAATTTGGGTCGCAAGACGAATGCGCTGTGCCTCGCCGCCTGATAATGTGCCGGCTGAACGGCTTAATGTTAAATAATCTAAGCCCACATTATTTAAGAAACCAAGTCGTTCTATGATCTCACGCAAAATCATATGGGCAATTTTCTGTTCTTTTTCACTCAATTCTAAGCTCCGGAAAAACGCGAGCGCTTCCGTGACAGACAGCGATGCCACTTCCCCAATATGCTTGCCGCCGACAAGCACGGCTAAGCTTTCTTTTTTTAAACGATAGCCTTTACACGTTGGACACGGCTGATCAGCCATGTATTTTTCCATTTGCTCGCGAATATAATCAGAGCTTGTTTCGCGGTAACGCCGTTCAATATTGGGAATAACCCCTTCAAATTCAATGTAATGTTCGCGAATCTGTCCAAAATCATTTTCATAACGAAAATAAATTTTTTCACCATTGCTTCCATACAGGATGCGATTTAACTGCTCCTTCGGCAGCTCCTTTACCGGAACATCCATATCAATTCCATAATGCTGGCAAACAGCCGCCAACAGCTGTGGATAATATTGGGAGCTTTGCGGTTCCCATGGAGCGATCGCATGCTCGCGCAAGGTCAGTTCATCATTCGGAATGACTAAGTCCCGGTCTACCTCCAATTTAGCGCCCAGCCCGTCACAATCCGGACACGCTCCGTACGGACTGTTGAACGAAAACATGCGCGGCTCAAGCTCGCCAATCGAAAAACCGCAATACGGACAAGCGTGATGCTCGCTAAACAGAAGTTCCTCTTCTCCGACCACATCAATAATCACTTTGCCGTCAGCCAGCTTCAGCGCTGTTTCCAGAGAATCAGCCAAGCGCGAGGCAATGCCTTCCTTCACGACGATGCGATCAATCACTACTTCAATAGAATGCTTTTTATTTTTTTCTAATTCGATGTCTTCCGATAGCTCGCGCATCTCGCCGTCTATGCGCACGCGTACATATCCCTGTTTTTTGATCTCTTCTAGCGTTTTAACATGCGTTCCTTTTCTTCCCGATACGATCGGCGCTAATACTTGAATTTTCGTTCGTTCCGGGTAAGCTAGGATGCGGTCAACCATTTGTTCAATGGTTTGCGACGTAATTTCAATGCCGTGCTCTGGACAAACGGGACGGCCAATCCGCGCAAACAATAAGCGCAAATAATCATAAATTTCGGTAACCGTTCCCACTGTGGAGCGCGGATTGCGGCTCGTCGTTTTCTGATCGATTGAAATGGCCGGAGATAGCCCTTCGATCGTATCGACATCCGGCTTGTCCATTTGTCCTAAAAATTGGCGGGCGTATGCCGAAAGCGATTCGACATAGCGCCGCTGCCCTTCCGCATAAATCGTATCAAACGCCAACGACGATTTTCCTGAACCTGATAACCCCGTTAAAACAACAAGTTGGTCTCGCGGGATCTCAATGTCCATATTCTTTAGATTATGAACTCTTGCCCCTTTAATCGTAATTTTATCCATTGGCATAAGCTTTTGATCATCCTTCCGCTTTGAGTTCAAAAATTAAATCGCGAAGCTCGGCCGCGCGTTCAAAGTCAAGCGCTTTGGCCGCTTCTTTCATTTCTTTTTCTAAGTTCGCCACAAGCTGCTCCCGTTCTTTTTTCGTCCATTTGCGGCGATCCGGCTTCACCTCGTACGACTCTGGCTGTTCAGCCGCATACGTCGCACGAATAACATCACGAATCCCCTTTTGAATCGTCTTCGGTACGATGCCATGCTCACGGTTATAGGCCTCTTGGATGGAACGGCGCCGTTTTGTTTCATTGATCGCAATCTCCATCGATTTGGTGATCGTATCGGCATACATAATCACATGACCGTTAGCATTGCGGGCCGCTCGTCCAATCGTCTGGATCAGCGAACGCTCTGAACGCAAAAATCCTTCCTTATCAGCATCTAAAATCGCGACAAGCGACACCTCCGGAATATCCAATCCCTCTCTTAACAAGTTAATGCCAACAAGCACGTCGTATTTGCCGATGCGCAGGTCGCGGATGATTTCAATGCGTTCAAGCGTTTTAATTTCCGAATGCAAATAGGCCACCTTAATCCCTATTTCCTTCAAGTAATCGGTTAAATCTTCCGCCATTTTTTTCGTGAGCGTCGTCACTAGTGTTCGCTCATTCCGCTTCACGCGTTCATGAATTTCATCGATCAAGTCATCTATTTGCCCTTGAATTGGACGAACATCAATCGTCGGATCCAAAAGCCCGGTCGGCCGAATAATTTGCTCGACCATTTCCGGACTATGCTCCAATTCGTATGGTCCCGGCGTTGCCGACACATAAATAATTTGGTTCACTTTTTTCTCAAACTCTTCAAACGTCAGCGGACGGTTGTCAAGCGCTGACGGCAGGCGGAAGCCGTGATCGACCAGCACCTGTTTGCGTGCTTTGTCGCCATTATACATCCCGCGAATCTGCGGCAGTGTGACGTGCGATTCATCAATCACAATTAAAAAATCGTCTGGAAAATAATCGAGCAGCGTATAAGGAGTCGATCCTGGCGGGCGCAATGTTAAATGGCGTGAGTAGTTTTCAATTCCTGAACAAAAGCCCATTTCCCGCATCATTTCAAGATCATAGCGCGTGCGCTGCTCAAGCCGCTGCGCTTCCAACAGCTTGCCCTGCTCCCGCAACTCCTTCAAGCGTTCTTCCAGCTCTTGCTCGATATTTTGAATCGCCAGCTGCATTTTTTCATCGCGCGTGACGAAGTGGGAAGCTGGGAAAATCGCAACATGCTCCCGCTCTCCGATAATTTCTCCCGTCAGCGCATCTACCTCGCGAATCCGTTCAATCTCATCGCCAAAAAACTCGACACGAATGCAATGCTCGTCGCGCGAAGCCGGAAAAATTTCGACGACATCACCGCGAACGCGAAACGTTCCCCGCTGAAAATCAATGTCATTGCGCGTATACTGCACATCGACTAAACGGCGCAGCAATTCGTTTCTTTCGATTTCCATCCCTGTCCGCAAAGATACGACAAGCTCTCGATATTCTTCCGGAGAACCCAAGCCGTAAATGCATGATACACTGGCCACAATAATGACATCGCGCCGCTCAAATAAAGCAGATGTGGCCGAATGCCGCAGCTTATCAATTTCATCGTTGATGCTTGCGTCCTTTTCAATATACGTATCCGTCTGCGGCACATACGCTTCCGGCTGATAGTAGTCATAGTAGCTCACAAAATACTCAACTGCATTATTTGGAAAAAACTCCTTCAATTCACTATATAGCTGGCCCGCCAATGTTTTATTATGAGCAATGACCAGCGTCGGTTTATTCACCTTCTGGATGACGTTAGAAATGGTAAAGGTCTTTCCTGTTCCTGTCGCTCCTAATAGCGTTTGATGCTTCGTACCGTTCAAAATTCCTTCCACCAGCTTAGCAATTGCCTTTGGCTGGTCGCCTTGCGGCTGATAGGCTGATACTAATTGAAAATGGTCTTTCACCTGCGCAAAGCCCCCTTCGTATTCATCCTAATTGTATTGTACCACATGAATGCTTAAGATGCACAAAAAATACGAACTTATATTCGTTTCCAAAACTTTCGTAAGCCTTACAGAGCGAACAGCTATTTCCATCTCTTTGGCTGCAATAACAAAAGCCACCGCAAAAGAATGGTTCAATCGATCTTTTGCGGTGGCTTTCTTCTTATTTTTTAAATTTTTTTACCATTTTCTCTGCATATAAAAAGCCTGCCGTTGTCGACGCAATATCCGCTAACACTTCATGAAGCTCGTTTGTATATCCTTTGACATAAGAAGCTACTAACAGCGCCACTGTCAGCAGCGTCCCCACATAATGATTATAAGTGACGCGAGTAAAAAGCAGCACTAGCAAAAACGGCACGATTAATGCAACGAGAAACCACATAAGCAAAACCCCTTATCTATACAGCTTCCGATGTCCATTTTTCCCGCGTTTGCACAAACAACAATCCAAGCTCGTGATGCTCATTTTCATATAACGCTCCTTGGACAAAACGGACTTCCGCATTTTGATCCAACACCTCTAGCTTACAAAAAGCGCGGTTATGCTGCAATGCCTCATAAAATTCTTTTTCCGTTTTAACGGGTATGCCGTTCACTTTCGCAATCACTTCGCCGATTTTCAGCCCGATTTTTTCAGCCTTCGATTCTGGTAAAATTCCTAAAATAACCAATCCCTGCTCTTGCTGTGAAAAATACGGGGGACGGGAACGGTCTTGCCGATGCTGCCAAAAAGCCAGACATTCTCTAGCAATCAACGCCGCAGCTGCAACCGCGATTCCTAAGGAAGGAAACCAAGAAGACGCCAAAGCTCCCGCGCAGACAGCGGCCGCTAACCAGAGCACGCGACGGCCGGCCATTTGAATAGAGGCTCGTGGATGCATGCCTTGCATATGCTGCGAGAAGCCGAGCAAAAATGGCACCAAAGCGAATGAATATGAATGATCCACGCCCGAAAACAATGGCCACCATGAAAAAGGCGAAGAGAGCGGGCCATTGGGAATGGGCAGAAGCACAGGCACAAACCAAATCCTATCTACCCAATGTTCTCCAATCATAAGCCCCCTCTTGCTTTTAGCAAGCTGCGGAGAAGTAGCCACTGCTCCGTTTCGCAAAATGAGAAACCCCTCGGCAAATAACAGCAATGCAAGCAGCCATATGAAAACGGATATAGGCGCCTCGTGAAGGCTTTCCACATATTTTGAAACCAACGGCCAAGCGCCTCCGTATTTCATAAAACCAGCTGCAAGCAAAACCAATCCCCCAACCGTATAAGCAGGAGATAGTAACCGCATCTGTCCTGTCAAGCTCAGCAAAACCGTCACATAAAAAAGCAGCAGCAACACATCGTGGGGTACCGCCATTCCAGACACTACCGTCACGATGGAAAGAAACAAGCCAACGGCCCAACCGCTGCGCCAAAAAAAGACACTTTCCTGAAACCAGCCATATACGCGAATATGAAAATGCTTCCGCTCTTTATTCATTCGACGCCAGCCGACGAAAGCCGCAAGCAGCACGCCATAATACAAAAGGGGCTCGGTCAACAACCGCCCGACTCCTTTCAAAAGTTCCATCCCCCACATGCCAAGCATGGGCTTCACCTCCGATCATCATGAACGTATCTACTGATCTACTTTTCATTCTAGCAAATCGCTTCTACAAATCATACGATTGGCTGCATATTTTTTTATATGTTATTCGACAAATGGCGAATTTTTTCCTATTCCCACTTTCTTTGCCGAATGAGCACTAGTTTTGTCATCGTAAAAGGAATTTGGACATTCGATGGAAAAAATGATATAGACAAGGAAAGAAAAGAGGAGGAAAAACCATGGAACTAAAAACGAGCAATGTTGCCAAGCGGCTTGGAGTATCGCCTAAAACGATTCAGCGCTGGGTTAAAAAATACGAGATTCCATGCAAAAAAAACGAAGCAGGACATTACATATTCGATTCTGAAACACTTGCATTGCTTGAACAGATCAAATTTGAGCAAGGAGCGGCTCTTGAAGAGTGCGAAACAGAAGAAGAAAATGAAAAAAACATTCTGTGCCCAGAAGACTTTTTCTCCACTCATCTTCAACCACATCTAAACGAATTCACCTCACGTTTTCAACGCATTGAACGCCAGCTTGAGCAAAAAGCAGATGAAGTTGTATCCGTTCAACTGTTGCAGCACCGCCGCGAAATTGAAGAGCTGCATTCTTACATCCGTCAGCTTGAACAACGCATCTCCCTGCTGGAAGAAGCCAATGAGAAGCGCGAAGCGGACGATTCTTTGTCTAAAAAGCAAAAACGCCGCGGCGTAGGCCGAATTATCGGCTTATTTGTGTGAACCTTTCATCTCTAACACATGAACGTTCAATATCTAATAACATCACAATATGCTTCCATCTTATTTTCACGTGATATGTTCCCAAATTAAAATCCTAAGAATGTTGATAAAATGGCATTCTTGGGATTTTTTTATTCGTCAATCCAATGAAATGGCTACTTATCATTCCCCGCTTTTCTCGGTCACCTCTATGTATATGAAAATTACAATGAATGGAACTCTATTTTTCCTTCTCCTTATTTTTATCCATTTCTTATGTTTTTTTAATTCTATTTGTTTATAATGAATGCCGCTGCCAAGAAAATCAAAATGTAATGGGCAGATTCTATGTTTCGGCCATCGGCAAACCGGATCGCCATGACCGCTTTTTTTTGGCATGATGCGTAACGAAACAGAAGTTCTTGCATCTTCCAGCCGTCATTGTCGGTATCAGGCGCGAGAAATATTGATATTCCATTACATGAATCATCAGCAAGAAAGGAGCAGAGATGGTCCATGCAAGAGCATTCGATTGTGGAAAAACGAGAACGGATCGCCATATGGATCGCCATTTTTCTTATCATTCTTTATCTTTCTCCGCTTTATATTTTAGGAGAAAATGCACATATTCGCGTTCATGATAATTTAGATTCCAATATTGCTTGGTACAAGGTGCTTGTACGAAGCGGAGAACTATTTGGATCCATCAACGCAACGATTCCGCAAGTCATTAACGGACTGCCGCGCAATGCCTATGGCACTGAATTTAGCGGCATCGTTTGGCTTCACGCGTTGCTTCCGTCCATGGTAGCGTATGCCGTCAGCCAGACCATTACGCGCGGCTTCGCTTTTCTGGGGATGTATCTTTTATTAAAGCGGCATTTTCTTAGGGAAAAAGAAGCTTATCTTATTCGCGTCGGAGCAGCGCTCACCTTCGCTTTGACTCCTTTCTGGCCGTCGGGAATGCTTAGCACCCTCGGCATGCCGCTGGCACTTTGGGCTTTTCTGTCCATTCGAAACCGTCAAGCGTCATGGAAGGAATGGGCCACCCTTGCCCTTCTTCCGTTCTATGCAAGCTTTGTGCTCGGCTTTTTCTTTTTCTTAACGGCGATGGGGCTTCTTTGGCTTCGTGATGCGGTTGGCAAAAAACAATGGAATATTCCGTTTCTCGGCAGTATCGTGTTCATGACAAGCCTATTCTTGGCCATCGAATACCGCCTTGTCTATTCGTTGCTTTTTAGCCATGAGCCGACTAGCCGAAACGAATTTGTGTCCTCAAAGCTTGGATTTTGGCATACGATCCATCTTGTATTTAAAAACTATTTTCTTGGTCATACCCATGTGATGACCGTGCATACTTTTATCATTCAGCCCATTCTGTTCCTTGCCTTTGCTTTCATCCTAAGAGCAAAGAAAGGGGAGCTCGAAAGACGTTTTTTGTTTTTATTCATTCTAAACTTTGTTTTATCCGTTTGGTACGCCTTTTGGTTTTATAAAGGCTGGCAGCCGCTCAAAGAACGATTTGCGTTGCTGAACACCTTTAATTTCGCTCGTTTCCATTTTTTGCGGCCTTTGGTCATTTATTTAGACTTTGCTTTAGCCTTGCAAATACTATGGCGCCGAAATAGAAGCTGGAAGCAGGTGGCTATGGCCGCCATCCTTTTGCAAACGCTGTTGTTAGGGGGATTCAATGAAGAAATTCGCTACCGTATCAGCGGCACACCGTCATTTAAAGAATTTTATGCAGAGCATTTATTTCATGAAATCAAAGAATACATCGGAAAACCGCCAAGCTCCTATCGTGTCGCCAGCATCGGCCTGCATCCGGCCATTGCGCAATATAACGGCTTTTATACATTGGATACGTACAATAATTTTTACCCATTGTCGTATAAACACTCTTTTCGCAAAATCATCGCGAAAGAGCTGGATAAGAGCCCAGAGCTGAAAGATTATTTCGACCACTGGGGCAATCGTGTCTACATTTTCTCAGCGGAGCTTGGAAAGCATTATGGCTTTCGCAAAACATCCCATAGGAAAATTTACCATTTAGAACTTCATACAGACGTATTTAAGAAAATGGGCGGACGCTATCTCTTTTCATCCGTTCCTATTATGAATGCCAAAGAAAATCATCTGCGCCTGCTTAAAGTATTTGAAGACTCCCAATCTGTTTGGAAAATCTATTTATACGAAGTGGAATAAAGGAGGAGAGACGGAATGGAAACGCCTGTGTTAACCATTGTGGTACCGTGCTATAACGAAGAAGAGGTATTTTTAGAAACAGCTAAACAGTTAACCGGTGTATTACAGCAGCTGCAAAAAGAGAAGCTGATTGCCTCTGAAAGCAAGCTATTGTTTGTCGACGATGGCAGCCGTGACCGAACATGGGAGCTTATCTTGGAGGAAAGCGAAAAAAATCCGCTGATCACCGGAATTAAGCTATCGCGCAATTTTGGACATCAACGCGCGCTGTTAGCTGGACTTCAAGCGGCCATGGAGTATTCGGACTGCGTTATTTCCATTGATGCTGATTTGCAAGACGATATCCAGGCCATTCGTGAATTTATTATAAAATATTGGGAAGGCTTTGATATTGTATACGGTGTGCGCCGTAGCCGCAGCACGGATACATGGTTCAAACGGGCAACCGCACAAGGCTTTTACCGATTGATGCAAAAAATGGGCATCGCTCTGATCTATAATCATGCTGATTTCCGCTTAATGAGCCGGCGGGCGCTGCAAGAGCTCAGCCGTTATGACGAAGCCAATCTATTTCTGCGCGGCATCGTTCCGCTGCTGGGGTTCCGTTCGACTCAAGTGCTTTATGATCGAAAAGAACGCTTTGCTGGAGAATCGAAATATCCATTGAAAAAAATGCTGGCTTTCGCCTTGGATGGAGTGACTTCGTTTAGTGTCGTGCCGATTCGCTTCATTACATTTGTCGGCTTTCTTTCTTTTCTTCTTAGCAGCATCGCTGGTCTCTATGCTTTCATCGTCAAGCTGTTGGGATATGCCGAATCAGGATGGACATCCATTATGATCTCAATTTGGCTGATTGGAGGGCTTTTATTAATGAGCGTCGGTTTCATTGGAGAATACATTGGAAAAATCTATCAAGAAGTCAAAAGAAGACCGCGGTTTACCATTGAAGAAAATTTATATTCTCTGCGAATGAAAACAAACCAGAAAGAGCGGATCCATCTATGAATCATTCGTTCTTCCGCTTCTTGCTTGTCGGGTTGATTAATACCGCTGTCGGATTGTCTGTCATGTATACGCTGCTTCATCTCGCTCATGTTTCCTATTGGGGGGCCACGTTGATCGGCAACACGATTGGCGCCATCGTCAGCTACTGCTTAAATCGTTTGTTTACATTTCGCAGTCATGCACCCATCAGCAGCAGCGCTTTTCGTTTTGCACTTGTGATTATGGTATCCTACTTCTTTGCTTATCGTCTAGGCAAACAACTAGCTCACTGGACGATGGGCACGGTTTCCCTTCTGCCCGCCCAGTATACCGATGATATGGCCATTTTATTCGGCACAGCGCTTTATACCATCTTCAATTACCTTGGACAAAAACGTCTCGTCTTCATCAAATGAAAAGGGAACGATTCGGCTTCGAACCGTTCCCTTTGTATTATTGGAATAACACTTTCATCGCTTCTTTTAACTGTTTGTCATTTTTATCATCACGGACCGCTTCCAGCACTTTCGTTTCAAGCAATTCAGCTGTTTGCTTGTCAATGCTTCCTGTAGCTGGAATTTTATTTTCTTGTTGGAATGACTTGACGGCCTCTACCGTTTCCTCGCTGAAATATCCATCCTCACGCCCCGGATCAAAACCGAGTCCTTTGAGCATTTGCTGGGCGTTTTTAATTTGCTCACTATTCATGTTGTATTGGAGGGCTTTATCAATATGAATCGGGCTGGCATGGAAGTATTCCGGCTGCTCCACAGTCACATCCGGCTTAACTCCTTTTTTATGAATCCAATTTCCATCAGGAGTCAACCATTTATAAAGCGTAAGTTTTAAGTTGCTGCCGTCGCCCATCGGGATGGCCTGCTGCACCGTGCCTTTTCCAAACGATGTTTCCCCCACCAGCTTATAACCGCCGGCTTCTTTCATGGCACCTGCTAAAATTTCCGACGCTGAGGCGCTACCTTTATCGATCAGCACAACAATCGGGTACGGCTTTTTCTCCGTCAAATTGGAGTAAAACTTTTGCTTGCGGCCATTGCGGTCCTCAATTTGAATATATGGTTTGCCCTTCGGAATAAACTGCTTTAAAATATCCTCTACGCTTTGCAAGTAGCCTCCCGGATTACCGCGCACATCGATGACCAATCCATCCATTTTTTCCGATTCTAATTTCTCTAATTTCTTTTTAAAATCTTGAGCTGTATTTTCTGAGAATGAAGTAATCTCTAAATATCCTACTTTTTTGCCATTATACGTCTTGAGCGAATCGTAGACCGTTTCAATTGGGATTTCATCGCGTACGACGTTGACTCGAATCATATCCTTCATCCCCGGGCGAAGAATGTCCAAATGAACCGTCGTTCCCTTTTTGCCGCGAATTTTTAAGACCGCTTCATATAAATCAAGTCCTTCCAGACTTTGCCCGTTCACCTTCACGATCTGATCGTTTGGCTTCAGCCCCGCTTTTTCGGCTGGAGAGTTTTTAAATGGAGCGACAATCGTCACTTTTCCGTCCACCATGCTTACTTCTGCGCCAATTCCTTCAAACGAGGAATCAAGGGACTCATTAAATTGCTCAGCCGTTTCTTCATCCATGTATACAGAATATGGATCTTTCAGTGTGCCGATCATCCCTTGAATCGCGCCTTCGATTAGTTTTTGGTCATCCACCTTTTGCACATAACGGCTTTTAATGAGCTCATAAGCTTGTTGGATTTTTTTGAGCTCTTCCTGCTCATTTTTCGCCGTTTCCTTTGTGGCTTGCTCCGATTGGACGGAAAGGCTGCTACTTTCATGACGATCCGTCAGCTGTATACCAGCATAGGTTCCCCCAGCTCCGACCAACATCGATAAAGCCATAAGCACTGCTGTCGTTTGCTTCTTCATCGTTTTCTCCTCCTCTATCCACACTACACCATGCAAGGAAAGGCACCACACAATCGTGCCGTGCGATGCCCTTTATCATCATTATATGAACAGCTTGTACAGCTTATGATCACATCTGCGCAATATTCAGTTTACACGTTTGCTGTTATTTTCTCAACTGATATGGCATTGGTTCCACTTGACGATATAAACGTGATGTGGCAACATTCCAAAGAGCAGGCGATTGGGGATTTCGCCGGATGGACGACCATCGAAAAAATGTCTGCTTTTGAATAGGCGATCATGTTTCATCTTCCATCTGTACTTAAAAAAGTGGAGAGAAGGCGGCCTTCATCAGAAAAGCCGCCTGATGATCCATAATTTTATGATCTGTCGTTTTTCAGTCACCCGCTGTCTAAACAACAAGCTTCCGCATAGATCCATAGATGGATGAGCGGTATCATCCGGATTTCTGTCGGCTTTCCAAGGATCATCTGCTCCATCAGAAATGGTGTCTATGCAGCGAAAGGAAAGTCGATCCCTACACTCTCATTTCTCCGTGATCAATTTGCGAGGTTTCAATTTGGATGGTCGTATGGAGGATTTTAAATTTTTCTTCAATCAAATGAATCGCCGCCTGCAAAATCTTTTGGCTGTCCTGACAGTCTTCAATCAGCATATGGCAGCTTAAAGAGTCCAGCCCGGATGTAATCGTCCAAATATGGAGATCATGGACATTGACCACTCCCTCAATGCTTTCAAGTGCTTTTTTCACCTCATGCTGGTCAATCGTAATCGGCGTGCCCTCCATCAGAATATGAACCGTATGCTTAATCACTTCCCATGCCCCTTTCAAGATGAGAAGCGCAACAAGCACAGAAATAATTGGATCAGCTATATACCAGCCAAAAGCCCACATGACCAATCCAGCCATGATCGCTCCTACAGATCCTAGCGCATCGCCCAACACGTGCAGGTAGGCGCTGCGCAAATTCACATTATGCTTCACATCCCCTTTCCGCATTAACGCCCAAGCACTTAATAAATTCGCTATCAAACCGATCAAAGCAATCAGCATCATAGAACCGCTGGAAACCGTCGGCGGATGATAAAAACGCCCAATGGCTTCCCAAATAATAAATCCAGCGATAATAAACAACGTAACGCCATTAAACAAAGCCGCTAAAATTTCAAACCGGTAAAAACCATACGTTTTATTGGGGGATGCAGGCCTGGCAGCAAACCAGATCGCAATAAGGCTAAGAAGCAGCGAACTGGCATCGCTCAGCATATGACCGGAATCGGACAAAAGGGCGAGACTGTTCGTCCATAATCCTCCTAAAAACTCGAGAATCATAATGCCAGCCGTAATGGAAAGAGCCACAATCAGCCCTTTTTTATTTCCTTCCCTTCCTAAATCATGATGGTGGTGTCCGTGATGATGGCCATGATGATGACCATGATGGTGATGATCATGATGATGGTGATGCATTGTTACACGCCTCCTCATTAATGGTGCTCTGAATGGTCGATCGCCTGTTTTAATAGCGAAATAACATGTTCGTCATCGCAAGAATAAAATAACGTTTTTCCTTCGCGTCGGTATTTCACGAGCCGCAAGTTTCGGAGCAGGCTCAGCTGATGAGAGACGGCTGATTGAGATAATTCCAGCACTTCAGCTATATGATTAACAGAACATTCCTCTTGAGACAATAAGTAAAGGAGCTTCATTCGTGTCGGGTCTGCCAGCGCTTTAAAGATTAACGACACATGTTCTACCGTTTCATCTGCTAAAAAAGCATGATCTTTTTTATCCAATTTATTAGAGCCTCCTTTTTATAACATATGAACATATGATCATATGTATTATATTCTGTCTTTATGATTTCGTCTATCCTTTTTTCATTCTTTTTCGTTTTCTCTTTTCCTTATTCAGCATCCTAGAGAAAAATTAAGAAACACCAAACGGACAAAAAACCAAGCATAGAAAGCAGCAGACAATCGATCATCTTTGTCTCCTTTAAAGCGGTTCCCAACATTTCCTTTGCAGCCACTGTCAGCATGATCCCCACCGCCATGGTTGTCATCACGGCGGACAGCCAAGAAATATCCGCGCCATAACGGCTTCCAAGCAGCGCTCCAATCCCGACCGGAATCGACACGGCGATCGCTCCAAGAACCACTCCCATCATCCCCATTCCCGCCATCAGCAACGGGGTAAAAACCGCCAACCCTTCGGGAATATTATGAAAAATCACGGCCAGCCCCAGCTGCTCGACCAACGGGGAATGGGCATTGACTCCTAAGGCGATCCCTGTGGGAAAATTATGTATAGCAACGCTAAAAAGAAGATATACTCCCGAATGAATCCATGCATCATGGTTTTTCCTATTCGTCACGACAACCACTCGATGCCACATGCTTTCTAAGTGATGATAAAGCCCATAACCTGCGGCTAATCCAATCACAGTAAGCAGCCAACCTCCTGCCGCCATGCTTTCCGGCAAAATTTCCACTACCGCAAGTCCAAAAATCATACCGCTGGACAATGAAAAAATAATAGGCGTTCCTTTATGCCAGCCGCAAAACAACCAAGCAACCGCTCCTCCTATGAGCATTCCAAGTGCGGAAGCGGAAAATCCGAACCATCCCAATGAATCCATCCCCGATCTCTCCTTATTCCTTACCGCGAATCCTTTCTTTTTTCTCTTTACTACCATATGCGGCTGGACAAGAAAAAATCCGCCCATGTGAAGAAGCTTATCTTTCTTTGAATAAAGGCTGAGTCTGCCGCTTTTTCCGCTATGTGTCGCTTCACATCATGCTTTATATTCCTGTATGCGCCTCTTCCTCTTCATGTGCCTATCCCATGATCCAAAAATAAACGGCAGCTTGATCACCAGCTGCCGTGTCTTTTTCACTTGATTCATGGTCATTCAACCACTGTCTCCCGCTCTGTTCGTGCAGAAGATTTCACAAGTTTCTTGATTTCAATTAATCGGATATTGTGGCCCTCCATTTGTAAAACCTTAAACTCATGACCATCGAATGCCAACGTCTCCCCTTGCTGAATATCAAATTTCTCTGTTAACATCCAGCCGCCAATCGTATCCACATCCGTGTCATCTATATGTGTTCCAAGCAAATCATTGACATCCTCAATCAACACTTTTCCTTCCACAATCATCGTATGTTCATTCACTTTGCGAATTCTCGGGACTTCATCGGCATCAAATTCATCTTGGATCTCCCCTACAATTTCCTCCAGTATATCTTCAACGGTAACAAGGCCCGCTGTCCCGCCATATTCATCAATGAGAATGGCCATATGAACCCGTTCACGCTGCATTTTAACGAGCAAATCATGAATCGGAATCGACTCAATTACCTGGATGATCGGACGAATATAGTCATCGATCTTCTTTTCCGCGGCTTGAGGATTGTGAATGCAATCCGTTAAAATTTCTTTAATGTTCACCATGCCGACAATATGGTCCTTGTCGCCGTCCATCACGGGATAGCGTGTATACTTTTCTTGCTTCATAATTTCAAAATGATCGATGATGGAATCGTTTATATCAAAAGCAACAATCTCTGTGCGGGGCACCATGATTTCTTTGGCAATGCGATTGTCGAACTCAAAAATATTATTGACATACTTATATTCAGACGGATTAATCTCGCCGCTCTTATAGCTTTCTGATAAAATCAGCCGCAATTCCTCTTCAGAATGCGCAACCTCATGCTCAGCCACAGGCTTTAAGCCAAATAACCCTGTAACCATCCGCGCGGATCCGTTTAGCGCCCAAATAAACGGGTACATCACTTTGTAGAAAAAAATTAACGGTTTGGAGCATAGCAGCGTAATCGTCTCGGCTTTTTGGATCGCCAGCGTTTTAGGCGCTAACTCACCAACCACAACGTGCAAAAATGTAATGGTGGAGAAAGCGATGACAAAAGAAAGGATAGAAGCTACCGATTCGTTTATATGCATCTCTTCAAACAAAGGATGAAGCAAATGCATGACGGTGGGTTCGCCCAGCCAGCCGAGACCTAACGCGGTAATGGTGATGCCAAGCTGGCAGGCCGACAAGTATTCATCCAAATTGCTGATAACGCGCTTTGCGGCGATCGCGCTCCTGTTTCCTTCCGCTACAAGCTGGTCAATACGTGTGCTGCGCACTTTGACAATCGCAAACTCCGAGGCGACAAAGAATGCCGTTAAAGCAATTAAAACGGCAACCATCAATAAATTCACTATTTCCAATTAAACTCTCCAGCTGAAGGCAGCTAGAGAACCCACCTCCTGTCCATTGAATCCATAAGCTTTATTCCTCGTTATTTCCTTGAAAGAAAATCATGACAAACTTCATTAACTCTAAAACAGAGATCAAAGCAGCCGCTACATAAGTAAGCGCTGCAGCGTTTAATACTTTTTTCACGCCCCGCTCTTCCTGATGAACAATCATTCCTTGCGCAAGAAGCAATTGTTTGGCGCGGGAGCTTGCATTAAACTCTACCGGCAGCGTGATTAGCTGGAATGCTACAGCCGCGGAGAAGAGGATGATCCCAAATCCAATAAGCGATGTTTGATGAAGTAAAAATCCAAGCAATAAAAGAAAAGGAGCGATCCCGGACGAAAAATTCACAAGCGGAAACATGCGATGACGCCAAACTAACGCACCGTATGATTGCTGATGCTGAATAGCATGCCCGACTTCATGAGCGGCCACCGATAAAGCCGCAATCGAATGCCCATAATAAACAGGCTCAGATAATCGAACCGTTTTGGATAACGGATCGTAATGATCTGTCAACGCGCCAGCCACAGGCTCAACGGGAACATGATATAAGCCTTGAGAATCCAAAATTCTTCTTGCTACTTCAGCTCCTGTCAGTGAAGAGCCCGCAGGCACTTTCGCCCATTGGTTGAAGGTTCCTTTTACTTTAAATTGTGCCCAAAGTGACAATCCAAATGCTAAAAAGATAAAAATGTCCATCGGATGAAATAACATCATTTTCCCTCCTACTGCCATATGGTGTTTACATCTATTCAACCGGCCTGCCGTACCGCCTTCATAGGAAGTTTTGCTGCATGATGCTCTCGCTTTGACAAAGCTGGAGCCTCAGGGATACAACCCTTTTTTGTTGGTTAAATAAAAGGGTTCTCCCCAAGCAATATCGCTAATGCGTGCAACAACCCATATCCTTGCTGTGCTAACGGTTTGGTCATCAGCTTCATCTGCTGTTTATTGAGATGCTGAAGCAACGGTTTTAATTCCAACACTTCTTCTTGAATATGCTTCATCTGCTCCTGAAGATGCTCAATCTTATTGGCAATTTCCTCTACAGAAAACGATAAATTCTTCATCGTCTGTACGCGTTCTTTGATTTCTTCCAGCGTTAAATTTTGTTTCTTTAACACATGGATCAGCCGCAAATATTCGAGACTCTCTTCAGGATAATAACGATAATTCGATTCAGAACGAAGGGGTTCAAGCAAGCCAAGCTGTGTATAATAATCGATCGTCCGTTTCGATACACCTGCTAATTCCGCAAGTTCGCCAATTTTAAACAACTTCCCAATACATTCACCCCTTTCATTGATTTTCATTCTTTTAATTCATATTGTACCTATAAAAACCATACAGTCAAACGTTATGCTGTATAGTTTTTTTATATAAGACAACATAATTCGGCAACTTTTCTCTTCCAATCATCTACCTTCAACGTTCATGGCACCGAACAAACCGCTTTCTCGCTCTGCAAGCAGTTTTCCATCATCATGGGGAGTGCACAGGATTCTTCCAATCATGGATCTTTCAGTTGTATTTACACATATAAGTTCACTTTATGAATATATACGAATGGATGGTGGGAAAGGATTCATCTATTTTTATGCATCAGGAAAGCCGATTTCATCCATCATGCATGGCGGGGAGCTAATCTAGAAAGTGCTTCTTGGAGATCGAGAGGAATAGACCTTTTGGTCGTCAAATTCTTAAAGGCGATTTACTTGATCCGCAGGCTTTGTTAAAATTAAAAAGAAAGCCGCTTTCCACTGCCATTCAGAAAGCGGCTTCCCAAGAGTTCACATATTATCATTTGATTAATTTCGAATGAGGTAATCAAATGCGCCCAAAGCGGCGGTCGCGCCTGATCCCATCGAAATAATGATCTGCTTATATGCGCTATCTGTGCAGTCGCCTGCCGCAAATACGCCAGGGATGTTCGTAGCCCCGCGCTTATCGACGATAATTTCGCCGAAGCGGTTGCGCTCAACAGTTCCCTCTAACCAATCGGTATTTGGCACAAGACCAATCTGCACGAATACGCCTTGTAATTCAAGGTGATGCTCTTCACCTGTTTCGCGGTCAATGTAAGAAATGCCGTTTACTCGGTCTGTACCGGTAATTTCCTTTGTTTGGACGTTCTTAAGAACGGTGACATTAGGCAAACTGTAGAGGCGCTCTTGAAGAACGGCATCAGCTTTTAATTCCGGCATAAATTCAAAGACGGTGACATGCTTGACAATACCGGCAAGATCAATCGCTGCCTCTACGCCGGAATTGCCGCCTCCAATAACGGCCACATGCTTTCCTTCAAACAACGGACCGTCGCAATGAGGGCAGTAGGCCACTCCTTTGTTTTTGAACTCAGCCTCACCTGGCACCCCAAGATTGCGCCAGCGAGCGCCTGTTGCCAAAACCACTGTCTTGCTTTTTAAAACCGCGCCATTTTCAAGCTCGATTTCAATAAGATCTTTCTTTTCTAAGCGCTTCACTCGCTGCGAATCCATGATATCGATATCATACTGTTTGACATGCTCCTCAAGACTCGCTGCAAGCTTAGGGCCTTCTGTATATTTGACACTGATAAAATTCTCAATACCCAACGTATCCAATATTTGTCCCCCAAAGCGTTCAGCTACAATACCCGTGCGAATGCCTTTTCGCGCTGCATAAATCGCTGCCGTTGCACCAGCTGGACCGCCACCGACAACAAGCACATCAAATGGTTCTTTTTCAGCGAAAGCGGAGGCATCCAAAGTGCTTCCTATCTTTGAAAGAATTTCTTCAAGAGACATCCGTCCGCTGCCAAAAAGCTCTCCATTTAAGAATACAGTCGGAACGGCCATAATCCCCTTGCTTTCTGCCTCATCCTTAAACGCTGCACCGTCAATCATCGTATGCGAAATGCCCGGATTCAGGATGCTCATTAAATTCAAGGCTTGTACAACGTCAGGGCAGTTATGGCATGTCAAGCTCACATAGGATTCAAAATGATAGGTGCCTTTTATGTTTTTAATTCGTTCAATTACTTTCTGATCGACCTTTGGAGGTCTTCCACTTGTCTGGAGTAGAGCCAACACCAATGAAGTAAACTCATGGCCCAATGGAACGCCGGCAAATGTGATCCCTGTGTCTTCGCCGATGCGATTCACACTAAAGCTTGGCGTTCTCTCTAGCTGTGTGTTCTCTACTTTGATTTTAGGAGACATGGTGGCCAATTCATCCACAAGAGCCAGCATATCGCGGGATACGCTATCGGATCCCGCGCTGACTTTAAGAAGTACGTCTCCTTCCATCAATTGCAGATATTGGGCCAGCTGTGCTTTTATTTCTGCATCCAATATCATGTTGATATCCCCTCTTAAATTTTACCTACAAGATCAAGGCTTGGTTTCAGTGTTTCTGATCCTTCTTGCCATTTAGCTGGGCAAACTTCACCAGGATTATTGCGAACATATTGCGCAGCTTTAATTTTGTTAATCAATGTGCTTGCATCACGGCCGATACCGTCAGCATTAATCTCAACCGCTTGGATTACACCGTCTGGATCAATAATAAACGTACCGCGTTGAGCAAGACCTGCTTCTTCATCTAATACATCAAACATGCGAGATAGTTTTTGTGAAGGGTCGCCAATCATAATGTATTCAATTTTGTTAATGGTTTCAGATGTATCATGCCATGCTTTATGTGTGAAATGTGTATCTGTTGAAACAGAATATACTTCAACACCAAGCTCTTTTAGAGTTGCATAGTTATTTTGTAAGTCTTCAAGCTCTGTAGGGCATACGAATGTAAAGTCAGCTGGATAGAAGCAAACAACGCTCCATTTTCCTTTAAAGTTTTGCTCTGTCACATCGATAAACTCTCCATTATGGAACGCTTTTGCTTGGAATGATTGTACCTCTTTGCCGATTAAAGACATCTTCATCTACCTCCTAAAAATAGTGCTGGAATAATTCACAGATTGTTACACAAGCCACTTGTGCAAATTATAATAATTATAATTCGATATTTATTATCATATAATAGTATCTATTTGTCAATAGATATGTTTCAAATTTATTTTGATTTTATCCCTACATCAGACGATAGAAAGCGGCCATTCTCCTCTATGCTGCGCTCCGCCGCTAATCATCCTTTCTCATTTAGTGACCATTTAATCCATGATGAATGAGAATAAGCAACCGTTTCCTCTGAATGAGTCGCGATCGGCTCCCGCATTGACGAAAAGACGCGCTTTTCAAATATTTCTGCGTATGGCTACTGATTTTAATAGGTTTGTAAGGAGAAGCCAAGCGTGTTTTGATCCATTGATAACAATCGCTAGATCTTTTCCCACACAAGTATATGTGACACTCCTTGCTTGAGGAGCCGGCTCACTTAACGATCACCGTATATGCCCAATCAAACGCATACACTTTTATTTTGCCCCGATCATGATAAGAACATACAAGCAAAGAACGTTCAGCGGAGAAGGATTCGATCATCAAAGTGTTTTTTCAAATCAAGCGGAAAGACAAAGCTGCTAAGCCAATGTGACATCATGCAGAGATGGAAGCATCGGAAGATCATCGGCACCTGATCAGCGATCTGCCGTTTCATGCTGTGCGGTCTACTGAAAAACGGAATCCGGTTATAGCAAGAGACAAAACCGAACTCCCTATAAAATCCAAAATATTCCATATAAAAACCATGTCCGTCTTTATTTTACTCTTTTCCCTTTCTGAAGTAAACTCACCTGCCTAATTCCAAAGAATCGTTCCATTATCAACCAGGCAAAACCCCATATTTCGCATCTCAAGTTACCTCTCTATGCCGTGGTGCTAGTATCTCCCTCGCAAATGAAGAGGTGGGAGACTTCTTGATAGGTATGTTAAAACAATCTCAAATGATATTCAATGATCCTGTTTCATAAGTAAAAAAGGACTGATTCAATTGAACCATTCATACAGAAACCTTGCCATGCCATCCTCCCTTCATAAAAAATGCACAACTTGCTGAAAGGGCTATCCAGACAAGTTGTGCATGTTGATGCTGCTTTTTTAAATTTTAGATTTATGTAGCTGTAATCAACAGTGATAAAATCGGTTTAAAATTCCCCAAAATAACAGATCATCGTTTCTCCACGCCATCTAAGATGTTGTTTCGAAACGATGCTGAAGATAGGGGAGTTTTTTATGATTCGAGAGTTGTATCAGAAAGGTTGGACTCAAACAGCGATTGCCAAAGAAACAGGATTTGATCGGAAAACCATTCGTAAGTATCTAAAGGGGGACAAGCTTCCAGAGCGTAAAGTCAGTGAGAAAAAAAGAAAAAGCAAACTAGATCCTTATAAAAGCTATCTTCTTCAACGAATACAAGAAGGTACGACGAATTGTGTTGTTCTCTTTGAGGAGATCCAAGCGATGGGATACACTGGCAAGATGATGATATGAAGAGATTTTGTTCGGCTGTATCATATTCTCGAATGAAATATGTGGAATTTACGACCAAGATGAATGTAGAATAGGTACAAGAAAGTTTTAAATTTGTCTTAACAACTCCAGATAATAGTCAACAAATAGCGATTGTTAGCAATTATATTTTAATTGTTCTAATGATTATCGTGAAAGCAGTTTATGAAATTTTTTATAAGCAAAAACGAAGAAATAAACCAAGAAGAGGCTATTTGTTTAAAGGGAGATGGAAAACGAGGCAATCGCTCCATTTTTAATTTTTTATAAACGTTATCTTTTGCGAAAAGGACAACATAAGATATATGTTGAATGTAATAAGTAAATACTACAAACATTCGATATGTTATACATAAAATAAGTTCGACTGTTATAATCGTATTTGCGGAGGTGAAGATATTGAATGAAATAGAACTAAAAAAATTATTGGATGAGTTTAGAAGTCTCCCCTCCGAAAATGAATGGGTAGAGTTTAAAGAAGCCAAGAGTAATTTTCATTTTGATGATTTAGGCGAATACTTTTCAGCGTTGAGCAATGAGGCTAACTTAAAAAATCAGCCTTATGGGTGGCTTATTTTTGGAGTAAAAGATAAAAATAAAGAAATTATTGGAACACAATACAGAGAAAATAGAGCCGATTTAGATCGCCTTAAATATGAGATATCAAGGCATACAAACGATGGATTATCGTTTGTTGAGATTTATGAACTTTTTTATCCAGAGGGCAGGGTGATTATGTTTCAGATTCCTGCTGCGCCAAAAGGAATGCCAACATCTTGGAAAGGTCATTATTTTGGCCGAAATGGCGAGTCGAAAAGTCCACTCAGCATACAAGAAATCGAAAGTATTCGCACTCAACGTATGAAAGAAGATTGGTCGGCTGGGATTTGCCCCGGTGCTACGATTGACGCCTTAGATAAAACCGCCATTGAGAAGGCAAGAGAAGAGTATAAAAAGAAAAATCCGCGTTTAGCCGAAGATGTTGATAAATGGGATGATATAACGTTTCTGAATAAAGCAAGGGTAACGATTAACGGACAAATTACAAGAGCAGCTATTATATTGCTTGGTAAACCTGAATCCGAACATTTTTTGGCGCCAGCTGTTGCAAAAATGACATGGATTTTGAAAGACGAACATAATATTGAGAGGGACTATGAGCATTTTGGGCCTCCATTTATTTTAAACACAAATGAACTTTTTGCAAAAATCCGCAATTTAAAATATCGCTATATGCCGGACCAAAGTTTGTTCCCCATTGAAGTGAATCAGTATGATCCTTATGTCATTCGTGAAGCGTTGCATAACTGTATTGCTCATCAAGATTACACTCTTCAAGGACGAATTAATGTTGTTGAAAAACCAGAGGAATTAATTTTTACAAATCTTGGTGAGTTTATTCCTAAAACGATTGAGAATGTGATTAAACGTGATGCACCTCAAGAATATTATCGAAATCGCTTTTTAGCCGAAGCAATGGTCAATCTGAATATGATTGATACAATTGGTTCGGGAATTAAGAAAATGTTTTTAGAACAACGAAAAAGATTCTTTCCAATGCCAGATTATGATTTAAGTGAGCCAAATAAAGTTAAGGTAACTATTTACGGCAAAATACTGGATTACAACTATACTCGCATGCTGATTAATCATACAGATCTGGATCTCAGCGTAGTGATTGCATTAGATAAGGTACAAAAAAAGCAGCGCATCACACAAGAAGAAGCAAAAAAATTAAGGGCATTAAAATTAGTGGAAGGCAGATATCCAAACCTATATGTTTCCGCTAAAATTGCTGAACTTACAGGAGATAAGACTACTTATATTAAAAACAGGGCTTTTAACAAAGAGCATTATAAGCAAATGATTATTTTATTTTTGCGTCAGTACAAAGTGGCAAATAGAAAAGATATTGATGATTTGTTGCTAGATAAACTATCTGATGCTCTTGATGAGAAGCAGAAAAGAAAGTACATCGGCAATTTGCTTCAAGAAATGTCTAAAAAGGATAAAACCATTGTCAATCAAGGTTCTTCCCGCTATCCAAAATGGGTATTAACTAATTAGTTAAACTTAGTTTTAAATTAGTTATAGGTTTAGTTAATAAAATTAGTTATAAAAACCGCTGGAATATTGATTTTACGCGGTTTTTCCATTAACTAATTAGTTATAGGATTTAGTTAAAGACATCGGTTCAATTTAAACCGGTGTCTTTTAATATTTACTAAAGAGTTTAAAACATATTCTAGAATTTGGAGGTTTTTGTCTGAGTATGTTGTTTATTTGTAATGAAGTAATCACTGATGCTAGTGTTAGATAGCACAGTGCCCCATGTATTCGAACATTATTAAACCCGTTCACATAGTCAAAAAGTTCAAGGTTAAGTTCTTGCGGGTTGGAAAAGACCCTACCACATGAATTTTGTTTTGGTGATCTTAAACATATCTTCCGCTACGTCATTGTCATATGAAGTTCCTTTTTCACTCAACGATCTCTCAATATCAAAGGCATCTATGTTAGCAGCGATCAAGAATTTTGATGTTTGGCAATTACATCATTTATTGCCTATTCGCTTTACATGGAGCGGTGGGTATGATACAGAATCATGCCCGCAGAAGCTTCATGTCAAGGGACAATAGATATGAAATTTTATACATATAATTGAATGTTTTTATTTTTCATTTCATGAATTTTTTACTCATCAAAAATATTCGTGATGAAATAAACATCACAACAGCTGGTATTCCTAACGGTCAACCAAGGTTTATAGCTTTCAAACTCTCCTTGACTACGTCCCCTTCTTTGATATAGTTATCAAATTCATACAGAAACCTTGCCATGCCATCCTCCCTTCATAAAAAATGCACAACTTGCTGAAAGGGCTATCCAGACAAGTTGTGCATGTTGATGCTGCTTTTTTAAATTTTAGATTTAGAAATTAATATAATTTAACGGGTTCACAGCATTGGATTTCGCTGCATTCCACGGACCGCGGTGCAATTCGAAATGAAGATGCGCTCCTTCTGACCAGCCTGTGTTCCCCATATACCCGATGATTTGGCCCTTTTTGACCGTTTGTCCTTCATGAGCCAAACGGGATTCTAAGTGAGCGTATACGGTCGTATACACTTGTCCATTAATGACATGCGTAATAAATACAACGTTTCCGTAGCTTTGTGAATAATAGGAACGAAATACATATCCGTCTGCTGCTGCCACAACAGGCACTTCAGCCGCGCGCTTGCCAATATCGATACCAGCATGGAACTCGCCGCCGCGCATCCCAAAACCGGACGTAACTGGGCCATTGGCCGGTCTCATAAACGCTCCGCTTGTCACAGCCGGCACCCCTGCGCTTCCTCCGCCCGAAACATAGGACGGGCCTGAAGAACTAGATGTTTTTGACACCGTTGATTTTGCTTTTGCGGCTTGTTGCTGCTGTTGGATCAACAACTGCTGAAGCTGTGCTTTCATCGCTGCTTCTTGCTTTTTCAGCACCTCTTGTTCTTCCGCTAGCGCCAATTTTTTCTCATGAACATCTTGCTCTTGCTTCTCAAGCTGTGCCATCAATTGGTCTTTCTCCTTAATTTGTTGGCTCAGCTGTTGTTTGAGGTGCTGAAGTTTCTGCAAATCACTTTGCAGCGACGCAAGCTTAGTCGTCAACTCATTTTCTTTGCCTTCCTTCAGCTTTTTATCCGCTTCCTGCTCTGCGATAATTTGTTTGTCCGCTTCAAAGATGGTTGTTACCGCGCTAATGCGATCGATAAAATCGCCAAAGCTTTGCGCCCCTAGCAGCACATCAAGATAGCTGACCAATCCGCCGCTTTGCTGTAAAGAACGGACGCGTTCCTTTAACAGCTCATTCCGCTTTTCGATACGCTCCTTCACCTCTGCAATTTCCCGCTGCAAAACTTGAATATCTTGTTTCGTATCTTCAATCGTGGCAGATAGCTCGCGAATTTTTCCGCTTGTTTCTGATACGGCCATATCAAGCTTTTTGATTTCTGCCGCCAGCTTCTCCTGCTGGGATTGCAAGCGAGTAATATCCTGATCGGCTTGGCTCATCTGGTTTTGAATCGACGATTGCTTTGATTGAATGTTGTTAATTGCATTGCGCTTTTGTTGAATCTCCTGATTGCTTACCGCACCGACTAAGTACGGAGAAAAACTGGATGCGCCAATGACGGCCGCTGCTGCTAATGAAAGCACCTTTTGCTTCACGATTTCGTTCCCCTTTCTCCTCTATGATCTACTAAGCTTTTAAAAATCTGCGCACAGACATCATGCTTCCCCACACGCCAATACATCCGCCCAGAACGAGCAAAACGATGCTAATCTTCCACATAAACGGATGAAACGGAAGGAGCTGCAAAAACGGAACCGTTAATTTCGGATTGGCAAACTCATAAATGTTATAGTAAACAAGCGAAATCAACACGATCGGAATAATTGCTCCCATTACACCGAGCCATAGCCCTTCAAGGAAAAATGGCCAGCGAATAAATCCGTTCGTGGCTCCTACTAATCTCATAATCTCAATTTCACGGCGACGCGCAAAAATGGTAATTTTAATCGTATTGGAGATTAAAAACATCGCCGTAAAGAGCAAACCGATAATTAAGCCTAGGCCAATATTCCTTGCAATGCCAAGAGTTTTAAACAATTTCTCCACTTGACCTTGCCCGTACTTCACTTTATGTACAGACTTAAACGTTTCAATTTTCTTTGCTGCTTTCACCGTATCTTCCGGTTGTTTCGCCTTCACGACATAAACATCGCTCAGCGGGTTATCTTGTTCAAACAAACGGAACGACGAGCCCTCCTCACCAAAGCTCTTAATAAGATTTTTCAACTCCTGCTCTTTGGAGGAATACTCCACCTCTTTTACCTCTGGAACCGCCTCAATTTGCGCCTTTAACGCCTGCTTATCTTGCTCTGTCGCCGTCAAATCGATATAGACGCGAATCTCGACATCATTTTCAATCTTGCTGGCAAAATGGTTCATGTTAAACATGATGACAAGAAACACGCCAACAAGCAAAAGCGTAACCGTGACGGCACTAATGGAGGCAAACGTCATCCAGCCGTTGCGTCCGATGCTTTTAAAGCTTTCCCGCATGTGACGCCGAAGGGTATTAAACCTCATAGCCATACTCTCCCCTCGCCTCATCGCGGACAATTTTTCCACTTTCAATCGCAATGACACGCTTTTTAATCGTATTGACAATTTCACGGTTATGCGTAGCCATCACAATCGTCGTGCCACGATCATTAATCGTCTCGAAAATCTCCATAATTCCCCAAGAATTGTCAGGGTCCAAATTTCCTGTCGGCTCGTCCGCAATCACAATCTTTGGCGAATTGACAATCGAACGCGCAATGGACACGCGCTGCTGCTCGCCGCCAGAAAGCTCATCGGGATAAAACCGCGCTTTATGCTTTAAGCCGACCAAATCCAACACTTCCATTACTTTCTTTTTAATCAGTCTCGGCGATTCTTCAATTACTTCCAAAGCAAACGCTACATTCTCATATACCGTTAGCTTAGGGAGCAATTTAAAGTCCTGGAATATCACGCCAATATTCCGCCGCAAAATCGGCACTTTGTTGTCCTTCAAATGAGCAAGGTTGACGCCGTTAATCATAATCGAACCGCTTGTCGGCTTTTCCTCGCGGTACATCATTTTAATAAATGTCGACTTTCCAGCACCGCTCGGACCAACCACATAAACAAACTCCCCCTGCTTAATGCGTACATTAATTCCATTTAGCGCAATGACGCCGTTTGGATAGGTCTTATATACATCTTTCATTTCAATCATTTCAATCACCTTATTTTTATAAAGTCATCGCCCATGATGCCACTATTCGAGCGGTCTCGCGCTATTTATACAAAATTCCACAAAACCTATTATAACACGACCATCTTCCTTTTTTGTTTACATTTATGTTTCAAAACCGTGACGTTTAAAACAAAAAGCAATCCGGCAGGCCTGCCGGATTGCTTTTCTTTTTATTTTTTTGATGCGAGCCATTCGGCCACTTTGTCGGCATCGTCTCCTTGAATAATGCCACCAGGCATGCCGCCTCGACCTTTTTCGATAATTTGCTTAATTTCATCTTGAGAATATTTGCTGCCCACTTTTTGTAAATTAGGCCCCACTGCTCCTTCTAAGTTAGCGCCATGACAGCTTGCACAGTTTTGTTTAAAAATCTCCTCTGCGGCTGATGCGGTGGATCCTTGGTTCTTCGTATCTTTGTTATCTGTTGCTTCGTTTCCCCCGCCACAAGCAGCTAACATGAACGACATGCCCAGCAATAAGACGGTTAATTTCTTTTTCATTGACGAACTCCCCCTCTAACAAATTGCAGACAGCCTTATTATAACCGATTTTCCAGCCGCTTACGCACGTTTGAATCCTTCGCCAAGCACTTCCGTCGCGTCCATAATGACGACAAACGCTGATGGATCAATGGCTTTCACTAATTGTTTCAATTTCGTGAATTCTGTTTGTTCAACAACGCACATAAGAATAGGGCGCTCATGCTCTGTATATCCGCCGTACCCGGACATTTTCGTCACTCCGCGGTTAATTTTATGTAGAATAGCCGCCCGCACTTCCTCTTCTTTATTCGTGATAATCATCGCCATTTTTGAATAGCCAAAGCCGATTTGGACGATATCAATCGTTTTGCTTGTAACAAATAAACCAATCATTGCATATAACGCGCGTTCAATATCAAAGACAATGGCGGCTGTCAACACAATCAAGCCGTCGATCAGAATGACGCATGTACCGAGGGAAAGACCTGTAAATTTATGAATAATTTGCGCGGCTAAATCGGTGCCACCTGTCGACGCTTTGCCACGAAACACCAGTCCCAAACCGACACCGACCCCAATGCCCCCGAATAAAGAGCCAAGCAACGGATCGTGAGTAGCCGGTTCGACATCTTTCGTCAAATAGACAACGAACGGCAAAAAGACCGTTCCCACGAGCGTTTTCACGCCAAATTGCCGTCCTAAAAACACAACCCCGGCAATAAATAGCGGGATATTAAACGCCCATTGCACATAAGCAGGCTGCCAGCCAAACGTCGCATGCAAAATGGTGCTAATGCCGCTGACACCTCCAGAAGCCACGCGATTTGGCAGCAAAAACAGATTAAACGCGATCGCAACGATCGCTGAACCGATAAGAATGTATACATATTCACCGATCATGGCAACAGCAGGATGCAATGGTTGACCGATTCGTTTTGCTTGTTTCATCATCTTCAAAACCCCCCATGAGAGTATAGCACGCCTATTTTCGTTCGTAAATGACAGCCCAATAACGCAATAAAGGATTAAAGAATGATTCAGATCACGGAAAATCTTCGCATCGCTTCCTTATAGTTTGCGCAATAAAAGCCAATCTATCGAAAATACGGCTTGAAGATGAAGCAATCGGCCACAGAAAGAAAGGTTCGCGATTTCTCCAACTGAAGAGCCGTCAGTCGCCGTTGTCAACCGTAAGCAACCGCGATCTGGTCCGCTATCCAAATCCAAGCGCAAAAAGGCTTGAAGAAGGATGGTCTCTCCTCTTCAAGCCTCGTTTTTATTTCAGCTTGGCACGCAAGTATGCGTCAATAAACGCATCAATTTCGCCGTCCATCACCGCTTGTACGTTTCCTACCTCTGTATTCGTACGGTGGTCTTTCACAAGCGAATAAGGATGGAACACATAAGAACGAATTTGACTGCCCCAGCCGATTTCTTTTTGCTCGCCGCGAATCTCCGCCAGCTCGGCCTGCTGCTCCTCTAATTTCTTTTGATATAGCTTCGCTTTAAGCATATTCATCGCTTTTTCGCGGTTTTTAATTTGCGAACGCTCGGATTGGCACGTCACCACAAGCCCTGTCGGAATGTGGGTGATGCGCACAGCCGAGTCGGTCGTATTGACATGCTGGCCGCCGGCGCCGCTTGAACGGTACGTGTCGACCTTAATGTCTTCCGAACGAATCTCAATTTCAATATCGTCGTTAAACTCCGGCATCACTTCGCAGGACACAAACGATGTGTGGCGGCGGCCCGAAGCGTCAAATGGCGAAATGCGCACTAAACGGTGCACGCCTTTTTCCGCCTTTAAATAGCCGTAAGCGTTATGTCCTTTAATTAACAGAGTGACGCTTTTAATTCCGGCTTCCTCTCCAGGTAAATAATCCAGCGTTTCTACTTTAAAGCCTTTTTTCTCTGCCCATCTTGTATACATGCGGAGCAGCATGGAGCCCCAGTCCTGCGATTCCGTTCCGCCCGCGCCCGGATGAAGCTCCAAAATGGCATTGTTTTTATCATACGGCTCATTCAGCAGCAGCTGCAGCTCAAATTCGCTAAAATCCTTTGTCAGCTTTTTCGCTTCGGCGACAAGCTCCTGCTGCAAATCTTCATCCGGTTCTTCTTTGACAAGCTCATAGGTCAGCTCTAAATTTTCAAACCGCTCTTCTAACTGATGAAAGGCGCCGACGAGATCCTTCATTGCATTCGCCTCGCTAATCACCATCTGCGCTTCCTTTTGATCATCCCAGAAATTAGGCGCAGCCATTTGCTCCTCCAGTTCGCGAATGCGCGCCTCCTTCACATCGAGGTCAAAGAGACCCCCTAATATCCGCTAATCGCTTAGCCATTTTCTCCAAGTCTTGCTTTACTTCCACTAAATCAATCATCGCTGTTCACCTCATTACTAGTTTACTTGCTATATTTCCTATCTTTTACAGGGCAAAATCAAAGCGAGAGGCTGCCCCCTCACTTTGATTTACGCGTTTTTCCCGCAGCAGTTTTTATATTTCTTGCCGCTTCCGCAAATGCACGGATCATTGCGGCCAATGTCCACCGCTTTGCGAACCGGCTTGCGCTTCACTTCCCCTTCATCTTCTTTTGGATGAACGGCTTCTCCCTTTGCCACTTCTTGGCGCTCAAGGTTGCTGTGGATTTCCGCTTTCATGATATATTTTGCCACTTCTTCTTCAATGGAAGCAATCATGGCGTCAAACATCGCATAGCCTTCCATTTGATATTCGCGAAGCGGATCGATTTGTCCATATGCCCGCAGATGAATGCCTTGTCGCAACTGCTCCATCGCATCAATATGATCCATCCACTTCATATCGACCGCGCGAAGCACGATCACGCGCTCAAATTCGCGCATTTGCTCCGGATCGATTTGCTGTTCTTTTTCATCATAGCGCGCTTTGACCTTTTGCCAAATCACTTCGATCATTTCTTCCGGTTCTTTGCCGCGCAAATCGCTGACGGCCACATCTCCCTCTGGAAGCAGGTTGGCATGGACGTAATCCAAAATGCCTTTCAAATCCCAATCTTCCGGAAGCTCTTCGCTTGGCGCGTGCGTCGTCACCACTCGTTCGATGATCGATTGGATCATCTTTTCAACAATGCTGCGCAGATTTTCGGAATCCAGCACCTCAAAGCGCTGGCGGTAAATAATTTCCCGCTGCTCGCGCAATACATCATCATATTGCAACAGCTGCTTCCGCGCGTCAAAGTTATTGCCCTCCACGCGTTTCTGCGCCGACTCAACCGCTCTTGTCACCATTTTGCTTTGAATCGGCTGGGAATCGTCCATGCCGAAGCGATCCATCATCGCCATTAAATTTTCCGAGCCGAAGCGGCGCATCAACTCGTCTTCCAATGACAAGTAAAATTGCGATACTCCAGGATCTCCTTGACGTCCTGAACGTCCGCGCAGCTGGTTATCAATCCGGCGGCTTTCGTGCCGTTCCGTACCGATGACCGCCAATCCGCCAAGATCGGTCACCCCTTCGCCAAGCTTAATGTCCGTTCCGCGCCCTGCCATGTTCGTGGCGATCGTCACCGCGCCTTTTTGTCCAGCTTGCGCAATAATCTCCGCCTCTTTTGCATGGTTTTTCGCGTTCAGCACATTATGCGGAATGCCTCGTTTCTTCAGCATGCTTGAAATCAGCTCAGAGGTCTCGATTGCAACCGTACCGACAAGCACCGGCTGCCCCTTCGCATGGCGCTCGGCAATATCCTCGACGACCGCGTGGAATTTGCCTTCCATCGTTTTATAAATTAAATCCGGGCGATCTTCGCGAATGACCGGTTTATTGGTTGGAATGACAACCACCTGCATATTGTAAATGTTGCGGAATTCTTCTTCCTCTGTCTTCGCTGTTCCTGTCATTCCCGCTAATTTTTCATACATGCGGAAATAGTTTTGGAACGTAATCGTCGCCAACGTCATCGATTCGTTTTGAATCTCCAGACCTTCCTTCGCTTCGATCGCTTGATGCAAGCCGTCGCTATAACGCCGGCCTCTCATTAAACGGCCTGTGAACGGGTCGACGATGACGACCTTTCCTTCTTCCACGACATAATCGACATCGCGCTGCATCGTCACATGCGCTTTTAACGCCTGATTAATGTGATGGTTCAGCGTCACATGCTTTAAGTCAAATAAGTTATCGATGCCAAACGCGCGCTCCGCTTTCGTAATCCCTTCTTCTGTCAGCTGCACGCTTTTTGTTTTTTCATCATACGTGTAGTCCGTATCCCGCTTGAGCGTACGAACAAACGCGTTCGCCTGAATGTACAGCTTCGTCGACTTTTGCGCGGTACCAGAGATAATAAGCGGCGTTCGCGCCTCATCGATTAAAATCGAGTCGACCTCGTCAATCACGGCAAAATGAAGCGGACGCTGCACCATATGCTCCTTGTAGAGCACCATGTTATCGCGCAAATAATCGAAGCCGAATTCATTGTTCGTTCCATACGTAATATCCGCTTGGTACGCGGCCTGCTTCTCCTCGCGCGACATGCCTGTCAAATTCAAACCGACCGTTAAGCCTAAAAACTCATACAGACGGCCCATTTCCGTCGCGTCGCGGCTGGCCAAATATTCGTTGACCGTCACGACATGAACGCCTTTTCCTGTCAACGCGTTCAAATAGACCGGCATCGTGGCCGTCAGCGTTTTCCCTTCCCCTGTTTTCATCTCGGCGATATTGCCCTCATGAAGCACAACACCGCCCATAATTTGCACTTTATATGGATAGAGCCCAAGGACGCGCTTCGCTCCCTCGCGCACAACCGCAAAAGCTTCGACCAACAAATCATCAAGCGACTCGCCTTGCTGGTAGCGCGCTTTAAACTGCTCCGTTTTTTGGCGCAGCTCTTCATCAGAAAGCTTGGCCATATCGGCACTGAGCGCATCCACCTGCTCTGCAATTTTTTCCAAGCGTTGAATCTGGCGTTTATTTGAATCAAACACCTTTTTTAATACTCCTAGCATATATAACGCCCCTTATTCAGATAGAATCACTAATTTACATGATATCATTTACAGGAATAGGTGACAACTCAAACGCGGGGATCGATGGAGAAGAGAGGAGGGAAAAAAGAAAAGCCAGCCTTCTAGCTGGAACCGCTCGTTACGTTTGCGATTGGATTTGTTCAATCGCTCCTTCGACATGCAACAGCCGTTTGTTGAGCGCATAGATTTCAAACCCTTTTTCCTCGATTTTCTTATGGATGTTTTTCAACAGCGCATACACATCGTCAGCGACTTGAGGTTCTTGGGGGAACACCGCTTCTTTTACCTTGCCTATCTTCCCTTCGACCTGCTCAAGCCGTTGTTTCACCTCAACCATGTCGCTTTCAAGGTGACCGAGGCGCTCTTTCACTTCTGCCATCTCACTCTCCAGATGGTCTAAACGAGCTTCCAGATTGGCGAAGCGTTCATCGATTTGGGAGAAGCGTTCGTCGATTTGGGCAAACCGCTCATCCATTTGCGCAAAACGCTTGTCCACTTGATCCAATCGCTGGCGAACTTCTTCTTGAAATTGTTCCGCATTTGTTTCCATCTTATCCAATTTAAGCAAAATTTGCTTTAACATCTCTTCCATCTTTTACTCACCTCCTTCCTCCTAATACATTATAACATCCCCCGCCTTCAAAAGGCAGGGGATGAAGATTAATTCGCTTCAATTAAACCGTATCTTCCGTCTTTGCGGCGGTAGACAATGTTGGTGCGGTTCGTCTCCGCGTTGGTAAAGACGAAAAAGCTATGGCCGAGCATATTCATTTGTAAAATCGCTTCCTCGCTGTCCATCGGCTTCAAGCTAAACCGTTTGGTGCGCACGAGCTCAAAATCCCATTCCTCTTCCTCTGCTGGTTCAGCTGCCACCGGAACATCGTTGCCGGCAAATACATGCTTCGCTTCTTTTTCGCGCCATTTTCGGTTCACTTTCGTCTTGTGCTTCCGAATCTGCCGCTCCAATTTGTCTGTCACCAAATCAAGCGCCGCATACATATCCTCATGCCGCTCCTCTGCGCGCAGCACCAGTTGCGGCATCGGGATCGTCACCTCTACTTTCGCTTGTCTATCGTTATATACTTTTAAGTTCACATTGACTATCACTTCTTCCGTTGCGTCAAAATAGCGTTCCAATTTGCCGAGCTTTTTCTCAGCGTAGTCTTTTAAGGCTTGCGTAACTTCCAGATTCTCACCGCGAATGTTGTACTTCATATGTGCAAAAGCCTCCTTTAATAAAGGGTTATGTGTATAGTTCTACAATCCCCTACAAAATCCTTCTTCAAACGTCGAATATTTTTTGAAAATTTTGTGAAAAATCAAATGGATATTATGGTAATATTTACTCTTATGCTCGCCCCTTTATGCCAGCCTTGTTTGAAAAAGCGCACTCTGATTCCATGCAAATAAAAAACCGCCCTCCACTCAGCTAGAGAACGGTTTAGTACAGATGGATTCATCTTTTCTGCGGCCTGCTTGCCCAAAAGGCATGCTGACATTACAGAACGGTGCTTCCGCACTGATCGCTTTCTCCACTGCTCCTTCGATGGTTTCACGTAGCAAAAGCATCAATTATTGCTCCACATATGGGCGCAAATGCGTCAGCATGCTGGCTTTCCACGCTTCAAACGCAGGAGCTAAGCGCGTCTCGACAAGCTGCTGCTTCACATTGGCATCCTGCAGCTTTCCATCCAGCTTCCATGCCTCGTCCTCAACAGCGGAAAACCGGCGGATCTCCGTCATGATGGCGGCATTCTCCGCAAAAAAGCGGGAGAGCAGTCGCTCGTTGACATCATGAATGCGGCCAAGCGCGGTAAAAAGATCGGCTAGCACCGCGTCGCCTTGTGTGCGTTCGTAATGGTGAGAGAAATCCCAAAATAATCCAATAAATGTAAATTTAGTTAAATTTTATTTTCTTTTATCGTAAAAACGTCCATCATATGTTTCAACATGAGAAAAGGGTCTATTATACGCATTCTGCAAACGCTTCTGTCCATTCCATCTCTTTAAATCATTTTTTATTTGTTCGTATAAATGATGAATTTTTTTCTGAATATCTTGTTCCATTTGTAAAATTTCCATTATTTGTGGACGCTTTTTCAACTTCGCATCAGTTTGTCCCTTCAATCTAACAATGATTTCTTCTCTTTCGTTTAACAATTCCACTACTTTATCCACTTGCTGGTCACGATCACTATTTGGATTTTCAAGAACAGCCAGCAATTTTTTAGAGCATGACATAAGCTGTTCTACTAAATCCATTAGGCTTGATCTCCTTTAAATTGCTTTTGACGATTTAATCGAATAACTTCCTTCCATACATCACGGAATTCTGTCATAAATCCTTCTACTTCTTCCACAATGGCAATATTATTTGTAACGTTTGCTTCAACCAAGCGACGATTCATATATTCATACATGGCCATCATCTGATGAGCCACCTCATATTTCTGATCCAGTGTTACCATAAGCTCCTGAATAATTCTTTGCGCCTTTTGTAAATTGATATTTCTCTCCTGAATATTGTTCTCTTTGATTGCTTGTTTCCCTTTGTTTAAAAACTTCAAACAACCATTGTAAAGCATCAATGTTAATTCACCTGGCGAAGCAGTACTTACACTATTTTGCTGATATATCTGGTGGAGTTGTTGGTTAACCACGTACTAGCACCCTCTTTATTATTTAATTTCCTCCAAATTGTCCCATCAAAAACGCCGATTGTTGATTTGCTTTTTGCACAGCCTGCTCCATAGCAGTAAATTGCTTCCAATATCTAGCTTCAATATCTTCTAAACGCCGCTGAAAATCAGAAATTCGATTTTCAACATCCTTCAATTGTACACCTATTGAATATTGATTTTCAGTCAAAGTAGGTTTCCCAGCTTTTTTCTCAATATTTTGCGTCATTCCTTTTATAGAATCACGAAGACGCTGGACAATGCCTCGTGTATCGGAAACCACTTGACCACTTGCATCTTTTGTCACTTGACCACTTTGTGTCAATATTTTCACAACTTTATCTGGATCATTTTCTAATGTTGCTCTTAGTTTATCACGATCTATAACAAGTTGACCGCCATTTGTAATTTCATTTGTAGTTGTAATCCCCAATTCAGAAATCGTGTCAATCACATTCGTGCCAATACCATCAACCTTGCTATACAAATCACGTCTCATTTGCGATAATCCATTAGAAATAATCGAATCATTACGCAGTAATCCGCTCTTTGCTTTTTCTTCCCATAACTCAATTTGTTTTTCGGTCATATCCTTTTTCTGTTCGTCTGTAAGCGGCGGATAATCCCGGTAACGCTTTTCACGGATTTTATCGTTTAGGGAACTAATCAGTTCATTATATTTATTTACAAAATCCTCTATCTTTGCGATCATTCCATCAACATCTGTTTGTGATGTAATAATAACCGGTGTCGTCGTCTCTGATTTCAATGTATATTGGATTCCATTGATGGTAAACGTGTTTGTTTGCCTTTCCATTTCTAATCCATTTAGAGTAAACTTAGCATTTTGACCGCCATTCGCTAGTGCCGTAACATCAGGGTTGCCATCTTGATCGTTGCCTGTACCAAATCCAAAAATAGTGGAGAAAATATCATCTCCAGTGGCTGATTTTACATAAACTTCCGCTTTATCGATAGTGGTCGTATCAACGGTTCCTGTTGTTCGAGTAGAGATGCCCAATTTTCCTGAGCCATCGTCAAAAATAGCATTAATATTTAACCCAGACTGATTTAGTTTTTTAGCTACATCTGCAAATGTATCAGTCGGCTTAAACGTGACCGCTTCTTCTCTATACGTTCCATCAGCTTGGAGGGCAGCAATCGTAATCGTAGTATCAGCAGTTAGACCTTTTTCCCCTAGAGTTGTATTAGATTTCGCACCTGCAACTGCTTGGGACACACCTGAAGCAGCTTTAGCAAGTCTAGAGACGCTTATCGTATTCGTTGCATCATAGGCTGAACCTGACGCTTTTACAGCTACCGCCTGTTCATTAGAAGATGTGGTACTTTTTTGATAAACGCTACTTACCAAACCAAAGTTATTAAATAAATACGTATCGAAGTCAGCTAACTTTTTATTCACATCACGATAGGCATCACGTTGCCATTCGAAGGTTTGTTTTTGCTGATATAATTTATCAAGAGGGATTCTTTCCGCTTTCATTAAATCTCCTACAAGCTGATCAATATCCATGCCGCTGGCTAATCCGCCAATTCTCATGGTTGACATTTCTATCGTCTCCTTTTAAATTTTCTCATCAATAACCATTCCCAAAAACTTCTTCATCGTATAAAAAGCATCGAGCAATTTCTTAGGAGGAATTTCTTTGACAACTTCTTTCGTTTCAGAATTAATGATTTGCACATAATATTCCTTAAGTTCATCATGCAAAACAAATTTAATAGAACGATTGTGATCTCCTAAAAATTCATTTAGTTTTCCTGCAATTTCTTCTAACCTTTCTTTTGATATTCTCGTATCCTCGTCCTGTCCTGCTGGTTCTATCATCACTTTTTCCATCGTCAAAGACTCGCTTTCATTAGAAGACTTTAATATCGAAATGTCTCTGACTGACGATGAATTTATGATTTTCATTCCTATTTCCTCCTAGATCACTTTCTTTACTTTTTATATCGGTGACATTAAGAATCTTTAAAGAGATGTATTTAGTTTTGTTAAAAAAATGTCGATATAAAAAATGTACAAGTAGAGGGGGAGGTGAGTATATGCAAATACAAAATCATTCCATGATTGCTTTTTCCATTCATCGTTATCAAAGCAATATCACAAGCCTTTCTAAAATTTTAGACAAACTGGCCTCCGGATTAAGTATTCAGCAATCGAGCGATAACGCTGCAGGATTAAGCATTTCCGAAACACTAAGGGCACAAATCAGGGGATTATCACAATCACAACGAAATATGCAAGATGGGCTTTCCGTTCTAAAATCTGCCGAAGAAGGATTGATGAATGTTAGCCATCTTTTGCAAAGAATTCGGGAACTGGCTGTACAAAATGCTAGTGATACGCTAAATGCAGATGACCATAATGCAAGCCAGCAGGAATTAGAGCAGTTGTTGCAAGCAATCGATGATACGGCTAGCAAACTTGAATTTAATACCCAAAAAATCCTTGGCGAAAATCGGCCACTCATTCTACAAGTTGGAGCAAACCCGGGACAAATCATCTCAGTCGACATGGTGAAGATGGATACAGAAAATATTGGAATTAATGGAGCTAATTTACTAACAAGAGCGGACGCTGAACAGCTTATTACCAAAGTGGACAAAGCATTGAAAAACTTAACTTTCCATTTAACTAATATCGGTTCCGACTATGAAGCCATTGAACATCATTTAAACAATGCCATGTTAAAAGAAGTGAACCTAACTACATCGGAATCTCTGCTCAGAGACACTAATGTTGCTCGTGAAATGATGAACTACATAAGCGGATCCATCCGGCAGCAAGGTGATTATTTGCTCATTTCTCATGTCAATCGTAATACGGAGGAGATACTAAAATTATTATCATAGCAAATAGTAAAGGCGCTTTTTGAGAGCGCCTTTACTATGAGAAAACGCGTAAACAACCCGGTTACTTCTCTACCACTGCTAAGAGAAAAAAGGTTTACACAGAGTTCCTCCTTTTGAATGTTTGATCGAACTTTCATTTTTTTAGAAGCTTATCTTTTTATGCTTTCTTCATGTTATCTGATACGATATATTGTAATTGATTTTCATTTTTCTATCATTAAATTTCTTCTTACAGCTTTGATCACATCATTGATATCTTCATTCGTCATTTTTGGAAAAATCGGCAATGTTAACGCTTGTTCATAAAATTGCTCTGCTTTAGAACACATCCTCCTCGTATATCCTAGCTTCTGATAATAAGGGTGCCAATATACCGGGATATAATGCACATGAACTCCAATATTTTCTGCACGCAGACGATCAAAGATGGCTTTTCGGCTTCTCTTGAGCTTATCCAACTTTAATTGGAGCATATATAAATGCCAACCCGATCTAACCCCTTCAAGCTGATAAGGTAGAATAACGGCATCTATTGTTTTCAATGCTTCATTATACAAGTGAGCGATTTCGCGGCGTCTTTCAATAAAATTATTCAATTTATTCAACTGTGAAATTCCTAACGCTGCTTGTAGATCGGTCATCCGGTAGTTATATCCTAAATCTACCATTTCGTAATACCAAGGTCCCTCATCTTTTGACAAATTCTGATTAATAATGCCGTGTGAACGAAACCGTTTCAATTTCTCATAATACTCTTCTGAATTGGTTACAATGACCCCTCCTTCTGCCGTTGTAACCGGTTTGACAGGATGAAAGCTAAACATTGTCATATCTGCAAGCGTGCCGACCTTGCGCCCTTTATATTCGGCGCCAAGGGAGTGAGCGCCATCTTCAATGACAATTAAATCGTGTTCTCTGGCGATCTCCATAATGGCATCCATATCCGCTGGCTGTCCAGCAAAATCAACCGGTATAATCGCCTTCGTATTTGGTGTAATGTGTTTCCTTATTTCATCTGGATCTATATTGTATGTCCGCTCATCAATATCCGCAAAGACGGGCTTCCCTCCACAATACAAAACGGCATTAGCAGTAGCCGCAAATGTAATAGGGGAAGTGATGACTTCGTCGCCTTCACGAATCCCCGCCGCAAAACAAGCCCCATGAAGAGCCGCCGTTCCGTTACAGAACGCAACAGCATATTTGGTTCCGACGTAATCAGCCACCTTTTGTTCAAACTCCTGAATTTTCGGTCCTTGCGTTAAAAAAGGTGACTTTAAAACGGCTACAACACTTTCAATATCTTCTTCAGTAATCCATTGCTGTCCATACGAAAGGAAAGATTCTCTTTTTTTCATTTGTCCACCTACACCTTATAAAAGAATATCCCAGCTTAATGGCGTTCCTTTTTTCACATCTCTTTTGACCGTTTTACCAAGAACCAATTCATAATATTTTGGCGTCAATCCGTGACCAGGGCGAATCGCGCGAATATTCTTTTTAGTAATCACATCACCAGCTTTTAAATCTTCTGTGATATAAAGAGAACGGCGATGTTCAAGTGAAGGCTTTTCCGCATTAGTCGGACCGTAATGAATCGTTCCCAAACTAAGCCATGCTCGTTCCGTCTCTTCAACGAGCATCTTCATCTCATGCGGCTCTAGAGAGAAAGCCGCATCCACTCCGCCTTCTGCACGGGAAATGGTAAAATGCTTTTCAACCACCGTGGCCCCAAGCGCCACAGCCGCGACCGCCGTTCCAACTCCCATCGTATGGTCAGACAACCCCACTTCAACACCAAACAGCTCGCGCATATGGGGAATCGTCGCAACATTGGAGTTTTCTGGCGTCGCTGGATAGGTGCTTGTACATTTCAATAAAATCACTTGGTCATTTCCTTGTGAGCGGACAGCCGTGACAGCTTCGTAAAGTTCGCCAACTGTCGCCATTCCTGTAGAGATAATCACCGGCTTCCCTGTAGCTGCCACTTTTTTGATTAATGGAATATCGACATTCTCAAAAGAAGCAATTTTATAAGCTGGAACATTTAACGTCTCTAAAAAATCAACGGCCGTCTCATCAAACGGAGAACTAAACGCAAGCAATCCATGCTTTTGGCAACGCTCAAAAATTGCTTCATGCCATTCCCAAGGAGTATACGCTTCTTTATAAAGGTTATATAATGATTGTCCTTTCCAAAGGTTTGTTTCGCTCTCAATAAAAAATTCCCCTGTATGAATATCCAAAGTCATTGTATCGGGCGTGTATGTTTGTAGCTTAACGGCATCGACACCAGCCTGCGCAGCAAGATCAACAATTTTCAACGCTCTGTTCAACGATTGGTTATGGTTTCCTGACATTTCCGCGATGATGAATGGTTTATGATGTCGCCCAATTAGGCGGTTACCAATTTTAATCTCTTTAACCAAGATGTCATCCCTCCAAAATAGCTTGAACAACTGGATGAACAGCATATCCTCGCCCATTTCCCATCAGCCGTAATGCTTTTTGGCTCATGTGCATAAGTGTATCGGGCGATGAAAGCGCTCTATTTAATATATCGGCATAATCCGACACTTTTATATCGCCATGCCAGCCTAAATTCCAAACCGCTCCGTACTCTGCGGCATCTTCTGTTGATTGCCTTTGATTTTCCGCCACCACCGTCACAGCGGAAGGAAGGCCGAGAAAGCACCGTTCCCACATCGTGACACCCCCGGCTCCGAGCGAAAAATCCGCTTGCGCCATTAGCTTGGCAAGATAATCAATTTGGCAATGATAACGAATCCCCATTTGAGCGCACATCTCCCCAATGTACGCATGCCTTGGATTCGCCTTGCCAACGACAACATCAACCTGCAAAGGATGAAATTGAAGCTCCTTTAAAGCATGCAATACTTTTTCTGTTTCGTTCGTCGGATCACTTCCTCCGAAAAAAACAAGCAATCGTTGTATGTGACCGTTACGATTTCTCAAAGATTCTTTTGCTTTATAAAATTCAGGTCTTAAGATCATATATTGCGGTCCCAAAAATAAACCGCAACTTTCAGACACAAGCCCATCATAACGCTTTTGAAATGTCTTATAGTAATTTTGGTCGAGCAATAAATGACAATCGTGGGGACGGTTGGCCAAATCGTCAATCACCATGACTTTTTTGACATATGCTTTAACGATGGTCTCCCAGGTCTGATCCAGTTGATAATGATCAACAACGCACCAATCAACAGGATTCTTAAATGATCTAATAATTTCAATGGTGCCTTGCGCATCGGCCGCCTGTGTCAAAGAAGAATCGTAAAATAGACGAAATATAGAAAATCCTTGGCTTTCCACATAATCACACAAATCGCCTGGACACACCTTCATCGCAAAACTGACAGTGCATCCCGCCTCTTTCAACATTTGTGCCAGCGTCAAACATCGCATCACATGGCCGGTGCCTATTTCAGAAGATGAATCGACTCGGAATAAAATGTTCATAGCCATTCTCCAATCCCCCTATAAGATTTCTGCCTATAGAAAAACGACATGGTTTTATACTACCGGCTTTTGCTGGATATGAGCATTTAGTTTGGAGATGGCGGGATTCTCTAATAAAAATTTCACAACCTGTCTAGCGCTTATCAGGTTATCGCCTTTAAAATAATCGGCTATTGCTTTACATAACTGATAATCTTCTTCGGTGTCCAACGTAATGCGCAGCTGCGGCTGTTGAATTTCCCGCGGCGCCTGAACATATGTATGATGAAACTCATCGGGGAATTCATAGGCATAATACGTCACATGTTCGCGATGGCGCGGCTCTTTCCCATGATGGTATATATACTTAAGCGCTGAAAAAGAAATCATTTCTATGACCAATCCGCGCGGCAAATCGCCATCAACGATTACAATATCTGATGGATCCATGTTCATTCTCTCAACAATTTGATTTGCGAGTTCATAATCGACAAAAGGGCAATCCGCCGTCACACGAATCACGTAATTAGGCTGATAAGACCTAGCACATTCATAATAACGCGCCAATACATCATCTTCTGAACCACGGAAGCAAGAAACCCCGTGCTCTTTGCACCATGCCTCAATCGCATCATCTTGCGGAAGAACAGAAGTGGCCACAATCACATCGACAACAGGTTGAACTTGCTTGCATCTGGAAACAACGTAGTCTAATACAACGCTGTCCCCGAGAGGCATCAATACTTTTCCGGGCAGCCTTGATGAACCCATGCGAGCTTGAATAATAATTAACGTCTTCAAATTCATCCCCCCTTTATATGTCTACTACTAAATCCGTTGGATAGCGAATCTGCCTTTTCTCAATGGGTGAACGTGTGAAAGGATAGTTTTCTAGATTCACGCCTTGCGATTCTAGGAAGAACCAGTAAAAGCTATCCAATCCGGCCTCTATACTTAACGTTGAGGCACCGCCAAAACGGCTATTGCACTCGACAAAATGAAATTTTCCTTCACCATCTATTATAACCTGCATAACAATGTGGCCATATAATTTTAAGTATCTAGCCACTTCCATACATAGCCGTTCCAATTTCTCATTTTTCAAGGTTGTTGTAATTTGCGACTCTCCATTGACAACATAATCTCTCTTCCGCACGATCGCGCCTTTAACCTCTCCCGCTCGAGTGATATAAAGGTCAACGCTCATCTCACAGCCTTGAATAAAGGGCTGAAAAATGGGCGACTCCAACCGTTCGGCATGCAACAAAGCTTCCTGTTTTGCCAAATGAAGCCCTATACTTTTGGCGCCTGCCCCGTAACGTTCTTTTACTACATAATAATGACAGTTGAGCGTTTCAGCCGATAATGACGTCGGTATCACCGGAAAGCCATGAGCTTTTAAAACTCCATAAAACCGAATTTTATCTAAGCACGTTTCAATCGTATCCCGTTCGGAAACCATAACAAAAATTCCGTGTTCTTCACATATTCGTCGATGGGATGCGAAGTAAGCGAGTTCGCCGTCCCGAGTTGGAATCACGAAACGAATATTTTTCATTTTACAGAAAGAAATCAGTTCTGCTACCTTCATCTCTTCCAAAGACGGCATTTCCCAAAATTCATCGACAAAATATCGCCCAATGCAATTTGGATTCACGTCTCCGCCGATCAATATCATCGAAGAATCAAGTTTCAACATCGCCCTTCGAACAGCCTGCAATAACGGGATTTTTTTGGAGATGCTTGTTATGAGTACGTTCAGAAGTATTCCCCCTTTTTTTCAATAGAAAAAAGAGCCAGTGACTGCTCATCACCAGCTTATTTACTCTACTCGATCCATCAGCTCTGACAATGAATCAATCACATGATCCGCCTCATATTCTTTTGCAAGCCTTGTTCGCATGTGATCTCCTATATTACGAATAATTCGAATCGTCCCCATCCCAAGCTTTCTCGCCGTAATAAAGTCTTTATGCGGATTGTCTCCTATATACACGCAGTCCTTAAAGTCTAAATTTAAATATTCAACCATTTTTCTATACGGCGTCTCGCTCGGCTTCCAATGTTCATCACCCAAATCACCAGTAACGATAATATAGTCAAACATTGACTCCAAATTCAGCGCCTCCACCTTAGTCCATTGCATTGTTGAATGTCCGTCAGTAATAATTCCGAGTATTTTCCCTTTTTCTTTTAGAAAAGAGATGAATTCCTTTGCGTCTTCATATAAAGAAATATCAGGATGATGTGTACGATAAATATGGACTAAGTGCGCAATATCAATGTCGACATCCAAACGTTTACATATTTCATTAAATACCTTGCCTCGTCCATTCTTTTTCCATTCGGCAATCAACATTTCCTGAATGGCGCCGACACTCATGTCCGAGCGATAGCAGGCGAGCTCTTTGGCTACAGCGCGAAATCCTGACGTTACAAAATCGTGTTCGCAATATAATGTATCGTCGAGATCAAAAATATATCCAATATACACCGTAAACTACCCCAACTCAATTTTTGTTGCACAGCTATACCTTTACTTAGATGAGTAATAGTCTGAAATGCTATCTCACTATAAAATCAAATACAGTAATCATATGAACCTATTACTAGGATCCTGACGGGAAGAAGCCAACTATATTCCGACCTAGCTCCATTTCAGCTAATAAACTATACAATCGAATCATATTACCCATGGATATTTTCATGAAGTAAATTTTCAATTGCTACTCTTTTTTGATGAACAATTTTTCCAACTTTTTTATTTAGAACTTCGTTAAACAAATTTAAATCAATTGGATAATCCGCTAGTAATAATTCTGTCCTCCAACCTACTGCCTTACAAAAGTTAGCTAGTACTTCCTTTCTGTTATAAAAATATTTACTTTCTTCTTTAGAATAATTCTACCTATACAAAAAATGTGATTTCTGATAATACTTTTTTGAGTAATACTCTTCTAACTCTGAAGATCTTGGCTTTTTCCTTAATTAATAAAAGCCATATTTATTTAGCACTACTGTATCAAACAAAATTATTCTCTTCTATTCCTAAATAGTAATTGGTACTCAGATATATAGCACTAGAATATACTTACAAAATCAGGCGTGCGGACCTTCATGGAGCAACAGATATGTTAGGCTTATGTCCCTAAAGCATGCCCGTAGAGATCACATTCCCGCCAATGGATGTTTTTTCTATACAATAGAAGAAATGATATCTGCACAATCCTTCCGATTTTTTTCTGAAATAACGTACTAATTTACAAAAATATGTGCACCAATACCGAGATATATTTTACTTTAGCTTTGTTACCCCAAATTATCCGTGTCAAGTTGCGGATATATTTGTTGCAACAACCTATTCAATAACAATATAAGAAACATAAGGATTTAAAGGGGATCTTTGAATTTTATATTTATCCAGACCTAAAACCTCTTTTACGGCCAATGTTTCGCCTGGAAGCTGTGGATGGTTCAACTCATCAAACCCTATAATACTTCCCTTAGTTAATCGGTCACGAATTGCTTCCAAACACACTTTTGTCGGTTCATATAAATCAAAGTCAAAATAAGCAAATGCAATAACCGTCTCTGGATGTGCTTTCAAATATTCGAAAATGGTCTTGGTGGCATCCCCCTTAATAATTTCAGATTTCTTAATATGTGGAATTGGATTTTCGCTTTCATGATAATCCAATACTTTCCTTAAATACTCTTCGTAATTTTCACTTACAGAGTAATCACCTTTTTTCACAATTTGACCATCTTTTTCGTTAACCGAAGGGAACCCAGAAAGCGTATCGAAGCCTATTATTTTTCTTGTATAGTTATACGGTTCATATATCCCCCTGAACACTTCAAATAATGCTAAATTTTGTCCCCATCTAATACCAAACTCCATTATTACTCCATGAACATTGATTATTTTTTTATATAGTTCATGCATAAAAAGTATCCGACTAAGTAATTGTCGATTCAGATATAATCCTAGATTCATCAAAAGTTCGTTATTAGGTATTGGTGTATTTTTTAAGGTATCTACAAATTCTAATCTTTTTTCTCTTTCGATTACTGAAGATTTGCATATGATATTGGGTTCACTATTACCCATAACGGACCTCCATTTAACTACAATTTGTTTACCAATGCTCGTAATTCTTCTACTGTGAGCCACTCCGTATTCGTATCGCTTGTATATTTAAAACCCTCTGGCAAGCCTCTTCCATGGGTGGTATATTCCTGCGGACACCACGGGAACTCCGGTGCAATGACAAAATAATGATTAAATTCAAGTGTATGCCTAGCATCATCTTCTGTAATCATCGACTCATGCAGTTTTTCTCCCGGACGAATGCCGACAATCTCAATTTCAGCATCGGGCGCAATCGCTTTTGCCAAGTCTACTACCCGCATACTTGGAATTTTGGGCACGAAAATCTCTCCTCCCTTCATTCTTTCAAGCGAATGCATGACAAATTGAACTCCTTGATCCAAGGTAATCCAAAAACGGGTCATCCGCTCGTCTGTAATCGGCAACTTCTTCCCTTCAACGGCCATTTTTTTAAAAAACGGGACAACACTGCCACGGCTTCCCACAACATTTCCATAACGAACAACGGCAAACCGCGTATCCTTTCCCCCAACATAAGAATTGGCCGCCACAAATAGTTTATCCGACGCGAGCTTGGTAGCCCCATATAAATTAATGGGGGCGGCCGCTTTGTCCGTACTTAATGCGATGACCCGTTTCACACCACGGTCAATGGCTGCTTCGATGATATTTTGAGCACCATAAATATTCGTTTTGACCGCTTCAAATGGATTGTATTCACAAGCCGGCACTTGCTTCATGGCAGCGGCATGAACCACATAGTCCACCCCATCAAACGCCCGATATAGACGTTCTTTGTCCCGGACATCACCGATGAAAAATCGAATTCTTGCATCGTTTACTTCCTGTGCCATCTCGTATTGTTTAAGCTCATCCCTGCTAAAAACAATAACTTTCTTCACATCATATTCTAGTATTTTTTTAGCGAATTTTTTTCCAAATGATCCTGTACCGCCTGTAATAAGAACTGTTTTCCCTGCCCAAACCTTCATGTTTGTAAACTCCTTTAATTATAGTCGTAAGCTTTCATTAGACCTGTACTATTTCCATGATTTTTTTGCAAAAATCATACTCTAAACAACTTTCTGCTTCAGCAACGATGTCGGAAATATGAACAAAAGAAATTCCTTCAATAGCAGCTCCTTGCTCAGCTGTGTTTTTGAAAATGACATGTTTGGTTTCGGAGACTTTCCGTTCGAACCATCTTTTATATACCGCCAAAATAGTGGTCGTTTTTACAATGGTTCCGTCATTTGCAATTGCGGATAGTAAGCTTTCATCTGACACGACACTTACTCCTGAAGTCGATTGTAAAGCATGACTTTTACCCTTGCTATAGGCCAAATCTTGACCCACGAGCACAATTTCCGAAAAGCCCATTTTTATTAGTATATCTAAAGCGGTGGTCGCAACAGATCCCCCTGTATCAACTAAAGATACATCGCCTTTTTCAGCATAACATTCCGCTTGAGGATAGCCTTTCTGGAATGCGATAATCTTTACCCCCTCATGATTAAAGACAGCTGAGTGGCAAGCAGTCGATAAATAAATTAAAGGCCCGACAAATTCCATATTGTCTAATTGTTTACGAACAAACTCCTGCGGATCTGTGATAATGACAGCATCTGGCACAACACCGTTTGCTTTCAGTACCCGAAGCGCCGAACCGACAGACAACATAAAATATTTTCCCTTAAGTTTTTTCAAAGAATGTACCGAGTCATCCAATGAAGGACCCGCCGACACAAGAATTGCTTTTTGACCGTTAAATTTTGAGAACAATCGGCTAACATTTTCATCAGCACATTTAACATTGTTCTTAAAGTTTTTTTCCATTAATAATGAAAACCGTTGAAAAGACATATCCCGTATTTTAATATCTTCCAGTAAAGACTTTAGTTTATCGCCTTGGGGTAAAGCTTTTAACCAAGCATTTGATATAACCGTTCTAGTCCGTCCGTTTGCTATTTCATTCCATAGCTCAATCGGCAGCGATCCTTGCTCCAGACAAAAAATCTCCACATTCGGATGTGAAAAAATAAACGATAAATCCATACATTCAGCTGCTTTGCAAATGACAGAGGCATATGGCTCGATCATAATCACTCGTTTGTGCCGTTCCTTTCGAAGCAAATATTGTACATGATAGCCTAGCCCGAAACCAAACAGGCAATAAATCTCCGCTTCTTCCTCTATTTGTGAGTCCATAAATCGTTCGACATCTTTAATAGGATCATAACAGCTATACAAATAATTCCCGTTCATCCTCATCGTGAGCGGTCCTTTTTTGGAAGGATGAATTTCAATGGTAACAGGCGACAGAACAGAACAAAGCACCTTCTCACGTAATCGCTTATTTTTCATAGCTGCTAGATTACAATCAAAAATATTCAATGTTTCTCTTCCTTCATCTCATGAAATTTTTCCTTCGCTGCTTCTTCAAAAAATGGTTTTATTTCATACTCAAACATATCGGCAACAATAATATAATCCTGACGCTCTAATCCATCATTGATTTCCACTAAAAATTCATTCATTTCGCTTGGATTAATGTTGATACTGTAGTTGTTTTCCCTCATTAATAAAATGACCTGTATAAGCCAAGAAACTCCTTCGCTAAATTGCACAATTAACTGCAGCGCCTCGCCAATTCTGTCTTCTCGCAAATCACTAGCAATCGTTTCTGCCCCTTGAGCAACACGAACAATATATTCATAAAAGCTATCTTGTGTCTCATAAATAAGATTTGTCATTGCTCTCCCTCTTTATCTCCATAGACATAATTTTGTTTTGAACTTTCCCTTTTAGTTCGATGAAAAAGCCTTTTGAATCAATGGCTGCTTTACACAAACGAGAATATAAATCTAAAGAGCGGGCATATACCCGTTGATACGCTTCTTGCTCTGTTTCATTTTCATGCGGCAAATAATGATTAAATACGTCCAAAATAATCGGATTAGAAATTAATTCCATCCCTCCCTCAGCGAGCATTGGTTTTAATTTCTCATCAATCTGATCTAGCCTTTTTAAAATTTTTTTATCAAACGCTCTGTTTGAAGTGTTCTGCTTCAAAAGCAAGACCGCTTCTTCAGCAAGCCGTTTCACTTGATCGTGCAATTTTATTTCGCTCTCAATTCGATTAAAAAACTCTTGCCATTCTTGAACATCTCGGTTTGAATATAAATTCACGTCGAACATTGCTGTTGTTTTTCCAGCATCTATATACCGTTCGCAAAACTCTTGAAACGAAAGTTGCTGATATCCCGCAATCTTTGCTCCGCCTTCGGTGCAATTATAAATTCTTTCAGATTGTGGAAAGGTTTGTAGCAACTTTTCAAAATTATGCTTCATCATGAGAAAAGGATAATCTGTCAGCACTTGTCCACCATCATATCCTTCGGTATAGAACATTCCTCGTTCTTTCATGTATGTTTCATCGACTTTTCGGAAATTTTTATTATATTCCGCATGTGTTTTGTTGTCGGTATAAGCTAAATCCTGGCCGATAAGAGCAATAGGTCCTGAAGAGATATGATAAGCCATACTTAAGGCATAGACGGCCACAGAAGCCCCGCCGAAAATATCTGGAACCTCTTTATGCAATAATTTTTCAGCATACGACTTTAGTTCTGGTGGAGCGCTTGGTACAAAAAAAATAGACCTTTGATTGATTTTTTCTAAAATTTTCTCATGGTGTAATAAAGAATAAATCATTTTTGTTCTTTTCAATTCTATCGATTCAAAATGTTTATAGTTATTTATGTGACCATCTATTGTTACAACAAAATCAGGCTCAAGCCCGCAATTTAATAGTGTGTTAATCGTCGATCCTGAAGATACTAAAAGCACATGCTTTCGTATTTTTTTTAGCAACGGTATTTGTTTTGTGAGAGATGGACCACCTGATGCAACCACAACCGGAACGTCAAAACATTCTTCCAATGCTTTGAAAGGAATATCGTCAAAGGCGTAAAATAAGTTCAAAATAAAATTTCTCTGCCATTCTTCCGCAAAAAATCGGACCGTATTTTCATGTACTTTCTGTACATGGACTAAATCATGAACGATCGCTAATACTTTATTGTAATCGTCTAAAAACAATTTATCGTAATTGGGCGAACAAACCACTTGTACCCGTTGGTTAAATCTCTTCATTAAAAGCGTGTCACACAACTGTTGAAAGTTATCTACATGTTTTAGCCCTATCATCGCTGTCTGCTTTAACTCACTATTCATTTGTTCTTCCATCAGTTGATCTAATGGTTCAATCACGATTAAAAACTCATCTTCACTCATTTTTTCACTTAAAGCTTTTGCAATATGCCCCGACCCAATACCAAATAAAATATGCAAATGATGCTTTTTGTAATGCTGGTCGGCAAATCGGGCAGCTTCGCGTATCGGGTCATATTTGCTGTGCAAATAATAATTGTTTATCCTATGAATGCGATGCCCGCTCTTGGCGATTTCCTCTATAATTGAATACTCTTTCATCCCATTGTTCATAAATTAGCACCTCAATTATAATATCGGCCATTATCATCTTTTGTTAATACATCATCGCCCAATCGCTAGAATTTAACTGACGCCTATTGACATTCTGTCGATAATATAAGAGCCGCTTTTACTCCAAACGATTTTCATCCATGTGAACCGCTATAGCCACATCCAACTTTCTCTTGTAAACCTAAGCCCGTGTTGTTAATTATAGAGGCGCCCCATACATCAACCAATAGTATAAAAATTATTATTTGTCGAAAATGATACCTATATTGAATAAAAACTCTAAACGACTTCATGATCATATGATTTTACACATTTGAATGCGAATGATGATACAAGATGCAACTTCTGCTCCTATATGACCACCGCGTCTCCACTTACTGCTATAAATTTATAAAGATAAACGATGGAAATAGAGAGGCGAACATATGTTATAATACATAAAAACACGCTCGTTGGAAGGGAAGATCTCAATGAAAGATTTCCTACAATTAACGCCTATACAACAAAACATATTAGTCGCAAGCATTATGGGAGATGGAGAAATCACCAAAATTTATCGGAACAGCCGAAGAAAAAATCATAGCTATCGTGAACATTTTGGAATCCAGCAAGAAGAATATCGAAAATGGAAAATATCGTTTTTCAATGAATTTCTTTATATTACTCCTAAAAGCCAATGCGTCCGTTCCCGTTCTATGCCACTATTTACATCTCTGTACCCGCATTTTTATCGGGAGGATGGTACAAAACAGATACCGCTTTCCTTACTTTCGTACTGTACTTTACCTCATTTTCTTGCCGTATTATATATGGATGATGGTTCGCTTTGTATTTCTTCTCGGGTAAACAAGCGAAAAAAACGCATTTATCTTACCCCTCACATTTACTTGTATTTGCAATGTTATTCACACAATGAACTGCCACAATTGCAGCGGCATATTCTTAAACACTTCCATATCGCTTTCCAGCTAAGCCAACGTAAAGATGGAAAAGGTATGATTTTAAAAACAACGTGCGTAAAAGATACATTTCTATTCTTAGATATTATTTTCAACGTAACAAACACTTGTCCATCCATGCATTACAAAACCAATTGGAATGAGCGGCTAAAATTAGAAAGTATGAAATGGAAGCATAAATATCCGAACTTTGACATTGTAGTTAGCAGCTCCGAACGCTACAAACCCTACTCCTCTGAAGAAATAAAACTAATCAAACAGATGAAACAGAACGGGATGAGCATTAAAGAAATTGCCAGCGCCCTGCAAAGAAGTTACTGGTCCATTGTCTATAAATGGAGAGAAATACAAAGGTACGATATATAAATATTAAAAAGGCCTTAGAAACAATTCTAAGGCCCATCGCTGTTTGCAAATTATCGGAGCAATTGCAATACTCCTTGTGGTTGTTGGTTGGCTTGCCATGCCTCAACGTCTTTCGACCGTTGTGTAGACTATCTCTTCACCCGCCAGCTAATCGCTAGTGAGGGGCCGGGCACTTCGGTTCGGCATCCGCCTCCCCTACGGACCTCATCACCATAGCCAATGGCCTTAGGTGGTACGCCCTAGTCGTTGAACCTTCTCCACTCTTTCGAGACAGGAGCTTGGCTGCTGATTACCCATTGTTGCATCCTTCCTTTTTTTGCACCTTCACGCCTGCCGTTTCCAGCTTCGTTGTGGCAAGGAAGGCTTTAGGGCTTCCCAGCAATTCACCCAGTCATCATCTAGCCCGTTTCCAGGCTAGACGCCCTTCCAATCCAAATTACCGTAATAGCTGCAATACTCCTTGCGGCATTTGGTTGGATTGAGCCAACATTGATTGCGCAGCTTGCATTAAGATGTTGTTCTTCGTGAACTCCATCATTTCTTTCGCCATGTCAACGTCACGGATACGTGATTCAGCAGCTGTTAAGTTTTCAGAAGTGGCGCCAAGGTTGTTAATTGTGTGTTCTAAACGGTTTTGCACCGCACCAAGTTTAGAACGCTCTTTTGATACAGTTTCAATAGCGTTATTAATGGAAGTAATAGCAGAATTAGCACTTCCAGAACTTGCAACACTCAATGAATTAATAGTAAGTGCTGAAGCTCCCATGTTTGCAATTGTAAGAGTGATGGACTGTCCGCTGTTTGCACCAATATGGAATACCTTATTGTTGAAAGTTCCATCTAACAACTTTTGAGTGTTAAACTCCGTATTTTGAGAAATACGGTTAATTTCAGATACAAGTGCGTCAATTTCACTTTGAATCGCTGTACGGTCAGCACTTACGTTTGTGTCGTTAGATGCTTGTACAGCAAGCTCGCGCATACGTTGAAGGATAGCATGAGTTTCCGTTAATGCGCCTTCAGCTGTTTGAATTAAAGAAATAGAGTCTTGCGCGTTTTTAGATGCCATTTCTAAACCGCGGATTTGGCCGCGCATTTTTTCAGAGATGGCAAGACCTGCTGCATCGTCGCCAGCGCGGTTAATGCGGAAGCCAGAAGAAAGCTTCTCAAGGTTTTTCGCAGCTTGAGTGTTGTTGAACGCTAATTGACGGTGCGTGTTTAACGCAGAGATGTTGTGTTGAATTCTCATTTTCGAAATTCCTCCTTGAATTGATATTTTTCTACATCCTTGTAGAATTGGAAGACAGGATCTCCCTGCTCTCCATTTTTTATATCGGTACCATTCGCGAAATGTTTAATGCTTTTTAGCTTTTTTTGTTACTTTTTAATTGCTGCAATAATTTTGTCGAAATGTCGACAGCCTGCCTGTTTTCTTCTTGAATAGATAAATAGATTTCTTTGCGATGTATATCAACATGCTTGGGGGCAATAATCCCGAGCTTCACTTGTTCCCCTTCTACTGAAAGCACTTTAATTTCAATGGAATCCCCGATCATAATCGATTCATTTTTTTTTCTCGTAAGCACCAGCAATTATACTTCCTCCTTCCCATGTACAGTTGAAATCGGGAAACGGATCGGATAATCGCTATCATGAAGAATCAGTTGTTTGCCGATTTTTTCTTTTATATTAATGACTATGGGCGCTTTGAGATTCAGAGTCGAATCAATAAAAGGTTCTCTTAATGTCATGATGGCATACGTTACACAGTCGTCTGGAGAATCCAGTTTCAGCTTGGAAATATCATCCTCAGTCAATTCAAAAGTATAGTTAGCATAAAAAGCAAAAGGGTAGGCAATCACAAATCCCACATGGCTGTGACCAACGGATTGCAAAATGGCAAAAGCAGATTGATCCTCTAGTGGCAAAATAGCAAATTGTTTTTCTGTTTCAAACCCCGGTAATCCGTTAGGAAAATGAATGATTTGGTCATCATTGATTTCCACTTCTCCTAGAAATTTCGATACAATTTTCATACTATACCCCTTTCTTCCCTTTCACAAAAAAAACGGTACACCGCAACGGTACCGCTTCTCAATATTTAACATCGATTTTAATGGACGGATACTGAATCATATAACCTGATACTTTACCAGGTGTATATTCGTGAATCGGCCGATTCACGTTCACGCTGATAATCGGTTTATTTGTATCGACTTCAATATTTACTTCGCTCGGTTGATAATCGATTTTGACGCTATGCACAGAAGGAATAAATTTTATAGTAAGACCGCTATAAAGCCTTATTCCTTTTTCTTTTTCCATTTCCGCAATGACATTTTCTTTATCTTCAATTTTCATCAACCGATCCCCTTCCTGCGCACGCCGAGAAATGCCTTCTAACACTGCCTGTCGCCCTTCCTGAGCAAATTCTCTTGAAGAAGCTAACGGACCAATGAGCCCCATATCGCTCCAAGCTTTCGATTGATCAATTGTTAATCGGGCAGGCTTTGAATCCATCAAAACCGTTGCCGGTGGCTGCTTAATATTCAGATCAGCTTTAGGCTGCTCTATTTGTTGAATAGGCCTTTGAATGTTTAACCCAAGAATGGCTTTAGTCGTTTGAATTTGTATTTGCGGAAAATCCATGCTCTCACCTTTTTTATTTATTATGAACGCAGGAAATCAACTAAAGTCGGCTGAATAATACGCGCACCCACACTTAACGCAACACGATGCACACTTTCCTGTGAAATAAGATTCGTAATCGTTTTTTCGTAATCAATATCTTCATTATCAGACATGACTCTTGTCATAATCACTTCTTGCGAAGATAAGCGATTCTCCATCATTTCTACTCGATTTTGTTTGGCCCCCAGCTCCGAACGCGCAGATAATAATACATCTTGTTGCTTTTGAATATCACCTAAATAGTTATCGATATCGTCTCCTGTTTTACTTCCGTCCCTTAAATCGATTTTTATTTTTTGCAATAGGCCAACAAGCCCGTCCTGTCCTGTTGCACCAGCAAATAAATCCTTACCATTAATATTAACATCAAGCTTAATTCCGTCAAATACCTCGATTTCTACATCACTTGTATTAGCATTAGGATTTAATCCCAATGCTGTTCCAGTGCTTTCAGGATAAGAAGTAAACAACGGATTTTTTGTATCAGCGCCATTAAAAATATATTTATCTCCTATCTTCGTATTAGCCACATCCACAATATGTTTTTGAATTTGTTCGATTTCATCGGCAATTTTCTGGCGATCTGAAGGAGTTGCCGTGTCGGTAGACGCTTGAACAATCAGCTCCTGCACACGCTGCAAAGCAAGGCCCACCTGATCAAGGGCATCGTCAGCACTATCAATCCAGTTATTAACCTCGCCAATATTGCGCTGATATTGTTGTACACGCTCTAAGCCTTCACGGTAAGCAATTCCTTTCATCGCAACCACAGGATCATCAGATGGACGTGTAATCTTTTTTCCCGTTGTCAGCTGTTCTTGATATATTCCAAGCTTTTCATAACTGTTTGATAAATTGCGAAGCATATTATTGGCAAGCATCGACTGCGTCACTCTCATTATAAACCACCTACCTTCCTACAATGCCCATTCCGTTGATGATTTTATCAAGCATCTCATCAATGACCGTGATTTGCCGGGCTGCTGCATTATAAGCGTGTTGGAACTTAATCATATTCGTCATTTCTTCATCAAGAGATACTGAGCTTACCGACTGCCTATTATTCTCAACCGACAAAACTAGCGTTTCCGCATTGGTCTCCATGCGTTTCGCTTGCTGACCATCTACACCAAGCTTTCCAATAAGCCCTTGATAAAACGTTTGTACGGTTCCCCCGTTAATCGGAACACTAATCGTATCTCCGCTTGGAAGGGTAGCACTTCCGCTTGCAATTTGGATGTCCTTAATCATTGCTAAGTAAAGAGCATTGCTTCCGTTACCGGTTTCTCCAGACTTAGAAGAAGCAGCAATTTTTGATAAATTCGCCATAATGCTAGCAGATACTTCAATAGTAGCCGCTGCCCCTTTCTCTGGAGGAGATCCGATTGACGTTTTAAAGAAATCTTCTCCAGCAACTCCCTCTAAATCAAACCCAGCTTGATGCTGTGAATTAAACATAGTAACAAACGAATAAGCCATTTTATCTAAATCCGCCAGCATATCCGGATAGTACCCTTTTATATTGTCGGGGCCTGTGCCATAGCCATACATCTCAATTAACGCCTTCATTCGTCCAGATGCTATTTGATCAGGCAAGAGAGAGGAGGTATTTCCCTGTTCATCAGTAATTTGGATATGTGAAATATATCCGTCGGGATTGGTGGGATCGCCTGAAACAGCAGGATCCACTGAGAAAGAGGAAAATCCGTTTTGTGTGACAATTTTCATTAAAGATCCATCACCATTCACCATAGAAATTTCATAAATTCCTTCAGCAATATCAAGAGAATTGCCACCTGAAGGAACTGTATCCACCTTTACATTGATGAATTTTGATAATTCATCCACAAGAGCATCACGTTTGTCATAAAGATCATTCGGTAAATAACCGTTTGGTTCAATTGCTTTAATTTGGTCATTTAATTCACTAATTTGTTTTAAAATGGAGTTCACTTCAAGCAATCCTGTTTTAATTTCTTGTCCTAAATCCGTGCGGATTTTCGAAAGGGAATTCGAAAGATACCGAAAAGATTCTGCCACCGCTACTCCTCTTTGACGAACAGCAGCACGAGCGCCCTCATTTTCCGGATTTGTGCTTAAATCCTGCAATGATTGCCAAAACTGGGACATTACTTTTCCTAACCCAAAATCACTTGGCTCGTTCATAATATCTTCCATCTTCGCAATGGCATCAGAACGGGTGCTCCAATATCCCAATTTCGTTGCCTCATCTCTGTACTGCAGATCTAAAAACTTCTCCCGCACGCGCTGGATCGAGCCGGCTTCGACTCCGGTCCCCATCTGTCCGGGAATTTGCGGGCGGTTCATCGAGGCTGGCGGATACGGCTCCGTTTCGGTAAAATTGACGCGTTGGCGCGAATAGCCTGGCGTGTTGGCATTGGCAATATTATTTCCTGTGACGTATAACGCCATTTGCTGCGTCGACATGCCGCGTTTGGCGATTTCCAATCCTTGAAAGGTTGAACCCATTGTCTTTTCTCCACTCCTTGAAGCCCCGCTCCGAAGCTTTGCGGGGGCTATACTTGAGATTCGAATCAGCCAAGCGCTTGAGAAACGCGAAATCTGATCCGCTTATGCTTTTGAGTCAAACAACGAACGTCCGCCTTCGTATCCCGAAGCAGCAGAATGGGGATTCTGGTAGTTGATTTCGGGCGTTTGCGGCAAAAGCAAATCCAAGGTCATATGAACAAATTGCAGCGATTGCTGGACGAGCTGCTGGTTGAGCTCATTCGCTTCCTTCAGCTCTCGAACGGCCTTTGATAGCTCTTCCTGCCGTTTCTTTAGCTCGCTCCGCTCCGGTTCAGCGGCCCTCTCGATGCAAGCGGCCAATGTCGGCGGCTCCTCCGCTGTGCTGGAGCGAGGAAAAAGCGCGGCAATCACATCGCTTCGCTTTTTTTCCAATTGGCTGATCAAAAAAATATGTTTCTGTTCATCCTGGATGATCGTCTTTAGGGCTTCCATATCTCCTTTTTTTAACACGTCTGTTTTTTTGTGGGCTGAATGCAGCAAATGCTTATGCAACTCCACATACTCTTCTAATAAATGAATCAGCGGCGCGGCAGACATGAAACCCCTCCTCTCCTGAAACTCCGCTTTCCGTTCGTTGTTGGGCTCTGCGCCTCATGATCGGGCATAGTAGTCATAGATGCTTTTAGCCACCGCATGGGCATCGATTTTATAGGTGCCGGACTGTACCTGTTCTTTCAACTGACGCACCTTATTTTCCCGTTCGATCTGCCATTGGGGATGCTGCTGTAATTCCTTCGCTTCTGCGGAAATCTCGACTTGATCCCGCTTTTTGCCGGTCTTACCGTTCTGAATCTCTTGGTTCGCATAATGTCTATAGGAATGAACTCCCGGTGACGAGATATTGTTCTGGTTGATGCGCACGGACAACCCTCCTTTTCTTCGTCCGATTCGTTGCTTCTTACTTATATTATCGGCAACGATTCTCGATGTTTTAATAGATGGCCTGAGAAGTTCCTTATCCGCCAAACAAAGAAAAGACAAAAAACTTCATGCTCTTACAGGGCGACTTGAACAATAACAAAACCGCCCCTGTCGCTTTGAAGCTACCAAATCGGCTCCGTCCGCTTAACAGGATTTTCTCTAGATAAAAGCGGCTAGATTTAGAAGTCTTTTGGATCGTCTTTTTTTGTATAATATACGGTCGTCGGCCGGCTGCTCTCTTTCTTTTTTGTTTCTTCTTTTTGCAGCTGCTCCACTTGCTGGCTGAGGTCTTGTTTACACGAAACACAAAGCTTGCCTTCGCGAATGATCGTGCCGCAGCGGCTGCAAGGGTAGCCTAAATTCGGAAAGTTGGCGAGCTGGAGCCGTCCCGATTTAATAAATTTAATAATCAGGCGTTCGGACACACCGGTTGCTTCCACTACCTCCGACAGTGTCGCCATGCGGTTTTCCCGCTTTCGCATATAGTTATACACCTTCGTAAACTCTTTTTCTTCCTCTCGATAGCATAGGTCGCAAATATCACGAAACTGATTTTTGACAAATAATCGGCCGCAATTCGGGCAATTTTCTAGATTCACTGTCGCCATCCCCCAATCCTTCGCTCATTTACGTGTAAACATTGATAATTAGCCCTTGAATTTCGCCAATGGCGCGTAAAATCCCCATCCCATCCTTTTCATTTTGCAATACTTGATTCGTTAAGTCGAGTAGCTTTTGATCCACCTCTTTCACGAGCTTATATAAGCGCTGGCGCCCATTCCAGCTGAAGCTGCGCTGTTCGGACAGCTGCAAGCCATGCTTGACTGCATCGTCCAATAAGGTTTTGACTAGCTTTTTGTATTTCCGCAAATCCTCAACTGAATGCGATTCAGCCAATACTTTTCCTTGGTCGGCAATTTGCTGGACAAGCTGCTGGAATCGCTCATACACTAAATCATCCTGCTTTTTGGCCATCACCTCAGCAAAGGATACGGAGGCAGAAGGAACCGTTTCCTTTGGCTGAGTTGTCTTGATCATATTCGGCTTTGTCACTTTTTGGACTTCCACCATACATCGCCTCTATTTCTGTTCTATGTTCTTTATGACGCGCAAAATTTCTCCGATCACCGCATAAAGCTGGGAAGGAACACGCTGCTGCGGGTCGGCTAAATGCTCGACAAGAGTGGCATCTTTTTGAATGGGAATACCTTGCTTTTCAGCGTGCTCGATCATTTCTTTTCCCATTTTTCCGCTTGGCTCAAGAGTTTCCAATAGACGCTCGGCTTCTTCTTCGTAGCGGCTTAATGCCGAAGCATATGTTTCATATGGATGCTTCATACCGTTATATCATAACCTTTCTCTTGAAGTTTCTCACTTGCGGACGGAGTTTGTAAAGAGGAAGAAACCGCTGACTCCGTCATTTTCGCAAAGGTCATTTTCGTTACATGGTAGCCGATTTCATTTAAATGCTCCTTAGCGGCTTCCATGAGCGGCTTGAGCGCGCTTTCCACTTGCTCATGATCGGTCTTGACCGTAATCGCTAAGTTGCGTTCCGCAGCTTGCAGCAGCAATCCGATTTTTCCGTATTGTTCCGTATCCAATAAAAAATATAAGCTGCAATTTTGCCAATCTAACTTTCCGTCCTCATTGCGCGAATTCAAATAGACGTGAACGGTTTCCATTTGATCTCGCATCATCAGTGGGAGCTGATGATATACCATAGTTTGCGTGTGGCTTTTTGCCTCAAACCGGCTCAATAGCTGCTGGCCTGTCAGATTTAAGACCGCCCGCTCTGCCTGCGAAGCTGTGCCGTACCCCCCCTCTCCGGCGCTGAGGAGCAGGGACTTCATATTTTTGCTTGGCAGCGGTCCGGTTTGGGTCATCACGGCCTGCGCGATTTCTTTTTCATGATGCATCCCCAATAAGCGCAGCTGCTCAAATATCCCTCGGGCGGAAAAGTCATCCGCTGCTGCCGGAAGCAGCCGTCCTATTTGCCCAGCGAGCGGCTGATTAGGCACGGAAGCAGATGGAGAGGCCTGCATCTCCGAGATAAAGCGCTGAATCTTGACATCTGCTGGTTGAAAACGGAGAGAGGAGACCGTCTGCCTTACCTCCTGAACGATGGATGCGGCATCGCTCCATTTTCCAGCTGAAATCAATTGCTTCGCTTCTGCCAGCTTTGCGCTTGCCTGAAGAAGCTGTTTTTCCGTTCCCATATCGGCAAACATCATGCATTCTCCGCGCAAAATCATGCGATCAAGCGTATAAACAGCCGCTTCGATCGACATCCTTGCTTGCGAACGGACCTGAGTCGAACGGGCGGTCAATATGGACGCTGTTTGCTCCAGCTTTTGGCCGGTCTCCCGCTGCCAGCTTTGAAACTCGCCAGTTGCTTGCGCCATTTTTTCCGTGACGGTTCGCACGACAAGCTCCTTTGCTTGCGGCGTGATTCCGCTGAACCATTCCTCATGACCGTACGTCCATTGAACCGTTTCCATATTGGTGCCTGAATCGGTTTCATTTCCGATCCAGCTTGATGTGTTTTCGGCAGCCGTTCCGTTTTTCTGGTCACTTGGAGGCTCCGGGCTTGTCTCTTTCACTGCTGGTGACTCCGTCGTCTCCTCCATGAGCTCCATCAATAGATCACCTAGCGGCTCTCCGTGCAGCGCTTCATGAACCGCTTGCATATGAAGGGACGTCAACGGAAGCTTTTTGCTGGCGAGAGCTTGAATCGTTTCCAGCTTTTCATCCATCGTTCCTTTTGTTTTTTCCAAGAAGCTTTTGAGAGCCGCCCGCTCTGCCTGGGTCAGAAACAAGCCTTGCTTTCTTAGCAGCTGTTCGATTGGAGCCAACGAATTTCCGGCCATCGCTTGAGCGGCTGCCGAGGGCGAAACCGCTTTAACTTCAAGAACATCACGATCCATTCCCGTGATTTGGACAACGAGCTTTTCCTTGTCTGGGATGTTCCCTTGAAAGCGGACATAGCGATCCTGTCCTTTGATCGTCACAATCGCCTCATTTGCGCTGACTTTTTCCTTGATGGCCACAAAAACGGTATCCCCTTCTTTGAGCGGGGCCGTTCCATTCTGGGAAGCGATGGATGTCTGCACCATCCAATCATGATAAATTTGCATGGTTTTCACACTCCGCTCTCTGATCTATGCTCAAGCATGTTGATGAACAGTCTTATTCCATGAAAACGCGCCTCTTCGTGCACAAAACGCCAACCATGAAAGAGCAGCAGTCTTGTGCAGCAACGCGGCCATTCATTTATCGCATTGGTCAAAGCAATCGGATTCTCACACAAAAGCGAATCATCAACACTCATGTTTTGCTACCTTTTATATCGGCAAATCACGATGAATGTTTATGAGCCAATCCAATCAAATTACGACCTCGCGAGGGTAAAAGAGGAAACGGCGGCAGCGCCGGCTTCCCGCAGCATTCGAGCCGCATGACGAACCGTGGTTCCCGTTGTGTAAATATCATCAATCAGCACAAATGAAGCATCGGCGGGCAGCAATACATCCGAACGCAAGTGAAAAACACGATCCGTTTCAAGCCGCTCATGCCTTGATTTTTTTGACTGCTTTGCGGAATCGAATCGTTCTAATGCGTCTAAAATCGGACAGCCGAGCAATTCGGCAAGCGCTTTTGCCTGATTAAAGCCTCTTTCGTATAAACGTGCGGAACTTAGCGGGATCGGGACGAGAAGTGAATCGCGCGGAAAGTGGCAGAAAAATTCACGGCACATATCGCTACGAAACGCTTCAACGAGCGCATAATCCCCACGAAACTTCCAGCGGGCAATCACCTCTTTCATAAAAGCATCGTACACGTATACAGATCGATTTTTCGTTAACACACCGCGCCATGCGTTGTCACGCTTCCAGCGGACACAATCGGCACATAATTCCCCTTGCCGATACGATTCGTCAACGCGGTCAAATGGACGACCGCAGCATTCGCATAGATCGCCAGCAATAAGGGCAAAAGAGCGGCGGCATTCATGGCAAAGCACATCTGTCTGTTTCAACATCAACAAATGTCTCCAACTCATTCGCTGCGCATAACGCCGATGGCACAACAAACAATGTTCACTCATGGACTCTTTAATAGCCCCCTTTCTTGAGCCAGACGGTTCATGCGAACGATCTGCCGTTTCGCGGCGATCATCGCTTTTGTTTTTCCGTAATGAAAAAAGCGGACGTCTCCGTTTGGATGCTGGGCGCTTCGTCCCACCCTTCCGGCAATTTGGACAAGCGCGCCCTCTGTAAATAGGTCATCCTCTGCTCCTAATACCGCCACATCAAGGCGAGGAATCGTCACGCCGCGTTCTAAAATCGTCGTCGTGACGAGAAGCGGAATCGCTCCTTGACGAAAAGCGTGCACTTTTTCCTTACGGGCGCTATCCTCGGCGTGGACCCCCTCGATCCGCGCATCCAGCTGCTTAAGTATTTGCACAACCTGCTGCAGCAGGGCAATATGCGGAACAAATAGCAGGGCTGGTCTCCCTCCTTGGATTCTCTCATTTGCCCAGGCCAGCACATTGCGGGGAAGCCTTCCTTTTTGCACTTGCTTCCGCCAATGACCACACCATTCAAAAGCAGGAACCGGGAGAGGATAGCCGTGATAGCGTGCCGGAATCGTCGCCGCCATTCGCTTGTTCTTTTGAATTTCCCGTTGCCATGCTGGATGGGGAGTCGCTGTTAAATAAATCAAAGCGGACGGTTCACAGCGGGCTTTGGCAGCTGCATATTGCAGCATCGGCTCCACAGAGTAAGGAAAAGCATCGACTTCGTCGATGATCATGACATCAAACGCGCGATAAAAACGAAGCAGCTGATGCGTGGTCGCCATGACAAGAGGGGCCTGTTTGAAACGATCCTCGCTTCCGCCATATAAAGCAATGACAGGAACCGTTGGAAACGCCTGCTTGAAGCGCGGAGCCAGTTCTAATACGACATCCATTCTGGGGGTAGCGATGCAGACGCGTCTGCCGCGCTCTAGGGCATGGGCGATGCCGGGAAAAAGCACTTCTGTCTTCCCCGCCCCACAAACAGCCCAGACCGTTAATTCATCATGGCGGTCTATGGCTTGCTTGACCGCTTCCGCCGCCGCTTGCTGGGCATGGGAAAGTTTGCCGCTCCAAACAAGCGGACGGTCATAAGCGATTCGCTTTGGGCTCACACAAGAAACGACAAGCGGAGTACATTCGCTCACCCTTCCCATCATCAAGCATTGCCGGCAATACGTACAGCTCTCTTCACAGCGGGCGCAGTGAAAGGAGGCAAAAAGATGGGCGCGCTCATTTCCGCATCGTTCACAGCGATAACCGCCGCGCTCGGTTTGAGTAATGCCTTTTTGATAACGCAAATAACCATTTTCATAATGGGCCTGAATCTGTTCCAGTGAAAAAGGGAGATCATCTATGAGAAGCTGTCTGCCTTCAAGAAAGGCAAGAAGAGTAGGAGAAAAGGGAAATTCGGGGTTTTTCTCGCAAGAAGGGAGATCGGGCAGACGGCTAATCGGCCGGCGGTCTTTATGCTTTTCCTTTGCCAGCGCTTCTGGAAGCCATTTGCCCTGTTCAAACACAAAACGCATCTTATCCCTCCATGATTCATTTTGGCGAATCGTTGCCTAAAGAAAAAAGCGGAACTGACGGTTTTCGGTTGAAGACAAAGCCCACAGTAGACTTTGGCTTCAACCATTTTAACAGCCTTTATGGATTGCGTCGGTTGCATCAAAACGCTTAGCAGATCAAGAACGCAGCCGAGTGAAAACGCGAACCGAACCCAAACGTTCATGAGCCGATGATGCAAGATGAAAGCGTTTATCAACATTCTGAAGCGGTCCGTACTGCTTGCTTCGGCAGCATTGATGCTTTTTCGGTTTCCCGCTGATGCCGCCGATCGACGGCTTGGCGATTGGCATGTGGACGGTCCCAGCCGTTTAGATAAGGGACTTGATGTCCCGTTCCATGATGATGAAGCTCTTTATGGGCGATACCAAGTGAGCCCGAGCGCGCCTTCGCCGAGATGCGTCCCAATGACCGGGCCGAAATAGCTGATCAAAAATTCCACATTCGGATAGGTTTGCACCAGCTCCTGCTTCCACGCCTCCGCTTCCTCCAAGCGGTTCGCATGGATAATCGCCGCTTTCAGGGGCACTCCGAGCTTGGCATCCTCGGCGAACAGCTCCTCGATCCGCTTGATCGCTTTTTTGCGCGTACGGATTTTTTCAAACGGCACAATGACTTTGTTTTGAAAATGAAGCAGCGGTTTCACCTGTAAAAGGCTGCCGATAAACGCTTGGGCACTGCTCAGCCGTCCGCCGCGCTGCAAATGGATTAAGTCATCCACCATAAAATACGCGCGCAACGAGGTTTTGATTTCGTCCAGGCGGGCAATAATCTCTTGGGGATGCTTGCCCGCCAGCGCCATTTCAGCGGCCTCCATCGCATAAAAGCCTTGTGCCATGCAGCTGATCTCCGAGTCATACGCGTACACCTGAAGGCCTTCTACCATGCCTGCTGCCGTTAACGCTCCTTGATACGTACCGCTTATGCCGCTTGATAAATGAATGCTCACCACCGCGTCATATTGCTTGGCCAGCGTTTCAAACAGCTCAACAAATGCGCCGATCGACGGCTGCGATGTTGTCGGCAAATGTTTATGCTGCCTCACTTCTTCGAAAAATGGCTCCGCATGAATATCCACTTCTTCCCGATAGGCTTCAATGCCAAAGGAAACGCTTAATGGAATCATATAAATGTGCAATGCTTCGCGCACGTCTTTCGGAATATATGCCGTACTATCCGTGACAATCGCTGTCCTCATCATTCATACCTTCCTTATTTTAATTATGGCCTTTGCTGATCCATTGTCACAGCGGATACGCTGCACCAATTCGCTCATGCAGGACCTTTCTCATTTGACTAGCCTGTTCTTTCAGTTTGTCCCCATCGGCATGAGCGAATGGAAACGGTCTGCATGTGGATGATCAGCCCGTCTTCCTTACCTCCATTGTAGCGGAAAAAAAGATGGATTTCATTACAAAAAAAGGCTGCCGAATTCTCGACAGCCTTGGCGCTCAGCGGACCTCCACCCATCCGTTTTTGATCGCCACAACAACCGCTTGTGTACGGTCATTTACATTTAGTTTTTGAAGAATATTGCTGACATGATTTTTCACCGTTTTTTCACTTATAAACAACGCCTCGCCAATGCCGCGGTTGCTTTTGCCGTCCGCAAGAAGCTGCAGCACCTCACACTCCCGGCGCGTTAACAAATGCAGCGGCAGACATACCTCGCGCGATGTTTTTTCGACCTTCTGGCTCGTTCCTGCGGCGAGGCGGCGGTATTCTTGAATTAAATTATGCGTCACGCGCGGATGTAAATAAGATCCGCCTTCTGCTACGACCTTGACCGCTTCTATCAATGTATCCGCATCCATATCCTTTAATAAATAGCCTGTTGCGCCTGTTTTCAGCGCATGCATCACATAATTTTCATCATCGTGAATGGAAAGGACCACCACCTTTGTGTCAGGGTACGTTTCCACCAGCTGCCGCGTCGCTTCCACTCCATTCGTATTCGGCATGTTAATATCCATAATCACGATATCCGGCTGATGCTTTTGCACCAACTCGAGCGCATCACTGCCATCCGCTCCCTCAGCTACTACCTCAAATTGTCCTTCGAATTCTAAAATCCGCTTGACTCCTTCGCGAAATAATTGATGGTCATCAATAATAACGATGCGTGTTTTCATTGATCGATCCTCTCCCTTCTTGTTTGTGTCGTTTCTAACAGCGGAATTTGAATAAACACGGTTGTTCCCACACCCATTTGTGAACGGATATTCATCGTTCCTTCCAATAATTCTACTCGTTCCTTCATCCCAATCAATCCAAAGGAATTTTCCTTCTTTTTCTTCACATCAAATCCTTTTCCATTATCTTTAATCATTAGGAAAAGATACTGCTGCTTCATTTCTACCTTCACTTGAATCTCAGATGCCTCCGCATGCTTCAGTGCGTTTTGCACCGATTCTTGGACAAGGCGAAAAATCGCCACCTCAAAATGGGCAGGCAATCGTTTTTCCTCCCCAATATGTACAAAAGAAATTTTCGTTTGCTGGTTATACTCCTCAACATTTTGCAAATATTTACGGAGGGTAGGTATTAAGCCCAGATCATCAAGCGCCATTGGTCTTAAATCATAAATAATTCTTCTCACTTCGTAAAGTGCAGAACGTACCATTTTTTTAAAATCCCGCAATTCTTGAACCGCTTCATCGACACTGCGTTGTCGAATAATCCGCTCCATTAAATCCGAGCGCATCATCACATGGGCGAGCATTTGGGCAGGACCGTCGTGAATCTCTCGCGATAAGCGGCGGCGTTCCTCTTCTTGAGCTTCGATAATCCTTAAACCGAACTCCTGTTTTTGTTTGGCCCCTTCTATAAACTCGCCCACTTGGCGAAAGTCGCTGTTCAAATAATTCAGGACAACAGTGATTTGTCCAATTAAATGATCGGCGCGTTCAATGGTTTCTTTTAGCGCGGCTAAACGCCGTTCCAATTCATCGCGCCGCAGCCGCAGCTGCCTTTCTTGCTCGCGAATCATCGTCAGCTTCATTTGCAGCTCGTGCGCGATTTCATAAGCCTCGCGGATTTCCATTTCGGAATAGCGTGAAAAATGGCGGTTCACCTCTGATAAGCGCTGTCTGGCCAGACGCGCCTGCACCTCCAGTCGATCTGCTTCATCGATAATCAGGCTGACTTGCGTTTTTGTTTCCTCTAGCTCCTTGATCAAATGCTCATACTCATGGCGCGAACGTTCGCCGATCTGAAAAATTTCATCTTTGCTATGATGAACCGTTTTTACCATTTTTTCGACAATTTTATCTAATTCCTTCGCATTTAATTTTTTTGGCAAAGACATACGAAATCCTCCGTGCTTATACAAAAAAGTATCAAGAGATCATACAAATTTTTCTAACGAAAAGTTTTATTTGAAGGAAAAAAGCTGTCGATTTATAATAGAAAAAGATGCTTTTTCGCTACCTGTTCCCGACCGGTAGGCGACGGCATATACTTGTTTTTTTAAGTATAGCATGTTTCACGCAACTTATCGCCAAAAATTGAATTGGTAATAAAAACATATGCAACAGCGTGCCGCATGATCGTGAGGTGTTTCATCATTGCTGCATAAATATTATACCGTAAAAGGATATGGAGAAAGTGAAATCGTGATCGAAAAATCGCGATTCATTTGTTATGCCAATCGGGCAACAACGGAAGAGGAAGCGACTCAGTTCATTCAAACGATCAAAAAAAAGCATTGGGATGCGACGCATAACTGCTCTGCTTATTTAATCGGCGAGCATGACCACATCCAAAAAGCGAATGATGACGGTGAACCAAGCGGCACGGCTGGGGTTCCGATGCTCGAAGTGCTTAAGAAAAAAGGACTAAAGGACACCGTTGTCGTTGTAACTCGCTATTTTGGCGGCATTAAGCTTGGAGCCGGCGGTCTCGTCCGCGCTTACAGCAAAGCGGTATCCGAAGGGCTGAAAGCAGCGGAAATTGTTGAACGCCGCCTCATGCGCATTATGCATGTTGCGATCGATTACAATTGGCTTGGCAAAGTGGAGAATGCCCTTCGCTCCTCCATTTATGATGTGAAAGCCATTCACTATCTAGATCATGTCGAAATCGAGGTATTTGTCGAAGAAAACAACAAGCAGCCGTTTTGCGAATGGCTCACCGATTTAACCAATGCAAGGGCGGACATTCAAGAAGGGGAAGTCACCTATATGGAAACGACCATTTCTTAGCCTCCCTTTCACCACTCTTAGAAAAAAGAAGAGGAGAACAATCAATGACCAATAAACGAACCTATCGTAAAAAGCAAAAAAAGAAAAAGCGCAGAAAGCGCATATTATTATGGATATTGACGCCTATTTTGCTGCTTGTGCTGGGAGCTACTTGCTACGCTTCGTTCCTTATGCATAAGGCGGAATCTGTGATCAATAAATCGTATGAGGAGATCAAAGGACGAGACCAAGATCGCCCAAACCTGAAAATTGATAATTTCTCCATCTTGTTTATCGGCATTGATGACAGCCGTTCGCGAAACTTCAAAAGCGATACACGCTCAGATGCGTTAATGCTAGCGACATTCGATGCCAAAAAGAAATCTGTCAAATTAGTAAGTATTCCGCGTGACTCGTATGTATATATTCCGTCAGAGGAAAGACGGGATAAAATCACCCACGCCCACGCCTTTGGCGGTGTAAAAGGAACCATTGAAACGGTTGAGCAGCTGTTTGATATTCAAATTGACTACTATGTCAAAATGAACTTCTATGCTTTTATGGACGTGGTGGACGCCTTAGGCGGAATTGAAGTAGAAGTGCCATATAATCTTAAAGAAAAAGACTCCGAAGACCATCATAATGCGATTGTTCTGAAAAAAGGATGGCAAACATTAAATGGCGAGCAAGCGCTGGCTCTTGCGAGAACAAGAAAGCTTGATAACGATATCGAGCGCGGAAAGCGCCAGCAAGAAATTTTAAAAGCCATTATAAAAAAAGCAAGCAGCGTCCGTTCGATTACCAAATATGATGATCTGTTAGAAGCGATCGGAGACAATATGAAAACGAACTTAACGTTTGATGAAATGAAATCGCTGATTTATTATGCAACAAGCAGCGAAGGAAAGCTTAATATTGAATCCCTTCACTTAAAAGGAACCGATGATTACATTGACGGAGTTTACTATTATAAGCTCGACGAACAGTCTGTCGAAGAGATCTCTCAAGAGCTGAAAAATCATTTGCAAGGGCTGGATACTACTACTTCTACGGACAACAGCGATTCAGAAGCCAACAGCCAAACAGATCACGCTGATGACGACGGACAACCATAAACAAACGCAAAAAACCGCCTTGCATAAAAGCAAGGCGGTTTTTTTAATTTTGTTTTCCATTCGCGTAGCGAATCACGCGCATGATTTTCAAAATGGGGCGATAATTCGCATCCACTAAACCGATCTTCTCCGCAATAATCTCAAGGGCAAGCAGTACGACAACCAATATAATCATCGACACCCAAACAGCGGCCTGCGATAAAATGATCGCCAGCAGCCCAAAAACGGCGCTCATGCCGTAAATAATCAGCACGGTCTCCCGATGGCTGTATCCGAGCCGGAGCAGACAGTGATGCAAATGAGATTTATCAGGAGCCGAAAGCGGCTGCTTTTTCACAATGCGGCGAATGATAGCAAAAAATGTATCCGAAATCGGCACACCGAGAATTAACACCGGCACGACAAACGAGATAAACGTAACGTTTTTAAAGCCTAACAGTGACAATACGGAAATCATATATCCTAAAAAGAGCGCCCCTGTATCTCCCATAAAGATCTTTGCCGGATGAAAATTGTACAGCAAAAATCCCAAGGTGCTCGCTAAAATAATCAATCCCATCGAAGTGACGAACCAGTCTCCCATAATCAACGCCATTCCAGAAATCGTGATTAAAGCAATCGCTGAGACACCGGCAGCCAAGCCATCTAGCCCGTCAATAAGGTTGATCGCATTCGTAATTCCCACAATCCATAAAATCGAAATCGGTATGCTTAACATTCCAAAATGCAATTGCCCGCCGAATGGCAAATTAATAAAGGTCACTTGTACACCGGCAATGACAACCACGATAAAGGCGGCAACGAATTGGCCTAAAAACTTCACTTTAGCCGGCAGTTCGTAGATATCATCCAAGATCCCAACGGCCACAATGATCAGACTTCCTAATAAAATATAAAGCGAATCTTCGTTCCAAGGCCGTAAAATCAAATATCCAATCATGGCGCTGACATAAATCGCCAGCCCTCCTAAACGCGGCATAATTTTTTGGTGCACTTTTCGTTGATTCGGTTTATCTGTGGCTCCTACAAGAAAAGCCAATTTTTTCACAAATGGAGTAAAAATAACGGATAACGCAAAGCATATAAGCATCGTTAAGTATAGATATAACATGGGAACCCTCCCCTATGTCCTAGGATAACCATTAATGTCACATTCAAACCAAAACCGTTCATTGCCAAATTTCTCAGTACAAAAGCCCACAGCGTCGATTATAGCATATTCAATCTATGACATAAACAAAAAATTTCTTAAAATCTAGTGACTTCGCGGATGTTCGCGGATATAACCCCATTATATATCATTTAAATCCCAAGAATCGACAGATAACGCAAAAAAAAAAAAAATCAGCTTGTCGACAAAGTCGACAAGCTGAAGGTTTTTTAAAAAAAGCCTTATCCTTGCGAAAGCAAGCCCGCGGTTCGAAAAAGAGCATAGGCAGTCACGGCAAATAAGCAGCCCGCAAGACATAAATCAAGTAAATCATAGCCGGTATGAATCCATAAGCGGCTCAGCCAAACGACGGCCGTCACGATGAGAAGAGACAGGAGCAATTTTCCCCATAGCGCTCCTGTATCCATTCGCAGCTTTAACTGACGCGTGCCAAGAACGAGCAAGGAAAAGAATTGGAATAAAGCGCTAATCGTCGTTCCCCAGGCGATGGAGGCCGCTCCATATTGGTCAATAAAAAAGGAAATGAGCGCAATATTGACGCCAAAAACAGCCACGATCCCTGTGGCGACTGGCGCGAACGATTTCTCCATCGCATAAAAAAAGCGCGTGACAAACAGATTCGCTGCATGGGCAAACATGCCGATCACAAAGATTTTCAGCATCTCCGCCGTCATAGACGTCGACTGCGCCGTAAACGATCCGTACTCAAAAATGATTTTTACAATCGGTTCCGCATATACATAAACAAAGACAGAAACAGGCACAATAAACATGATGAGCAAACGCAGACCTTTGAAAAAGATTTGCGAAATTCCTTCATAATCCTGTTCAGCCGTCTTTTTAGCGAGCAGCGGATAGATCACCGTCGTCGCCGCTGTCATTAAAATCATTTGCGGAAGCTGAACAAGCTTCGAGGCATAGTTCAGCGCAGCGACATACCCGTCATCCAGCTGCGAAGCAAACATGCGCTGGGTAAAAAAATAAAACTGCAGAGTCGCTCCGCCCAATAAAACAGGCATAGCGATCTTAAGCATGCGAAGCACGTATTCCTTTTCCGAAACATGAAAACGGAGACGGAAACAGAGCACGCCGCTCTTATACATATAATAAACGAGCACAGCCACCATGATCGCAGCGCTGACTGTCGCTCCCCATCCATACGCATATACGCCGATGGCCGGATAAAGGAGGACGGCGATGAAAATAAAAAAAGCATTGTTGGCCAATGTGGCAAACGAGGCGCTATAAAATTGGCCGCGCACATTCAAAATGCCGGAAAACCACATCGAAAAAACAAGAAAAAGGGTTGCGGGAGCCATCATGAAAAACAATTTCGATGTCATCGCCACTTCAGACGGATGGAGCCCATTAAAAAAGAGTTGGACCACCTGCTTTGATAAAATCATAAACAAGCCTGTTAATCCAACGCAAAACAGGAGCAAATAGGTGAAAATGACATCGTGAAACCGCTGCTTATGGATGTCACGATCCATTTTGCTATATACGCTAATATAAGCAGTCGCTACAGCCCCTCCCAGCACGGAGTAGACAAAATTAGGAATGGTATAGGCTAAAATGACGCTATCGGCAAGCGATGACGTGCCAAATTGATAACCGATGACAGCTTCTCGAACAAAACCTAAAAAACGCGAAAGCACATTGACAATGGTGACTACTCCAATCAATTGAAAAAAACGTTTTGTACTCACAACCTCACCTGCCGAATCTCTGCTTTCATTTATGCATGCTTATCAATAAATGAACGAATAATAGAGACAATTTCATCATTTCCACTGACAAACGGAACAGGTTCAAACTGCTTGGCTTTTTTCAGCACTTCGCTGAAATCTTCGTTTTCATACCATGCTAAAATGTGTCCCGTCTTTTCAAACTGCTGCACGATTTCCAGCTGATGGTCATCGTTGTGCTCTCCATATTTCATGAGACGAGGGGCAGCAATCATTTTCTTGCCCATTTTTGCCCCTGTCGTAATGGATCCTGTTCCTCCATGAGTAATAATCATGCTCGCTTCCCGGTACAGCCGTTCCATTTCCTCATAGCTTGTAAATGTCATCATGTTCATATGTGGCGATTCGTAAGGCGTATGCCCTTGCTGCACAATCACTTCTTCTTTAATATTTCCAGAGATAATTTGCTTTTCTACTTCCCGCAACAGCCTCGTAAAAGGCAGCTCATGAGTTCCCAACACAACAAAAATCAATAGATCGAACCTCCATAAACCGCTTTCGGGTAATGTTTTTTCATTGTTTCCCACTGCACAATGAATAAATCAGCAATTGGATACACCAATTTTCCTGAAATCGTCGGAGTCGTGGTTTTCGCAAAGCTCTCGATAAAAATGACTTTTTTGCCAAACAACTTAGCAATATAACACATGGGCACGGCCGTATGAGCGCCTGTTGTCACCACAACATCCGGCTTTTCGCGAAGAAAATAATACAAAGACATGATGACATTATAGGAAAATTTAAAAATATATCGGAACGGATAATTCCTTGCTCCATACATTAAAAAAGAAATCTTATACTGTTTGCTCAATTCTTTCGTGATGACCGATTTTTCCGTTACAATATGATAATCGTACGCAGAAAAAAGAGGCTTTAATTGCAACAATTGCGTTAAATGCCCTCCAAGGGAAGCAATAAATAGCACCTTTTTTCTGTCTTTGTTTTTTCTACGCATCCCGTACTCCCTCCGGAGGTGAATAAAGTTGAATCACTCGTTCAACGATTCGCTTTCCATCGTTCTCTTGAGCGCGAAGCTCACCTTTTTGAATTAATTGTTCCCTCATTTTCGCATCGCTAAGCACTGTTTTTATTCCTTCATATAATGATTCCTTGTTACGGGGCTCGACCAATATACCGGCGCCGCCGCTCAATAAATAAGAAAGTCCGCCGACATCGCTACCGACCACCGGCGTATGGCAAGACATCGCTTCTAAAGCAACAAGCCCGAATCCTTCCAAATGGGAAGGCAGCACAAACACTTCAGCTGCCGACATCCACATGGCTAGCTCTGATTGATTCATCGCATCCAGCATGTGAATATCCTGCGCACCGCTTTGTTCCATTCGCTGCAAAAGCCGTTGATAAAACGCTCCATCTTTTTTCTGGCCAATCATATAAAGATTGGCGTTCGGATACTCCTGTTTCAGCATAGCAAATGCATCAACAAGCTCAAGCAGCCCTTTTTGCTCAATCATGTTGCCGACATATAAAACAGGAATCACATCGTCGGCTATTCCGCACAGCTTACGCGCCTCTTGTTTGTTCATCGGCTGAAACACTTCGCGATTGACTCCCATATTAATAATCGAAATTTTCTCTTTCGCCACGCCAAATTGCTCATAAATCTCTTCATAAAGCTTCGGTCCTACCGCAATCACGTGATCAGCTTCCTGAAGAATATATTTTGTCCATTGCCAAATTCTCTTACTTTTATGCGCCATTCGTTCAATATCTCCGCCATGCGCCGTCACAATGAATCTCGTTTTCCAAAGCTTTCTATATAAAAGGCCTAATATGCCTGTCGGAAAAACATAATGGACATGAACGACATCATACCGTCTTCCGCAAACCACCGTATGAATTAGCACTTTCAACAGCCAAACCAGATATTTGATCAGAACCGCTTGTTTTTTCATACTTGGATTGGTTACAGCAATGACATCAACATCCAATCCCGCCTTCTGTAAAGCGACGACTTGATTTTTTACAAAAATCCCAAAAGCTTTTGCCTTTTCAGTCGGATACATATTGCTAAGCACTAATACTTTTCGATTAGACATGCTTCTCACCTATTATCCTCTGTAACAGTTGTATTCCCTTCTCGGCCTCGTTTTTCATATTCTCAGATATCAACTCGATACGCTGCTGGACTTCCGGCCAATTCTTTTCGATTTCATTGACCATTTGCAGCATCAACTGATCATCTTGTGCTAATTTCTCGATCGCAATATAGCGATCAAGCTGCTGAATAGCAGTCAGAAAATGCTGGACCTTCGGGTGATACCCGACACCAATCACCGGAGTTTTCGCAGCGATTCCTAAAATAAGAGAGTGCAGCCTTGTCCCAATCACGAGATCATGCGACTCACAAAGCGATAAAATCTCACTCGGATATAAATTTTGATCGATAATGACGACTTTATCGCGATATTGCATGAAAGAGGCAATGTCTTTTGTTACTTGCACATCTTGGGGATATTTTGTCGAAAAAAATGTAATATGAACCCCTTTTTGACGAATGAGTTCATCTAAATTTTGCGCCATGCCTGAAATATATTGCTGATACTTCTGTTCATCTGTCGTCGGCCAATATTGGGAGCTGTAGTACGGAACAGCTGTCACAGCAATTTGGCGAACCGAATCTCGCTGCATTTTTTTCGATGAACGTGCTAAAAATAGAGCTGGATCGCCAATGACCTCAATCTCTTTTTTTACTTGGAGCGATTGAAGCAGTTTCCTTGAACTCTCGTCTCTTACAGAAATTTGCTGGGCCTTTTTCAGCAGCTGTTTAATAAAAAAAGCACCTGCCTTTGTACGGATCGGCCCTGCACCTACTCCATAAATCACGACCTTGCATCCGGCGTAATGTCCTAGCATGCCGAGCGTTGCATACAACGGTGCATCTCGTTTATATAAATCCATTAATAAACCGCCGCCGCCAATGATCAGCACATCCAGTTCCTTCATTCGCAAATAATTAGCCTTAAGGGTAGCTAAAATGGTAAGCAGAAGGCTTTTTTTTCGCGAAAGAAGCGGAATGGCTCGGACTCCATACCGTTCCTCTGTATTTTCAGGATTATGGCTAAAAATGACGATATCCGTTTTGCTGATCGCCAATTCTTCCGTCAATTGCTTGAGAATCCCCATCAAAATTGCTTCGTCGCCATTATTATGATGTCCGTAATTACCAATAATCCCTATTTTCATAACAAAGCACCTTTAACTTATTATTTATTCAACTTTTACATTATACTATCGTTCACTCATAGGTAAAAGCCTTTATCACGATTCCATTATATCAATTTTTCATCTAGCAAAAAACAATGGGGGCTAATCATCGAAAGCCCCCATTTGTCTTATTTTTTGGCTGTTTTCGTAAACTTTGTGGCTTTTGAAGGAGAAAAATAAACATTGTGATATAATAAAGATATAAAAATAGTAATTGTATAAAGGTTTGAATATGATAAATTAGGAATAACAAATAACTTTCAGGAGGTGAACCCATTTGAATAAATACAGTATTTTTTCACTTGCTACTTTGGTAATCTTCATTGGTTTGTTTTATACAATGTTGAGTGGTGTGTCGTTAGGAACATTCGGTAAACCATTTATTATTTCGATGTTTCTGTTCCCATTATTAGGAGTTTTTTCGGGACTAAAAGCCAAAAAAGGCATAATGAAATGGCTACTAATAATACTTAACATTATTGCAATTTGTATAATCGGATATATTTCATTACTTGCCAATGGTATTGCCGAAAATTGATGCAAGACGGGTAGCATACGCTATCCTTTTTTTTATGCCTTATAAAACAGACCTTAAAGAATTGACTGTGGTGTTGGTCGATTTTTGACACGCTGAAATAAGCATTTGCTCAACACGTTTTTCAAATGCCAAATACTTGCCTAATTCAAGCCAACGGAACCAATAGAGATAGTTGTCGAGATATTTCGTTGCAACGCCTTGAAAACGATCCATCCAATTTTTTAAGCGATTATGAAAGTTATTAACGTGTTGAATGTGATAAATTCCTTTCTTTACACGTTGTTTTTGTTGTTCATTGACGGTTTCGTGCTGCAATCCTTTTAACTTGGCAAACTTTTTATAGTTTGTTGCATTATCTGTACATAACAAAGCAGACGGGTGAATATACTCACCTATCACAGTGTCAATTTCTTCAGCTCTTACACGACCTGTTCCTGCTTTTCGAGCAATCACACTACCGTTACGGTCTTGTGCAACTACAACAGCAATTTTAAGGTTGGAAATTCCTCTTTTTTCGTCTTTTTCACCTCGTTTCTTGGATTTTCTATGAGTGATTTCTCTACCTTTCATAGACTCACGAAAGAAGGTTTCGTCACTCTCAACGATACCTTGCAGTTGATTAAAGCCAAGACTTCCTAATGCGTTCAAGATTTTATGCCTCCAATAAAAGGCAGTAGAAATGTGTATTTGGAGTTTTTCAGCGATTTTTGGTAGGGTATATCCCTCTACCATTAATTCAATGTATTTCACCCATTTTTCAGGGTATCGAGAGCCTGAAAATGGCGTATTTGTCAGATCATTGAAAGATTTTCCACAATCATTACATAGATAGCGTTGTCTTGAGCGATAGATACCGTTCCGTTTAACCGATGTACTACCACAATGGACACAACCCAAACCAGAAGCAAATCGGGCTTCACGAATGCTTTTGAGTAGTTTAGTAATTTTATCTGGTTCATCTGGAAACAAGTCCTGTTTCATTGCATTAAACAACGCCATTTGCTCTGATTTAGTTAATTCACTGAAATCCTCATATACATCTAACTACATACTCGAACGCCTCCTGAATGCCCATTATATCAACCTTTCAACAGTATGGTCAAGAAAGCCACAATCTATACGAAAACAGCCTATTTTTTATAGTACTGCACAATTCCATTATAAATGGATTCAGCGAAAATATTCTGAAATTGGTCGGAAGTGAGTTTTTTGACGTCTTCGGTATTCGAAATAAACCCTAATTCAACAAGAATGCTAGGGACGGTATTGTTACGGATGACATAAAAGGCTTCATCCTTGACTTTGCGGTCCACCATATTCGCATTAGCCACAATTTGCGCCTGAACTTCCTTCGCTAATAAATAGCTTTCATATCCGTTCGGATTCGTCGAAGTATCATAGTACGTTTCCGTTCCTTTTGCTGACGGGCTTGCAGAGTTTACATGGATGCTGATAAACAGCTCCGCATAATTTTGCTTAGCGATATTGACCCGTTCTTCCAATGTCGGATACGTATCGCTCTCTCTTGTCATGATGACCTTGGCACCCGCCGCTTCCAACTTCTGCTTCAGCTTTTTCGCAACAGATAGAACGATGTCTTTTTCTTTGGCGCCATTTCCGATCGTTCCCGGGTCTGTTCCGCCGTGTCCCGCATCCACTGTAATAATCCGCCCAGCCAACACGCTGCCGCTTACATTCTGCAATTTTAAGTATGATTTATGTACATAGCCGCGCAAGTTTCCATATGAAATTTTCGCCCAATAGCCTTGAATACTATAAACATTGACAATGGTTCCGTTGCTGAGCTGGCCTACAACCGAAGCGTTCGTCGATCCAGATGAACGAACATTTAACGTTTGGGCGGTGACTTTTCCTTTCGCGATGACCGTACCTTCATCCGCGCTGCTCACCGGCAAACGAAACTGATCGCTCATCGCCCGCGCCAAAAAGGCAGAAAACTGTTCTCTGGAAATATAGGATTCCGGCATAAATTTATTTCCGCTTCCATTGGAAATTCCATTGTAATAAAGCTTCGTTATATAGGAATAAGCCCAGTAGCTTGAGCTAACATCAGTAAATGGGTTTTTCGCATTGGCCGGAGGATTAGAAAGTGAAAAAGTAAGAGCGAGCACTTTGCTCATTTGCGACCGTTTCAATTTATCATTAGGGTGAAAGGAGCCGTCGTCGTATCCTGTGAAAATGCCTTTTTGCGCCGCAAGGCTAATCCAGCGAGCCGCCCAATGGCTTGATGGAACATCTTTAAACTTGACTTGAATGGTAGTTGGTTCCTTTTCACCAATCGCGAGCATCAGCATTTTGGCCGCCTGCGCCCTCGTCAAAGAGTCCGACGGACGAAACTGCAATTGGCTGCCTTGCTGATATCCTTGAATGATCGAACGCTGATACAAAAATTCAATTTCCTCTTTTGCCCAATAGCCTTCAGGTACATCGGAAAAAACCGCGCCTGAGGAAGCAATTGCAAACGAAGCAACGTGAGCAGCTGTCTGATCGGGGGGAGCCTGATTAAAATCTTCAATTTTTAATAACTCGTCGTTTTGCTCAGCCGCATAAGCATTTGCCGCAAAAGGCAGCGACATAACAATGAACGCCAGAGCCATTAACAAAAAACGCAATGAATCCCTCTCCTTCCTGATTTTTGGTGTTATATTCCATCTCAAATCGAATGTGACAGCTATATTTTTCCACTCTATGTTTCATTCTATGAAACTATGTCCAAAACTTCAACCCTCATTTGACAATAAATGACGCAAAAATGTCGAAAAATAAATAATAGAAGAATCGATAGGATTCTTCTATTTTTGTAGATAATCAGAGGCCCTTATCAGCAATGCAGCAAATTGGGCGCGAGTTAAATATTCATTAGGATGAAAATAGTCTTGCTTAAAAATAATACCTTTGTCCGCCAGTTGTTGAACGGCATCATAAGCAAAATGACCCGGATCAGAGAGGTCTTTAAAAGGATAAGGCGTCCCGCTAAATGGATGCTCGCTCAGCTTTAATGCACGCGCCAGCATAACCGCCATTTGCGCTCTCGTCACAAGCTTTTCGGGAGCAAAGCTTCCATTGCTATAGCCCGTTACTACTCGCTGGTCGTATGCAGCATAAATCGAAAGCGCTCCTGCCAAATCGATCGGCACATCGGCAAATGGCGGCTGAATATGATGAAGCGGCCAATGAAACAGCCTGTTCATCATCATCACTGCATGCCGTCTTGATAACGATTGGTTTGGCCGAAACGTGCCGTCTGTAAAACCGTTAATAAGCTTTTGTTGGTAGGCTCTCTGAATTTCTTGATAAGCCCAAAATGAAGCAGGCACATCTGAAAACGATGCCGAAGACGAGTCCGCCGTTTTTATCAACCGTTCGTCAGTTGCTAAAATCGTACCTGAGTCATCCACTGCGATCACCTTTAACGTTTTTTCGTTCCTTCCTGAGCGAATATCCGGCAGCGTCACTGAAATCCATGTGCGATCTGCCTTTTTCTTTAAAATCAACTGATCGTCCAACCAAATATATACATTTTTCCCGACAAGCCCATCCGATACGCCAAGAAGCTGTGACTGAGAGAAATTCAGTTGCTGTCCATTTTTGATGGTGAGCCAATCCAGTGCCGCTTTCGGCGAAGCCTGCAGCGCCTTAGCGATCTGAATGGTCCCATAACCTGAATGGATATCATAGCCTTTTTCCCCTATATCGAAGGCTGTTTCCGAAAGCATCTTACGAATCTGGATCACATCCAGCTCTGGATGCTCCGCTTTCAGCATAGCTACCTCGCTTGTAACAAATGGCGTTGCCATAGAAGTGCCGCTTAAAGATTTATAGGTATCATTTAGAAAGGTACTGATAATATTGGCCCCAGGTGCACTGACATCCACTTCCCATCCGTAATCCGAATAAGGCAATACGCCGCCTTTTTCATCAATAGCCGCAACCGTTATCACGCCTGGATAGGAGGCAGGATAAATATCCTGCAGCGATGTTCCCCAATTACCCGCGGCAGCGACAACAGGGATGCCGTTCAAAAGTGCCTGAGAAATCGCTTGCTCTAAAACAAGCGTCTTCCCTTTCCCCGCTAAACTAAAATTAATCACATTGGCTCCCATAGCAACCGCATCATTCACCGCTTGGGCAATTTCAAAATCCCCGCCAGTCCCTTGCGCATCGAGCACTTTTAAAGGAAGAATATCAACAGGAGCGGACCCGGCTGCACCAACGATTCCTTTTCCGTTGTTCGGGCAAGCAGCAATAATTCCAGCCACATGAGTCCCATGTCCGTTCTCATCTACCGCCATCCCGTCTCCATCCACATAATCTTTTCCTAAGCTATAAAGAACATTTCCGCAAAAATCTTCGTGAACCGAAACGCCTGTATCAATCACCGCGACCGTCACATGGTTAACAGCGGCCGCTTTCTTCACGATCGGCTGCTTGGACCAGCCATTCGTTTGAATCAAAATATGGATCGTATCGTACGTACGATTTTGGGGCAGCAGCACGTCCAGTTGAGCCGTATTCCCTTCATTCGCTGCCAGCTCATTGCCTTGCCCATCTGTCACCTCAAGCCGCCAGTTTCCCTCCACGTGATCCATTTCCAGCGATAACCGCGATAATTTCATGCCATTCAATAAAAAAGAAAAGCTTGAAGCTGATAACGGCTGCTCCTCATATGTAAATGATTGATTCTGCACAATGACTTCCCGACCATCTAAAAGGTTTTGCCCGTCTCGTGACGGCGCAATCACCTCTGCACCTACCGTTCGCAGTCCCCATTGTTGAAAGAAGAAGGGATCATTAAAAGCCGTTGTTTCAGCCAGCGTTTTCTGGTAGTTAGGCTCTACCCTTGATACGATAGGCAATTGTTCAACTGCTTTGATTTCATCGCTGCTAAAACGCGCTTTGACCACAAAAGAGCTTCCGGTATCTTCCACTCGGCTTTGATACGTCTGAAGAAATTGCAAATAGTCGTCTTGCGTACGAAAATAAATCAGCCACTCTGATAACGCTTGGCCGTGAGCATAGGACCCATTGAAAACAAAAAAAAGAATAACAGCAAAAAAACCAAGGATGAGTTTTCTGTTCACACTGTTCACCGTCCTCATATGATCAATAAGGGATCGCCCATTCTCCATGAGTGATCCCTTCCTTTTTGGTTTATGGAAGACGCCTCTCTTCTGCAAGTAAATCTCGAACAAAAGCAGCCGCTCACCGCGTTTTTTTCTCCTATAATGCAAATTCCATCCCCTTCATAAACATCCTTATGAAGAAATTATGATTTTCGTTACCTAGCTTGAATCGTCTATTTTTCTATCACTCGTTACTTTGTTGTATACACTTTCTAGCAAACATGCTCCAATACGTTAAAACACCATTTGTCCCCTCATTATAGCGTATATGAAAACCGTTCTACAACCAATTCCATATATTTTCCAAAGAACTCTAAACACATGTCCCCAGATGGTCGACAAACATTCTTCACTATGATATCAGCGCAAATCTCAAGAAGATGTAAATGTAGGATCATACTAGGGAATTTTGGTAACTTTTTATCTATTAAATTCCAATTATCGTGAGATAGCCCCATCGAACTATGTCATTTTATTGGGAAAAATGATATAATTTGTTTTGTATCACTATAAATCTTACATAATTTTACTGGGGGATTGAGATGTTTGTGAAATTCAAAAAACTTTATAGTGTAGTTGCTGTGTTATTGCTGCTTATTTCCTATGCTTCACCTTCTATTTATGCGTCGGCAGCGACAGATAGTTCTGAACTACCCGCTCCATACATACAGGTCGTGCAAGACGGAACAGCTGTAAAGGAAAGTGAAGACACTCCGCCTATAGGCGAGTTAGCCAAAGGAGCGATTGTCAAAGTTGCCAAGATAGAAGGAGAACACGTTTATTTTCAGTGGGGAAAGGAATTAGCTTATGTCGATGTAGCGTATACACAACGCATCGACCCTCCGTCGCCTGATGACTACTCATACGATTCTGATAACACTAATGACTCGTATGTGCAAATTCAGGAGAAATCGGCCGTTTATTCGCAAAACGGAGAAGTGATTGGATATTTACTTCCAGGCGACACCTATCCCATCTTCCAAGAAACGGACGAAGCCTTTCAAGTCGTGATCGGAAGCCAACTAGCTTATATTCAAAAAACCGCTTCGATTACAAAAACGGAGCAGCCAAGCGATCATCAGCCATCCGAAGCTGATTCCACGACATCAACAGATCCGGCAAACTCAACCGATTCAACAGATTCGGAAAGTTCAAGCAACTTAAACGAAGCTCCTTCAAGCCAGCCAACAGAAACAACACCAGCAAGCCAGCCGGCAGAGTCTGGACAAACAAGTCAACCGCGTGCATCTGTAGCAACGACTGCTGTACAAACAACGGCGTTTACTGCCAGCATCAAATACTTCCAAGTCACAGTCGACAAATTGCCTGTCTACGACAACAGCACGGGTAAGCTCGTTCAAGTTGGCACCTTGGAGAAGGGGCAAGTGTTTCCAAGAATAAAGGATTACGGCGCGAACTGGCATGAAATCCAATTCGGTTCTAAAACCGCTTATGTATTAAAAAGCAGCACCATTCCCGTCAGCTCCGCAAACTTAAAAACTAGCACACAGACGGGCGGCGCAAGCACTTTCACGACAACAGCCGATGCCCCAGTCTATGACAATTCCACTGGCTCACTGATTCAAATCGCTACGATCCAGAAGGGGCTGTCCTATCCGATTATTCGAGACTACGGCAATTGGTATGAAATTTCAATTTCCGGAAGAATCGCTTATATCCATAAAAGTCTCGTGCATGTCGATTTTAAAAGCAGCGACCGCTACTTCTTAGTCGTGAATGGCCCTCTACCAGTCTATGACAATAGCACTGGACAGCTCGTACAGGTGGGCACGCTTGAAAAAGGACAAGTGTTTCCAAGAGTGAAAGATTACGGCGCAAACTGGCATCAGATCAAGTATGGCAGCGGCTATGGATATGTGTTAAAGCAATCCACAGAGCCTGCTACAAGCGCAAGTATCAAAAACTTAAATTCGTTAGCGCCGACTTCGCAATATTTTACGACCATCGCGGATACAGCTGTATATGACAATTCGTCAGGAAGTCTTGTGAAATTTGCGACCATTCAAAAAGGCGTGAAATATCCGATTTTGAAGGACAGCGGCAATTGGTACATGGTTGATGTATCAGGACGAGCTGGATATGTCCATAAAAGCAGCGTCAAGCTTCCGTTCAAAACGACTGACCGTTATTTCGAAGTGATCGAAGATCGCGTGACGGTCTACGATAACAGTACAGGAGCGCTCGTGCCGGTTGCTTACTTGGAAAAGGGACAAGTCTTTCCGCGGGTGAGCGACGGAGGAAATTGGCATAAGATTAAATACGGGCAAAAATTCGGATATGTTTGGAAAGAGTCGACAAGACCTCCATTCCAAATCAATGTAAAAAATGAAAACCAAGGACTTCAGCCGCTAAACCAAACGTTCTTCACGCTCGCTGATGTGCCTGTGTATGACAAATCAACCGGCAGCCTCGTCCGCTTTGCCATCCTTAAGCAGGGACAAAGCTATCCGATCATTCGTGATGAAACAGACGCTGTCGTCATTGATCTGTCAGGGCGAATTGGATATGTTTTAAAAAATGACATTCAAGTCGGCCCAATTTTGCGTTACACACAGTATAACTTAACGCTTGATGAGATGCTGGCTATTCAGATGACGAAAAATCCGCAAACCGATCTGTACAGAAACCAAAAATCGTATGTCCACTCCGCCTATGTTCAAGTACAAAACGCCACAACGTTCCCAACAAAAGGAACGGTTACCGCCACTACCTTGAACGTACGGGAAGGAGCCGGAGAAACTTACTGGATTGTGGGAACATTAAAGCAAGGAGCTGTCGTTAACATTAAAGCGAAGGTGGGCGATTGGTACGAAATCGACTTTGGCCCTTGGAAAAATGCCAAACAAGCGGATGTGCTTTCTTACCTCGATCCAAGCCGCTTTAGTCGCGACAGCAAGGAGTATTTTCAGTTTCTTGTATTATCAGAAACAGCTGGTGTTCCTGTCAGCGATATTAACAACAAAATTTTAGCCAACAAGGGCATCTTATCAGGCAAAGGCCAAGCATTTGTCGAGGCAGCGAAACAGTACCATATCAATGAAATTTATCTCATCTCACACTCTTTATTGGAAACAGGGAACGGAACTTCCGCTTTGGCGAATGGCATCTTAGTCGATAAAGTCGACGGCAAGCCTGTCACTCCAAAAACGGTCTATAATATGTACGGCATTGGCGCTTATGACAGTTGTCCGAATACATGCGGGGCTGAATACGCCTATAAACAGGGCTGGTTTACTCCAGAGGCTGCGATTATTGGAGGCGCTCAATATATCGCCAGCCAATATATCAGCAATCCAACCTATAAACAAGACACGCTGTATAAAATGAGATGGAATCCAGCCAATCCGGGAACCCATCAATATGCAACCGATATCGGCTGGGCCGTCAAGCAAGTGGCCAATATTAGCCGCTTGTATGATTTGATCGATAACTATACATTAATTTTCGATATCCCTGTATACCAGTCAAGCAAATAAAGAAGAAATCCAAAATGAAACCAGTGGAGAAAATCGTGCCGATTTTCTCCACTGGCTTTTTCTGCTGCTTCTAAAACAGCAAGTTTCACGGATTGAAAAGTCGCTCGATAACCCTGGAAGCGACGTGATTTCGAGGTTTGTCAACACATTCGCGTCAGGAAAATGGGAGGAGTCCCCATTCCTATGGCGCTACACATAAGTGGAGGTAGAAGATTTCTATGAAGCGAATATCTTATATAGTGGCAGCGATCTGTATGGCCCTTCTTGCTATAGTAGTCGCAGCCGCCCGCTGGATTCCGCAGCATTTTGAGAAAAAGATCGAAGCGACAGACGATCGTACGTTTTTTTGTCGTAAAGTTCACGGTCGGCTTGAACCAGCCGGGAAATTGTATAAAAATCAGCCTTTTTATGCGATACAATACAACAAAAATTGGTATGTGACTGAAATTGGCGGCAAGCCATACTATATTTATCAACAGCGAGTGAAAGAGCTGAATCGTTCGTTTACTCTTTCACCGCTCGCATCACCAAAAGCGATTCAAACGGTTCGTCCAAAAGAAAACATCTGGGTCTATCAAGCCCCCCGCTTCGGCCAGCCGATCGGCGTCCTTTATAAAAATACGCCTGTTCAAGTGACCGCAACCCATGGAGATTGGTATCAAATCATGTTTGCCGGCACTACCGCCTATATTCATAAAAAACAGGTAGCCGGATTAGCCACTGCGGTGCCTATTATTGTCTATCATCATATCTTAAAAGAAAAAGAAAATCGAAAATATCATAATCCGACAGTGGTAAGCTATGAGGAATTTTCCAAACAAATGAAATTGCTGCATGATGATGGCTACCATACGATCACTCTTCATGATCTTGAAGACTTTGTTAAAGGGAAAAAGGACTTGCCTGCTAAAAGCATTATGATTCATTTTGATGATGGATTAAAAACCAATTACGTGTATGCCTATCCAGTGCTTAAAAAATACGGACTGCACGCAGCTGCCTTTTTAATCACAAGCCGAAACAGCCGTCCGTTGAAGCCATTTAACCCTGATGATTATCAGTTCTTGAACTGGAAGGAGATTGCGAAAATGGGCGATGTGTTCGAATTTGCGAGCCATACGCACGCTCTGCATAATCGCGGCAAAGACGGCATTGGCAATTTGGTTAAAGTGCCAGCAGCGACTGTCAAAGCAGATTTACTGAAAAGCCGGCAGTTGCTTCATGGAACGACTTATTTTACGTATCCGTTTGGCCAGTATAAGCCGGAAACGATCGGCATATTAAAACAAACAGGGTTTACACTAGCCTTCACAACGAAGATCGGGACGGTGAAGCCTGGCGATGATCCATATCAATTAAAGCGCCATGGCATCACTCCAGACATGACGCTCGACGAGTTTAAAAAAGTCATTCAAGTGGTCGAATAGAGGCTTTTTGGCCTGCCGCACTCACCGTCATAACCGACGCGAAAATCATGCGGCAGCACAAGAAGCCTTTTTTACTGTTGCGAAGATTCCATGTCACTGAAACCATTTTCTAAGCCATTTATTCCATTTTAACAATGATCATTTACCGTACAGGAAGCAAAATCTCGGTATCGCCTTTAGGGGTTAGACACGAAATCCGACAAAAACCGACATATTCTTTCATTTTCTTGATGATGGACACCATTGACACTCTATTTGAACAAAGATGATGTATATGATGACAGAAGACAGATCAAGGCGGACTTGCCGATTGCCGAAAAATCTGCTTCTGTATGCCAAAGTACAAACCGGTCTTTGTTTGATAATAACCTCTACAATATATACATTATTAAAAATGTGGTCGGCAATGGACCCTTTTATCATATATCCACAATATAAGTCAATATCTTTCTTTCGACAAAAATCATCATTATTCAGTCAGCGTTGATTCATAAAAATAAAAAAAAAGACCAGGCATATTCGCCTGGCGAAAAGCTGTTGGGTAACCATGAACTTCAGTTGGTAGCCTCATCAATGGTTTACCCACCAAAATCTTACCGTAATTACATTATAAAAATTTTGTCGAATTTTGTCTAGGTATTTTGTCGAATAAAGAATATTTTGTCGAATAATGTCGTAATTTTTTTCTAAAATGCCATAACCCTTCCTCTATATGAACATTATTCCTCATTTTTATCAATATTAAACACGTTTTTCTCGTGCGCTGTTCCTTATTTTTCCATTACACTTGCTTATATCCGTCATCGGGCAAGACAGCATAGCTACATAGGTCTTGCTTGTGCGCTCGCCAAAGCTCAGCCTTTTTGACACTTTGTTGTCCCAATCATCCGAAAGCAATAGAAGTTTATTCTTTACTGTCCACGTTGTTACATACATGACATATTCTACATTTCCTCTTTAGAATCCTTCTTCAGTCGGACAAAGCAAAGAAAACAAAACAGCAAGCCACCAGAACAAATCATTGCCCTTCTCCTGTCGGAATCGCTCTTAGGGAACACCCCCCACTCTGTTTAGAGGCGGGAGACTTTTCGATGGATGATGTTACATACTTTATGAAAATCATGTGAGTGTCCATCCCATGGGATTGAATGAATCACAACTGTATATAATTTTCAATTTAAGTGCTTATGCGTGTTGCAACACGTTTCAACTTATCTAGCGGAGTGAAATGACTCTTTAGTTGAATGGGCAAGTATGGCGCTTGGATGTGACCGAGACAAGTCCGTGATTTGCCGCCAATCGTCGAAAAAATCAAATTCCGCTTTTTGAGTCGGCCCTATGTTCCATCTTCTTATTCGATCTAGCTCATTCGCCAAGGGCTCCAATACCGAAATCATTAAGCATTTATATATAGAGAAAAAGATTATGCAAAAAGTCCTATAAAAACTTCCATACCAACCATCCTGTTACGCATACATCCATCCAAGGTGACGAGGACAAAAAAGGTAACGTTGCCGCTGTTTTATGGAGTTTGTCCAAAATAACTTCTGGATCCTGTCTATGGATGAGTGAAAAGACCCACTTATAATTATTAATGATAATCATTATCATTATAAAACAGGGGGGCTCATTTATGAAAAAACGGAAGTGGCTTTATCGTAGCTTTATTGCTCTACTTATTGCGCTCTTAGCCATTGGTGGAGTGCAATCACCAGCCGCGGCAGCGACCAGCAAGACGACCAAAATTAAATATCTTGGAAAGACGTATACCGTTCCTGTGCCAGCGAAAAGAATCGTGATCACCGGAAGCATGGAAACGATGGAAGATGCCCTTGTGCTAGACGTGAAGCCGACTGGGGGCATCACGGTTGGCGGTAAGTTTCCAAGTATGTTCAAAAAAATTACCGGTTCTACGGTATCCATTGGTGAAAAAACCCAGCCAAACATGGAGGCCATCGTCAAGTTAAAACCAGATGTCATTTTAGCCTCGACCAAATTCCCGAAAGATGTGCTGAACAAATTGCAAAAGATTTCTACTACCATTCCCGTCTCCCACATTTCGACAGATTGGGAAGCCAATTTACGACTGCTCGCTACATTAACGGGAAAGAAACAACAGGCAGAGAACATCATCAAAAGCTACAAAACTCAACTGGCAACGGCTAAGAAAAAGTTAGGCACGAAGCTGAAAGGGAAAAAAGTGGTGGCGATCCGAATTAGAAATGGCAACATTATGATTTATCATAAGGATGTGTTTTTCAACCCTACGCTGTATAGAGATTTAGGATTGACGGTGCCAAACGAGATTAAAAAGGCGAAATCTCAGGAAGTGATGTCTCTTGAGAAATTCAGCGCCATGAACCCGGACTATATCTTTGTTCAATTCTCGACAGACGAAAACAAGAATAAGACGGATGCCTTGAAGCAGCTGCAAAAAAATCCGATTTGGCAAAATATCAAAGCGGTGAAAAATAAGAAAGTGTTCGTCAACGTGGTGGATCCGCTGGCACAAGGCGGCACAGCATGGAGCAAAACGAATTTCTTAAAAGCCGCTGTACCGATGCTCAGCAAATAATAGAATGTTTTCACACGCTTTATGCAGACCAACTTTGGAAACAGTCTTGGGAACATCCTTTATGGCATGTTCAAAGTCTTTATGTATTTTCTGGAATGAATCGATGAATGGGCATGAAAAATCACAATCTATGAACATTCCGATTTTATTTTCCAATAAATTCTTACTCTTTTCAAACTCTCAGCTTCTCTTTATAATGAAATTCGACAAATATATCTAACGATTACACAGGGGGTCAAAATGAAACGTTTATTTCTTCGCGCATTGTTATTTTGTCTAGCCGTGGCATTCGTGTTGCCGGCAAATCTCACATCCGCAGCTGGTTCATTTTCCGATGTCAATTCCAGCTACTGGGCCTATAATGAAATCAACTATTTAGCCAGCAAAAAAATTATCAACGGGAAAAATGGAAAGTTCCTTCCGGAGGACTCCATTAAGCGCATGCAAGCTGCTGAAATGTTAGTGAAAGCATTAGGGCTCGATACAAAAAACCGCCCAAATCCTAATTTCAAAGATCTTAAACCAGGCGATTACGGATATGAGTATGCAGCAACACTTGCAGACGAAGGCATCATGACAGGAAGCAACGGCTATTTCAAGCCTTGGGACACGCTAACAAGAGGACAAATGGCAAAAATCCTTGCTGAAGCCTATCATTTAGATTATGCCTTCGGCTCAGAATTTGACGATGTTGATGTCGAAAGCTGGTTGTACGATTATGTTTCTTGCCTTGTTGATAACAACATTACAACAGGATATTCCGATAATACGTACCGTCCAAATGCTCCTTTGAAGCGTTCACAGTTTTCCGCATTCATGGCAAGAGTACTAGATGACTCATTTAAGCAGGCCGTATTGTTAAAAGCCGTCAGCTATCATTTCGAAGAAGATGGTAGCTTAACTCTTACAGTGGAAGCGAAAAACAACTTCTCTTATCCTGTTGAAGTCAACGATTCGCTTGTATTGGTAACCAGCAATGGCGAATGGATTGCTAGCGGATTGTTTGAATTCGAGTCAAACGAAGTTTATTTAAATGCCAAACAATCGAAACAGCTCGAGCTCAACTTCCCATCTGCCAATTTCTATGATACGTTGGATCCAGCAACGAATTTAACTAATATCACTCTATACGCTCAAACCACTATTACAAAAAAATAACCGAACGATAAAAGAGCGCCTTCAAGGGCGCTCTTTTATCGTCGGAAGCAAAAGGCTTTCGCCGCCTTCTCGCCAACGATTTTATCCTTTGTCGACCGCCTGCAATGAACGATTAACAAAGGCCGCAAACTGCGCACGGGTCGTTCGTTCATATGGACGAAAAAGTCCGCTAGCCTTGGTCACTTGATTCGCTAACAATGTGGCGATGTACGGCCTTGACCATTGCGTCGAGGCAATATCTTGAAAACGAACGTCATCTTCTCCGGTCAGATGATACGCATTCACTAAAATTTTCGCCATCTGCTCTCTCGTTAAAGGAGCTTGCGGATGAAAACGCCCGTTGGAGCCGCTAAAAATCCCCTCATCGATAACGGTTGCAATGATTTCATACCCGTATTGTCCCGGTTTGACATCTTGCAGCTGCGGATTCGGCCGATTTTTTGTGCTTAATCCAAGCGAACGGACAATCATGGCAGCGGCTTGCAGACGGCTAACAGGCGCTTCCGGTTTAAATATTCCATCCTTATATCCTGTAATGCCTCCTAAGCTTACTAAATTCTCAATGTCCGCCTTTGCCCAATAACGCGTCGGCACATCTTTAAATGGGGTCATAGGAAGGACTGAAGCGCTCTTTTTAGGATCTTTAATTGAAATCATGATCGTATAGCCGGCCGTTTTTACTCCGCTTTGAGCATTTCTGCCTGCGCGATAGGAAGCCGTTAGCTTATAGCTTCCTACAGGGGTATTTTTCGGAAGTGTGAACGCAAATTTTTCTGGATAGCTATCTCCTTTTGGTACAAGACCCACTACATACTTTTCATAAGAGGCTCTCACTTTTCCTGAAGGATCGGTTAGCTCGACTCGCATCGTCCCGCGCGAAATCACATTTCCGTTGTTCTTGGCTTTCATTGTTCCATATACAACATAATCGCTCTGACGCGGATAGGCCCGGACATCGGTTAATGTCATCGCTACTTTACGGCCGATTGGGTGCGATACAGCTAATGGCTGCGCCGTCCAGCGAACACTCTCATTGACCAACGTTTTTAAATCTTCACCGCCATTCAAATCATCCCATGCTTTCCCTTTGACCTCCAGCCGTCCAGCAGGATTCTTTTCCTCCCACTCATGAGATAGACGCTCATCGACCGTTATATAATCCAATAGCTGAAACCCAAACCAAACCGCTTTCCCTTTTCCGTATTCAATCGCATAAGCCGCTCCTGTCTTAGGAGGTGTATGCTCGGGCACAGAGGAATAACCGATCGTCTCATACTGCAAAATGGGGGTAGCATAACGATTATTAGAATAAGGCTTTATGATTTCAACCCATGTCGGCTGGTACTTGCCGAAGCGGCGATTTTCAAGAAGCAGGCTTGTCTTTCCTAATCGTTTTAACGTATTTGTGACAATGGGGTGGCTTCCTGCCGCTTTGATCGTAAAGTTGCCAAGGGCTACATCGTTCACAAAGGCGGATTGAAAGACCTCGCTCAAATTGTCCCATTCCCAAATCCATGTTTTCGTCTCGTAAATCACCGGAGTTACATCCAAATCTGTCTCTTTATACGGATAACGTGCGCTGTCATTCCTCGCCATGGCAAACGCAAAAATCGCTCCGCCGCCATTTTTGATATATTCCTTCACTGCTTGACGTTGCTGTCTTGACATCATGACGGTATTCGGGAAAAACAGCAAATCAAATGTCGCCAGTTGCTTTGGATCGCTTAACTGCGCATCATGGACGCGTTCCACCTGATATCCTAATCCTTCAAGCAATAACTGGGCTTTGATTCGTTTATTTTTAATCGACGAGCCGATCAGCTTTGGCTGAATATAAGTCCCGTTGGAATAACCGCCCGCCCTTTCAATGAAAGCATAGCTTTCGCTGAGCTGTGAAACAACGAGGCCGACGCGCACGTTTTCCTCCGCGTGCACGTGTCCAGCCTGCCAAAATCCCATATAGATCAAGACAGCCAACCATACAAAAACAACATGCCGCAAACCTTTATTCATTCTATTCCCCTCCCTCTTCAACACTCTCTTACATTTATTTATATCGTCCAAATTTGTCAAAACTTAACGAATCATACCAATTTCATGATAGGAGTGAAAACATATGAATCAATATGTCCCAGCTATTAAGAAAAACATTCCCCACAAAGGAAAAGGGAAGGATTTGTTCATTTTCACAAAAAATGATCAGGTGTGTTGATGATCTAATAAAAGCCCATTGACATTGCTTGGTGTCTAGCTCAATCATTCCATATTTTTAGTAAAATAATAATCATCAACACTTGTGAAAAATGATAGGGGGCAGCTTGTGGATGGAACGAACCGGCTTCGGAAAGCAACAAGCCGAAGTCAAAAAACCTGAAAGCAGAGCATTCCCACCATTTCTTATTGATTCATCATCCCCACTATGGTAACATATGTTCTTGTGCTGTCTTTCTCGCAGATGAACCTCTCCCGCCGACTTTCGGTGTGTACGTGATATTCATACAGGATGATTTCACAGCCTTCTTCCCCATGCCGGCTATTCTTCAAATTGATGAAAGCATCTTGTTGATCGCGATTTTCTATCTGCATCACCATCTGGCAGGCACCGTTGCGCTATTTTTATTCACGTCGACTTCCTTCAAAATGATTAGTTATACATAATTTCAATTTAATTACATTAATGTTACATTTTTTTAGATTTCAGAACATTTTGCGTTCGTTTATACTTATCACGTAATCATTACAACAACATAGGGGGTTACTTACACATGAGAAAAAAATTCATTCCTTTCGCTTTGGCTACATCGCTCGCCATCGCGGCATGTCCTGTTTCTGCTTTTGCCATGGATTCCCGCGATCCAGAGCTGCAAAGCTATTTGAATGAAATCGGCATGACAGTCGAAGAATTGGAGGAATACTTAGCAGACTCTTACGATTATACGCTTGATGATTTTGACAGCGTCGACGAACTCCGCGCTGAGCTCGGTGATGCGCTGACAGAAGAGAACTTGGCGCAATTGCTGAACGAATACGGAATGACCGAAGACGAACTTAAACAAATGCTGATTGACAATGGTGAACTCGAACCAAACCAACCAATCACCGATGTGTTTAAATTTTACAACGAGCTGGCTGATTATGTCGAATTTTTCCATGACTATTCGACTCCAATTACAGATGAAACATTAAACCAATTTTTGCAAGAGCGCCATATGACAAAAGAGCAATTGCTGACACTGTTAAAAAAACATGGAGAATCTTTAGAAGATTACAGCTCCATTGGGGATTTAGCAGATGCCGTAGACTATTATCAAAGCCTCACTCCGCTTACTGAAGAAGCGTTAAATGAATTTTTAAGCGGGCTTGGTTTAACGAAGCAGCAGCTGGAGAAGCTTTTAGCCGCTCACGGTGATTCATTAAGCCATTATACGACTGTCGAAGAGCTGGCAATGGCTGTCGTGGATTATCTAATGCCTGACTTGGATGAGCTTGGTCTGACAAATGACGAATTGGAAAAATTATACAATCATTTCGGATCGTTAAATCTTGAAGATCCACAATTCGCAAGCAAAATGGAGGAAATCGGAGAACGCTTAGCCGCCATTGGCGCGTACGATTTTACAAGCGCAACCGAATTGTCTCCTGCTCAATTAGCGGAAATTGCCGATGTTCTTCATGACATGCTTGACCTGTTTGAGCTGGATGTTCAATTTTACCTAACAAAAGCTGGCGAGAAAAAACCATTAAGCTTATCGTCATTGCTGACTCTTGAATCGACCAATGGCTATGACCTTCTCATCGAAATTTACAACAAGCAAGGAGAAATGCTTGCTGATTTTGTGTTGACAGCCGATATGTTCAATTCCGATCTATTTGAAGAAGTCGGAAATGATGTGAAACAAGGCGGAAAAGTGGTACAAATCCAAAAACAACTTAAACCAAAACCAGTCAAGAGAACGGAAACAGGAGCCAAGCTGCCAAAAACGGCTGCTCCTTATGCGGCAAACATGCTAGCTGGCGTTGCTCTTGTGGCCATTGGAGCCTTTTTATTCCGAACTCGAAAAGGAGCAGACAGCAAATAAAATGCGAAAACGAACCATCGCCCGCTTTTTCGGTATCATCCTGATGGCGGCTGGTCTTTTGTTGATCTTATTCTATGGATACAAATGGGAAAAAGGCATTCATGCCTCTAAACCGATCCCAACCAAAACAGCAGACGCAAAACCAGCTGTATCGGCTAAAGCCGCACATGTCGTCTACCGTCATCCTCCAAAAACTGGAGAGCAAATGGGGGAGCTTCTCATTCCCAAGCTAAACGCCGCATTGCCGATCTATCACGGCACGAACGAAGACGAGCTTGAGAAGGGCGTCGGCCATTACGCTGGAAGCGTCCTTCCCGGTGAGCCAGACAACTGTGTGCTCGCTGGCCATCGCGACACCGTCTTTCGCAGGCTTGGTGACGTGGGAAAAGGAGATCTCCTCATTGTCAAAACCGAAGCTGGTGAGTTTACTTATAAAGTCCGCAAAGTGCGGATTGTCGACGCCAATGACCGGACCGTCATTGTGCCAAAACCAAAAGCTACGTTGACCGTTTCCACGTGCTATCCGTTTCACTATATTGGAGCGGCTCCAAAACGGTATGTACTTGTCGCCAATCTTGTGAAAACAGAAAAAACATGAGGGTTCCGCCAACAAACAAAGCACGATCCGCATGAAAAAACAGCGGCTTTATTCTTCGTTAGCCTATGTAAAACCGGAGCGGCCATTCCGCATGTGGAAACAGCTGCTCCGGTTTTTTCTTGCTTGCGCTAAATGAAGGGTCGTACGAAACAACGCGGTCTGCTATGCGATCCACTCCTATTTCAAGCGCATGGCAACTCCCTATTCCTTTTCCATGTCGCCTCTTCGTCCGTCCTGCCGCTGCGTCTTCCTCCATAATGATGACTTCGCATAAGCGATGACGCTGACCGGCAAAAGCAATAGCCCTGAAAAAACAAACACGATGGAGGCACCGAACGTATCGGAAAGCCATCCCATAATCAAAGAGGAAATTCCAAATATAGCGGTGGATATTGTTCCAATTGAAGTATAGACAGCAGCCAATGACAGCCGATAAAATAAGCGCCAGCACCGGAATTCGCGTCATCCCTACCCCAATCGTCGCCATGCCAGACACAAGCGAACTCCATGCCATCAACGCTGCCCGTCGCCGGTCCACCCATAAAGGAAATTTTACGCATAATAAGCTGCCGAGCATCAGGCCAATCAAGGAAGCGCTGTTTAGATACCCCCACCATATTTCCTGCACGTTTAACATCTCTTGTACGTACACCATTAATATGGCAGCGATCCAAACAGAGCTAGAAGCCGTTTCTAAACATTCCATGACCGCAATCGCTTTTAATGCCGGTATCGCAGCAATCGTTTGCCAGCCTTGCGTCAGCTGATCCCGTCATGCGGTAAATCGTCGCCATCACACCGACAATATAAAGCACATCACCAATATTGGCCAATGATTGGCCCAGCATCAGCACTAGAAAATGCCGTTCTATGTTCAAATAAGATCCCCCATTTTTCTTAGTAATGATAGAAAACGTGGGAGAATATTTAAATTGGACGACTTGCCATATTCCCTTGCTCCTTTACCATCATGCCAACCCACAACAGCTTGGGGGATCAAAAGCTGTCGCACTGGCAGTCATCTTGATCGTTGCAAATGAAAAAATCCATTCTCATCTTTAAGTTGTATTTTATATTAGGTTCACATTTTATTTCTACGCAAAATTTGCTGCGTATTTCCCAATTTTAAAAATGAGCAGCATGTTCCTTCTTTAATTTAACGCAAAAAAATATTGACAAAGCAAAAACCACTTGCTACCATATTTCCAAGTAATCATATAGGAATTTACAATTTTATTGCTTCCTTGAACGAAAGGAACGTTAAATTTTAAAGAAGGGAGATGACCAATGGGACCAAGATCTACATATAAGAAGCATGTGCTTGCTAGAGGGGTTTCTTTCATCAGCGTCGCCTTCATACTTATGATTTGGACAGTCAGCACCCATTTCAAATGGGTCGATCCTGTATTTCTTCCATCCCCTCAATCTGTATGGCAAACGTTTTTAGAATTACTAAGAGAAGGATATAAAGGCATTTCGTTAAGCTCTCATATACTCGATAGCTTATACCGGCTTTTTATCGCTTTAATCCTAGCCTTGTTCACAGCTGTACCGTTAGGGATTTTCTGCGGGATCTCCAAATACGTCCTTGCATTTTTTGATCCCATCATTGAATTTTACAGACCGCTCCCGCCGTTGGCTTATTATGCTTTGCTTGTTTTATGGCTAGGAATTGATGATCGATCAAAAGTAGCCCTGCTATTCTTAAGCGCCTTTGCTCCTCTGTTTCTTGCAACGGTGGCCAGTGTGCAGAGGGTGCCGCAAGATCGAATCAACGCAGCACGATCTTTAGGAGCTACCAAACCGAAAGTCCTTTTATATATCATCTTGCCATCCTGCTTGCCAGACATCATAACCGGTTTGCGCACCGCCATTGGGGTTACATATGCTACGCTGGTCGCAGCTGAAATGGTGGCCGCTACTTCAGGCATCGGATGGATGGTATTAGATGCTAGCAAATATTTGCGGAGCGACATCGTCTTTGTCGGAATCATTCTAATGGGAGGAATCGCTATTCTTATGGATAGCCTCATCCGATTGTACCAGCACTTGCAATTCTCTTGGGTGGGGAAACAAGACTCATAAGCGATCATCATCGCTGATAAACTTTGATTTCACACAAAAAGACAGAATAGTGGAACGAATAATAATCAATCATAAGCAACGGGTGGAGGGAAAAAATGAAGCTTCAATGGAAATCAAATACGTTATTGCTAATTTTTCTGCTCATGCTAACAAGCGCCATCATCGGCTGTTCCAAGCAAGACACCGCGACAACAGCTGCCCAAAACACGGCATCAAGCCATGAGCCTAAGGAAATCAAGCTAGGATACCAAGTGTCGCCAAACGGGGAGCTTTTAGCCAAAGCATTAGGGCTGCTTGAAAAAAAATATCCCCACATTCAAATTCGGTGGATCAAATTTGATTCCGGCCGGGATGTAAATAATGCCATGGCAAGCGGGAGCATTGATTTCGGTCTTGTCGGCACCCCTCCGGGATCTATCGGCATCGCTAACAAGCTGCCTTATAAAGTGTATTATCTTCACGATATGATCGGTGAAAGTGAAGCGCTCGTGGTCAAAGAATCTTCTGGCATCCAATCATTGCATGACTTAAAAGGAAAGAAAATTGCGACTACATTTAGTTCCACCTCTCACTTTAGCTTGCTCGGAGCCTTAAAAGAAGCAAGCATTGATCCGAAAAAAGAGCGAATCACCTTGCTTGATATGCAGCCGCCTGATATTTACGCTGCTTGGCAACGGGGGGATATCGACGGCGCTTATATTTGGCAGCCGACACAGACAAAGCTTATCAATGAAGGCGGACGCGTAATAATCACCTCCAATGACCTAGCACAAAAAGGCGTGGTAACCGGAGAATTTGGAATTGTCAATAAAGAGTTCGCTCAAAAATACCCTGACATTGTAAAAGGTTATATTTCTGTTCTAGATGAAGCGGTACATTATTATCACAGCCAGCCGGAGCAGGCTGCTCAAGTACTTTCGAAGGAACTGGGATTGTCCCCTGATGAAAGCTTAAAAACCATGAAGCAAATTATTTGGCTGGACGCTTCGCAGCAAAAAGACTTTTTTGGTGAACCAAATCAACCAGGAAAATTAGCCAAAATATTAAAAGACACGGGAGATTTTATGGCTAAACAAAAAAACATACCATCTTCTCCTAGTCTGGACGTTTATCAAAAAGCATTATTAAGCGAGCTTTATCAATAAAGAATGGAGAGGGATGTTATGCAGACTAGTGCGCCAACGACCGCACATTCGTCAATGGCTCATAACCGCAATCCGACATTGATCGAGTTAAAAAATATTCGTTTAGCTTATTCGCAAGAACATCACGATACGCCCATATTGGATGATATCAATCTTCAACTGGATGCCGACGACTTTGTGTGCCTGCTGGGCCCATCAGGCTGTGGCAAATCTTCATTATTAAATATATTGGCAGGATTTCAGACACCAACCGCCGGCGAAGTAATGATTGACAGCCAGCCTCACACCGGTCCAAGCGCCAAAGTAGGGGTTGTCTTTCAACACCACAACTTGTTTCCATGGATGACCATCGCCAAAAATATTGAGTTTGGTTTAAAGATGAAAGGAGTGGAAAAATCCGAACGAAAAAAACTCGTTTCGGATTATTTGAATCTGGTAGGATTAGAGTCTTCCGCTCATCTGCTGCCTTATCAGCTCTCTGGAGGCATGAAGCAGCGGGCAGCGATCGCTAGAACACTAGCTACCGATCCGCAGGCCATTTTAATGGATGAACCGTTTAGCGCACTGGATGCTTTAACACGGGAAAATATGCAGGCTCATCTACTTGAACTTTGGCAAAAAACCAAAAAATGCATCTTTTTCATTACTCATGATGTAGAGGAAGCCCTTTTGCTGGGCAGAAGAATTTTAGTCATGCACGCCAATCCTGGAAGAATGGTAGTCGATTTGCAAAACCCGCTATCGTCATACCGCCAGTCTATTCAAGAACTCAAGCATTTGAAGGAATTTCATGATCTGCGATCTTATTTAATTTCTGCAATTAGAAATAAAGAAGTGAACAGTCCAAGGTTGGGCTGGTTGAGATAAAGTAAAAGCTTTCGACCATTCTCTTAATCTCGTATAGCTTTTGGACGGTCGGACACTCACACGACAAACCGCCCTAAGTACTATGAATAAGCTCATTCTCATTGGGCATTCACATGAAAAAGTCAAGTTCACAGATTGGCCTCCGACCTCCCTTTTTCCAAGATGATTCGTTCCATCTGATTCATGTTTCCGGCAGGCTTTATGATTGCTTTATGTTCAGAGTCATAGATCAATATTTGAAAGGAGCATATTGAATGTCTAATGTAAATACTCGTTATCCCCGTCCCTTGAAATTTGAAAATCGTGATGATCATGTAGGTCCGCGTATTTTACGCCGTCTCCCTGAAGGTGTAGAAGAACAGCCCTATACACTGTTTGAAGTCAAACCGTTAAGTCCGATCATAGGCGCGGAAATCAGTGGTATCGATTTAAGAACCCCTGTTACACCGGAGCTGCAGACAGAACTTAACCGCGCCCTCTTGGAATGGAAGGTTCTCTTCTTTCGCAATCAAAACATCACAAGCGAACAACAGCAAGCCTTTGCCCGGCTATGGGGCGAATTGGAAGTTCACCCGTTCTATCCTGTCGAAAAAGGTCAATCGAAGGAAGTGGTTCGCTTTGCGAGAAATCATAAGCAAGGAGGATATGAAAACATTTGGCACGCAGATGTGACTTTCCGAATCAATCCGGCTAAAGCGGCCGTATTAAGGCTTATTGAAGCTCCGCCGATTGGCGGTGACACGCTGTGGGCCGATATGGCCGCCGCATACGACAATCTGCCTGATGAAATAAAGGAACGTATTGATGGCCTTACGGCGATTCATGATTTCACTCCTGCATTTAGCCATTTGCTGACGCCAGAGGAATTAGCGATAAAGCAACAAGAGTTTCCGCCTGTTGAACATCCGGTCGTCCGCACTCATCCGGAAACAGGCCGGAAAACATTGTTTGTCAATCCTTCCTTTACAACGCAGATCGTCGGGCTGGAACCAGAAGAAAGCGAGCAGCTGCTTCAATATTTGTTCCGTCAAGCTCACGTTCCCGAGTATCAAGTACGCTTCCACTGGGAAAAAGACTCGATCGCCTTCTGGGATAATCGCGCCACTCAGCATTACGCTGTTTCCGATTATTATCCGCATCCTCGCAAAGCAGAGCGCGTAGCCATCGTTGGCGATCGGCCATTTTAAAATAAATAAAACGAATGGAATCCATTTTGGTTCCATTCGTTTTATTTATGAAAGTTACCGTTATTCAGCGGTTTCTTATCGACCTTTTTTATTGTATAATATTTCCATGAATGATCCCTATACATACTTTGTCTGATGGAAAACGCTTGTATGATTTTATTTCGTCATTACTTTAAAGAAAGAAGGAGAGTTTATGAGCTGGTTTTTTCTATTATTAGGAATCATCTCGGAAGTAATGGGTACTACTTCAATGAAAATGTCGCAAGGATTTGCCAAACTGATCCCTTCTATTTTCATGTTTGTTTTTTACGGAACCAGCCTGACTTTCGTAACGCTGGCGCTCAAAAAGATTGATGTCAGCATCGCTTATGCCATTTGGTCTGGACTTGGCACAGCCATTATCGCCGCAATCGGAATCCTATTCTTCAAAGAGTCTTTTTCTTTATTCAAGCTCTTAGCCATCCTTCTCATTATCATCGGAGTCGTGATGCTCAATATGAGCGGGGAAGCGCATGGAACTGAAGCCGCTTCATCATACGCACCTATGAAAAAAAATGGTGAACAATAACACGAGCTGTTTCCCATTTTTTCGCTGCTAAAAGAGAACGCCATGTCTCAATGATGCCCATGCCGTTTTCATTCCCCATCGAATTAGGTTATCGAATTAGGTTCGGCGTTTTTCTATTCACTTTCGTCCCTACCCAAACAAGCTCCTTGGAGGAGGCCCTCTCCAAGGAGCGGCTTCTATTCTCAAATGATCTCAAGAACGTGAGAGAATTTTCACGAGATTGCAGAAATCCCCTTTGATCCAACAGCTATTGAATGATGATCTTTCCCATATGCTTGACGCGCTCCAGCAACGCAAACAGCCTTGAATAGCCATCTTGGATCGTTTTCTCATTTTTTATATGATTGTAAAGTCCTACACCAAAATAGGTGTCTTTATAGAAGCCGATAAAATAATCGCCCGATTTCATTTGATGCGCCTTTTCATCGCTTAATTCACGATCGACAAACGCCAAATACACTTTCTCTGATTCAATAAATACAAACGGAACAGGAGATTGCAAATAAATGTCAGCATACGGCGGCTTGGCCGCTTCTTTTAACATTCTTCAGTCGAGAAGTCTCCCACTTCTAAATCTTGCGAAGCTTGATGAAAGTGGGAGATGAATCGACTTCGGACAAGGACAGGCT
>NZ_JACIDF010000008.1 GCF_014196195.1 Anoxybacteroides rupiense | reverse complement strand
GAAGGGGAGCTACAAAACTTGTTATTCCGTTCGGAGGATGCGAAAGAGGGATTGAGCGCCTTTTTAGAAAAACGCCAGCCAAATTGGAAGGGAATGTAAAGGGTAGGTTCGTGAATGAGGCCCCGGAAATGGATTGGTTAAGCCTATTTCTGCGGGCTTCCTGCTTCGGTTTCTGCATGGGTCCACTTGATGTCCAATTTTAAAATAATGGGATGGTGAGCCATGGAATTACGCGGACTAGGGATGCTTTATAATGCAGGGAATTTGTTTATTGATGACCATATCCGTAATGGATTAGGAGAAAAGACGGCGATTTATTATCGCGATCAGCAAATTTGTTATCGCGAGCTTCAGGAGAGAACGAATCAAACGGGGAATATGCTGCGGGCACTTGGATATAAATTGGAAGATCGTATCATTATGGTATGCCATGACGGCCCGGAATTTATTTACACATTTTTTGGTGCCATTAAAATCGGGGCTGTGCCAATTCCGGTTAACACGATGATGCAGCCGTCTGATTACGAATATTTTTTAAATAATAGCCGCGCCAAAGGGTTGATTATTCATGCCGATCTTTGGGAGACGCTTCAGCATTTAAAGGAGCGGTTTGTGTTTTTAGAGCATGTGATCGTAATTTATGAAAGCGCTGACATTAAAAGGGATGGCACCCTTGATTTTTATCGCTTGCTTGATCGCGCCAGCAAGGAGTTGGACGTTGCCCCGACAAATAAAGACGATGCAGCATTTTGGCTTTTTAGCTCCGGCAGCACGGGAGAGCCAAAAGGGGTGATCCATTTACAGCACGACATGGAATATGCATTGAATACCTATGCTAAGCAAGTGCTCAAAATCACCGAAGATGATCGTTGTCTCTCCGCATCGAAATTGTATTTTGCTTATGGACTGGGCGGAGGCCTGTATTTCCCGCTCGGTGTCGGTGCTTCTACGATTCTTGTGAAAGAACGCCCTTTGCCGGAAATGATATTTGAAGCTATTGAAACGTACAAGCCAACCATCTTTTTCGGTGTTCCGACACTATATGGAGCGATGATTGATTATGTGCAAAAAACGGGGAAACAGTTTGATCTTCGTTCCTTGCGTGTGTGTGTTTCTGCTGGGGAGGCCCTTCCGCCTGCGTTTTATCGAAAATGGAAGGAACTGTTCAATGTGGATATTTTAGATGGGATCGGATCTACAGAGGCGCTTCATATTTTTATCTCCAATCGGCTGGGCGATATTAAAGAAGGAAGTTCAGGAAAAGTGGTACCGGGTTACGACGTAAAGATTATTGATTCGCAAGGAATGGAATTGCCGCCTAACGAAATAGGCGATCTGGTGATTCATGGCGATTCCATTGCTCACGGCTATTGGAATCTTCATGAGCAAAATAAGAAAAAATTTGTTGGAGACTGGTTGTATATTGGCGATAAATACTATCGTGACGAGGATGGATACTATTGGTATTGCGGGCGTTCCGATGATATGCTCAAAGTGGGAGGAATATGGGTTTCTCCGATTGAAATTGAAAATTGCCTTTTACAGCATGATGATGTTTTGGAAGCTGCTGTCGTGAGCATTGAAAATAATCGGAATCTTACCATTCCGAAAGCGTTCGTTGTGCTGAAAGATGGAATAGAACCATCGAAAGAAAAGGAAGAAGAGCTAAAACAATTTGCGAAACAACATTTAGCCCACTATAAGCATCCGCGCGTGATTGAATTTATTGATCAGCTTCCGAAAACCGCTACTGGAAAAATTCAACGTTTTAAATTGCGAGAATTATTGAAGCATCAATAAGAGGAAGGAAACCATTGAAGGGGCGATGGGCATGAAAAGAAATGAATTTCAGCTCCGTGTCAATTTCGGCGATACCGATACAGCTGGAATTGTCTACTATCCTAACTATTTTAAGTGGTTTGATATCGCCGGACATCAATTTTTCCGAAGCATTGGACTGCCGCCTTTAAAACTAATGAAAGAACAGCAAATTATCCTTCCTCTTCTTCAGGCCGATTGTAGATTTGAGCATCCATTGTATTACGATGATGTTGTAACCATTAAGACGGAAGTCGAGGAAATTAAACGTAAAACGGTCAAATTAAAACATGAAGTGTTCCGGGGAGAGATGAGAACGGGTTACGGCTTTGAAGTGAGAGGCTGGGTAAAAGAAGACAGCGGCCGCATCTTTGCTGTCCCCATTCCTGATGATGTCCGGAAGCTGCTTGAAGAAGAGGGAATGGGACCGTGCGTTCAAGTAAATCCATGGCTTCATGCTTGAGGTGTGCTTGTATTTTTTTAAAAGCCAAGAGCGTTTATCGCCTCCTTGGCTCTTTTTCACTGTGGGTAAAAGAAAGCCATATATTGAAAAACGGAGGGAGTCCATTGATAAGAAAAGCGAAAAGAACCGAACTAATAGAAGTGGCTCAAGGCCGCCGCCCCGCTGATCTTGTCATTCAAGGCGGAATGGTTGCTAATGTTTATTCTGGAGAGTTTTTGCAGCAAAATGTTGCCATTTATCAAGATACGATTGCCTATGTTGGGGAGAAGGATGTGACAGTAAATGATGAAACCATTATCATGGATGCAAGCGGAATGTATGTCTCTCCCGGATTTATTGAACCACATGCTCATCCTTGGGTTTTTTATAATCCTGTTAGTATGACAAAAAAGGCATTGTCTTTAGGCACTACGACGACCGTGAACGATAACTTGTTTTTTTATTTGCACTTGGGAGCTGACGGATTTAAACAATTAGTCCGTGATCTGCAAACAATGCCAGGCAACTTCTTTTGGCTTGTTCGCCTTGTTTCACAAGCGGATTTCCCTGGGGAGCGCGATTGGTTTCAAACAAAAGAAATTCAAGCGTTGCTTTTTATGGATGAAGTCGCCGGGACGGCTGAAGTGACAAGGTGGCCATTATTGTACGAAGGCGATCCAGTTTTAATGGAGACAATCGAAATCGCGAAAAAAATAGGAAAAATAGTAGACGGACATACGGCCGGCTGTTCTTATGACAAGTTAAATAGTATTGCAGCAAGCGGCGTCGATGCTTGTCATGAAGCGATTACAGCGAAAGAAGCGCTTGATCGGCTACGGCTTGGGATGTGGACCACGCTTCGCAACAGTTCTCTCCGTCCGGATTTTCCGGAGATTATTCGTCTTATTACTGAGGGGCGGGTCAATACACAACGAATTACCATGACGACAGATGGGGCTCATCCTAGTTTTATTGAAAAAGAAGGTTTTGTGGACGGATTGATTCGAAAAGCGGTCGAACTTGGAGTGCCGCCGATGACGGCTCTGCAAATGGCAACGATTAATGCGGCGACATATTTGCGCCTTGATGATCAAATTGGAGGAATAGCGCCGGGCAAGCTTGCTGATATTGTACTTCTGCCTGACCTAACCACTTTTAAACCGACTTTTGTCATCTCGAAAGGAACACTTATTGCTCAAGACGGGCAGCTGCTCACGCCATTCCCAGAAATAAAATGGAATAAGTATGCGACAAAAAAGCCATTTTTGTTTCCAAAAGAGCAATTAGCGGATGAACGCTTGTACTGTTATCCGCATTTGTCGGCTCACCGCTCTGTCCCTGTTGTTTCGCTTAAAAGCAATGTCATTACAGAACGAAGAGACGTTGTTTTACCATCGGTGAATGGATATGCGGATCTTTCTAAAAGCGAAGGGCTGCTTTATGCCTCGCTTATTGCCCGCGATGGGCAGTGGGTAGCGAAGGCGATTTTAGATCGATTTGCAGTGAATCTTGATGGTATGGCGTCGACGTACAATACAACAACCGAACTGCTTGTGATCGGCAAATCCCCGAAGGCAATGGCTATTGCGGCGCAGCGAGTGCACGAAATGGGCGGGGGTGTGGTGGTAGTCGACCATAACGAAATTGTCGTCGAAATTCCGTTGCCGTTTACAGGGATGATGACGATCGATGATTCGTTTGAGGCAGCGGTTCGTTACCACGATCAACTGCTGCATGCTCTTCAGAAAAGAGGCTTTCCTTTCCACGATATTTTATATACGCTGCTGTTTTTAACATGTGATTTTCTGCCGGGGCTTCGTCTTATTCCGTATGGTCTATACGATGTAAAGCGCAATGACATTTTGCTCCCGGCACAGCTGTTATCCGACTGCCTCTTGCAGCATTAGCCTGCATTTTATGGTGACTCTTACATGTCGCTTGATTGTGGTCCTTTTCTCATCTGGCGGACTCGCATCAGAAAAAAGGGTGATTGATTATGAAAAAATGGTTAAGACAGAGTCGTCGATCTCTAGGTATACCCAAAACCTAGAGATCGGCGTTATTTTTTTGGCTGGATCGATATAGAACTTATCATTACATAACCAAAAAATCTTAACTTATGATGCCATTAATTTACGGCCGGAAGGTAAGTCGATGGCTTGTCCCTCACTATTGAAAAAAATCTTTCATTTTTTTTGTCTTTATCCGATTTGTTCGGTTTTTAAAGTCATAATTCTACAAACAAGGACTTTTTCCTAGATTTATTATAAAGAATTTGTTTATCAGGCGTAAACAAACTTTAATGTTCTTTTGTTTATAACATAAAAATGCTGAAAAGATTTGATTTTATATGAAAAAAATTAAAAATAAATATGCTTGATTCTAATAAAATAAACTAAGTACTAAGCATCTTAATTTATTGTACAAATTGTAAAAAAAACAACAAAAACAAAATAACATCAATTTAAAATTATATAAAACAAAAATAAAAACAAAAAAATTATTGAAAAACAAAAATATCTGAATTAAAATAATAATCAAACAAATAGAGGTGAGGGTGCTTGAACGATAAGTATGTGTTTGGGATTGATTTTGGTACCGAATCTGCTAGGGCGGTACTAGTCCATGTGCAGTCTGGAAAGCTGATAACGGCAGCTGTTGGCTGCTATCCTCATGGGATCATAACAGAGAAGCTGCCGGGATCAGAGCAAGAGCTGGAACGAAATTGGGTATTGCAGCATCCTGAGGATTATTTATACGCCCTAAAGGACACTGTTAAGCGATGTTTGGAACATTCCCGGATTGATGTAAAAAATATAATAGGTATTGGTATTGATTTTACTGCAAGTACAATTTTACCCATCAAAAAAAATGGACTCCCTCTTTGTTTAGATCCGAAATATAAAGAGAATCCACATTCTTGGGTGAAGCTATGGAAGCATCATGCCGCGCATAAAGAAGCAGCACTAATCAATCAGATATCTCATCAACGCCAAGAATATTTCTTGCGAAGGTACGGTGGAGAAATATCTGAAGAGTGGATGCTTCCAAAAATTCTGCAAATATTGCATGAGTCCCCAGAAGTATATGAAGCTGCCGATAAATTTATTGAGGCAGGAGATTGGATTGTAATGCAGCTGGTAGGATCAGAGAGACGAAGCTCATGTATGGCAGGATATAAAGGAATGTGGAGCAAACAAATTGGTTTTCCTTCTGAGGAATATTTCCAAGCAATCCACCCTCGTTTCAAACATTTTACTAAAGAAAAGCTGAATGAACGCATTTATCCAGTCGGTTCAAGAGCAGGTTTTTTAACGAAGGGGATGGCGAATGAATTAGGACTGACAGAAAGTGTTGCGGTTTCTGTCAGCATGATTGACGCCCATGCTGCTGTACTGGGTGCGGGGGTAACCCAACCAGGGAAAATGGTGTTAGCGATGGGAACATCCATCTGTCATATGTGTATAGATCGCAGAGAAATTTTTGTCCCTGGTATTAGCGGAGTAGTAGAAGATGGCATTCTGCCAGGGTATTTTGGTTATGAAGCTGGTCAGAGTGCAGGAGGAGATTCACTCTTGTGGTTTATAAAAAATGGTGTTCCTTCTCATTTAATGGATGAAGCTGTCAGATCAGGAGATTCTATTTATCAAATACTGGAAGATAAAGCATCGCGCTTACGACCTGGAGAACATGGTTTAATTGCGCTAGATTGGTGGAATGGTAATCGTTCTATTTTAAAAGATGCCAATCTTAGTGGACTTATTATTGGGCTCACTTTACAAACGAAACCAGAGCATCTATATAGAGCTTTAATGGAGTCTTTGGCTTTTGGAACGAAAAAAATTTTAAATGCCTTTTGTGAAAGCGGTATCAAAATAAATGAAATATATGCCTGTGGAGGACTAGCAGAGAAAAATAAATTATTAATGCAATTATTCGCAGATATAACAGGTAAAAAGATGTATGTGGTTACATTACCATATGCTAGCGCAATGGGAGCGGCAGTATTAGCGGCAACGGCAGCAGGAAAAGAAAATGGTGGATGGGACACGATTGAAGAAGCTATGTATCGTATGATTCATTATGAACCGATTGTTTATCAACCTAATGAACAAAACAAAGCAATCTATCATCAATTATTTACATGGTATGAATTTCTTTATGACTATTTTGGAAAAGAATCGATGCTAATGAAAGAGATTTTAGCCATTAAGAATCAAAAAAGATCTAGGGAGAAATAGTATGGTGTTAATTGGACCATCTCTTATGTGTGCGGATATGGGGAATTTACGGGATAATGTTAATCGTTTGGAACAAGCAGGAGTAGATTATTTTCATTTTGATATTATGGATGGGAAATTTGTACCTAATTTCACAATGGGACCTGATATGATAAGAACACTAAGAAATTCCACAAATCTTCCATTTGATATCCATCTAATGATTGAAAAACCAGAGGATTGCTTAGAACTATTTATTGAATCAGGAGCAGATATGATTTCCATACATGTAGAAGCCACTGTCCATTTGACAAAAACGTTGCAAAAAATACGGGATAGCGGCTTAATGGCTGGGGTAGCGTTAAATCCCTCAACTCCTATTGCTAATATTGAATATGTTTTAGATATGGTAGATTACATCACAGTAATGACTGTAAATCCAGGATTTTCTGGACAAAAATTTATACCTCTAATGAAGAAGAAAATCAAAAAGTTGAAACAACTCATCGCAGAGGAAAACTATCATGTGAATATCCAGGTAGATGGAAATATAGGCTATCATACGATGCAAGAAGTTTTAGAAAACGGAGCAGATATGTTGGTGCTAGGAACATCTTGTCTGTTTAATTCTACACAATCCTTAGAAGATGCAGTTTTACAAATCAAACGATTTATCCATCATTGTCAAACGCATATGAGATAAATCCAGAAGGTGAGGAGAAACATGAATGATATTACAGTGGTGGGGAGCATTAATATTGATATCGTAGCGCGTACTGCTCGCTATCCTGCTAAAGGAGAGACCATCTTTGCAGAAAAAGTGGAGTTATTGCCGGGAGGAAAAGGAGCTAACCAAGCAACGGTCTGTGCACGTTTGGGGAAAACGGTTCAACTGATTGGAATGATAGGACAAGATTGGTATGGAGATATAGTGTTAAAGGCATTGCAAAAAAACGATATTGATACAACCTATATTAAGCGAATCCGAGACGTTGCAACTGGATGTGCCATTATTACTGTTGATCGCACAGCAGAAAATACCATGTTCGTAGTAAAGGGAGCAAACGATCAATTAAGAGATACAGATGTTTGTGAAGCTTTTTCAAAAATTTTTGATAGTAAAATTTTATTGGTTCAAATGGAAATTCCAGCAGAAGCAGTCATTCAATCTATGATAGAGGCAAAAAGGAAAGGAATGTTTGTGATTCTTGATCCTGCACCAGCCGAAGGAATAACGGTACGCGCGTGGGAGCATGCAGATTTAATTATTCCGAATCGTCAGGAGACAAAAGCGTTAACTGGAATAGATGTTATGTCAGTGGATGCAGCATATGAGGCAGCAAAGCATTTTCAATTAATGGGAGTGAAGAATCTGATTATCAAAATGGCTAATAAAGGCTCCTTTGTGTGTGAAAATGGAAAATGTGAATATATTGAAGCCATTTCCGTGAAGTCGGTCGATACAGTTGGCGCCGGCGACTCATATGCTGGGGCGTTAGCATGCTCGATAGCTGACGGTCAAGAACTTATAAGGGCTGCGCAATTTGCTACCATTGTTAGCGCATTAAAAGTAACGAAGTGGGGGGCTCAAGCCGGCATTCCAACTATTGAAGAAGTAAATGAATTTTGCAGACAAAGAAATTTAACATATTATTAAAGATTTCATGAGCCATAACTTTTGGATGTATATAACGAAAGATTTTTCAAGGATTAGACGCTTGAATAAAGAAACGTTTCTTAAGGTTTATGAATTGCTCTCACAGCACATCGTTCGAATCTTTATGGCACATTTGCATAACGAAGATAAGTCTAGAAAATGGTCTTTGACTGTCGACTTTCTAGAAAGTGATAGTTAAATTTTTAAAGCGATATAGAGACAATGTGAGTGAACCGAATCAAGAGAAAGAGGGATAGCCATGTCTGAATATTTATTAAGGATGGAGCATATAAGTAAAACCTTTCATGGAATGAAAGCGCTTGATCATGTAAGACTAGAAGTTAAAAGAGGAGAAATCCATGCTTTAATTGGTGAAAATGGTGCTGGAAAATCAACATTAATCAAAATATTAGCTGGGGTCTATCAGCCGGATTTTGGAGCTGAATTTTATTTTGAGGGTAAGAAAGTAGAGATCAAAAAGCCGATTGACGCCGTCTTGAAGGGCATTTCCATTATATATCAAGATTTGAGTCTATTTCCTAATCTTTCAGTAGCTGAAAATATCTGTATAGGAAAGGATGTTTATAATAAATCATGGAAAAGAGTCAATTGGAACGAAATAAAAAAAATAGCTCAAAAAGTATTAAACGAGCTTGATTTTCAAATTGATTTATATACACCCGTCGAAAAGCTAAGCATTGCTCAACAACAGTTGATTGAAATTGCAAGGGCTTTAGCATTTGATTCTAAACTCATTGTCATGGATGAGCCTACTGCTTCCTTATCTTCTAGTGAAGTAGAGAAACTTTATCATATTATCGATAGGCTTAAACAAAAGGGAATATCTGTCATTTTTGTAAGTCACAAATTAAAAGAACTGTTCACGGTTTCTGATCGATTTACTGTTTTACGCGACGGAAAATACGTAGGAACCTATTTAAAAGAAGAGATGGATGAAGAGAAGCTTATTACTTTAATGGTTGGGCGCAAGGTCCAGTATGAAAGAAGTCAAGCTGTTAACCATAAGATCGGAAATGTAATATTAGAAGTTAGAAATTTATCAAAAGAAGGGAATTTTAAGGACATCTCTTTTCAGTTAAAAGAAGGAGAGGTATTGGGGATTACTGGATTAGTAGGTTCGGGAAGAACGGAACTTGCTCAGGCTATATTTGGGGTTAATAATCCCTATAAAGGCGAAGTGAAAATTCAGGGGGAGGCGGTATTCATCTCGTCACCTGAAAAAGCTGTGAAAAATGGGATTGCTTATATTCCTGAAAATAGAAAGATACAAGGGTTAATTTTAGAACAATCAGTGATAAACAATATTTCTATCTCTATTTTGAAAGCGCTTCGAACTAAGCTGGGCCTCATTCAGCGAAAAAAAGAAGTTGATTTAGCAGAACGCTATATTCAAGCAATTGACATTAGACCAGCAGCGCCTGAAAGAAAGGTTGGCCAATTATCAGGAGGAAATCAACAGAAAGTAGTCATAAGTAAATGGTTGGCAACGAATCCAAAAATACTGATTATTGATGAACCGACGAGCGGCATTGATATTGGAGCGAAAACAGAAATTCATAAACTTCTTCGTCAACTTGCGTCTGAAGGGATGGGAGTCATTGTTATCTCTTCGGAGCTTCCAGAGATTTTAGCAGTGAGTGATCGTATTTTAGTGATGAAACATGGTCGAATAGCGGGAGAATTAAACATTCAAGAGGCTACACAGGAAAATATCATGAACCTTGCATTGCTCGGAGCTAGCCCGGCAAATCATCATGGAGCTCTTTCAACAGTTACTCAACCAAGCAAGGGGGCGATGATGTGAAAAGTATAATGAAAAAGGAAGCGAGTATAGCGGTTATCATCATCATACTTTCTATCGTCCTATCCTTTATCAATCCTGTTTTTCTAACCATTGATAATATCCTTGATATTCTTAAAGGAAATGTTGTCCTTGGCATATTAGCCATGGGAATGACGTTGGTGATTATTACAGGGGGCATTGATGTATCCGTTGCAGCTGTGACGACAGCCGTTTGCGTAGTGATAGGGAAACTTTTAGTGATGGTTCCTGATCATATAGGGGCGCTATTCTTGTTGTTGGTGATTGCTTGTTTGCTTGGAATAATATTAGGAGGAATTAACGGATTTCTTGTGTCAAAGATCGAAATACCTGCGATTGTAGTGACGCTTGGAACAATGAGTATGATTAACGGAATCGTTTTATATGTTACGAACGGACAGTATTTAAACAGCACAGATTTCCCTAAAGTTTTCTTGAAATTTTCTAATATCAAAATATTGGGTGTTTCAATTTTAATATGGCTGTTTTTTTTGATTGCTATTCTAACTTGGTTCCTTTTAAAACACACTGTGATGGGTCGGGAAATTTTAGCGATTGGCGGAAATAAAGAATCAGCACTTAGAGTAGGAATTAATTTCAATAAGGTTCAAATTTTCGTTTTTGCTTATATGGGATTTTTGGCGGGAATCGCCGCTATTGCGCAAATTTCCTACACTAAGGCTGTAGATCCTAATGGATTGTCTGGGTTAGAACTATCTGTGATTGCGGCTGTAGTACTTGGTGGAACGAATATTATGGGAGGGAGAGGAACGGTTATCGGGACAATATTGGGGGTTCTTTTATTAGGTATCATACAAAATGGACTTATCTTAGCAAGAATTGATATTTTTTGGCAAAAGGTAGTGGTGGGGCTCATTATTTTATTAGCAGTTTCGTATGATCATATTCAATATAAACGAGCTCAAGCCCAATTATCCAGAATAGAAATAGATTCATAAAAAAGGAGGGAATAGGAGTGAAGATAGCGTTATCAAAAGAAAATATACTTGGTTTAATAGCTTTAGCACTTTTTGTCGTCATGACGATTATAGCGCCAGGATTTTTAAGTGCTGAAAATATAAATAACATGATGTTTCAATTGCCGGAATTCGGATTGCTGGCATTGGGAATGATGGTGGTGATAATAACGGGTGGGATTGATCTTTCGATTACCTATACTGCAGCGCTCTCAGGGGTCTCCATTGCTATGATGCAAAGCCATGGCTATCCTATGATGATATCGATTTTGGTTGGGATACTAATCGGCTTAGCTTGCGGATTTATGAACGGCTTTATTGTCACGAGGATAGGAGTTTCCCCCATCTTAGTGACATTAGGAACCATGATTTTGTTTGAGGGGGTGATACTCAGTATAACAAAAGGAAATTCAATCTCGGGTTTTAGCGATTGGTATAATTTGATTGGAAATGGCTACTATTTAGGGCTCATTCCTTTATCTATGATTATTTTTATCTTCTTCGCTGTTGTAACATCCGTTCTTTTAGGAAAAACATATTGGGGGCGATGTGTGTACATGATAGGAAGTAATTCTGTAGCTTCTCTCTTTTCAGGAATCAACACGAGTCGAGTGATTTTAAAAGTATATCTGTATGCCTCATTTTTAGCTGCTATATCTGCTATTATTATGACTTCCAGATATAACACCGCCAAAGTGGATTTAGGTTCTTCTTACCTTTTGCAAAGTGTGGCAGCTGCTGTTTTAGGAGGCACGGAAATTCAAGGGGGATACGGGAAGGTGGTTGGAACCGTATATGCGGTTATGATTTTTCAAATCCTTTCAAATGGATTAAATTTGTTAGAAGTTCCGCGCACCATTGTGAACGTGATTATGGGAGCGATTTTAATCGCTGTGCTTGTTATTAATTTTGCTAAAACCAAATTGGGAAACAAGGACAGGATGCAAGTTACTTCTTGAGCACTTTACTGTTGAATCGTTTGCCTAAATAGTATGTGATTAGAAAAGGAGGAGTTTTTAGATGAAGAAATTGAAATTCTTCGTTTCATTGCTGTTTCTCTTTGGCCTTTTAGCAGGCTGTGTTTCGCAAAATTCAGCTACATCGAATAAAAGCGCTAATAATGGCCAAGCAAGTGAAACGAAAAATGATGCTAACGGTAAATTAAAAATTGCTGTTGTTCCAAAGCTGGTTGGTATTCCATATTTTAACGCTGCCGAAAAAGGAGCATTACAAGCTGGAAAGGATTTAGGGGTAGATGTGATTTACACAGGACCAACTGAAGCTGACGCAGCACAGCAGGTGAAAATTATTGAGGATTTAATTAGCCAAAAAGTAGACGTTATTGCAGTGGCGCCAAATGATCCAGCCTCTTTAACTCCGGTGTTAAAAAAGGCAAAAGAACAAGGCATTAAAGTGATAGACTGGGATACACCGGCAGATCAGTCGATTGTTGAATTGTCCATTCATCAAATTGACGATGAAATTTATGGTCGTCATATTGCTAAAACTCTTATTGAAAAGATAGGGACAGATAAAGGAGAAATCGCTATTTTAACAGGAGGTCTTTCTGCCGCTAATTTAAACGCTTGGATTGACGCGGCTAAGAAAGAATTAGAAGAGAATTACCCCGGTATTAAATTGGTGACCGATAAAATTGCCACAGATGAAAAACAGCAGGTGGCATATCAGAAAACTCTTGATTTAATCAAATCCTATCCAAATTTAAAAGGCATTATGGCGTTTTCAACTCCAGCTCCCTTAGGAGCAGCACAAGCGATTCAAGAAAAAGGGTTACAAAATAAAATTACAGTCGTGGGAACAGCTCTACCTAAGGATTCTAAGCCGTTTTTAGAGGACCAATCATTAGATGTTGCAATTTTGTGGGAGCCAAACAAACTTGGATATTTAACAGTTGCATTGGCTAAGGATTTAGTTGAAGGCAAAAAGCCGCAAGACGGACAAAATATTGATAATGTAGGAAAAATTGAGGTCAAAGAGGATGGAAAAACCGTGATTATGGGACCGCCAACAGATTTTACTGCTGAAAATGCCGGCAACTATGATTTCTAATGAATAGAGGGAGGTTGTCTCAAAGCCCTTTTAAGCTGTATTGAGCAACCTCTTTGTTATTAAAGAAAAAAGATGAGTGATAGAAATAATAAAGTTGGAAGTGTATATTTCGAAGACCTATCGTTCTGTTTTCAAAAAAGAAAGCAAGGATGAGGTCACAACTTTGGTTCCTTTAGGATGTACACATCATAAATTCATTTCATAAAAGAAAGAAAAATAAGAATGATTTTTAATGTTGATGATATCTGCTAAAAAATACAATCATAAACAATGCAAGCAAAAATAAAACAAAAGGCGGGGGAATTATGGTAGGAAATTTATGGAATGATAGTGAATTTACAGTGTTGCAAACCGAGCTGGAGAAATTAGTGTATCGCTCTAATCTGCTTGGAGCGGATCGCTCAGTAGCAAACTGGGGCGGAGGCAATACATCAATGAAGGCGATCACGAAAGATTTTCGTGGACGAGAGATGGAAGTAATGTGGGTGAAGGGGAGCGGTTCAGATTTAGCGACAATGAAAGCACAACATTTTACAGGTTTAAGATTAGAAGATATTCGCCCGTTGATGGAACGGGAGGAGATGTCAGATGAAGAAATGGTGGAGTATTTATCACATTGTATGATCAACTCTAAGCATCCTCGGCCATCCATCGAGACCTTGCTGCATGCGTTTTTGCCGTTTAAACATATTGATCATACACATCCAGATGCGATTATTAGTATTTGCTGCGCTGATAATGGCAAAAAGATTGCCGAAGAGATATATGGAGATCGTTTTGTTTGGGTGCCATATGTTCGCCCGGGGTTTACCTTATCGAAAATGATTGCGGAGGGGGTAAGAAGGAATGCAAATGCTGAGCTCGTATTGATGGAAAAGCACGGTCTTGTTACTTGGGGAGAAACGTCGAAAGAATGCTATGAAAAAACCATTTCAATTATCAATGAAGCGGAGCAATATATTCAACGGAGTGTAAACGAAGCGACAGTATTTGGAGGTCCAAAACATAAAGCATTAACAGAAGATGAACGTAAAGCGATTTTAGCTCAAGTAATGCCGATCATTCGTAGGCTTGTAAGTCATTCAAACCGCATGATCGTGTCATACGATGATACAGATCAAGTCTTACAGTTTGTGAATAGCTACGAAGCTCCTGTGCTTTCACAAATTGGCGCAGCTTGCCCTGATCATTTGGTACATACAAAGCGTGTACCTTTATATATTGACTGGGATCCGCAAACAGGTAATGTACAGGAGCTAATCGAAAAAATCAAGGAAGGGATTTCCAGTTTTAAAAAGGAATATGAAGCTTATTTTGAAAGAAATCGCACGGAAGGAGATAAAATGTTTGAACCGGTCCCTCGAGTGATTTTAATTCCTGGTATCGGTATGGTGAATACCGGAAAAAGCTTAGCGATGGCGAAGGTAAGTGGAGCGTTGTATCATCGAGCGATTGCTGTGATGAAAGGAGCTACATCATTAGGGAGATTTGTTTCGTTGAATGAACAAGAATCTTATCAGGTGGAGTATTGGCCATTGGAGCTATACAAACTAACTCTTGCTCCTCCTGAAGCAGAATTTTCGCGGAAGGTTGCGTTTGTGACAGGAGGAGCGGGGGGAATCGGCAGCGAAACGTGCCGCCGTTTTGCTTTAGAAGGAGCCCATGTAGTGGTGGCTGATCTTAATATAGAGGGAGCGGCGAGGGTAGCGACTGAAATTAATAAAGAGCATGGAGAAGGAAGAGCGATTGCGGTACGAATGGACGTGACAAAAGAAGAAGAGGTAAGGCTGGCATTTGAAGAAGCGGCACGGACTTACGGAGGAATCGATATTATTGTCAATAATGCTGGATTGGCTACATCAAGCCCATTTGATGAAACAACACTACAGGAGTGGAATTTGAATATCAATGTATTGGCAACAGGTTATTTTCTTGTGGCGCGTGAAGCGTTTAGACAAATGAAGAAACAAGGCCTTGGCGGCAGCATGGTGTTTGTTGGCTCTAAAAATTCGGTTTATGCAGGGAAAAATGCGGCCGCGTACAGTGCTGCTAAAGCGTTAGAAATGCATTTGGCGAGATGCATTGCGGCGGAGGGGGGAGCATATGGCATTCGAGTCAATTCGGTTCTGCCGGATGCTGTTCTTCAAGGATCAGCGATTTGGAATTCTGCATGGCGGGAAGAACGAGCAAGAGCTTATGGCATTGAACCTGACCAGCTTGAAGACTACTATCGAAAGCGCACAGCATTGTTAGTGAATATATATCCAGAAGATATTGCCGATGCGATCCTCTTTTTTGCTTCTTCAAAAGCGGAAAAAACAACCGGTTGCCTGCTGACTGTTGATGGTGGAGTACCGGCTGCATTCCCGAGATAATCATTGATGTGACGGCGTGAAGGGAGTTCATTCTCTTCACGTATTGATGAGATAAAAAGGAAGCGCTTTCGGAGGAGATTAAAATGGAAAAATGTTGCTTGGCTGTTGATATTGGAGCGTCAAACGGCAAGATGGTGGCGGGATATTTATTGGAAGAAAAATTAATCATAGAAGAAATTTATCGTTTTGAAAACCAGCTTGTACAAAAAGGAGACTATATTTGTTGGGATATTGACCAACTATTTCAGGAAATTAAAAAAGGGCTTCATATTTGTAAAGGTCAAGGAATGAATCCAAAAAGTATTGGAATTGACACATGGGCTGTTGATTTTGTATTGCTGGATGAAGATGATCGGCGCCTAACGGAAGCTGTCGCTTATCGGGATCCGCGTACAATCGGCATGATGGAACAAGTATTTCAGAAGATTTCAAAGGAAGAATTATACGGCAGGACCGGCATTCAATTTCAATCGTTCAATACCATCTATCAGTTGTATGCGCTAAAACAAACAGCACCAGAAATATTGGAACGGACGAAGACATTTTTGATGATTCCGGATTATTTTCATTATCTGTTGACGGGAAAAAAAGTGAATGAATATACAAATGCGACAACCACACAGCTTGTCAATGCTGCTACGAAAACATGGGATAAGGAATTGTTGGAGAAGCTAGGAATCCCAGAGTCTATTTTTCAGACGATCCATACACCTGGAACCGTGTTAGGCAAATTGAGACAAGAGCTAGCTGAAGAAATAGGATTAGACATGAAGGTCATTATGCCAGCCACCCATGATACGGCTTCAGCGGTAATTGCAGTGCCGGAATCACACGATACGATTTATATTAGTTCTGGAACATGGTCGTTAATTGGGGTGGAATTGCAGTTCCCTCTTTGTACAGAGCATGCCTTAAGGTATAACTTTACGAATGAAGGCGGCTTCAACTATCGATTTCGTTTTTTAAAAAATATCATGGGACTTTGGATGCTTCAAGAGATTAAACGAGTGTATCGGCATCAATATTCTTTTGAACAGCTGGTTCAGCTTGCTAAGATAGAAAAAGATTTTCGAGCCATTGTCCATGTCGATGATACGAGATTCTTAAAGCCGATTAACATGGTTGATGAGATTCAGAAATGCTGCTTAGAAACGAATCAACCGGTTCCGCAAACGCCGGGGCAAATAGCGAAATGCGTATTTGATAGCTTAGTTGTCAGTTATCAGCATGCGGTTGCAAAGATCGAAGAAGTGATTGGAATCAAGTTTAAACAAATCAATATTATTGGGGGAGGCTGCCAAAATGAGCTATTGAACCAAATGATAGCTCATGCGACGAGAAAGGAAGTTTACGCTGGGCCGGTGGAAGCAACAGCGATCGGCAATATTGTCGTTCAATTAATGGCACTTGGTGATATCAGTACATTAAATGAAGCGCGCACGATGATTGCTCGTTCTTTTCCGTTAAAAAAGTTTGTACCATATAGAGAAGGAGAGAGGAAATATGGTGAAAGAAAGCTTTGACAGAGCCAAGCAGCAGTATGAAAAATGGGGAATACATGTTGATGAGGTTTTAAAACAATTACAGCGTATAGCGATATCGATTCATTGCTGGCAAGGAGACGATGTTTCGGGATTTGAAGTGAATAGAAGAGAATTATCTGGCGGTATTGATGTAACTGGACATTATCCAGGCAAAGCAGGGACGCCGGAAGAGTTGCGCCAGGATCTTGAGAAAGCTTTATCGCTTATCCCAGGAACACATCGCGTTAATTTGCACGCGATGTATGCCGAGACAAACGGCGAAATGGTGGACAGAGACGAATTAGAGCCACAGCATTTTGACAACTGGGTGTATTGGGCAAAAGAGCGTGGGCTTGGCCTAGACTTTAACCCGACACTTTTTTCTCATGAAAAATTGACGGATGGCCTGACATTATCTCATCCTAATGAAGAAATCAGGCAGTTTTGGATTCGTCATTGTATGGTTTGCCGGAAAATTGGCGAATATTTTGGCAAGCGTCTTGGTACCCCATGTTTAACAAATCTTTGGATCCCAGATGGATACAAAGATATCCCAAGTGACCGTCTGACCCCGCGGCAGCGTCTAAAAGATTCCTTAGATCAAATTTTTAAGGAAACGATCGATGAAGCCTATAATATTGATGCAATAGAAAGCAAGCTATTTGGAATCGGCTCAGAATCGTATGTGGTTGGTTCTCATGAGTTTTATTTAGGGTATGCGCTGCAAAATCATAAAGTATGCTTGCTAGATACAGGCCATTTTCATCCAACAGAGGCTGTTTCTGATAAAATTTCGGCGATGTTACTTTATTTTGATAAGTTAGCTTTGCATGTTTCAAGGCCGGTCCGCTGGGATAGTGATCATGTGGTTATTTTTGATGACGAACTCAAAGAGATTGCGTTGGAGATTGTTCGAAATCAGGCGTTAGATCGGGTAATGATTGGCCTAGACTTTTTTGACGCTAGTATTAATCGGATTGCCGCTTGGGTGATGGGCACACGCAATATGATTAAAGCATTGCTATATGCCATGCTACTGCCACATGACTACTTAAAACAGCTTCAGGAAAAGGGAAACTTTACCGAACGTCTTGCATTGATGGAAGAATTTAAAACATACCCGTTTGGTGTAATTTGGGATGCGTATTGTGACGATAGAGGAGTACCTGTTAGGGAAGAGTGGCTCCAAGAAGTGAAGCGATATGAAGAAGAGGTATTGGCAAATAGATGAAATAGAGCTAGCATTCATAAATCAGGAAGTATAGAAAACAAAGCAGATAGTGTCAGTACTGAAAGGGCAATAAGTTAAGTAAAGCGAGCGGATTCATTGTTTTTTCTTTTAATATGAATTCATTGATATAGGAATATTTTTTCTTGGCACGACTATCATAAGTTTTATAGAAGAAATGCACTTCCTGTAAATTTGGAAGTGCATTTTTCAGATAAGATTATGCTTTTAATGAAAGTGGAGCAACAACTGTAAATGATAAATTTTGTTCTTCGAGCTCCCATTTGGTTTCATGATCAATTTGGTCATCAGTGATAATATGATCCATATCGGCAAGAGAAGCCATATGAACAAAGGTACGGATCCCAAATTTGCTAGAATCAGCCATTAAAATAATTTTGTCGGCGATCTCCATCATTCGTTTTTTTAGAAGTGCTTGCCACTCATTCGATTCACTTAGTCCGTTCGCTAAATGAACGCCTTTACAGGAAAGAAAAACCTTATCGACGTGGTAGGCATCAAGAGATCGTTCTGCTAGGGGACCAACGTACGAAAGCGATTTTGGAAGCAGCATTCCGCCGGTAGAAATGACCTGGATCTTTCCTTTTTTGCTTAATTCCACTGCTACCTTAATCGAATTGGTAATCACCGTTAGAGGGATATCAGGAAGAGTTTTCGCTAAATACCAAGCAGTAGTGCTGGCATCTAAAATGATGCGATCACCACTTTCAATGTGTTTGATCGCTTCTTGAGCGATCGCTTTTTTCTCTTCGACATTTGTAATTTCGCGCTCAGATACATCAATTTCCGTTTCTTCACGAATGCTGATGGCCCCTCCGTGGCTTCGCTTTAACTTATGTTCTTTTTCCAGCTTTTCTAAATCACGACGAATGGTTTCTTCAGTGACAGAAAAGATTTTGCTTAGTTCTGATACGCGAATGCTCAATCGCTCGTTAACAATCTCCACAATTTTTTGTTGTCTTTCGGCTGCTAACATTATAGACTCTCCTCATCATTTCTGTTTTTATATGCCCGTTTTTGTTTGTTTTTCTGTTTTTATCATACCATATTTTTTGTTGTGTGTGAAATTTCAGATATCTTTTGTGTGGATGTTTAATCAACTTTGTTTATAAGATTCATATGGCTGTAATACAACAGGAAATAAACCAAAGTGTTGAATAGAACAGCATCTTAAGAGTGAGGACAGAGGCAAATGTGACCGCTAAATAAAACTGAACAGAATTCGATTGATTAAATTGAACAGTTTTTAACCAGTTAGAAGCGTGCACTTTACATAGAGTGGCGTACATGATAGCCTCTCGTTTCATGCGGCTGATTCTTGTTGTTGCTCGCTTTTTAGGAAATATCTTGTACGCAGAGGCTCCATGTCAAATAGGGATTACGCTGGAATTTCCAGAAAAGTGTTCACTCGTATTTAGCGAAAACTGTTCAATTTTACTTGACGGTTACAGCAAATGAGTAAACAATTTCAAATGATTATTTTCCTCGTATATAGTAGCGACAACATCCATGCAAAAAAATAAAGTCGTCGACCTTCAGTTGTGCAAAAATCCCGGGGATCGACGACATATTTCTAGTAGCCAAAACTCCTACAGCGATCAAGCAAAGAAATTGTTGCTCGAATTTTAAGACAAGCTTATAATAACATTGCATCCATTTTCCAAATGCTGATTTCATCATCATTTTTGGGGTTTGTATCTTAACTATGAGGAATTGAACGTCCATCGTCATTAATTCGTGGTAAACCTCTCCATCCGGGTTTGTATCTTAACTATGAGGAATTGAACGTCGAGAATCGATTCTAATTCGCCATCGGCCATCGATGTTTGTATCTTAACTATAAGGAATTGAACGGCTCAAAAAAATCTCCCACCTCTGCAATCCGGGTGGGAGAGAGTTGTTAAAGGGGGGACTTAAAGGTCGAAATCGTTTGGGTTTTTGCCGATTCGTTTGTTTTGGTTTAGTGAGTGAATCCGTTCCATTTCTTCAGCTGTCAGTTCGAAATCAAAGATTTCGGCATTTTCTTTTATTCGTTGAGGTGTGACGGATTTCGGAATTGTGACCACTTGATTTTGCAAGTCCCAGCGCAGAATAACTTGTGCCGGTGATTTGCCATATTTATTGGCAATGTCGACCAGAATCGGCTCTTCTAGCAAAACGCCGCGCATGAGCGGAGACCATGCTTCCAGCTGAATCTGATGCTTTCGGCAAAAAGCATGAAGCTCTTGTTGTGTCAATCGAGGGTGATATTCCACTTGATTGACCATTGGTTTAATTTCACAGTCGGTCATTAAGTTCTCTAAATGATGAATGTGGAAATTGCTCACGCCAATCGCGCGAACAAATCCCTCTTTATACAGCTTTTCTAAGGCTCTGTATGTTTCTTTATATGTTTCTTTCACTGGCCAATGCACTAAGTATAAATCCACGTATTCAAGCTCAAGTTTGTTTGCGCTTCTTTTAAAGGCTTGGAGTGTTTCTTCATATCCTTGTTCTGTGTTCCACACTTTTGTTGTAATAAACAGCTGCTCACGCGGTATTCCGGATTCTTTGATCGCTTGGCCGACCCCTTCTTCATTTTCATAGAAAGAAGCTGTATCGATGTGGCGATAGCCGATTTCCAGCGCTGTCCGCACTGCTTTGACAACCTCATCGCCGTTTGACACTTTATAAACTCCAAGTCCGAGCCACGGCATTTTTACCCCATTTGATAATAAAGCGCTGTCTGTGATGCTGTTCATGGCAATCCCCCTATCCAAATTTTGTATAAGTTTATTATCTTTGCGTTTGTTTGAAAAAGCAAAACATATGCATCATTCATGGGGTCAATTTTTAGCGCTCTGTTTAAATAGTAGGAAGCAGACATAATACGGCGAAAAAGTGAGCGATTGAACCGGCCAATACAAACAGATGCCAAATGGCGTGATGAAATTTTACCCCTCTCCATACGTAAAAAATAGCGCCAATCGTATACAAAACTCCCCCAGATACGAGAAATAACAGGCCTTCAGAGCTAAGATTGGCCGCCAAGGGCTTCCAAGCAAAGATGATGAGCCAGCCCATTACAATGTAGAGAAGGGTGGAAGTATATAAAAAACGAGTGACAAAAAAGCATTTAAAAACTGTGCCTGCAACCGCAAGCCCCCAGACGATTCCAAACAAAATCCATCCTGTTGTTCCTTTCACGGCCAAAAAAAGAAACGGGGTATAGGTTCCAGCGATGAAAAAGTAAATGGAGGAGTGGTCAAAAATCTGAAATAATTGTTTTCCTTTTCCTTCTGGCAATCCGTGGCTGATGGTGGAGGATAAATATAAGATAAGCATGGTGCTGCCAAATAAGCTAAAGCTAATGACGTGCCACTCATTTCCATAAATAGCGGACATTACAACAAGAATAACGAGTCCGGCGATGCTTAATATCGCTCCAATTCCATGAGTAATCGCATGAACAAATTCCTCTGTTTTTGTAAATGTATGCGTACTAGCCAAACAGTCCATCCCTTTCCATAAAAATATTCTTTTCTATTGTAGCACGAACTGTATGAATGAACCAGTAAAGTCCTTGTATGTTGAAATGGGAAAATGAAAACAGCGTTTAGAGCCATGGTGATGAAAAACAAGCAGAATATTTCTCGAATTTACAACAAGCTATATTCATTAAGATGCAATTGTACCAAAAGGGTTTGAAGCGTTAACGACTCAAAAAAGCCAAATCAAAATTTTAGTTCAGCCGTCTATATAGATACCATTTAACGTTTGCACATATATGTTATTTGTATTGCTTCCCAGCGGTTCAAGGCAAGTCTCTGCGGCTTGCCTTTCTTTCATGCCAGCTTTTTTAGAAACGATAGATCGAAAAGAATGATTCGTTAGCCTTATAACAGACAAGAAACTTTTCGGGCGATAACCGTCTGATGATCGCCAGGAAGAACGACTCTGTCTGGCGCAGCTCTGCTAGTTGCCTTTCATTGGGAAGTAGGGGACTTTGAAAAATAGAAGGAACTGCACTGTATATCGAGAATATATCTAAAAAGGTTCCAGTGTTTTGAGGATAAAATCCTTAATTAGGAAAGGACGTGTTGGAGAGTGTACCATCAGCCGCAAAGCAGCACATGGACAGGAAGGATTGACAGCCGCACGGATCCGCTCAGCTTTCGATTTCATCAGCGTGTGCAGCTAAAAAATATAGATGAACTTGAAAAAATGACAGGTGGAAAAGCATTTGCTTTATTAGGATTTCAATGTGATGAAGGTGTCAAGCGAAATAAGGGGCGCGTCGGAGCTTATTACGGCCCGGTGGAAGTAAAAAAAGCATTGGCTAATTTGCCATGGCATTTTTCTGACGAGACATTCGTTTTCGATGTTGGCAATGTTGGCTGTGAAGATCATCATCTGGAACAAAGTCAACAGCAACTAGGCGAAGCGGTTCAGCATCTCATACAGCATCATATCACTCCGATTATTATTGGGGGAGGTCATGAAACGGCGTACGGGCATTACTTAGGGGTACGCCAAGCGGCTGGAACGGAAAAGAGCATCGGCATCATTAATATAGATGCTCATTTTGATATGCGGCCCTACGATCAGGGAGCGTCATCAGGTACGATGTTTCGCCAAATATTAGATGCAGACCGCCAAGCTGGATATTTATGTCTCGGAATTCAGCCTTTTGGCAATACAGCTACCTTGTTTGAAACCGCTCAGCGGTATGGGTGTGTTTATGTATTAGAGGAACAGGTGACGTGGGAGAGGATCAAAGAAATATATACGACGATTGAACAATTTATCGAAAAATACGATGTCGTGATGCTGACGCTTTGCATGGATGCGATCAGCGCCAGCGCAGCCCCAGGAGTAAGCGCGCCATCTCCATTTGGGTTAGATCCAAAAATCGCCCGTGCTCTGATCCGTCAGATTGTTGCTCATCCAAAAACGACAAGCTTTGATATTTCTGAAGTGAATCCGACTGTCGATGAAAACCGCAAAACGATTACATTAGCCGCCTATTTGTGCGCTGAGGCGCTTGCGGGGTTTGAGCGAAGGAATTCGATAGAAATCGCTCAGAATTACTAGCGATTTTTACCTTATCATTTTCTCAGCCGTGATCCCATGCATTCTTTCCACAGAAATTCCGCTTAGTATTCCGAAGCTGCTGATCATTTGGGTTGAACGGACGGTTCTTACTCTTGTAATCGTCACTCCTATTGCTTATTGGCTTTTATAACCGTACATTTGTGCTGATATCTGTATAGCTTTCTGCCTCCTCCGCAAACAAGGAACGCCAGTGGGCAAATGAACTTACCCACCAAGCGTTCCTTATTTGCGCGGGGCTTAGTCGGCAAGCAAATCGGCTTGCCGACTTCAGCAGAAAAGCGGGATGTTCATTGGATGATAGCAGCAAACAAAGGGTGTCTCTTTTTAGACTATTGACAACCACTTTTATGCTGCACTAGTGGCCTCGCAATTGTGTTTGCTAGGAAAAAAAGGGAGGATGAAAAAGCGGATGCAGCCAAAGTCAAAATGGACTTTGGCTGCGATCATCCTCGTTCCCTTTGTTGTTGCTTCAATAAGTCGCGGATTTCGCTCAACAGCTCCTCTTGTTTGGATAACACAGGCTGTTCTTCTATTTTTTCTTGCTTTTTGCGTTGATGCAGTTTGTTTAATCCTTTTACAAGCAAAAAGATGGAAAAGGCAACAATGAGAAAATCAACGATGGTTTGGATAAACATCCCGTATTTTATATTGGCTTTTCCAAATTGAAATGAGAGGCTGCTAAAATCAAGACCGCCAAGCAGTAAACCGAGCAGCGGCATGACCATATCGTTGACAAGGGAAGAAACGATTTTGTTAAAGGCGCCGCCGATAATCACCCCAATCGCTAAATCAACAATGTTTCCACGCATTGCAAACTCTTTAAATTCTTTCCACATAGATAACACCTCATTTTAACAAGTATAACATATTTATAAAAGATTCTAGGAGGAAATTTATGAATGGGAGAAAGAAGAACGGGGTGATGAGGTAAACGAATAGCAATTTAATATAAAATGACTATTTACATATATTTACACTAACCTATAATAAGATTGTGGAAAATAATTACAAATGATGAAGGTGTATGCCATCTTGTAATCTCCATACAAAGGGATTGTTCCTATGTTGCTGTTTCCATTAATCAATGAAACTACAGGGGGGACATGATGAAAAATAAAAAATGGCTTGCTCTTTTATTCGTTTTCTTGCTGGGAGCTTGTTCGGATAAGGAACCATCAGGGCCTGAAGCTAGAGCAGGAGGCTCAAAAACAAGAGAAACGGTAGTAGATTCAGAGCAGAGCAAACCAACCAGCAAGATGTCCAAAATGGTCATATCACGAACCACAACGAAAACACACAAACGAATCCATCATTGACTCCAGATGAGCTAAAAAAGCAGCTTCAGCTTAGCATGACAAAAGAAGCGGTGGATGCATTATTAAAGGTTCAAGCAGTACGGGTGGTGGATTCTGAGAGGAGCGGCGTCATCATGCGCCGTTACGATATAGGCTTTCCGAAAACGTATCAGTTTCAAGCGACGAAGGGATCAAGCGGGATGGAGCTTGATGAAATCGATGTAGATGGCGTCAAAACATACAATGGGATTGTCGTATTTGCCACTTATGATAACAAAAACGAAGCTCAGCGCTACTCCATCGTTTATCTTGAACAAGGCAAAATCTATCATTATATACACAATCCAGATTATGAAAAGACAGAAATGATTCAATGAAACTTCTCCCGCCTACACTCTATTTGGAGGCAGAAGACTTCTCGGGGGAGATGTTAAAAAAGAAGGAGACGGTTTTGTTGCGTGATTAGCTAGTAGGTTAATAGAGAAGGGATAAAAGTCAATACACGGAACCGGTTTTATCATCTTCAAGCAAGAAAACCCCACTTCAATGCATAAGGTATAAGTGGGGAAGCATTCTATAAAGCGCGTTATTTTCATCCTTCCGCGGCGGCTTTGTTTGATAGATAGAGAGGAAATAGGTCAGCAGATCATAGCTTAGCTCATTTCCTCTTATGTTTCCGTCATGGTGCCGCCATTCACATGTAATACTTGACCTGTGACATAAGAGGAATCATCGGAAGCAAGATAAACGTATGTCGGAGCTAATTCATACGGCTGTCCGGCTCTACGCATCGGTGTATCGGTGCCGAAGGTTTTGACTCTGTCAGCTGAAAAAGAGGAAACGATTAACGGGGTCCAAATGGGGCCGGGTGCCACCGCATTGACGCGTATGCCTTTTTCTACTAGTTGCAGTGCTAACGATCTAGTAAACGATACAACTGCCCCTTTTGTTGACGAATAATCCACTAATGACGGTTCACCTTCATAAGCTGTAACAGAGGCTGTGCTGATAATAGAGCTGCTCGGCCTTAAATAAGGCAAGGCTGCTTGTGTGATGAAAAACATAGGAAAAATATTAGTGCGAAATGTATTTTCTAACTGTTCTTTTGAAATGTTAAGAATACTTCGTTGCGGATATTGCACCCCTTGATTTAAAACGAGAATATGCAGCTTGCCAAAAGCATCGATCGTTTCTTGAACAAGCTGATGGCAAAATCGCTCTTCTCTTAGGTCGCCAGAAAGCAGTAAACAACGCCGCCCGTATTTTTCTATATATTCTTTCGTCTCTTTGGCATCCTCATGCTCATCTAAGTAAGCAATGGCCACATCGGCTCCTTCTTTGGCAAAAGCGATGGCTACCGCTCGCCCGATTCCGCTGTCTCCTCCTGTAATAATGGCCACTTTATTTTGCAGTTTACCGCTTCCTTTATAACCAGGATGATCAAAAATAGGCCGGGGATTCATGATATACTCCAAGCCAGGCTGTTTTGGCTGATGCTGAGGCGGAAACGCGATCGGCTTCTGTTTGCAGACCGTTTCATAACTGTAATATGGATATACGGGAATCATTTCTCTTTCCCTCCTTACCGTTCATCAACACCCATCGTATGCATATGGTTATGAAAAGGTTCATCAGACTGTTGATGAACGTATTTATCGTTGGTCGCTGATCTCGATTGCCCCCGCATGAATTTCTTTTGTTCGCTTCACGTCTCCACTTGGCGCCGTTCCTTGTTTGCCAAGCGTTTTCAAGCCATTCTGATGTTATGGATAAAATCAAAATGGACTTTGTCTATAACCTGTCATGAATAAAACGACTATAACTATAAATGGAAAAAACATCGTGAACTTGGAATCATAGAAGGCTTGCTTTCTCTCCTTGCTACAGCGGTTCTGTTGTTGATGCCCCATTTCTCGCTGATTGGGACTCTGCTGCCATGACGCGGTTTCGTCCCGTTTGCTTGGCCATATAAAGCGCTTTATCGGCATCGTTATAGCATGTGTGAAACGAATGACTGAGCTTGGCGATACCGAAGCTTGCGGTAACTTTGATGGTTTTTCCTTCATATGAAAAAGAATGGGCTTCGATCGTTTGCCGAAGCTGCTCGGCGATTTCTTTGCCAAGCTGTAAGCCGGTTTGGGGAAGCAAAATGATAAATTCCTCCCCGCCAAGGCGGGCAGAAATATCGGTGATCTTCAGCGTAGCTTGAATAATGTCAGAAAGCTCTTTTAAAATTTGATCGCCTGCAGGATGACCAAAGTCATCATTCACCTTTTTAAAGAAATCGATATCTAAAATAATAATGCAAGCTTCTTGGTTGGTCTTCCCATTTTTAATAGCTTCCGTATTAGCTAGCTCGATAAAATGCATCCGATTGAAAAGACCGGTCAGAGCATCGCGAGTAGCTAAAAATTGCAGCGACTCGTTTTTTTCTTCCAGATTCCTTTGTTGCTCTTGGATGACGTGATTTTGCTTCAGCTTAGACAGATGATTTTTCCAAAGGATCAGCGATATGCCTAATCCCATTCCTGTAGCCGTTACGCTGTTAATTCGAATATGGATCAACAATTCGGGTACATGCTGTGTCCATGTAACCATATAAAAAAATAAAAAGAAAGTGGCTGCATAAACGACAACTGCGATGATAGGCGGGATTAAGAAAATCAAACCGACTCCTATGCAGGCTGTTAGTAGAGGGTTGATATTAGTGGTAACAAGCTGGTCACTTACACAAAGCAGAATGCCAAAAAGGAGATTCAAAAAAATAGACATCGTTTGCATCAAGTAAGCTTTCTTCTCTCCTTCTTTTTCTTGCTTTTTTATTTTAAAGGCAATCAAGCTCAAAATCATATTTGCCAACAGCATAGTCAAATGAAGAGTAATAATAGAGTGATACCAGAGGACAACATGCTGAGGACTTGATGGAACATTAAGTCCAAAAAATGCGATGTGCACGATATTTATGGCTCCCATGATCCAACTTAATAAATACATGCGTTGAATATTGATCACACTGGCTGCTTCTAATAACTTCCTATCAAAGCTAATCAGTTGAAAAAATTTGCTTTTTATTTTGTTGTTCACTTAGCATCCCCTCCCTTTGTCTTGGGGTCTTTTTTACTATCAAATTGTTTTATATTCCGGAATGTGCCTGGATGTTCAATGTAAAACAGGTGGCATACTAGGTCAATGATTCGCTTGGCTAGGCTGAACCAATATCATTTTTGATAGATAAGCTTTAGATGCTGGCTGGTCGGATGCCAAGTAGTGAATCATTCATTAGATTAAGATAATAGTACTATTATACCATGTTTTGATGGGGATCGAGGATGGTTTTATGAACAGGATATGAAATTCTTTCATGTGGGCCCAGATGGAAAAAATGACATAAACTAAACCGTTTCATAAAAATGAGCACTTAAATATCCAATATTTTTCTATGTAATCCCCTCATTTTCGCTGAGTTGAAAAAGGGGATTCTTTTTTAATGAGAGTGGTGATGAAACGGGATAAAAAATAGTAATAAGTAAAGGAAGAAGGTAATAAATTAATTGCAAACGTTTTAATGATGATTGTATACAGTCGACGAAAATGAAGGTGAGAAGATTGAAGCCGCAGATGATGAAGAGAGAAACGTTAAAAAAACAAGTGTATGAATATTTACGGGAAGAAATTATGAATGGACGCATTGCGCCTGGCGAACGATTAATCGAGGAGAAAATTGCAAAGAAAATTGAGGTGAGCCGCAGTCCTATTCGAGAAGCCATTCGCTTACTGGAGAAAGATGGTCTTGTTATTGTGAATAAAAGGGGTGGGGTGACGGTATTTCATCCAGATATCAGCCATTTTCAACATCTTTATGAATGCCGAGTGGAGTTGGAACCAGCTGCCGCTTATTATGCAGCGCAGCGAATTACGAAAGAACAAATCAGGATGTTGCGCCAACATTTGCCCTCGAAACATGAGATATGCAGACAATACGAGCTCAAAAAAATCCACGACATGAACGTTAAATTTCATGAAGGAATCGTTGAAGCGAGCGGCAATCCTTTCTTAATTAAAACCATTTGTCATCTTAGAGGGATCAACAGCATGTATCGAATGGCGATACTGAAAAGAAATGATCTGCGAGTGGAATTAGCGATCGAAGAGCATTTTAACATATTTGAAGCGATTGCGAGCGGATGTGCAGATGATGCGCGCCGATATATGCGGGAACACATTGAAAGCGATTACAAATTTTATGTCCATCTTTACAGCGAAAGGAAGTGAACGGTTGGATGGTTAAGAAACAGCCATTAGAAGGAATGAAAGTGTTAGAAATGGGAAATTTTGTTGCAGCCCCTTTTGCTGGAAAGATATTGGCTGAATTTGGCGCTGAGGTGATGAAAGTCGAAGAACCGAAGGCGGGAGACCCATTAAGAAATTGGAGGTTGATGCATGGCGATACATCCATATGGTGGTACGTGCAGGCAAGAAATAAAAAATCGATCACTCTTAATTTAAGAGATGCTAGGGGGCAAAAGATTGTCAAGCAGTTGGTTCAAAAAGTAGATATCGTATTAGAAAATTTCAAACCCGGGACGCTTGAAAAATGGGGGCTTGGCTATGAAGAGATGAAAAAATTAAACCCATCGATTATCATGACAAGAATATCCGGATACGGTCAAACAGGCCCGTATCGTGATAAAGCCGGATTTGGAAGTGTTGCGGAAGCCATCGGTGGGTTGCGATATTTAACAGGGTATCCAGATCGTCCTCCCGTTAGAACAGGAGTCGCTATCGGTGATTTAACGGCTGGTTTATATGCAGTTATTGGAACGTTAATGGCAGTATATGCAAGGGAGAGGGATGAGGCAAGGCGAGGACAGTTAGTGGATGTTGCATTATATGAATCCGTATTTAGTCTGCTTGAAGGGATGTTGCCTGAGTATATTTTAACCGGAGTAGTACGGGAGCGATCAGGCAGTACCTTGCCCGGAATTGCTCCATCTAACACGTATAAGTGTAAAGATGAAAAGCGCGTGGTGATCGGAGGGAACAGCAATAACATCTTTCAAAGATTGATGCAGGTGATCGGTAGGGAGGACCTAGCCAATGATCCGAAGTATGCGAATAACCAAGGGCGTGCCGAAAATGCTGAGTTCATTGATAGCGTGATAGAATCCTGGACAAAACAGCATACCTTAACGGAAGTATTACAAACGCTCGATCGCTCCTCCATTCCAGCAGGTCCTATTTATAGTATTCAGGATATTGTCCATGATGTGCAATATCAAGAGCGAGAGATGTTGTTGCCGCTCGAATTGGATGATGGGCAGGAATGTCTTTTTCCTGGAATTGTACCGAAATTATCAGATACGCCGGGAGAAATGAAGTGGATCGGTCCTAAATTAGGAGAACACAATGACGAAATATATGCTGGCATTCTCGGTTATTCTGTTAAACAGCTAGAAAAACTTAAGCAGGAGGGGGTCATTTGAATTGGAGACTGTCCAAATGATCGATGTAAGCCCTAGAGATGGCTTGCAAAATGAGCGCTATTTTGTGCCTACGGAGAAAAAGGTCAAGTTAGTGGAAATGCTAGTAGCAGCGAACATAAAAAAAATCGAAGTCACCTCCTTTGTTCATCCGCGCAAAGTTCCACAAATGGCAGATGCAGAGCATGTGCTGCAGCTGTGTGAAGGGTTTAGTCATACAGAGCTTGTCGCACTTGTCCCCAATCTTACAGGATTTCAACGAGCTGTCCGAACTCATATATCCGAAATCAATTGGATCACCGCAGCAACGGATACATTTAATGTAAAAAATATCGGTATGAGTATGGAAGAGAATTTTGAGAAATTTAAGCAATTAATAGCAGAAGAAAACGGTAAAGAGAATCTTCAGCTCTGCTTTTCAATCGCTGTAAGCTTTGGCTGTCCTTATGAAGGAGAGGTACCACCAAAACAAGTCTTATCACTTGTTGAGCGGGCCGTCCGTGCCGGCGTTCACCGGATCGGCATTGCGGATACGATTGGTGTGGCAACTCCAAAGCAAGTGAAAGAATTACTTGCGGATATATTCAAAATAGCAGGGGATATTCCTGTTGCTGTTCATTTTCATGATACAAGAGGACTGGGTCTGGCTAATGCTTATGCTGCTTATGAAATGGGGGTCAGGATATTCGAAACCGCTGTGAGCGGAATTGGAGGTTGTCCCTTTGCTCCGGGAGCTGCTGGCAATTTGGCAACAGAGGACTTGGTATATATGTTCGAACGAATGGGCATTCATACTGGTATTCACTTTGAAAAGCTATTAGAAGCCGCCGACTTTGCTGCTAGCCTGACCGCAAATCCAGCTTTAGGAAGGGTTAGACATGTGGAAAAAATAAGGAAAGGAAGAGTGTAAGGATGAAAAAGTTATCATTTATACTGAGTATCTGTTTCTTATTATCTATTATTTTAAGCGGTTGCGGCGGCAACACGATGACAAAACAAGCATCAAGCTCTGGCGGAAAAAATGAATATGAACCAGTTACAATCCGATTAGCGTATAATTTGCCTCAAGATCATCATATTTCCATCGGAATTGAAAATTTTGCTAAGAAGGTGACGGAAAAATCAGGAGGAAAGGTCAAAATTCAAGTATATCCGGCTGGACAGCTGTTGAGCGATAAAGAAATGAACCAAGCGATCTTGACAGGCGGAGTGGAAATGGGAGTGAATTCGTCGACATTATGGTCTTCCGTTGTTCCGGCTATGGGAATTTTTGATGTCCCGTATGCCTTCTCAAATTATGAGAAAGCAGGGAAAGCGTTATCCGGAGAGATGAGAGAGAAGTTAAATCAAGCAATGGAAGAAAAAGGAGCCAAAGTGTTAATGTATGCAGACTATGGCTATGCGCAATTTGCCAATAATGTTCGGCCGCTTAAATCTCCTGCCGATTTTAAAGGACTTAAGATTCGTAGTATCGGAGAGATCCCCTCAGAAATGATTAAAGCTTATGGTGCTTCCCCAGTATTTTTAGGCGCGGGAGAGGTGTACACCGCTTTGCAGCGTAAAACGATAGACGGAGCCACATCAGGAACTACGGCGATGCTGCAACGCCATTATGATGAGGTAGCTAAATATTTAACGATTAATAACTATGCCTATTTAGAATTTATTCTGGCGATGAACAAAAACTTTTGGGATCTCCTTCCAGAAAACACAAAAAATCTATTAAGCGAAACGGCTAAAGAAACGGAACAATGGATTCGCGCGCAAGCAAAATCGGAAGATGAAAGAACAGCCAAAGCGTTAAAAGAAAAGGGAATGCAGATAGAAGCCATTTCAGAAGCGGAATTGCCGGAATGGAAGAAAGCAGCTGAACCGGCGCGCGCTGCCTATATCAAACAAGCGGGAGATTTAGGAAAGGAATTGCTTGACAGCATCGAGCATCTTCAATAAAGCGAGCTTTACGTTAAATGGAAAAAGGGAGAGAAAGATCTTCTCCTTTTTTCAGAAGGAGGAAGAAGATGAAGCGTTTCTCATGGGTGTATAAAACGTTTGATCAGTTAGTCTTTGCTGGAGGTATAGCGGCAGGCATCCTTATCATATTGACTACATGTATGACGACGTTTGATGTCATTTCGCGAGCCGTCTTTAATCGTCCAACCATTTGGGCTACCGAGCTGTCCATCTACGCGATTATAGGAAGCTGCTTTTTAGGCTCTGCATATGCTGTTCGATCGTATTCTCATATTACAGTAGATTTATTCATTAATGTATTGTCTGATCGTATAAAAAAAATATTGGCTTATGTCTCTAATGCATTAGGCCTTATTTTTAGCATCATTTTTACGGTTTATGGATTTAAGTATGTATTTGGCACATATCAGCTAGGAACGACATCTGCCTCGTTGTTACGCATACCTATGTATATCCCAGAACTGCTTCTTCCAATCGGAGGCATATTACTTTGCATTGCCTTTATTCTTCAAATAATGGATGGCGGCGTTCAGAAAGGGGGAGGACATATATGAATATTGCCTTTTTTCTCGGTGGAATGGCTTCGTTATTGTTGATCGGTTTACCAGTTGCCTTTGCCCTTGGCTTATTGGCCATTAGTGGAATGTATCTGTTCAACGGCGGAACGTTTTCTTTTTTGCAAATTCCGATCATTTCTTACAAATCTTTAGATGATTTTACTCTTACGGCCTTGCCTATGTATGTGCTGATGAGCCAAGTTTTGGTTGTGAGTGGTGTAGGACGTGATCTGTATGAAATGGCAAGCAGATGGTTCCGGCATTTTCCGGGCGGGTTAGCGATTGCCACATTATTTTGCTGCGCGATTTTTGCTGCTATATCTGGGTCCAGTGTAGCAACGGCTGTTACAGTTGGAGCGGTTGCGCTCCCGGAAATGACCAAGCGCGGATACGATAAAAAAATGGTGCTTGGCTTGCTAGCAGCTGGCGGAACGCTAGGTATCCTTATCCCGCCCAGTGTGCCGATGATTATATATGGGTCTGTAACCGGCGAATCCATTGGGAAATTATTTATGGCCGGTATTGTTCCGGGAATATTGCTGACGATGGCGTTTATGATCTTTGCGTCTTGGAAAACGCGTCACATTAAGGAAGCTCCAGCTACTTGGCAAGAAAGAAAGGAAGCATCGAAGCGCGCTATATGGGGATTGATTTTGCCAATTGTGGTCATTGGTGGTATTTATATAGGAATTTTTACTCCTACCGAAGCAGCGGCGATTGGTGCTATGCTTAGTATTCTTATTTCTATTTTTATATATAAAAATTTAACGATTTCCAATATCAAAACCATTGTATTATCTACAGTTAAAACAAATGCGATGATTTTAATGCTTATTGTCGGTGCGATGCTGCTTGGATATATTATGACCGTACTGCAAATCCCACAAGCCATCACGCAATTCGCTATTTCGCAAAATGTATCACCGTGGGTGATCTTTATTTTAATTAATATCGTATTACTGATTTTAGGTTGTTTCTTAGAAACGATCTCCATCCTGGTCATTACGCTGCCAATCTTATATCCAATTATCACTTCGTTAGGATTTGATCCGATCTGGTTTGCCGTAGTGATGGTGGTAAATATGGAATTAGCTTTGATCACTCCTCCTGTTGGATTGAATTTATTCGTTTTGAAAGGGCTAGATCGAACCAACACGATAGCCGAAATTGTCAAGGGGGTAATCCCATACGCTATTATCATGCTTTTATTTATAGCCGTTTTGTCATTTTTCCCGGAAATCGCAACGTTTGTAGTAAGCGATCGGATGAAATAACTACATCGCGAAGGCGCGTTGTAAGGGACTAGCTTTGTCCGCTTCCTAATATTTGATATATAGAGACCTGTGGTGCTGGTTGGACATATGGCATGCAGCGATGATAGATGGTATCTCTTGATCCCTCTATATTTCTTCCCTATATGAACAGGGGATGATCCGCTTTCGACGGTTGGATGCCCGAACAACAAACTGCTTCACCAAGCGATGAATGGATCTGAAAGCAGTGTTGGTCGGGCTTTTGTTATGCGTTGACATGATAAAGATAGACCTAGATTTTAACATCATCCACCTATCCCACCTCTTCACGGAGTGGAGGTGGGATAGGTTCATTATTTATAGAGATGGTGAAACTCTCTTTGTGTGTTTATAAGCGATGTTTTTCATTTTTTGGACATGATCAATTCCATAGTTTTACTTTTTATGGAGGAAGTTATATAATACCAATTAAATTGATAGAAAAATAGAAATTTTATTTTGTTTTGTTAGGCGATAGAGCAAGGTAACACTTGATGGTTAAGTAGGGTCAAAAATCGACTCGTAGCTCTATTGGTTAGTGGAAACATGGCGTTTTTGTTTCATGTCTATATCTTTCAACGCTAGAGTGCACAATAGGAACAGCAGCAGGATAACATTGTTATGTAAGGATTTCAGTTTAAAAGGAGAGTAGATAGTATGGGGAAAGATCATGATCGCGAGAATGGGAATGTAGAGGCAATGAGAACGGAGACGCTGGTGATTCACGGTGATGACGATCGAACGAATGATTATACCATTGCGCCGCCCATTTATTATACAGCAACGTTTCGTGCTCAGGATTCTGATGAGTTTGCCGAAATGGCAGGAACGCCTAGACATCCTCAGTATTATACTCGTTACGGAAATCCGGGACATCGGCGCGTGGAGAAAATTATGGCGGAGCTTGAAGGAACCGAAACGGCGCTTGTTACGGGATCTGGAATGGGGGCGATTGCGACAGCTGTATTATCTTTAGTGGGCGCAGGGGATCATGTAATTGCTCAGACACGTCACTATATGAGCACGGCGAAGATTATGGATGAATTGCTGCCGCGGTTTGGCGTCCAAGTGACGTTGGTCGAGCAAGCGGATATCCACGCTTTCGAGCAGGCGATCCGCCCTAATACAAAGCTGATTATGGTGGAGACGCCGGCCAATCCGACGCTGATGCTGACAGATTTAGCAGCGGTAGCGAAATTAGCACGTTCGCACGGCATTCTTACTATCGCGGATAATACGTTTGCCTCACCAATCAATCAGCGTCCGCATGATTGGGGCATCGATATGGTTGTTCATAGTGCGACGAAATATTTAGGAGGGCACCATGATCTGACAGCTGGCGTCATTTGTACAAACCAAGACTTGGCTGAACGAATTTGGCATACCCATATTTCGATTGGTTCTGTGCTGTCGCCGATGGATGGATGGCTGCTTCTGCGCGGCTTGCGTACGCTCCCGCTGCGAATGGAGCGCATTAACGCCAATGCATTGGCGTTAGCCACATTTTTAGAGCAGCAACCGCAGATTGAGCGTGTGTATTATCCTGGCCTCCCAAGCCATCCTCAGCATGAATTAGCTAAATCGCAAATGCGTGGATTTGGGGCTGTTATTGCTTTCGCTGTTAAAGGCGGATATGAAGAAACGGAACGTTTTGTATCTGCTTTGCAATTGCCATTTAACGCCGTAAGCTTAGGAGGAGTTGATTCTCTTGTGGTTCATACAGCAGCCATGTGGAGCGGCGTTATGTCGGAGGAGCAGATGAAGGTAGCCGGAATTCCTGCTAATTTCGTAAGGTTTTCGGTAGGAATTGAGCATATTGATGATTTGAAAAGAGATATATGGAAGGCATTACAGGCGATTTAACATGATCGACCGAGAAGCCCCCCACTTTTTAACGGAGTGTAGGTAGGGGAGGTGTATTCTTTTTTTTACGTAATTTCCGAAAGAAGTCTCCCACCTACTCACTGTGCTGTCGCTCCGTTCCTTGAGGATGGGAGACTTCTTTCGGAACGCTGTTAAAGCGAAACGATTTAATAAGCGGTCCAACCAGAATCAGCTGTAATCACGGTGCCATTGACGAAGCTTGAATCATCAGAAGCAAGGAATAGAGCGACTTTGGCAATTTCCTCTGGCTCGCCGCTCCTCGGATTGGCGTTCATTCCAGCGGTTGCCCGTTCCATCCCGAACGGATTAGGATGATTGATTGTTGTGCCAATGTTCGTATTGACGCCCCCAGGGGCAATCGCGTTGCAACGGATGCCCATATTGGCATATTGAAATCCCACGTTTTTGGTTAAGCCAATCACGGCATGCTTGGAAGCGGTATAGGCAGCTCCAGCTCTTGAGCCGTATAGCCCTCCGATGGAGGCAATGTTAATAATCACACCATGTCCTTTGTTCAAAAAGATCGGCATCGCTCTTCTCATGGTTCGCATCGGTCCAGTCGTATTGACTGCCAAAACTTTTTCCCACAGCTCGTCTGTTAGGTCTGCAATTGGTACGAAATTATCCATAATTCCCGCATTATTGACAAGAATGTCTAACGTTCCATATGTTTGAACAGCTGTGTCAATTAATTGCTGAACATCTTCTTCCTTGGCAACATTTACTGTAACAGCGGTTGCTTCTCCGCCGTTTGCGCGAATTTCCTCCGCCGTTTCATAGGCGCCTTTCTCATTCATATCAGAAACAACGACCTTGGCTCCTTCCTTGGCAAATAAAACGGCGATCGCTTTCCCCATGCCTGATGCAGCTCCAGTAACAATAGAAACTTTATTTTGTAGCTTCACTATAATCCCCCCCACTTAAAAATAAGAACGTCCATAATAGTATTGTATCATTTTTGAAGTATGAGTTATGAAATAATTGTGAATATCTTGTAAATGATTCTTCGCTATGAAGGATGCTTTTTCTATGATCGCTTTTAAAAGGAGAAAGTTTGTGGGCTGGCTGCTTTTATCATGCAAAAATACAGGAGGGATTCAATGGTTGTCCATATCACATGTGATGTTGAGTTTGGACGAACGTATGAGGGCTGCAATCGACAGCAGCATGCATCCATATGGAGCAATGAAGTTGAAAGGGGCGGAGGAGTATAGAAATTCCGCCTCAATTTTAAACCTATTTGTGAAACGACTGCTTTTACTGCTCTTTCCATTCCAGTAATATCTCTAGCAATTTAAGAATGGTTTTTTGATCCTTAACGCTCATTGCTTGCAAGTGGGTAATGATTTGAGACAGGGTATACACTTGAGAATCTGAATGAGAATGAATGGATCGAAAAAGTTCTTCCAGCGAAATGTCTAGGGCATTAGCCACCTTTTCTATACTCCCTAAAGTAGCATTCTTTTCTCCGCGTTCCAACTGTCCAATATAAGTAGTGTGGAGGTTAGCCATATGAGCTAACTCCTCTTGGCTTAGCCCCTTTTCTTTACGAAATTTTCGAATACGTTCTCCAATGATCTTCGGTAAGTCACTCATTTTACCACCTCTCTAGGTAACAGTAGCCCTAATCTTTAAATTTTACCCAGAGACAATAGATATTAAAATCATATTAGTGATATACTATAGATATTATCGCTTTACAAAAAATGTCGAAAAAAATGGATCGCTTGGTTAATCTATGCAAATGCCTGTTCAGCGGGCATTTATAAAAGACGGAACAGGGAAACAGAAGGCATAGTCATTAGGGGGTTATATGCTATGTTGAACACAAACGGAGCTATACTAGAAGACATTATTCGCGAGAGAAGGTTTCGTCATGTTTTTCAACCGCTCTATGTATTGGAAAATTGGCAAATATTCGGATATGAGGCCTTGCTGCGCTGCGAGTTTTTTCAAAATCCAGAATGTCTTTTTCAATGGGCCATGGCAGAAGATAAATTGTATGATTTGGATATTTGTTCCATTGATCGTGCTTTGACATCGTTTTATGTGGAACATACCCAATTGTTTGTGAATGCGTATCCTTCTACAATCACTCATCCTTCATTTCCAGATTTTCTTGAAAAAATCAGAAACTGCTCGTTTTCTAATCGCAATATTGTATTGGAAATTAATGAGGCGCAAAAGGTGTCAGATGTAGGCTTGCTCAAAGAAAAAATCCGTTTTTTAAAGAGTAAGAAGTATGCCATTGCTCTTGATGATTTCGGCAAAGGGGAGACGTCTATGCGAACCGTCATGGAGTTGGAGCCGGATTTCGTCAAGCTGGATCGTTTCTATGCTGTCGATTTATCTGTTTCAAAGGAAAAGCAAAACGAAATCCAACTGCTTTTGGAGTTTTGCCAGCCAAGAAATATATATGTTGTTTTGGAGGGAATCGAAGAGCCAAAGGATCTAGCGATGGCCAAAGCATTAGGCATTCATTTAGGACAAGGATATTTATTAGGGAAGCCATCGCCAGTTCGCGGGGTGAACTAAAAGAGGGGAGGGTTTGTTGATATGGAAATAATGATAAGCGCAATTTTCGTGTGCCTATTTTTACTTATCTTCTCTCTTATCCTTTTTCATGCCTTTTATAAGCAACAATTAAGAAAAAAGGAAGAGCAAATTCATACGTTGAAGGAATCGGTAACCGATTTGCAGATCAAGCTAAAAGATAAGGAGAAAAGAAAAGCCTTTCGCGTGAAATTGTTTGAGCAGGAATGTCATTTTGAATTGCTTGAATCTGGAAATCAGCCATTAGGAAACCTTAAAAATAAAAAGGGAACAGGACAAATTAATGATATAAGCCGTACGGGTTTACAAATAAGTTGTACGTTGGATTTGCCTGTCCGAAAACAAATTTTTTTACAGATTTATTTTGTTATTGATGGTGAGCCTTTCTCTCTGAAAGGGAGGATTGTGCGGAAGGAAGAGCTGATAAACCATGTAATCTATGGAATAGAATTTGTTGATCTGCATCAAAGAGATCAGCAGAAACTGCATCGATTGATCCAAAGGTTAGAAATTGAAAGGAGAAAAAATGCAGAATGACCGGGCTTTATGGTCCGTTTTTCTTCAAGTCGTGCAAAAAAACATTTTGATATACAGTTTATTAAGTTGGGAATGTGAAAGCTGTTTCAACAAAACCATTTAATGACGGATGAAGCGAATTTACGCTTCTTTTTTTGAAACAGCATGATTAGGCATACTGCTTGTTTTTGAAAAAGAAAATGAGGGCATGTTCAAAGGCTGCAGCCATGATCCGAAGTGCAGATGTACAGAAAAGATTTCCTAATTTACGAGTGTGAATGAGATGTTTGTGATTGATTGACAAGACGATAAACATTTGTTTATAATTTAAACAAATGTTTGAGAATGCTGAGGTGCATTCAGATGAATGAAAAAGAGCAACGAATTTTAACACTCATTCGCAAAAATCCATTTATTACACAACAAGAATTAGCTGAACAGCTTAAGCTTTCGCGCTCGGCTGTGGCAGGCTACATCTCTTCGTTAACCAAGCAAGGGAAAATCGTTGGCAGGGCCTATGTGCTTCCAGAACCATCGCGGATTGTATGCATTGGGGGGGCGAATGTCGATCGCAAAGCGCAGTCGCTCTCAACCGTTCGGTTTGGTACCTCCAATCCAGTCACTGTTACGCAAAGCTGCGGCGGAGTCGCGCGAAATATTGCTGAAAATTTAGGAAGGCTGGGCGAATCGGTTTCTCTTTTAACCGTTGTTGGCGATGATCAGGAAGGAGAGTGGCTGCTGGCGACGACAGGTGCCTATGTCGATATGAGCCAGATTGCAAAGCAAACCAATGCTCATACTGGCACCTACACGGCTGTTTTAGATGAAAAAGGAGAAATGGTCATTGCACTAGCTGATATGGCGATTTATGACACGATTACCACTGATTTTATTCAAAAAAGATGGCCGTATATTTCTTCTGCTTCTATTGTGCTATTGGATACGAATTTTCCGAGCGAGGTGTTAACATTTGTGATTGAGCGCTGTCGCGAGGAAGGGATTCCGTTGTGTGTCGCGCCTGTGTCGGCCCCCAAGATGAAAAAGCTGCCTAGCGACCTCCGCGGTGTGACATGGTTGATTGCTAACCGAGATGAAGCGCTCACCCTCGCAGGAATGGAAGGAGAAAGAACAGAAGCGGCAGATGATTACATTCTTTCTCTTGGCGTCGAGCATGTCGTTATCACTTGCGGCGCCAAAGGGATTACGTACAAAACCCAGCGCGGAGAGAGTGGGACGATCGCTGCGCCGTCGGTCGACGTTGTCGATGTAACAGGAGCGGGCGATGCGTTCGTTTCCGGATTTTTATACGGAATGAATCAAGGAAAATCGTTTGCTGATGCGTGCCGGCTTGGCATGAGCAGCTCCATCATTGCGTTGCAGACGAAGGAAACGGTTTGTTCGAGACTGAATGAACATGTATTGAACCAAACATGCCAACACTATTTTTCATAGGAGGCCAAACAAATGAATGGAAAAGATGTACTTGTACTATCAAAAGAAGTAGCAAAAGCAATAGAAGAAAAGCGACCGATTGTCGCTTTAGAGTCGACCATTATCTCCCATGGAATGCCATATCCGCAAAATGTCCAGACAGCGAAGGAAGTGGAACAGCTCATTCGGGAAAATGGTGCTGTGCCAGCAACGATCGCTATCTTGGACGGAAAAATTAAAATTGGCTTGAATGATGAAGAATTGGAGTTTTTGGGAACAAGCAAAGAAATTGAAAAAGTAAGCCGCCGCGATTTGCCATACGTCATTGCGATGAAAAAGCACGGAGCGACGACAGTAGCAGCGACTATGATTTGCGCGCATATGGCGGGAATTCAAGTGTTTGCGACAGGCGGCATTGGCGGCGTCCATCGCGGCGCTGAGCAAACGATGGATATTTCCGCCGATTTGCAGGAATTGGCGCAAACGAATGTAGCGGTTGTGTGCGCTGGAGCGAAATCGATTTTAGATTTGGGATTGACGCTGGAATATTTAGAAACGCATGGTGTACCGGTCATCGGTTATGGCACGGAAACGTTGCCAGCTTTCTACTCGCGGACAAGTCCGTTCAAGGTCGATTATCGCCTTGATGCTCCAGAGGAAATCGCTGCGTTTATTCAGACAAAATGGGAACTTGGTTTAAATGGCGGACTTGTGATTGCGAACCCGATTCCAAAAGAAGCGGAATTGGAAGAAGCATATATTAATTCAATGATTGCCGCCGCATTGAGGGAAGCGGAAGAAAAACAAATTACAGGAAAAGCCGCCACGCCTTTCTTGCTTGACAAAGTTAAAGCATTAACCGGAGGAAAAAGTTTGGAAGCGAACATCGCCTTAGTGAAAAACAATGCCGTACTGGCGGCGAAAATTGCGGCTCATTTGTGCTTATAAAGCATGAGGTAGAAATTCATAACGGCAAATATAAAAAGCGCTTGCTGCTTAATAGCAGTGGGCGCTTTTTATAGCTTCCGCAAGAGGAGTGAACAGTATCAAAAAGCGAGTGTCTCAACGATCAGAAAAGTTTGCAGCGTCTTTGTACGATAAAACATAAAAAACCGAACGACCGACCGCTTGATAGATCGATGAATGGACGATCAACAACGGTGTTTGGGCGTCCGGCCATCAAAACAGCCTGTTAAACGATTGTGGCTGCTCGCTTGAAAGAGCTATAGATGTCTCGTGGTTTGATTTGGGTATGAAGGGTTGCGGCGGAAACGCTGACGAAGATAGGGAATTACCCAATAATCCACCCCCCATTTTCCTGCATTAAAGCCGGCAACGAGCAAAAAGAAGGTAAGCAGTACCATCTGCGGATTGGTGCTGGTTGTGCCGGAAAACATAAAGGCAAAGTTCATCACGGCTCCCATAAGCGCTGAGAAAGTTGTAAATATGCCAAGGATCAATGCGGCACCAACCAGAATTTCTCCCCATACTACTAGCACATTAAAAAATTCGACATTTGGCAAAGCGACATGCTTTAAAAACGCTGCCCACCATCCTTGGACGGCTGGATGCTCACCTGAGGAGTTAGCGATCGCTCCTTTTAAAAAGCCGGTTGCATCAAACTCGCCGGTTTGCTTTTCCCATCCTGCTGTCAGCCAAGTATAGCCAAGATAGAGCCGTATTAACAGTAGAATGAAGGCTGCGCTGGCCTGCTGTCTTAACCAGTTTATAAACATCCCCATAGTCCCCCTCTATAAGTTTTTATATTTCTTTATTTATATAAATGCAGATTGTTTGTCCAACCTTCATTCGATGGCTGACGGTCAGTCGCTCAATCTGCCTTTATATCATTTTGTTCGGTCTATCTTGACTATTACAGATACAGCTTAACATTTTGATTTTGTATTGATATGAAGTTTAGGCCCGTTTTTCAGTCTTTGTCACCCATATGCGCAAGGATGGCACGTTGGCCGAGTTGATTCAGCCGTCCGTTCTCCACAAATTCTTTATGCTATCTTCAGATGCCATTTATGATAAAAAGATAGTTGTTTATCGTCATGAAGGATCGGTTATTCTAGCTGTGATAGCTTAATAGCTTTATCATAAGTGGGAATAGTTGGCATAGTCAAGAGCTTTTACAGATAAAAGGATGAACATTTATGGATGCGTTTATTTCGTTGAAGGAATGAAAGCTGCCGGTTGAAAACGAACCAAAAAAAGAAGAATCATCGTTTCTATCCTTTGCTTGCCTTTCGTGGTCATTGGAAAGCAGAGGCCAGCGCTTTCTCTTTTCAGCCATCAATCTGTCGTTTGTTTCATCCGAATTATATATAATAGATGTAACGTATCGTATGAACATTTGCATAGATGCGGAGTTTTTCAATCTTCAAGTTAAGTTGTAAATAAGTCTCACTGTTTGGTAAACATCATCAATGGAGCCCTCTTGATTCGTTTTTTAACATATTGATCGAGAAGTTTCCTGTCTCATCACAAAGTGGAGGTGGAAGAGATGAGCGAATGGCGCAAGCATCAAGATTTAGCGGCATTGAAGCAAGATGTGGAGCCGTTTCTTGAGCGTTATGAGGGTGAAAATACTTTGTTGTATCTCTCTTCAAACCGATCAGCACCCTTTTTAGTTTGAAAAAATAAACAATATGGGGGAGAATGATGGCAAAATATATTAGCATTTTTTTTCTTGTTGTAGGTGCGAGCTTCATTTTGTTTATGTTGTTTGGGAGTTTGTTGGATAATGGAGGAGACCCGGCAGAAGGGGCTGTTTATATTTTTGGGACGATCATCGTGCTTTTGCTTTCCTTTATCATTGCTCAGATGTTTTACCTCCTCCATGTTATTCGCAGGAAGCGCTAAGCCGGTGTTGTCTGTCCATGGTTCGAGCATAAAAAAGCAACGTTCGTAAAATTCCTTCAATTTTAAAACTGCTGTTTTTCGTGTTGGTTAGAATACATCATGAATCCCAGTTATTTCCTATCGCTAAAAACACATCCAGCGGAAAAAACGCCAAACGATGTTGATAAATAGCCAATATCCTATAAAAGAATAGGTGTGGCTCCATTGAGAGGTATGAATCAACCAGCCTGCAGCCTCTGCCCCTGCCTCCAAAAGAGCCATCCAAAAGCTTAGAGCGACCGCAAATAAACTTCGTTGCCAAGGCTGTAGCTTGGTCATAATGAAAAGAAAAAGCAGGGAAAAGGCGGAAAGTCCTAGTGTTGTAAAGAGAATATGAATAGGAAAAATCGCAGCCAGCGGACGTTGAGGGAAAGTATACCAGCCTTTTCCTGTGAAGTATAAATCCAAATATGTTCCAAGCCAAGATGAAAGAAGGGCAGAAGCGATATAGGCCCGCTTCGTTTCGGTTCTAAAAAAACTAGAATAAGTGGCTTTTGGCGGTTGCTGCCAGCTCCAATTTTTCGAGCGTTTTACAATAGGCATTTGAGATCTCTCCATTCAACCATTCACTGTTTTTCGCTAAATAATGGACAACGCTTGGGTCTGTGAACCAATCTCCTTGTTCCGCTTCTTGATGCTCGACATTTTTCCAAACATACAAAAGCGGCGGGCTATAAATGCGCGGCTCTCCTTCTGAAATCTGGCAATCTTTTATTCTGCGGCGGTATGGCTGGCCAGGCAGCGATTCACGGACATCATTAAAGAGATGTGGCCAGTAGTCTTTTCTCGTTCCTGTGTGTGGGTGGCGCGATGCCCAACGCACGGCTCTCTCCAATGTATCGTTGTCTTGGAATAATAGAGCATATAGCCGTTTGCCGAGCATGATTCGCTCATGTAGCGACTGAAAGTGATGAATCGTTTCACCCATTAGCACCGTCTGACCTTGTTCATCCTCATACGGAAATAAAATGTGATTCAGGCTGAAAAAGTCCTGGATTTTAAATTCAAGTGCTTCAAAGACTTTTTTTTGAAAGACAGGATGCTGAATGACCCGTTTTTCTAAATAGTTTTGCTCATTAATGACGAGGGCGATGGCAAGGATATATGGATCGTTGTAGCGCCAAAAATGATTCCAAATCGTTTCCATAAATAATGACACATGAAAACATGGTAAAAGATAAAATAAAGGGATTCCTCGTTTTTTACTTTCTTCATACAGCAAAAATTGCGGATAAATATCTTGAAAAATCAACCAGTTGCCTCTTTCTAAAAAAGAAAAAAAAGCTTGCTGCTCCTCTTCTGTCAACAAAGCAAGCAGCCATTCTCCTTTTAAGTCAGTCATATTCCAGCCACCGTTTCGCGAAACCATATGTCCTAAAAATGCCCAATGAATTTCGCGATGCCTCTGATAAAAATCAAGATAGGCAGCGGTTCTTGTAATATTGTTCACATTGCTTATTTGTGTGCGGACGCGAATTTGTCGTAGTAAACTGCTTTCTTCCGCGGATAAATCTTGTTCGGTTATGCGATTGCCTCTTCGTTTTTTCTTTTTCAACTCCATTTGAATAGCGGCGAGAAAGGGAGAAAGGGAAGGAGCTTTCTTCTTGAACCAGCACATGCGAATCACTCCTTCTGTGAATCATTTGGCTTCTATACGAATAAGTATGAAAGAGAAAGCGGTGAGATTACAGGAAAAGGATGGAGATAGGCAATGCCGGATGAACGGAACCGATTGGTCGCTTTGTTAAAACGGGCGCAAGCTTCTGACGGATCATGGGGCCATCCGTTTGAAACAGGTATTTCGACAGATGCTTATATGATCATCTTATTACGTTCTTTAGAAATAAATGATGAACAACTTATCCAATCGCTGGTGGAACGAATTGAAAGCAGGCAGGAAAATAATGGGGCGTGGAAGCTATTTTATGATGAGGGAGACGGAAATGTAAGCGCAACAGTCGAGGCTTATTATGCGTTACTTTATTCTGGTTACCGGCGAAAAAGCGATCCTCGTTTGCGAGCAGCGAGAAGACGGATTTTAGAAATGGGGGGGATCGAAAATGCTCATATGTTTACGAAATTTATGCTAGCTTTGACGGGACAGTATCGCTGGCCACCGTTTTTTCCGCTTCCATTAGAATTTTTACTTTTACCACCTTCATTTCCGCTGCACTTTTTTGATATTTCGGTATACGGGCGTGCTAATCTCACGCCACTCTTAGTTTTGTTGGATAACAAATACAGCCGGAAAACGAGCAAAAGCCCCAATCTTTCGGAGTTATTGGGAATGCGCGGGGAGGGAGAGGACTGGCGAGAGATGCGTACAGACCGCGGGTTTCTTTCCTATGTGAAACAATCGATTCTTGGATGGCCTGCGCATATTCGCGCGGCAGCGAAGCAGCGCGCGATTCAGTATATGTTGAAACATTTAGAGACAGATGGAACTTTTTATAGTTATTTCAGCGCCACTTTTTTAATGATTTTTGCGCTTCTTTCAGAAGGATATTCCAAAGACCATCCTGTGATTGCTCAAGCCATTGAGGGATTAAAAAATTTTCGCTGCACCATTGATGGACAGACGCACATACAATATACGACGGCACATGTATGGAATACAGCATTAGCCAGCTATGCATTGCAGGAAGCAGGAGTGCCGCCGACAGATGATGCCATTCAAAAAGCGAATCACTATCTGCTTTCTCGTCAGCACTATCGATATGGCGATTGGGCGATACATAACCCATACAGTCCACCGGGAGGATGGGGATTTTCTGATATCAATACGATCAATCCAGATCTTGATGATACGACCGCTTCTTTACGAGCGATTTACCGAATGGCATCAGAAGAAGGAGCGTTTCGTCAAGCGTGGGACAGAGGGATCAGTTGGTTGTTCTCTATGCAAAATGATGATGGCGGTTTTGCTGCTTTTGAAAAAAATGTAGATCGTCGACTATGGCGTTATTTGCCAATCGATGGGGCGGAGTTTTTGCTGTCAGATCCATCAACGGCCGATTTAACGGGAAGAACTTTGGAGTTTCTTGGTACATTTGCACGTTTAACAAAAGATCATCCAACTGTTGCTTATGCGGTAGAATGGTTAATGGATCATCAAGAAAAAAATGGTTCTTGGTATGGGAGATGGGGAATTTGTTATTTGTACGGCACATGGGCGGCGATAACAGGAATGGCTGCTGTCGGGGTTCCTTCCACGCACTCGTCGATGCAAAAAGCGATTAAGTGGCTGTTAAGTATTCAGAACAGTGATGGCGGTTGGGGAGAATCTTGTAAAAGTGACAGCGCTAAAGCGTATATACCGCTAAGGACTAGCACGGCGGTTCATACAGCATGGGCTCTTGATGCGTTGGTTGCCGTATTCGATCAGCCTATTCCTGAAATGGAAGCGGCGCTTCGTTTTTTGCAACAATCGCTCAATAGCAAAGATTGGACGGTCTCTTATCCGACCGGTCAAGGGATGGCAGGGGGATTTTATATTCATTATCACAGTTATCGTTACGTTTTTCCGCTTTTGGCGTTGAGCCATTACGAGAATAAATACGGATCGTTTACTTCGCAAAAGTCTTAACATTATAGAGTGCTCGATTCCTAGAAAGGCGAGCGGCGAATGAAATCAGGCAATAAAAAGAGAGATACAGATTCTCCTAACGGCCGGAGGCGAGTCTGTGGACATGTATACGCTCTCTGAACGATTAGAAAGAAAAACGGATCTTTTTCCGGCTGTTTTGCTCTTTTTACATAGAAAAAATATGGATTTTCCGCTATGATATAAGCTAGCATAACTGAAATCGATTTCATACGTCCCAAAACAAACTCGTTCGATTGGCTGCGATTCAACATATCTAAAATCGCAATGGCGTTTCATGGTCTGGTCGGCTCTATTTGTCACTTTGTTGATGGGGCTTTCCGCTGGAACATCTTTGCGTTGTGATGTCTGATATGTGATAATTCTTAGCACGGGGCCCTTTTCGCATGCAGAAGATACTTGACTTCCCATGAAGTGATTGATTGATGACAGCCGCTGTTATCAACGCTCTCTACTTTTTGACATACAGAGTAAAGGAACATAGGGGGTATCTTGTTTTGTTGATAGCAGCAGAAAAAAACGAGAATAAGTAGGCTGAGAATGTTATTTACATATATCATTTGGACTCTACATTTATATATTAGGATGCTCGCCTGTCTATGAAGAACGGATTCGGCGACGTATGAAATGGAATGGATGGTGAAGATGGGGGGAACAAAAATGAAACCATTGCCGTTGCATCAGTATGGTCTTTCCGCTAGCCGGCTTGTATTAGGCTGCATGGGGCTTGGCGGTGGATGGAATGAGCACCCGATTACAAAAGAGGATGTGAAGCAAGCGCACGAAGCGATCGAATCGGCCCTTTCGGTGGGCATCAACATGTTCGATCACGCTGATATTTATGCCTTAGGTAAAGCTGAAAGAGTATTTGGTGAAGTACTCAAAGAGCAGCCCGAGCTAAGAGAAAAAATATTCATTCAATCCAAATGTGGAATTCGTTTTAAAGAAAGTCCAAGTGCTCCGAAACGGTATGATTTCTCAGAGGAACATATTCGCCGTAGTGTGGACGGCATTTTAACAAGGCTTGGAGTGGAGTATCTCGACATTCTTCTGCTTCACCGCCCTGATCCGCTTATGGATCCGGAAGAGGTAGCCCAAGTGTTTACGGAATTAAAAGCGTCTGGAAAAGTCCATTGGTTTGGCGTATCGAACATGAGCGCTGGACAGATCCGCTTGCTGCAATCGTATTGTGATATGCCGTTGATCATTAACCAGCTGGAAATGAGTTTAGCGAAAATCGGCTGGCTGGAAACAGGTGTTCATGTTAATCAAGAAGCTGCGAAAGAAAGTGTATTTCCTGAAGGCACCCTTGAATACTGCCGATTGGAAAATATTCAGATTCAAGCATGGGGATCACTTGCACAAGGTGTATTTTCGGGACGATCATTAGAAGGACAACCTCAGTCGATGAAACAAACGGCAGAACTCGTTCAAGAAATGGCAAAGCAGAAACAAACAACACCGGAAGCGATCGTGCTAGCATGGCTGATGGCTCATCCGGCAGGAATCCAGCCTGTGATTGGTACGGCAAATCCAGTCCGTATTCGGGCATGCGCGGAGGCCCTCAATACGACATTGACAAGAGAGGAATGGTATGCTCTCTATGTCAGCTCAAGGGGCCGCGAGCTTCCTTAATTTAGGGGAGTATCAATGAAGCAGTGAAGCGAACAACGGGCAGGAGATCACTTTGTGCTATGTAAGCTCTTTGTTCGTGGGCTGTAATTTAACACATTTACCGAGAAATCTCCCCCTCTAAACGGAGTGGAGACGGGAGGTTCATTAGGTGGATCTTTAACGATCGGTGTCCGAACAACGAACCGCTTCATAGGAAGGAGTCTAAAAGCGTCGTTGTTCGGTTTTTTTATGCGCTCGCGTGAAAAAAGCAAGTGACTGGTTTCTGATTCTTCAAACATGCACCTTTAGGCTATAACCAGAATAGTGTATGCGTTTGTCATCGCTTTTGTTTTGGAAAGAGCGAATCTCCTGCGACAGCGACGAAAGGCGTATAACCTTTTTGTATTCTTTGTTCATGTTTAGCTACATCTAGCAATAGGCCAGGGGCGGAAGACAATATATGCTTTTTCGTAGTGAAACACATAAGCTGTTTTTCCTGTTTGACGAAGCGGAAGGACCAAAAAGAACGATGCCCCTCTTTGTAATTGGAGATCGAGGTGGCGACTTCGCTCCCTTTTTTTCTTCTCCCTATGGCCTTGCCCCAAGTTTTATTGATGATTGGTGTATTTTTATCGGAGTTTTGCTAGCGCCGTGTTTGTGTAAAACATCGCTCCCCGCATTTTACTTATACGTACTAACACGGGTCTCGTCGTTATTTCATTTAAAAAGATAGAGCAGGCGTGTTGGTTATCTAATAAAAACCAATGAACAGCGCCAGATTTCTCCCTTAGCTGCTTTTAGGCTTGTCTTTTTCGTTTATTGCCTAATGATATAAAGGGGAATGGCGAAAATAAAATGAAAAGCGGGAGGAAGGTTCGATAGATGTAGTTGGAACATATGAAAGCGGGACAAACGCCATGAAGGATGCGGTTTTTAAATATTGACAAGAATGTGTCAGACAAAATGATATTTACTTTACATTGAATATGAGGTGTAAGCGCTTTAACATAGAGCTATAGTCATACAACTTAAGTAAGGAGGAAAAACGTATGGAACAGCAAGCGAATTTCCGCGTCAAAATACAGCGGTTCGGTAGCTATTTAAGCGGAATGATTATGCCGAATATCGGCGCATTTATCGCATGGGGAATTATTACCGCTTTATTTATTCCGTCAGGATGGCTTCCAAATGAATCATTAGCGAAACTCGTAAGCCCAATGATTACGTATTTACTGCCATTATTAATCGGTTATACAGGCGGAAAAATGGTTTATGATGTTCGCGGCGGAGTAGTTGGTGCGACAGCGACCATGGGGGTTATCGTCGGAGCGGACATCCCAATGTTTCTTGGCGCGATGATTATGGGACCGCTTGGCGGCTATTTAATTAAGAAATTTGACGGTCTTGTTCAAGGAAAAGTCAAGCAAGGCTTTGAAATGCTGGTCAACAACTTTTCAGCCGGGATTATCGGCGGCGCTTTAACGCTACTAGCATTTAAAGGAGTAGGACCGATTGTTTTAGGACTAAACAAAACATTAGCGGCTGGAGTAGAAGTTATTATTAATATGAAGCTGTTGCCGCTTGCTAATATCTTTATTGAGCCTGCGAAAGTACTATTTTTAAACAACGCTATCAATCACGGAATTTTAAGTCCGCTTGGTATCGAACAAGCAGCAAAGGATGGAAAGTCGATTTTATTCTTGCTTGAAACGAATCCGGGCCCAGGGTTTGGCATTTTGTTAGCGTACTGGTTATTCGGAAAAGGGACAGCGAAACAATCGGCGCCTGGTGCCGCTATTATCCATTTTCTTGGCGGAATTCATGAAATTTACTTCCCATATATTTTAATGCGCCCGGTGTTGATTTTAGCAGCCATTGCCGGTGGAGTGAGCGGGGTGCTCACCTTCACGATCTTCCATGCGGGCTTGATCGCGGTTCCTTCACCAGGTAGTATTGTTGCTTTGCTTGCCATGACGCCGCGCGGAAATTATTTCGGTGTGTTAGCTGGTGTATTAGTGGCTACAGCGGTTTCGTTCATCGTCGCATCCTTTTTCTTAAAGTCTGCGAAAGCAGAACAGGAAGATTTGCATGAAGCGACTGAAAAAATGCAACAATTAAAAGGAAAGAAAAGTGAAGTGGCGGCTGCATTGCAAACACAGCCGAAACCGGCCACTTTAGGCGACGTGAAAAAAATTGTATTTGCTTGCGACGCAGGAATGGGCTCAAGCGCGATGGGAGCTTCCATTATGAAAAATAAAGTGCAAAAAGCGGGACTCGATATTGAAGTGACGAATACATCGATCAACCAGCTTCCATCAGATGCGGATGTTGTGATTACACATCAAAACTTAACGAGCCGCGCAAAAGAAAAATTGCCGAATGCCTATCATGTCTCTGTTGATAATTTCCTTGGCAGCCCGAAATATGATGAACTTGTTCAAATGTTAAAAGAAAGTAAATAGTGACTGGGCAAAAAGATAAGCGGAAGGCTTATCTTTTTGCCACGTTTTTTAAAAATGGCAACAAGTGCAAGGACGAAAATAGTTTTTCAATTTGTTGTTGCTTCTTTAAACAAGGTCTACAATTTTTTTGGTGCGTTCTATACTCCAATAGTTGTTGAAGATGGGAGGTGGCTATCGTGTATATATCGGCAAGAGAAAGAAAAATATTGGATATTTTATTATCTAATGACAAGGGAATCACAGTAGGCGAGCTTGCGGAACAGTTAGATGTCAGCAACCGTACCATTCATCGAGATTTAAAGGGGGTTGAACAAATTTTAACTGAAAGCGGGCTGCGCTTGGTGAAAAAGGCGGGAGTAGGCATCCAAATTATAGGGGAAGAGCATGCCAAAAAAGAACTGCAGGCCCACCTTTTTGGTTTATCGCATGCTGAATACACACCGGAAGAGCGGCAAACGATGATTTTAATTGCCTTATTAGAAAATGCTGAACCTGTCAAACTTTTATCTCTTGCACATGATTTAAATGTCACCGTTGCCACGATCAGCAACGATTTGGATAAAATCGAAGGAATGCTTGAAAAAGATGGCCTTTCGCTCATTCGTAAACGAGGATATGGTGTGGAAATCGTCGGATCGGAATCAGCGAAGCGAAAAATGATCAGCCGATTATTGCTGCATCATTTGGATGAATCCGAATTTTTGACAATTATGAAGGAATCCATGGCAGACGCAGCAAATGATACATTAAGCGCCATTACGGAAAAGCTGCTTGGTCTTGTTGATAAGAAAAAGCTGTTTACTATTGAAAAGCAAATTGAAATGATGAAGGACGCTCTCCCCTTTACGATTGCGGATAGTTCCTATGTAGCGTTAGTGATCCATCTTGCACTAGCGATTGAACGGATTATGCAAGGAGAAGAAATCAATTTTGAAGAACAGTATCTAGAAACGATCCGGACAACAAAAGAATATGAAATGGCAGAAAAAATAGCCAAATCTTTAGAATCGGCCTTTCAGCTTGTGATTCCTGAACAGGAAATTGGCTATATTACGATGCATTTAATGGGTGCGAAATTTCGCGATCGCCGTGGATATATGCTGGAAGAAGGAAGCTTAGAAATCGGCAGAAAAGTGCAAGAGCTTATTCGTTTTGTCGGCCGAGAGGTCGGTGTCGATTTGACGGGCGATTATCCGTTATATGAGGATTTGATCATTCATTTAAAACCGGCTTTATACCGCATCCAGCATAATATGGGAATTACGAACCCGTTGCTTGAGAGAATTCACCAAGATTATTTCGAGCTTTTTGAAATTGTTAAAAAAGGAATGCATGCCATTTTTCTCGACATGGACATTCCTGATGAGGAAATTGGTTATGTGGTTCTTCATTTTGCGTCTGCACTGCTCAGGGAAAAGAAAGGTCTGAATGCTTTAGTCGTTTGCTCAAGCGGGTTAGGAACGGCGAAAATACTAGCGACGCGCCTAAAAAAAGAAATCCCCGATATTTCAGCGATTGAACAACGATCATTTTTTGAGCTAAATCGTATTGATATGAGCAAATACGATTTGATTGTGTCGACCATTCCGATTTCGGGATTGAATGAACCGTATTTTCTTGTTAGTCCTATGCTTCAGGAGGAAGAAGCTGTTGCCATTCGGCAATTTTTAAAAAACAAGAAAGCGGTCAGCCGTCAAAAACAGGTGGACGTTTCCAGAAACACGATTCAAAAAATGAACGCCATTCAAACGATGAGCGAAACGATTGTCCAGCTTCTTCAGGGGTTTACGCTACAGCTTGTACAAGCGCGCTCGGTTCACGAAGTGTTAGAGAGAGCGTGTGGCCGCCTGCAAGAGAAAGGAATCATCCAAGAGGCGGAGCAGGTCCTAACAGAATTAATGCGAAGAGAAGAAATGGGCGGATTAGGCATTCCTGGGACGCCGTTAGCGCTTTATCACACACGCAGTCTGGCTATCTCTGTCCCTTCGTTTACAATGTATGAGCTTGCCCATCCGCAAACCGTGATGGGAATGCATCATCAACCAATGGATGTAGAGCGGCTTTTGCTGCTTTTAGCGCCGAGCGATGCTCCAGAAGAAGCATTATCGGTATTGAGTCAAATCAGCTCTCTCATTATTAAAGATGAAGAAAGTGTGCGTTTGTTTTCAAAAGGAACGGCCGAGCAGCTTCATTCTTTTTTAGGAAAGCATTTAGAAATCTTTTTTTATCAGCATCTTCAAAATCGCAAGGAGTGAATGACATTGACTATTTTAAAAAAAGAAAACATGGTTCTTAATGCAGAAGTAGCAAATAAAACAGAAGCGATCCGTTTAGCCGGAACGATTTTAGTAGAGCAAGGCTATGTAGACGAGGTATATATTGAGAAAATGTTTGAAAGAGAAGCGCTGACATCGACATATATGGGGAATTTTGTGGCGATTCCGCACGGAACAGAAGAAGCGAAGCAATTAGTGAAGCAACCTGGTCTTTCGATTGTTCAAGTTCCAAATGGTGTTGATTTTGGAGAAGGAAACATTGTCAAGCTATTAATTGGCATTGCCGGCAAAGAAAATGAGCATTTAGAGATTTTATCGAAAATCGCCATTGTTTGCTCAGAGGAAGAAAATGTGGAAAAGATGATTCATGCGACAGAGAAGGAAGAGATTCTTCAGCTTTTAAACGGGGTGAATTAACGTGTTAGCCGTTCATTTTGGTGCTGGAAATATCGGCAGAGGTTTTATTGGCCAACTACTTTCGCAATCGGGCTATGAAGTCGTATTTGTGGATGTTAACGAGGAAATTGTTCAAAAGCTGCAAGAAAAGCGGCACTATCGGGTCATTATTGCCGGCGAACAAATTGAAGAGCAACACGTTTACCATGTGACAGCACTGCACAGTGTGAAGGATCACGAAGCTGTGCTTCAGCACATCGCCAGAGCAGATTTCGTTACGACAGCTGTCGGGCCGAATGTATTGCCGCTGATTGCTCCTGTGATCGCTGAAGGGATTCGCAAGCGCTTAGAGGTGAATCGAACTCCTGTTCATATCATTGCTTGTGAAAATATGATTGGTGGCAGCAGCTTTTTAAAAGAGCATGTATGGAAAAAATTATCCGAAGAAGAGCAAACAATGGCCAGCCAATATTGCAGTTTCCCGAACTGTGCCGTTGACCGCATCGTTCCAAATCAAAAAAATGAGGACTTGCTTTCTGTTACGGTGGAGCCATTTTTTGAGTGGGTCATTGAAACGAAGCAAATGATCGGAACCATTCCGCCAATTGAAGGAGTACGCATCGTCGATGAATTGCCTCCTTATATTGAAAGAAAATTGTTTACCGTGAATACAGGGCATGCCCTTGTCGCTTATTTAGGCTATTACAAAAAGTTTTTCACGATTCATGAGGCAATGAAGGACGAAGAGATTTATGCTGACGTGGTGAAGGCGCTCAATGAATCTGGACGAGTACTCATTCAAAAGTATGGATGGAATGCTGATGAACATCAAATATATATCAAAAAAATTGTTCAAAGATTCACAAACTCTGCGATTACGGATGAGGTGACGAGAGTAGGGCGCTCGCCGATTCGCAAGCTTGGTCCGAACGATCGTCTCATCAGCCCTGCCAAACAATATTATGACTTGTTTCATGAGATCCCATCAGGGCTCGTCAAAGGAATCGCCGCTCTCTTGCAATTTGATTATCAAGAAGATACCGAAGCGATGGAGTTGCAAGAGACGATTCGACAAATGGGCATCGAAGGGGCGTTGTCCCGCTACGCAGGATTAGAGCTTGGGCATCCGTTGATAGCGGCTGTTAAGACAGAAGCGGCTATGTTAGCGAAGCAATAAATGGACACATTCCACGATCAGCGATGAGACCGTTGTTTCATAAGTTCTATTGAAAAGCGTGAAAATATAACAAAGAGTTCTCTTGATGGAGAAAAAAGGAAACTATCATCATAAAATCGCGGACCATTTCGCATGTTGCGGAATGGTCTATTTTTCGTTTGTATTTTGTATACCGCAAATAAATGGCTGGAGTCGTTATAAGCAGGGAGCACCCCGCTTGGTCTGTGCGGTGAAATTTAACGGTAAATGCGTTTGGTGTTGGAAACGATTGTGGTTTTTACAGTCTCGACATCTTGCTTGTATAACGCGGCTACTGTTTGCAGCGAATGCTTTAACAATAAAGGAGATGTTTCCATACCGCTGAACGGGCCGACAAATGGCCAAGGTCCATCCGTTTCTAAAAGCAGCTGTTCGATCGGTACAAAGGATAACAGTTTTCGGTCGCGTTCACGATAGCAAACTTCTGGAGTGACGGAAATATAGTAGCCGCATCGGACGATTTGCTTGATAATAGAAACTTCTGCTTTTAGCCAATGAAAATGAGCGTATTTTACGGCATATTTTTGCAAAATAGAAAGAGCGGTTTGGGCGCCTTCATATACCGCATGAAGAGCCAATGGCAAAGAAAGGGAGGAAGCGATTTGCACGATTTGCTCGAAACGCTCGCAATGGTTTTGATAACGTGTGGTCGCGTCTGCCGAGTAATGAGGGAGCCCGACTTCCCCGATCGCTCCCAGCTGTGGGCGTTCTTTTTGTACTAGATGAACCCATTCTTCCCAGTCCTGTGGATGAGGAAGTGGCTGTTCTGGATGAAAGCCAATCGCGGCGTATACGAACGCTGGAAATCGCTGCTTCAGCTCCAATGTCCGGTAGCTCGACGGCAAATCTGTCGAGACTGCAACAACTCCTGAGATGCCAGCTTCTTGCCATGTTTTTATTCGCTCGTCAATTTGATCGTATTGATCAAGATGGATATGGGCATCAATCATAGGGACACTTACTCCTCTGTAAAAGTTTGGCGAAGGAGATGTTTCTATTCCACCCGTCACGTATTTATTGTACCAAGCATCAGAAAGGGTCGCCGAGCAGCTGGTTCACTATATGTGGCAACGATATTGGCTCTTTGCGAGAAAAATCAGGGGTTCGTTTATGAACAGATCAAGCAATGCTGCATCATTGGTATGTCTGCACAAATAATCCGTCTCCTTCTAGCCACTCAGCGATCAGTACATGTTTGTAATCTGTTATTTCCCGGGAACGAAGCTCCTCTAATAGCCATTCTTCGCTTTTTTCTAGTTCGCGTAGCTCGTCCATTAATAGCTGTCCGTCTCGGATAATTGTAGTTGGAATGTGGACAGGCTGTGGCGGGAAGTGAAAATCCTCTTTTTTCGGCTTTTGGTAAGACGATTTTTTTAATATACTGAGCGATCCATCAGCTTCTAAGTAACAAAAAGCAACTTCCCTGATCGAAAATGTTTCATTTTGACGCAGCAGGCTTTGTAATTGATTAAGGGTCAAGCGCGCTTTTTTCAATGCCTCATAGTCGATGATTCCATTGCGAATTAATGCCGTTGGCTTTCCCTCAGCGATGAGGCGAAACGCCAGCCATTTTTGGTTGATATATTCTACGAACAGAAGGAGGGCTCCCCATAAGGTGATTGAATAAATAATGTACCAAATATGCACATGGTCAGCATAGAGCGCATTTCCAAGCAATTCTCCTAATACAATGACGGAAATAAAGGTAAACGGTGTAATTTGATGAATCAGCTTTTTTCCAGCCACTTTTACGACAAGAAATAACAAGATAAATCCGACGATCAATTCCAATGTCAATTCTGTAATCTTCATGATGTTCGCGCCTCCTCGCCTTGTCCATTCTTGCTATTTTCATTATGGGCGAGGTGAGTGCAAATTATGTTGCTTATCTTATTACTCAATGGAAAAGAAGCTGCTTTATTTTTTCAACAGACTCTGATTTCTATATCGTAGCGCACGGTTTTACTTAAAAACAGAATGGCATCCTAAACCCCAGCAGAAAAGCGAGGAATTCTAGTACTATGTATGGGCTTTTATTGGCTCATCCAAACGCCTGACAGTAGCATGATGTTGTTGAATGAGAAAAACAAATAATTGTCAATCTATTCTAAAAAGTGATACAATACTTAAAATATAAAGGGTGTATATGGAGGGATTGAAGTTGAAGCAATTGAGAAGCAATATGATTAAAAAGGGATTTGACCGTGCTCCACATCGAAGTTTGTTAAGGGCAGCCGGAGTAAAAGAAGAGGATTTTGACAAACCATTTATCGCTGTTGTGAACTCCTATATTGATATTATTCCAGGACATGTTCATTTACAGGAGTTTGGAAAAATTGTAAAAGAAGCGATTCGTGAAGCAGGCGGGGTGCCGTTTGAAATGAATACGATCGGTGTTGATGACGGTATTGCAATGGGACATATCGGCATGCGTTACTCACTGCCAAGCCGTGAAATCATTGCCGATTCCGTTGAAACGGTGGTATCGGCGCATTGGTTTGACGGGATGGTGTGCATTCCGAACTGCGACAAAATTACTCCTGGAATGATGATGGCAGCGATGCGCTTAAATATTCCGACCATCTTTGTGAGCGGTGGACCAATGAAGGCGGGGGTGACGAGCGACGGCCGGAAAATTTCGCTTTCTTCAGTATTTGAAGGGGTTGGAGCGTATCAAGCAGGAAAAATAGATGAACAAGGCTTGCAAGAGCTAGAGCAATATGGCTGTCCGACCTGTGGATCATGCTCAGGAATGTTTACAGCCAATTCCATGAATTGTTTGGCTGAAGCGCTCGGTTTGGCGCTTCCAGGAAACGGAACGATTCTAGCTGTTGACCCGGCTCGCAAAGAGTTCGTAAAACGCTCGGCTCAACAACTTATGTATTTAATTGAGCATGACATTAAGCCGCGCGATATTGTGACGGAAAAAGCGATTGACAATGCATTTGCGCTCGATATGGCGCTTGGCGGTTCGACCAACACCGTATTACACACACTCGCGATTGCGAACGAGGCAGGGATCGATTATCCGTTGGAGCGCATCAACGAAGTGGCTGCTCGTGTGCCGCATTTAGCGAAATTAGCGCCAGCATCTGATATACATATCGAGGATTTGCATGAAGCAGGCGGAGTGTCAGCAGTGCTTCACGAGCTAGCGAAAAAAGAAGGAACGCTTCATCTTGATGCGCTGACCGTATCGGGAAAAACATTAGGAGAAAATATTTCCGGTTGTGAAGTAACAAACCATGAGGTCATTCGTTCGATTCATCAGCCGCATTCAGAAACGGGTGGACTGGCTGTTTTATTTGGCAATCTTGCTCCAGATGGCGCGATTATAAAAACAGGGGGCATTCAGGGAGGAATCACGCGTCATGAAGGCCCGGCCATCGTTTTTAACTCCCAAGAGGAAGCACTTGAAGGGATTGCGGGAGGACGAGTGAAGCCAGGCCATGTTGTCATTATTCGCTATGAAGGACCGAAGGGAGGTCCTGGAATGCCGGAAATGCTTGCGCCGACATCACAAATTGTTGGGATGGGGCTTGGACCGAAAGTGGCGCTTGTGACGGACGGGCGTTTTTCCGGAGCTTCTCGCGGGTTATCCATTGGACACGTATCGCCGGAAGCAGCAGAAGGGGGACCGCTTGCTTTTGTAGAAGATGGTGATTATATTGTGATCGACATTGTTGCGCGAACGATTGATGTTCAGCTTTCTGAAGAAGAGTGGGAGAAGCGAAAAGCGAACTGGAAAGGATTTGAGCCAAAGGTGAAAACGGGATACCTCGCCCGCTATTCAAAGCTGGTCACCTCAGCAAGTACAGGTGGAATTATGAAAATCTAGCAAACGGAATAATAGATTACTAAAGAGAAGGTGGGAATTCTCAGAAGGGGAATCCCACCTTCTATTTTGTTTAAAGATGACAACAAAAATATAGAGAGAATCATCAATTGTCCGACTTTTGGCACTGCTACGTAAGGATAAATGTCATATATTATAAGAATAAAGGAGTATGTATCCATCAAGGAGGAGAAGCAGGTGTGGAAAGCATTATTTCAAAAGGAAATACATTGGATGAAGCGATCCGTCTAGGGCTTGAACAGCTGCAAGCCACACGCGACCAGGTTTCTATCGAAATCATTCAGCATGAGAAAAAGCGTTTATTTGGATTATCAACAAAACAAGCGATCGTAAAAATAACAAAAATTTCTGTTGATGAATTAAACGATCCAGACGCTAAAGTATGGATGGAAGATGGCCGGTTGTTTTATCAGTGTTCCTCTTCAGAAGGGCCAAGCATTACGATTGGGGAAGGAGTAAAGCTGTTTCGCAACGGGGAAGAGGTAGACCGTGTGGTTAGCATTAAACAAGGAGATGTATTGGAAGTTCATGCAGAGGAAGAAAAAGTGATAGAGGGGACATGGGATATTACAGTGGATTCCCAAAAAATGCAGGCCACTTTACTCATCGAGCCGACACTACACAAACGCTACGTGCTTTTAGATTTTCCTCCGGCCAAGCATGCGCAACTAAATGTCCAAATACTTACTGAAGTAAAGCCGGTTGTTACGTACGAAGAAATTAAGCAACGGTTAGAGCAGTTGCATACTGTGCATGGAATTCTTGAAGAAAACATCAACGAAGCGCTCCAAGCAACGGAGAAAATTCATGTGGTGATTGCTCAAGGAACGCCGTCTCAGGAAGGAAGGGACGGTTGGGTTGAAGTAAAAGCGGGCTCGAACCAGCCGAAAAAACCGAAGATGCGCCAGGATGGTACAGTAGATTATCGTGAAATTGAAGGAGTTCCGAGCGTTCAAGCGGGTGACGTGATTGCAGTCATTCATCCAGCACAGCCAGGCATCCCGGGAAAAAGAGTAACCGGTGAAGTGATTCCTGTACGCGATACCTTTCCCGTTCATGTTCAACTTGGAAAGGGTGTCGCCATGTCAGAAGATGGAGTGAAGATAATGGCTGTGGAGTCTGGAAGGCCTCAAGTAGTGCAAAAGGGGCGTACGGCTATTGTATCCATGATTCCAAAACTTGTCCATCAAGGGGATGTCGATCTCTCAACAGGTAATGTTCGCTTTAAGGGAGATATCGAAATTATTGGAAATGTGCAAGACGGTATGGAGGTTGAGGCAGAAGGAAGTGTTGTGATTTTTCAAAATGCCAACCGTGCAAAAATTCAGGCTCAGCAATCCATTTTTATCTATCAAAATCTTATAAGCGGAACCGTTATTTCAGGAGAGCAAAAAATGGCGGTTACAGAATTAATGGAGTCACTGAATACGATTCGCCAACAGCTTGAAAGAATGATTGTCACCGTTCAGCAGATCACCGTGATCTCCAATGTGGAAGGTAAAAACATGAATTGGGTGATAGGAAAATTAATCGAAACAAAATTTCAGTCTCTGCAAGCGGCTGTGAAAAAGTACCAAGAGGTTTGCCAAACGAAAAGAGAGCAATTAAGCGAAGCTTGGATTCAACTAGGAGAGCGTTTACATACGTGCATTTTAGTACAAAAAGCATACGAAAGCTTTGCTAAGTTGCTTCGCGACCTAGAAGAGATGATTAGCCAAAATGAACAGCTTTCTGCCGATTCGATTGAATTATCATATGCGTTGAATAGTGTCATTCATGGAAGCGGCGATGTGGTAATAACGGGAAAAGGATGTTATAACTGCAATATTTATGCAGGAGGAAAACTGGTCATTCATGGGGTGTTGAGAGGCGGCGAGGTTTATGCACAAAAGGGGATTTATGTGAGAGAGGTCGGTTCTTCATCTGAAATTAAGACCGTCCTATCAGTTCCTAAAGGAGAAACGATTCAAATGGATCATGTGTGGGAAGGGACCGTCATTCGAATCGGCAAAAAAACTTATACATTTATGGAAGAGAAAAAAGCGGTTTGTGCAAGATGGAATGAAGATGCGGGCGAGATTCAATTCGAAGCGTAGCTTGCTTTTTTCGCATAAGCTGAATTGATTGTTTTTTTGCTCTCCATCATTGGACGCATAGAAATCCTCTTTGCAAAATGTTTAGCCGCATCTCCAATGTTGTTAGTAGCTTAAGAGGTTGTCTATTGGTGAAAGCGCTCTATATTTGATGGTCTCGACGGTCGGAGGCACGTTCGTGACTTGTCTCGGTCACGCCCCATTGCGGCCGGAAACCAAACAACCAGCCGTTTCTTTTTTGGTTTATGGAAAACCAGTGCGGGAAGGCGAAACTCATTCTTCATCAAGAGTCAATTCCTCTCATTTTCTTGGATTTTGTATTATAATTGGGAAAGAGTTTTCAAGTGGTGAAGCTAAAAAGAAATGGAGGAATGACTCGATGTTCATTGCTTTAGATATGGATGGAACACTGCTTCATTCAGAGGGATACATTAGTCCGAGAAATAAAGATGCGATCAAAAAAGCCCAAGATGCCGGACATATTGTGGCCATTGCCACAGGACGAGCGTATAAAGACGCGTACCTTCCGCTGGAGCGGGCTGGTCTTCATTGTCCGATCATTGGCTTAAATGGTGCGATGATTACATTGGAAAGCGGTGCGGTGATGAGCGAGGTTCCGTTGCATCGGCAAGCATTCATCCCCACATTAGAATGGGTGCGAACACAGCCGGATTTATATTGTGAACTTTATACCAACACAGCTGTCTACGTTGGCTTACATAATCGCGAACATCTAGAAGCCCTTGCTTATAAAGTAAGGGAAGAGCATCCTGATTTGCAGCGCATTGTTCAAAAGCAGTTTCAACAGGCGCGTGTGACATATGTAGAAGATATTAGCCAAGTATGGCATGATGATTCATTAATAGTCTATAAGATTCTTATTTTTTCCTTAAATCTCCATTTGTTAAAAGAGGCTTCTTTCCAATTTGCGAAGCTGCGGGATGTGGCGGTTACTTCTTCGCATCCTAATAATATTGAAATCAATCATCAACAGGCGACAAAAGGAGAAGCGATCAAGAAGCTCGCTTCTTATTATGGAATGGAGTTGTCTGATACGGTGGTCGTCGGTGATAGCCTTAATGATCTGCCGATGTTTGCGGTTGCGAGATACCGTGTCGCGATGGGGAATGCTGCTGAGGCAGTGAAGCAGCAAAGCGATTCGATCACAGCTACGAACGATGAAGATGGTGTCGCTTTGATCTTAGAGGAACTTGTACAAAAGGGAAACGTACCGCGCCAACGGCTTGTTTGATGAGAAGAAAAGGAAAAAGGCAGTTAACGATGGTGAAGCCGTGTATGAAGGAATAATGGCAAAATCATGATAAAGAAAGTAGGAAGGATTCCTCCGGTAGATGAAGTGATGGATGGGCTCATTAAAAGTAAATGATACATAGAGAGGAATAAGCAAAGCATGACAAATACTCATTCACATTTATTATTAGTCGACGGTATGGCTCTATTGTTTCGCTCTTTTTATGCGACTGCTCCGAGTGGACAGTGGATGCGAAACAGCCGCGGTGTGCCGACAAATGCGGTTCATGGGCTGATCAGGCACTTATCAGCAGCACTGCAAACCATTCGGCCAACGCATGTCGTGTGCTGCTGGGATATGGGGAGCACCACCTTTCGCACTGAATGGTTTCCCGACTATAAAGCGAATCGTGGCGACCCGCCGCCGGAGCTTGTGCCGCAATTTGATTTGGCGAAAGAAGCCGTCGCTGCGCTCGAAATTCCCAACATCGGAGTATTAGGAGCCGAAGCGGATGATTGTATTGGCACGATTGTCAAGCAATACGGGAGTTTGCTGAACATTTCGATTTTGACTGGAGATCGTGATTTATTTCAGCTTCTTTCTCCGAATGTGTCCGTTTATTTGCTGGCTAAAGGCATCGGTCATTATGAAGTATATACGGATGACCGGTTTTATGAAGAGAAGGGCCTTTTACCGCAGCAGCTTGTGGATGTCAAAGCGCTTATGGGGGATTCAAGCGACAATTATCCGGGAGTGCGCGGCATCGGAGAAAAAACGGCGTTTAAATTAATCCAACAATATGGTTCTATTGAAGGATTAGTCGAAAATCTTGAGCAGTTGACGAAAGCTCAGCAGAAAAAGATTAGCGAGAATTTAGAAATGCTTTATTTATCGCGCAAGCTGGCCACCATCTATTGCGAGATTCCGCTGTCTTTGCGTCTTGAAGAAGCGAAATGGACAGGGGATTTTGTTGGCTTGGAGAAAGTAAAGCAAATGTTAGCATAAGTAGCAGGTTTAATGATGAAGCGACCATTTTCTTTTCTGCGTTAGAGATGTTAATACGTAGGGAAGGCGTAATCATCTGGCGATATGAAGTAGATTCGTGTTTTTGTATGTCGGGACGTTGGCAATGGGTAGATCGAGAACTTAATTTTGACGGTTGAGTGATCGAACCATCCCACTTACAGATCATCCATTTGTCTGTAAGCGGGATGGTTGTCGGCGCTCGCTCTCTCTTTTGATCGGGAGTGGCTGACGGATCAAATTCGCGATACCATGAAAAGCTGTTTCACAAAAATAAAAAAGCGGCCTATAAACCGCTTTTTTGATCATTAAATATGGAGCATATCGGATTCGAACCGATGACCTCTTCGCTGCCAGCACGACGCTCTCCCAACTGAGCTAATGCCCCGTACAACTACAAGGCTCGAACCTCTTTTGGACTCCGTACAGGTTTAATTTTCAGTCTTAATTGTACAGTGTCCATCAGAAGGTTGTCAACTCACAAGTTTTACGCTGTGCGGTACGTCACTACTGAGTTTTTGGCTCCCATGACAACAACCTCAGAGAAGCCTTGTTTGTACTTTTTTTGTTCACCCCTGATTAGAGCTCTTAGAGCAGGGGAAGGGTTCACCTCAGTGTCAATGAAAACAATTAATTTGTGAGCCAGTGAAAATGAGCTTGTTACTTTCAAAGTACCACCTCCAAGAAAAGTAAAAAGAGTAAACCATTTGAGTCTGACTCTCAAAGCTCCAGCTAGTAGGCTTTCAGCACTTTGTTTGAGCCAGCCAAGAAGGGTTCACTCTTCAGCTTAGTTTAAAAAGTTGTCCTCCTCGTCATTGTCCTCTTCATTGCTTGTTGGCATTGTGTCAAGCTTCTTAAGCCACTTGTCGAGAACACTCTGAGTCTGGTTCTGAGAAGTTTGTTCTTTCTTAGTCCATCCCATTTCCTTACAAGCTTTCATCAAGTCCATGAGTGGCTTAGCTGTGTGCTTACTTCCTCGTTCAAGTCTACCAGTGTTCAACAAGCGGAAGTGAAGAACAGCGTCATGGAGCAAACCTTCAAGAACAACGTCTCCAAGACCTTCCTCAACCTCGTAGTTCTCTCTGACTTTACTTTCAAGCCAAGCCATGAATTGAATCTCACCTTCAGTAAGTGACTGAATGAAATTGGACTCTTCAGCGTACAATCCATGAATCATGTTAGCATTTGGTCTCAAGTGTTTAATCTTAGCAAGCTTTGACTCCTCTGGAATTGAATCGTGAGAAGGAGCCAAACCACCATGAGTGGCACATCTAGGGGACTTGTGAATTTCTAAGCTGTTCTCTGTTGGTGCTCGTAAGCAAGCCTTGTAGACCCCATCTTTCTGAGACAGAGCAAAACAAGCAACTTCACTCTTACCAAGCTCCCTCCAAAGCTTCTTGCACTCTGGAGAGTCTTTACCTTCTGAGTTTGCAATCTGTTCCATTTGTCTTACTTTCAGTTGAAGCTCATCACTTAATTCTCTAAAACGTGGCATTACTTTTCACCTCCAATTAGTCCAGCTTCTTGGAACACTGGAACAAGGTAAGTGTCAATGACAAGGTTTCCTTTTCCAATGTTCTCTTTCGCAATGTCGTACAGCATTTCAATTGACATCTCAGGAGAAGTTAGCTGAGCTAGTTCTTTTTCATGTTGGAACACCAGAGAGAGCTGTTTCTCAAAGACAGCCTTCTCAAGCTTCTGCATTGTTTCAGCAATTTTCATTTTCAATTCGTTGTTCATTTAAAATTCCTCCGTTAAAGTGTTTTTCCGTACTTCTTAGCGTGTTTCTCGTAAAACTCCCGCTCCTCACGTTTCTTCTTGAGACGGTCAGCTTCAGCTTCCAACTCTTTAGTGGCTCTCTCAAAGAACTTGTTGGCTTCATCAAATTTCTTGTTCAACATTTTAGCTCGTTCCTTCAGAGGAAGGCTCTCATGGTACTTTCTTTGAGCTACCTTCAGAGCTTCTTCAGCAAGAACAATGGTAATTTTCTCACTGAGCTTTTCTCTTGAGCTCTTCTCCTTGTCTTGCTCCTCTTTACTTTTCTTGAGGAGTGAGTGAAGCTCATCAATTTCCTTTTTTTCAAGTCCACCGTTCAAAGCTTTGTTTGCCAGTTCATCAATTCGTTTCTTTTGCTTTTCAGTCATTTAACATCACCTCTTAGAGTTGTTATTTATCGTTTAAAAAGCGTAGCTCTCTGAGTTTGTTGTCAAGTTCCATCTGTTTGAAGGAGAGCTCAAGCATTTTGTTTCTGAAGTGGTTCTCACGTTCTACCATTGTTTTCAACTCTGAAAGTTCTCTCTTCAGGTAGTCAGCTTTTTGGTTTCTTACTTTCATCCCACATCCCTCCATGCTTTGGTGTGCTATCTCTCAATTAAATCAAGTAGGGGAGACCAGCTCCCCAAGTGAATTAGTCCATGAATTTCTTCATTTCTTCAAACAGCTCATCAACTTCCTTCTGAGCTTGCTTCTTAGCTGGCTCAGTAAGGTTCTCAAGAATCTCAAGTAACTCTCTGTGAGCTGGGTTGTTCTTGTCAAGAGAATTTGTACCAGCGTGTCTGAGCAAGCGTAGTGGACTTACTAGGTTAGCATTAGTAGCAATTGCCTCAATAGTGGACTTCATTCTTTCAAGCTTCTCTAACAACACTCTAGCTTTGTAGTGCTTGAGAATGGCTTCAGCGTCCTTCTGAGCCAACTCCTCAATTTCTGCTTTCCGTTTGAGGGTGTTAAGCTCTTGAATCTGGTTCTCAAGCTCAGCCTTGCGAGTTTGCAACTCAGCAATTCTCTGAGCGTTCTGCTCTGAAGCAGTTTGAATCCGTTTTGCTCGTCTTTCAAGTTCATTGTCTGTACCAATCTCCAATTCAATCTGAATCAAGCGAGTAACTTCAGCAAGTCGGTTCTTGGTCTGAGTCTCTTCTGCAATTGCTCCATTCACAATCTGAAGCTCCTCTTGTACTTTCGTTAATTCATCCTTTTTCTTAGTTCCAAAAATTTTGTTCAACATAATTCAATCACTCTCCATGTTTTTGTTTTAGTTTTTAACCACGACAAAGAACCTTCTGAGCCACCTCACAAGGCTTGCTGTGGGGTTTAATTCTTTTCAGTAATGCAAGAACGTCTCAGAATTAAATCTGAGCTTAAACAATGTTAGCGTTAATGACTCCCTCTTGAGCCAGTAAAATGTCCTCAAGCGGAATCTCTTGACCGTAGTTCTTGTTGGAGTCTGGAGCAAATTCAAGCTTGAGAGTAATCTCCAACTCATGCACTCCTTTTGGGACTTCTGGAAGCTGAATCTTTCCATCACGGAATTTCTCAAGAACAAGTAGTGTGTTAAAGTCGTAGCTGTCAGTTTTCTTCTCCAGTTTTACCAGTTGAGTGAGACGTTCCTTTTTTAGTTCTCTTCCAGACTCACGGTAAAAGCGGTAATCTAACAACACGACCTTCGAGAAATTCAAGAACTTAAATTCCTCCCAGTCCTGCTCAGCTTGTCGTTTGTAAATTAGCTCTCTGGCTTTCTCTTGTTGCTTGTAACTGAATGGAGCGAACTCGTCAGCTACCATAACAGCTTTTCCATTGAAAAACTCTGGGGTGACCAGCTTCTTGTCAATCAACTCATCAATCCAGCTGTTGAATTTCTTCACTTTGTAAAGCATTTTCATTGGTTCAACTCTACTCCAAGGCTTCTCACGGTGAAGAGTCTGCACAATCATGAGACAGCGCTTTTTACCTTCATCAACGACAATAAAGCGAGTTAAGCGCAAAGTATTTATGCCTTCCACTTTCCTTTCTCTCCTGCTGAACTTACAGCTTTTAATTTTCTTCACGAACAATCTTTTGACCCTTGAAGCTAATTCCAAGAACAGACATTAGAGCTAGAACCTCTGGGTCTTTCTTTACGTCAGTCCAACTTCTTGAACTAATTTCCAACTCATTGGTGTAAACATCTTTAGCTTTTACCCATGAGCTAGACTCCTTCTTAGCAAACTCATGAAGCCAGTTGGCGAACTTCACCTTTGCTGGTTTACTTAAACTCTTACTAATGCCAAATTCTCTTAGCTTTGTGTTAATGTACTTTTGAATGACACTCTTCGCAAAGAGGAGTAATGTTTGTTAGTACGTTATTTCCTCCTCTTGAGAGAGGTACAAGTGGTGGAGGTGTAATCCTTTGGACTCCCCACAGTTAGAACATTTTTTAGGAAGCTGTCTCCAAAAGTAAGGTTTTAACTTTGCAAATTCTGTCCTTTTTTCCTCGTAAGTCATTTGACTAGCTCCTTTTTGTAGTAAAAACTCATTAGCTTGTTAAACACCGCTCTGTAGGCTCTGTTGTTAGCTTCTCTGGCTTTTTCTTTTTCCTTGAAGGCTTTAACCCTCTCAGTGTTTTCTCTCCAATCTTGGTCTCTTGTGAGGTCAAGAAAGAAGTCCTCAAGCTCCTCATCTACTCTTGAGCAAACACTGAATTGTTCTAGGAGCGGTTGAAGCTCCTTCATGTCCTCCAGAGTCCAGCCTTGGAGTTTAAGCTTCTCTGGTAACTTGCCAGAGTCAAGAATCATTGTAAGGTGAGGGAGGGTAATCTCTTGGGCTCCCTCTATGGTCTCAAGTCTTTTAAGTTTCCGCTTCTTCCGTTTCCTCATTTAGCAAAACCCTCCTTTCTAAGAGCACGCTTAAAAACCCTCCTCGTGTGAAGTAGGGGTGTTAGTGCTCATTGTTTTTTGTCCAAATTAGTGCTTCTTGTAATTGTCTTTTGTAAGTCCGTTGTCAATTGCGTCAACAATTTCATCCCAAGTAGGAGTTCTTCTTTGACGACTAACAATGCTAGGGTGAAGGACAATTCCTTCATTTACTGTTCTCACTTCTCCAATGGCTCTAAAATCCATCAGCTTTCTCAAGGTAGCATTAACAAAGTTCCTACCAAGTCCAGTGGCTTCACACAAATCCTTACGCTTCCAGAGAATTAATTTGGTGGTGTCGTTCTCCTCTGGGTTGTCACAAAGAATGTGTGTTTTCCAGTGCATGTTTTCCAGCATTAACATGAAGAGTCCAAGTTCATTAAGGGAAAGCTTTTTTGCAATCTCAGCAAGCTTGACTTTGAAAATCTTGACGGTTTCAACTTTTTCACAATTCAATGAACCGCAAACAAACAAGTCATCTGAAAGTTCAACGTAAACGTTTCTTCCTTCTTTGACCTTGTAAATCAAACTTCGTTTTTCCAATTCATCAAGAGCTTTCCTAACAGCTGTTGGTTTTCTTCCAATGAGTTTTCCAACCTCAGTAACTGTCAATCTCTGTTTTTGGTGAGTGAGCTTTCCTCCATCACCGTACCTCATGTAACGTGCCAAGAAGAGTAGTAAGCCGACTTCACCCAAATTCAAGCCTTGTTTTGCTTGACTGAAAAACTCCTTCTTCATGAACACAAACTCCTTTTCTTTGTGTTTCTTGCGTTCCTGCTCACCAAACTTTTTTCTTGCTTCCTGTTGGTCTGGTGAAATGAACTGCCAACCTTCTAAATCACCAACCTTCGTCTCTGGCGTTAAATCTCTAGCGCTTCTAATCACTGTCCTTTTCCCCCTGCTCCAGCTAGAGCTTTTTAGTTAGTTTAATTTTGTTTCAGCACTCCAAACCGAGGGTATTGACCCTTCTCAGCCCTCGAAACCGAGGGTATTAAAAGTGACTTAACGCTTACTCCCCCAAGGGATTGAGCGACTTTTAAGGTCATTTCATTATCTTCTTTCTTGTACATTAAAGAGAGCCACCTCAGTGTTTAATTTCGTACTTCACTAAAATGTCTTTTGGTTCAACCTCAAGGACTTCACAAAGTTTAGCCAAAGTCTCAAAGTCAATTCCATTTCTAACCTTGAGGTAGCCAATTGAAGAACGACTTACATTTAATCTTTTAGCCAACTCACTATCTGACCATCCTTTTTGTTTTTGTTGAAGTGAAAAGTCTAACTTGTAGCCAATCATGTTTTAACCTCCTTTACTTTTTGTTAATTGCTTCAATTTCTAAGAAGTTAGTAAAATCAATCCAAAAGAAAAAGCTTCATTGAGAAGCTGTTCAAAGAGGAGTGTTTTACTAAATCAAGAAATGGAAGCACGATTAAAATTAACAGAGAAAACTTAATTAGAAGCTGAACTCTCCTCTCGCTCGTTCCTATGAAGGAAGTCTTGGCAAGAGTGTAGAGTTCAGCAAGAGAGAGCACACCTTGGAGGGTGTGAGATGATTAAACCTTTTTTCCCTGTACACTAATATATATCAGCTTTGTGTTTACCCTCTGGAGGGTACACTTCAGTTTTTTTTGCTATCTCAGGGGACGCTAAAGAGCTCAAACCCCTTGGGGCTCTAGGGTGAAAATTTTTTTTTAAACTTTTTTTGAGATTAATTTTTTGGAGAGCTTGCTATATCGTGAAACAGATTAGAGAACCACTTGGGGGTTTCTTGAAAAGTTTCCTCATCAACAATGTGATTGAGGTGTGACGTTCTATGAAAAGGAGTAGTTGAGGTGGGCTTTGGAGAGTGGTTTATCAAGGGGAAACTTAAAAACCAGCAACTTTCTTATTTATTATCTAACTATCTTGCGTGTTTTTAGGTTTCAATCTCTTGGTGACAATCTCTTTTTTTAATCCACATCATAAAAGAAATGAATTGCCACCTCATTAATGCAACTTATTTTTTTTTGTTTTTGTTTTAACCATGAGTAAAAAAAGAGTTACCTTCTCAGAGGAGACCACTAACAGACAACCAAGTAAATGACACTTTCTTCTTGTTTTTGTTTCAATCATGATTAGGGGACAAAAAGAAAAAATGGATTGTAACTGAGGAGGAGAAAAGAAGCTGACTCTCACGAGCCAGCACTCTTTTGTTAGCGTAAGAGTAAAGACAATTAAATCACCCTTGAAGTGGCTCAAACCATTGTGACTCTAAGGCTCAACTCCATTTTAAAACCGTCATTTTGAAGTACACGCTAGTAAGCGGTAGTGACCCTTTGAGCTGGTAACTCTCAAGTGTACAAGAGTAAAGATAATGCTTCTCGTTAAAAATGGATGAATCCCTTGAGGGAGTAAGCGTGAAGGCTGTTTTAAAAGGGGACATTTGAAAGACGATTTTAAAGACACCATGAAAAGATGTTCTTGCAGGAGTTTTGACCTAAAAGGTAGAACTTTTAGAAAGATTATCACTTAAAGGAGGTCACATCATTGGGTAGAGCTAAAGATGAACTAATTAAACAAAACGAGAAAGCGAATCACTTAGACCGTTGCATGAAATGTAACGCTGTCTTGAGAACTTGGGAAGAACGAGAAATTGCAATCTGCGAGAACTGCTACAAGCACTCACTTGAAAAAGATTAAAAGCAAGAAGGTGGAGTTTTGGAGGTGGTCTCTCAAAAGCGGGTTCTGGAGAAAAAATTTTTTAAAAATTAGTGAGGTGGCAAAAAAAGAAGAACCCCTATCAGTTCAACTCAAAGGGGGGGGTGTGAGGGAGTGAATCTCTGGAGGTGGCTTGAGAAGGTTCCCCTCAAAGCGGGTTCTGGGAAATTACCTCGTGTAAAAATGTCAAGGTGTGTGTGAGAAAGACCCCCTACACCTCGTAATTTTTTGAAGTCATTTCATGTGAGCCAGCTACCTCATGAGGAACCTCTTTGAATTAAACCCAAGAACCGCTTCAAATCAAAGTCGTGAAATGGCTTCACTCCAAGGTTTTTTTGGACTGAGTACAGCAGGTGTAGAGTCCAAAAGGGGGCAACTACTGGACTGTTACTCTGAAGGGAAAAGGTGACTGCATGGAGGGGTGTGTAAGCTCATTAGACCACTTCCAGAGACACTCTCTTTGGCTCTCTCTGAAGCTTTAGCTGTGAGGTAAAGGGATAAGTACGTGTACTCTGAGGAAGGCTGTGAGAGGAATTAAACGCTTCTGCTGAGAAAGGGGTCTCTGGGAGCTTCTGCTGTCTCTGAAGGGTCTAAGTAAGGGTGGAGTCCTTTTTGTTTAATCTCATCCTTTCAGAATGAAAGAGAGCTAATCTGGAGCTGAGAAGTGACTCCAAAGAGAGAAGCCAAAAAAAAAAGGAGTCAGCCCTTGAGACCAACTCCATTCTTTGATTTAATGCAAATGTTTTAATGAACCAGAACCATCTTGAATCAACTTCTGAAGGTAACTCTCAAGCTCACTCTCAAGAGCTTCCAGCAATTCGTCTGTTCCTTCTTCAAGGTCTCCAAAGACGTTGTTGAGTACGCTCTCCAGAACTGCTTCATGTGCTACTTCCAGTAGCTCATCGTTGAAAGCTGACACTTCATTGGTTGAAACCAATTCATCATTCTTCATTACTGTTGTTTCAATTCCATTCTGAGAAGCTCTCACAACCAACTTCTTGTCTAGCACCTCAGCCACTAACACATTCCCTAATTGTTCATTTTTCATCATCACAATTTTCTCCTTGGTTTTTGTTTTCTTCATTCTTCAGCTCGTAAGTAATGAATGAAAGGAGTGTCTCTCCGTTTAGCACCTTCTGAAGCTTCTCAAACTGCTTAGGGTGCTTCTCAGGTGAAATGGAGAGGAGAACATCCAGAATCTCGACTTTAATCACAATTCTGTTTCCTTGTTTCCACATTCTGATTGGAGAGTGGAAGTACATCAGAGAAGTCCCCTCAGTGGGTTGTTCTCATCAAGACATTCTTTCAACTCATGTGAGAAGTAACCAATGTACTGCTTAGTGACTTCAAGCTTTGAGTGTCTAGCTAAGAGTTGAACCTCTCGAATGTTTGCTCCTCCCTTGAGGAGTTGCTTAATGTAGAAGTTCCTCAAAGTGTGAGGGGAGAAGTGACCCTCTAAACCAAGCCTTGCTCGAATCCGCTTGAAAATGTTTTGAATGGAATCCTTCTTCAAAGGTTCTCCTTGTCTGGTCACAAACAAAGCTTCTGGAACGCTTGAAAACTTCCTCTTGAGGTAATCTTGGTAGTCCAACAACTCAGCTCTCAGAACATCACTGAGGGGAACACTTTGAGCTTTTCTACTTTTACTCGTTCTAATCATGATGAGGGAATCATCAAAATTTATGTCTTTCCAAGTCAGTCTCTGGACTTCTGACAACCTCAAGCCAGTTCCAGCGAGGAAGAGAATCAAAGTGTAGTTTCTTCTGGCTGTGAAGCTGTCCTCTCTTCGTTTAACCCTTCTGAGGTAGCGTAGAACATCTTGTAAGTCCTTCTCTGAGAGAATCTTTGGAGCGTCATCCTCTCGTTGAAGCTTAATGTTTTTGGTAAATGGCTCTTCAATGATTTGCTCCTCAACACACCATTTTGCTAGTGCCCTGAGAAGCTTTAGCTTAGAGTTGATTGTTTTTGGTTTGTTTCCTCGTTCTTCTTGACACCAGAGAAGGAACTGTTTGGTTGTTCTTGGGTTTAGCTCCTCAATTCTTTCAATGCCTTCTTGAGCCAGCCACTCATTCCAAATTTTGAACAAATCAACGTACGATTTAATGCTTCGTTCAGTCAGCCCCTCAAAGCGTTTTTCTGCTAGGAAATCTTTCTGAACCATCTCAATGAGCATTAAAAAAACCTCCTTAGAAAACTCTGTACAGAGTCCTCCAAGAAGGTTGTTTTTGTTCACAAGCTGAGCACTGTGCAATTGTTAAGTGGAGATGATGGGAGTCGAACCCACGACCCCTTGCATGCCATGCAAGTGCTCTCCCACTGAGCTACATCCCCACGGAGAATTAACCAGCGGAGAACTGCCAGCGAAGCGTTCTCCCCCTGAACTAATGCCCCGTTATTAAAGCTACGGACAATATTTATAATATCATAAAAGATAGAAATGTCAATGATCGATTTATGAGCAAACAACAAATCATAAGCAACTTCGCCCATATTAAGTGATGTCCCCATTCTGGCATCAGAAAAAAATAAAAAATGACAGAGATAGCCGTTTTTACTAGAACCTTTTTTCATGCACGCCATAACGTGTTATTACATTGTAAAAAGAGGTGCTGGCGTTGTTTAAAAGAAAAAGGCGATCGCTGTCAACGAAGCTGCTTTCCGTTGTTTGCTCTATTATTTTTCTAATGGGAATCGCAAGTGCCTGGTTGGCTGACAAAATTATTGTAGAGAGCAATTTAGCCAACATGGAAAAAGAGCTAAACGGATTTGGCACCATTTTGGCGAAAAATATAGATGAAAAGGTAGTGAAATCTGTTATTCATCAACCGAGCGAAAAAAACCATGATACTTTAAAAGTCAACGAATTAATGGACGAAACCATTCGTAGTACCCATTCCTATGTTGCTAATCTGTATTTCGTTACTTATGAAAATGGCCGTATTGACCTGCCGGTATTTAGCAGCAGCTTACGTTCTGATCGCTTTACATTTGGCTCTGAATATCCAACGGATGAAACGACCTTTCGTACCGCAGTTGTCAAAGCCTATACAACCAAAACGGCACAAACGACCGACATATATACCAATCAATTTGGAAAGTGGAAAAGCGGGGTTACTCCCATATTAGATGATAGAGGAAATGTTTTAGCGTTGTATGGAGTAGATTTCGATGTATCCAAGATTGAAAAAAAGGCATGGCAAGAGACGTTGAATTTCGTCTATTTAATCATTGGTTTTCTATTCACAGCTATTGTTTTAACCTATTTTGTTGTTCGAAGAATCGTTCAGCCGGTGCTAAAGGTTTCCGATTTATCCTCAAGCATTGCCAATGGAAATTTAAATATCGAAGAGCTAGCGGTGCGTTCAAAGGATGAGATAGGCATGCTGGCGGCTCATTTTAACTTTATGGTCCATAATTTGCGGCATATTATGAAAAAGGTTAATCTTCATTCACTGCAGGTATCGAGCGCTGCTGAGCAGCTGACAGCAAGTGCTGAGCAATCGACGATCGCTTCTGAACAAATTGCTCGTATTACACAAGAAATGTCTGCTGGAACAGAAGAACAGTTAAAAAATATAAGGAAAACAGCTCATTCAGCTGATACGCTGTCAGCTACACTTCAGCAAGTAGCACAAAATAGTGAAGAGATGCTGCGAAGTGCACAAAATGCAATGGAGGCGGCTGTTCAAGGAGTTGACTCTATTCATGTTGTAATGCAGCAAATGAATGAAATCAGTCTTTCTGTAGACTACACTTCAAACATTATGCAACTGCTTGGCGAAAAATCGAAGCAAATCGGTCGGATTGTCGCCTTTATTACTGATATTGCTGAGCAAACGAATCTGTTGGCTTTAAATGCTGCTGTTGAAGCCGCCAGAGCAGGAGAACATGGGAAAGGCTTTTCTGTTGTCGCTGCTGAAGTAAGAAAACTAGCGGAGGAATCCAAAAAATCCGCTTACCAGATTACAAGCTTGATTGATTCGATTCAAACAGAAACAATAGAGGCGGTCCGTTCCGCAGCTATGTGTACAGATAAAGTGAAATTAGGTCTGGATTCAACAGAAAGATTAAAGAATGTTTTTGTTCATATAGAAGAAGCGGCGCAGCTTGCTGTGAATAAAGTGAATCTTGTATCTGCAGCGGTGCGTTCCATGTCTGAAGTCGGTGAAGAAATGGCAGAAAGCATGGAGTATATTAAGGATATTTCTGAAAAAAATGTTTTATCAAGCAGCGAGATTGCCGGAGCAACCGAACAACAACTCGCCGCAATGGAGGAAATTTCATCTGCAGCCCAGTCTTTATCATCGCTGGCCAACGAATTATTAGAAAGTATTGCGATTTTTCAAATGGAGAAAAAATAGCCCTCTTTGACCATATAGATTGCATGATGGAAAAATTTTATTGTCAATGAACGAACATCCCGCGCTTTGTTGAATGTTCTAACCATCTCTGATGGATGATTCAATTTTTCATCAAGCAGCTGCCCATTTGCTAAAGCAAACTATATTCGTGAGTGATGAATGGTCATGAAGGTTTGGAGATATCGGCGGCGGTGTATTTTTCTTTACTTTCAATAGAATTTAAGCGTAAAGGCGCCGATATTGCTTAGCGTTGAATTTGCCAAAATATTTTCTAAACAACAAGGAGGGGCGCATTATTTTGTTGACATCCGAACAATCTTGAGGACCCATGTCCGGAGAGACAGCTTATGCTGCGACAAAAGAGGCGCTTGATGCCTTTGTGAAAACATTTGTTGTTGAAGTAATGGAAAAAGGGATTACGCAGGGTCCGACTGATTTGGGAGGAATGAACGAGGAGTGGAAACAGCATCTTCTGCTTAACTTTCCGTTCGGACGGATTGGTACACTCCATGATGCCGCGCGCCTTATTCGTTTTTTTGGCGAGTGATGAAGCCGCGTGGATCACTGGACAAGTGATTCATTCCGAAGGTGGATTTATTCGCGGATAGTTGCTGCTGCTCTGTTCTTTATTCGTTTCAAAAGAGGAAAAAAGAGGGGCTCCAAAAGGTAGTGACCCTGGCTTTTGGGACAGCCCCTGATTAATTGGAGCGATCATTCGCGCACTTGTCCTGCGCCATAGACGAGCGTTTTCGTCGTTGTGATGGCGCGCAGACCCATTGGACCCCGGGCGTGCAGCTTTTGGGTGCTAATGCCGATTTCTGCTCCGTACCCAAACTGTTCGCCATCCGTGAATCGCGTCGAGGCATTATGATAGAGCACTGCCGCATCAACAGATTCAAAAAAGCGTTGAACGTGTGCGGCGCATTCAGAAATAATCGCTTCGGAATGTTTTGTCCCATATTGGCTAATATGGCGGATCGCTTCTTCTACGTCTTCAACAAGCTTGACGGCTAAAATCGGTGCTAAAAATTCTGTTCGCCAATCTGCCTCTGTTGCCGGCTGAATAAAAGGATAAGCAGAAGCGAGGGCGGCATCGCCGCGCAATTCAACGGCTTGATGGTGCAATGTTTCGATGAGTTCGCCGACGTACGGCCAATCTTTATGGATCAAGACGGTTTCGACAGCATTGCATACGGATGGACGCTGCAGCTTTGCGTTGAGTACAATATCCATTGTCATTTGTTTTTTGGCTGATTGATCGATAAAAATATGACAATTGCCGACACCTGTTTCTAAGACAGGAACGGTAGCATTTTCGACAACCGATTGAATCAATCCGGCTCCGCCGCGCGGGATGAGAACATCTAAATATTCTTTTAAGCGAAACATGCTCCGAGCGGTTTCGCGGCTCGTATCTTCTAGCAGTTGAACCGCTTCTGGGGGAATAGGAGAATGTTTTAGTGCCTCTTGCATGATGGAAACGAGGGCCTGATTGGAATAGATGGCCGATGAACTTCCCCGCAACAGCACGGCGTTTCCTGTTTTTAAGCAGAGTGTTGCGGCATCGACGGTGACGTTCGGCCGCGCTTCGTATACCATGCCAATCACGCCAAGCGGAACCCGGATATGTTTGATTTGCAGTCCATTGGGCCGTGTTTGCTCCTCAATCGTTTCACCAACTGGATCAGGCAAAGCGATCACTTGTTGGATACCAGTGACCATTTGTTTGATTCGTTCCTCTGTTAACTGTAAACGGTCAAGCAAAGCGGGCGACATTCCGTTTGCTTGGCCAATGGACATATCTTTTTTATTTTCTGCAAGAATCCATTGTTTTTTTGCTACTAATGCTTCAGCGATGATGGCGAGCGCTTCATTTTTTTCCGATGTCGATAACACGGCTAATGACTTAGCCGCTTGCTTTAACTGCATAGCTTTTAGCAACAATTCATTCATGACGGTGGCCTCCTTTGTCATAAGCATGTCGTTTCTTAATTTAACGCAATGAAACGGACGGGTTTTTTAAACATACCCAGTGATTGCGATGAATGACCTCTGGACGCTGGTGGATAGAATAGCGTCTGGCGGCCTCGCTAGCCCAGCCCTTGACTTTTACTAAGTCCTCAGCTGAGTAGTATACCTGTCCTCTTCCGATCACTTCGCCCTTTTGATTAATCACTTCCACGACATCGAGAGCTTTGAATGCTCCCCATACATTGGTTACACCAACCGGCAATAAACTTTTCCCTTTATGTAAAAGGGCGATTTCTGCTCCTTCGTCAATTTCGATCCTCCCCGCTGGTTGGGAGTGATAGGCAATCCACTGTTTGCGCATTTGCATATGCCCTTGCCGAGTGCCAATATATGTCCCGTCTCCTTTTCCTTCTAAAACATCACACAATTTTCTTTTTCCGCTTCCTGTTCCGACAAAAACGCTGACGCCAAACGAAAGAGCTTTTTGTGCCGCTAGCAGCTTTGATTTCATTCCTCCTGTTCCTAGAGAGGTGCCGATACCGCCAGCCTGCTCGATTAAATCATCTGTTATTTCCGGTAAAAAATGATACTTTTTTGCGGTTCGGTCTGTTTTTGGATTTCCATCGTATAGTCCATTAATATCTGTTAAAATAATTAACGCATCGGCATGTAAAAAACCGCTGACAAGAGCGGACAATAAATCGTTGTCGCCAAATGTTAATTCTTCGACAGAAACCGAATCGTTTTCATTAATAATCGGCAGAACTCCACGATCAAGCAATTCAGAGATGGCAGAAAATAAATTGTGGAATCGTTCCCGACTGTAAAAATCCTCGCGTGTTAAGAGCAGCTGCCCAATGACAATACCAAACGAGCGAAAAGCAGAAATATAGCTTTGCATAAGCAGTCCTTGGCCGACCGCCGCCGCCGCTTGCTTGCCTGCTACTGTTTGTGGCCGAAAGCGGTAGCCGAGCTGAGAAAATCCCGCTGCAACAGCGCCAGAGGAAATTAAAATCACATCATGGCCGAGCTGTTTCAAGTAAGCGATGGCTTCCACGTGATCGAGCAGCTTTTGTTCAGAAAGCTTTCCGTTTGAATCGGTAAGGGAGCTGCTGCCGATTTTTACGATCACTCGTTGTTTTTTCATTTTTTTCCTCCTCACTTTAATTTCACATAAAAAAAACGCTTTTCCCCTCCTTATGAAAAGGACGGAAAAAGCGTTCCGCGGTACCACCTTTTTTGGCGCAAGTAAGCGCCCACTTTCGTCCCAGTAACGCGGGAATAACGGCTTATGTTTGCATAAGCGGCCATATTCGGGCAGGTTCAATCAACTTTCCGTGAGGAACCTTCCAGCCTACGAGCTCCACTCTCTTGCACGTTCCATTGATTTACTAGTCCCGTACCGTTATCAGTATCGTTGTTTTTCAGAATTATCTTACGGAACGGCGGATTTGTCAAGATACTATTTGCCGTTTGTGGGGAAAATTTTCATATTTTGTTAGAATAAATCCTTAGTATAGCAGCAAGAAAAGGAAATAGACGAAACGAATCATGCCTGTGAAAAAATAACGGTGGAAGGAGTTTCGTAATTTGCTTTTTCGTCATACATTGTGTGACAAAGGTTCGCCAACTCGACTCTATAAATGACATCCTCAGCCAATGTCAACCTAGTATAAGATAGATAACAAGTTTTTAGAAAGCGCTTACAAAAGATTTTGGCATATCGTATACTAAAGATGAAGGGTTATTACCATATAGGGGGGATTGGTCATGAAATATACAGAGAAGCGATTTGAAACAGCAGCGATTCATCACGGCTATTGTACGAAGGAGCATCTTGGAAGTCTATCTGTTCCGATTTTTCAAACCTCTACCTTTACTTTCGATACGGCGGAGCAAGGAGAAGCACGCTTTGCTGGGCAAGAGGAAGGATTCATTTATTCCCGGCTGGCTAATCCGACAGTCCGGGCACTTGAAGAGAAAATGGCTTATTTAGAAGAGGGAGAGGCTGCCTTGGCGTTTAGCTCAGGCATGGCGGCAGTGTCCGCTGTGCTTGTTGCTTTGACAAAAGCGAATGATCACATCATATGTTCGCAAGGAGTATATGGCTGTACATTCGGTTTGCTGCAGCTAATGAAGCAGAAATACGAAATTGATCATGATTTTTGCCCGATGGAAACAGAAGAGCAAATTCGTCAGCTCATTCGTCCTGAAACCGTGTGTATTTACGTAGAAACGCCGATTAATCCAACAATGAAGCTCATTGATTTGGAAATGGTGGTAAAAGTCGCGAAAGAGCACGGAATAACGGTTGTTGTAGATAACACATTTTGTTCCCCGTATTTGCAGCGGCCGCTTTTGTTCGGTTGTGACGTTGTCATCCACAGCGCAACGAAATACATTGGCGGCCACGGTGATGTCATTGCTGGTATCGCGGTAGGAACGAAAGAATTGATGGCGGAAATCGCTAAAACGACGCAAAAAGATATTGGCGGGGTTCTTTCACCATTTGATGCCTGGCTTTTGTTGCGTGGAGTGAAAACGCTGGCAGTGCGCATGGATCGCCACTGCGACAATGCTGAAAAAATTGTGGAACGCCTTAAACAGCACCCAGCTGTTGCGAATGTATATTACCCAAACGACCCGGACCATTATAGCTATTCGATTTATAAAAAACAAATGAAGCGCGGCGGCGGCTTAATTTCGTTTGAAGTGAAAGGGACGAAAGAAGAGGCTCAACGCTTGCTCAATGGCTTGCGGCTGATTCATATCGCGGTCAGCTTAGGAGATACGGAGACGTTGATTCAGCATCCAGCCACTATGACACATGCTGTCGTCCCAGAGAAAGCAAGAATGGAAATGGGAATTAGCGACTCTCTCCTTCGCTTATCGGTGGGACTTGAAGCGTGGGAAGATATTTGGAGTGACTTGGAACAGGCGCTTAATCAACTGTGAAAGAAGAATAAAGCAGACACTTGATGTGCCTGCTTTTATTTCATAGAAAGAGGAAGTGGGCAGTCGAGTTTTCGATTTTAACCACTTTAAACCATCCCTGCATCATCGGCTACGTGTCTTCCTTTGTAAAATAAACGCTGTTCGTTTAAAGGCTTTTCCTTAGCTGTTATCACCTTTGGAATGATTTTCATGACGATTGTACGGCTTCCCATTGAAGAACGGTACGAATCGACGTGATGTTTGGAAAGAGGAGCGGAAAAGTAACCAGGAACATATTTATCAAGCAGCTTTTGCATCGCGGCGGTTGCTTCAGACAAATCGGCAACGATTTCGATCTCCCCAAAAATCATAACACTCATATAACTTGTATCCGTTTTGGCTGGTACCGGATTGACCATTGTTCCAAAATTTTCACTGACAGTAAAACAGATCCGTTTGTTTCGATTTATTATTTCCATTTTTCTTCCTGATTCAGCTCCATGAATGTATACGGCGCCTTTCCACCAAACGAAATTAAGAGGAACAACGTATGGTTCACTGTTGTCAGTTAATCCTAAATATCCGGTGGTTGCTGACGAGAGAAAGGCAGAAATTTTGTCTTGATCGTTACAGGCTAATAGCGGTCTTCTCATTTCATCCATATTTTTTCCTCCTGTTCCTTTGTTATAATCATTGTAAAAAGCTGCTGTATGGATGCATAGTGGCAGTTTTGGATATTTTTTAGGGGACAGAGGAGGAGGAAACATGATTGAATTAACCCCGCATTTAGACAGCGAGCAGCGACTTCCGCTTTATGAAAAGCTTTACGAATATATCAAAGGCGAAATGGTGAAAGGGCATCTCCAAACAGGTGAGGCGCTTCCTTCCATACGCGTTCTTGCCAAGCATTTGCGCATTAGCCGCAATACGGTGGAAGCCGCTTATGCACAGCTTGTAGCGGAAGGGTATGTTGAAAGTCGGCCGCGGAAGGGATTTATCATCAAAGAATTTGATAAGGATGTATGGATGAAGTTAGAACCGCCGTTTGTGATTCCGTTATCCGTGTCACCTGTATCGAGGTATCGGTACGATTTTCGCTATGGCCATATTGATACGGCCCATTTTCCGCTGCGAGCGTGGCGCGCTTGCCTGAACGAGGCAATGGACGCATCACGGGAGGAATTGCTTTGGTATGGTGAACGTCAAGGAGAAAGGAAGCTGCGTCAGCAAATTGCCCGGTATTTGTTTCAGGCGCGCGGCATTCATTGTTCAGATGAACAGGTGATTATCGGTGCTGGCATTCATCAAATAACAGGACTTCTTTGTCAGCTTTTCTCACCTGAAAAAAATAAAATCGCTATGGAAAATCCATCGTATGACGGTATCCGTGCCGTCTTTATAAACCATCGTTATCAGGTGCTCCCCATTTCACTTGAACAGGATGGTTTACATATTGCGGAATTGGAACAGAGTGATGCCACCGTTGCTTATGTGACCCCATCACATCAGCTGCCACTTGGAATGGTACTGCCGATTGGCAAACGGCAAAAGCTATTAAAATGGGCAGAAACGAGAAATGCGTTTTTGATTGAAGACGATTACGACAGCGAATTTCGATATGAAGGAAAACCGATTCCTGCTCTAAAAGCGCTCGATACGCAAGATCGCGTGATCTATATTGGAACGTTTTCAAAAGTGCTAACGCCTGCCATTCGTGTTTGTTATATGGTATTGCCAAAACAATTGCTTTCCTCGTTTTACCAGATGTTTTCTAGCTATCATCAGCCCGTGGCGACGGTGGTGCAAAAAGCGCTGGCGTTATTTATGGAAAAAGGCTATTTGGAGCGTCATATTCGAAAAATGCGCACTGTATATGCAAAAAAACGTCAAACGCTGATCCATGCGATTTATGACCATTTTGGTGAGCATGCCACCATTATTGGCGAAAAGGCTGGATTGCACTTGCTTGTTCACTTCCATCATGTCATGGATGCCGATCGGCTAGTCAAGGAAGCAAAAGGAAGGGGCATTCACATTTATTCTGTGGCAAAGTATTGGTTTGATTCCCAAACATCTCCTCCGCCTTATATTTTGTTAGGATTTGGTAGCATGACAGAACAAGAAATGATAGAAGCGATACAACTCTTGAAAGACATTGTTCAAGCAACGAGAAAATAAGGAAGAGAACTCGGACAAAATAGAGAGACGGGATGGCCGCTACAATATAGAAGAAAGGAATGAACTTATAGCTGAATGTTGGTTGTCCGATGGTTGAAAAACGTCCCAAACTTCACTTTGATGAAAATGTTATGATGTCCCGTTACATCCATATAGTTGAGTTATATTGAAACTAGCATCGCAGCTATCAGAAGAAGTTTTCAAATTCTTTATCTTTAAGAACGATGCGGTAGATGCGGTAGGTGAAAGGTCCTAAGATGAACGGGAATAGTAAAAAATAATTGACAATTTGCAATGTTAGCGCTATTTTTAACTTAAATATGATGTTAAACACTTATAACGTTATTTAAACGTAATAAGTGTTTAATTTTTATAAAAAATGAAAGCGTTTTAAAGGGGATGGGAAAATGATTTTGCATGATGTTGAGACGTTTTCGAAGTATGAAATGGAAAAGCTGCAGCTACAGAGACTGCAGCAAACGGTTGAAAGGGTGTATGAGAAGGTTCCGTTTTATCGCGGCAAGCTGAATGAACGGAATGTCAAGCCAGAGCATATTCGCTCGCTTGAAGATATCCGCAAGCTTCCGTTCACAACGAAAAAGGATTTGCGCGACCATTATCCGTTTGGATTGCTGGCTGTCGATCTACGTGAAGCAGTACGTATCCATGCTTCAAGCGGTACAAGCGGAAAACCGACGGTGGTGGCCTATACAAAACATGATATTGAAAATTGGTCTGACATTGTCGCGCGCGCCATCGCTACTGCTGGCGGAGAACCGGGTAAAGTGCTGCATAACGCATACGGTTACGGTTTGTTCACCGGAGGGCTTGGCTTGCATTACGGAAGCGAGCGGCTGGGGATGGTGACAGTGCCTGTATCAGGAGGAAACACAGACAGACAAGTGACATTAATTGAAGATTTTCGTCCTGAAGTCATTTGCGGTACTCCTTCTTATGTATTAAACATTGCGGAACGCATGCGCGAGCTTGGGAAAGATCCGCGGCAAACATCATTAAAATATGGCGTTTTCGGGGCGGAGCCTTGGTCCGAGGAAATGCGAAGAACGCTTGAAGAAGCTTTTGCGATTAAAGCTTGTGATATTTATGGATTAAGTGAAGTGATTGGACCTGGCGTAGCCATGGAATGTCATGAAGCACAGGATGGACTGCATATTGCGGATGATCATTTCTACGTGGAAGTCATAAATCCAAAAACGCTTGAGCCAGTCGCGGATGGAGAAGAAGGAGAGCTTGTATTTACAAGTCTTACAAAAGAAGCGTTCCCTGTGCTTCGCTACCGTACCGGTGACATCGCTTCCATTACAAGAGAACGGTGTAAATGCGGTAGAACAACGACAAGAATGTCGCGCGTCAAAGGGCGTGTCGATGATATGCTAATTATTCGCGGAGTGAATGTATTCCCATCCGAAATTGAACATTATTTGCTTACCGTTCCTGAATTAGCCCCGTATTATCAAATTCATCTTGATCGCAAAGGAACACTCGATGTTGTTGAATTGCATGTGGAGGTCAATGAGGAGTTTATTGGAGAAATCAGCGGAGACATTAAGCATGAACGCGTGATGCTGCTGAAAAAACACATTCAGCATTTGTTGAAAAACTACTGTCTTGTGTCGATGAACGTAGAGATCCATACGCCAAAGACACTTCCTCGTTCGGAAGGAAAGGCGATTCGGATCATTGATCGCCGCAAAGAAAAGGCGAAAATATGAAAAATACTCAATTATAACAATTTTCATTATTGAAATATTTATAACGTTATTTTATAATTACGTTAAAATAACGTTATATAATTAGGAGGGTCATATCAATGACTGTCATTACATCGTTTGAACGCTTGTCAGAAGAAGAGAAGCATCAGCGATTTATGGAGCGAATTGAAGCTGGTGAAAAGATTGAAGCAGATGATTGGATGCCGGAAGAATACCGTCTAACATTAATTAAATTAATCTCTATGCATGGAATTAGCGAAATCATGGGCGCGCTCCCTGAAAAAGAATGGGTGCCCAAGGCACCGTCTTTGCGAAGAAAGCTTGGTATTATGGCGAAAGTGCAAGACGAAATGGGGCACGGTCAACTTTTGCTTCGTGTTGCGGAGGATTTAATGGCGCCTCTTGGAAAAACACGTGAAGAAATTATGCAAGATTTATTTAAAGGAGATTTAAAGTTTCATAATGTGTTTCATATGCCTGCGCCAACATGGGGAGACGCTGGCTTAATTGGCTGGCTTGTCGATGGAGCTGCGATTATTACACAAACGAATATGCTTGATGCATCTTACGGTCCATATGCACGCGCTTTAAAACGAATTTGTGCCGAAGAGGTATTCCATGCCCAGCATGGAGAATCGATTATTTTAGCGCTTGCAGAAGGAACGGAAGAGCAAAAGGAAATGATTCAAGGCGCGCTAAATCGCTGGTGGGATGCCCTGCTTATGTTCTTTGGGCCTGACAATGCATCGACAACAGGGACATCGAAGCAAGATATCACCATTAAATATCGAATCCGCACAAAAACGAATGAGCAGCTGCGCCAAGACTTCTTTACGAAATATGTACCGCGCATTTTGTCGCTTGGACTTAAGCTTCCAGATGAAACGATGCACTATGATGAGACGCAAGGAAAATGGGTGTATCGTCAGCCGGATTGGAGCCAATTTAAAGAAATCATTCGCAATAATGGACCGAAATCCAAAGAGCGTCTTCGCCTCCGAGAATTGTCATATCGGAACAACGCTTGGGTTCGCGAAGCGTTAAGCTGTTCATCAGCCGTGTAATGGGGGGATCGTTATGAATCATAACGGAAAAGGCTTTTATCAAGTATTTGAGGTTTTCAGCAGAAAAAACGATACAGCGCCGCTGCAGCATCAATTTAGCCTGCTGGCGCCAAATCATGAAATCGCGCTAGTAATGGCTCAAGAAAATTTCATGCGTCGTGAACCTGTCTCTGATATTTGGGTTGTAAAACGTTCTGACATTCGTCAGATGACAGAGGAAGAAAAAGAAGCGCTAAAACGTCTGGATAATAAGGATTACCGTACGACAAAAGGATATGGATATTTGAAAAAGAAATGGCGGCAATATGAACAGCAAATGTTGGATGAGAAAGAAATTCTGTCATGGAAGGGCGAGATTCAGCGATGAAAATCACGAAACCGGAAGAATTGAAGCAATACCCTGAATATCAAGAAGCGCTTGTGGAGCTATTATTTCAGCTGGCTGATGATGATTTTATTTTGGCGTATCGTGGTTCTGAATGGCTGGGGCTTGCCCCTCATATTGAAGAAGATGTCGCGTTTTCGTCGATCAGCCAAGATACGATGGGGCATGCAGCGATGTATTATCAGTTGCTTGAAGAGATCGGCATGGGCCGCGCTGATGATCTAGCGCATGGGCGTGAAGCATCGGAAAGACGCAATGCGATTTTACTAGAGGAAGTGAACGGACCGGGGCATTATTTACAGGAGCCTCGTTATGACTGGGCGTTTACCGTTGTAAGAAATTACTTCTACGCACAAGCGAAGAAGGTCCGCATTGATTCATTGAAAAACTGTTCCTATGAGCCGCTAGCGCAGGTGGCGATCAAGATCAATATGGAGCTTTACTATCATTTGATGCACTGGAAAACATGGTTTGTTCAGCTTGTCAATGCACAGGGCGAAGCACGCGAACGGATGATTCAAGCGATTGAGAAAGTGATGGACGATTTTGGTGGTGTCTTGTCCCTAGGGAACAAAGGAAGCAAGATGGTCGAATTCGGTTTGATTGACAGCGAGGAAGTGCTAACAGAGCGGTGGATTCAAGCGATGAAACCCGTATTTGAACAAGCCAATCTGACAATGCCAAACGCATTTCAGATGAAGCGCGGAAATGGCCGCAACGGCGAACATACATCAGATTTGGAATCGGCAATCGCCACTTTATCTGAAGTATACCGAATGGATCCTCTTGCCGCTTGGTAATTCATCGATCACTACTACCAAAAACAAGGGAGGTGCTAATAGGATGATCGAGAAAATCAAAACGGCGTTGGACGCGGTTAAAGATCCTGAAATTGATTCCGTCAGCGTTTTAGATTTAGGGATGGTAGAAAAGGTCCAGTTTACAAACGGGGAAGTGGTTGTTCAATTGCTGCCGACCTTTATTGGCTGTCCGGCGCTTGATATTATTCGACAGCGTGTCGAACAAGTTCTTTCCAGTTTAGAAGGAATCAAGCGTGTAACCGTTGAATTTATTAACCATCCGCCATGGACATCGGAACGGATTACAGAAGAGGGTCGTGAAAAATTGAAGGAGTTTGGAATTGCTCCGCCGCCGAAACAAATGGGTCCCAACGGCGAATGGCAAATTGAGTGTCCATATTGCACCTCCACTTATACAATGATGGAAAATGTCTTTGGTCCGACCGCCTGCCGCAGCATTTTTTATTGTAAACAATGCAAGAACCCATTTGAAGCACTAAAACCAATTTCGATATGGATGTAAAAAACGAAAAAAGGAGAAGAGACAAATGGTAAAAATGATCGCGCTTTATAAGCAACCAAAGGATAAAAATGCGTTTGATGAGCATTATTTTGGAACACACGCACCGATTACAGCGAAAATCCCGGGGCTGCGCAAAATGGAGGTAACCAAAATTGTCGGCACGCCAATGGGGGGAGAAAGCGAATATTATTTACTATGCGAAATGTATTACGACAGTCATGAAGCGTTAAAAGAAGCGATGAGAACAAGTGAAGCAAAAGCGTCCGCAAAGGATTTGATGTCATTTGCCGGCGAGCTTGTGACAATGATGATTGGCGAGGAAGTCGGAAATGAGTAAATACGCGCATATTCAAACGTATATCGAGGGCTCGATTGCTGTGATTGAATTGAATCGTCCTCATGTACTGAATGCGCTAAACCGTCAAATGGTGACGGAAATTGTAAAGGCAATGGAAGAGTATGACCGTCATGATGATGTGCGGGTCATGGTCTTAACGGGAAAAGGGCGCGCATTTGCTGCTGGAGCTGATATTGATGAAATGGCGGACGACGATTCGATTACCTTAGAAATGCTGAATCAATTCGCAGAGTGGGATCGTTTAGCATGGATAAAAAAACCGATGATTGCCGCTGTACATGGCTTTGCATTAGGAGGAGGGTTTGAATTAGCGCTGAGCTGCGATCTCCTGCTGGCTTCAGAGACAGCTGAATTCGGGTTTCCTGAAGTCAATATTGGCGTGATGCCCGGAGCTGGCGGCACGCAGCGTCTGACAAAATTAATCGGTAAAACAAAAGCGCTCGAATGGCTTTGGACAGGGGAAAGGATGTCAGCAAAAACAGCCTACGAGCTTGGAATTGTCAATCGCGTTGTGGCACCAGAGCTGCTTTTGGAAGAAACGATCAAGCTAGCCAAAAAAATTGCTCAACAGCCTCCTTTGTCGGTTCGTTTCATTAAAGAAGCCGTTCATAAAGCGGTCGATTATTCCTTATATGAAGGAATGCAGTTTGAGCGGAAAAACTTTTATCTTCTTTTCTCATCAGAAGATCAAAAAGAAGGCATGCAAGCATTTATGGAAAAACGCAAGCCGAATTTTAAAGGAAAGTAAGGAGGGCTGTTCGTTGTACGAAACGATTCGTTATGAAGTCCGCGAGCATGTGGCGTGGCTGATCCTTCAGCGGCCGGATAAGCTAAATGCATTTACGGAGCAAATGAATAAAGAGATTGTCTCAGCGCTTAAGCAGGCCGCTGGTGACGAAATGGTTCGCAGTGTTGTCATCACTGGTGAAGGAAGAGCCTTCTGCTCAGGCGAAGACCTCGCTGGCGTCACGGAAGAATTGGATCACGGAGAGGTTTTGCGGACGCGCTATGCGCCAATGATGAAAGCGCTTCATCATTTTGAAAAACCCGTTATTGCCGCTGTTAATGGCGTGGCAGCGGGGGCGGGAATGAGCTTAGCATTGGCTTGCGATTTCCGGCTCGCTTCCGAAAAAGCAAGCTTTATTGAAGCGTTTATTCATGTTGGCTTGGTTCCTGATGCCGGAAACCTTTACTATTTACCGCGGTTAATTGGCCACGCCAAAGCACTTGAGCTTGCTGTTTTAGGAGAAAAAGTAAGCGCACAAACAGCCTATGAGCTTGGGCTCGTGACAGCTGTGATTCCTGAATCAGAATGGGAAACCGAAGTGCAACGATTTGCGGCAAAGCTCGCGCAAATGCCGACAAAAGCGATTGGATTGATCAAACGTCTTTTGCGCGAAAGCGGGAGCGGTTCATTTGCGGAATATTTGGAAAAAGAAGCGTATGGTCAGAGAATTGCTGGATTGACAGAAGATCATCGCGAAGGAGTACGCGCATTTTTCGAAAAGCGTCCGGCAGTATTCAAAGGAAAATAAGGAAAAAGGGAGCGTGTATGATATGTCAACAGTAAAAGAACAAAAAATGGAAAAACTTGAAATGAAGCGTGAGAAATATCATCTCATTATTAATGGTGAGCGTGTGGAAGGTTCTTCAGGGGAAACGTTTACAACCTATAATCCAGCAACAGGCGAACCGGTGGCGCAAGTAGCCAAAGGAACAAAGGAAGATGCAGAACGGGCGATTCAAGCGGCGCGTCAAGCATTCGACTATGGGAAATGGCGTCATTTTACAGTGAATAAACGGGCGCGTATCCTTAACAAGATCGCTTCTATCATGCGCTCTCGCTTTAATGAGCTAGTGGAGTTGGAGATTTTAGATACGGGGAAATCGCTTTCTGCTGCCCAAGGACAAGTCATGCAGGCGATCGAAGATTTTGAGTTTTATGCAAGTGCAATTGTCGGCCATCGTGGAACGGTCAACAACATGCCAGGAGCATTTCATAACTTTACAGAAAAAGAACCAGTCGGTGTATGTGCACAAATTATTCCGTGGAATTATCCGTTGATGATGGCAGCGTGGAAAATTGCTCCGGCTATTGCTGTCGGCTGCTCTGTCGTTGTCAAGCCAGCTTCATTAACACCATTAACATGCATTGTGCTTGCGGAGATTTGCCATGAGGCAGGGGTGCCGGAAGGTGTTGTCAACGTTGTAACAGGTTCGGGCTCCGAAGTGGGCAATTATTTAGTGGAGCATCCGCTTGTCGATAAAGTAGCCTTTACCGGTTCCACCCCAGTTGGCAAAGATATTATGGAGAAAGCATCGAAGACGCTAAAACGCGTTACATTGGAGCTTGGTGGAAAATCGCCGAACATCATTTTTGAGGATGCGGATCTTGATGCGGCTGTGGACGGGGCTTTATTCGGTATCTTCTACAATACGGGACAATCATGCGAAGCGCGTTCTCGTTTATATGTACATGAAAGCATTTATGAGCAATTTATGGAAAAATTTGTGGAGAAAACAAAGAAATTAAAGCTTGGCAACCCATTTGACCAAGGGACACATGTCGGAGCGATCATTAGCCGTGAACAATTAGAAGTCATTGACGGATATGTTCGTTCGGCACTTGAAGAAGGGGCAACGGTTGTGACAGGGGGGAAAGAAGCAAAGGTTGAAGGATTTGAAAACGGTTACTGGTATGAGCCGACTATTATTACAAATGTCAATCACAGCATGAAAGTAGTCAAAGAAGAAATTTTCGGGCCAGTGGTTGTTGTGATGAAGTTTAGTGATGAAAAAGAGGTTGTCAAGCTGGCAAACGATAGCGAATACGGATTAGGTTCAGCGATTTGGACAAAAGACCATGGCCGAGCGATCCGGGTGGCGAAGCAAATTCAAGCCGGCATCGTCATGATCAATAGCCCATTCTCCGCATTCCCAGGAACGCCGTTTGGCGGTTATAAACAATCTGGCTTCGGACGCGAGCTTTGCATTGAAACGCTTGACTTATATACAGAGACAAAAAGCATCTTGTCATACTACGGAAGCCGTCCGCTCAATCCTTTCGGTTTGTAATGCGCAAATTCGAGCACTTCCATCTGCGGATGGGTGCTCGTTTTCACTTCTATATATAAAAATACATGAATAATAAGGAGAGGATTGCTATGGTTCGCCGTATTGTCGTCGTCGGCTCAGGAGTGATGGGAAGAGGCATTGCTTATGTCAGCGCAGCTGGCGGCTTTGTCACCATGTTGGTTGATATAAAAGAAGAGCAGCTGCAAAGTGCGAAAAAAGAAATCGATGCGATTTTTGACAAAGCCGTATCGTTAAATAAGATATCGGAAGCCGCTAAACTTGAAGCGCAAGCTCGTTTGTCGTATTCAACAAATTTAGCGGAGGCTGTTCAAACGGCCGATCTAGTGATTGAAGCGGTACCGGAAAAATTAGAGATTAAAAAACAAATTTTCGAAACCATCGATGCGCATGCGCCACAAGCATGTTATTTTGCCACAAATACATCGACGATGAGCCCGACAGAGATTGCTTCGTTTACAAAACGTCCGGAAAAGGTAATCGCCATGCACTTTTTCAATCCGGTCCATAAAATGAAGCTTGTTGAGATTATTCGCGGATTGGAAACAAGCGATGAAACGGCCGAAGTCATTCAGCAAGTGGCTGAACAAATGGGAAAAGAAACGGTGGTTGTGAATGAGTTTCCAGGCTTTGTGACAAGCCGAATTAGCGCATTGGTGGGCAATGAAGCATTTTACATGCTGCAAGAAGGTGTCGGCACACCGGACCAAATTGATAAAGCGATTAAGCTTGGTCTTAACTATCCAATGGGACCATTTGAATTGGCTGATCTAGTAGGCTTAGATACTCGGTTAAACAATTTAAAATACTTGCATGAAAAGCTAGGAGAAAAATACCGTCCGGCGCCGTTACTGGAGCAATACGTTAAGGCAGGACGACTTGGGAGAAAAACAGGAAAAGGAGTTTACGACTATACGAACAAGGAGTAGGAAGGAGAAGAAGCGATGCGAGAAGTCGTCATTGTTGATGCGGTCCGGACGCCGATTGGAAGATATAAAGGAGCGTTAAAGGAAGTTCGTCCGGACGATTTAGGGGCCATTGTGATTCGAGCATTAGTCGAACGCAATCCGGGGCTTCCAGTTGAGGAAATCGAAGAAGTCGTGCTTGGAAATGCCAATCAGGCAGGGGAGGACAATCGGAATGTTGCGCGCATGTCGGCGCTATTAGCTGGATTGCCAATTGAAGTAGCAGGCACAACGGTCAATCGCTTGTGCGGCTCTGGTTTGGATGCTGTCAATTATGCTGCCCGGGCGATTATGGTTGGTGAAGCTGATATAGTGATCGCCGGAGGAACAGAAAGTATGACGCGCGCGCCGTTTGTTATGGCAAAGCCCGATCAAGATTTTCCGCGCGGCAATTTAGAAATGTTCGATACCACGATCGGCTGGCGCTTTATTAATCCGAAACTGCATGAAATGTACGGTACGGACAGCATGCCGCAAACGGCAGAAAATGTCGCAAAGCGGTATGGGATTTCTCGTGAAGCGCAAGATGAGTTTGCCTATGAAAGCCAAATGAAGGCCAAAAAAGCGATGGAAGCGCACCGTTTTGCCGACGAGCTTGTTCCCGTTGTGTATCGCGATCGAAAGGGAGCAGAGATCGTTGTAGATAAAGATGAGCATCCGCGTCCCGATACAACAATGGAAAAGCTAGCAAAATTGCGTCCGCTTTTTGAAAATGGGACAGTCACCGCAGGGAATGCTTCTGGTGTTAATGACGGAGCAGCCGCCTTATTGCTCATGAGTGCAGAAAAAGCCCAAAAGCTAGGCATGAAGCCGCTTGTGAAATATACGGTTTCTGCGGTCGCCGGCTTAGAACCGGCCGTGATGGGGCTCGGTCCGATTTATGCGACGAGAAAAGCGTTGCAGCGAGCCGGTTTAACGGTGAACGATATCGGTTTAGTTGAACTTAACGAAGCGTTTGCTTCCCAGTCATTAGAGTGCATCAAACAGCTTGAACTGAATAAAGACATTGTTAATGTCAATGGTGGAGCGATTGCGTTTGGTCATCCGCTTGGAGCTAGTGGTGCCCGCATTTTAACAACCTTAATTTATGAGATGAAAAAAAGAAAGGTCCGATACGGTCTGGCAACCATGTGTATTGGCGTGGGACAAGGAATCGCTACCATTGTTGAAAACCTGGATGTCTAGTAAAAGGAGGAAGAGCCGTGGCGAATATTTTATTAGAAAAACGTGATTATATCGGATTTGTCACGATTCATCGCCCGGAAGTCATGAACTGTTTTGACTATGCGACACTGGTGCAACTGGGCGAGGTAGTCGATCAAATTTATTTTGATCGTGACATCCGGGTGGTGATTTTTACGGGAGCAGGCGATAAAGCTTTTAGTGCAGGAGCGGATTTAAAAGAGCGCAAAACGCTGTCAGAGACAGAGGTGCGCCGCAATGTCAAGAAAATCCGCGATGTGTTTGATGCGGTGGCCCATTTGCCCCAGCCGACGATTGCAGCGGTAAACGGCTATGCTTTTGGCGGTGGATTTGAACTAATGCTTTCATGCGATTTTCGAATTGCAGTGAAGGAAGCGGTGATGGGGCTTACCGAGGTAAGCTGGGCGATTATTCCGGGAGCCGGCGGAACCCAGCGTTTACCGCGGTTGATTGGCGAGGCAAAAGCAAAAGAATTGATTCTCACTGCTCGCAAAATAACAGCTGACGAAGCGTATGCATATGGTCTTTTAACAAAAGTAGTGGAAAAAGGAGAGCTGCTGCCAAGCTGCGAGGCGCTAGCGCATGAAATGCTGCAAAATGGTCCCATTGCATTGCGGCAAGCGAAATTCGCCATCCAGCAAGGGATGAACGTCGACTTGCAAACAGGGCTGTCAATTGAGGCGAAGGCGTATGAGCAGACGATTCCGACTAAGGATCGTCTTGAGGCATTAGCAGCATTCAGTGAAAAACGCAAGCCCCATTTTACTGGTGAATAAGAAAAAAACAAACGGGAGCTCCATCGCATGAGGCTCCCGTTTTATCATCAGATGCTTTTTATGCTATTCGTATTGTAAATGTTATAAAAATTTGCTAAAATACTGAACCATGAAAGTGTCGGAAGGGAACCCCTTGCTAAATAGGAAATAAGCGAAAACGGTAGGGACAAAGGGTGTCAAATATGAGCATAAATACACGATCAATGATTTTTACGATTTATGGAGACTATATTCGCCATTATGGCAACCAAATTTGGATTGGTAGCCTGATTCGGCTGCTAAAAGAGTTCGGCCATAACGACCAGGCAGTGCGTGCGGCGATTTCTCGCATGAGTAAACAAGGATGGGTGCAAGCAGAAAAAAAAGGGAACAAGAGCTATTATTCGCTGACACCGCGCGGCATAAAACGGATGGAGGAGGCAGCGAAGCGGATTTACAAAATCCGTCCAGAAAAATGGGATGGAAAGTGGCGCATTTTTGTTTACACGATTCCTGAGGAAAAGCGCTCCCTGCGGGATGAACTGCGAAAAGAGTTGGTATGGAGCGGATTTGGAACGATTTCCAACAGCTGCTGGATCTCTCCGAACCATTTAGAGAAACAAGTATATGATCTCATTGATAAATATCAAATTGAGCCGTATGTCGACTTTTTTATTTCCGAATATGACGGTCCGCACACGAATGCACGGCTTGTTGAAAAATGTTGGGATTTAGAAGCGATCAACCAGAAATACGAAGAATTTATTTCGGTGTACAGTCAAAAATACATCATTGATAAAAATAAAATCCAACGGGGCGAAATGACAGATGCGGAATGCTTCGTAGAGCGGACGAAACTCGTTCACGAGTATCGGAAGTTTTTATTCATTGATCCGGGGCTGCCAGAAGAGCTATTGCCGAAAGAATGGATGGGCAGTCATGCGGCTTCGCTGTTTAGTGAATACTATAAAGAGCTGGCCAAACCGGCAAGCCGCTTTTTTGAAGAAGTGTTCACAAATGGAAATGAATTAATAAAAAAAGATACACAATACGATGTCTATACTCATGAGCTGATGATGGAATAATCTATTGGGCCCAAGCCGCAGGCGTGTCTTGGAGCGTCGATGTTCAGAAGATGATTTGGGGTCCGGTCTTATGAGAATTATCCATAGAAAAAGCACGAAAATGACCTTGTGTCTCAGGCGTGTACGATGCCATTTGCCTTGCTTGTTCACACTCGCGTCTCCGTTTGGCTGCGTCCCTTGGTCTGCCAAGCGCTTTCAGGACAGCCCGCGACGGAAACGATGGAAGGGAATGGGGAAAATAATAATAGACAAAGTCAAAATGGACTTTGTCTACCATATGAGGCACAAGGATGATCTTGTGCTTTTTTTTATTATAGCTGCACCTATTAACGGGAGTGATTTAGCAGTTCGCGATATTCTTTTCCTTTTTGTACATATGTGTCAATGGACAACTGAATAAGCTCTAAATCTTTTTCATTAATTTCGCGGACGATCTTACCAGGCGAGCCGACCACAAGTGACCGTGGCGGAATTTTTTTGCCCGGTGGAATAAGCGTATTGGCGCCAATAATGCATTCTTCGCCAATTTCTGCTCCATCTAAAATGGTTGAGCCCATGCCGATGATGGAGCGTCTTCGAATCGTGCATCCATGTAAAATGACATTATGACCAACGGTTACTTCATCTTCAATGACAAGCGGAAATTCGGCATATAAGTGGCATGTGGAATTATCTTGAATGCTGCACCGCTCTCCAATTGTAATCGGCGCTTCATCCCCGCGAAGCACCGCATTAAACCAAATAGTCGATTCTTTGCCGATTTTCACATCGCCAATAATATGGGCTCCGGGAGCAATAAAGACGGTTTGGTCAACATCTGGGGTTTTTCCGTTATATGAATAAAGCATTTTCAATCTCTCCTCAAATGTGATAAGGTTATGATAAGTATAACATATTTTTAACGGGGAGAGAATTTCATGAATGATATTTGTCGTTTTTTTCATATTCGTTATCCCATTATTCAAGGGGGGATGGGGAATATTAGCAATGCTCAGCTGACAAGCGCGGTTTCCGAGGCGGGGGGCCTTGGAACGATTGGTGTGGGAACGATGACACCTGATGAGGTGGAGAATATTCTTGTGGAAACACGCCAGAGAACCAATCGTCCTTTTTCTGTTAATATTCCCATTCAAGTAACTCCGTATATAGAGGAAATGCTCTCGTTAGTGTTTAAGCACAAGATTCCGGTGGTTTCATTATCAGCGGGAAATCCAGCCCCTATTATTCCGATGCTGAAGGAACGGGGAGTGAAGGTGATCGTGGTGACAGCATCGGTAAGACAAGCGCAAAAGGCTGAGGCTGCTGGTGCAGACGCGCTGGTTGCGGAAGGATATGAAGCAGCGGGAATTAATTCGCATCTCGAATTGACGACCATGACTTTAATCCCGCAAATTGCCCGAGCGGTTCGTGTGCCGGTGATTGCAGCAGGAGGCATTGGCGATGGGAAGGGGTTGCTCGCTGCTTTGGCTCTCGGAGCAAAAGGGGTGCAACTGGGGACCAGATTGATAGCGACCAAAGATGCTCCTTTCCATGAAGATTATAAGCAGCTTGTAATAAAGGCTGGAGAAAATGAAACTGTTATCGTTGGTCGTACAGTCGGCAGAGTGCGGAGAATTATGCGCACAGCCTATGCGGAAAAGTTGCTTGACTATGAAAAGTCAGGAGTTACTCTTGAAGAATTTAACCGTTACACATCAGAGGACTATCACCGCCGTGGAGCTCTTTCTGGTGATTTTGTCGAAGGCTTTGTGAACGCTGGTCAAATTTCTGGATTTATTCAAGATATACCGACTGTACAGGAGCTGTTTGACCAAATGATGAGTGAAGCGAAACAACAATGGAATGAGCTTCGCGAAATGTTTTTAGAACAATAATTTTTATATAGAAAATATAAAAGCGCCTCCATGATGAGGGGCTTTTTTTGTAATGATTCAATTTTTGAGAAAATTATTGACTTTTGATTTTATCGGTTGATAATATTTAATTATCATAACGTTATTTTAACGTTAATAAATATTTTTATGATGTTAATTGTGTAAACGTTTACAATTTAAACGCTTTACATCGCTAAAATATCTTGATAAAACCTAATTTAAAAATGTTTTGATCTAATAGTCTAGCATATTGAAAATGTTATTTTTTTTATTACGTTTATAAAACGTCTTATATTATTATCGTATTATTAAGAGGGGTGGAGAAATGAAACGAGGGATGAAAGTTGGAGATACAGCTGTTGTGGAGGCGGTTGTCACTCCTGATATGTTTGCGCAATTTGAAGGCCATGTCGTTCATCCGGTTTATTCGACGGTTTCGATGGTGTATCACATGGAATGGGCATCGCGAAAAATTATATTGCCGTATCTTGAAGATCATGAGGAAGGAATGGGGGCAGCTGTTTTTGTTAAGCATGTGGCCCCAACTCTGGAAGGATCGACGGTAACCGTTACGGCCACGGTAACGGAGCTTCGCGATCATGTTGTGATGACGAAGGTGGAAGCGAAAAATGGCGAAAGATTGATTGGTGTGGGCGAGGTCAAGCAAGTCATTTTGCCAAAGGAAAAAATTAAGGAGATGCTTCAAGCGACACTACATTCATAGGAGGAAGAGGGAATGAATGCGGTTACAAATGAATGGAAATCCATTGATTTATTTACACAAATGAAGGAGCATGAGCAAGTCATTTTTTGCAATGACGAACAAACAGGCTTGAAAGCGATTATTGCCATTCATAATACGACGTTAGGGCCGGCTCTCGGTGGCTGTCGTATGCAGCCGTACCCTACTGTTGATGCAGCGCTTTTTGATGTGCTTCGCCTTTCAAAAGGAATGACGTATAAATGCATTGCGGCCGATGTCGATTTTGGTGGAGGAAAGGCGGTTATCATTGGTGATCCGAATAAAGATAAAACACCGGAATTGTTTCGAGCGCTGGGCCAGTTTGTTGAATCGTTAAACGGCCGTTTCTATACAGGAACAGATATGGGGACAACTCCAGAAGATTTCGTACATGCGATGAAGGAAACGGACTGTATCGTCGGTGTGCCGCAAGAGTATGGCGGAAGCGGTGACTCCTCCGTTCCGACAGCGTTGGGTGTGATTTACGGCCTGCAAGCGACGAACAAAGCGTTATGGGGAAGCGACGACCTCCAAGGCAAAACGTATGCGATTCAAGGGCTTGGCAAGGTTGGTTATAAGGTGGCAGAGCAGCTGTTAGAAAAAGGTGCCAACCTTTATGTTTGCGACATTAACCAAGCGGCTGTTGATTCGATTGTTTCCTATGCGAAAGAAATCGGCGGCTCGGTAAAAGTGGTACAAGGTGACGAAATATACCGAACCGATGCGGATGTGTTTGTGCCATGTGCTTTTGGAAATGTTGTCAACGACGACACCATTGATGCATTTAAAGTAAGAGCCATTGTCGGTTCTGCCAATAACCAATTGCTTGATGTACGGCATGGTCAGATGCTGCAAGAAAGAGGCATTTTATACGCGCCGGATTATATTGTCAATGCAGGTGGCCTCATTCAAGTATCGGATGAATTATACGGCCCAAATAAAGAACGCGTGCTGCAAAAGACGAAAGCGATTTATTCGACGCTTCTTGATATTTATACACAAGCGGAAAATGAACAACTTACAACGATCGAAGCTGCGAACCGCTTCTGTGAAAAGCGGCTGGAAATGCGAAGCAGAAGAAACAATTTCTTCTCTCATAAAAAGCGTCCGAAATGGGATATTCGTCTGTAAATAATGAAGAAAAGAGGGTGATGGGATGGAACAGCAATTTCCAATGATTCAAGTGATGAATAACGATGGGGAACTTGTAATGACAGAATACCGTGAACAAATCACAAAAGAATTGGCCATGACCTTTTACCGCCATTTAATGCGCACAAGAACGTTCGACCGAAAATGTGTCAGCCTTCAGCGGCAAGGACGAATCGGAACGTATGCGCCGTATGAAGGACAAGAGGCAGCGCAAGTCGGCAGTGCACTCGCGCTAAAGGATGATGATTGGTTGTTTCCGACCTATCGCGATCATGGGGCAACGATGACGTTTGGCCATTCGTTAACCCGCATTTTGCTGTATTGGAGAGGTCGAAACGAAGGGTGCGTTCCGCCAAACGGCAAGAAAATCTTCCCGCCAAGCGTGCCGATTGCGACGCAATTGCCGCATGCAGCGGGTGCAGCGTATGCAGAAAAAAGAAAAGGAACAAAAAATGCGGCCATCGTTTATTTTGGAGACGGAGCGACATCGGAAGGAGATTTCCATGAAGGTTTAAATATTGCCAGCGTCTTTCAAGCGCCCGTTGTCTTCTTCAATCAAAATAATCAATATGCGATTTCTGTGCCGATAACAAAACAAATGAATTCGCAAACGATCGCGCAAAAAGCATTAGCATACGATATTCCGGGTGTTCGCGTCGACGGAAATGATGTGCTCGCGGTATATTTTGAAACACAGAAAGCACTTGAACGGGCAAGAAATGGTGAAGGACCAACGCTCATTGAAGCAATCACATGGAGATATGGGGCACATACAACAGCGGATGATCCGACAAAATACCGCAATCAAGATGAAAGCAAAAAGCGTCGCGAGCTGGCTGATCCAATCCAGCGTCTTGAGCGATTCATGAAACGAGAAGGCTTTTGGGATGAAACGTGGGCACAATCGGTTCAAGAAGAAGTGGGCCGGGAAGTCGAGCAAGCAATAACAGAAATGGAAAACTACCCAGAAGCCAAATCGGACGATATGTTTGATTACGTATTCGCTCAGCCAACGTGGACGATTGAACAACAAAAGAATGAATATAATGCATGGAAACGGGGGAGTATCCGATGACAATGGCGGTTAAAACAAATACGTTGACGCTTGTTCAGGCAGTGACAGATGCGATGCGGACCATGTTGCGTGAACGGGATGATGTCCTTGTGCTTGGAGAAGATGTCGGCAAAAACGGCGGAGTATTCCGCGCCACTGACGGGCTGCAAGCGGAATTTGGAGAAGATCGGGTGATCGACACGCCATTAAGTGAAGCGGGATTTACGGGCGCGGCCATCGGCATGGCGGTTAACGGATTCCGACCGATTGTTGAAATTCAATTTTTAGGATTTATTTATCCAGCCTATGAACAAATTATGACACATGCATCTCGAATCCGTTCGCGGACAATGGGACATTTTACGGTGCCAATAGTCATTCGTGCGCCGTATGGGGCGGGAGTGCGCGCACCCGAAATCCACTGTGATAGCACCGAAGCCCTATTTACCCATATGCCGGGAATCAAAGTCGTTTGCCCATCGACTCCGTATGATGCAAAAGGGTTGCTGATCGCGGCTATCGAGGATCCGGATCCCGTTTTATTTTTAGAACCGATGAGATGCTATCGTTCATCTCGCGAGGAAGTGCCGGAAGGAAAATATACGATTGAGATTGGCAAAGGAAAAAAGTTGCGTGAAGGGGACGATGTGACGGTTATCGCTTGGGGAGCGATGGTGCCGGTAGCCATGAAAGCAGCGGAGGAAGCGGCGAAAAAAGGTATTCAAGCCGATGTCATTGATTTACGCACCCTTTATCCGCTTGATCGGGATCTCATCGCCGAATCAGTACAAAAAACAGGGCGCACGGTCATCGTTCAGGAAGCGCACGCGACAGGCGGAGTGGCCAACGATATCGTCTCAATTATCAACGATACATCATTCTTATATCAAAAAGCGCCCGTTGAGCGAGTGACGGGTTTTGATGTCCCTGTGCCGTTTTTTGCGCTTGAGGATTACTATTTGCCGACACCAGAACGGGTATTGCACGCAATTGAGAAAGCAGTGAAGTTTTAGTTGGAGGGGGTATAGGAAATGTTGGAAGTCAAGCTTCACGATATTGGTGAAGGAATGACCGAAGCGGTTGTCATCCATTATTTTGTCAAAAAAGGCGATGATGTAAAAGCCGATCAGCCGCTTGTCGAGGTGCAAACGGATAAAATGGTGGCCGAAATTCCTTCGCCAGCGGCGGGGACCGTCCTTGACATTTTCGTTCCAGAAGGTCAAACAATCGCGGTCGGAACGACATTGTTGTCTTTGCAGACGGAAGCGGTTGGACATGAGCAAGCGAAGGAGCAGGCCGCTGTGACGGTCGAAGCGGAAGTCGAAATTGAAAGCGAACCAGTCATAGGCGAGCCTGCCAGAACAAATGAAAGCAAAACAAAACCACAACGAATTCTTGCTTCGCCATACACAAGAAAAATCGCGCGTGAGCATGGCATAGATTTATCTCTTATTCAAGGAACAGGACCAGCAGGACGCATTACTGATGAAGATGTGTATCGCTATCTTCAAGGGCAACAAGCACCAACACAACAAGAACAAGCAACACAGCTAGTTGCTCCAGCGGCCGAACGCGAGCCTGCGTCCGTTACGGTGACAAAAGAAGAAACGAAAGAGGAAATGATCATTCCGTTCCGTGGCCGCCGCAAGCAAATCGCGAAAAAAATGACGCAATCGCTCTTTACCATTCCGCATTGCACGCATTTTGAAGAAATCGATGTAACGGAGCTTATTGCGTTGCGCGAGGAATTAAAGGAACATAATGTGAACATTTCGGCAACAGCGTTTTTCATTAAAGCGCTCTCGTTGGCGCTGAAACAGTTCCCGATTTTCAATGCAAAGCTTGATGAGGAAAACGAATGCATCCGCCTTGAGAAAGAACATCACTTTGGCATTGCGGTTGACACAGAAGAAGGATTGATTGTTCCGGTCATTAAAAATATCGAAAAGAAATCGTTGCGCCAAATTCATGAAGAAGCGAAAGCGTTGACAAAGAAGGCGATGGAAAATCAATTGTCATTAGCTGAAATGACAGGCGGAACGTTTACGATCAGCAATGTCGGCCCTCTTGGAGGAAGCATTGGGGCAACGCCAATCATTAACTATCCGGAAGTGGCGCTTGTCGCGTTCCATAAAACGAAAAAACGCCCTGTCGTACTGGAAAATGATGAAATTGCTGTGCGCTCGATGATGAATCTTTCGATGTCGTTCGACCATCGCGTTGCCGACGGAGCGACAGCGGTCGCATTTACGAATTATTTTGCCAAACGAATCGAAAATCCGAAATTGATGTTGATGGAGTTGATCTAAATGGTCGTAGGAGAGCTTGCTCACGAACGTGATGTCGTTATCATCGGCGCGGGTCCCGGGGGATATCATGCGGCGATTCGCGCCGCACAGCTTGGACTCACCGTCACATTAGTCGAAAAAGAGGAGCTTGGTGGCGTTTGTCTAAATAAAGGATGTATTCCATCGAAAGTGTTTGCTCACGCGGCGCAAAGCATGACCAGCGTTCAGCACATGAATGACATGGGGATCGAATGGGCTCATGTGGCTTTCCATCCTGGAAAGCTTCAACAATATAAAACAAAAGTGATGAGTCAGTTGCGTCAAGGTGTGGAGGCGCTCTGCAAAGCAAACAAAATTGAAGTCATGAAAGGAACGGCTTTCTTTTTAGCGGAGAATCGGATCGGGGTGGAAAAGGGGGATGCGTTTGATGTGTACCGATTCCGATATGCGATGATCGCCACTGGCGCTTCGCTCGTTTCGCCAGCTTCGATCCATGTGGACCACAAGCGTGTGTTGAACGCCTACTCTATTTATGGATTAGAAGAGCTTCCAGAGCATCTTGTCGTCTATGGCAGTGATTATATAGCGCTTGAAGTGGCAACAAGCTTTCGTGCCTTTGGTGTCAATGTGTCGCTTATTTTAGAAGCCGATGATTTCGCTTTCGATTCTTCGATTAACCGCGAATTGCAGCGTTTGCTTAAAAAAATGAAAGTAAAAGTCTATAAGAATAGCCGATTGATCAAAGCAGCGAACGATGGCGAACAAGTGACGGTTTCCTTGTCTGTGAAGGAGCAGGAAACAGTGACGATTGAGGGGTCTCATCTGTTTGTTTCGTGCCGTTTGCAAGCGAATATCGAAGAATTGGGCATTGAACGTCTTGATCTAGAGCGGACAGAAGAGGGATTTATTCGCGTGGATGCCCAGTCTCGAACAACGTTGCCGCATATTTTTGCCGTGGGGGATGTGACAGGCGGACCAGCGCTTGCTGTCAAAGCGATTAAGCAAGGGAAAGTAGCGGCGGAAACGATGGCAGGAAAGCAATCAGAAGCAGATACGACGTTTTTGCCGACGATCGTTCATTCGATTCCGCCGATTGCCAGCGTCGGGCTGACGGAAGAAGAAGCCAAAGATCAATATAAAGACGTTCGCATTGGACAGTTTCCGCTCACTGGAAACGGCTATGCAAGCATCATCGGACAAAAAGATGGCTTTATTAAAGTGATCAGCGATGCCGACAGTGAAATGGTACTCGGTGTCCATATGATGGGGGCTGGGACGATTGAACTCATTTCAAGCGGAGTGATCGGACTTGAAATGGTAGGCCGCGAGGAAGATTGGAAGTTTCCACTTTATCCGCATCCAAGTATCAATGAAGGTTTATTGGAAGCAGTTGAAGCGCTAGGTGCTGAAGCGATTCACCTTCTACCGCTGAAACAAAAAGGAGCGGTCTCAAGCTGAGACGGCTCCTTCAAAAATATCACGATGATGTTTTAAAAGAGTTTGTTGCACTTTAGCGAGAGAAGGTGCTCCGTTTTCAAATGTATATGAACCAAGACGAACCAAAGAGTATTCATTGCCAGGATCGAAAACAACTTCGACAACCTCTTCACTTCCGTCCTTCATTTCTTGAATAAAACCGATATCCGATACCTTTACATCTACTTTTTTATATTTTTGCAATAATACATGATACCCTTTTTTTAGCTCTTCCGTAAAAATGGCTTCCGTGCTGATCAATTCATGAACAACCATTGTTCAACTCCCCCGATTTTCTAAAAATGATCCATAGAGAATATACGACTAATCTATAAAAACATGAATCCTGTTTCGCTAACGTTCACAAAATCGTCATATCTATTTGAACGTTATGTGACAGACTGTTTTTGTCTTTTATATTCAAGCGATGTGGAACTGGATAGATTCAGATTGAAAAAATGGACGTCAATAAAAAAGCGAAAATATTTCAAGGGATGGAAAGCATGACGGAAAAGTGACCAGATGATCAGCTGATTTTGCCGATCGTTTTCGTTATACGGATCCGTGATGACAACGACTTTCGAAAACGGCCTAAAGTTTTATCATACAAGAACATGTTAATCTACATTAACAGGCGAGTGATGAAGCAAAAAATTAAATGTATTTACAAATAAGGAAAATTTTTATATGATCACAAAAAGATAGAGAATGATCGTTTTGGCTAGAAGGAGAGAATGCAATCGTAAGAAAGAATGTGAGAAGGAAAGGAGAAGCTCATAGATGTAGCGGGCAACGCTCATGTATTGGAGCGGGACGCGGGGGAGGTTCATTGGCTGAAAAATGGGCTCCTGCATCGATGATTTCTCATGTTTGATTGAATACGGGCAAGAAAACGTTCAGAGAGGAGGAGAAGAATGGAGATTACGCTCATTCGTCACGGAAAATCTGTGTGGCAGGAAAAGAAGCGATGGATAAATTCCGCGCAGTTTTCTCAATGGATTGCCGCGTATGACGCCGCAGGCATATGTCAAGATCATCTGCCTCCCAGCGAGACACTGAAGAAAGCTCGGAAGGCCAGCGTTTTCATTACAAGCGCATTGCCGCGTGCTGTTCAATCAGCTGAACATCTTTCTCCTTTGTGTGCGGTGGAAAAAAACGAACTATTTCGCGAGGCAGAATTGCCTGTTCCATTTTCTTCTATCAGTTTTTTGCGGCTTCCTGTATCTTTATGGTTGGTGCTGGCGAGAATTTGTTGGTTTTGCGGGTATTCTCCCGGGGTGGAATCCTATTCACAAGCAGTGGTTCGTGCTGAGAGGGCTTCCCAGCTTCTCGTGGAGTATGCGAAACTTCACGAAACGGTAGTCGTTGTTGGACATAGCTGGTTTCACAAGCTAGTAGGAAGACAGTTGATAAAAAAGGGATGGAAATGTTGTACAAGCAAGAGCACTTCTTATTGGCATGCTTGTACATATATTGCAGAATAAATGCTTCGATCCTTTATCTTTCATTCACATATTTTCCCTAATTCTGTCATAAAAATGAATCAGAAATGCAGAACGGGAGAGGGGAAAGTGCGTGAGGGAGAACGAAAGCCATCATGAAGAGACAAGCGAACAAGAACAAGTGAGTCAAGAAGAAGTAGTGCCATCGCGCCAAAGGATGCGAAAGCAGATTGTGTGGCACAAACGCTATCGAGCGTTTTTATGGGCTGCGATTTTGGGGGGTGTTTTTTGTTTTTTTATTGGTGTGATGATGAAAGGGTATGCTGCACTAAAAAATGAAATGAGCAAGGAAGCGGCCGTTCATCAATTTGAACAAGCGCTTAAAAAGAAAGATGTGCGCACATTGAAAAACTATATTCGGAGCGAGGAAATCACGGTGAACGAAAAAACGTTGGCCCCCTTGTTCACATATGTCGATCAGCATCCAAAGGCATATGAGATGCTTGAACGTGATTGGGAGCGGCAATGGAACGAAAAGCATGTCTATATAAAAGGGCTGACATCCATACCGCCCATTTTTACGATGAAGGTGTATGAAAAACAATTTTTTTTGTTTCACCAATACGTGTTTGAGCCGACTCTTTATTCGTTTGTTATTCGTCAAGAAGAGGAGGCTACGGTGCTTGTGGATGGTAAAGCCGTTCAAGGCAAACCGACAAAAGAACCGTTTATGAAGAAGTACGGTCCTTATTTTCCTGGCCTGTACACAGTAACGATAACGACTAAAAAGGAAACGAAAACAAAAAAAGTGGTTTTATTTGGCGGCAAGCGAGTACATGAGATCCAATTTTGAGAGAGGGAGATCCATCAAAAGGGATCTCCTTCAATACGTAAAAACAGCATGAACAATAGCGGTAATCGTCACATCCTGTGTTTGAATCGGCGGGGCGGCAGATGCGGCGAGAACAGTCGTTCGCGGCTGTGGGGAAGGATGAATCGAAGAGATGGTTTGCTCTTTTAATTCGATGGGGGTGTCGTGTAAAGGAAGGCTGAGCGTGCGGGCAAGAACGATCGCTTTTTCTTGAGCATTTTTGACAGCGAGAGCGAGAGCTTGCTGATAATAGGGCTGTTCATGCGCGAGTTTAAATTGCAGTTCGCGGGCGATATTGGCTCCGTTCGTTACAGCCGCTTCGTAAATCATGCCGACCGTTTTTACATCTTTCACTGTAATTTCAAAAAGATGTTCGACCTCATATCCTGCTAACACCGCGATATTGTTTGTATACGTATATTTTGGATAAATTGAAAACGAGATCGTATCGATTTCTTCCTTATGAATGCCGATCGCTTCGAGCGCTTGAATCATGGCGTTTACCCGCTTCGAGTTGCTGGACAGCGCTTCAAGTGCGTTTGTATGTTCTGTGCGAATACCAAGTGTGATCGTTACAGTATCCGGCTTCACATAAAGAATGCCTTGACCAGTGACGGTGATCGTTCGCGAGCGTGGGGCGGCTCCCGGTACGGAAGGTGTGGCGTAATACGAATACGGGTGAGCATCATGCATAAGAACACCTTCTTTCCTCTATGCTGCGTTGCGATGGTCGTCATCTTCAAGCGCATACCAATAATAGATGCGCGGCAATCTAAAATAACACCAATATTCTTGTAACAACGTCAAGCCAACAAATGCACACATTTGCCAATCAATATATTTCATTTTCAATTCTTCATCTCCTTCATTGGCAATCCTTGCTATAGTCAGCATATTCAGGCTTGAAGTTGTCTTATGACTTTCGAAAATGAAACAAAAATCGCAGTTGCTTCGTATCAAAGGAGAGGACATGGTATAATATCAATAATCCATTTATTTAAGGAAGGGATAAAAATGAAACGATTGTTGATGACCCTTTGGCGGTGGTTTGTTTCGTGGAACGTCGGTTTTATAACAGCCACGATCGTTTTCTTTCTTCTTGATTATCAATTTTTTCTTTCATTTATATCAGGAACAGCTGCTATGGTGCTTACCTCTTTCTGTATGAAATGGAGATCGCAGCGAATTCATGCCGGCGATCTCTTAAAAGAAGAAAAAGACTATATACGCACACAACTTGCAGAAGCGCGAAAAAAATGGCGAAGAATGCGGCGGGCGCGTTTAAAGATTCGATCAATGGTAATGTGGCAGCGGATATCACACATTAGTGCTACCGTGGATAAAATGATTCAAGCGGTTGAACGGCAGCCGCAAAAGTTTCGCGTCGCTCAGTCATTTTTCATCCAAGAGCTGGATTCGGCAGTGACGATGATTGAAAAGTATGCCTATCTTATTCACCAACCTGTTCGCAGTGAAGAAATGAAGGAAGCGCTGCGCAAGACGGAAAAGCTTTTAGAAGAACTGGAGAGCTCAGCTGAACAGCAGCTTTTGGCGATCCTTTCGGATGATGTGTTCGATTTAAAAATTGAAACCAGGCTGCTAGAGCAATCGCTTCTTGAAGAACAAAACAAACCAAAAAACACAGAGTGGAGAGAGGAGAAAAAGTATGAAACCGTCCGATAACGAAGCAAAGAACGAACTTCGCGAGCAAGATTGGACAAGCTCGCTTGATTCGCTCCTCGAAAATCCTTTCTCTTTGCCTGCGGAACAAAAGGCAGGATCTGTTGAAGAAGAGCGACCAAACAAGCTGATTGATTCACTTAAGCAGGAACATCGTGAAAAAGCGCTTCAGCTTGCCAAGCAAATTGATCCTAGCAATCAGCAGGCGATCGTTCAGTACGGAGTAGCTGCGCAAGCAGAGCTGTCAAAGTTTTCGCATACCATTTTAAATCATGTTCAGGCAAAAGATGCAGGACCTGTTGGAGAAGTGATCAGCTCGCTGATGACCAAAATTAAAGAAGTTCGCCCAGATGATTTGTTACCGGAGAAAAAAGGCTTCTTGTCGCGGATTTTTGGCTCTGTATCTAAATCGCTTCAAGGGATGGTAGCGAAATATCAAAAAATCGGTGTGGAGATTGATAAAATTGCGGATCAGCTGGAAAGGCATCGTCAGTTGCTATTTCGCGACATTATGATGCTGGAAACGTTATATGAGAAGAACAAAGAATATTTTGATGCGCTCAACATTTATATTGCGGCAGCCGAATGGAGGCTTGAGGAATTGCGAACCGTGCTCATTCCAGAAAAAAAGGCGAAAGCTCAACAATCAGGAAATCAAATGGAAATGCAGGAAGTCAATGATTTATTGCAGTTTGCTGACCGTTTAGAAAAGCGGATTCATGATTTAAAGTTAAGCAGACAAGTCACCATTCAAACGGCGCCACAAATCCGGATGATTCAGCATATGAACCAAACGTTGGTCGAACGAATCCAATCTTCTATTCTCACAGCCATTCCATTATGGAAAAATCAAGTCGTGATCGCATTGACGCTCTTTCGTCAGCAAAAAGCTGTACAAGCGCAAAAGCAAGTAGCGGAAACGACCAACCATCTATTGCTCCGGAATTCAGAAATGCTGAAAACGAACAGCATTGAAGTGGCGAAAGAAAATGAACGCGGCTTGATTGATATTGAAACGCTAAAGAAGACACAGGAAAACCTCATTACCACATTAGAGGAGACGCTCAAAATTCAACAGGAAGGGCGAGTGAAGCGCCAGCAAGTAGAGCGAGAGCTTGTGAATATGGAGGAACAGCTCAAGCAAACATTGTTATCATTAAAACGAGAGGAATAATCAAAAAAGCTGACCGTATTTATAACGATGGTCAGCTTTTTGGGTTTTTATGATTTGGGTCTAATTCTTCTGCCGTTTCCATTTGTACAGAAGGAATCAAAGGCTTAGCCGGACGTTTTTCGGCGACTTTGCCATCGCGCAATACGATTTGCTGCATATAGGCGTGAAAAGGCGCTTCACCAAGAGTAACAAGCAACGCTGTGAAAAACGAGGCATTCAATACCGCGGCAGAGGCGGTATAAAAGCTGCCTACTCCTATCCATAGCCCAAAAAAGACAAGGCCAAAATCGGCAATCGTTGCTGACAGATTCCCAAAACGCGTTAAAATCCATAAATCGCCAATTGCATAGGCAAAGCATGTCATCACAAGGCTCAACCATAAAAGCTCTGCTGTGGATACTCTCAGAAATAAAGGAATAATCGAAAAAAATATGGTTGTAAGTAAAATGTACTTGATCACAAGAGAAAGAATATGCTTCATTGATAAACGCCTTCCTTTTATATGAATTATTCCGCAGGACGATTCGGTCCGTTCAGCTTCTTATCCCCGTACCCTGTCTTTTTCGGTTGGGAATGGGATGGATCAGGTTGTTTGCGACTTTTATTGTGTGAAGAGTGTGTCATGTGCTCGCCACCTTTTTAACCATATTTCATGCCATCGTTAGTTTGGCCTATTTTCTCCAGTTTATTACAACCATAACGTTTCTTTTTTATTTTCTTTTACGTTTACATTTAAGAATGAATCGCGAGGAATGGCTCAAAATAGAAGGTGAGTAACGGTTGAGTACACTGTCCATCTCGATGATGAAGGAGGAAGTTAGTATGGCTGAAAAGGGACAAGGTGATTTTAAAAGAACGGAAGAGATTCAGAGTAAGGAAGCTAACGACCGAAGATCTTTAGGATTTTCAGAAACTCATGAACAAGTGAATGATGTATATATGGAAGGAACAATCGATGTGGTGTCAGAAGAAGAGTAAAGTGTTATCGTTAGGATAAGTTATGTCACATTTTATAACATTATTTGTTTTTTTATAAGGGAGACATAATGGATTATGAGTTGACACGTAATGAATATAAACACAACTGAAAGGTTGAATAGACGATAACTGTAAAAATACACCGTCTCAGAAATTTCTGGTGACTTGCTTTCATTGCACATTTCTATGGCGAAGGTGGGAAACAATGGACCGTTATTCACGTTTCTGTGAGCGTCATTGTTCATGTAGGCCGACGTTCCAAGTATGTTAGGTTTCCTCATCGATTATCATGTCAAAAGAACGCCTTGTTGAAGGCGTTCTTTTTTATGTAATAATAATTTACAAAAAAATTAAAAATGTAATCGTTTTCTCAAAAAATAATGGTTGCTACCGCGAATTATATGTAATATATTATAACATATATATGTTATGTATAATAACAAAAGAGAAGGGGAGATGAAGATGAGTCCAAAAGAAATATCGTTAGCGCTTGACTCATTATGGGTCATGATGGGGGCTGTATTAGTGATTGGAATGCAAGCGGGATTTGCCCTATTAGAAGCAGGATCGACGAGAATGAAAAATTCGGGCCATGTTGCCGGAAAACAAATTTTAAGCTTTTCTATTGCTTCTTTGGCGTTTTGGGCGTTTGGTTTTGCGATTACATTTGGAACTGGTAACAGCTTTATTGGAACGGAAGGATGGTTTTTAAAAGAAGGAGATGGAACATTTGATGCGTTATCGTGGGCAAATGTACCTCTGGCATTGAAGTTTTTATTCCAGCTTGGATTTGCAGGAGTATCGCTGGCGATTGCTTGGGGAGGTTTTGCGGAACGGGCGAAACTGGCAGTGTACTTTATATTCGGAACGATTTTTACCGTATTGATTTATCCGGTGATTGGACACTGGGTATGGGGAGGCGGCTGGCTTGGAGAAATGGGAATGCAGGATTTTGCAGGTTCGACTGTCGTTCATTTGCAGGGAGCCGTTGCTGCGCTGATTGCCACCATTTTGCTTGGGCCTCGTATCGGAAAATTTAATAAGGATAAAACACCAAATGTGATTCCAGGACATAATCAAGTATATACCGTCATTGGCGGCTTTATCTTATGGGTGGGTTGGTTTGGATTTAATGCTGGAAGCACGATGGCTGTAGGAGACGGATTTTTCGGCTATGTTGCTTTGACAACCAATCTAGCAGCTGCAGCTGGAGCCGTAGCGGCGATTGTTACTTCGAAAATTATGATCGGAAAAGCGGATATTCCAGCGATGGTCAATGGTGTTTTAGCGGCTCTTGTTGCGATTACAGCAGCGTGTGCCTTCGTTGAACCATGGGCTGCGGTCGTCATTGGAGCCGTAGCAGGGGCGGTTACATTTTGGACATCTGTATATTTTGAACGAAAAGGAATTGATGATCCGATTTATGCGTTTTCCGTTCATGGCATCGCCGGAGCGATTGGAACGATTTCGACCGGATTTTTTGCTTCACCGCGCTTGGTAGAAATTACTGGAGTGGGGGAAGCGGGACTTGTTTATGGAGGAGGATTCCATCAATTAATCGTTCAGGTTGTCGGCGTGCTGGGGGCAGCTGTTTATGTCGCAGCGGTGTCATTTATTGTCCTGTTTCTTCTTAAGAAAACGATTGGGTTGCGTGTTACGGCAGAGCAAGAAATTTCTGGACTTGATATTAGCGAGCATGGATCATATGGTTATCCAGAGCAATTAGATCCTGTGTTTATCAACCCTTCCACAAAATCAGTGGTTCAACAGTAAAGATGAGGTTGCTAAAGGATCTTATTCAACAAATCAACCAAGCTAAAACGGTGGAGGAGTTAGGCCGTTTTCATCAGGAGCTAGCCTATCAGCTACGCGGTGTGACGGAAAGAGAGAGAATTCCCTCTCTTTCCTATGTTTTAAGTGATGTCCATGATGCCATCATGAAACAAGCGATCGCGCTTGCCGAGAAAGCGGCTAGGCGCGCGTCTGTAGGCAGACCGCCGGCTAGATGGTGCTGGTATGCAATGGGCAGTATTGGGAGGGGAGAGCCGACGGTATGGACAGATCAAGATCATGGCATTCTGTTTGAATGCGCTGCTGAAGCCGAGGAAGAGTGCTATATATTCATTCGTTATTTAGCTGAGATTGGCACAAAGTATTTATATGAGATGGGTTATCCGTATTGTACAGGAAATGTCATGGCGACAAACCGCAGATGGAGTCAATCGCTCCGTCATTGGCAGGAACAAATCGCTACTTATATCGACCACCATTTTCCAGATGATATCCGTTTTCTTCTGATTGCGATGGATATGCGTCCCATCTATGGGGCGAGTGAATTAGTGGTCGAAGGCAAGCGGTTTTTGATTGACCGGATTCATCACCATTCTCTTTTATTAAAACGAATAGGGGAGCATGTGATTTTTCCGCGGGTTCCGCTTGGGTGGTTCGGCAATTTTCAACTGGAGCGTTGGGGGCCATATAGCGGTTGCTTGCATTTGAAGTACAGCGGCTATGTCCAATTAGTGAATGCGCTGAAGTTTTTGGCTTGTCAAGGAAATATTGCGGCGATGCGGACGAGAGAAAGATTAGAGGAAATAAGTGCCCAATTGCTTTTGCCAGTTGAACTGGCGGAAGCGACGCGCGAAGCATTTTTCACATACGCATATTTTCGGTTGAAGTATTCGCTTGCGATAGATAACAATGAATATGTTTCCGTTCACATTCTTAATCGGCATGAACGAACGCAATTAAAACAAGCCATGAAGATTTCCCGGCGATTACAGCGTTTAGTGATGAGGCGGGCTGGTGATTGATCCGATGAATGAACAGCAACGTTTTTGGCAGCGAGCGCTTCGCCTGCTGTCCCTTGGAATTCCGCGCGAAAAAATATCGGCTGCATCAGAAACTGAAGGGCGAACATTTCAGCAAGAAGCATGGGATCGAGCGATGCTAAATGAACTGAAGAAAAAGCAGATCAGCATAAATACGCGTCTTGAGCAGATTCCTTTTATTATTGTTGACACAGAAACAACAGGATTTTATCCAAAGAATGGTGATGAAATTTTTGCGCTGGCCGCTGCCAAAACCATTAATGGAACCATGAAGGATTTTTATTTTACGCTTGTTTGTCCGGAAAAAGAGATTCCGGAGCATATTTCGCAATTAACAGGAATTACAATGGAAGATGTCCGGCATGCACCGCGTCTAAAGGAGGAAATGAATCATTTTTTAGCATTGATGGGAGAAGGCATTTCAATGGGCTATCATATTGCGCACGACCTTGCTTTTATTAACCATTTCCTTTGGACTAACTACAGAACAAAATGGACGATGCGCTTTCTAGAGCTGCAGCAGGTGATGGAAGCTGTTCACCGCAAGCCATTTTCTACGCTTGATTCGGCCTTGGAGCATTATCGCATTATCTGTGAAAAAAGGCATACGGCTGATGGCGATGTCCAAGCGATGGTGCTGCTTTGGACGAATTTATTGCAAGAGTTGAAACAAAAGCAAATTGAAACATTGCATGATCTATATACGCTACTAAGCATCTATTCATAAAAAAAGCTACCGTCCTCGGTAGCTTTTTTACGGTTTTATGAATGGGTTGGCGTTGGTTCAGCATAACCTTCTTTATATTTCGCATCAATCATGCTGCGAATTTCTGAGATAGATTTGCCTTGCTCGTATGCTGTAATGGACTCGGCCGCAATCTCTAAGCAAACTCCGCATTTCGTGGCGTGGTCATCCCATACAACGGTGCCGTCTTTTTTATTTTCGTAAACAAAGCAGTCATAGTTATTTTTATGGCCGGCAGATTGTCCGCACCCGCAGTAGCAGGGAATGCTTTCTAGCAGTTCGCGATGTTGCGCAGCTTGTTGATAAAGAACGGCCATATTTTCATCATAGGAGTTTAAAAAGCTAGGTAAATGATCAACGGATTTTGTTGTTTCTCGTATATCTCCGGAGCTGGTTGTATAGGTTTTGGCGTGCTGTTGATGGTCTTGATCTTTTGCTTTTTCTGTAGAACAAGCGCTGACAAGTAGGCTTAAGGAGAGGAAGCACGCTGCCAAAGATGTACGTTTCATTGCTTTTCATCCTTTCATTCATCATTACGTACTTTGAATCTAGCATAAGTTATGTGAAACAGCAACTTTTTGGCGACGATGATTTTTCGGCGCCGTCCGTCCTCCTATTCGATATCTGTTGCTTTAAGTCGAATGTGATGCGAAAAAAAGCTGCCCTGATATAAAACAGGCAGCTTTCTTAAAAACTCCTTATTTTTCTAAAAAGTATTTTTCGATGTCGTCTAGCATGAGGTTAGCAGCAAGCACACCGCCAGCTGTATTCCAAATTGTATCGCTGACCTTGTATACCTTTCCTTGTTTAGCAACATTTAAGTTTTTAAAGAGCGGATCGTTAATCCATTCTTTTTCTAGCTCGTTCGCTTTGCCATCCCCTGTTTCATAGGTGAAATAGAACAAAATGTCACCATCCATTGCTGGGATTCGCTCTTTTGTGACGCCCGTTTCAGCAAAATCATTGACGTTTTGTGATTCAGGACGAGCAAAGCCGAGCTGATCTAAAATGATGCCGGAAAAGGAATCTTTATGATAGATTCGGACATCGCCTGCCATAAAACGAACAATGGATACCTTCATATGTAGTTTATCGCCAAGTTTCGCTTTTAAGTCGGCAATACGTGAGTCGTATTGTGCAATGATTTCTTTTCCTTTTTCTTCTTTATTTACCGCTTTAGCGTACAACATAAAATTTTCTTTCCAACTGCCGCGAAGGGTTTCAGAAAATACAGTTGGCGCGATTGCTTTCAATTGTTCGTAAATTTTTTCTTGACGTAATTTGTTGCCGATAATTAAGTCAGGCTTTAATGCTGCAATGGCTTCAACGTTTGGTTCACTTTCAGTGCCAACCTCTGTTACATCCTTCATTTGTGTTTGGATATGGTCGTACCAAGGATCTCCAGTCCATGATTTGACAGCCCCAACTGGCGTGATTCCTAAGGCCAAAAGCGCTTCGGTTCCTTCATTTGTCAAGATGACGATTCGTTTTGGTGTTCCTTTTATTTCCGTTTTGCCCATCGCGTGCTCTACTGTATAGCTTTGGGCGTTTTCCTTTTCATTTGTTTGTGCTGGCTGTGCTTCCTTTTTTCCTCCGCACGCAGTCAGGCTGAGAAGCAAAGCGAAAGCAGCGGCAATAATGGTAGTGAGTTTGAAATGTTTTAGCACAGTGAAAAATCCCCCTTTTCTCTCGAAAAAATGATAATCATTTTCATTAACAGATTCAATAATAAAAGTATTGATAATGGTTGTCAATAAGAATATGATAAAACAAATAGGAATTGTATCAATTAATGATAAGGTAATTTTAAAAAATATTATTGACTATGAGATTCATTATCAAATAGACTTATAGTGGCAAGAAACTTTAGTATTTCTATATTAAGGGAGCAAGTAGAATGTTAAAGACGAATTATGCAAAAGGCTTAGGACTCATGCTGGCATGTTTGCTGCTTGGGGCGAGCATGTGGATGAGTATTATTTTAGGATACACTAACACGAGCTGGAAAATGGCCATAGACGCATTTTTACATAATGACGGTTCAAACGAACATATTGTCATTACAACTGTTCGTTTGCCGCGCGCATTAATTGGCGCTTCAGTTGGAGCGAGTTTAGCAATGGCGGGGGCGCTGATGCAGGCACTGACAAAAAACCCGCTCGCTTCCCCAAGTATTTTCGGAATTAATGCAGGTGCTGGATTTTTTATTGTGCTTGTTATTACTTTTTTTCATGTAAGCTCTTTTCAGGCCTTTACATGGTTCGCTTTTTTAGGGGCAGCGATAGCGGCTGTTAGCGTATTTGTTATAAGTGCTTCCGGAAAAGAAGGAATGACACCCATCAAACTCACATTAGCAGGGACTGCTGTCGCAGCGTTATTTTCTTCATTGACTCAAGGAATGCTGTCAGCTAATGAAAAAGCGTTAGAGGAAGTGCTGTTTTGGCTTGCTGGATCTGTGTCTGGAAGAAAGCTGGATATGCTGGCCGCTGTTTTTCCTTACTTGTCCATGGCGTGGATTGGCGCTTTTTTGTTAGCTCCAAAGGTGAATGTATTAATGCTTGGGGATGATGTGGCGGCGGGACTTGGCCAGCGCATAAATATGGTGAAATTGGCAGCGGCCATTCTTGTCGTTTTGTTAGCCGGCGGTTCAGTGGCGGTTGCAGGTCCGATTGGATTCATTGGAATGATGGTGCCGCATATAGCAAGAGGGGTCGTCGGCACGGATCATCGTTGGTTGTTGCCATATTGTGCGCTTATGGGAGGAATTCTCTTAGTTTTGGCTGATATTAGCGCGCGCTATGTGTTAATGCCTCAGGAGGTGCCTGTCGGAATTATGACGGCGCTGATTGGTGTTCCATTCTTTATTTATATTGCCCGTAGGGGGATTTTGAAAAAATGAAGAAGAAATACCTATCGCTTCGCATGACTAATTATCTTTCTTTTCTTATCGACAAAAAAGCAGTCATTATCAGTCTAGTATTATTGATGTTTGGATTAATCGTGTTTTTAGTGAGCTTAGGAATGGGCAGTGCGTATATTTCTCCGTTGAATGTAGCAAAAACGCTTTTTGGAAGCGGAACAGATATGGAGAAAATCGTGATCCATACCTTTCGTTTGCCGCGCGTCATTGTAGCTTTGTTTGTTGGGATGTCGTTAGCAGTAGCAGGGGCCATTTTACAGGGAATGATTCGCAATCCGCTTGCTTCCCCGGATGTACTCGGTATGACTAGTGGCGCAGCAGCGGCTGTTGTTGCGTTTTTAGCGCTATTTAGTGATCAAAATCATTCGTTGACCATTAGCATTCACTGGCTGCCCCTTGGGGCTTTTGTTGGTGCTACGGTATCGGTGCTTTTGGTTTATATGCTAGCTTGGAAAAACGGGATTTCCCCTTTTCGTCTTGTGTTGATCGGCATAGGCATTTCCGCGCTGATGCAGGCTGGAACCACTTTCTTAATGATAACAGGTCCGATTTATCGTGCGAGTCAGGCAAATGTATGGATTACGGGAAGTATATATGGAGCTTCTTGGAAGGATGTCGCTTTTCTTGTTCCGTGGGCGCTGATTTTATTGATGATCAGCATCGTATCAGCACGTAAGTTAAATATTCAGGAACTAGGAGATGAAATTGCGCTGGGAGTTGGCGTTTCTTTGCAAAGGCAAAGACTTTTTCTTCTGTTGTTAAGTACGGCATTAACAGGAGGGGCTGTAGCGTTTGCTGGAGGAATTGGATTTGTCGGGTTAATGGCGCCACACATGGCGCGAAGACTTGTTGGTTCATCGTTTGGAGCCTTACTTCCTGCGGCTGCGTTGCTTGGTGCGATTTTGGTCATGCTGGCTGATTTAGTGGGACGTACGATGTTTGCCCCTCTCGAAGTTCCTGCTGGTGTGTTTACGGCAGCACTTGGAGCCCCTTATTTTATTTATCTACTATATAAAAGCCGACAGTAGAGAGGGAGGAGTATCATGAATTCGTTGCAAACAAAAGAATTAACATTGGCATATGGGGATAGCGTGATTATTAAGGAGCTAGATTTAAGCATTCCGAAAGGCAACATTACGGTGCTGATTGGAAGCAACGGGTGCGGCAAATCCACTCTCTTGCGTTCCATGGCCCGCCTTCTTAAGCCGGTTAGTGGCGCTGTGCTGCTTGAAGGTGAGGAGATTGCCAAGCTTCCCACAAAGGAGGTGGCTAAAAAATTAGCTATTTTGCCACAATCCCCCTCAGCTCCAGAAGGTCTAACGGTTCTTCAACTTGTCAAACAAGGACGCTATCCGTATCAATCTTGGCTACAACAATGGACAAAAGAGGATGAAGCTGCGGTTAATAGAGCGCTTGAAGTAACAGGGATGAAGGCATTAGCTGAACGTTTAGTTGATTCTCTCTCCGGGGGACAGCGGCAAAGAGCATGGATTGCCATGACTTTGGCCCAAGAGGCGGACATTATTTTATTGGATGAACCAACTACATATTTAGATATGACCCATCAAATTGAGATTCTTGATTTATTATATGAATTAAATGTGCAGGAAAAGCGAACCATTGTGATGGTGCTCCATGATTTAAACTTAGCTTGTCGTTATGCTCAACATATAGTGGCCCTTCGTGATCAATCTGTATATAGACAGGGAAAACCAGAAGAAGTGATTTCACCAGAATTAGTAAAAGAAGTATTTCAAATGGATTGTATAGTGATCCGTGATCCATTGTTTGGGACACCGCTATGTATTCCGCACGGAAAAGGACGCCGCATTTCCCCACAAAAGAAGGAGGAGTGTAATGGAGCTTTCAGACTATGAGAGAAGTCAATTAGAACCATTTCGTTTTTCCATGAAGCAGACAGATTCACCTTTGTCTATTTGTGTTGCTCAGTTATTCGATGAAAAGGATTTACGTTACTATTTCGAAAAGCTACGGAAAAAAATAGGAGCACCGAATATGGCAGTGGCCGCTTCGATATTTATCAAGCGCTACAGTTTTGTTGCTGTGATTGCTTTGTATGCCATGTCAGTGTGGAATAAACGGCTGTTTCTTCCGTTTGAACGTATTTATTTAGAAACTGACGATACTGCGGAAATATGGCTGCCTACGTTTCGGATTGAACCTCTTCAATATACACAATCAGCACAAAAGCGAATTCAATGGAGCAAAGAAACAATAGAAGAATTGTTTGCAAATCATCTTTCTCCTTTAATTGGGCAAATCCATCCTATTGCCAAGATTCCTTCTCTTATTCTATGGGAAAATATAGCCATTTATCTTTTTTGGCTATATGAAACCGTATTGATGAAGGATGAAGCATTTTCTGACATTGCCGTCCAACTTAACGAAGATTTGCAAACGGTCATTCAAACGATGAACCTTGCACGTTTTTGGGAAAAAAGAAAGAAGGTTGGGCGTCGGGTAACCTGCTGTCTCTCTTATCAAACAACAATGGCGCATTCATATTGTAAAATATGTCCATTAAAAAAGGATCATTTCTAAACCTCTCCCGCTTGTGAAAACGGGAGAGTATTTTGTTTATGAATAAAAGGCCAGCTTATTTATCGTTTTGATTCATGTGTTCTTCGGTTCTCTGACGGTTGAAATCGGGTTATCACTTGCTTGCCCTAGAACGAATGTTTTGTATCCTAATATATGAAATACAACAAAAAAATGAAAGGAATGGCATCTGTAAAAAAAAACTGTAGTTGGAAGAGTTTTGTAACAAGTTTTTTCTTTGCTCAAAACGATCGTTTATCGTGTTATAAAACAGGTTTATAGAGAAAATAGCGGTCTATGATTGTATCTTTACAAGAGAAATACGTTTAGACAGATTGGTGATAGGCGCTTTCATCCTGCGCCAATGGACCCGTTTGGCTTCATTGTCCTTGTCTGCTAGGCGTTTTCAAGCTGAAGACATGACCGTGAATCGATAATATGCAGACAACGTCATCATGAACTTTATCTACAGCCTGAAGCTTAGGAAATTTTTCTTCGTTTTTCGAAAAAAATGGGTTCATTTTGTTGATTTTTGTTGTTATATTAGTAAAAATGAAAGTGTAAGAATCATAAAAAAATGATAAGCAAGAGGGCGACTTTCTGTTGGAAGAGCAAAAAATATACTGGAGAGGTCATTATTCATATGGAAGATAAATTTTCCACTTTTTTTCAACATTTTGTAGAGTCTATTGCCCTCATTGATCCAAATGGGCGTATTATACATATGAATCCGGCTTTTCAATCTCTAATAGGGAAAGAAGCAGGAAATATTCAAGCACTAGGCTTTTCGTTAGAAGATATGGAAAAAGTTCGTTGTGGCCAGGCTGTTCACTATGAAAAACGGGATGTTCAAAAAGCGGACGGAGGATGTGTCACAGTCAGCGCATCGTTTCTTCCGATCCAAAGTGAAACCGATTGCGCCATCTTGTGCGTGTTGCGCGATCGCATGGAGCTCTTGCGAATGGAAGCGGCATTGCAGGAAAGTAAACAGCAACTACGGATGATTGCGGAACATTCGTTTGATGATCTTTTGATTCTTTCCCCTGAAGGAAAAATATTATATTGTTCATGGTTTCATATATTTGAAGCTTCTGCGGAGTACATGGATATGGAAGCTGTTTTCTCCCGTCATGTACATCCAGAAGATGTAGCAGCGCTGCGTCAAAAATGGGAAAGATTATATGAAACGAAGGAAGAACAATCGGTAGAGTTTCGCAAGAGAAACAGGCATGGTGAATGGGTTTGGATGCAAGGTTATGGACGGTTTGTTGCGAATGAAAATCAACCTTTTCATTGGTTTATTATCTCTACCAAAAATATTAATGAGCGAAAACAATACGAGGATAAACTTTATCAGCTTACCTATTTCGATCCGCTGACAGGCATTGCCAATCGAAGATATTTTGAAAAATATATTTGGCAGTTGATCGAACAGCAGAAAACGTTCGCCTTATGCTATCTTGATTTTGACAAGTTAAAATGGATTAACGATCATTTTTCTCATCAAGCAGGAGATTACTTTTTAAAAGAAGCGGTTAAAAGAGTAAGAAACGCATTGCGCACCGCTGACTTTTTTGCTCGAATTGGCGGCGATGAGTTTGTCTTGCTATTACCTGACATGACGAAAGAAGCAGTGTCTCAATTCGTGGATCAGCTGATTTGCGCTTTCCATCAGCCGTTTCATTATGAAAAACAAATGATTCAGTCGACGCTTTCTGTCGGTATTTCTTTTTTTCCAACGGACGCGGTGGATGCCAACGAATTAATGAAATATGCCGATCAAGCCCTTAGCTACGTGAAAAAGCGTGGCAAGAACGGTTATTATTTTTACCAGCCTGTCCAAAATCGAGCGACTATCATTGAGCGGGATCTCCCGTTTGCCATTTTGCGGGAGCAGTTTTATTTATGCTATCAGCCGAAAATTGAGCTTGGGAGCGGGACGGCGATGGGGGTGGAAACGCTGCTCAGATGGCGGCATCCATCCTTGGGTGAAATCCCGCCGTTGGAGTTCATTCCGCTGGCAGAACAAAGTGGATTTATTTTCGAAATTACATTATGGGTTCTAGAGCAAGCATGCCGTCAAGTGAAGCAATGGCAGCAGCATTTTCATCATTTGAAGCTGGCTGTAAATTTATCTCCTTTTTTATTGAACCGTAAGGAACTGATCGGACATGTTACCTATATTTTAAAGGCAACAGATTTTGCGCCGGAGCATTTAATTTTAGAAGTGACAGAAAGCGGATTGATGGAAAATATTGAAACAGGAAAGCATATTTTGACTGAGTTAAAAAATATTGGCGTGCAAGTGGCGATCGATGATTTTGGAACAGGCTTTTCCTCACTTGCCTACATCCGTAACTTGCCAGTGTCGCTTTTAAAAATTGATCGCAGCTTTATCCAAGGGATCGCGGACAATTCTAAAGATGCCACCATTGTTGATACGATTATTCATTTGGCGAAAAGCCTTGATATTCAGGTGCTCGCAGAAGGTGTGGAAACAAATAACCAGCTTTTGCTTTTGCAACAAATGGATTGTGACTTTGCACAAGGGTTTTATTTCAGTAAATCATTGGAGGCGGAAAAACTGCAAAAATGGCTCGCGGACTATAACAAAACGGCCTTTCAAACCAATCGCCCCCTCTAAGCGAAGAGAGGGGTTTTTTGTTGTAACCTATCCAAGGGGAAGCCGCTCGCTTGGAAATGACATGTAGGCGGGAATGGCCACCAATACTCTACTCATGTATTTATGAAGGTGAATCGATCGATTCGAGCAAGGAGAATGTTCATCCTTCCGGTGGTGATCAACTTCATTCAGCCAAGGGCGCCTGTAAAGAAAAAGGAATATTTACGTGGATCAAGAAGTAAAAAAGATAGCGCTAGAGAACGGATACCCGAGCCGTGGTTGGCTAGGGGATTTTCGAGAGACGGAGGAGAAGGAGCATGTTGACATTATACATCACAAGACATGGAGAAACGGAATGGAACATGGAAAAACGATTGCAAGGCTGGAATGATTCGCCATTGACGAAGAAAGGGAGAGAGGATGCGCTTCGTCTTGGAAAAAGAATGGAGAAGATTGATTTAACAGCGATTTATACAAGTACAAGCGGACGGGCTCTTGAAACAGCCAAACTCATTCGCGGCGAACGTTTGATTCCTATGTATGAAGATGAAAGATGGCGAGAAATCCATCTAGGTGATTGGGAAGGAAAGACACATGAAGAGATTCAGCAATTTGATGCTGTGCGGTTTCACCATTTTTGGAATGAGCCTCATGTATATCAGCCGGCGCGCGGTGAGGAGTTTAGCGATGTGCAGCAACGCGCCTTTGCGGCGTTAGAAAGCATTATTGAACGCCACGCGTCAGGCGATATTTTAATTGTCACCCATGCGGTGGTTTTAAAAGCGTTGACGACTCTTTTAAAAAATGCGCCGCTTGAGCGGCTTTGGGATCCACCGTACATTTATGGTACGAGTGTAACAACGATTCAAGTGGAGAATGGAGCGATGATATTGCTTAGTGAAGGTGATGCGTCGCATATCGAGGAAGTCAAGCATGTATAATGAAATGTCCCGCCTATTATCGAAAGAAGGCGGGACATTTTTTCTTATAGAAGATCAAACCATTGCACGATGTGAGTGGTTAAAAAGGTAACGGCAATCGCGATACTCGTTGGAATCAAAAAGGCGAGCAGCGTCCATTTTTTGCTTTTTGTTTCTTTATAAATATTAATCAATGTTGTGCCGCATGGATAGTGAAGTAAAGAAAATAACATCATATTTAATGCGGTCAGCCATGTCCAGCCGTGATCAAGGAAAATTTGCTTTAACGAATGAAGATCATCGACTTCTGTTAATGCCCCTGTTGATAAATATCCCATGAGCAAAATAGGCATCACAATTTCGTTAGCTGGAAGACCCAAAATGAAAGCCATTAAAATATAGCCATCAAGCCCAAGTTCACGTGCAAATGGATCAAGCCAATCCGTAATGTAAGTCAGAATGGTCGTGTCACCAATGTGAATGTTCGCCAATATCCATGTTAACACACCGGCTGGAGCAGCGACAGCAACCGCACGTTTTAGCACATACACGGACTTATCTAATGTAGCACGAATAATGGTATCCCATATTTTAGGCCGACGATAAGGCGGAAGCTCAAGTGTATAATGAGTCGGCACGCCGCGCAATGCGGTTTTAGATAAAATCCATGAGACGGTGAGCGTGACAATAATTCCAAACAGAACCATGGCGACGACGACTCCTGCGGTAACAAATGTTTTCCATCCGCCTGTATAGCCTGCCGCCATAAATAGAGAAGCGAGTAAAATGAGCGTTGGCCATCGTCCGTTACAAGGGACAAAATTGTTGGTTAAGATAGCCAGCATACGTTCACGCGGCGATTCAATAATGCGTGTCGACATAATGGCAGCGGCGTTGCAGCCAAAGCCCATCGCCATAGTGAGAGATTGTTTTCCGTGCGCTCCTGATTTTTTAAAGAGACGATCCATATTAAAGGCTACTCGCGGAAGGTACCCATAGTTTTCTAACAAAGCAAAAATCGGAAAGAATATCGCCATTGGCGGCAGCATAACACTCACCACCCAAGCGGTTCCGCGGTATAGACCTAATACGAGAATTCCATAAAGCCAGTCTGGAGCGTGCAGCTGTTTAAAAACAAGACCAATATAGCCTTCAAGCCAATTAAAAAAGTTTGCCAGCATACTTGAAGGAACATTGGCGCCGGCTACCGTAATATAAATGACGATCGCAAGCATGGCCAGCATGATGGGAAATCCCCATATTTTCGAGGTGAGCACACGATCTAGTTTCTCGGTCTCATCATGCTTCTTTTGTTTAGTATAGTGAACGGATTCTCGGCAGATCGCCTGTGACGTTTGAAAAAGGGCGGAAACGATCTGCTCACGCGTATCGCTATCTGTCAAGCTTTGTGCCCGGCTCATTAACTCCTCAAATGGATTTAGTGGAGCAGTTGCACGCATAGTGGGGCACCTCCTTTAGAAATTGCCGTGGTTCCTTTTGTAGCGATTGAAGGAGAGACATATCCCCATCTAACAGGCGAAGCGCGATCCAACGGGCAGGATAGTGGTCACCGATCACCTGTTTGACAAAAGGGACCAGCTTTTCAATTTTTTCTTCAATTGCGCGATTGTACGAAATTTGTAGCGGATTGGTTTGAATATCCCCACGAACCATTTGATCGATGGTATCTAGGAGTTGATCAATTCCTTCTTCATTGCGTGCAGAAATAGGAACAACAGGAACGCCTAGCTTTTGTGAAAGCTTGTGGATGTCTATTTGTATTCCTTTCTTTTTGGCTTCATCCATTAAATTCACGCAAACGATCACTTGACTTGTCATCTCTAATACTTGAAGCGCGAGATTCAGATTTCGCTCCAGAGCTGTGGCATCTAAAACAACGAGTGTAACATCGGGTTTAGCGAAAATGATAAAGTCCCGCGCTACTTCCTCATCAGCCGAATTGGAATATAATGAGTACGTTCCGGGAAGATCCGTAATCTGGTAGCTTTGACCTTTATAATCGAAAAAGCCTTCCGCATGTGCAACGGTTTTTCCTGTCCAATTGCCTGTATGCTGCCGCAATCCAGTTAATAAATTAAATAATGTGCTTTTTCCGGTGTTCGGATTTCCTGCCAAGGCGATTGTATATTGATTATGATTGTTGCTCATTGCGCATCCTCTCCCCATAAATGTTTGAGCTTTCTTCATTTCGTAACGCGATGGTTGTATGGCTGACCCGATAAGCGGTTGGATCGCCAAGTGGACTTTTCTGCAGTACGAGCACTTCGTTTCCTGGTACGAATCCTAAGTCAAGCAATCTTCGCTTCATCGTTCCCTCTATTGCGATTTTTATAATTCGAAACCGTTCTCCTGGCTTGGCATCAGATAATCGTTCAAGTTTTGCTTGGGTCACAACAGTTGCCCCCTCATTAATAATTTGTACTAGTATTATAATTTTTCCCTAGACCAACTTTTATTTTTATATTATTCAGCGATGGTCATTTTGTCAATGATTTTGTTTGTTATTCTTTTATAAAGGTGAGGCAGAAAGCGATACAGCGTTTGTTTTTTCTTTGGATGAAACGAATAACGCTTAGGTCTTTATAGGGTGTTATGGATATCTAAAAATGGAAGGAAAAAGAAAAAACGGTTTGTTGGTTTCTGAACATGGTCTTTTCAGGGATGCTTCGTTTTATTTGAAGTTGCTTTTGTTATTCGGCAGCTAAGAGCCTGTGATGATGGGCAGTTCTTGTTTGTCGAAAAAGACAGAAAATCGTTGGGTGAATCGGGGAAAAGTCGAATCTTCGAGTTACACTTCTATTAGAAAAAATGTTATTATAAAAATAATCTGAATTTTAAATAAAGAGATGCTTGGGAAACAAAGGGGAAAGGTGGTGAATTCTGCGCAAAACAGCACGTTTTGACGCGGACGAAAATGAAAACGGTTACGGATGGGACCATACTATGGACGCCAACAGAAGAACAGATTCAACAGTCGAGTATCTATCGCTATATGAATTGGCTGCAAGAAAAAAAGGGAATGAAACTGCAAACGCATCAACAGTTATGGACATGGTCGGTGGAGCATTTAGAAAAGTTTTGGGAGACAGTATGGGAGTATTGTGGGGTGCAATCCTCGCATCCGTATCAATGCGTGTTGGAAAAGCGGGCTATGCCGGGAGCACAGTGGTTTCCAGGAGCGCGCCTCAATTATGTTGAGCACGTTTTTCGTCATGCACAAGACGAAAAAACGGCGCTGATTTTCCGCTCAGAGAACATCGCACAACGCGAGATCACATGGAAAGAGTTAAAGGAGCAAACAGCGGCGGTTGCCAGCGCTCTCAAAAAATTAGGCGTCAAACGCGGCGATCGCGTGGCTGCTTATATGCCGAATATTCCGGAAACCGTGATCGCCTTTTTAGCGTGTGCCAGCATTGGCGCCATTTGGTCAAGCTGCTCCACTGATTTTGGCGCCGGCAGCGTTATCGACCGTTTCCAGCAAATTGATCCCGTCGTGTTCATCACGGTGGACGGGTGCCAATATAATGGGAAATCATTTGACAAACGCGATGTGATGAACGAGCTTCGCCAAAAGCTTCCATCGCTCAAGAAGACGATTCTTGTATCATATTTAAATGAACAAACAAAAGCGCCAGATGATTCTGTTTGGCTATGGAGCGATTTGATTCAGGAACAGAGCCAGCTTTCGTACGAGCATGTTCCGTTCGATCATCCTCTTTGGATTTTATATTCGTCAGGGACGACAGGACTGCCAAAGCCGATCGTTCAAGGCCATGGAGGAATTTTGCTGGAGCATTTGAAAATATTGATGATTGAACAAAACATGACGGCTGACAGCACTTTTTTCTGGTTTACCACAACAGGATGGATGATGTGGAATTTTTTGATTGGCGGTTTACTGGTAGGAGCCAAGGTTGTGCTTTATGACGGAAGCCCTACGTTCCGTGATGGCCACATTTTATGGGAGCTGGCCGAACAAGCTCAGATCACTCATTTTGGAACAAGTGCCGCATTTATTAATATTTGTATGAAGCTAGGAATCAGCCCAAAAGAGCAGTACGATCTTTCTTATTTACAAGCTGTTCTCTCCACGGGATCCCCGTTGACGACCGAAGGATTTGCTTGGGTGTATGAGCATGTTAAAAAAGATGTTTGGTTAGTGTCGTGCAGCGGCGGAACCGATGTGTGCACCGCGTTTGTCGGCGGCTCCCCGATTTTGCCTGTGCGGGCAGGGATGCTGCAATGCCGAGCGCTCGGTGCCAGCGTTCAGTCGTTTGATGAAAATGGTCAGCCGCTTATCAATGAGGTGGGTGAGCTGGTCATTACCGCTCCAATGCCTTCCATGCCGCTGTTTTTCTGGAATGATGAAAATTACAAGCGTTATAAGGAAAGCTATTTTGACACATATCCGGGAGTTTGGAAGCATGGGGACTGGATTAAAATTGATGAACAGGGAAGCTGCGTCATTTACGGACGTTCCGATTCCACGATCAACCGCGCTGGCGTCCGCATGGGAACAAGTGAAATTTATCGGGCGGTTGAAACGGTTGACGGAGTGATCGAAAGCTTAGTGATTGACTTGGAGATCATGGGGAGACAATCCTTTATGCCGCTATTCGTTGTGCTTCAGCCTGGAAGAAAATTAGATGAGGAATTGAAGCATAAAGTGAAGGAGGCCATTAAAACAAAAGTGTCACCGCGATTTATTCCAGATGAAATTTATCAAGTGGAACAAATTCCGAAAACGTTGAACGGAAAGAAAATGGAAATTCCGATCCGTAAGGTGCTATTAGGCTTTCCGCTTGAAAAGGCGGTGAATGTCGGTTCGATGGCGAATCCGGAGTCGCTTGCGTTCTTTGTCGAGCTGGCGAAAAAGTTGGAGAGCCCGATGTTGAACGGATAACGGGGATTATTCGCTATGAAGCAAACGAGGCCGTTGCTTTGCGGCAGCGGCCTCGTTTTTTATTTCATTTCTGTTAAAAGCTCATGTTGATAATGTCAAAATGCTGAAGGAAACCTATTATTGTAGTTTTTCGATTGTTCTTGCACTAACCCGTCAATTGTTGAATAAATGACCATTACTATTTATGGCAATTTATCATTGGAATGAATCATATTATTAATTACCATTCCAATGATAAATTAGTTGCACAACGCCAGAGGAGAACGTTCTTGTATTAACTAGTTTTAAATTCAATCTTTGCTTTATATCAATAAATAAGGGTTTTCCTTCTCCCAAAATAACAGGGTGGACAGATAATCTAAATTCATCAATAAGCCCTAAATTGATAAAAGTAGTAATAAGATTTGCTCCGCCATATAGCCAGATGTCTTTACCAGGTTCATTCTTTAGTTTTAATACTTCTTCCAAAATATTATCATTTATGAATATCGCTTTGTCATCAGCCTCTTTTTGCGTTCTGGAAAACACATATTTTTTTTTGCTATGAATTAATTCCCAAATTTCTTTTTCAGCATCATCAGTAGTTTCTGGGGTAAATTGTCCCCATAAATCGTAGCTTTTTCTTCCATATAAAATAGTATCAATTTGGTTTAAGAAATTAATAAACTCCATCTCAGAGTCCATGATGCACCAATCAACTTCTCCATTTTTCCCTTCAACAAAACCATCTAAAGTAACTGCTAAATCTAAAATGATTCTTCTCTGTCTTACGTTATTTGACATAACTCATCCTCCTTTTTATCATTTGGGTACTGTTTCTTCTTCCTTAATAATTCCATATTTCATTATTGACAGCATTTATTGCTGAAAAAGTGACTGAAGTTACTAAAAAGTCTCTCTCGTTTCATTAGTTAGACGCCCATCAACAGAACATAAAGGTTTGACATGTTTAATTTATTGATATACTTGCTCTTTTTTTGTATGTGATAATTAGTCGATGTGTTTTAAGAAGTTGCTAAGCGCTTTGCTCAACTTAAGTTCTTTATACGAATATTTGTCGCTATCGGATTATATCAAAAGTTCAGAGAAGGTTCAAATATCAACAGTTACCTTTAACAGAGTCTTTATTATCTTTAAATTCCATTTTTTGTTTACATATTTTTTAGCATCTCCTATAATGAACCGTGAAATGGAAGTGGATGGTGCGAAGAAACGGCAATGTGTCCTTGTCATTTTGGCGCGCTCGAGGGAGGGAACAAAGACTTTATGTTGAAACATTGTAACGATTCAAATGTTGCTGTAGTCTTAATCCATGAAATCTACGGAATCAATGATCATATGAAATATGCAACGCAAATGATTACTGCTCAAGGGTATGACGTCTATTGCCCTAATTTGCTCAATAGGGAAGCTTTCCATTACAATGGTGAGAAAGAAACTTATCAATATTGTCGAAATGAAATTGGATTTGAACAGGCGAAACAATTTAGCGCAACCCTTAAAAAAGAAGTACGAAACTGTCGTGTTTTGGGGATACAGCGTCGGCGCCACTGTGGCATGGTTATGTTCTGAATATGATGGGATAGGGGCTGCAGCAATCGGCTACTACGGTTCCCGAATTCGAGACTATACCGATTTGCGTCCAAAAATGTCTGTACGTTTATTGTTTGCCGAACAAGAGGCGTCGGTTGATGTCCATCAGCTGACAGAACGATTATCGTGCACATCAGGCGTGAACATCGAGATGGGGGAAGGCGCACACGGGTTTGCCAATCCTTTCTCGCGTTTTTATCACCCTGAATCGGAAAAAAGAGCGCTTGATTGGTCGTTCAAATTCATTGAAACGATTTGGACAGGCGAAAAATAAACAGAAGGATTTTTAACGATTTACCGTTTCAGTGGAGTACATGATTAAAATAAGAAGGGGGATTCAAAGCATGTACCAAGGAAAAGTCGTCGTCATTACCGGAGCGTCAGGTGGCATTGGACGAGCGCTTTTGCAAGCATACGCGGAGCAAGGCGCAACGGTTGTTGCTGTCGATAAAGCGAAAGAAGTGGAAGTGGTCACAAGCAGACTGCAAGCGCAAAAGTATGATGTTCATCCATACGTGTGCAATTTAAGTGTTCCGGATGAGATTGTGAAGATGTTTGAGCAAATCAGGGAATCGTTTGGCCGAATGGATGTGCTCATCAATAATGCCGGATTTGGCATTTTCGTTTCGCCGTATGATTTAACCGTCGAACAGTGGGATGATGTTATCCACACGAATTTGCGCGGCACGTTCCTTTGTTCGCGTGAAGCAGCAAAAATGATGCGAACGCATGGCGGCGGGGCGATCGTGAACATTTCTTCGACGCGGGCGCTCATGTCGGAAGCGAACTCGGAGGCGTACGCGGCTTCCAAAGGCGGCATTTTATCGTTGACGCACGCTTTGGCCGTTTCGCTTGGACCGGATCGTATCACGGTTAATGCGATTTGTCCTGGATGGATCGAAACGGGTGATTATGAACAGCTGCGCGATGAAGACCACGCCCAGCATCCATCCGGCCGAGTCGGGAAACCGGACGATATCGCCCGCGCTTGCTTATATTTGACAAATCCAGACAACCATTTTGTCACGGGGATTCAATTGGTCGTCGATGGCGGAATGACGCGGAAAATGATATATGTGGAGTAGCAGAAAACGATAAATGAAGAGGTTTTCACAAAGGAGCTGTTAGTATGGGATAGCTCCTTTGTTGTTTTTTGTGGTTGTGTTCGGCAAGAAATGCGCAGAGAAGATTGTTCAATACTATAGTTTTAAAAAGCGAAAAGTTTGTCAGTGGATACGTTAAAATAAATCGTCATTAATGGATGAAATGTCGCGATTCTATGCACATGTGGTCTAAGGAAAATCGATGATTGGGAGACGAATCTAATGATTGACTTTTACGTTAACGTAAATTAAAATAAAATTCAGAAAAATAAAAATATAGGTGAACTCGATGAATTTCTATACCATCTCCCAATTGTCGCAGGAATTTGACATCAGCACGCGGACGATTCGTTATTATGAAGAGCGCGGGCTCATTGTACCGATCCGCACCGAGTCGGGCCAGCGCTTGTACACGAAAAAGGATCGGGCTGTGTTAAAGCTTATTTTGCGCGGCAAGCGGTTTGGCTTCTCGCTTGAGGAAATTCATGAAATGATTTCGCTTTTTGACAAAGATCGCACCGGACGGAAGCAGCTTGAAAAAACGATTGAATATGGTGAGCAGAAGCTGAAGGAGGTGAAAGAGCGGATCGATGATTGGCTGCAGCTGAAACATGAAATGGAAACGATTTTAGAAGACTTTAAAACAAGATTAGAAGAATTGGAGGGAAGTGAATGAACATTTCTGAACTCTTGGCGCGAAATGCGCGCAAATTTCCGGAAAAAATCGCGATCATTGATGGAGACGCGGTTCTTTCATACAGGCAAGTGGATGAGACGGTCAATCGCCTCGCTTCGTCGCTGCAAAGGCTCGGGCTGAAGCGAGAGGATAAAGTCGTTTTGTATATGCCAAACACGAAAGAATTTGTGTATGCCTACTTTGCGGTTTTGCGCCTCGGTGCGATTGCCGTTCCGGTCAACGCCCGGCTGACGGCTGAAGAAGTGCGCTATATTGTCGAGCATAGCGAAGCGAAAGCGGTCATCGCCCATGATTGGATTTATGAAGCGCTGGCGCCGCTTGCTGGCGATTTCGATCTTCTATGGATCAAAACCGGCGAGGCGAAAGACGGCTGGCGGTCGCTCGCGCAGCTCATTCATGATGGCAGCGCGAATTCGATTGCCTGCCCGCTTCAAGAAGACGATGAAGCGACGATTTTATATACATCGGGCACGACAGGGAGGCCCAAAGGCGTCTTATTTACGTACCGCAATATTTTATCTGTCGCTGTCATGATGGCGCTAGAAACGAAAATGGATAAAGACAGCCGCTTGTTGCATATGATGCCGCTCAGTCACTCCGCTCCGCTTCATTTATTTTTTATTGGCGGCATGTATGTTGGGGCCACCCATATATTATCACCTTCGTTTTCCCCAGAAGCATTGTTTCAGCTTGTCGAACAGCACCGCATTACCCACTTTTTCGGAGCCCCTGTCGCTTATCTGCTTGCGGCTAAGCACCCGCTCCTTCATCAGCATGATCTCTCTTCCGTTCAATATTGGACATATGGCGGAGCGCCGCTGTCAGCTGAAGAAGTGCGATTGGTCGCCAAACAGTTTCGCACCGACCGCCTCATGTGCTTATACGGCTTAACAGAAGCCGGTCCGAACGGCACGTACTTGTCGCCAGAGGAACATGCTCACAAAGCGGGCAGCGTCGGCAAATTCGCTGCGCTCAACTGCGAAGTGAAAATTGTCGATGAGCAGGGGCGTGAAGTGCCAGCGGGCGAAATTGGAGAAATTGCGCTCGCTGGCGAAGGAACGATGAAAAGATACTATAAAGACGAAGAAAAAACAGGAGAAACATTAAAAAACGGCTGGCTTTATACGGGAGATTTGGCCCGTCGTGATGAGGACGGCTATATTTGGATTGTGGACCGTAAAAAAGATATGATTATTTCCGGTGGTGTCAATGTCTATCCGAAGGAAGTGGAAGACGTGTTGCGAACCCATCCCGACATTATAGATGTCGCTGTTGTTGGGGTGCCGCATCCGGAATGGGGAGAAACGGTAAAGGCTTTTATTGTTGGGGCAAAACCGATCGATTCACTCGCAGATCGTTGTAAACGCTTTCTATCAGGGAAGCTTGCTGATTATAAAATTCCGCGCTTATATGAACAGATTGATGAACTGCCGCGCAATGCGACGGGAAAAATATTAAAGCAAGTCTTAAGGGGGATGGGCGATGAAGCAGCTGCGCGAAGCTGATCCAAATTTACTGGAGAATTTAAAAAAATATTTAGATCCAGAGTTATATGGCTATGCAGAGAAAGAGCTGGAGAAGTTTTGGCAGCTTTGTATGACGGAATTTGATAAAAGGGCCGTCCATACCGATCGTGAAGGGCAGCCGAGGTTGATCAAATATGATCGCTTTGGAAATGATGTATCGGAGGTGTGGGTCAACGAAGGCTACCGTCAGACGGTAAAGCAAACATATGAATCTGGAATCGTCGGCTATGTTCATAAAACTATTCCAGAGCTTGGCCGAAAAGGTAACTATATTTACTCTTACGCGCAAGGTTATTTGTTATCACAGGTAGAGCCAGGTTTTTATTGCCCGGTCACGTTGACAATGGCAACGGCCTATTTATTGGAGCATTTTGCGGATCAAGAGCTGAAAAATAAATATTTGCCACATGTCATTTCAACAGGAGAAGTCGAACGATATGAGGGAGCCACCTTTTTGACAGAGCGGCAAGGAGGATCGGATGTTGGAGCGAATGAGGTGAAGGCGGTTCCTTGCGGCGATCATTATAAAATTTATGGTGAAAAATACTTTGCGAGCAATGCTGGCATGTGCGGCGTAGCCATGGTATTAGCGCGCATCGAGGGCAGCGGACCGGGAACAAAAGGACTTAGCTTGTTTCTTGTGCCGTGGCGCACGGACGATGGATCGCTCAATGGCATTCAAATTCGCCGATTGAAAGATAAGCTTGGGGTGCGGGCCGTTCCATCAGCGGAAGTGGTGTTTGACGGTGCGAAAGCTTATGTTGTGGGCGATCCAACAAAAGGCTTTTATTACATGATGGAAGCGCTCAATTTATCGCGTGTCTGCAATGCGGTTGCTTCCATCGGCATTATGAAGCGGGCGCTTGATGAAGCGGTACAGTATGCAGAGGAACGATCGGCTTTTGGGCAAACATTGACCTCGTACCCGATGGTGAGAGAAACGTTGGCTCACTTGACGGCGCGCCAAGAAGTACAGACAAGTGCTTGTTTTGAGCTGATTGCATTATTTGATCGCATTATGCAAGCGCCAGAGCAGGCAACGGAAGCAGAAAAAGCGTGGAATCGGCTATTGATTGCCATTTTGAAAATGCGCACCGCTGAAGAGGCGATCGCTTTTGCACACGAAGCGATTGAGATGCACGGCGGCAATGGTTATATCGAAGATTTTGTCACTCCAAGGCTTCTTCGTGACGCACAAGTGCTGACGGTTTGGGAAGGCACCGCTAATATTTTGAGCTTGGAAGTATTGCGGCTCATCCGAAAGCATCGCATTGAGGAACGCTTTAACGACAAGATGCGCGAGCAGTTGGCGGCGCTTCCCGGACATCTTCGCCCGTTGGCGAAGCCGGTGGAAAGCGGATTGGATGAGCTGATGGAGTCATTGCCAAGGCTGCAAGCGATGCCGGAACATGCGCAAACATACCATGCGAAAAAAATAGCCAATCGTTTGTGCGATCTTTATTTAAGCGTGACGGCATTGAAAAACGCTTCGGAAAGCGAACGAAGCGAAATGATGGCCCGCCTCTTTTTGCAGCACATTTGGCCTCAGCATTTACTGGATTATGAGATGCTTGCGGTCAATTGTTTCGATTTGCTAGTAAATAAAAATAAGAAGATGAGAGTATAAGAGGATCAAAAGAAGCTGGCGTATGCCAGCTTTTATTTTTTTATGGAAAGATTGAAGAGAGCGCTTTTTTGCTAATTTTATCGACATCGATCGATGGAGACAGGGGAGTCATATGATTCGGAGATTGACCAAAAGAGATCATTCCGCTGTTTTTCTTTTTAGCGCAAGAAGCTTCTATCAATCTTTTTATCATTGATGATATCGTGGCTTTTGGTTATTAGCAGGATTTCCAAGAATTATGGGGAGACTTTGACGAACAAGGTGCGCTTCGGGCCGTTTTATGGCGTTTTTATGATATTCTGTATGCTCCAGCCGCGTTTGATGCAGATGGACTGAGATCATTCGCCGAGATCCTGCTTCGATCCGATTTTCCGGAAAATCAGAGATTATGGAGCAATTTGAAAAGCATGAATAGGAATGGACTGCGGTGGGATTCTTTCAATAGCTTGCAGTTACATAGAATCTATTATATAGTAGAAGTGAGACACAAAAAAAGCCCCTTACTCCAAAAGGGGGACAAGCAACAAATCAATCTAGAATCAACCTCTAAGTTTTGCCATGCTATTCCAAAAAGGAGGTGATCAGACATGGCCAAAGATGTGCTCTGTGAAGTGAACACTTGCCGCCATTGGGGTGACGGCAATCAATGCCAAGCTGACAAAATCTACATCATTTCTCATAGTTCCCATGAAAAAGCACAAAGCTCTGCAGAAACAGATTGCAAAACATTCGAAGCTAAGTAATGGAGACAGGGAGGTAAGGAGGTCTGTCATTCCTTCCTCCCGCATTTATTCTAACATGAATGATAATCATTATCAAGCGTTTCTTTTATCATTTATTGGAGATTTTTACTCGCTATCTGTGCTTTCAAGGAAGTGGGATTTTTTGTACTCGGCATATGTTTTGCTGCTACATATTCATTGATAAAAAACTTTGATCCGCTGATGAATAACGAAAAATGACGGATGGAGTCGGACACGGACAAAATATATAGCTCAAAACGGTTATCAAATTTTACTTGATAAAGATCAGTTGACTCAGAAGCTAAAAACTCCAACTTATTCAGCATTTTTGACACAAAAGCCGACAGAAGAAGAGTATCTGGAGCTTATCAATGATTTTTGGTGGGATACGACTTATGTTGCTAAAGGACTATGGCGCGATGAATTATACTTTGCCAAGTTTATGCTTGATTCTGTAAGCCGATTTCATTATTTACAGAAAATGGTGGAATGGTATATAGGTGTTCAGTATGATTGGAAGGTGAATCCGAACAAGCATGGCCGATGGTTTAAAAGATATCTAGATGAAGAAACGTGGATCGAGCTTGAGTCGACATTTGTCGGAAGCAACATAGAGGATAACTGGACGGCTCTTTTTGGCATGGCCGATTTGTTTACAAAGTTAAGCGCGAAAGTTGGCCAGTCATTAGGCTATACATATCCTAGCAAAGTGGAAGAAAAGATCAGAGAGTATTTGTTACAAGTAAGGCGGTTAGATAGATGTTAACCTGTTGGACTGTTTTTCCACGGTCGGGGGCCAGGTCTAAAGACTGACCTTCTGGCCGTGGTTTTTACTGGACATTCCATTTCTGAGCCTATTCCCCCGCTCTGTTAAGAGGCGGAAGCTGTTATGAACGTCTTTTCATGTATATAAGCTTATATTTGTCCATAGCATTCGTTGCTTTTTAGTAAAATAATGGACCACGAACACTGGTCACCAGACATTCTTTTGGAATATTGTGTACTGTCTAGTCGAGAGTTGCCCGCCTACTTGCTGGTCACCAGACATTCTTTTGGAATATTGGCTGAATGGAGGCAACGGTTGTGTTTTTATAAAAAAAGAGCGGCTTGAAAATTTCCTTTATGGAAACAGGAGATTTCGATATAATGGGAAAAAGAAGATAAGGCAAGAAGAGCGGGTCATAACGATGCGAGCCGCTTGCATTAAGCAGCCAAGTGTTCTTGACTGCGAATATGGACAATTCATAGTGCAGCGCACGTTTCTTATTTTGTCTGTCAATAAGTCTGAATATTCAGTTTATTATTGAACGAATAGGAGCTTCCGTGCAAATATCAAAGGTTTCATCAACCGGTTTCGCGATAAAAGAGACAGATGCTGCTTTGCTTCCCTCTCTTTCGTTTCAAAATATAGATAAAGAGGTGACAACGATGAATTTGCCAATGCAGCTTGAGAGAAAGGCAAGGACAAAAAAGAGAATTGCGATCTCGCTCGCTAGTGTATTGCTTGTTGCGATCGTCGCATGTGTGGCGATTTCCGTCTATGTTGGATGGAATTTAACGCATAAAGAACGAAAACCGATTTTAGAAACACCAAAAGATTATGGACTTGCCTATCAAGATGCCACCTTTATCAGCAAAGACGACGGGCTTAAGTTGAAAGGATGGATTATAGAACCGACCAAACAGGCTCGGATGACGATTATTTTTTCGCATGGCTACGGCGGCAACCGCTACGAGCCCAATGTTCCTTTTTTGCCGTTGGCTCAATCGCTAGCGGCGGAAGGATACCGCGTTATGATGTTTGATTTTCGAGCAAGCGGTGAATCAGAAGGCGATATGACTACGATTGGCGCAAAGGAAAAATACGACTTGCTTGGTGTGATTGATTATGCAAAACATCATTATTCTGAGCCGGTCGCGCTTTATGGTGTGTCGATGGGAGCTGCCACCTCCATTTTAGCTGCGGGAATGGATAAAGATGTAAAAGCGGTGATTGCTGACAGTCCATTTAGTGATTTAGAAGGCTATTTGCGCACTTATATGCCTGTATGGACCCATTTGCCCAACGTCCCATTTACTTACTTAATTATAACGCTTATTCCTATGTTGACAGATTTAAATCCGGCGGAATCAATCCCTATAAAAGCAGTGGATCAGATAGCACCGCGTCCCGTCTTATTTATCCACAGTAAAGATGATCCGTCGATTCCATACAAGGAAAGTGTAAGCATGTATAATAAACATCGCGATGTTTTTGAAATTTGGCTCACTGAAAAGGCCAAGCATGTGAAAAGCTTTGCGATGTACAAAGACGATTATATTCAAAAGGTGCTTCAGTTTTTAGAAAAAGTACAAAAGGCAGAATGATGACGTTGAACGAAGGATTTATGGAACGGGATTCTAGTTGCAAAGCGATCTCAAGCATTTTTCGATGTCCTGGCATGTCGACAGCCCTCCATTGTAAATATTCGAAAACTGGTCGTTTTTATTTGGCAAAAATTCTTGGATCAGTATCTTTTTTAAAGGAATAATTTACCTTTATGTAGTATTAACATCTACGTAGCCATTTGTATGAGGAGGGGATGTTTGTGAGCAATCGAAGAAAATGGTTTACTAGTCAGGATGTTGAAGGAATGATCGAGGAATTGGAAGAGTTTGCGACAGAGATAGGAAATCAGGCCGGCAACAGCAAAGATATAGAGAATCGAAGATTTTATGAAGGAATGGCTGTTGCTTGCAAGCTGATGGCGATGAAGCTAAAGAGGGGATTGGAGTATATTGATGAAACATTTTTAAACTGCGTGTATGAAAATATAAAAGCGCTAAGCGAAGAAAAAAGCCAGCATGTATTTGCGCGAGAAATAAAACAACGATGCTCCTTCTGCCTTCAGCACAAAGAGCCGCTCGTACAGGGGCCCTTTGCGTTGATTTGTCGGGATTGTCTGCGATTTGGCATAAAGGTCATGAGGAGCCGAAATGTCTAAAAGAAAAAAGGTGATGATGGATGGCGCGAAAAGTCGAAGTCGTTCCATTTTCCGAACAATGGGCGGAGCAGTTTCGTTGTGAAGCAGACAAAATGAAAGACGTCTTTCAAAACGGGTGCGTTGAAATCTACCATATCGGAAGCACCTCGGTCCCTGGAATGCGCGCCAAGCCCATCATTGATATCATGGTCGAGGTCCACAATCTTGACGAAGTCGATCGTTTTAATAAGCAAATGGCTGAGCTTGGTTATGAAGCATTGGGGGAACACGGGATTGCGAAGCGGAGATTTTTTCGCAAAGGAGGAGAAGAGCGGACGCATCACGTTCATGTGTTTCAAAAGGGGAGCGAACATATCGAGCGGCATTTGGCGTTTAAAGAATATATGGTCGCTCACTCCGATCAAGCTAAGGAATATAGCAAGCTGAAACAAATGCTAGCGCAACAATTCCCTTTGGATATTGGATCGTACATAGAAGGAAAGGATCCGTTTATCAAAAAAGCGGAACAAGAAGCGCTAGCATGGTATCGCAAGCGAAGAAAGGGGAAATCGAGTGCTGCTGAAATGGATTAAATGCGGTGTCTTTCCGGAGCAAAAGCGGAGGTTTTCGTTCGCACAAGAGCAATGGCAGGAATTAAAGGCGATTTCCGGCTTTCTCCAGCAAATAGGTGGTTGGAATGTAAACGATGCGAACGAGGCCTATATTTTTTCGTTCTGGGAAAATCATTCCGCCTACGAGGCATTTATGAAGCGGGATCACGATGAAATCATGGCGAAAAACAACCAGCGTGGCACCTATCATCGTCTTGCGGTTGACTTATATATGAAAGCATCACCCAATGACGATACTTTCTCTATTATGGAAATGCTGCGTAAAAGCAATGTGCTGCATGTATGGGAGCGCTGCGAACCATTGTCCGGTTCGTGTAGTGCAGAAGAATTTATTTGGTTTCAACATCTGCATGATCATCGTCGCTTGCTTATCGTCCCTGCTATGCCGCTGACGGATAGTGATGGGACGACCGTGGCAATTGAAGAGTCATGGACTACGTTTCGTTTTATGGAGGGGGAAGAAACATGAAGTGAAGAAGAGGGCTTTTGGTTTTTGGGTTGTGCCTGCTGCTTTTTCCGGCGCGCATTTGTGCTTCTCCTGCACCTAGTGAAATAACGAAAGCGAAGGAAAAAGCTCCGGTACACCTGATCGGCGTCGTCATCTCGGATCGGTTATATCAAGATCAAACAAACGAGGCCGATCATCCGTCACAAATTCGCCGCATGGCACTGTCAGTCAAGCAGCTGATCAAAGCTCCCCAAGAGCAATCCTTTTCCGAAGTGATCGTATATTATGTTTATAGGCCCTCGTGGATACAGGATGAACTGGGGAGCGTTCCATTAAGTGTCGCGGTTGGTGATGTGGTTGAAGTATGGCTGAAGCAAGGGAAAAGAGGATGGGAGCCTGCTTTAGGGGGATGGACGGTTCAGCATTTATCATATGCGGAAAAGCGCAGCGAACCGATTCCTGAACCGTTCTTGCATATGGCGGAACGCTATATAAAAACCTCTTGGCGTTACCATTCCGGTAGGATGGTATGGGGCGGAGTCATTTTTTTTCTTTTTGTCTTTGTTTTGTTTGTTAAATTGTTTAATCTGGATCGTGCCTCAACAGAAGATCGATGAAAATGCTGCCTTTTAGGGGAATCTATATGCTGGTGCATCAAGCATTGGAGAGGGGATGAAATGAAAATCATTCTGTTTGATGGCGCTTGCAGCTTTTGCCATGCAAGCGTTCGATTGATTATTGAAAGAGACCCGCACGCTTATTTTCGGTTTGACTCATTGCAGAGCGAAGCGGGACAAGCGCTATTGGAAGACGATCGAGTGCCTAGCCAGATTGATAGCTTGATATTGATTGACGGAAACACTTATTATACGAAGTCAAGCGCGGCGTTAAAGATATGCAAGCATTTGCGCGGATGGTGGAAGTGTCTATATGTATTCGTTCTTATTCCACGTCCGCTTCGCGATCTTCTCTATGATTGGATCGCCAAAAACCGTTATCAATGGTTTGGGACGACCGATCAGTGTTTGATTCCAACAGAGGACGTGCGAAGGCGATTTTTGCCATAAGGATACATGGATAAGGAGGAATCAATGAAATTTTATATTGCCTCAAGCTTCGCTAATAAAGAAGTGGTTCGCCTCTGCGCCCGGAGATTGATCGTAAACGGTTTTACACAGACATATGACAAAAAACGAGCGTCCGACAGCCATTGAACAGCTTTAACAAATAGGGCAAAAAGAGGTGCGAGAGGTGATGGCGGCCGATTTTTTTATTATGTCGCTTCCGGCCAGGAAGGGGAGCCATGTTGAATTAGGCATTGCGCTTGCATCAGGCAAGCGCGTTTATATGTATTCAACTGATGAAGACATCTATCATTCGGAAACAACAGCAACATTTTATCATCTTCCCGAAGTCAAAAAATTGGTTGGTGCATTTGATTGTTTTTGGGAGCGGCTCATTTTTCATGAAGAAACGAATGAAGGTGGAGCATTCTGACGGCTAGCATTTCATGAAAAATTGGAGCGTGATTCACGAGCGAATGACGGCCGGCGCTTCCCGAAGTTTCGTTTTATTATAGAAACGATCACGATCGAAATCGCCAGTCCATCCATTACTTTTCTCGAACGGAGGGTCGACATTTTTCTGTTTGTTTTGCATCAAGTGTTCCAGCGATCGCCGTATGAAAATAGAGTTTTCGGCGATATTCCGGCAAAGGAGATAGGCGATTGATAGAATTAGGGAGAATCAAAGACAAAAGGCTTGTAATGGAATCGTAATAGATTTGTAACTGCTTTTTATTCTTTTTGTCATTGATTCGCCATTTTCTTTTAATATAATGATCCATGTTCGTAGAAACGGAGACTATCAATACATCGGGAGGAGCAACATGAAAAAAACGGCGATTTTTACAGGGACACTGATCATGTCTTTATTAGCAGGACAAACAGCTTTTGCTAGCAGTTACACAGTTCAAAAAGGCGATACGCTTTGGAACATATCGAACCAGTATCATACGACGGTTGAAACATTAATGCAAATGAACGGTTTAACTTCTGATCTTATTTTTCCTGGCCAAACATTAAAAGTGAGTGAGAAAGAAGATACATATGTAGTGAAAAAAGGCGATACATTGAGCGAGATTGCTAATCAATTTCATATAACGGTAGATTCATTATTGCAAATGAATCCAGGAATTTCTGATCCGAATTTTATTAAGGAGGGTCAAATTGTTTATTTAGTAAAACAGGTATCATCATCTACCCAATCTACTGTGCCGTCCTCTGCGAATGGCTATTATATTGTAAAGGAAGGAGACACACTTTCTGGCATTGCGGCAAAGTTTCAAACTACCATTCGCTCGTTGCTTGCGTTAAATCCGCAGATTGCTAATCCTAATCTGATTCGAGCTGGCCAGTCCATTAAGGTGGCAGGACAGCCAGTCGGTGTTGCCGAACAAAACCAAGCAGTGTCTTCCAGCACAGCGAAAAATGAACAGCCGCAAAAGGTCTCTTATTCAGACGAAAAAGTTTCTGCTGATCCGGTGCAAAACAACACAAAACCAACGACTCTCTCTTTAGCTGATAAAATTATTCAAATCGGCGAAAAGTATTTAGGAGCCAAATATTTATATGGTGCTAGTCCATCCCGCACCGATGCGTTTGATTGCTCTTCTTTTACCATGAGAGTATTTAGTGAAGCAGGAATTGCTCTGCCACGCAGTTCATCGGCGCAGGCGCAAGTAGGGACTCCGATCTCGATCAGCCAGCTTCAAAAAGGAGATCTGTTGTTCTTTGATACAGACTTCAATGGAACGATCAACCATGTCGGCATTTATGCAGGCGGCGGGCAAATGCTCAATGCCACCACTTCAAAAGGTGTCACGTATGTATCAATCAATATGGCCTATTGGCAAGAGCGTTTTGTAAAGGCTGTACGCGTTCTCAACTAATCTATTTAAACATTTATTAGTTGAAACGGCTTTGTTTCATCTTCAAGTTTCCTCCTAATTAATGAATGGAAAAGTGATAAAAGAGAAAAGTCAAACGCTTTGAAATGCATTTACTAGTATCAGAATCTCAGCTCAGAACCTCATATAAAAAGAAGAAGCTTCAAGGGTTGGCCCTTGAAGCTTTTTTAATTTCAAACCGAAAAACCCGTCTGCTTTACAAAAGGGTTTTTCGGTTAAACGGAGAATCATTTAACATGTTTATTGAGGAGATTTTCACAACGTATGGGGAAGAGGAATTTCATAGTGAATCGTTGGAGAAGGAGGGCGAACGATCATGCGTGTGGTAACAGCAGCTGAAATGTATGCCATTGACCGCTATACGATCGAGCATATAGGAATCAGTGAAGAAGCATTGATGGAAAATGCCGGACAAGCCGCTGCTAGAGTACTGCTTGAGCGCATTTCTCCGTTTCAGCGTATTGCTGTGTTAGCAGGTGCGGGCAATAACGGAGGGGATGGCTTTATTATGGCAAGAGTGTTGAAAAGCTGGGGCTATACCGTTGATTTATGGCTTATTCCCCCAAAAGAAAGAATAAAAGGAGCAGCCAAAAAAGCGCTTGAAATCTATGAAAATTGCGGTTATGAGGTGAAAAGCTTTATCGGAAATGAGCCGTTATTTTTTCAGCAAATGCTGAGCTATCACGTTTTGATTGATGCGCTGCTCGGAATCGGTGTGAAAGGGCCAGTCCAATCGCCTTATAAAGAAATCATCGATGCGATGAACCATCATCATGACGCAGTTGTATATGCTATTGATGTTCCAAGCGGTGTTCCGGCTGACGGTGGAGAGATAGGAGCGGCTGTTTATGCAGATATGACGATTACGATACAATATCCAAAACTGAGCGCTTATACATTTCCAAGCGCTGATTATTACGGTGAATTAGTAGTGGTTGATATCGGGATCCCTCCGCGTTCATCGGAGCACCATGCGGCTTTCCGTAAAGTATGGATGAAAGAGGACGTCATCCGCACGCTCCCAGAAAGAAAGCGCGCCTCACATAAAGGAGTGCATGGTAAGGGATTGATTATTGGAGGCTCTCAAAGGATGACCGGCGCCGTTATGATGGCAGCAAAGGCGGCTTTACGGAGCGGGGCGGGACTTTTGACGCTGGCCATTCCTGAAACGATTTATCCTGTGGTGGCTAGCGGCGTGCTTGAAGCGATGTATCATCCTTGTTCAGCGAAAAATGGCGGCTTTGCTGGAGAGATCGATTTGATCCATTTGGATATGGATGCCATCGCTATAGGGCCGGGGATGGGAAGGCTGGAAGGAACGAAACCGATCGTTCAAGCGGCTCTTGCCCAAGAAGTGCCAGTTGTTCTTGATGCCGATGCCTTATTTTTTTGGAGCGACTACGCTCGTTTTTTGAAAAAACGAACAAGCCCCACGATCGTGACCCCACATCCAGGAGAAATGGCGCGCATGCTTGGCCTATCGATTCGCGAGGTGGAAAATGACCGCTTTCAAGTAAGCAGACAAATGGCCATTGACTATGGGATCTACGTCGTCTTAAAAGGGCCTTATACGATTGTCGCTACCCCTGATGGAAAGCAGTATATCAATACGACGGGGAATCCGGCTCTGGCCAAAGGGGGAAGCGGCGATGCGCTTACAGGAATGATTCTTGCGTTTTTGATGCAGCATCGTTCGCTTGAAGCGGCGATCAGCAATGCGGTTTGGGTGCATGGAAAAGCAGCTGATTTTTTAGTGAAAACGAAGCATTCGCCATTCGATGTGCTGGCGACCGATGTAATCAGCGCCATTCCAAACGTCCTATCTTCGTTATGTAAAGGGAAAAAATGATGAGATATACGATGTTTCCATTAAGCGAGAATGCATTGACGATTCGCTTTTCGAATGAGATCAGCGACGAAGCACATGAGCGCGTTCAAAAACTAACTCGTTTGCTCCGTTGTGAAGCGATGGAAGGGATCATAGATATCGTCCCTGCCTTTTCATCGGTTACGGTCTATTACAATCCGCTTGTGCTTGGGACATATGAACAAGCAAGCCGAGACATCAGCGAGAAAGTGGAAGGAATGGAGAGAGCGGCTTCAGCTTTAGCAGGACGCACGGTTGTAATCCCGGTTTGTTATGGGGGAGAGTTCGGACCTGATTTGCTAGAAGTAGCGCAGTATCATGGCATAACGGAGGAAGAGGTGATTCGTCTTCATTCGGCAGGAACATATAAAGTATATATGATTGGGTTTGCTCCAGGATTTGCGTATTTGGGAGGGCTGCCATCGCAGCTTGCCACCCCGCGCCGCGCTGTTCCACGCTTGCTTGTCCCGGAGGGATCTGTCGGTATTGCCGACCGCCAGACGGGAGTATATCCGCTTGCTACACCGGGGGGATGGCAAATTATCGGGAAAACTCCACTGTCTTTATTCTGTGCAGAGCGGCAGCCTCCTAGCTTGTTGCAAGCTGGAGATGTTGTGCAGTTTCATCCGATGACGGAGAAAGAATATAGGATGTGGAAAAATAATGGGGATTTTTGTTCTTGATGGAGGCTTTTTCACAACTGTACAAGATTTGGGGAGATGGGGGGTTCAAAAAGACGGTGTGCCAGTCAGCGGCGTTATGGATGATTTTGCGAGCCGCCTTGCTAATTTTTTAGTCGGAAACGAAGCAAATGAAGCCGTGTTAGAAATAACCATGCTGGGTCCGACCCTGCGTTTTGAAATAGGAACGGTTGTCGCTATTTGCGGCGGCGAATTTTCTGGCAAACTGAACGATCAGTCCGTACCGCTGTGGCAGCCGTTTATGGTACAGCCGGGCGATATACTTGCCATTGGCGCCTGTCGGATAGGCTATCGGGGATATGTCGCTGTTTCTGGAGGATTGCATGTTCCGCTGCTGATGAATAGCCGTTCAACCTACACGAAAGCCGCTATCGGCGGCTTTTATGGCCGCCCTTTGCAAAAAGATGATGAGCTTTCGCTGCGGCCAGCTCCTTGTTTGCCAGAATGGCAGCCTTCATGGGGAATCGCTTTTTCTATACGTCAATATATCAACAGTCAAGAAAAAGTGATTCGTGCCGTAGAAGGACCAGACTTCCACACGTTTACAAAAGAAAGCATTGAACATTTTTTTACCGAAGTATATGAAGTCACGACACAGTCTGATCGGATGGGCTACCGGCTGCGAGGTCAAAAGTTGCAGAGAAGTGTGGACCAAGAGATCGTTTCAGAAGCGGTGACGTTTGGAACCGTACAAGTGCCCGCGTCCGGCGATCCAATTGTGTTAATGGCGGATCGGCAAACAACCGGCGGCTACCCGCGTATCGCTCAAGTATTAGCTGTCGATTTGCCAATTTTAGCACAAGCGCGCCCCGGCGATCGCATTCGCTTTCAACCATCATCTTGGCAGGAAGCGCAGCGATTATACATCCAGCGCGAGCGTGAGATGATGTACTCAAGAGCGATCATCCGCCAAAAATGGAGGGAGATAAATGGCGCAAATCGATTTAAATTGTGATTTTGGTGAAGGTTTTGGTATATATGAGCTTGGCGAAAACGAAATATTGCACTATGTCACATCCGTTAATATAGCATGCGGATTTCATGCCGGCGATCCGGTTGTCATGAGGAAAACTGTGCAGATGGCGCTTGAAAAGGGAGTGGCGATCGGTGCACATCCTGGTTTTCCTGATTTGCTTGGCTTTGGACGCCGCCATATGCATGTCACTTTTGAGGAGGCGTATGCCTACGTTGTTTATCAAATTGGAGCGCTGTCGGCATTTGTCAAGGCGGAAGGAGGCCGGCTTTCTCATGTCAAGCCGCACGGCGCCTTGTATAATATGGCGGCGAAAGATGCAGAATTGGCGGAAGCGATCGCTCAAGCGGTGCGGGATGTGGATTCGTCGCTCGTTTTATATGGGCTTAGCGGAAGCGAACTGATTCGTGCCGGCAAACGGTTTGGTTTGAGAACGGCAAATGAAGTGTTTGCCGACCGGACCTATCAAGAAGATGGCTCACTCACTCCAAGAAGTCATCCACGGGCCTTGATTACGAACGAAGAGGATGCGGTGCGTCAAGTGGTGAAAATGGTGCGCGAACGCTGTGTTCGTTCGCTTGCAGGTACTGATGTGGAGATTGTGGCAGAAACGGTGTGTGTTCACGGTGACGGGAGTCAAGCCGTTTCGTTTGCGAAGCGGTTAGTTCAAGCGTTGCATGGTGCAATGATTGAAATCCAAGCGATTGGATAACGAAAACGTGATATATTCCGGCGTCATTCACGGTAAATATATTTTTCTGTCTGTCCGTTCGTCCGGATTCTCGCGGCAAAGGAAGCGCAAAAGCGATGTGGCAAGGCCGCTAGCGAATGGCGGAGGATATAGAAACCATTCCTTTACTTATAAGCTTTGAGCAACGTTTGGATTCAGAAAGAGGTGGGACAATGCATCATAGAACATGATGGAAGTCACCTTTCATCAATCGTAGTTTCATCATTTCGTTACACCATTTTTTCACACCGTTCTTATGGCTGCTAGTATTTGGCTTTCATTTGTTTGTTACAAAGAAAAAGCTCGGTCGTAACAGCCGAACTTTTTCTTTAGATTCGTTTCAAACGAACAGAAGCCGGTTGTTATACAATAATCCGTTCCGGATGGGTGTATATATTGAGGGTTGTTCCGCGAATAAAGCCGACAACGGTCATGTGCAAGTCATCGGCAAGCTGTAACGCTAAATCGGTCGGGGCCGATTTTGAAAGTACGATTCCTGCCCCCATTTTCGATGCCTTCAGCAATATTTCCGAAGATACGCGGCCGCTGAAAGCGACGAGCTTGTCACGCATCGGAATCGCATGGCGCAAACAATAGCCATAAATTTTATCAAGAGCATTGTGACGACCGATATCAGAGCGGGCGATGATCATCCCTTCTTCATTGCATAAGGCTGCATTATGCACTCCTCCTGTATGGCGAAAAACCGTGCTTTCATTTTGCAATGTATTCATAAGAGCGAAGCATTGCTCAACGCGGATGCGTGTGGAGGTTGTAATCGTTTTTGCTGTTTTTACATCATTTAATAAATAAAACTGTCGGCTTTTTCCACAGCATGAGCCGATGAACCGTTTGGAAAAAGAAGAAGCTGGGGCTAGAGGTACGGACAGATCAACATAGGCAAACCCTCGCTCTTCGTCAATGGATAGTTGGTGAATATCATCGTGGAAACGAATCACTCCTTCAGAAGCAAGGAAGCCGAGAACAAGCTCATCAAGGTGCTCTGGCGAACAAACGAGCGTGGCAAACTCCTCTCCATTCACGATAATGGTCAATGGCTGTTCAAGAACAATGGCGTCCTCTTGCTCGTGAAGTTCTCCCTCCATATATTTATAGATTTGCTTGGCAGTCGTTATATTCGATTTCACCCTTTTCACCTTCTTTTCATATATAACCCCGAAGCTATTAGGCGTATATAAAGCCGGGTGAATCTTTCACCCTTTTCCTTTTAGAGATGTCCTCTTGTGTGGTGATAGAACTCCAATGGAATGTGCCCATCTTTCTTCCTTCCGTGGGCAGGCATGAGAAACAAGTCAAGAACTTGCCTGCGACTGTCGAAACCATCGAATTCTCCTTTGATTTACTCTATTCAATGAAGTGATGTTTTTCTTGTTTGACTGGTCGGATCAGGATCGCTGATTTATACCATTCATCCTCTCCTTTTTATTGATCATGCTCAAAGGATCAGCTGCATATTGATTGAGGAAATAAGAAGGGATGATATAATATAATAATACCATAAAAATGTAGGAATGTTTCGAAAATAGGATGACCAATAAAAAGGAGGAGCGAAGATGGGCAAAACGAAACACACCGGCCCAATCAAACTGAATCAGCGTCCCCAACCCTCGCTTTGGGCGAGCCTTTTGCCGATGGGAGTTGGAAAGATAAAGCCTCATCATCTCCGTGATACTTTAAAAGTGATGCTGGAAAACAAAGACCAGCTTGCTTATGCCTACCGCATTTTAACGCAGGGAGTATGCGATGGTTGTGCGCTCGGTGTATCCGGACTTCATGATCAAACATTGACAGGTCCGCATCTTTGTACGACTCGTTTAAACGTACTTCGTCTAAATACGATGCCAGCAATGGACCCAAAATGGCTGGAAGATGTGGAGGAGCTGCGCAAAATGGACAGTACAGAGCTGCGCAAGCTTGGCCGCATTCCCTATCCACTGTCACGAAAACCAGGAGAAAAAAAGTTTACAAGAATTAGTTGGAATGAAGCGCTTGAACGGATTGCCCGAAAAATCCGCTCACTTGATCCGAAACAGATCGCTTTTTATTTGACAGCGCGCGGCATTACGAATGAAGTGTATTACACTGCCGCCAAGGTAGCGCGCTTTTTAGGAACAAACAACATCGATAATGCTTCACGCATTTGTCATTCACCAAGCAAAACAGCGTTAAAGCGTTCACTTGGAATCGGTGCATCAAGCTGCAGCTATAAAGATTGGATCGGCACAGATGTTCTTGTCTTTTGGGGATCTGTGGCTGCCAACAACCAGCCGGTATCGACGAAATATATGTACGCTGCGAAAAAAGCAGGCACGAAAATCATCGTTGTGAATCCGTACCGTGAGCCGGCTATGGAAAACTACTGGATTCCGTCCATTTGGGAAAGCGCTTTATTCGGAACAAAAATCGCAGATGATTTTTATCAAGTCCATATTGGCGGAGATATCGCCTTTATAAATGGAGTTATCAAGCATTGGTTTGAGATGGAGGATGCAATTAATTGGGAGTTTGTCTCCAAACACACGAACGGTGTTGACGAGCTGCGTTCGCATGTCGCGAAATATGATTGGCAGACGCTTGAGCAGTCATCGGGGCTTTCAAAGGAACGAATGTATGAGTTTGCTAGATTACTGGCTAATGCCAAGTCAGCTGTATTTGTTTGGAGCATGGGATTGACTCAGCACCGGTTCGGTACGGATAATGTGTCACAAGTCGTTAACCTTGCCTTGCTTCGCGGGTTTATCGGACGCGAGCATTGCGGCGTCATGCCGATTCGCGGCCATAGCGGCGTGCAAGGTTCGGGGGAAATGGGGGCTGACCCATTTGTTCTTCCGGGCGGCGAATTTGATGAGGAAAATATTACCCGTCTTGAACAAATATGGGGCTTTCCGATTCCTCGCTGGCAAGGGGACACAATCGGACAAACGATTGAAAACATCTTGCTTCCAGATGGTCATGAACGAAAAATGAAGCTGATGTATACGAGCGGCGGCAATTTTCTTGAGACGATGCCGAATCCTGATTTCGTTCGCCAGGCGCTTGAACAGTTGGAGCTGCGCGTGCATCAAGATATTATTTTCAATACTTCAACGCTCTTAGATGCGAAGGAAGAGGTGATTATTTTACCAGCGATGACGCGATACGAGCAGCCGGGTGGCGGTACCTCGACCAGCACAGAGCGGATGGTCTATTTCAGCCCGGAAATTGACGGCCCACGCATTGAGGAAGCGCGCGCGGAATGGGAAATTTATGTTGATCTCGCCTCTAGAGTCAAGCCGGAACAAAAGCATCTCATCGAGTTTCAAAACGCCCAGCAAATCCGCGACGAAATCGCGGTGGCCAACCGAAACTACGACGGCATTCAACATTTACGGAAAAAAGGCGATGTGTTTCAATGGGGCGGCGCGTGGCTTTGTGAAGGCGGCATATGCCCGACACCGGACGGCCGCGGAAACCTTATTCCGATCGAATTGCCGGAGCTGCGCAAGACGGAAGGCAGCTTTTTTGTCACAACAAGGCGGGGCAAGCAGTTCAACTCGATGGTCTATAGCGAGAAAGATCCGTTTAATAACGCCGACCGTTATGATATTTTGCTGAACGAAGAAGACGCCAAATCGCTCCATATTCGCGACGGCGAACCGATCGTTGTGTACAACCGGCATGGCATGATGCAAGGGCGCGCCAAATACGCGGACGTCAAACGCGGCAATATCGCCGTCTATTGGCCGGAGGGAAATGTGCTCATTCCAAAAGGAGTGTATGAAACGTACGCGCACATTCCGGAATACAATACGGTGGCCATCGTTGAAAAAGCGGAGCATTATCATGCGCAAAAGGATCAAAACTATGCAGAAAAACGGATGGAAGAGCTCGAATTAAATGTAGAATAACGTTTGCGAAAGCGCCATTCCAAATAAGAGGGAATGGCGCTGTTTTTTATGGGGGCATCAAGCGCCAAAATGTTAGGGGTTCAGCAAAAGAGAGGCAGGACGCAACGATGAAAGGGGTTGTATCGACTTAGACCACACTTGATATGCATGGTGCTTCTTGAGAACAAAGGCGGCTCATAGAGTTGTGTCCATAGTATAGAGACGATCGAGCCGCACGTTTTTGCTATACATGCAATTTTTTTCTGTATAATTTCCTCTTTTTGTTAAAAGATAAAAATAACATGATCAGACAAGAGGAGGAGAAGAAATGACGATAACAGAAAAGCGACTTTTGCTCTTCTCATTCCTTGTGATCGCTTTGTTTGTATCGCCTTATTTTATTTTAGGCGAGAATGCGCATATGCGAGTACATGATAATTTAGATTCCAACATCGCTTGGTACAAGGTGCTCGCCAACAGCGGTCAGCTGTTTGGGCCGGTGGGGGCGGTCATTCCGCAAATCATTAACGGTCTGCCGCGAAATGCCTTTGGAACAGAATTTAGTGGAATCGTATGGCTCCATGCGTTATTTCCATCGATTTATGCTTATGGACTCAGCCAGCTGATTACAAGGGTATTTGCTTTTATCGGAATGTACTTATTGCTGAAAACGCATGTTATGAGGGAGAAAGAATGGGCATGGATTCGCATTGGTGTAGCACTTGCTTTTGCATTAACACCATTTTGGCCGTCCGGAATGTTAAGCACGCTTGGTATGCCGCTGGCACTTTGGGCGTTTTTAAATATTCGCGCTGGCAGGCGGTCGTGGGTGGATTATCTCGTGCTTACACTATTGCCGCTATACTCTGGTCTTGTACTTGGTTTCTTCTTTTTCCTCAGTGCTCTGGGCATTTGGTGGCTTGTGGATGCATTGAGGTATAAAAGATGGAATCTGCGCTTTTTGGCCGCCATCATCTATATGACTGTGTTATATTTAGCCGTTGATTATCGGCTTGTTCATTCACTTCTATTTTCCGAAGAGCCAACAAGCCGCGATGAATATTTTCATGCTGATCTTTCTTTTTGGCGTGCGGTTCGTTTGACATTTAAAAATTATATTCTTGGTCATACGCATGTCATGACCGTGCACGGACTCGTGATTTTACCAATCACGCTTTTCGCCTTGTATTTTGTGGGAAAAAGGAAGAAATGGCGGCAAGAAAAGCTGTTTTTATTTCTCCATGTGCTTAACTTTGCCCTTTCCCTGTGGTATGCGTTTTGGTTTTATCGAGGGTGGCTGCCACTTACAGAACGGTTTGATCTTCTTAATAAGTTTAATTTTGCCCGCTATCACTTCTTGCGACCTATGGTGATTTACGTATTGTTTGCTCTTTCATTGCGAATCATATGGCAGCATGCTAAAGCATGGAAAAATGTTGTATGGCTGGCGCTTGCGCTGCAGCTTTTTATTTTAGCTATATTTAACGAAGAAATTATGTATCAAAATAAGCCGTCGTTTCGCCAGTTCTACGCTGAAAAACAATTCGCGGAAATTAAACGTTATATCGCGCGGCCCGTTGATACATACCGCGTTGCCAGCATCGGCATTCATCCGGCCATTGCTCAATATAACGGCTTTTATACGCTGGATACGTACAACAATTTTTATCCGCTTGAATATAAACATCAATTTCGGCAAATCATTGCTCCTGAGCTAGCAAAAAACCAGACGCTGCGCAAGTATTTCGATAAGTGGGGCGGCCGTTGCTATTTATTTGTCGATGAGCTTGGCAAGCACTACATGTTTAAAAAGAATTCAAAGAAGAAAATTCAACATTTAGAGCTGAATACCGATGTATTCCGCAAGATGGGCGGCCGTTATATTTTTTCGGCGCTTCCGATCGAAAACGCAGCCCAAAATCAGCTACGGCTTGAGAAAGTGTTTCATTCCAAGGAATCCGCATGGACGATTTATTTATACAAACTAGCATCATAGGGAGGAGAGCATCATGAGCGAACCTGTATTAACGATTGTTGTACCTTGCTACAACGAAGAAGAAGTGCTTCCGGAAACGATTCGGCAGCTGCGCGAACTGCGCGAGCAGCTTGTCAGGGAGCGGCTTATTTCCGAATATAGTGCTTTACTATTTGTCGATGATGGAAGCCGAGATGCAACATGGACGATCATTTACAAAGCGAGTTTGCATTATCCGGAGGTCAAAGGGGTCAAGCTTGCCCATAATGCCGGCCATCAAAATGCGTTATTAGCTGGTTTGTTTTCCGCAAAAACTCGCTCAGATTGTATCATTTCCATTGACGCCGATCTACAGGATGATGTGTCGGTCATCCGCCAGTTTGTACAAAAATTTCATGAAGGGTATGAGATTGTATACGGGGTTCGCAACCGCCGCGATACAGATACGTTTTTCAAGCGTCATACAGCACAGGGATTTTATAGAATGATGAAGGCGATGGGCGTTCACCTTATATATAATCATGCCGATTACCGCTTGATGAGCAGGCGGGCGGTTGAAGAGCTGGAACGATTTGAAGAAGCCAATTTATTTTTGCGAGGAATTGTTCCATTGCTTGGATTTCGTTCAACTGTTGTTTATTATGATCGAAAGGAACGACTTGCCGGTGAAACAAAATATCCGCTAAAAAAAATGATTTCCTTTGCTCTTGACGGTATTACGTCATTTAGTGTGACACCTATTCGTTTTATTTCCATGATCGGGTTGGTTTCTTTTTTTGTCAGCCTGTTATTTGGTGCTTACTTCCTGTTTTTAAAATGGACCGGTCACACACAAACGGGATGGACATCGTTGATTACATCGATTTGGCTGCTTGGAGGATTGCAGCTGATTGCTTTTGGGCTAATCGGTGAATACATCGGAAAGATTTATAAAGAAACGAAACGGCGCCCTCGTTATATTGTGGATTTAGATTTATTTAATTTGCCATTGCCGCGATCTTCCTCGTTTCATGAAGAGCCAAGAAGAACGGAATCATTGCCGGGAGGGAGCACATAATTTTTTGCTTGCATTCTCGGGCGAGAAGGGGTAGACTGTGCTTGTAAACAGTGAAAAGGATACGGGAGTCTGTGGAATCAGGCTGAGAGTACGGCTATCATCCGCCGTTGACCGTTTGAACCTGTTGGGTAATGCCAGCGTAGGGAAAGTGATAGAGGCGATATAGATGCACTTTGCTTACGCGCAAAGTGCATTTTTATTTGCAAATCCAGCTGGACAAACGAATAAGGGAGAGGATGGAAAAGATGAATTTGCAACATGTGGCAGAAGTACTCGATCAAGTGCGCAAGGCTAATCCACTTGTGCATAACATCACAAATGTAGTTGTGACCAATTTTACAGCAAATGGTCTGCTTGCGCTTGGCGCTTCACCAGTGATGGCCTATGCCAAGCAAGAAGTAGCGGATATGGCGCGAATTGCCGGAGCGCTTGTTTTAAATATCGGCACGCTAAATGAACAGGAAATTGAAGCGATGCTGATTGCCGGCAAGGCAGCAAATGAACAGGGAGTTCCTGTGATTTTCGATCCGGTTGGAGCGGGAGCGACGCCATATCGCACGGAAACCGCCCGAAAAATAGTCCGTCAATTAAATATTGCCGTCATCCGCGGCAATGCAGCAGAAATCGCGAATGTTATCGGCGAGCGGTGGGAGATTAAAGGAGTGGATGCCGCCGAAGGAAGCGGCGATGTGGTGGCACTAGCGAAAAAAGCAGCACAGCAGTTAAAAATGACAGTCGCTATTACCGGAAAGGACGATGTTGTCACAGACGGAGCGACGGTTTATGTGGTTCATAACGGTCATTCGCTGTTAACAAAAGTCACTGGGACAGGCTGCCTTGTCACATCTGTAATCGGAGCGTTTGCGGCTGTTGAAAAGGACTATGCAGCAGCGGCAACAGCGGCGCTTGTCAGCTATGGCGTGGCGGCGCAACTAGCTGCTGATGAAGCGGCAGAGTATGGGCCTGGAAGCTTTCAAATCGCCTTTTTAAATCAGTTGGCCAAAGTTGGCGCGGAGGCCATTAGTCAATATGGATCCTTTACCAAAGTTGAATGAAGGGGAGAGATATGGTGAATCAAGTTTATAAAGCATTAACGATTGCTGGGTCAGACAGTGGAGGTGGAGCCGGCATTCAGGCGGATTTAAAAACATTTCAAGAGTTACGCGTCTTTGGAATGTCTGCATTAACGGCGGTAACGGCGCAAAATACGCTTGGCGTGCAGGGAGTGTATCCGCTTTCTGTAGAAGCCGTTGAGCAGCAGATTGAATCCATTGGTACGGACTTAGGAGCAGACGCCGTCAAAACGGGCATGTTGTTTAATGCAGATATCATCCAAGCCGTAGCGAAAAAGGTGAAGCAATTTGGCTGGCGTCGGCTTGTCGTTGACCCGGTTATGATCGCTAAAGGCGGGGCACCACTTTTACAGGAAGCAGCGGTGTCAGCGTTAAAAACACATTTGTTGCCGCTGGCGATGGTAGCCACTCCTAACATTCCAGAGGCAGAAGTATTGACGGGGATGAAGATCCGTACATTAGAGGAACGCCAAGAAGCGGCAAAACAGCTTCACAAAATCGGAGTCACGTACGTGGTCATTAAAGGAGGCCACGATGATGTTGAAAATGCAGCGGTTGATTTGCTATATGATGGCCGTGAATTTTCCTATTTCAAGGGCGCCCGAATTGAAACGAGACATACGCATGGAACAGGCTGCACGTTTGCCGCTGCAGTAACAGCGGAGCTTGCTAAGGGGCGCAGCGTCCATGAAGCGATCGAAACAGCGAAAGCATTTATTCAAGCCGCGATTGAAAACGAACTGGGGATCGGCAATGGGCATGGCCCAACCAACCATTGGGCGTATCGGCAAAAATGGATGTCGTAGGTGATGAAAATGGCGCAAACTTCAATGGATAGTCTGAAAGAGCAATTACGTGTTTATTTTATTATGGGAAGCAACAATTGTGAACGAAGTCCGTTAGAGGTGCTGACAGAAGCGATTGAAGGCGGAATTACGATGTTTCAATTTCGCGAAAAGGGCAAAGGGGCTCTTTCGAAAAAGGAGCAGTATGCATTAGCCAAAGAGTTGCAAGCGCTTTGCCGGAAGCACCATATTCCGTTTATTGTGAATGATGATGTGGAGCTAGCATTAGAGCTTGATGCTGATGGGGTCCATATTGGACAAGACGATGAACGGGCAGATGTCGTACGAAAAAAAATAGGAAATAAAATTCTCGGCGTTTCAGCTCATAATTTGGCAGAAGCGAAACGCGCCATTGAGCAAGGCGCTGACTATCTTGGAGTCGGTCCTATTTTTCCAACCAGCACAAAAGAAGATGCAAAAGAGGCACAAGGAACGGCCGTTCTTCGTCTTATGCGTGAGCATGGTCTGTCGATACCGATCGTGGGCATTGGCGGAATTACCGCGAACAACGCAAAGAAGGTTATTGCCGCTGGAGCAGACGGGGTGTCTGTCATTAGCGCGATCAGTTTAGCTCCTTCTCCTAAAAAAAGTGCGGAATGGCTGGCAAGAGCGGTTTCTGAAGCACTGAACGAATAAGGATGTCGATCATTGGACTACTCCATATCCCGACAGAAGACTATCGCCTCAAGGAACATGACGGGCATCGCTTCATGAGTTAGAGAGAGAAATGTCGGTTGGCATTGGCCAAAGTAGTGGAATCACAAGAATCTATGTGCTATTCTATACTTGTAAGTGGTTCTTGGAAAAACTGAAGATAGAGGATTGTGACAAGGAACACCGTCCGTTACGTAAAAGCTTCAACGTTCCCTTGTCTGTGCACGGTTCGAAGCAACGAAAACCGAGCCCAGTCGAACGTGTGAAGCGGACGAATGTACAAGCTTTCTTGTCGTTTCCCGTTGGAACAACGGGGAAGGTCTGCTAGCTGAAAAATCGAAGGATGTTTCCATGTTCGCAGGAATCTCCCACTTTGAAGCGAAAGTGGTAGTAATTCAAAGATGATATGATATAATGGAAAAGGAAAAGACGAAAATGAAGCGCATGGAGTGAATGATATGAACATAGGATTTGGCGAGATTGCCTTGATCGTATTTTTTGCCCTGTTACTTTTCGGCCCGAAAAAGCTGCCAGAGCTTGGACAAGCAGCTGGAAAAACGCTCCGCGAATTTAAAAATGCTACAAAAGGCATCATGGATGACGAAGAACAGAAAACGAAAAAGCACGACTGAAAAAACCGCTTGGCATAGCCGAGCGGTTTTTTAGTCTAATTCACATTCTTTGAGGGGAACGACCTTTGTCTTTTTCACGATTTTATAGCCAAGCCAAACCGCTAAAAACAATGGCAGTCCAATGTAGGAAACGAGAATGCCGTACCAATCGATTGACTTCCCCATAAAGGCCCCATAGTTCTGTCCCAAAATGACAATCGTGCAAAGCACTAGAGCGAACAATGGTCCAAATGGAAACCATTTGGCTTTATAAGGAAGATCATTGAGATCGCGCCCTTGCGCGGCATATGCTTTGCGGAAACGGTAGTGACTGACCGCGATGCCTAGCCACGCAATGAATCCCGACATACCCGAGGCATTTAATAACCATACATAAACGGTGCCATCGCCAAAGAACGAAGCCAAAAAAGCAAGCGTTCCTAGTGAAGCTGTGACTAGTAATGCATTAACAGGAACACCGCGGTGATTTAGCTTGGCCAGAAATTTTGGCGCTTTTCCTTCTTTTGCTAGATCCCAAAGCATTCGAGTAGACGCATACATACCGGAATTTCCGGCTGATAAAACCGCTGTTAAAATGACGGCGTTCATAACGGATGCAGCCAACGCAATGCCAGCTTTATCAAAGACGAGAGTAAATGGGCTGACCGTAACGTCGCTATTCGCTAGATTTTCATTTGTATACGGAATAAGCAGCCCGATTGCTAAAATAGCCAGTATATAAAATAGCAAAATACGCCAAAATACTTGACGAATGGCGCGAGGAATGTTTCGTTTCGGATCCTCGCTTTCACCGGCTGCAACCCCAAGCAGCTCTGTTCCTTGGAAAGAAAATCCTGCGGCCATAAAAATGCCGAGAGTCGCCATGAACCCACCATGGAACGGAGCGTCGTCGATGGTGAAGTTTCTAAATCCAACCGCTTCACCACCCATAATACCTATAATCATGAAAAAGCTGACAATAAGAAAAATAATAACCGTTACTACTTTAATAAGGGAAAACCAATATTCGGCTTCACCAAATCCTTTTACAGATAAATAGTTAAGTAAAAACATAATCACTAAGCATAATGCGCTCCATAAAAGTGAAGGGCTATTCGGAAACCAAAATTTCATGATCATAGTCACAGCCGAGAGTTCTGCGGCAATTGTAATGGCCCAGTTATACCAGTAGTTCCATCCTAAAGCAAATCCGAGAGCAGGATCGACAAATTTCGTTGCATACGTACTAAACGTTCCGGTAACGGGCATATAAGCGGCCATTTCCGCAAGGCTGGTCATCAAAAAATATACCATCACTCCAATCGCGATATACGCTATGAGCGCTCCACCCGGTCCAGCGGTATGAATCGCTCCGCCGCTTGCTAAAAACAACCCAGTACCAATCGTTCCCCCAAGAGAAATCATTGTTAGATGCCTTGTTTTTAGCTTTCGTTGCAGCTGGTTAGGCGAAGCCGGTGTGGCGGCTTCCTGTTTTTGCATGACGCTTTCCATGTTTTCATCGCTCCTTTTTTTCATGTTGTCATGGAAAGGAGCCGGGCAATAAAAAAAGCCGCCGAAGGAGATTCGGCGGCAATGCAATCATTACCCGTATCAACCCTTCCGTGAAGATAGCGCCCCACGGTTGCTTTACGCAAACCGTGACAGTGCTGCACCTATTCGGTGACAGCCCCAGTTCGCACATCCAGAGAAATGTGCCAACTTCGGCGGCTTTTCCCTTCGAGCGAAGTCTTCAATGTTCTCTGCATCTCGTTCGCTGTACTCATAAAAGCCGCAACCTCTACCTCATCGGGTGAATGAGGATGCTATTCATTTTGTTCCATGATGATTATAAAACAATTTTTGTACAAAAACAATATTTATTTATGCTTCAATCGCAAAAAAGCCAAACCCTTCTATGTTTACTATATACGTGGAATAGAGCGAGAGGCATGGAACGATAGAAATCCTGTTTCGTGAACTACTCACCACTTAGCTAAAGCTTGAAGTGGGAGCTTCTCAGTTCCACGACGAAAGCCGCCTTTCGTCTCCCTGAGCGTGACTTCGGGTCGTTCCAACCCTAGATGTCCGACAATTCGGAGTTCTTTTGTACCTTGGATATTTTACGCATGGAAGGATCCGCTTGGTTTTCGCATTTTATTTTCTCCATGCAACCTCCTATATCCAGTTATGAAAGAACGACATAGGTTTATTTTACCACAGGGTCAGACAATTGAACAGGCAAAAGCCTGTCCTTGTCCGAAGTCGATTCATCTCCCACTTTCATCAAGCTTCGCAAGATTTAGAAATGGGAGACTTCTCGACTGAAGAATGTTAAAACGACCAATGGTAAATAAGCAAAGAAAAAAGGATTCACGATATAAGTGAATCCTTTTTTCTTTATTATTCTGACATTTCTACAAGTTTTTTCGATAATAATAACAGAACAAAGCCAAGAACAATGGTAATGCCGCCAATTAAGCTGAAAATTTCTAGATAGCCTAATGACTCCGTAAAAGCTGCTAATTGACCTGCTAAAATATTCGCGATACCAGTTGCTGATAACCAAACTCCCATTAGCAGGGAAGCGAGACGAATCGGTGCGATGCGGCTTGTAAGTGATAGCCCAACCGGTGATAGGCAAAGCTCACCAAGCGTATGCAAAAAGTATGTTAAAACAATAAATAATGCATTTGCTTTTACCGTAATGTGTTGCTCGTCGCTTCCGGTTTGCAGCAGAGCAGGAACCAAAACAGCAAATCCGAGACCAAGCAAAATCATACCTAATCCCATCTTTGTCGGAGCTGATAAATCACCGCGTTTAGAGTTAGCCAATTTTACCCATAATGCAGATAAAACGGGTGTTAATAGAACGATAAATAATGGATTTAATGATTGAAACCAAGAGGTTGGCATGGTCCAGCTGCCGATGGATTTATCGACGAACTTATCGGTATACAATGTAAGCGAGCTTCCTGCTTGTTCGAAGCCAGCCCAGAAAAAGACAACAAAGCACATTAAAATTAAGATCACACGAATGCGCTGTTTTTCTTTTTTTGTTAACGGCTCTTTTGGCGCAGTTGAAGCTGTTTTCTGTTTGCCAATCGGCTTTTTGCCGATTTCTCCTAGATAACGATTTCCTAATAGATTAAAAAATACTTGACCAATTATCATACCGATGGATGCGGCAAGGAAACCATATTTAAATCCATACTGCACGACGCCATTGACAGTCGTTTTAAAATAATCTTCAGCTAAAAATCCACAGATCAGCGGAGCAAAAAAGGCGCCGATGTTAATTCCCATATAGAAAATGGTAAAGGCTGCATCGCGGCGCTTGTCATTTGGTCCGTACAATTCACCGACAAGCGTCGAAATATTAGGTTTAAAGAAACCGTTTCCGATAATTAATAGTAAAAGCCCCGTATATAACCCTATTTTTGTATTGACCGCAAACAGTATAAGATTGCCGACGGCCATAATAATTCCGCCGATGGTAATAGCTAAGCGACGACCTAAAAAGCGGTCAGAAAGGTATCCACCGATAATAGGGGTAAAATAAACAATCCCTGTAAAGAACCCATAAATACTTACGGCGATTCTTTGATCAAATCCTAAACCGCCACTAATGGTTGCTGTCGTTAAATAAAGAACTAGGATCGCCCGCATTCCATAGTAGCTAAAACGCTCCCAAATCTCGGTGAAGAATAAAAGATAAAGCCCGGGAGGATGTTTTTTGCTTTGTTCCTGTTGCATCGGTTGAACCTCAGGTAATGCTCCCATTTTTCTTCCTCCTAAATTGATGATCGTGCAAAGAACATTTTATTTTATAAAATATCTATAAGTCAATAAAATTATATAGAAATAGAAAAATATAAACTTTTAAACTTATCTTTATCGATTTAATAGTGTTATTAATCTAAATATTATATTATTTGTATAATGAATCTTTCCATCATACTCTATATACTAGCTATTTCGTTCAATGGAAACAGGGCATTCATGGTGCTTGTTCAATTCATACTCGTTTGAGGAAGAAATGTTGACCCATTCCATTGGATGGCATCGCTTAAATGAAAAGATCGAAAGGTTCGTTCCATTTTCTCTATAGTTTCTCCATATAAACGGAATAATAGTTCTATTTTTAGGCGATCCATGCGCCTTGGAAAATGTTTTGTATGGTCTTGAAAGCTTAGGATTATGGATAAAAAAGTGAACAAATAGTGGTCAAGTTTTCTGAGATGCGCTACGATAAGATACGGAAGGAGGAGAAAGATTGAAGAAATACCTCATGGCGCTTTTGACTGCTTTTGCGGTTCTCGTGTTAACGGGATGCCAATCATCTTCAGAAAAAATTCCAGCTATTGTTCAACGGGTCATTGATGGGGATACGTTAAAAGTTGCAGTCGGAAGCAAAGAAGAAACCGTCCGTTTGTTGTTAGTTGACACACCTGAATCTGTACATCCGACCAAGCCCGTGCAGCCGTTTGGCGTGGAGTCAAGTCAATATGTGAAGCAATTACTGCCATCAGGGACAAAGGTGGAGCTGGAATTGGATGTGAGAGAGCGAGACAAATACGGCCGGCTGCTAGCCTATGTATGGATCGGAAACAAAATGCTTAATGAGCTGCTGCTGGAGCAGGGCTATGCTCGGGTGGCTTACGTATTTGAGCCTAATACGAAATATGTCGATGAATTCCGGCAAATTCAGGAGAAAGCCAGGGAGAAGCAACTGGGGATTTGGTCAATAGAAAATTATGCAACAGATCAAGGATTTAACGATCAAGCTTCTTCTTCATCATCGTGCTCTAAGCCAATGATTAAAGGCAATATTTCAAAAAGCGGAGAAAAAATTTATCATGTTCCTGGAAGTCCGCAATATAAGGTAACAAAGGCAGAAAGAATGTTTTGTACTGAGAAAGAGGCACAAGATGCAGGATTTCGCAAACCGCTACGCTAAATCCCTCTCTCCATATTAAGGGGAGAGGGATTTAGTTTGAACTGGGAAGGGAAATCATAAAGGAAGTAACATGCTGATTGGAAGAGCAGGTGATTTGGCCGCCATGATCTTCAATAATTTTTTTACATACATACAGGCCGATTCCTGTGCCAAGCTTTTTCGTTGTGAAAAATGGCTCAAAGATGGCGTGAATGGCTTCCGAAGGAATCATTGGACCGTTATTAGAAATCATGATGGCAATCTTTCCGTCCATCAATGACACATCGATATTGATCCGCCGCGGCTTTTCCTTTTCTTTGACCGCCTCGATGGAATTGAGAAGAATATTCATGATGACCTGTTTGAGCTGATTCCTATAGACAAATACAGTCAATGTTGAATCGATATTGGTAGACACATCGACATCTTCATCCACAAAGCTTGGGTACAGAAAGGATAGGATCTCTTCGAAAAACTCGGAAAGAGATACAGTCTCCTTTTTCTCTTCAACCGCTTCTTTTCTTGAAGCATGAAGAAATTGAGAAATGCGAAATTTCAATTGTTGGAGCTCATGTTCAATAATATCCAAATATTTTAAGGTTGGATGTTCAAATTTTAGCAGCTGAATAAACCCGATAATAGCCGTCAATGGATTGCGAAATTCATGAACGAAACTCGAAGACATTTGGCCAAGCAATGTGAGCCGATCTTTATGAGACTGAGAAATAAACAAGTTTCTTTTTTGAATTTCCGCATCTTTTAGTTCGGTGTATTTTGTAACCGCATAAAACGAAAAACGATCAAATAAAGCGTTAATATCGTCAATTAATGGTTGAAGCTCGTCAATTGGAAGACCAGACTGCAACGCATACCGGATTAATAGACTTCGGCCGAGGTTTGTATTATAGACAAATTCACCGATATTCACATTTGCTTCTGCTCTTTCTTTTGCGATTTTTTCCGCCAGTGCTTGAATGTGTTCTGACGGAAGGGGATGGCTGAGCATTTCTTTCACAAGTTGAAAGAAAGATAGCCCGTTATGCTCTACTTGATCAATATATTTATCATTATCGGCGATACGCACATGGTTTCGCCAATGCGTTAGAAAATCAGATACATGCTCTTCTAGAAACGCAATTAGTTTTTCTTTTGAAGACTCCAAATCCACTCACCTCATTTATCCGCTCGCCATCGCATGTTATTATTATAAAAGGAAATAGCTAAAATGATAAAGAGAAATATTGCTAAATTTGCAGTTTTTACAATGCTCTATTGCTGAATGATATCATACAAAATTTTTTCGTCATTTTTCACAAGTTTCTCACAATATTTGTTTATAATATGTCAAGTGTTTCGCCTGAAAAGGAGGAGAACAATGAGACTTGCCCTTGTGCTTGCCTTTATGTTTGTCAGCTTGTTAATGGGGTGCGAACGACAGGAAGAGTTTACGCCGATTCCTAAACGGATGAAAGTGTTGATTAGTATAAATATTAAGGATGGAAGTGTCACATTTTTCGATTTAAAACGTGAAAAAAAATACGCCCAATGGGAGCTTGGTCAGCCTATTCAAGGAGGAGTGCTGCTGAATAACGGGAGCACGCTGCTGTTATACGGACATGAGCTGGACCGGGCATATGAGTATAATTTGGCAACTGGGAAAATGGAGAAGGAATGGAAAACAGGCAAGGGGATTATTAGTGCACTTGTTTCCAATGATCAACAGCATCTATTATTAGCTGACCAAAATCAAAAGGCGATCCGCATTTTTCACATGAACGGCAAAGAAAATGGATCCATCAAAATAGGAAGCCAGCCCCTTACTCTACTGCAAAACAGCACAGGGACACGTGTGTATGCGATTGATTTCCAAGATGAAAAAGCCGCTGTGATCGATATGGAGAAACATCAAGTGACCCATACGTTTTCGGTTCCGAAATTTGCGCTCGGCGGTTTGCTTCGCGAGCGGGAGCAAGAGCTTTGGGTTGGCGGCCATGGAAGCGGAAGTTCGGTAGAAACCGTGATTCATATCTATTCATTACCTAGTGGAACACTCATGAAGACGATTCCTGCTCCAGAGATGCCTGTTAGTTTTGCCGAGACAAATGAAGGAATTTTTGCATTAAGTCACGGCTCAAATACTGTGCGCAAATGGGATCATGCAGGAGAGGAAAAAGCGTCGATTACAGTAGGGGCGAATCCGTTTGTGATGATTGGCGAAAGCCATTACTTATATGTCGCAAGCTATGACAGCAATGAAGTGACGGTCATTGATGGCCGTACACTCCAAGTGGTTCAACGATTGACAACGGGAAAAGGTCCGTTTCAACTAATGATAAGAGAGGAAGGGTGAGAATGGAGACGAAGCAAACGATTCTGGTTGTTGATGATGAGGAGGATATGCGTTTTTTAGTATGTATGTATCTTGAAAACTCCGGATTTACCTGTTTGCAAGCACAAGATGGACGAGAGGCGCTGGCGCTTATCCAGAAACAAACCATCGACTTGATTTTGCTTGATATCATGATGCCGAATATGGACGGGTTTTCATTATGTGAGCATATTCGCGGCTATTCGAATGTGCCGATTATCTTTTTGACAGCAAAAGGAGATGAATGGGATAAAGTTCGTGGATTTAAGCTTGGCGGTGACGATTACATCGTAAAGCCATTTAGCCCCGGAGAGTTAATTGCGCGCATTGAGGCGATCATGAGACGCACATATCAAGCCAAAAAGCAAGATGACCTTTCTTTTGGCGGGCTTTTGATTGATGAAAAAGGACGGAAAGTGACGGTAAAAGGAGAAAATGTTATTTTAACATTAAAAGAATTTGACTTGCTTCTTTTTCTTGCTAAGCATCACGGACAAGTATTTAGCAGGGAAGATTTGCTTATTCGGATATGGGGATATGATTATGCAGGAAACGCTCGAACGGTGGATACACACATTAAAACATTAAGGTTAAAGCTAAAGGAAAGTGGAGCATTCATTAAAACGGTGTGGGGGATTGGCTATAAATTTGAGGTGTGACAGATGCGGCGAAAATCCATGACTTTAGTACAAAAGATTTGGCTGGCTATGAGCCTTGTTGTGATTATTACTGTACTTTTTTCTTATTTTCTTTTAAATTATTTTTACCAAAATTTATATGTAAATAAAGTAGAACAAACATTGATTGAAGAAGGCAGAAATTTAGCAAGCGATTATCAAGGAGGACCAATAACTGAAGAATATCGGAAGCGGGTAGAATGGTATAACGAAAAGACGACATCGGAAGTGCTGCTCGTCAGCAACCCGCGGGAATTAAGCGCTTGTTTGCCGTTTCAAATCGATTACGATTCGTTGATTAGCGAAGCAGATCGGCAAAAGCTGCTTGAAGGAAAAGTAGTGACGAAAACAGGCTATGAAAAGCGATTTGGGCGCAAAATCATGGGTGTGATCGTGCCGCTATTGGACGAGCATCGCTTACAAGGAGTGTTTTATCTTTATATTCCGCTTGCGACCATTCAGGAAATGACCAAGGAGGCTGCGTCCATTTGGATTCCGCTTGCTATTTTATTTGTGGCGGCTTTGCTGCTGTTCGGAAAAAAAATGGCGGACCGCTTGGCTGGACCGCTCAAGGAGATGGAAAGAGTTGCTTACAGCATGTCGCAGGGGGATTATGAAGCAAGGATTCCGACTCAAGCGAATGACGAAATAGGAAGGCTCGCTCGGGCGTTTAATGTAATGGCAAAAGCCATTCACGAGGAGGATATGCGCAAGAGGGAATTCCTCGCCAATGTGTCGCACGAATTGCGAACGCCGCTCAGTTATGTCAAAGGATACAGTGAAGCCATTTTAGCAGGAATGGTGAAAACAAAAGAAGAAGAAACAAAATACATGAAGCTCATTCATCGAGAAGCAGGAAGAATGGAACGGCTTGTCCGCGACTTACTTGATTTAGCGCAATTGGAAGGAAAAAGCGTCCCACTGCAAAAGGTGCCGCTCGTATTTTCACAAGTTATTGAAGATACGTTAGCCAAATATGAGCCATTTTTGCATGAAAAGGAAATACAAGTTGTCGCGGATTTAAGTCCAGAAGTGATTGTTGAAGGGGATGGCGATCGCATGGAGCAAGTCATCCATAATTTGCTCGACAATGCGATCCGCTATACGCCAAAAGGAGGCACGATCACACTGCAGCTTTTTGAAGCGGAGACTCATTCTTGCTGCTTTGTCATCCGAGATTCCGGAAAAGGCATTCCAAAGGAGAAGCTCCCGCTGTTGGGACAGCGTTTTTTCCGTGTCGATCAAGCGCGCACAAGAGCAGAAGGCGGCACGGGGCTTGGATTAGCGATTGTCAAACAGATCGTCCATCTTCATGGTGGCACGATAGCGTTTGCCAGCGAAGAGGGAAAAGGAACAGAGGTGTCCATTTGTTTGCCAATGTGGGATGACCAGCAACATGAGGTCGAGTGAACGGAATACAGAATCATGAAAAACTCCAGCCACTCTCGGTGCGACAGATCCAATCCATTCACTCGGTTCTTGCGCTCTGTGATCTTATGAATGAGCAGTATCAGTAAAACTTACAAACCGGGATTCTAGAATAAAAGCTTGTTTAATCTTTCAGCTTCCCTCTTCCTCACATAAATGGCCAAGCGTTGAAAGAGGAAAGGTGAAGCAATATAATCGTTAAAGAAAAATGATAAACAAAGGTTGGCGATATTGATGAAGCGGTATCAGTCTATTTTAGATGTGATCGGCAATACACCAGTAGTCAAACTAAACCGAATTCCCGATCCGAAGGGAGCAGAGGTATATATCAAGCTTGAATCATTTAATCCGGGTGGAAGCGTGAAAGATCGGGCTGCATTTCAAATGATTCAGCGCGCGGAGGAAGAAGGGAAAATCGTGCCAGGAAAAAGTACGATTATTGAGCCGACCTCTGGAAATACAGGGATCGGACTAGCCATGGTATGCGCTGCGAAAGGTTATCGCTGCATGATTACCATGCCGGATAATGCCACAATGGAGCGTGTCAAGCTTTTAAAGGCGTACGGCGCTGAGGTGCATCTAACTCCTTCTTCGCTTCGCATGCAGGGGGCGATTGATGAAGCGCATCGTCTTGCGGCTGTTATTGAAGATAGTTTTATTCCAATGCAATTTGAAAATCCCGCTAATCCAGATGCCCATAGACAGAGCACGGCTTTAGAAATTTTAGCGGCCTTTGAAGGAAGGCTTGATGCTTTTGTGCTAACCGCTGGAACAGGAGGAACCGTGACGGGTACGGGCGAGGAGCTAAAAAAGCATCTTCCTCGTTTGCGGATTTATGTCGTAGAACCGTACGGCTCGCCTGTACTGTCTGGAGGAGAACCGGGGCCGCATAAAATCCCGGGAACTGGGCCTGGATTTGTTCCAAAGATATTAAATCGCGACATTTTTGATGAAATTTTATTAATTAAAGATGAAGATGCCCAAACGATGGCGCGCCGTTTAGCAGCAGAAGAAGGGATTTTGGTGGGGGCTTCAGCTGGCGCGGCTGCACATTATGCGATAGAAATAGCAAAGCGATTGCCGTCTGATGCCCGTGTTCTTTGCATGGCGCCCGATTCTGGAGAACGGTATTTATCATGGGATTTGTTCAATTTTTAGAAAGGCTCGCTGACTGGCGCGCCTTTTATAGCTATTTATTGTGACGTAACTTGGCAGCTCAACATTGGCATTGATATGGAAGCGACGCATCATCAAAATAGATACATTCCATTTTCTAATTTCTATATGCACAACAAACTCTCGTTTGGTTATGGATGAGATCGGTGAATGGCAGGAGAGATAAAGAGGAAGCCGCTCTTCCTTCCTTTGGATTGTTTGGTATTTTGCTCGCTACAAAACTGTTTCAAAGCAAACCGTTTGCATGGATGAAAGTGAATAAAATAGCTGCTAAAATAAACGCACGACATTTTCGTGCTTTTTTTATTGAAAACGAACCTCTATTCTCTAAAATAGAAATAGGTAGGTGAGAAACATGCTGAACCAGCGCAAAACGTTGCAACAAGTCATTGAAGACTGGAAAGAGAATGAATGCGTTGCCTATTGGCATACCATTCCGGAAAAAGAAGCACAAAGCACACCGTTTCCTGAATCGCTTCATCCTGCTTTGCGGCATGCTTTAGAGAAACGAGGCATTTCATCGTTATATATCCATCAAAAAAAAGCATATGAAGCGGTAGAAGCCGGACGAAATATCGTGGCTGTTACACCGACGGCGTCAGGAAAAACATTGTGTTATAACTTGCCTGTGCTGCAGAAGATATTGCAGCAAAAGGAAGCAAGAGCGCTTTATTTATTCCCGACGAAGGCGCTGGCTCAAGATCAAAAAAGCGCCTTAAATGAGCTTATTGGGGAAATGGAAACAACGATTTATTGTGATACGTATGATGGAGATACATCGCCAACCATTCGGCAAAGGGTGAGAAAAGCGGGCCATATTGTCATAACAAATCCCGATATGTTGCATTCAGGAATTTTGCCGCATCATACGAAATGGGTGTCATTGTTTGAGAATTTGCAATTTGTTGTGATTGACGAGCTTCACACATATCGGGGAGTATTTGGCAGCCATGTTGCCAACGTCATCCGTCGTTTAAAACGAATTTGTGAATTTTATGGAAGTCATCCGCGTTTTATTTGCACATCGGCCACGATTGCGAACCCAAAAGAGCATGCAGAAGTGCTAACAGGGGAAGCGATGGAGCTCATTGATCAAAATGGAGCGCCGTCGGGAAGAAAGCATTTTGTCTTTTATAATCCTCCGGTTGTCAACCGAGCATTAAACATTCGCAGAAGTGCTACATTGGAAGCGAAAGCGATCGCGAGCGAACTGTTAAAGCATCGCATTCAAACCATCGTATTTGCAAAAAGTCGTGTTCGTGTCGAAATTTTGCTTACTTATTTGCAACAGCTCATCAAGCACGAATTGGGGAGCAAAGCTATTCGTGCTTATCGGGGAGGCTATTTGCCGAACGAGCGCAGAGAGATTGAACGAGGGTTGCGAAACGGAGAAATTTATGGAGTAGTCAGTACGAACGCGCTTGAGTTAGGAGTGGACATCGGCCAGCTGCAGGCATGCGTGCTAACAGGATATCCTGGTACGATTGCAAGCACTTGGCAGCAGGCGGGGCGGGCTGGTCGACGTCAAGAGGAAGCAATGGTAGTCATGGTGGCCAGCTCCAGCCCGCTCGATCAGTATATTATTCAACATCCTGCATATGTATTGGAGAGGAGTCCGGAAAGCGCACGCTTAAATCCGAACAATCTTGTGATTCTCGTCGATCACGTGAAATGTGCGGCTTTTGAATTGCCTTTTCGCCAAGGGGAAACATTTGCTGGTGTCGAGATCGAGGAAATTCTTGAATATTTGGCAGACGAGCGAGTGCTTTATCAACGAGGAAATAAATGGCATTGGATGAGTGACTCGTTTCCAGCTCATGGCATCAGTTTGCGTTCCGCCTCTCAGGAAAATGTGGTCATTATCGATGTGTCAAATAGAGGAGACCATCGGGTAATCGGAGAAATGGATCGCTTTAGTGCGATGACATTGCTTCATGAGGAAGCGATCTATTTGCATCAAGGGGTTCAGTATCAGGTGGAGAAGCTGGATTGGGAAGAGAAAAAAGCGTATGTTCGCGAAGTGGATGTCGACTATTTTACTGATGCGAATGTAGCAGTCGAATTGAAAGTGCTCGAGGAGGATCGGAAGAGGGGAGCGGACTTATCAATCATCGGATTTGGCGATGTGATGGTGCTCGCGAAAGCGACGATTTTTAAAAAAATCAAACTAGAAACACACGAGAATATCGGCTCAGGACCGATTTACTTGCCGGAGGCGGAGCTGCACACGAACGCCGCATGGATCAGCATCAAACGAGAAGCGTTGCCGCATTGGAACGATGAACGCATGGAGCAAGGGTTGCTTGGAATCACCCATGTCCTCCAGTATGTGGCTTCTTTGTTTTTGATGTGCGACCGCACTGACTTGCATGTCGTACCGCAAGTAAAATCGCTCCATAATGAACAACCGACCATTTTCGTTTATGATCGGTATCCGGGAGGAATTGGACTGAGTGATGCGTTGTATCATGAGATGGAGCAGGTGCTTAGGGAAGCCAAACAAATGATTGAGCGCTGTCCATGTGAATCTGGCTGCCCGTCCTGCATTGGGACTCATATATCATCCGAACGAGCGAAACGCGATGCGCTTAAGCTTTTGGCCATCCTTAACGAAGAAAAGGAGGAGGAGCATGTCGATTAAAGAAAAGCTGGCAAAATTAAAAGGAACGAGTATCGCCGCGGCTTCGCCAGCTTGCAGAGATGATGAAACAGAGACGGACGTGCCTTATTTGGCACAATGGCGTACCATGAATGCTGAGCCGTTTTTTTTCGATGGAGAGTATTGCTTGATTCGCGAAGTCACTTATTCACTCGATCAACAGCATGGAATCTATCGGCTTGGCGAATTGCATGAGATCCATGAAAAATGGCAGCAGGCTTTATTCTCTCATCCGCTTTCTAGCAAAGGCCATGATATAAGCGATTTATTTTTTTTTGATACGGAAACGACAGGACTTGGAAGCGGAACAGGAAATACAATTTTTTTGCTTGGACATGCACGTGTATATGCTGATCGCATTGTGGTGCGTCAGCATTTTTTGCCGCATCCGGGGGCGGAAGTAGCCCTTTATCAAAGCTTTTTATCAGAGGTAGACTATACAACGCTTGTGACCTATAACGGAAAAGCCTTTGATTGGCCGGTGTTAAAGACGCGTCATACCCTCCTCCGTGACACCGTACCGAAATTGCCGGCATTTGGGCATTTCGATTTATACCATGCTTCACGAAGAATATGGAAGCATCGGTTGGAATCTGTCAAGCTAGCCCATGTAGAGAAAGAAATTCTTGGGGTGGAGCGAACAGAGGATATTCCCGGGTTTTTAGCACCTATGATGTATTTTGAATTTCTCTCATCAAAGCAACCAGACGGAATGACCGGGGTGCTGAAGCATAACGAAATGGATGTGCTGTCTCTTATTGTTCTATACATTCATTTATCGAAGCAAATTTTGCAAGCGTACAATATCGAACATGTGACAGAAAAGTTAGAGATGGGCCGATGGTTTGATTCTGTTGGCGAAGCTGGGGAAGCGAGAAAAATATATGAGCAAGTAGCCGAAAAGGAAGGGAAGGAATCCGCAAGAGCGAAATGGCAGCTTTCGCTTATTTATAAAAAAGAAAAGCAGTATGAAAAGGCCGTCAAACTTTGGAGAGAGCTGTTGCAGGCTGATTTTGATCCGCGGAGCATCAAAGCTGCAGTGGAGCTGGCCAAACTATATGAACATGTTTATAAAAAGCCAGAAGAGGCTTATGAATATGCGCAAACAGCTTATCACATGTGGAAAAAGATCGCTCGTACCCATCGCTTCAGCGAGCCCTCCGACGAGTTGCTCAAGCGATTGAAGAGGCTTGAACGGAAAATCAGGAAATGATGATTTCCCCGGAAAGCGCAAAAAACGACAGAACATACAGAAAATTTATTTTTTATTGCGAATATTGTAGAAAAATCGCAAAGGGTGTACAATTATGTGTTGTGAATAGTGCGAAAAAACAAGTAGTAATGGGGAGACGAGCCTTGAAAAGGATGTATAAAAAAATTTTGTATTTATTTTTTGTCGTGGTTGGCTTAACGGTCGTTGTATTTACCAATTTAACATGATATAACGGAGAAAATGGGTATCTATACTAGTACGTGTCCGCTCCTTTCATCATAGGCTAGTATTGTAAAACAGCTTATGATAAATCAAAAGGAGAGATGTATTTATGCATTGCAGACCAAATGTAACGGCGCCAATTGTTCATCCGACAAAATGTTGTGTACAGCATCACTTCCAAGCAACCATTGTACCACATATTCACCCGTCTCATACGACGCATGTCAATCATCATCTTTATCAGCATCAACACTATTTCCCGCACACGGAGTCGGCGGTAAATGAGACGGCAAATCAACAATTCTTTTGCGGTGGAGGCCCTGCGCCAATGCCACTTGGACCAGGACCAGTAGGACCAGGCCCAGCAGGACCGATGCCTTGGGGCTTCTAAACCGTAAAGAAACAGGAACTGAAAAATTCAGTTCCTGTTTTATTTCTCCGAAAAGGAGGGAGAAAAAAGTGCTCAAGGTCCTTGCATTAAGCGGATACAAGCCGCATGAGCTTCATATTTTTTCCCATCATCACCCGGCTGTTGTTTATATCAAAAAAGCGATTAAAGAGCGTCTAACGGAGCTGGCGGATGAAGGGCTGGAATGGGTCATGATTAGCGGACAGCTTGGCGTCGAATTATGGGCAGCAGAAGCGGTATATGAATTGCAGGAATCCTATCCGCATCTGCGTTTAGCCGTCATTGCTCCATTTTTAAATCAAGAAGAACGATGGAAGGGAGAAAACCGCGAGTATTACGAATCGATTGTCTCACAAGCGGACTTTTTTGACTGTGTAACTAAACGCCCTTACGAAAGTCCTATGCAATTTCGCTTAAAAAACGAATTTATTGTTGCTAAAAGTGAGGGGCTGCTGCTTGTTTATGACGAAGAGCAAGAAGGAACGCCAAAGTTTTTACTAAACGTCGCCAAAAGAAGAAAAAACTATCCTATTTTTTTTATTTCATTTTCTGATTTACAGGCTATCATAGAAGAAGAACAAATGAATCAATGGTAAATTGACAATCGATCGACTTTCTGAAAAAATAAAGAAAAGAAAAGCGGAATGTGGAATTAAGGGGGCGAATTTTTATGTTAGCAGGTCGCGTGAAACTGACAGCGAAGGATATTCTAGAAAAAGAATTTAAAGTAAGCATGCGGGGCTATAATCAAGATGAGGTAGATCAGTTTTTAGATGCGATTATTAAGGATTATGAAGCGTTTCATCAAGAAATTGAGGAGCTTCAGCAAGAAAACCTACGTTTAAAGCATCAAATAGAGCAACTGCAAAAACGGCCAGCTACTCCTGTTGGCACGACCAATTTTGATATTTTACAGCGGTTGTCAAATTTAGAAAAGCACGTATTTGGCAACAAATTATATGAGTAGGCTACATAAAACACAAAATTTCCATTGAAGTGAAGGAAAAAATGGACTATACTACATTATGCAGATATTGCGCCATTGATAATGTTCGGGTAATCGCTGCGGCAGTTTTGCCGTAGAGGAAAGTCCATGCTCGCACGGTGCTGAGATGCCCGTAGTGTTCGTGCCTAGCGAATCCATAAGCTAGGGCAGTCTGGCTTCGGCTGGGCTGACGGCGGGGAAAGAGCCTAAGTCAAGTTCTGATATGGCTCAATTACCCTGAAAGTGCCACAGTGACGTAGCTCTAAGGGAAACCTTAGAGGTGGAACGCGGTAAACCCCTCGAGCGAGAAACCCAAATGATGGTAGGGGCATCTTCCCGAAGGAAATGAACGGAGGGAAGGACAGATGGCATGTTCCATCTGTAGATAGATGATTACCGCCGGAGTACGAGGCGAAAAGCCGCTTGCAGTACGAAGGAACAAAACATGGCTTACAGAGCATTATTAATGGCTAAACATGGTGGCAAAAGCTCTCCTGCATATAGGAGGGCTTTTCTTGCTTCTGTCGAACGGTGCTGTGTATCGTTAAAGATCCTTTTTTCTCTCGAATGCTTTTGATGCTCCTAGGGTGGGAAGGCTGCCAAAAAGCTTTGGGATTTTAGAGCCGATCATTGCTTTGTTTTTTACGGTGCATACATAAAATATCTCTTCGGCTAAATCGAGCCATCTTTTCCATGTATTTATACAGTATAAGGACAACAGGTTCTCATGGCACAAGTACATAAAATATTTATCATTTTTGAACGTTCAAACACATATTCCATCATTCTAAAATGATACAATGAAATTAAAGCGGTTGAAGCTAGAGAAAATCATATGCAGTCGGTCTTTTTCTTTTGTTTCGTTCACGCATATGAGAGTACAGAGAGATCACCCTTTTCTACCTGCAATCATTCATATCGTGGCGATGTATGTTTTTTCATGCCAATCTGCGCATAAGTCAAAGGCAAGTCATCGACTTGCCTTTGTTACGCACCCGTTCTCCTAGAAGCGCTCCTGAGCTTATGTGGTAAGTGAAGCGAAGAGTGTTGTGAATGACCAGACAAGACGTTCTTTTACTGACTATAAAGGGGGATGTTGGTCATGCTAAAACAAAATATACTCTCTAAAATTGCCCAAAACGTCATTAACCATATTCATGAGGGGCTTATTATCACCGATGAAAAAGGAAAGATTGTATTTGTCAATCCGGCTTTTGAAATGGTCACAGGATACGTCGCAGAAGAAGTGATTGGAGAAAACCCAAACATTTTGCAATCAGGGGTACACAACAAAGAATTTTATGAAAGCATGTGGAATGAGATTATTCATCGCGGTTTTTGGGAAGGGGAAATTTGGAATAAACGAAAGAACGGAGAGCTATTTGTTGAGTGGCTGAAAATCCATTCCATTAAAGACAGCGAAGGAGCGATTACAAATTATGTTGCGATTTTCTCCGATATTACGGAGCGGAAAAAAAATATTGAGCAGCTAAAAAAGATGGCACATTATGATATTTTGACAGGTGTGCCCAATCGTTATTTATTAACGAAACGGATCGAAAGCTTAATTCAAACGTCTAGGAAATATAATCAGCAATTTGCTGTTTTGTTTTTAGACTTGGACCGATTTAAGTACGTCAATGATACGCTGGGCCATCTGGCGGGAGATTTGCTGCTGAAAAAGGTGGCCCAGAGATTGAAAGGGATTTTGCAAAGAAAGGATACGATCGCCAGAATCGGCGGAGACGAGTTTATTATAGTTCTCCCTAACTTGAGGCATATTAGAGAAGCGATTCAAATAGCAGAAGCCATCCATGAAGCCTTGAAGGCTGCTTTTCGCTTAAATGGCCATGAAGCTTATATTTCAGTGAGCATCGGAATCAGCTTTTACCCGCACGACGGGGAGGACATCGAAACATTGATTCGCAATGCAGACCGGGCGATGTATCAGGCAAAAGTAAGCGGCCGAAATCATTTTGAAGTGTATCATAGTGAATCACATGATCAGGACCAGCAAGGCTTTTTTCTTGAAAATCTGCTCCGAAAAGCAGTCATACACAAAGAATTTGAATTGCATTATCAGCCGCAAATTCACATTGAAACAAAACAAATTTATGGTGTGGAGGCCTTGCTCAGATGGAAGCGTCCGGATATCGGCTTTGTATCTCCAGGCCAGTTTATTCCGATTGCCGAAGAATCGGGGATGATCATCCCCATTAGCGAGTGGGTGCTTTTGCAAGCCTGTGAAGATTTAAAAAGGCTAAGTTTAACCTATCCGCATTTAAAAATGTCCGTTAATATTTCAGCTATTCATTTTCAGCAAGCCGATTTTGTGAAAAAGCTTGAACAAATGATCGAACAGTCGAACGTAAATCCAAGGTTTTTAGAATTAGAGCTGACAGAAAGTACGATTATGCCTCGTGCGGAAAAATCCATTGAACAGCTAGTGAAGCTGAAGCAGCTCGGTCTGAAAATTGCGGTCGATGATTTTGGCACCGGTTTTTCTTCTCTAAGCTATTTGCGCCGTTTTCCTATCGATATTTTAAAAATTGATCAAAGCTTTATTAAAAGCTTGTCGTCTTCCTATGATGACGCATCCATTGTTACAGCGATTATTAAAATGGGGCAAAATTTACGGCTTTCGATTATTGCCGAGGGAGTAGAAACGGAAAAGCAGTTTAAGTTTTTGCGGCAGCAAGGATGTGATTACGCACAAGGGTATTATATATCGAAGCCTCTGCCGTTCGCGGAACTGCAAGAATTTTTAAAGGAATGGACAGCGATTATAGGAGGGAATACAGATGGATAAACTGACGATTATTGCGACTGCAGCCATGGGACTTGAATCAATTGTAGCAGAAGAAGTGCGGCGCCTTGGCTATGAATGCACGGTTGAGAACGGCAAAATTACATTTGCTGCCGATGAATTGGCTATTTGCCGCTCCAATTTATGGCTGCGAACAGCGGATCGAATCAAATTAAAAATGGGTGAATTTCGAGCAACAACCTTTGAAGAATTGTTTGAGCAAACGAAAGCGCTCCCGTGGGCAGATTATATCCCTGTTCATGCGGAGTTCCCGGTCATCGGAAAATCAGTGAAGTCCCAATTGTTCAGCGTTTCTGATTGTCAAGCTATTGTAAAAAAAGCCGTTGTTGAAAGTTTAAAGCAGCATTATCGGGTATCGTGGTTTGAAGAGACGGGACCGCTCTATCGCATTGAAGTGGCGCTGCATAAAGATATCGCTACCTTAACGATTGATACAAGCGGAGCCGGTCTTCACAAACGCGGCTATCGCGTTGCTCAAGGGGAAGCGTCATTAAAGGAAACATTGGCGGCCGCGCTCATTCAATTAACAAATTGGACACCAGATCGTCCATTCGTCGATCCTTTTTGCGGATCGGGAACCATTCCCATTGAAGCGGCACTGATCGGGCAAAACATTGCTCCTGGGTTTAATCGCGACTTTGTGTCGGAACAATGGGACTGGATTGGCGAGCGCCATTGGGAGCGGGCGCGTGAAGAGGCAGAGGATTTGGCGAAATATGATCAGCCGCTTGATATTTCCGGATTCGATATTGATCACCGCATGGTTCAAGTAGCCAAAGATAACGCGCTAGAAGCGGGATTAGGCGATATCATTGCATTTAAGCAGATGCAAGTAAAGGATTTTACAACTAACAAACTATACGGAGTGATCCTCGGCAATCCGCCATACGGCGAGCGGCTTGGCGAGCGGAAGCAGGTAGAGGAAATGTATAAAGAAATGGGACAAACCTTCGCTAAGCTTGATACATGGTCCATCTATATGTTAACTGCGCACAAACAATTTGAAACATATTATGGGAAACCGGCAACCAAGCGCCGCAAGCTTTTCAATGGCTTTATTGAAACACAATATTATCAATATTGGGGGCCACGTCCTCCAAAAGAGCGATGAGTGAAGGAGCAAGTGAAAAGTTTTTACCTCGCAGACGAACAACCAATATTCCATTTTTATTGTTGCACCGCATCTCTTTTATTTTAAACGAGGTGCGGTTGTTTTTTGTCGATTATTGATGTTTTATGTGATGAAGGGTTTTTCGAGAAATCAGATATTTACTGAATCGATTCGCTGCAAAGTAAAAATTTATATATAAGATTAGGCGTATGGACGATCCAATGAGCAGCCCTGAATCCCTCATTTTTTTGCTGAAGTCAGCAAACAGAAAAGCGGACGTTAAGCCATATTACTCTGTTTTTATTAATGAATCATCAACACTAGTGATATAACGATAAAAACAAATACTTCCTTTCTCCTTTTTGTTGAAACATCATGACGAATAGGTAAAGAAATATAGCATGATTTGTTTCTTTTGGGCATATAAATAATATCGGCACCTATTGTGCACAAAAATGCATCATTCTTCCATTCGCAAGGAAATGGCTGGTTCAACGGCTTGCATATTTCTGGATATTTTGGAGATAAAGGAAGACAAGACTCTTGATTGCGCGTTTATTCGCTTGAAATAAACGTTTATATCTGCTTTGATGCGAGTCTTGCAGAAATAACAAAATGGATGAAGGAGAGAATGAAATGGCTTTATTATGTAAGGATTTGTTAAAAATTTCTCAAGCGCTCGACAAAACCTATGCTCTGTTAGAGAAGCATCAGGAGGAAACAACAGGGCTTGAAAGCATTGAAATAGCCAAACACGAATGGAAACAAGCATTTACATATGCAATGTCTGATGTGTTTCGTGCGTAATGGCGGCCAGTGTTCCGACTCTTACATTGACATCCTCCGACAGATAAGGGATAATAATTGATTGTTACTCTTATTATGTTGGAGGGGGTCGAAGGATGAGCCGCGAGCGCTATCCTTTTTCGTTAGAAAAAAACGAGAACTTTTTTGATAAATTAAATGAATGGATCGGCGATGTATTTTATGATATTTTGCCGGACGCTGGCTTTGAATTGCGCGATGAGCAAGTTTATATGGCGTTTCAGCTGGAAAGAGCGTTTAAAGAAAAGAAAGTGATGTTTGCTGAAGCAGGGGTGGGAACAGGAAAAACGATCGTTTATTTGCTTTATGCGATCTGTTATGCGCGTTATACCGGGAAACCAGCGATCATTGCTTGTGCCGATGAAACGCTCATTGAGCAGTTAGTGAAAAAAGAGGGGGATATCGCCAAAATTTCCCATGTGCTCGACTTGCATATTGATGTGCGTCTTGCTAAATCACAAGATCAGTATTTATGTTTAAATAAGCTTGATCGAGTGTTAATGACGGAAGATGATGTCGAGCTTTACGAGCAAATTTTTGATGATCTTCCTGATTTTGTACATGATTACAAAGCGCTGCAGTCGTTCTATCATTACGGAGACCGCAAAGAATATGCACATTTAAGCGACGAGCAATGGCGAAAAATTGCCTGGGATTCATTTCAAGATTGCTTTGCCTGTGATAAGCGGCATCGCTGTGGACAAACATTGTCGCGTGAGCATTATCGGAAAGCAGCTGATTTAATTGTTTGTTCACACGATTTTTATATGGAGCACGTATGGACATATGAGGCACGCAAACGGGAGGGACAGCTTCCGCTTTTGCCTGAGGCGTGCTGTGTGGTCTTTGACGAAGGGCATTTATTGGAATTTGCCGCTCAAAAGGCCTTAACATATCGAATGAAGGAAACAACATTAGAAACACTATTGACTCGCTTATTAGAAAACGACATTCGTGAGGAGCTCGCTTATCTTATTGAAGAAGCACTGCAACTGAATGCTCGCTTTTTTGCTGAGCTGACGGCTTGCGCGGTAGAAATTGCAGGTTCGAATCGCCAAGAAATTTCTTTCTCTGACCAGTTGATGAAACGAGGCAAACAACTGCTTGCAGCGATTGAGAAGATCGGCAATGAACTTGTTTTTGAAAGTGAAACATTTACCATCGATCACTATCAATTAAATATTGTTGATGAATATTTAGATCAGATTAGCCATTCACTTCACTTATTGATCCATAATCGTGATGCGATTACGTGGCTGGAAGTACTGAACGAAGGAAAAACACTAGTCATCATGCCGCGGACGGTGCAGGAAGTATTGCAGGAGAAAGTGTTTAGCAAAAATATTCCTTTTATCTTCTCATCTGCTACGCTGTCGAATCACCAATCGTTTGAGTATATCGCTATGAGCTTAGGAATTAAGGATTATTTATCTTTTAGCGTGGAATCACCGTTTAATTACGATGAGCAGATGACGATTTATATGCCGTTTTTTGCAAATGATGAAACGTTATTTGAACAAAAATATCGCTATGCGCTGCAAAAAATTCGCGAAACAAATGGACGGGCTTTACTTTTGTTCCCTTCACGGCAAGAGCTGCAAAGATTTAAGAAAAAGGCCGTACATGAGGACGGGCTTTCCTTTTTATTTGAAGGAGACCAAGAAATAAGTGAGCTTGTAGCGACTTTCCAAAGACAAGAAGAAACGATTTTATGCTCTGAACATTTATGGGAAGGATTAGATATTCCGGGACCGTCGTTGGCAAACGTCATCATCTGGTCGCTTCCATATCCGCCAAACGACCCTGTGTTTCAAGCGAAACGGAAGGCATACGAAAATCCATTTTGGGAAGTCGATGTTCCGTATATGTTATTGCGGTTGCGCCAAGGAATAGGGCGACTGATCCGCACACATGAGGATCAAGGAATCGTGTCCATTTTTGTAACGAATGAGGAAAGCGAGAAAGTAATTGAAGCAGTTAAAAGAGTGCTGCCGACGAATGTAAGGGAAGAATAATTTCTTCCCTTTTTTTTCGTGGCATGGTTATTTTCATAAAGAAAGAGGAAAAGGAAGATGAAGAGGGAATTATAATAATTTGGGCGAACCAAGAAAGGGGGATAAAGATGCTGAAGGAAATGGAGCAGCAATTTTTGCGCTATATAAAAAAAATGATGAGCTACAATGAAGCGATCCAACTAATGTATTGGGACATGCGGACTGGCGCTCCGAAAAAAGGCTTAGAGCAGCGTGCAGAAGTAGTCGGCATTCTATCTCAAGAAATGTTTAAAATGTCGATATCAGAGGAAATGGCCGCTTATATCGCCAAGCTTTCACCAAGCCATGTGCAAACGGAGCTATCTGCAGTGGTGCAATGTGCCTTAGCGGAATGCAGAAAAGAATATGAACGAAATAAAAAAATTCCGGTTGAGGAATATAAGGAATATGTTGTGTTGCAGTCGAAAGCGGAAAGCGTTTGGGAAGAAGCGAAAGAAAAATCCGATTTTGCGATGTTTCGTCCTTATTTAGAAAGATTAGTGGAGTTTAATCAAAAATTTATCGAATATTGGGGCTATCAAGGACATCCGTACAATACGTTGCTTGATTTGTATGAACCGGGCATAACGGTTGAACTGCTCGACCAAGTATTTGCCAAACTGCGAGAGCGTATGGTTCCGCTTGTTCAAGCAGTGGCCGCTGCCGAGCATAAACCCGATACCTCATTTTTATTTCAGAAATTTCCGAAGGAGAAACAGCGCGCTTTTAGCCTCGAATTGTTGCGCGAGCTTGGCTACGATTTTTCCGCCGGCCGTTTAGACGAGACGGTTCATCCGTTTGCGATTGGGTTAAATCCAGGAGATGTCCGGATTACCACTCGATACGATGAGCACGATTTTCGCACGGCTCTATTTGGTACGATTCATGAGTGCGGCCATGCGATATATGAGCAAAATATTGCTAAAGAGCTGGTCGGTACGCCCCTATGTACAGGAACGTCAATGGGAATTCATGAGTCGCAGTCGCTGTTTTACGAAAATTTCATCGGCCGTCATTATTCATATTGGAAGCGCCATTATCCGCTTCTCCAGAAATACGCGCCAGAGCAATTTGCCAGCATCACATTAGATGAGTTTTATCGGGCGGTGAATGAAGCGAAGCCATCTCTTATTCGCATTGAAGCGGATGAGCTCACCTATTCTTTACATATTATGATTCGCTATGAAATCGAGAAAGAACTGTTCAATGGAAGCGTTGCTGTGGACGACTTGCCAGAGCTTTGGAACGATAAATACGAGGAATATCTAGGCATTCGACCGGATTCCGATGCGTCTGGCATATTGCAGGATGTGCATTGGTCAGGAGGCAGCTTTGGCTACTTTCCTTCTTATGCGCTTGGCTATATGTATGCCGCCCAATTCAAGCATGCGATGCTGAAGGATCTGCCTCATTTTGACGATTTGCTGGAAAAGGGAGACATGCTCCCGATCCGCAGCTGGCTGACAGAAAAAGTCCATTGCTTCGGAAAAACGAAAAAGCCGCTTGACATTTTGCAAGAAGCGACAGGTGAAGAGCTAAATGTGGATTATTTAATTCAATACCTAGAAGATAAATATCGAGCGATTTATCAGCTATAAACCTATTGGAACCACCTTTTGCCCGCTTGGATAGGCGGAGAAAAGGTGGCTTTTTATACCATCACCGCAGGCTGAAGCCGTTGATTTATTCAGAATGAGAGAGACGAAGTAAAGCACAAGAGGAGGCAGAGCAAAGAACGTGGTTGTTTCTGTGTCGGACAGCAGTAGCATTCAAGTATTTAATAGCCAAACAGCTAAATGAGGATATCAAAATGAGCCGTGCTTCCATCGGGAATTGCTGGGACTAACAGGCTGCATGGGAAAAGAGATTGCAATTTATGGTTAGAATTAGACACAGTTATTGAAAGAAATAAAAAATATAGTTCAGTGATGACAATAAGGTATATAAGGGAATTAGCTGTGGTGATTTTAGGACGAGGAAATATTAAAAAAGAAATATAGGTTTTCATAATCCTCATTTTTTGTTGTCAAAAAGAGTGCAAGACAAAACCTTTTCTAGAAAAATGAATGTACGTTTTCAGCATGATGATAACGAGAACAGTTTATTTAGATTTTCTGTGTTGCTATATTCTGGGGGCTCTGCTAAATGTTATATAAAGAAATTAATAATCAATTGAGCCTCCCTCTCATAGTTTGGCAGTGACCACTCGATTTGATAAAGATTTTGCTTTTTCGATAAGAAAAAAATAATAGAATGAGTTAGTATTAAACTCTAGGTACTAAGGTTAGATTTGCACTCTTATGTCAGGCTTCTTCTGACAAATGACGATTGGTAATTTGTGAAAGCTTTAGAAAGAGTAAATAATTGATTACAGCCGTCCCCCATGTACATGTAAATCCGTATTGCATAACTACTCGCAAAAAACGCACCTTTTAGTTCTTATGAGATATGGATTGAATGAAAGAGTATGATTGAGAAAAAGAGCGTGTAGATACGTTTTCGTTTTAATTCCTGTATTATCAACTGCTTCAGTTTTTCATTAAAAAATCATATGTCTTTTTTATTCTCTCCAACTTGAACGAAAGCACTAAGCTATTCTTAAATAAGGTCTGGCTTTTTATTCAGCTTCTCTGGAATGGCCGGCCAGATTAGGAATAGGAGGAAAAAGGATCATCGGACTGAATTTTGTCGAAATGTCTCGTATTTTGTCTGTCGAAAAATCTTGCCACTCCCTTTTCTCCTCGCTACAATGTTTTTGAACCATGGGCAGATAAAGGGGGAATACGATGAAACCACGCAAAAGGATGAAACAACTTAGAAAATGGTTCATTTGGAATCTGGCTTTTTTGTTAATTTTGACTAGCCTCCCAGTGGAGGGGTGGGCGGAAGCGATTCACGCTCAGGCGGACAACACCGCCAAGCCGTCACCGTCCCGAGTGCCGCCCGCTCCTTCCTTTCAGCTTCAGCCTGGGGAGCTTATGGAACAACGGACCGAGAGAACCAAGGTATTCTATAATGGAGACGGCACGTTTACCAAGCACATTTATTTTGAACCGATTCACCTAAAGAAAAAAGGGGAGAAACGGTTTGAAGAGATATCCCCAGGTTTAATGGATCGTTCCGATCGCCCCAATGTGGTGGAAACGGATCGTACGATGCTCGAGACGGATTTTTATAAAAAAATGGTGAACGGGGAATATGCGACCTTTCATTACAATGGCTCCTCGATTTCGTACTCGATTGTCGAAGCATCGGGAGAGGGCGTCCCACCGCTCCGAGCCAAGGATGTAGTCGCTACCTATCAGAAAAAAGACAATAAAATTCTTCATAAAAATGTATTTCCACATATAGATTTACAAAATATCGCCTTTAATGAATCGACAAAAGAAGATATCGTGCTTCGTTCTTTTAATGGGTATCATAGTTTTAAATTTCATTTGAAAACGGACTTACACGCAGCCGTTCAAGAGGACGGTTCCATTTTATTTACCAACCAGAAAAAAGAAAAGGTGTTTGAACTGCCGAAGCCTTTTATGGTCGATTCCAATCTTGATGAGCGTTCAGGAGAGGTGCAACGGTCTGAACAGGTCACGTATGAGCTTCAACCGGATGATCAAGGGTATATCTTAACGGTCACGGCCGATCCAGAATGGTTGAAAGATCCGAAGCGAGTGTATCCTGTCTATATTGATCCAAGCACTTCCATTCAGCTATCGACGGATACCTTTGTGATGAGCGCGTATCCGACGACGAACTATAGTTCTGCTTCGAGTAAGTGGGACTCTGCGCAAGGACAATATGTGCTCAAAGTAGGGTATTATGATGGCACGACAGGGACGTGTTACGGGTTTTTAAACCCGGATATTTCTAGTGTCAAGAACATGAATGTGACCAGCGCTACATTCAATGTGTATGTGACCCACTCCTACTATGCTACAACAGCCACCGGCTTATGGTTGGACGCGGTCAACGGCTCGTGGTCGGCGAGCACTTTAACATGGAATAATCAGCCTTCTTCTACCAATATCGGCAAGGTCGATGTCGCCAGGGACCAATGGGCGCAATTGAATGTCACCAATACGGTCAAAGAATGGGCAGCTGGAACCAAACCGAATTATGGCTTGAAACTTCATACGAACGGAAACGGACAAACATATTGGAAAAAAGTCGTTTCTGGAACGAACAGTACCTATAAACCTTATTTGTCTGTCACGTATACGATCCCCGTTCCAAATACACCGACAGGAACAGCCTACAGTAATGGGGATGGAACCGGCTATGTCGATCTATCATGGAATCCCGTTCCGGGCGCAACCGGGTACAAAGTATGGATTTATAACGGGAAAGAGTATGAGTCGTTTAGTGTCGGAAACGTGACCTCTTGGAGCACGAAAGGAAAGAAGATTTGGCCGACGGCTTCAGAAATCAGCGCGGGACGCTATGATTTGCATCAGGACGGCTTAGGAACCGAATTAGCTGTGGATCCGTCTCCTGTCTATCGCCATTCAGGAGGAAGCTATCCGAATAGTAAGAACTATTGGTTCCGTGTCAGCGCGATCTTCCCTCAAGGGGAAAGCGCGGTATCAGAGGCCTATATGCCCACCATTCCGAATTTAGCGAAGCCATCCGCTCCGACAGGAAAAAGCTATACCAATGGAGATGGAACCGGCTATATAGATGTTCAATGGAACCCGGTGAGTGGCGCGACGGGATATAAAATTTGGATTTTTAATGGAGCCTCCTATGAATCGCTCAACGTCGGAAATGTGACGTCGTGGACCACCAAAGGGAAAAAATATTGGCCGACTCCGGCAGAGGTGGACGCTGGTCGCTATCAGCTGCATTTAAATGATAGCCGCGGGGCCGAACTGCCTGTGGATCCTTCTTGGACCTACGCCAACGCAGGAACGCGATATGAGAATTCAACGAACTACTGGATTCGGGTCAGTGCCTATAATTCACAAGGGGAAACGGTCTTTTCGGAGGCGTATATGCCGAGAATTCCGGACTTATCCGTACCGCCCGCCCCTTCTGGATTTGCTTACGCCAATCAGGTAGGCAGCCAATCTGGTTATGTGATGCTGGACTGGGACAAAATAGAGGGAGCCACAGGGTACAAGGTTTGGATGTTTAACGGGCTTTACTATGAAGCCTTTGATGTAGGAGATGTAGACCATTGGACGACACAAAATAAAGGAATTTGGCCGACGCCACAGGAAATTGAACAAGGCGATTCGAATACGTTAACATTGCATCATGATGGACAAGGAGTCGAACTGCCGAAAGATCCTTCTCCTATGTATGCGAAAATGGGAACGAAATATGCGACAAGCACCAGTTATTGGTTCCGGCTTAGTGCCTACAATGCCGAGGGGGAAACGATTTTCTCTGGGAACGCATTCACGGTGAAAATTCCGGAGGCGAATGAGTATTTAGGGAAGGAAGAGTACTGGTCCATCATTGATGTTCCTTACGGAAGCGTCAATGCCGCCACTGGAAATCTCATCATCGACGAAGATGATCTTTCGATTTCTGGAAGAGGCCCGGAGCTTGGAATCACAAGAACCTACAATAGTTTATCCGCATCGACCGGGTTATTCGGAAAAGGATGGCATAGCGATGCGGAAATGACGATTGTGGCTCAAGGAAATGAAGCCCGATTTATAGACGAAGATGGGACGCTCCATCGATTTACGAAATTATCCGATGGCACCTATAAAGCGCCAACAGGGGTTTACTTGGAATTAAGTGAAACGACAAATGAATATATACTGACGACTAAAGATCAAACGAAGCTATATTTTCAAAAAACAGATGGAAAGGTAACCAAAATCGTGGACGGTCATGGAAATACCACCGCCTATGGTTATGCCAATGGAAAGGTAGTGTCTATCACGGATGCGTCCGGAAGAAAACTGGATATTCAGTACAACTCGAACGGAAAAATTGAAAAAATCACCGACCCGATGAACCGGACCATCACATATGAGTATGAGAATGATCAGTTAACCAAAGTGACCCAAACGGGCGGAGAAATCACCAGATACCAATATAATGAACAGGGACGGTTGGAAAAAGTATTCGAACCGACGCATACGGAGGATAAGCCGGTTGTCAATCAGTTCGTATATGACGGAGGCCGGCTCCATCAAGTGATCGACCCGGAGAATCACACGTATACATTAAGCTACGATTCGACGAAACGGCAGCTGGTCATGGAGAAACCGAATGGCCGCAAAACCCGCTACACCTTTAATGAGGCCGCCAACCCGATTGAAATCGTGGAGGATGTCGGCGGTTTAAACATTACGACCCGTTATGTTTACGAAGGAAATAACTTAAAGGAAACACGCGATCCCAATGACCAAGGGGCGGCGAACCCTACTGAATCGTATACGTATGACGCCAACGGAAATGTGTTAACGGCGAAAGATAGTTATGGGACGGAAACCTACCAGTATAACCAAAATCATGATGTGGTCTCCATGAAAGATACGGAAGGCGATACCACCACGATTGCCTATGATGGCTTAAATCCGGTATCCGAAACCGATCAATCGGGAAAAACGTCTTCTGTAGCGAAGTACGATGCCTATGGCAACATCATTGAGGAAAGTGATACATTAGGTAGTGCGACGAATTTACTCTCTAATCCTAGCTTTGAACAGGGAACGACCGCTTGGAATTTGCTTCGTTCGAATGACTCTGGACAGTTACAGGAAGATACGAATGTCTATAATGGATTGACGGGACGGAAAACGCTAAAAATCACGGTGAACTCCACGTCGCCTGCCACCGAACTGGGCTATGTGGCGGCCACCCAAGAAATTGCAATCAAACCGAACGTCACATATACATTAAGTGGAAAAATGAAAACGAACTTAACGAAAGCCCATGCGTTTTTTAATATCGAACTTTTAGATAGCCAAAATCGCCGGATTTCTTGGATAGACAATCGCTATAGCCAATTGACGGGCACAAGACCTTGGACGGATCGACAACTGACCTTTAAGACGCCTGCGAATGCGGTGAAAGTGCGCATCTATTTAGAGATCGAGCATAAATCACCAACCGCATCAGGGGAAGCGTGGTTTGATACTGTTCAATTCGAGGAAGCCCAAGTTTCTTCCAGCTATAATCCAGTGTTAAACAGCAGCTTCGAAGGAAGCGTGACGAATTGGAGCGGAACGGGCGGAAGCGTAGACAATATGGAATCATTCGATGGGTCTTACTCCCTCAAAGTATCGAGAACGAGCACCACGCAGTCCGCGAGTGAATATAAGCAGACCGTGATCGTAGGGCAAACTTCGAGTGATACGCCGCTTCGTCTGACACTCACCGGTCTTTCCAAAGCGCAGGATGTCAAAGCCAACGGAACCGTGAGCCCAAGCGATTATTCGATTACCGCGAAAGCGTATTTTGTCGACGGAACGACCCAAACGTATACGGCAGATTTTCCGATCGGCACGCAAGAGTGGAACCGTGCCGCCGTTTCGATTCAGCCTTCCAAGCCAATGGATAAAATCGACCTATCCGCTGTCTTCCGCGGCAATTACACCGGAACGGTCTGGTTTGACGCCATTCGCTTAATGGAAGGAAACGTTGTCACGAAAAACAAGTATGACGCCAAAGGCAACTATGTGGAGGAAGAAACAGATGAAGCCGGGTATGTCACGAAAAAGAGCTATGATGCGGTAGGAAATCTGTTAAGTGAATATGATGAGAAGGGACATCAAAAACAGTACAAGTATGACCCATCCAATCGTTTAAAACAACTCCTATTGGCGAATGGAACGTCCGTCCACTATGATTATGACTTGAACGGCAATATGACTTCGAAAGTCATTCAAACGAGCAGCGGTCCGTCACAAGGATTTACCTATTCGTATGATAAGACGGGAAAACTCCTGAAAACGGTTGGTCCATTAAATGACGTAACAACCAATGAGTATGATGCCAACGGCAATAAAATCAAAACCGTCTTGCCGAAAGGAAATACGATTCAATGGACGTACGACGGAACGGAACGAGTCAAAACCATTTCCTACAACAACGTCCCGTATTACGAATTTAGTTATGATAAAAATGGGAATGAACTTTCGGTTCAATACTTAAAAGACGGCACGACGAAGACTAGAAAGTTTGATGAGAAGAACCGTGTGACAGAGCAATCCGACCGCGGCGGAGTCCAAAAATGGACGTATCCGACCACCTCGGATAAATTGCAACAGTTCCTGTTCTCGCACGGATCATTCAGCCAAACCGTCAC
>NZ_JACIDF010000007.1:155639-201764 GCF_014196195.1 Anoxybacteroides rupiense | reverse complement strand
GAAGAAAAATCGAAAAAATACAAAAGCAAGTGGAGAAAAACGGCTCGTTTTTCTCCACTTGTTTCATTTTAGGGACTTATCAGACAGCCCCTTTTAATACTCATTTACTGTTTCTTATTGAACCAACACATCCTTTAGTTGAATAGTTTATTTAAACACGATTTAAGTGCGTGTCTTTAAAATGTGTTGGATATTTTAATCCATAACCAATCATTCTATCCATTCCGATATGAGCAGACCATATTAAACCTATCTCTAAAACCACTTCATTTGATAACAATACTCCTAAGATAACAGCTCCAATTGGTAAACTATATGTATGAAATAAATTATAAAGCACGGCACCAACCTTATTATTGAATAAGTAACCAATCATTGATATATCTGGAGCGAATAACAAAACGAAAAACAAGAGCCAACTAAATTGATTATAAGAGTAAAAATAAAGACTCAACAATAGGATAGCTGCCCCTTCTAAGTGTAAAAGAATTTTATTCATACTATTCTCCCTTAATAACTGTAATCTAACCATTTTGATAACAATCATGAGCATGTAAACCAGAACCTTTAAAATTATTTTATAGGAAATATGAACAGCGGGCAACGTCAGTGTTCATCCTCGATGAAATGCATTTAGCGAAGGATGCCTTTCTGCAGGATATCACGATCCTGTTCAACTTTCACATGGACTCAACGAATCTGTTTGTCTTGATTTTAGCGGGGCTGCCCCATTTACAGGCAAAACTACGGTTGAATCAACACCGTCCGCTTCACCAACGAATCATCATGCGATACCAGATGGGGCCTCTTGATAAGGAAGAAGTGGTGGGATATCGAACACCGCCTGAAACAGGCGGGAGCGAAACACCCGATTTTTACCCAGGCTGCCTTGGAGGCGATCGCCCTGCAGTCGCAGGGGTGGCCGCGGATCATCAACCACCTCGCCACCACTTGCTGTTATACGGCGCTCAATTAAAAAAACATATGATTGACGAAGACATTGTGCTTATGGCAGCCGAAGAAATAGGGTACTGACACAGCAGGGGTTGATCGTCCCCTGCTGTGTTCCATCTCTATTCATCCTCATTCTAGTCGATCACCCGAAATAATGTGCTAACGTTCGGAAATAATTTGAAAAAGGGATTCTGAAATAATGTGCTAATTTACATTAATCGGATGCGATAGCTGGATAGAAGCAAACAGTCTGCTCTCAAAATCTGTAGATTCCAAGGTAAGATAACCTCCTGACCAAAGTCATCGGAACAAAACAGGATGATTCATCCACTCATCAATCGGCTTGGATCCTTGTACTTCCAAAAGGCGCAAAAAATGGCGATAAACAGGCCGTACCTTTGATAAATCCGGAAATTCTAAACTGCTTGTATATCCCTTTTTGAACATTTGAGCCGCGTTATCATTAAAAATATATTCAAAAGCGATCAATTCCAATTCACGCGGACCAATGACATAACCTTGTGTATCCACAATCGATGTTACACGCTCGCCATTTGTAAGAAACTAAGTAGCATTCATATCCATCATTACATACGAAGATGATGAGGGAGCCGGTAACAACCGGGCTTCTTGACAAATTTTTGGCAACATGTCCCGAATTCCCTGGTTCTTGTCATCAATTTTCATATAAAATTTCTTAACTAGTTCTGTCATTACTTCAATCAGACGTTCATTGAAAACGGTCAATGGTTTGTGCGTTTCTCTAGGAAAGGCACCGATGCAAGCTGGTCGTCCATGTTCGGGACTCCTTTCAACACACCAAACTATTCATGCGCAGAACAGTATAGCACACCAGTATAACCGGAGCGTGAAGGCTTTGTAAAGGTTTCATGAATCTCATGTTTCAATCATGACGAAGACAGGAAAGATTTCTTAGTGAATTTATCAATTTATTCTCAATAATCCCAATAAAATTAATATCTTCTTTCTAATGCTAATTGAAGGTTACACTATGGTAGAACATCTTACAAAACGCATAATTAATACATAAAGGACGCCAAAAACCCACCACCTTAGAAACTATATACAATGACCAAAAATTAACCTTCAAAAGGGGGACACCATCATGATTTCCCAAGTTAAAAATAAGAACCTGTCCATGAAAAACCCCACCCCTTGCAGAACAAGAGATGGGGACTCACATAAGGAGGTCATATGAATGCAACATAATGATCATTATATTGCATTCATATATCAATGAACGTGTTGCAAAACGCATAATGGATGCATAAATGCACATAAAAAATCCACCACCTTGGAAATCATATACAGTGACCAAAACCAACTACCAAGGGGTGGACACGATCATGATTTCCAATTTAAACAACGAACATGCATGGTCTTATGAAATGGATCCACTTTTAGCATCCTTATTTCGATATATTGACTCTCTCTCGTTGCCGGAGACACCGTATGTGACAGGAAGACCGCCGGTGTCGAAAAAATCTTTATTGAAATGTTTCTTTTTGAAAACCTATTTTTCCATTGATTCCTTGCGAAAATTAGTACGCATTCTGCAGCGTTTTCGCTGTTTTCAGCGGGCTTGCGGGCTTAGTGAAGTTCCACATCTGTCTACGTTTTCCCGTGCGGCAAAGTGGTTTCGGGAACAGGGATTTCCTGTTTTTCACGCACAGCTGCTCCAAGATCTAGAAGTACGGTATCCCCAAATCGTGCTGATCGACAGCACGGCCCTTCGAAGCAGTCTTTACGATTCACAGGCAAAGTGGGGAGTGTCCACCCGATACCACTCCACTGGTTTAAAGGATATAAACTCCATCTCTGTACCACTACCGAGGGAATCATCTTATCTCACGTGTTGACCACAGCGAACCGGAATGATGCGGCAGTGGCACCAGAGTTGCTTGCTTCTTTGGGGCAATGGGAGATGGAGTTCGTGTTAGGGGATGCCGCGTATGACAGCGAAAAGGTTCGACAAACTGCTGAGCAAGCAGGAATCTTATTCATTTCCCCCATCAACCGCCGCAATAGCAAGGAACGAAAAGATGCCTATGGCCGGGTTCTTCCTGTCTTTTTGAAAACGAGGTTTGGCCAATGGCTGTTTGGGCTTCGCCGCGAGATTGAACGGGTATTTAACGAGCTAAAGAGTAATGGGGTGGAGCAACCCCGATGGTATGGATTTCATCGATATTTACTGCATGTGTTATGTTGCATCCTTATGCATAATTTCGAGTTTTTACTCTAGTTTTGCAACACCATCATCAATATTAACAATAAAATGAATAGAATAAAAATTTATTAAATTATAGAAGGGTTTTTGAATTTATTGTAGAAATTATAATAAAAGTAAATAAATGTTGGGGGTTGATATATTTGAAAGGTAATGATCCTATAATCCAAATGACCGAGATCGAAGGCTTACACTTTGAAACCAATTTGTATACAACATCTACAGACAATGGAATTTATAATGTTATTGCTAGCTCAGGACCTGGGATAACAGATCTCGTAACTCATAGCCCTAATTTCTATTACCTTCACTATGGTATACATGTTGGACAGGTGGATCGGCTAACTTTTTTTGGAGAACCAAACCAAAGGATTACCGGTTACTTTGTTGATTGTAGAAAAGATTCTCCTACTCTCCACAAACAAGTAGTATTAGAGTTTTACCCAGATCCCTCAAAAAAACTATACATTGATAGGGGAATTGCCCATACTTTTGATGGTTTAGAAAATATTTTAACTCGTGATGAACCAATATGGTACATGTCTATTGGTAACAAGGATTACAACATAGCTAATGATGTAATAAATGTTAAACGTGATACACCATTGGATAGATTTCCTGTGGTTACCACAAATGAATTTCCTATACCAAGAAAAGCATATGAGTTTGTTCTTGAACTCCAACATCTTACAATGATCGAATTACAACATTATCCAAATAGAGTTCCTATTACAATTAATGGAGAGAAACGTTACGTAAATTTAAAACCCAAAGTCCAGGAACAGAGGTGAAAATATTATGGAACTTAAAATTATGGATTCAAGTGATATAAATGGTGTTTTTTGGTGTAAGAACTATTATGTCCAAACTGGTCAGGAAAGTTTCACACTTGTTGCTAACTCTGGTCCATTAATCAGTGATATGATTTATTTCTCTATTAATTCCACAGACCACTTTATAATACAGGTGGGACAAATTGATCGTTTTACTTTTTTCGGGGATCCCAATCAAGAAATTACGGGTTTATTTGTGGATTGCCGTAAGGGATCCCCTACCTTACACAAAAAAGTAGAGTTAAAGTTCAAGCCAGATCCTACAAAACATCTTTATATTGAGAGAGGAATAGCTAAATTGTTTACCAATATTAAAAACATTACCGTACGATCAGAACCTATTTGGTTTTCGACTAATGTTAATACAGAATATAGCATAGGTAATGATAGATTAATCGTACCAAGCGACACTGAACTGGAAAACTTCCCTATTGTACAAATAAACGAACTCCCTTTGCCTAATAGGACCCTTCAAGTAATTCTTCAAAGAGAACAACGAATTTTAAGGGAAGGAGGGGAGTACAAGCAATCCTTTGATCTCTATATGGAAGGAGTAAAAAATAGGATTACAATAAAAAAACGTAGCTAATCTTTATTGAAAGGAGGTGAGCAATGATGGCTTTAATTGAAAAAGTACATTCTTCCTTGGAAGAATTACAAGAGTTAGTGAATCAAACGACCGATCCACTAGAGCGTGAGGGGTTAATTGCCTTCATTAATTGTGTTACTCCTCACCTAGAAAAAGCTTCTGCCACTTTTTTAGGAAAAATCGCTCAGGTAATTGGCTCCGATATTTCAACAACCGGATCTGTAGGAGAAGCTTTGGAAGCCTTAAAAGAGAAGTTTGAGATTGAAATTGAGTAGGAGAGAAAGTTTACAAATACTACCACCACATTACACACCAAGATCGGAAAATCCTCTATCCCTTATATCATAGAGGGTTTTCCGATTTTACTATATCATTTAAAGGAAGATGTCATATATGAAGAACATATACAAAAATAAAGCATTTCTCTTCATAATTTCGAGTCATTTTATACATAAAATAGCAGAAACCCTCTATGACCTAGCCCTTCCCTTGCTGGTTTTACATGCAACAGGCTCCTCCCTACTTATGGGATCGATGTACGCATTGGGTTTTTTTGCTGAATTTTTGGTTGGTTTCTTTGGTGGAGCAATTGTAGATAGTATAAACAGAAGGAAGCTATTAATGTTTATATCTGCTCTACAAGCCCTATTCATTAGTTTTCTTCCTATATCTGCTTCCTTCAAATTTTTTAACATGGTAATTATTTTCTTAGTTGCGTTCGCTCTGGATATTTGTATCGCCATATATAGGATTGCTGATACATCGATTATTCCCCAGCTAGTTGAAAAAGAACATTTGCCTCAAGCCAATGGTATCATGCAAATGGCAATTTCTACAGCAGAAGCTATAGGTCCAGCTATATCTGGATTATTAATTTCTACAATAGGATTATTTAATTCATTATGGATCAATTTTTCGACTTTTATCCTATTGTTATCTACATTATCCTTAATTAAATCACAAAGGACAGAACTAAACAATAATATTTCCTCCCCTAAGCAACTATGGTTTTCAAGTGTTCAAGGGTTGCACTATACACTAAAAAATCCTTTGTTCAAATTAATATTAATTTGGAACCTGTTTGTTAACTTTGGATTAAGTGGATCTGTCCTAATGATTGTGTTTCACCTAAAGGAAGTTATAGATCTGAAGAGCTTTGAAATTGGCTTGGTTATGACAATGTCAGCATTAGGAGGGATTACTAGTGGAGCAATATTCTCAAAGATTCAGGCGATTTTTAACTCAGGTAAAATGCTATTAATATCATCACTAACAACTTCTATAGCATTATTCCTGTTCCCTTTCCAAAATAATTGGATTTCTTCCGGTATAGTCGTCTTTGCACTAATGTTTAGTGTAGGACTAAATTCGAGACTAATTTATTTATTATTTCAATCTAGTGTCCCAGAGAAAAAATTAGGGAGAGTCATAGGCGCTTCTAGGCTAATATCTACTCTCCTAGCCCCTGTTAGCGTTCTTATTGCAGGATCAATTGCAAAGATAAATTCTAACTATGTATTTATTGGGGGCTCTATAATAATCGCTATATCAACAATCGTTGCTTTGAATACAGATCTTAAGAGAGCAAACTGGTCTGTAAGTATGAAATCCATTGCGAATACAGAATCACAATAATTCTCTCCATGTATTAACTATATAAGTTGAAATAAAGATTTTCTCCCGTTCTATGGCGAATTAAAGAGAGAAAATAGAGAACGGGAAAGAGTGGAATGTCGAACCACAAAAACGAAAGCGAAAAGTAAACGAGCATATGAACGCTACCAGGCGATTTATCTTCATTTGCAGGGATACAAAAAAGAGAAATCGCAACGACTATTGGTCGATTCAAGAAAAACACCTACAACTATATCCATACCTACACCTAGCGCGGTCTTGACGGACTGGAGATGAAATACTCGCCTGGCACCCCACGTCGATTGAGCCCTGAATAGGAAAAAGAGCTGACTTCGATCATGGAACATCAGCTTCCAGTAGAGGCTGGATTCGAAGCGAAATATCATTGGACGCTTGTGATGACGCTGAACTCATTCAACCAAAGTGGGGACCAAGGTATACTCTTCGTGGAACCAGTAAAATTCTGCATTAGTTAGGATTAAGTTATCCAAAACCGACATATCCACTAGTCAATGTCGATGAAGAAAAACAAAAAGAATTCGCCGAAGTCGCCTTCTCAGAAGTAAAAAAACTGTTAGATGGGAAAATCGCATATGTCCTTTTTCAAGATGAATCGATGTTCGGGATTACCAATCGATTCCAAAAACATGGTTTGTCAAAAAAAAAGCAACGGATCATTCCGACGTTTGGAACACATCAAGGGAGGAAGTTGATTGGCACGTTGAACTACGAAACAGGAATGTGTTTTGCATCGAAGAAGAACGCTATGATGCAGAAACATTTCTTCCATTTGTGTTAGAGCGCTATCCTACAGGCAAAATGGCGATGATTTTAGATAACGCTCGAATTCATCATGCCTAACTCACTCAGCCATTTTAAAAAGAACACGAAGATCGGTTAGAGCTCGTCTTTTTGCCACCATATGGCCCTCAACTGAATTGGATTGAAGGGGTATGGAAATCTAAAATCAGACGTGATTTACAATGTATTCTATTTGACTGTGCAGGAAATCAAAAAGAATGCTTAAACCTTTATTCAGAGAATCAACCAGAATCCAGACCACACAATCGACCGTTTGTGTGGTCTATTGCAGGGTATAATTCATACGAAAATAGGAATGAAAGAACATCTTTGGGCTAGGTCCTCTATTCCCAAGACATACAATTTGCTCTTCCCTCAGGCTATTATACTTAGATATCTATCTACTTGAGAATTGGAACATATCTTGATTTTATTAATTTAAATCATTTCACTAAAACTAATTTAAGGGATGTCTGAATTGAATAAAAAAGAAATTTACTAAAAATTTACTGTTAATTATAAAAAATAATGTTGTTGAAATATATAGTGATCTCAGGGAAATAATTATATTAAGAAAAAATAAAAAAGATCATAAAAAAATTGTCATTGAGTTATATAACTTTAACGGAACAATGAGTATAAGTATATACCCAGAGCTATTAAAAAATTATTGAAGATTTAAACCAATCTCAAATTGATGGATGATGATATAAATGTTTTATGATAAATATCCTCTGTCATTATATTTTGCAATAGAAAAGTACAGACAATGCCATTCCGCTTGAATAAAGCGCGGAACGACTTATATTTATGGAAAGTGATGTCATGATTGTACCCATAAAAGCTACTATTAGACATAAATCAACAAAAAATTATTGTATCCTATTGAATTTTTTTCGCAATCGCAATAAAGAAGTCAAGCTACATCGTCTTACAGAACAGTCATGGAGCTGAAAATAACATTGCTCTGACCTTCGTCATACCAATACATAATTAAAACCACTTGCCTTCCAACTGCAGGTTTTACAAGCTATCGTTTATTCATATTTATACGGTACACAGACCACACAACAAGCGAATCTATTGGATCTTGCCTCACTAATACATGGATGACTTGACAGGTATAGATTCGGACAGTTGCTAGTGTTTTTTCCACATTGACCATCCTTAGTATGCGCACACCAAGACGTCCAAAAAAGAGAGAGCGTTTCGATGGATCGCTCTCTCCCTATTGATTGCAACGTGATTATTCGCCTTTCACTAGTTCTAGCGGTACCGGAATAAAGGATTCTACTTTTTCGCCTTTCGATACTTTGAGGGCTGTTTGTACGGCTTGTTCGCCAATCATTTCCGGCTTTTGCGCTACCGTCGCCGCCATTTTTCCATCTTGGACGGCCTTCACAGCATCTTCTGTGGCGTCAAAGCCGACGACCCATACATCTTTCATGCCGTGCGCTTCCAATGCTTCTAACGCTCCAAGCGCCATTTCGTCATTATGGGCAAAGACGGCCTTGATATCTTTATGGCTTTGCAAAATGTTTTCCATTACGGATAATCCTTTGGCGCGATCAAAGTCAGCCGCTTGTTTCGCGATTACTTTGATATTGGCAGCGCCGTCAATGGCCTGATGGAAGCCTTCGCCGCGTTCACGAGCCGCTGATGAGCCAGGGATTCCTTCCAGTTCAACGATATTGCCGCCATCCTTTAATTTTTCAATTAAAAATTCTCCAGCCATTTTCCCGCCTGCTACGTTATCGGAAGCGATATGTGAGGCCACCTTGCCGCCTTCCGCGCTGCGGTCGACTGTGATGACCGGAATGTTCGCTTGATTCGCCGACTCAATAGCCGATGTTACCGCGCTGGAGTCGGTCGGATTGATTAAAAGGACATCGACACCTTGTTGAATTAAATCTTCAATATCGTTGATTTGCTTTGCCGAATCATTTTGTGCATCCGCAACCGTTAATTCGATATTGGCTTCTTTCGCCGCTTTTTCCGCTCCTTCCTTTAACGTCACGAAAAACGGGTTGTTTAAGGTAGAAATCGATAAACCAACTTTTAGCTTGCCTTCTTTCTTATCCTCGGATTTGCTGCCTGTATCGCCATTGTCTAAAGAGCAGCCCGCTGCTACCCCAACCGCTAAGAGGAGCACTAGCAGCATACTGAAAAATTTTTTCATCATTTCCCCCACTCCTTTGTTTTCTTTCATTTCATCTATATCAAACTTCTTTGCGGCGGTCTAAAATCACCGCAAGAAGAATGACAGCACCTTTAATTAATTGCTGATAAAACGACGAGACATTTAAGAGATTGAGACCGTTATTTAACACACCAATAATCAGCGCGCCAATGAGCGTTCCAAAAATCCAACCGCGGCCGCCCGATAGGCTTGTACCGCCGAGCACCACCGCAGCAATCGCATCGAGCTCGTACGATGTTCCAGCGGTTGGCTGCGCCGAGTTGAGGCGCGAGGTTAAAATAAGTCCCGCAAGCGCTGATAAACCGCCCGTCAACGAATAAATCCAAATTTTCAAGCGGTCGACGCGAATGCCTGATATGCGCGTCGCCTCCTCATTTCCACCAACGGCATACGTATGGCGGCCGAAGGTTGTTTTTTTCAACACAAAATATAGTGCCGCATAAATGACAAGCATCAAAATAATCGGAACCGGAATTCCTAGAAAATAACCGCGGCCAAGCATTTGGAACGACAGTTGATCCGAAAATCCGGTAATCGGGCGCCCTTCCGTATAAACGAGCGTCGCCCCGCGGAACACCGTCATGGTCGCCAATGTCGCAATAAATGGCGCGACACGCCCTTTTGTAATAATGATTCCATTCAGCGCCCCCATCACGAGACCAGCCGCAATCCCGACGGCAATGGCAACAGTCCCATTGACTCCGTCTACCATCAAACCGGCAGCAAGCGCACTGGAAAGCGCCAGTACAGAACCAACCGATAAATCAATGCCGCCTGTTAAAATGACAAACGTCATTCCAAAAGCAATCAATGCATTAATGGATACTTGACGAAAAATATTCAGCCAATTGTCTACTGTTAAGAAATGATCGCTTAATAGCGACAACACGATACACAACAAGATAAAGCCGATGAGCGGTCCCAGCTTTTTCATTTCCAAGCGCCAAGCTGCTCCAGTCTGTGCGAGTTTATCCGGATGCTGCATTATTCATTCCCTCCCGTCGCCGCGCGCATAATCGTTTCTTGATCGATCTGTTCATTGTCGAAAATGGCACTGACCTTTCCTTCATGCACCACCATAATCCGGTCACTCATCCCTAGAATCTCTGGCAATTCAGAGGACACCATCACGATGGCCACACCTTGTGCCGTCAGCTCGTTCATAATCTCATAAATCTCCTTTTTGGCTCCTACATCCACACCGCGAGTCGGTTCATCTAAAATCAGAATGCGCGGATTCATCATGAGCCATTTCCCAAATACCACCTTTTGTTGATTTCCTCCGCTTAGCGCTTTCACTTCCAGTTCAGCAGAAGCGGTTTTAATGTTTAAGCGGGCAATCAGCGACTGGACAAGCTCCGCTTCTTGTTTTGCGCGAATGATTCCCGCCGATGCTAGCTTTTCCGATGTCGGCAGTGTTAAATTTTCGCGAACGCTCATACTGAGCACAAGCCCTTTCATTTTCCGGTCCTCGGTAATAAAAGCCATTCCGTGTTCAATCGCCTGCCGCGGCGAGCCAAGCTTGACGGGCTGGCGATCAATATAAACGGCTCCTTCATCGACTTTGCGGATGCCAAAAAGCGCCTCCATTATTTCCGTGCGGCCGGCTCCCATTAAACCGGCGACACCTAAAATTTCTCCCGATCTCACAGAGAAGGAAACGTTATGAAACACGCCTTTTTGCGTCAGATTTTCCACCCGAAGCACTTCGTCGCCGATTGGCGCTGTTCGCTTTGGAAAACGCTCTCCGATTTGCCTGCCGACCATCATATGGACGATGTCATCGAAGTTGGTTTCAGCGATGGATTTCGTTCCGATCATTCTTCCATCCCGCAACACGGAAATTCGTTCGCAAATGGTGAAAATTTCCTCCATCCGGTGAGAAATATAAATAATGGCCACACCTTGCTGTTTCAGCGTTCGAATCACAGTAAACAAGGTTTGAATTTCCCGATCTGTCAGGGCGGCGGTCGGTTCGTCCATAATCAGACATTTGGCATCGGTCGACAGCGCTCTAGCAATCTCAATAATTTGCTGTTTCCCCACCGACAGCTTTCCAGCGATTTCATTCGGAGCGATGTCAACGCCGAGCTTCTGCAAATAAACAGAGGCCTGGTTTTCCATTTCCTTGCGCCGAATAATGCCTGTCCGGCCAACCGTATGCTCCCGTCCTAAAAAAATATTTTCCGCTACCGTTAACGTAGGAATGACGCTCAATTCTTGATGAATAAACACAATCCCGTCGCGTTCGGCCTCTTTCGGATGGCGATAATGCACGTCTGTTCCATTGACGGCAATGGTCCCACCATCCTTTTCATACATCCCTGTTAAAATTTTCATTAATGTCGATTTCCCCGCTCCGTTCTCCCCCATCAAGGCATGCACTTCTCCAGAGCGAATCTCCAAATCGATTCCGTCTAAAACAAGATGATGATGAAACGATTTCCTAATTCCTTTCATTTGAATCAACGGTGCTGTCACGGTTCCTCTCCCCTTTCCCAAACCGCCTGTTAAAAATTCACTCCTGAATGAAGAATCATATTGGCATAAGGAGTCGCTTCTCCCGTACGGATGACCGCCTTGGCCGCATGAAGCATTTCTTTGAATTGTTCATGGGAAACAAAATGCTGCTCAACTCCTGAAAAACGCTGCTGAATCGCCTCATACATGTTCGGATTATGCGTTTTCATTTCTTCCGCTACGGTGATTGCTTCAATTTCCAATTCCGCCAGGAGCGGATCCAATACAGCTAAAAAGGATGGAACTCCCTTGACAACGGATAAATCAATGCGAATCACTCCATCCGGAATCGGCAGACCGCAATCGGCTATGACAATTGTATCCGTATGGCCAAGTGAAGCTAAAACCGTGCTCAGTTCTTTATTTAAAATACCGTCCTTTTTCATAATGCTTCTCCTTTCGCAGCCTCAAGCAATTGGATGACTTCTTTCTCTGTCGGCATTCCGCCCTGCGCCCCAAGCTTGGTGACGGATAAAGCAGCGGCAGCATTGCCAAAGCGGCACGCCTCCTCCAGTTCCATTCCTTTGCTCAAGGCGACTGCGAGCGCGCCATTAAACGTATCGCCAGCGCCCGTTGTATCGACGACTGGTACCCGGAAGCCCGGAACGATCATTTGCTTTCCGTTTTTAGTGATGGAAACACCGCGCGCGCCTTCTGTGACGACAAGCTTAGCGGCCCATTTCTCGCGGTCCTGTTCAGGAAAAATGATGCCGCATTCATGTTCATTCGGTGTCACTAGATCTATTTGCTCCAACAGCGCCGGCGGCAGGGGCTGTGCCGGCGCCGGATTTAAGATAACAAAAACGCCATGCTTTTTGGCCAAGGCAACGGCCCGCTCCACGACAGCAAGCGGAATCTCCAGCTGCAATAAACAAATATCGCTCTTGGCAATGACAGCTTCATGCTGCTCCAAGTCTTCGGGCTGCAGCGCATAATTCGCCCCGGGAACGACAATGATGCGATTGTCGCCATCCGACACCGTAATCATCGCCGTGCCTGTTTCCACATCTGTAACCGGTTTCACACCGTCGATAAAAATCCCCTCATTGTCAAGCTGGCGCTTTAGCACCTCGCCAAACGTGTCGCTGCCTACCGCGCCAATCATATGGACCTCCGCTCCAAGACGAGCAGCCGCCACCGCTTGATTGGCGCCTTTGCCGCCGGGGATGAGGTGAAACTTTTCGCCTAATACGGTTTCACCTTGCTCTGGAACACGCTTTGTCACCGTGACCAAATCCATATTTAAGCTCCCAATGACGGTAATCACTGGTTTTTTCATCTCGTTCCTCTCCTTTGCGTCGATTGCCTTTCCACCAGCTTCACAGGCAGCACATAATGAAGCTGTTCAAGCGGTTTAGCTTCAATTTTTTTCACTAAAATCCGGGCAGCGATCGCCCCCATCTCATAAATAGGCTGTGAGATCGTCGATAATTCGGGAGTCGTCATTTCCGTCAGCGGAATGCCGTCATACCCGATAATGGCCACATCCTCCGGCACCCGCAAACCGAGCTGTTGCACCGCCTTCAGTGCTCCGACTGCCATCGCGTCGTTTCCAGCAAAAATGCCGTCCATTTTATGTTCTTGCAGCGCTCGCAGCGTCGCCTCTTTTGCTTGTTTTAATTGATAGTTTCCTTGAATAATCAACTGTTCATTCCAAAGACCCAGCTCCTGCATTTCATCACGGTATCCGCGAAAGCGCTCCATCGCATTCACCACGTGGGTCGGCCCTTGAATGTGGGCGATTTTCCGGCAGCCGATGTCGTACAAATGCCTTGTTGCTAAACGCGCGCCACCGTAATTGTCAGCGATAACAGACGGAAATGAATGCATCGATGGCCGGTCGAGGACAACAACCGGAACCCCCAGCTCCAGCACCTCATCGCTTTCTAGCTGATTAGTCGTCAAAATAATGCCGTCCACATATTTTTGCTTTAAAATCCCGATGTATTGCTTTTCTTTTTCGCTTTTTTCATCAGAGTTGCACAAAATCACCGTGTAATCATAAATATTCATGACATCTTCAACGGCCCGAACAAGCTCTGGAAAAAACGGGTTAGAAATATCGGGAACGATGAGCCCAATCGTTTTCGATGTTTTTTTAAATAAGGTTCGTGCTACTTCGTTCGGTTTATAATTCAGTTGTTCAATCGCTTTTTTCACTCGTTTTTCAGTATCTTCGTTGACGTAACCGTTTTGATTCAGCACACGCGAAACGGTCGCCACCGATACACCTGCCAATTTAGCAACATCACGAATCGTTGCCATCCTGATTCTCTCCACCTTTATCTCTGTAACCGGTTACATACACTATAACAGAATTCGATTAAAAGAGGCAAGAGATTTTTTATATAAATATTACTCGTATCGCCAGCTCCAATCGATTCACTTATGATTCCTGTACTGAACGGTATCTGTCATGTCAAAGCTCACACTCGATGAGCGGTCATACCAAAACGTAACCGCTCACCGAAGACGGAAGGAAAGTCCACCTTCCCTATTCACCTATTTAAGCACCTATATATTACGGTTGCGACGCAATGAGTTGGACATGTCCCGTGATTCGAAATGGGCCAAATTGATACGGTAACAGCAAGTGGTCTCCCTTTTGCAGCGGCCATTCTCCTTCTTCCGTGCCTATCGCTCCCGTCCCGACCATTACGCTCAGCAGCAGAAACGGTTGAATTCGTTCCATTTCAAGCCGCGGATGCACCTCCCATTTTGAAACCGTAAAGTAGTCGCTCCGCACCCATGTCGTCACTGTCGCCCCCGCCATTTTGACCACGGTTGGCTCGATTGGCTGCTGTAAATGGGGCACCGTGATCACATCAAGCGCTTTTTTAACATGTAGCTCGCGCGGCTTGCCATCGCGATCACGGCGTCCATAATCATATACGCGGTAGGTTGTATCCGAGTTTTGCTGCGTCTCTAAAATAAGCAAACCGGAGCATAGAGCGTGAACCGTGCCGCTTGGAACATAAAAAAAGTCCCCCGCCTTTACCTGTACACGCTGCAGCAGCTGATCCCACTGTTCCCTTTTCATCATATCGGCCAGCTCTTCCTTTGTTTTCGCTCGATGTCCGAAAATAATCTCGGCACCTTCTTCGCAATCGATGACATACCAGCATTCCGTTTTTCCCCATTCGCCCTTTTCATAGTTGGATGCATATTCATCATCAGGGTGCACTTGCACAGATAAATCGTCATTGGCATCAATGATTTTGGTTAGTAAAGGGAAACGGTCACTGTCATAGTAGCCGAATAATTCGCGATGCTCCTGCCATAGCTGCCCGAGCGGCATTCCTGCCCATTCACCAGAACGTACCACACTTTGCCCGTTTGGATGAGCCGAAATGGCCCAACACTCGCCTGTTCGTTCAGAAGGAATATCATATCCGTATACATCGCGCAATTTGGTTCCGCCCCAAATTCTTTCTTGGAAAACCGGGCGGAAAAAGATCGGCTGTTTCATTCCTGCATCCTCCCTTTATTTTAAGTTAATGTCCTGCCCGCCTCTGTTTGATTTTTATGCCAAATCAAGTACAGCACAGGGATCATCGCCACATAAATCAATGGAAACAAGCTAAAGGATACCGGCAGCAGCTGGTCGAAATCGAGGTAATTCCGCATCATGAAAAAAATAAAGACTCCCGCCATTCTTCCGAGACCGAGCGGAATTTCCCTGACAGTAATATAGTCGAGCTGCATCTGCTTATAGCGGGGATCTTTTTCAATCGCTGCATAAATCAGCGCGTTTATCGTTGTATTCATCATGTTCAAGGCGATCGGTTTCATAAGCACGAACAACATCAGACTTAGCATCGTTGGCTGATAGGCCAAAAAGAGCGAACCGAGCCAAATGCCCAGCGTTCCGATTGTATACACAAGCATCCGTTGATCTGGACGCGATCGGCGTGCGAGGATCACCAAAGAAACAATCGAAACAAGCTCTGACATCATTTGAAAAACCCCAAGCTTCCACTCTCCACCAGCCACCTGATACATCATCATGGAAATCAAAAATGTGACATATACTCCAGAAGCAATCCCGTCTCCCAGCATCACGAGATACATGCGCTTCCACTCCTTTGGGGCATGGAGCAGCACAGCCAGTAAACGGCTCTGCAGCTCGACAGGCCGCTCTGGAATGCGCAGCGAGACGATGGCCGCCAAACCAAAAAAGACACAAGCCATAAAAAAGACAAGATAGTAGCCGAGCATCTGATCAAACCAACTAATCACCGCACCTGAAACGAGAGGGCCGGCCACTCCGCCAATCGCCGCCACCAAGCCTTGCATGTATAAAAATCGGTCTCTTCCGCGATTTGTCGCCATATCCAAGTTGGCCATATGCATGCCAACAGAGAATAGACTGATCGCCAATCCCTGCAGCAACCCCAATAAAAGAAGGTGATGAATCAGCGCATCGCGAAGGACGAGCGCCAGCAAGTAAGAAAGAAAATAACCGGCAATGCCCCAGCGCATCGTTGCCATCGGGCTTGTTTTCCGCGCCAGCCATGCACAGAAATAAAAGCTGCATAAAATAAAGAGCGACGTATAGAAGCTATATTGGGCCAGCAGCGTAAAGGTGCGATCCAGCCGCCATATAAAAATTTGCAAGAACATCCCTGACAGCGCATTTCCGAATGAAAATAATCCAGTCATCGCTAAATAATACGTTGCCTCTGGCGATACATCACGCAGAAAACCCTTCATGGTTCATGACCTCTATTATTTTTTGTCAATATGAATCTACTCTTCTCAGCCCCCTGTATGCACAAGCCCTTTTTACTTGATCGTTTCATATTTGATAAATGGATCGGGGATCGTAATCTTTTGCGCCTCCGCGTCGCTGATGCCCGCGTATAAATCAGCGGTGCCATCTCCTTTACGGATCAAGCCGCCGCTGAACACGACGTCCTCCAGATCAGGCCGCTTAGCAGCTCCGGCCAAAAAGTGCGATCTTGTCGCAATCAATTCGATATCTGAATATTCCCCTGTCTCAGGATCAAGAGCAAATACCATCGGATAATAATGGCGGTTTCCTTCTTCATCAAAACAAGCGATATGGCCTAAAATACCCACCAGCCCATTCTCCAGCAAATGCGGCTCGTTCGCTCCGCCCCATTCTTCTTCTGCAAACTGTCCCTCTAAAAGCGGAGCTTCATGGATGACGTCAATGGTAAAATCATCAAGCGATGAAATGCGGGTAAATCCAATCTTGCCGCGGCCTCCCTTTGCTCCTTGCGGCCGCGTAATCACACCAATGGATCCGTCTTGCAGTTCGATTAATCGCAAATCCTTCATTCCATCTGGACCTTTCGCAAACTCCCGCAGCTCGCGAATCGTCTTTCCCCTGTAAAATACCGTTCTCCATCCTAGCGCTCCTTCGATGACCGGATGCGGGAAAGTTTGCACTCCGCCAAAAATCAACTCACCGCCAATTTTCGTAAAGAAAGGATCTTGCAGCTGGAAAATCGGGGCTCCTTCCCGCGGCACCCACTCCCCATGGCGATTCACAAAAAAATACACTTCCGAGCGCTCGCTGTCACGAGGCTCCACCCGTCCGGCAATGACTTGCTCGCCATCCTCTTCAAATGGCGCGGAAATATTGTACACGTCGCGATCGCCGACACCTTTAAATATTAATTTTTCAGGATGAACGGGCTGCGGGCGATATTGAAATTCCTCCAATAGCATCGCGCAAGTTTTGACCGCTGTTTTTTTTAATTGCATAAAAATCCTCCTACACTTTTACTATCCATATCCAATAGGAAAAACCTACAACGGGAAGAATCCTGCGGCTTTTCTTTTCGTCACGCACCCACGTATCAAAGGTTGAAGCCACGCCGCATCCCGCCCCATGGACGGTTCGATAAAGCGGCGTCGTTCGGTCACCCCACCGACGGAGAAAACGTCTCAAACTCTGGATTCATTTCTGCAACAGCCGCCGTTTTCCCTTGTGACGTTCCTTCATATCGGTAGCCGCTTTTATTTCAGCACAAACTGCATTCCCTCTTTGAAATTCCTGCTAAAGATGATAAATAAAATTAAAATTGGCAGCGTCAGCAGCACAGAGGCCGCATACATCGGGCCAGGATATCCTCCATACGGGCCGAACATTTGCGCCAACAGCACATTGAGCGTCAGCATTTTTTCACTGTTCACCACTAACATATCCCATAATAGTTCAACCCATCTTTCCATAAAGAGAAACAGAAAAATAATCGTCGTAATCGACTTGGACATCGGCAAAATAATCCTGGTGATGATCTTCAGCTGTCCCGCCCCATCCATTTTAGCCGCTTCTATCAGCTCATCTGGTATGCTGCGGAAAAAGTTTGTATACATAAAAATCGCCCACAAATTGACAGCCTTCGGTAAAATCATCGCCCAATACGTATCGTACAATCCAAAATAACGAATAATTAAAAACAGAGGAATTAATAGAATAATCGCAGGATAAAACATTTGAAACAGAATCATATTATTAATCAAACGGTTGCCTTTAAATTTCAGTTTGGCTAGAGAATACCCAACCAAAATGGCTGTGGTCAGCATAAGCAACGTAGAGGACACCGTCACAAGCAAACTATTAAAGAAAGCACGCAGCCATGGTCGCGGTATGACGTTCTCTCCTCCCGTCAATAACCATTCATACGAACGCAGCGTCAGCTTCGTTGGAATGATTTTACGATCCACCTGTTCCCACGGGGCCAGCGAGCTCAATATCATATACAAGTAGGGAAAGACCATGATGATAAGCACTATGAACGCCAATGTATAGAGCAGCGCTGTCTTGAATCGCTTATTCCCAACCATGCTTGGCACCCCACTTCTCTAAGATTTTGCGAAAGACAAGAATAGAAGCAAAGGTCACAATGGAGTTGATAATGGCTACCGCTGTTCCATATCCGGCATTTAATTTTTCAAATGCCTGATTATAAATTTCTAGCTGCCACGTATGTGTTGAATAATCAGGGCCTCCGCCCGTTAATACATACGGTTCTGTAAAAATGCCAAACATAAGACCTACCGCTAAAATCGTCACTGTATAGAAGGAAGGATACAGCATCGGGATCGTAACATACCAGAACCGCTTCCAGCCAACCGCCCCATCCATTTCGGCTGCTTCATAAATTTCTTTTGGTATGCTCTCTAATCCAGATAAAAATAATAACGCATAATAGCCGACGAATTTCCAAGCCATCATGAGCGCAATCATAAGCGGAGCTAAAATGGGGGAGTCGAGCCAATTAATATCCATCCCTAAATGATTTCGGAAAAAAATATTCAATGGGCTGTTATAAGAAAGAACCCCTTTTACTACAATCGCTGAAGCCACTCCCGACGCTAAATAAGGAAGGAAATATCCCACCGAAAACAGCCCCTTCAATCGAGGCAACGAGTGGATAATCAAAGCCAAAAAAAGCGCGCCGGCAACTACAATAGGAACAAACATGAGCATAAATTTATATGTCGTCCAAAAAGCGGCTCTGACGCTTTGGCTAAAAAAAGCTTCGATAAAATTTTGAAGCCCGACCGTTTCATAATCTGGAGCAATTAAGTTCCAATTTGTAAAAGCTAAATAAAGCGCCCATATCAACGGAAACAGAAAGAAAATGAATGAATAGATAAGGTAGGGGCTGGCTAAAAGCCAACCCAGCCTTGCTGTCGTTTTGTTCATTTATTTTAACACCCCATCAATTGCCTTTTTCATGTCCTCCCATGCTTTCTCAGGAGTTTTTTGCCCTTTGATCACAGGTGTTAACGCTTCTTTTCCGATAAGCTCTTGGATTTCGACCGTTTTCTCATTATCAACTGGCGGAATCGCGTTCGGAATGTTTTCTGCATATTGCTTTAATTGCGGATTTTCCTCCAAATAAGAGACAAAGGCCTCATTTATGGACAAATCATCGCGCGCAGGCGGTAAATTCGTTTGCTTGAACCAATCCAAATCATGCTTCACATCGGAATAAACCCAGCGAATAAAATCGAACGCCGCTTGCTGCTGTTCTTTCGTAGCCGAAGCATAAATTACAAGACCTTTTGTATCGGCAAATGTTTTCGCTTTGCTTGGATCGACATCATCAGGCACCGGAGGTAAGGACAAGGCATAATTTTGCTGAAATTTCATCTCTGGAAACTTTTCTGCCCAGTACGGGAATGTCCACGGCCCAAGGTCTACCATAATGGAGGTCGCATTTTCAAATGGATCGGTTGCTTCCCGCGTTAACAGTAAATCATTTTTCTGAAGCTCCTTAAAAAATTGCAGCGTTTTCACTCCTGCCTGATCGTCTACAACGAGTTGATTTCCCTTTATGAAGTTATTGCCATCAGAAGCGGCATTATATAACATAAAGAAGTCAAACCATCTCGCCCACCATGTTGGCTTCACTAAATCAGCCCGCGCCCACAAAAATTTATCAGGATATTTTTCTTTAAGTTTTTGGCCAACCTCCATTACCTCACTATACGTTTTCGGCGGCTCTTGATACCCAAGCTCCTTTAAAATATCCATTCTCCAGCCAAATAACATGGCGTTCGAATAAATCGGCAACACATATTGATGCTGATCGGCGAACTCCCAGCTCGAAATCGTCGTTTTCATATTCCGTTGTTCAATCAGCTCATCAAATCCCTTTAATTCATCCAGCGGCACAATGGCCCGGCTCGCGGCCAACTGGGCGGCAAATCCCCTTGAAATATTTTCAGAAACCGCCGGAGCATGCCCAGAGGCGATCGCTGATTGAATTCCCGCTTCAGATGAAGGGCTTTCCGGCATCGGCGACACTTTGATTTTCACATTCGGATGATCCTTCATATATTCATCTGCCATACTCTTCCAAAAAGCTTGCTGTGTCGGATTAGGGGCAGCCCAAAAATCAAATGTCACGGTTTGGCTCGATTTCCCTTCTTTCGCACCCGTGTCTTTGTCGGCATTTTGACATCCGGCGCTGATCAGAGCGACCGTAAGCAATGCCGCTGCCATTTGGACAAAACCTTTCTTTTTCATGCGTATTCCCCCTTCAAAACTAAAATTTTATAATGGAAAAGACAACAAAAAAAGTTGCCTTTTTCACCATGGATCCATTCGCGAGAATGAGAGACTTGATTACATGTAAACTAACTTTTCCATCATTTCGTTCAGGCTGAGCTCGGCACCCGCAATCGCCTCATCAGCCGCGCCATAATAAATGATCACTTTATCTCCTTCCAGCAATGCCCCGCAAGTGAAGACAACATTGCCGAAAAACCCGTTTTTTTCGTAATCGGCTTGCGGCTCTAAAATCGGCTCCTCTGTTTTTGCAAGAATTTTAGTCGGATCATTCAGATCAAGAAGCAACGCCCCCAAACAATAGCGGTCATGCCGATCCGCAGCATGATAGATTTCCAGCCATCCCTTATCCGTCTTAAACGGAACGGCTCCTCCGCCAATCCGGCCATTATCCCAGCCGTCCTCGCTCAACCCCAACAAATATTGATGGTTTCCCCAGTACAGCAAATTATCCGATTCCGCAATCCAAATTTCCGGCCTGCCAATTCCTTTTGGTACCGGACGATGCAAGGCGTAATACTTTCCGTTAATTTTTTCAGGGAAAATCGCGACATCTTTATTTTCCGGATGAAGCATCAATCCTAATCGTTCATAAGTGACAAAGTCCTTTGTAGAGACGAGCCCGACGCCAATTCCTTCTGCCGATACCGCACTATATTGAATGTAATACGTATCGCCAATTTGCGTAACGCGCGGGTCTTCTACCCCCCATGCTTCCCGTTTGGTTTCCGGATAAATAAACGGCTTGTCATCAATCGTAAAATGACGCCCGTCTTTGCTGCGGGCAATGCGAATATACGATATCGATGTTAAATAAGCGACTCCGCGCGCAGAATCTTTATAGGCAATGACACGAGGATCAGAAAAATCAAATCGGGCATCCTGCTTATGCAGTTCAATCACCTTTAACTTCCCTTCGCCGTTTGAAAAATCAATGACGGGTGCTTTGACGAGCTGAGTGTCTTGGCTGATTGGTCGTTCGGCCACCCGAAGCAGCAGCAAAAATTCCCCATTGTATTTAGCGACTCCTGCATTAAATACCCCTATCACCTCATGATGATCGTGAAAAGGTTTCACATCTTTTGGGGTGATAAGCGGGTTTTCCGGAAAGCGATAAACATTCATACATCCATTCCTCCAAACTGATGATCTTTGATACACGGTCATAACAGCTTTTTCCTCTACCAAAGGCGACTGGGAAACACATTCATAACCCAAGAAAATGAAAGCGCTTAACAAACAGTAAAGAAATTATTTGTAACGTTACAAAATGATTTGTAATTGATTACTTTATTTTTGTAATCTTTCAATAAATTATTTCACCTTTTGTTTTGCTCGTCAATACTTTTTTATGAATTTTACGAATGAACTTTTATTTTATATAATAGACTTTCTTACCATTACAAATAATATTGTAACGTTATTAATAATTATTGTAATGTTAGGTCATTTATGTTATTTTTTTATTTACAAACGACTCCTTTCCTTACTAGAGGACGATGACAAATTGCAGGATAGCTGTCAGCCGCTTTCCGGCTTATAATAATGAATGACAACCATCCCAGCCGTTTTCAATACATGTTGGTGAGCGATTATTTGATGAAAAACGTAGAATGACCTGAGGGAACACCAGCTTTTCCGCCTCTTCCCTCGAACAAGAGCGAGGGGGCCAAACCATCTGTCCGCAAAGCATTCATGGTTCGAGAAGAGCATGATGGATCAACATGTCCAGCGGATGGAACAGCTAAAAATCAAGCGATTTGAATGGAATCATTAATAGGCTCCTACACTTGGCGCTTGGTTTAAGTGAACAGGTCATGATTGATGCCCTCCCATCTCAGCAAGGTGAATGGCCCGCGTGTGTATCGCTAAACTGCAGAAAGATAGTAGGTGTGAAAAATGAAAAAGAAAGTTACGATGCAAGATATCGCAGATCGGTTAAACATATCGAAAAATTCTGTTTCGCAGGCGCTTCGAGGGAAAGATGGGGTCAGTGAAGAAACGCGCGAGCTTGTGATGCGCGTAGCGAAAGAAATGGGGTATCAATATCCTGACTCCCGAAAGCAAACCAGCCAAAAAAGGACGGGAAACATCGGGCTGATTGCCTCTGACCGCGCCTTTTCATTTAAAAATTTTTTTGGCGAAATTTATTTAAGCATTGAAAAAGAAGTGTTAAAACGCGGCATGCATTTGCATATCCAATCGATTCATCAAGAACAAAAAAACCGGCTCATCCTGCCGGCGTTTATTGAAAACAAAACAGTCGATGGCGTTTTAATTCTTTCCCACATCAGCACAGACTATATCAACAAAGTGATTTCGACGGGCATTCCGACCGTTCTCGTCGATCACCATCATCCCAATATTCATGCCGATGCGGTACTCACGAACAATCGTTTTGGCGCCTATGTCGCCGTTCAGCATCTGATTGAATTAAACCATCGCGATATTGCGTTTGTCGGCGATATTGATTATTCGCCGAGCTATGAAGAACGGTACGAAGGATATTTGCTCGCGCTCAGAGATTATGGGATGGAACCGAATCCCGCGTTTCTTTTTACAGATGCCGAAGAAAAGGAAGAGACGATCCTCGGCTATATCCGCCAATTGAAGCAGCAGCCGACCGCATGGTTTTGCGTCAACGACGGACTCGGGTTTTTAGTCAATTCCGGCTTGAGACAGCAAGGGATTCTCGTTCCAGAGCAAGCATCCATATGCAGCTACGATAATGGACAATTATCAAAAATTTCAACTCCGAAAACAACAACGGTCGATATTGACCTAGAGCTTTACGGGAAACGGGCAGTCGAACAGCTTTTCTGGAGAATGGAGCATCCCCACGAGCCATTCCAGGAGATGCTGCTTTCTTCCAAGCTGATTAAACGGGAATCGACCGCTCCGGCTCCAAAACAAATCGTGAATAAAAGCAGTTAATCTTTCAAAAAATCTCTGCCTTGAAACGGTATGTAGATAAAAGGTTTGCGGTCACAGACATTCACGTTCTGTGACCGCCATGCATCTCCCACTTTCGCAAATGCCGCTAAAAATAGGGCTTCCTGAGAAAAAAAAACAAACCAGGCCGCTCAGCTTCGATCGCTGCAGCCCTTCCCAACGCCCTTAGATATTTTGGAGCATTTCACGTATCGCATAAGCAACGCCGTGTTCGTTGTTTGTTTTAGTAACCCAATGGCAGATGCGCTTCACTTCTTCTTCCGCATTGCCCATCGCGACGCTTCTCCCCGCTTTTTGCAGCATCGAAAGATCGTTTAAATTGTCGCCAATCGCCACGACCTCGCTCATATCGATTCCTCGTTTTGCCGCCCATCTTTCGAGCGCGATCCCTTTTTGCGCATCGCGATGATTGATTTCAAGATTGTGATGGGCAGACGATGTAACACAAAGCGCTTCACATGCTATAAATGTGTTCTTAACATGGGCGAGCGCTTCTTGATCTAAGGAAAAAAGGAGAAGCTTATAGATGTCAATCCCGCGGTCCAACAATGGCTGAAAGTGATCCGTCCAACGCAGATACCCGGAAGCGATATAATCGGCAAACTGCCGCCTTACACGCTCCTCATCAGCCTGTTCGTTCGCGCTCTGAGCGATATCCAGCCGGATCTGCAACGATTTCTCCTTGCTTTTGGAATAAATGCCTTCATTCGTGCATACTTCCAAGTGGACGCCGTGCTCTTGGCATGCTTGATCGACTTCAAGAAACAACGAAGCGTCAAGCGGGATACGCGTCAGCTGCCGTCCATCCTGATCGCGGACATCAGCCCCATTCAAACAAATGATGGGAACGCGAAGATCCGCTTCTCTTAACGGACCGCTGGCTGTATAATACGTGCGCCCCGTCGCAATAACCACCTCGATCCCTTGAGCTTGTGCCTGCTTGATCGCTGCCGCATTTTCAGCGGTTACCCTTCCTGCGCTGTTTAACAGCGTTCCATCCATATCAATCGCTATTAATTTCATTGTTTATTTTCCACGCCTTTCCTATCTTTTCGTTCATCCAATCTCACCAACAGAGGTCATTCATGATCTCATATAAGAATGCCGAGCCTTGCTTAGGCAAAAGCAGAAATCCAATCCTATCAAACCATCAGCCATGCTTCACGATACTCATGGTTGGCTACCTACAACTTATGGTGATGCTCTCATTTTATCGCGTTTGGCTCAATCGTGCCAATCATGAGGCTCCCGCAAGCCCATCAATGCTTCCAATCAAGCCATGAGAAACGATGGAATGAGCGACAAAAAAGAAAAATAACACAAGGGCAAAAGAAACGGTAACTGCTCTCCAACAATCATCTTCCACCACGCACGAACGAGTTCGGTTGTCTGGAAAACGCTTGGCAGACAAGGAGGAGGGATCAACCGCCTGCGATAAACAAGGTGATTGATTTGAGCTGAGACGTTTACTATGATAATGTCAGACTATACAGAACATAAGCGAGGGATAAAAAATGGAGATAGGTGTCACTACATTTGTCGAAACAACCCCGGATGTCCATACGGGCAAGACGATCAGCCATGCCGAACGGATCCGGGAAGTAATTGAGGAGATTACATTGGCTGATCAAGTCGGGCTTGATGTTTTCGGAGTGGGAGAACATCATCGGAAAGACTACGCCAGTTCGAGTCCAGCTACTATTTTAGCGGCAGCGGCCGCACTGACCAAGCGCATTCGCCTGACAAGCGCCGTCACCGTCCTGTCTTCTGATGATCCCGTTCGAGTCTTCCAGCAATTTTCAACCGTCGATGCGATTTCAAACGGACGGGCGGAAATCATGGCAGGACGGGGGTCTTTTATTGAATCCTTCCCGCTGTTTGGTTATGACTTAGAAGATTACCACGAGCTTTTCAACGAAAAGCTGGAGTTGCTGTTAAACATTCGCGAATCAGAAATAGTCTCCTGGAGCGGAAAATTTCGGCCAGCCATTCAACATCGAGGCGTTTATCCGCGCCCTGTCCAAAATCCGCTGCCTGTCTGGATTGCCAGCGGCGGAACACCGGAATCTGTCGCTCGCGCCGGCATGCTCGGTTTGCCGCTCGTTTTGGCCATTATCGGCGGCAGCCCGCTGCATTTTGCGCCACTTGTGAAGTTGTATAAGCGGACGGCGAAACAATATGGCCACGATCCGGCAAAATTAACGGTCGCTTCGCACTCTCATGGGTTTATCGCGGAAAATACGGATATCGCTGCGGAAAAATTTTTCCCGTCCACCCAGTATGCCATGAATGTCATCGGAAGAGAACGCGGATGGGCTCCATACACTCGAGAGACATTTGATGCGGCCCGAAGACTGGAGGGGGCCTTATATGTGGGAGATCCGAAAACCGTAGCGGAAAAAATTATTTTTCTCCGCAAAAATGTGGGGATTACGCGTTTTATGCTCCACGTACCGGTTGGCTCCATGCCGCATGAAGATGTCATGAAAGCGATTGAATTGCTTGGAAAAGAAGTAGCGCCTATCGTTCGTGAGGAAATTGACCGCTGGGAAGCGGAACAGAAAGAAGAAACGATCTAAATCCAGCTATAGAGCCAATGACACTCGCCAATACTTGCGGTCAAAAGCAGGTGGCGATGGGCCTTCCACACGCCAACACAAAAGCTCTGAACAACGCCGTTTTCCAAACCCGCTTGCGGTTCTGTGAAGCGTGTTGTTTGTCTATCTGATCCATTGAGTTCATATTCTCACATGTTAAGTTACGTCAGCTGCTCGGCTGCTCCATCTCTTTCAACAAAAAAACCGCCCTGAGGAGGCGGTTTTTCGATTATTCATCTCGATTGTCTCTGTCGTTGGTATCCTGAGGGTCTTCAACAGCATCTTCTGGATCCGGAACGGTATCGTTCTCGTCATCGCCAGGTCCATTGTTTGTATCATCGCCAGGAGGCAATGAGTTGGTATCATGGTTCGGCACGTTGTTATCATTATCGACATCATCGTTTTGGTTGATGTCGTCTGCCGGATTCACATCTCGATCTTGGATATCGTTTGTCTCATTGTTGGCCGGTGGCGGAGGATTTTGCGTATCGTTGTCGCGGTTGGCATTACATCCTGTTGCCAGCGCCATGGCGACCAATACGCTAAACAGCCGAATGAGCAAAGCTTGTCTCTTCATCATTCTTTTCTCCTTTCTGTCGATCATTGATAAGTGTTTCAGACCCATCTTTGCTTATCTTATCCAGAAAGGAGAATTTCATGCATGACTGGTCGATTTACGCGTCTTTCTTTTCGCCAAGAGCAAAGGTGATTTCGGTTTCGCAGACGATTTCTCCATCCACTGTCGCAATGCCGCGTCCTTTGCCGATGGCTCCTTTGCTGCGGATAATCTCGACTTCTAGGCGAAGCTGATCGCCCGGCTTGACCTGCTTTTTAAATCGGCAGCTATCGATGCCGGCAAAAAAAGCGAGACGGCCGCGATTTTCTTCTTTCATCAGCAGCGCAACGGCTCCAACCTGCGCCAGCGCTTCGACAATAAGAACGCCCGGCATCACCGGATATTCAGGAAAATGGCCGACAAAAAAGTGCTCATTCGCACTGACATTTTTCAAACCGATGGCCCGCTTTCCTTCTTCAACCTCTAAAATTCGATCAATTAATAAAAAAGGGTAACGGTGCGGGATGATTTCTTGAATTTGCTGGATATCAAACATCTATATGCCTCCTTTGATTTTCTCTGCTCCTCGACATCGATGAAAGCGCATCACAAGCCGCGCGCGCGAGACCGTATATTCATAAGCAGATGCCGTTTAGCGTAACGGCTACTTGCTGTTCACATCCTTTGTCACAATCTCGACGATGTGCTGCCATGTCGCCGGCTTTAACACATCAAGCGGCTTGCCATCGCCAAGAACGCTATAGCCAATCATGGCGCCAGCAGCCGTGCTGATCACCACCAACACGAGCACAAGCAAAAGACGGAACCAAATCGGAAACAAGCGAGTGCGGGACCGTCTCCAGCGCCGCTTCGGTTGCTTTTCTTCCTGACGTTGTTGTTCATCCATCGCTTCATCTCCTTCATTATGAGCGGACTCCGTTAATCAGTCCAAGCATTTGGTCCGAAATGGAGATGGACTTCGCATTCATTTGATAGGAGCGTTGAGTCAGCATCAAATCGGTCATTTCCGTTCCTAAGTCGACATTGGATTGCTCAAGCGCTCCTTGTTGAAGATGAATTTGTGAACGCATGTTGCCGATCATATCCTGTGCCACATCAGCTTCTCCTACCCCCAGCTGCGCCAAATCCGGAAATGCCAACAAATTATCGCCAATAGACTGCAATAGCTGCGGACGCAAAATGCTCGTTACGCCTAGCTCTACAGTTTGCGACACATTTCCGTTCGCGTCTGTGACTTGGATTGTGCCTGTATTCGTAATCGTCATCTTTTGAAAGCCGTCGCGAACAAGAATCGGTTCATTGTTTCGATCAAGAACCGGATACCCGTCGCTTGTCACAAGCATAAGCTCATTTGGATCCGCTTCTGATGGACTCAAGTAAAACGCCCCATCCCGTGTATAACCAATCGTGCTTGTCCCATCTTGATGATTGATGAGAACGCGAAAAAACTGCCCTTCTTTAGCAAAGGCGACATCTAGCGGACGGCCTGTTTGCATCAAGGCGCCTTGCTTTAGCACAAGATTCGTTTCACCCAGCTTGGCGCCGACACCGCGGCGGACACCAGCAGGAGTCAAGCGGTTCGCTTGATCATTTGGCAAATTGGTAAATTGCTGAACCAGCAGCTCAGAAAAATTCGTTTCACGGCGCTTAAATCCCGGTGTATTGCTATTGGTGATATTATGGCTGATGACATCCAGCTGCTGTTGAAGCTGATTCATCGTGTTAGCGGCTGTGATCATCGAACGCAGCATAAGCCCTACCTCTCTTCTCTCTCGTTATTTGAGGCGGCCAATTTCATTTACCGCCTTATCCATGCTTCGGTCATATGCCTGCAAGATTTTTTGATTGGCTTCAAATGAACGATAAGCCGAGAGCATATCGGTCATTGTACGAGTGACATCAACATTTGACCGTTCGAGGAAACGTTGCTTCAGTTCATATGTAACATTGGGATTGTCGACAGCGCTTGGCAGCGGTCCATTATCGTTGCGGAATAATCCGTTTCCTTCTTTCACAACCGTATTCGGATTAGCAGCAAAGGCCACATTCAAGCGAGCGACACGAGCATTATTTTCCGTAATCGTCCCATCGGGAGCGACTGCAAAATCCGTTCCGTTTAAACGAATGCGCTGATTATTTTCATCAAGAACATAATAGCCTTCATTTGTCGTTAAATAGCCTTCGGCATCAAGCGTAAAATTGCCGTTTCTTGTATAACGGATGTCGCCATTGGCGTTTTGGACAACGAAAAAGAGCGCACCCTTCATCCCCGTTTGCGCATCGATCGGAACCGTCCCATCCACTAACGCGATATCGGTAGGCTGCCCCGTTTCTTTCACATCCCCTTGCAAAAAATTCGGAATGAGTTCCTGCATATAGACGCCTGTATGAATAGAGCCGACCGGAGAACGATGAAGCCGTGAAGCGGGATCGCTTGTTGGCGTCGTCGTTTCCTGCACCCGTGAAAGCAACAGCTCTGGAAAAGCGCGCAATGCGGCCTCGTCTTCCTTATACCCCGGCGTATTGGCATTGGCGATATTGTTTGTTAGCATCTCCACTCGGCGCTGCTCAGCTAGCATACCGGCAGCAGCTGTATAAAATCCGCGCAACAACGATTGTCACCTCATTTGTTCAATGTCCATACTTACCTCCTATTATACGCCAAACCAATGAAAAAGCGAATAGGTACCGTGAAGAAAAACACTACCTATTCGCGTATAGCATGCCGTTATACAAAGTTTCGCTTCGGCACGCGATCGATATTGTCGAGCATAATACCGGTTCCGATGGCTACACAATCCATTGGATTTTCGGCCACTAATACCGGTATCTTTAATTCTTCGGATAACAGCTGATCGATTCCGTGTAAAAGCGCGCCTCCGCCCGTTAAAATCACTCCGCGGTCGATAATGTCTGCCGACAATTCAGGCGGCGTACGCTCTAAAACACTTTTGGCCGCTTGGACAATGACAGCAACCGGCTCATGCAGCGCCTTTTCAATTTCAGCTGAACGAACCGTAATCGTACGCGGCAATCCTGTAACAAGATCACGGCCGCGAATATCGATTTCTTCTGCGCGTGCACCTGGGAATACAGTTGCCACTTTCATTTTAATTTCTTCCGCCGTGCGCTCTCCGATTAATAGCTTGTACGTCCGTTTGATATAGTTTAAAATTTCGATATCAAACTTGTCCCCCGCCATCTTAATCGAAGAGGCGGTGACGATATCTCCCATCGAAAGAACGGCGATATCGGTTGTGCCACCGCCAATATCGACGACCATATTGCCGTACGGCTGGAAAATATCCATGCCGGCGCCAATCGCCGCGACTTTTGGTTCCTCTTCCAAATACACTTTTTTGCCGCCGCTTTTTTCTGCCGCTTCTTTAATGGCCTTTCGTTCGACAGAAGTAATATTCGTCGGGCAGCAAATTAAAATGCGCGGCTTCGCAAAAAATCCTTTTAAATCAAGCTTGTTTAAGAAATGTTTTAGCATCGCCTCGGTAATGTCAAAATCGGCAATGACACCGTCTTTGAGCGGCCGAATGGCAACGATATTCCCAGGGGTACGCCCTACCATTCGTCGTGCTTCCTCCCCAACCGCCAATACCTTGTTCGTATTCGTATCAATTGCCACAACGGACGGCTCGTTCAGCACGATCCCTTTGCCCTTTACGTAAATTAATACGTTCGCTGTACCGAGATCAATACCGATATCTCTCGCAAACATCATTAGGTTCCTCCTTGCTTCAATCCATCGAATTGCTCCTAATTGATTATTTTATCATAGGAAGATAGGAAACTGATACTATTTTTACGAAATTTGAAAGCAAGGAAGACCCAGATTTATTGAATCGTTTCTTTCTTATATTTTTTCTTCGTTGCTTCCCCCCCACGCAAATGACGAATCGATTTATGATAATCGAGAATTTCTTTGACTTCATTGGCAAGCTCCGGATTAATTTCTGGAAGCCGCTCCGTTAAGTCTTTATGAACAGTACTTTTGGAAACGCCAAATTCTTTCGCGATGACGCGAACGGTTTTTCTCGTCTCCACGATATACTTTCCAATCTTGATAGTACGCTCTTTGATGTAATCGTGCACACCACTCGCCCTCCCTAAATTGGATGTGAGAAGTGTGAAATGAGACTCGCTTCGTGGTTGATCAAAAGCACTTCTTCTTGTTCAATTCGAAAGCATCCTAGGCTTTATTCCTGCTGTTATGGACGATCCCCACCTCAAACACTCCCGTTAGTTGATAAGTTTGTAACATTTTATTAAGGAAATGGTACAGATATGCTATTTTTTTGCAATAAGATGGGGAATAACATAATTAAATCAACTAAAAAGGCGGTGAAAAGATGAATCTGCAGAAAAAAGCCGTTGGTGTGCTGCTGTCCATCCTGATCCTAAGCATCGCATGGACGCCTTGGAATGAGACAATCCCCTCTATCGCCAAACAGCGAGAGGAAGGTCCACAGCATCGCATCGTCGCCGGCACACTTGAGCCATCGTTGACTTATCAAAAACAAAACGGGCGTTATCTTTTCATATTTAGCGTCAAAAATCAAACAGAGCGTGAACAAAAGGTGACCTTTACAAGCAGCCAAACATACGATTATATCTTGTATCGCAACGGAAAAAAATTTTTCCAATTCAGTGATGGAAAGATGTTTACTCCCGTATATGAGGAACGCATTCTCAAGCAAGGGGAAGAACTATCATTTCGCAACCTATTGCCTCCGCTTCCAAAAGGACAGTATACCATTACGTGGTGGTTGGCTGACCCGCAATGGCCTGAGGCGAAAGCGACCATGTCTTTTTCTGTCAACTAAAAAGCGGTACGGCGATTTCATCGCTCGTACCGCTTATTTCATACCATCTGCTCGCTTCCTCTTCGACGCCCATGATCGTAAAGGAGATATTTCATCGAATCAAAAGAGAGCGGTTCAGACGGCCTTTCCCTTATGTTCGCGCCATTCCGATTGAGGAATCAGGCGTTTTGTAAGAAGAATCTTGATTCGTGCTATTCTCATCTGTTGTTGATTGGTCATTAGATTGTGATTGTTCACTTTGGTTTTGTTCACTTGGTGCCTGATTATTTTGCTGGTCGCTTTGAGATTGGTTATTTAGTTGATTGTTTTCCGATTGATTTTCTGTTTGCTGTTTGTCATTTTGTTCCGCTGCGTTGGATTCCGTTAAGGATGTCACAGGCTTGTCTACATAGTCAAGCGGATTGACCGTTTTTCCATCTTTCCGAATTTCGAAATGAACGTGAGTGCCCGCTTCTTGGTTAAACTGGCTTTGTCCGGCCTTCCCAATCACTTCACCTTGCTTCACGGTGTCGCCTTCTTTTACTTGTAGATCGGCTAATGATTGATAAACCGTTACCACGCCATTATCATGATCGATTTCTACCACATAGCCTAAAATCGGATCCTTTTTCGCTGTTGTCACTGTACCGCTTAAAGAAGCGGTCACCTCAAACTCTTTTCCGTCTTTCATTACAAGGTCAATGCCGTGGTTTGGATAATACGTATTATTATAAAAGACGAGAGCTGCTTCTTGTTCTTCTTTCGATGCGGCATAATCATAGAAAGGCGTTTTGACTTCGACAGCGTTCGGATCAAGAACTGGCATTGAGATGTGTTCGACAGATTCGTTGACCGGAATGGAATCGTTCTCGTTATAAGAAGTTCCTGGAGCATCTTGGCTGTATTCATATTCATCTTTTTGCGACTGCTCATCATGATTGCTTTGGAACCAAAGCACTCCGGCTAGAATCACTGCGGCACTCGTTAAATATACAGCAGGAAATACCCAACGCTTGCGCAACACGCGTTTTAAACTTGGTTTCATTGGAGAAGGTTGTTTCTTTTCTTCCTCTCTCATTGTTCATCACCTCAGCAACCATTTTGAACAGAAAGAGGAAAATCTATACATCAAAAAACATTTTTTCGTTTATTTTTTGAAAAGAATCGCTTTTTATACATAAAAAAAGAAGCTCTGTAAACCTGAAGCCGAAACCGTTTCGTCTATGCGATCAACACCAAAAAGAAAAGACCCATTCCCCCATGAATGAGTCGCAAATGAATGGATCTTTTTAGGCTTTGAATGCGAATCGATGGTTTATTTTTTCGCGGTTAATTTGTTTAAAAAGGCAGTCGCAGAAGAAATGCTTACCCCGCGGTAGTAATATTTGATAATTTCATCATATGTTTTCCCTGTTTTCGCCATAAAATTAGCCCCATATTGGCTCATGCCTACTCCATGTCCATACCCTTTCGTGGTAATGATAATCTCGTTTCCTTTGCGCATCCACGTAAAGTCGGTTGATTTTAATCCTAATCTCTCTCGCACTTCTCTTCCTGTCAGTTTTTTTCCATTGATTTGAACAGCCTCGACTCGCTTTCCTGGTGTACGTCCTAGCAAATTACCGACTGAACCGTCTTTCGGAAGCGTCACACCTAGCTTTTGTTCAAATTCGGAAACGGACATCGCTGTTTGATTATAAAATTTTGGAGAATCTTTATCCCAGGGACTCGCTACGCTCTTTAAGTACGGAAAAGCATTCCCCCAATAGGCTTCTGAGTTTTCTGTATACCCGTTACTTGTGGAAAAAAAAGACGCCTCGATAGGAACGTTATTGTACGTGACAATCTGTCCTTCTGTCGCTTGAACAGCTTCTGTGATTTTCTTGATTTTCCAATTATAATCGGCTCCCCATAGCCGTTTAAGTTCATCGTCGCTGTAATAAACTTGGTGCATCACCGTGTCCGTCACATTTGCTCCCTTTGGCAGGCTAATCGGCTGATCGTTCAACATCTGCTTGACAATATACGTTCTTGCTGCCAACGCCTGCGCCTTGAGTGCTTCTAATTCAAAATCAGCAGGCATTTCAGCTGCGACAACACCGATGACATACTGTTCAAGCGGAATATGCTCGATTTGTTTCTCCTTGCTCCGATATACCGCTACCTCCACATGAGGACCTGTTGTACCTTTCGGCTTTTCTTGCTCTGTAGAAATGGACTGCTTTCGAAGCTCCTCCGCCAACGTTCCGTCTACCTTGTCGGTAAATGGAATGACGAGCAGTGTCGGGATCAGCAGAACCACAATCAATAATAGAGAAGCTAGTACGATTAGTAGTTTTACACGTTTCATTTTCCCGAGCCCTCCAATATCCAATTTTCAAGCGCAAGCAGCTGCTTGCGTGCTCGTTATTACATAATGTATGGGCTTGGACAAGTATATATGACAAATTGTTTGAACGAAGCTGACAACAGTCCGATGTCGATTTCCGTCAAAAATAAAAACGACCTTTCACTACGTAAGCTGTAGCTGACGGTCGTTTTTTGCTTCAAATATTCAAGTCCGTTAGCTTCTCTTCATTCACTGTGGACTCCTGTTCACGAACACGCTCGATGTCTGCGCCAAGAGCCGCCAGCTTTTCATGGAAACGGACATAGCCGCGGTCTAAATGCTTTAACTCCGTCACACGCGTATACCCTTCAGCCGCAAGTCCTGCCAAAATCAACGCAGCGGCAGCGCGCAAATCAGTCGCCGCTACTTCTGCCCCTTGCAAGCGGCAAGGGCCATTCATAATGACCGAGCGTCCTTCAATTTTGATGTCCGCATTCATCCGGCGAAATTCTTCTACATGCATAAAACGATTTTCGAATACCGTTTCGGTAATCATGCTCGTGCCTTCGGCTTTCAATAATAAGGCCATCATTTGCGATTGCATATCGGTCGGGAAACCTGGGTGCGGCATGGTTTTAATATCAACTGCTTTCAGCTTTTCGGGACCGATCACACGAAGGCCATTTTCTTCTTCGATAATGGTCACACCCATTTCTTCCATTTTCGCTATTAATGAGCTTAAATGCTCTGGAACAGCTCCTTGCACCAAAACATTTCCACCTGTAATCGCAGCAGCAACCATAAACGTACCTGCTTCAATCCGATCCGGAATCACTGTATGCACAGCCCCTTGCAATTCAGAAACTCCTTCAATTCGAATCGTTCCGGTACCGGCTCCTCTTACCTTTGCGCCCATCGCATTCAAAAAGTTAGCTAAATCGACGATTTCCGGTTCCTTCGCACAGTTTTCAATCACTGTGGTTCCTTCAGCCAATACGGCGGCCATCATGATATTTTCCGTCGCTCCAACGCTCGGAAAATCCAAGTAAATTTTCGCTCCGCGCAGCCGCCCGGTTACCTCTGCATCAATAAAGCCATTGCCAACCTTGACAGAAGCGCCCATCGCTTCAAATCCTTTTAGATGCTGATCAATCGGGCGCGAACCAATCGCACAGCCGCCCGGCAACGCGACGCGAGCCCGGCCGTTTCGCGCAAGCAGCGGTCCCATCACAAGAACAGAGGCTCGCATTTTACGCACATATTCAAACGGGGCTTCTAACTTGAGCTCTCGGGATGCATCTACAGTCACTTGATTTCCTTCCATGCTGACTTCTGCGTTTAAGTAACGCAGCACCTCATTGATTGTATATACATCGGAGAGAGCAGGAACATCATGAATTACACTTTTGCCTTCACTTGCTAATAAAGTTGCAGCGATAACAGGCAAAACGGCATTTTTTGCTCCTTCTACTCGCACAGTGCCGCTCAACCGGTTCCCGCCACGGACGATGATTTTTTCCAAGGTATTCCCCTCCGCGTCCAATTTCTCTATATTAATATTCAATTGTAATAATTGGGGTTCCAACGACAACAGTCGTCTGACCGCCCAATCCTGTCTGTCTGAGAGCTAGCTGAATATTCATTGGATGTGTTTTGGTTGGAAGAACGTTCTCCCACTGCCCAGTATATGCAGATACGGAAACAAACGTCCCTTCCTTAAGCGCCTCAACAGGCGTTGCGTTGAATTCATGTAAAAGATGGTAAGCTTGTTTTAACAAAACACCTTCCATCTTATCATTGAATTCCCCTTTTACACAAGAGAAAAATACCGGCTGTTTCATAAAGAGTTTAGATGACTTTTGTCTGATGGTGCTACTGATTTTTTCCCATACTTGTTCGCTCCAACCAAATCCTTTTAGCTCATAGAGGATATACGTTTGGGGCTTTTCATTTGCAACGGTAGTAACGAGTTGAATTTTTTCTTGCATGGAGGAATGTTCATACGTGCCTGTCACTTTCTGAACATGCTGATCTGATTCCATCACCCAGCGAAACGCTGGGAATTTTCGCTTTAATTCATTGGCTTTTTTTAAAAACGCTGAATCATTTTCAATAACTTGGGCATACTCCCTTGTGTAAATGGTCCATTGTTGGATCGACGCACCATTTTCTTGTAAAACATGAGCCATTGTTCTTATTTCTTGTAGCGGCTCATTCCCCTTTGCTTCACCGATAGAATATTGATACATGATCATGAGTACGGCAAATGCCATTGCCAGCATGATCATATTTTTTCTCTTTATCATCCCGTTTCACTTCCTCTCCTTAGCTTTTATTGTTGCCAGATTGGAAGTGAACATACACAAAAACGGTCGACAAAATCACAAAGAGATTTTTTCCTTTTTGACAAAAAACGCAACGCCTCTTCTTTATTGAAAAAGGAATGGCAGTTGCTTCGACCAAAGAAAATAATCAAGGAAAAAATTGCTGACAGTCGAACCGATCGCAATGGTCAATAGTATGTAAAATAAGCGAGCTTGAATGATGCGATTCGGCTTCAAGAGCTTTTCAATATGTACTCCTTGCAGTACCCACCATGTAATAGCCATAAACACAAGATGGGAAATAATGCTTAACAAAGCTTGTTGTCCTACTCCTACCATCATCTCCAGTTACTCCTTTCTCATATATAAAAGCGAAAAGCGCCCGCCTGTGCGTGTAAAGCTTGACAGTTCCTTACTTCTAACCTCTCCAGACTTGTTGACAAACGCTTTTATCCTGCGTCATAGGCCGCGATCGTCCGCTCATGAACTCCCCTTCTTCACTCAGCTGCGTTCCTTGCCTGTCAAGCGTTCCATCCATGAAGAAGATTAAAATGATTGTAGACAAAGTCGATGTTGACTTTGTCTACAATCTCAGGGAGTACATCCTCCTTTATTGTAATATTAATGCAAAAAATCATCAAAATGTTGAAACTGGTCTAAAAAGTGATAGACCATCCCCGGCAGCACGCCAAAAACGAGCGTGCCAACCGCGCAAATAAGGACGACAAGAGCAGCGCCAATCGGCAGCTTGATCGGTTCGTGAACAGCAGCCGGGCGAAAGAAGATTTGTGTAAATAAACCGAAATAATACACGTAGGAAACAACCGTGGCCGCCACCATCACGGATGCTAAAACATAGTGAGCAGGATCCGTCGCAAATGCTCCTAAAAAGATATGCACTTTTCCAATGAAGCCGGCCGTTCCAGGGATTCCAGCCAGAGATAGAATAAAAATCCCCATCAATACCGCCAAAAGCGGATGACGCCGATATAAGCCCGCAAACTGGCTAATATCTTCCGATCCCGATTGATCTGTAATGATCTGCAACACGGCAAACGCCCCTAAATTCATCAGCAAATAAGCAGCTAAATAAAACCAAATCGAGTCAATCATCACCCAAGACATGGAAGCAAACCCCACTAATATATAACCTGCATGGGCGATGCTTGAGTAAGCAAATAACCGTTTGATATTACGCTGTTTTAAAGCGATCACATTGCCAATCACCATGGTCGCTCCCGCCAAAAAAGCGATATAATCCTGCATCGACAACAGCATAGAGGATGGATCTTTTCCTTGTGCAGGAGCAGCAGCAAATATGGTAATAAACAAACGCAAGACGATGACAAACCCTGCCGTCTTCGAGACAACGCTTAAAAAAGCAGTGACTGGCGTTGGCGCTCCTTGATAGACATCAGGAGCCCACATATGAAACGGAACGGATGACAATTTGAATGAAAGACCGACCAACAGCAACAAAAACGCAAGAGCCAATACATATTGATGGCCGCTATCTTGCAGTGTACTGAGCTGCATTCCGATTTTCTTCAAATTCGTGGAGCCTGTTAGACCAAATACATAGCTCATCCCAAACAGGGTAATGGCAGTAGAAATCCCGCCATTAATCACATATTTGAGCGCTGACTCGTTGGACAAAGAATGCGCCTTTCGCAATCCGGCCAAAATATAAGAGGAAATCGATAAAAGCTCCAAGCCGACAAACAATGTGATCAAATCGCCGCTTGATGTCATCACCATCGCACCGAGCAAAGCGGTTAAGAATAAATAATAGAATTCGCCATAGTATTTCATGCCCTCGCGCGGCTGATAATCAATGGATAACAGAAGCACGAACGCTGCGCCAAACAATAAAAGCAACTTAAAAGCCTTGCCGAACGAATCAAGACGAAACGAATCATTCAAAATAGTGGTTGTATGAACAGGAAGGAGAGCCACAAGCGACACGATCGCTACGATCACCCCAACAAACGCAAACCAGCCAAGGGGCCGACGGCTTTTATCATTCGGCATCAATAGGTCGATGAGCGAGAGAGCAATTCCCACGCCAAGAATGATCCATTCCGGCGTCATGATTCCCCATTTGTATTGCATAAGTGTGTCCCAACTCATGTCTCTCACCCTCCTAACCCATTCATCATCAGTTGAATCGGCGCTTTAAGCGGCTGCGCTAAAATATGGGGGTAAATGCCTATTAAAATAATGCAACCAAGCAATATAAGGACAGGAATAAGCTCTATCGCATGAATATCTGACACGTTTGCCTCCGCCACTCTGGACTGTGCTTTTCCGTAAGTGATATTCAGAACGGCTCGCAATAAATAGACAGCGGTCATAATTATTCCGAGCGTACCGATGGCAGCCAGGATGGGCGCTGACTTAAATAAGCCTAAAAACGCCATAAATTCACTAATAAATCCAGACATGCCAGGTAAGCCAAGCGAAGCCATCGCCCCTGCCAATAAAAAGCCAGAGGCCAGTGGCATTGTTTTGGCTGTCCCCCCTAAATGGCCAAGCTGTGTCGTCTGAACACGTTCATATAAAATACTAATTAACAAGAAGAGAAGCGCTGAGATCAGACCATGAGAAACGACTTGAAAGATAGCGCCTTGTATCCCTGCTTCATTCAAAGCGCCCAGCCCAATCAAAACAATTCCCATATGCGAAATACTAGAATAAGCCAGCACCATTTTAAAATCTTCTTGGACAAAGGCTAAAAAGGCCCCATATAGTAGATTAATAACCCCCAATAACGCAATCACGGCCGCCAGCCGATAAAATTGCTCAGGAAATAATCCCATGCCAAAACGAATCAAACCGAACGCGCCAATTTTCAGTAGCACACCTGAATGCAGCATGACAATCGCTGGAGGCGCCTGCACATGGACTCGCAACATCCAGCTATGAAGCGGCACAATCGGCAATTTAACGCCAAAAGCGACGAGCAAGGCAATCAATAAGCCGTATCGCAAATCGGTCGAGATCGGCGCAATCATCTGGGCTGCTGCCTGCGGATTGTGAAGCATTTCTTTTAGTAGCGCAATGTTGGATGTCCCTGTGCGCGCAAATAAAATTAAAATGACAAGCAACAAAATGGCCGAGCCGATTCCGTTATAGATCAAATAGCTGTATGCGGCTCTTTCTTTTTCGAAATAGCCCCATTTCCCGATTAAAAAGAACATCGGAACAAGCGTCAGTTCGAAGAAAATAAAGAACAAGATTAAATTTCCGGCAGCAAATACACCTAGCATGCCGATCTCAAGCAATAGAAACAGCATAAAATAGCCTTTCCACTCTTTTTTTATATGAATGGAGGCAATGGCCGCCAGCGTTGCTAGCAGCGCGGTCAGCACCATCATGACAAGTCCTAAACCATCAACCGTCAGCTCGTAATCCACGGTAAACGTTGAGCTGGACAGAAAAGCAAACTTCCCGAACTGAATCCAGGCATGCTTTTCCGCTAAACGGTTTAAGTCATATCCACCTAAGTATTGACTAAAAGCAAACAGTGCTAAAATAAGCGATGGCAATGTCCCCAACACACCAAGCCATTTGATCGTTTGCTCCTGCTCCTTTGGTACAAAGGCTAGTAAAATCATGCCAAGCAATGGGGAAAAAATAAGCAATGACAGGAAGTACGTCTCGTTCATTATAGATACCCCCCCGTAAACGCGAGAATGACGATCAGAACCGTCAAGCCGATAAACGTAACCGCCCCATACCATTGAACCTGTCCATTTTGCCATTTCGATCCCGCTGTGCCGATCGCCCGTATGAAAGCAGCCAGCACATTGGCGAAGCCTTCAACAATAAAGCGGTCGAGATACTGCAAAAACAGGCTCAATACTTTCACCATATAACCAACGGTCATACGATAAAACTCGTCGACATAATACTTATTCAGCAGCACGTTATATGTAAGCGAATTTTTGGAGCTAAGCCAATCCCGTGCCAGCGAACGCTTTCCGTACATCAGCCATGCGAGATAAATGCCGGCGAGCGATACAGCTGTGGCAACGATCATGATCCATAAAGGAGCTTCTTCATGCGAAGGAGCGGATTCACCTGTTAAAAAGTCGCCAAGGAATGGGCCAAACCACGGTGTATTTACATATCCAGCGGCAATGGACAGGATGCCGAGAACGATCATAGGCCATGTCATCGTTGCCGGAGATTCATGAACATCGCCCGCTTCACTGCGCCCGTCACCGCTAAACACAAGGAAAAAGAGGCGGAACATATAAAAGGCGGTGAAAAAGGCGGCGACTACAGCGATCCAAAATAACACGACATGCCCATGCACCCATGCAGCCGCTAAAATCTCATCCTTACTAAAAAACCCGGACAATAGCGGAACTCCGCTAATGGCTAGCGTTCCAATCAAAAACAACGGCGCGGTCAACGGCAGCTTGCGCCAAAGGCCGCCCATCTTCTCAATATCTTGCGTGTGCACAGCATGAATGACACTGCCGGCAGCAAGAAACAACAAGGCTTTAAAAAACGCATGTGTCGTTAAATGAAAAACTCCCGCCACATATCCCCCAGAGCCAAGCGCCAGCATCATATAACCGAGCTGGCTCACGGTTGAATATGCGAGCACTCGTTTGATATCTGTTTGTACAAGGCCAATAGACGCGGCAAAAATAGCGGTAAAACCGCCAACAACCGCCACGGTAAGCATCGCTGTTTCACTTGCTTCATAAAGCGGGAATAGCGATGCTACGAGATACACACCAGCTGCCACCATCGTAGCGGCATGGATGAGCGCCGATACAGGCGTCGGACCTTCCATGGCATCCGGCAGCCATGTATGAAGCGGAAACTGTCCAGATTTACCGATCGCCCCAATAAAAATCAGAATGGCACATAACGTTATCATCGTTGCTGAAACGTTACCTGCTTGAACGGCAGCAAAGATATCATCATATTGAAAGCTTCCCGTTTGCCAAAACAATAAAATCATGCCAATCAGCAAACCTACATCGCCAATACGCGTCATAATAAACGCTTTTTTGGCAGCTGCTTTTGCTTCTTCCTTGTAAAAATAAAAGCCGATAAGCAAAAAGGAACCAAGACCAACCAGCTCCCAAAAAATATACGTTTGCAACAAATTGTCAGAAATGACTAAGCCGAGCATGGCAAACGTAAACAATCCAAGATAGGCATAAAACACCGAAAAGCGGTCGTCTCCATGCATATAGCCTTTGGAATAAACATGAACAAGAAAGCTTACAAGCGAAACAACAACAAGCATAAGCGCGTTCAATGCATTAATCTCAAAGCCCATGGCTATGCTAGCCTTACCGATTGCAAGCCATTCCCGGTGCAGCTGATAGGTTGGTTCATGAAATCGTTCGATCAGCACCATTGCTGCGCTGATAAAGGAAAGAAGCGTGGCAGCTATTCCGATATAAGCGCTCCTTTCCTTCATGCTCTTTCCGGCCACGAGCAAAATCAGGAATGAAAAAAGCGGGAAAAGCGGTATGATCCAAGCGTTTTCCATCATTGTATCACAATCCCCTTTATCAAAAGGGCCCATAGCCCTTTTTTCATTTTCAACATGCCATCCACTGATGGTATCGGAACACTTCCCTTGTTTCACTAATGCTTCATCGAATCCATTTCATCTATATGGACCGTCTTCCGATTGCGGTAAAGCGCCATTAAAATCGCTAATCCAACAGCCGCCTCGGCTGCCGCAACCGTGATCGTAAATAAAGCGAAAACTTGTCCTGTGATGCTCGGATTCACGCCATATTTACTAAAAGCAACTAAATTAATATTCACCGCATTCAGCATTAACTCAATACAGATTAGCACAATGACCGTATTGCGCTTTGTTAATGCCCCATATAACCCAATACAAAACAAAATTAATGCAAGCACAAGGTAGGCAGACAAAGGAACGGTACTCATGATTTCGCCTCCTCGTCTTCTTTTTTCGCTAATACAATCGCTCCCACAAGTGCCACTAGTAAAATCACAGAGGTAATTTCAAATGGTATCACATATTTTGAATAAAGCGCGATCCCGATTTGCTCTGCATTTTTTTCATGAAGATGCGTCGCTTGCTCGCCGAAATCTAAACGATAAATACCAGCATATACCGCTGCGCCAAAAGCAAAGACAGCAAGCGCCGTTAACACCTTTCGCCAAAATCCTCCCGTTGTCGTTTTCCCTTCATCCTGATGGCGCGTCAGCATAATGCCAAACAGCATAATAATCGTAATGGCCCCTGAATAAATCAGCACTTGAACAGCAGCCACAAATTCCGCAGATAAAAGAATGTATATTCCGGCGATGCTGACAAAAGTAAAAATCAAGGAAACAAACATATGCATCACTTTTGTCACATTTAGCATGAGCACACCACCAGAAATGGCAACAAGCGCAAGGACCAAAAATGCGAAATATTCACCGCTCACGGTTTATTCCCCTTTCGCACATTTTCATCATTTTCATCAAGCCATTCCAAGTTTTTAAACAAGGCGTCACGACTATATTCCGCCAGCTCGAAATGATTGGTCATGACAATGGCTTCGGTTGGACAAACTTCCGTACAGAGATCACACAAAATACAGATCTCAAAATTAATATCGTACGTATCAATAATTTTCCCTTTTTTAGTGGGATCCGGATGCTTCTTTCCGGTCAGCTGAATACAGTCCGTCGGACAAATAGCCGCACATTGATTACAGACGATGCATTTTTCTGGATAAAATTTTTGAATGCCGCGAAATCGATCCGGAAGCGCCAATGGCTCATTCGGATAATCATACGTTACCTTTTGTTTCGTTAAATTGGAGAGGGTATACTTTAAACCTTTCGCTAATCCTAGCACAACGGACACCCCTTTTTCCGGTTATTTTCGTTACGAGAAGAAAATCGTTTTTATCAGCGCCGTTATAAAAATGTTGGCTAATGCAACAGGAAGCAATACCTTCCATCCAAATTCCATCAGCTGATCGGCTCGCAGTCGCGGAAATGTCGAGCGGAACCAAATAAGCACAAAAACAACGATGCTAAATTTCAGTGAAAACCAAATAGCTCCAGGAATAAAACCAAGGAACATCACAGGCTGCCAACCGCCCAAAAATAAAATAGTGGTCAAGGATGCCATGGCAAAAAGGTATACATATTCTGCGAGCATAAAGAACGCCCAACGAAAACCAGAGTATTCAACATGGAAGCCGGCAACAAGCTCGGATTCGGCTTCGGGTAGGTCAAACGGCGTTCGATTCAACTCGGCGACGGAAGCAATAAGAAAAACGAGAAACCCAATTGGCTGAATAAAAATGTACCATACATGCTTCTGCGCTTCCACAATATCGTTTAGATTTAAGCTTCCCGTTAATAAAATAATCCCAATCACTGACATCACAAGTGGAATTTCGTAGGAAATCATTTGTGCGGCTGCCCGCATGCCTCCAAGGAGCGCATACTTATTATTGGACGCCCAAGCTCCCGTCAAAACGCCAATCGTTGATAATCCAGACACAGCAATGTAGTAGAGAAGTCCAACACCAATATCAGCAAATTGAAGTGAATCGGTAAAAGGTAGTGTAGCTAATACCATAAAGGCTGGAGCAAACGCAATAACGGGAGCTAAAATGAATAGTGGCCTATCAGCTGCTTTCGGAATGGTATCTTCCTTGATGAGAAGCTTTAAAACATCCGCTACCGTCTGTAAAAGCCCCCATCTTCCCCCCACTTGATTCGGACCAATTCTCCCTTGCATAAACCCCATGACTTTTCGCTCCGCTAAAATACCATATGTAACAAACCCTAATACAACGAGGAGCAAAAGAACACCAAGTCCGAAAAAGATAGCAAGATTCGTCCAGCTAGGCACAGAACGCAGCAATTGTTCCATCAGCCATCCACCTCCCCAAGTACAATATCAATCGCGCCAAGAATCGCAATTAAATTCGCAATGTTTTCTCCCTTTAAGAGCTTTGGAAGGATTTGCAGGTTATAAAACGATGGCCGACGGAACTTAAGACGATACGGTTCTTTTTTTCCATCACTAGCAATATAGCAGCCTATTTCTCCTCGTGGGGATTCAATGCGGACGAATGCTTCTCCTGGCGGCGCTTTAATAATGCGCGGCACTTTCGCCATAATCTCCCCTTTTTCCGGAAACTGTTCACATGCTTGTTCAATGATTTTTAATGATTCTTCAATTTCGGCAAGGCGGCATTCATAGCGAGCAAAGCAGTCGCCATCTTCACGGACTGGAATGTCAAAATCAAATCGGTCATAGATAGAGTAAGGCTCGTTTTTGCGCAAATCCCATTTTACCCCTGTACATCGAAGATTCGCACCGCTTAATGAATAGCTTAGCGCTTCTTCTTTTGTATATCGCCCTACGCCCATTACGCGATGACGAAAAATTTCATTTCCAGTGACCAGTTCATGATATCCTGCCAGCTGCTTCCGCATATATGGCACAAACTCTTTTACTTTCTCGATCCATCCATCTGGAGCATCCCACTTTACACCGCCGACACGCATATAATTGAACGTGAGACGCGCGCCTGATAATTCATTTAATAGATTAATAATCATCTCCCGCTCACGAAATGCATATAAAAACGGGCTAATGGCGCCAATGTCTAATAAATACGTTCCCCACCATACTAAATGGCTGGCAATTCTGCCGAGCTCCATAGCCAATACCCGCAAATACTCCGCGCGATCTGGCACTTTCATTCCCATCATCGTCTCCACAGCATGACAAATGACATAATTGTTGGTCATCGCCGATAAGTAATCCATTCGATCGGTATATGGGATAATTTGTGTATATTGTAAATTCTCAGCTAACTTTTCCGTTCCTCGATGAAGATAACCGATAACGGGTGTAGCTTCTTGAATAATTTCTCCATCGATTTTAAGTACGAGACGAAATACGCCGTGTGTGCTTGGATGCTGCGGGCCTACATTAAGAAGCATTTCCTCTGTTCGAAGCATCGGCTACACCTCCACATCATATGGCTCATAATCTTTTCGAAGCGGATGTCCGACCCAATTTTCCCCTAAAAAGATGCGAATTAAATTAGGATGTCCTTGGAAGCGAATACCTAACAAATCATACGCCTCGCATTCCGGCCAATTCGCGCCTGGCCAAAGCGGAACAAGCGACTCAATTTCAGGATGATCGCGATCCAGCTTCACTTTTAATGCGACTGGCTGATCGTTTTTATAAGAATAAAGATGTACATACACCTCCATATGTGTTCCAAAGTCCGTTCCATGGAGCTCCGACAAATAATCGAAGCCTAGTTGCTCATTATATTTTAAAAACTGGGCGACTTTGTAATAGGTCGTTCTCTTGGCAACAAGCGTCGGCACATCCTTGGAAAGTCGGTTAATATAGGCAGCTTCTAAGACATCTTCCCCAAGATGCTCATGAATTACCTTTATATACTTATCAAGAAGCGGTTGATTCGGCGATGGAGTTTCCTCCGGCTTGGCGGTTTCGGCTGCTCCTGCCGCCGCTTTTGCCTTCGCTGCTGCCGCTGCTTTTGCTTTCGCTGCAGCAATCGCTTTTGCCTTTTCTTTGGCAAGATCCTGTTCATGATCACTGCCATCGCCTTGCTGTTTCGCCAACGCCGCCGCTTTTGCCTTCGCCGCTGCCGCCGCCTTTTGCTTCGCTAGCTCTAGGGCGTCTCCCCCT
>NZ_JACIDF010000007.1:0-155546 GCF_014196195.1 Anoxybacteroides rupiense | reverse complement strand
TCCCCCTGGCACTTCCGATGACGGCTCTTGTGCCTTTTGTTTCGCCAACGCCGCCGCTTTCGCCTTTGCCGCTGCCGCCGCCTTTTGCTTCGCTAGCTCTAGGGCGTCTCCCCCTGGCACTTCCGATGACGGCTCTTGTGCCTTTTGTTTCGCCAACGCCGCCGCTTTCGCCTTTGCCGCTGCCGCCGCCTTTTGCTTCGCTAGCTCTAAGGCGTCTCTTTCTTCAGATATAGGCTTGCCTTCTTCCTCATGTGATGGAAGCTTTTCTAAGGGAAGCTCTGCTGTATCTTCTTTAGATGTTTTCTCCGCTTGCTCCTTTGCTGCCATCCGTTCACGCGCCAATCGTTTGGCCCGTTCCGCTGCTTCCTTTTTAAGCTGCTGTAAATCTTTCTCATCGCTCATCTATTACAGCACCTTCTTCCCCATCTTTGCTTCGTAGCGAATCTTTTCTTTTAATTTATTAATTCCGTAAATTAATGCGGCCGGATTTGGTGGACAGCCCGGGATATACACATCTACCGGAACAATCTGATCCACGCCTTTCACTACACAGTAGGATTTGACATAAGGACCGCCCGCCGTCGCACAGGACCCCATGGCGATCACCCATTTCGGTTCCGGCATTTGGTCATATAAGCGGCGAACGATCGGCGCCATCTTTTTCGTTACGGTTCCCGATACAATCATGACGTCAGATTGGCGGGGAGACGTACGGAAAAAGGAGCCAAATCGATCCAAATCGTAATGGGAGGATCCTACTCCCATCATCTCGATGGCACAGCAAGCGAGCCCAAAGGTTAGAGGCCATAGCGAATTGCTGCGCGCCCAAGCCTTCAATTGCTCAAGGGTTGTTAAAAAAACATTTCGTCTTAATTCTTCCATTTCCTCTTCTGGAACATTTAACAATTTTATGTCCATTTTAACACCTTCTTCTTCCAAGCATATGCAAGTCCAATCACAAGCATGGCTACAAAAATAAGCATTTCAATCAACGCAAATAAACCAAGGCGATTGTAAGCAACAGCCCAAGGATACAAAAATACCGTTTCTACATCAAAAATGACAAACAACAGAGCAAAAATGTAGTAGCGTACATTAAATTGAATATGCGAATCGTGAAAGGGTTCAATTCCACTCTCATAAGTAGTCTGTTTTGCATCGTTAGGAGCATGGGGACGCAAAATTCGCCCTGCGGTCAAAGCAACCATTGGGAGCAAAATTCCAAGACATAAAAACACAAAGACGATTAAATAATTATTCAAATAGACATTGAGCAATGCTTCATTCGCCTCCTTTTTTTCTGATAAATAACAATTGAACAAAAATATAAAAAAATGAAAATTTGTAATCGTTATCATTATAACATTTATATCCAGAAGTGTCGACAGACCGCCCAGTCTTGCCAATAATAAATATTTTTATTTTTCAAATAAATAAAAACAGGAGAAAATCTCCTGTCCAAACTTTCGCAAACGCTTTCATTTCGCGTTACTGAACTCGCTCATCCGCTCATGAATGTTTTGGTTCGATTTTGCATCTTCACTCGGTTTCATTCTTTGCCTGCCAAGCGTTTTCAACCTTGAATGAATGATGGATAAAATGTTTGTAGACAAAGCCAACGTTGGCTTTGTCTACAGCCTAAAGGCAGGGAACTCCCCTGCCTTTAACGTTTTCCAGCTATCTCTAACCGATTGATCGCTCGTCTTAAAGCAAGCTCGGCGCGTTTGAAGTCAATATGATCCTGTTTGGCCTCCAAACGTCTTTCTGCCCGTTCTTTTGCTGCTTGTGCGCGAACTACATCAATGTCTTCCGCTTTTTCTGCTGCTTGCGCGAGCACGGTTACTTTGTCGGGACGAACTTCTAGAAAGCCGCCGCTGACTGCGATAAGTTCTGTTTTTCCGTCTTTTTTTAAGCGTATTGAACCGATCTCAAGCGGAGCAACAAGCGGAATGTGCCCCGGCAGAATGCCGAGCTCTCCGCTTTTTGCCTTCGTGCTGACCATTTCAACGTCCGCTTCATACACCGGGCCATCAGGAGTAACTACATTGACTTTAATCGTCTTCATCACAAAAGCCTCCTATGTCCCTAAATTAGACTTCTACGCCCATTTGTTTCGCTTTTTCCACTACTTCCTCAATGCGGCCTACAAGACGGAACGCATCTTCTGGAAGATGGTCGTATTTTCCTTCCAAAATTTCTTTGAAACCGCGAACGGTTTCTTTTACAGGCACGTAAGAACCTGGCTGACCTGTAAATTGCTCCGCAACGTGGAAGTTTTGCGATAAGAAGAATTGAATACGGCGAGCGCGCTGAACCACAAGTTTATCCTCGTCAGAAAGCTCGTCCATACCAAGAATGGCGATAATATCTTGCAATTCTTTGTAGCGCTGCAACGTTTGTTGCACTTTACGTGCCACTTGATAGTGCTCTTCACCAACGATTTCTGGCGAAAGCGCGCGAGATGTCGAAGCAAGCGGGTCTACCGCAGGATAAATCCCCATCTCAGACAATTTACGCTCCAAGTTCGTTGTCGCATCTAAGTGTGCGAACGTGGTTGCTGGAGCTGGGTCTGTATAGTCGTCCGCTGGTACGTAAATCGCTTGAATCGATGTTACTGAACCAACAGCAGTTGATGTAATTCGCTCTTGTAATTGGCCCATCTCTGTCGCAAGCGTTGGCTGATAACCTACCGCAGACGGCATGCGTCCTAATAGCGCCGAAACCTCGGAACCCGCTTGCGTGAAACGGAAAATGTTATCAATGAAGAACAACACGTCTTGCCCTTGCTCGTCACGGAAATATTCCGCCATTGTCAAACCTGTCAATGCTACGCGCATACGCGCACCAGGCGGCTCGTTCATTTGTCCGAACACCATCGCCGTTTTGTTAATAACGCCGGAATCCTTCATTTCATGATAAAGGTCGTTACCTTCACGAGTACGCTCACCGACGCCCGCGAATACCGAGATACCACCGTGCTCTTGAGCGATGTTGTTGATAAGCTCTTGGATTAATACCGTTTTACCTACACCGGCACCACCGAACAGACCGATTTTTCCACCTTTGATGTATGGTGCAAGAAGATCGACAACTTTAATTCCTGTTTCAAGGATTTCTACTTGAGTGGAAAGCTGTTCAAATTTTGGTGCTTGTTTATGAATGGAATCGCGACGTGCATCCGCCGGAATTTCTCCATCTAAATCAATTGGCTCTCCCAATACGTTGAATACGCGGCCAAGTGTCACATCACCGACAGGCACGGAAATTGGCGCCCCTGTGTCAATGACTTCCATGCCACGAATGAGACCGTCCGTAGAAGCCATCGCAATCGTACGAACAGTATCGTCGCCAAGGTGAAGGGCCACTTCTAATGTTAAGTCAATATCGACTTCATTTTCGTTGCGCGCTTTATGTTGGATTTTAAGGGCGTTGTAAATCGCAGGAAGATGTCCGCTTTCGAACTTTACGTCTACAACTGGACCCATAATTTGAAGAACGCGTCCTTTTGTCATCCGTTTTCCCTCCTAACTTGCTACTTGAACGTCTCTCTGACGCATGCACCGACGCAGCTGGTTATTGCAGCGCATTAGCTCCTGCCACGATTTCCGTAATTTCTTGCGTAATCGCTGCCTGACGGGCACGGTTATATGAAAGTGTAAGCGTACGAATAAGTTCTTTTGCATTATCAGTCGCATTTTTCATTGCCGTCATGCGCGCCGCATGCTCACTTGCTTTGGCATCTAACAATGCCCCATAGATCAAACTTTCGGCATATTGCGGCAAAAGCACTTCCAAAATTTCTTCTTGTGACGGCTCAAATTCATAAGATGTTCGTTTTTTCTCAGCCACTAAATCCGTAAGCGGCAAAAGCTTTCTTTCCGTTACATCTTGTTGAATCGCGCTTACGAAATGGTTGTAATACATATATAGCTCGTCAAACGTACCGTCAGCAAACATGCCTACTGTTTGGCTGGCAATTCGCTTTATATCAGCAAATGATGGCTGATCTGGCAATCCGGTAATGTTTAAAACAACCGGGATATTGCGCTTTTGGAAAAAGTTCAAGCCCATACGGCCAATGGCAATGATCGCATATTCATCTGTCGATTTATGACGCTCCTGAATGGTTTGATAAACCGCTCGAAGAATGTTGCTATTGTATGCACCAGCTAATCCGCGATCAGATGTAATAACCAAATAGCCCGTCTTTTTGACAGGACGTTTCACTAGCATCGGGTGATTGACTGAACTGCCTAATGAAATGTTTGCGACAACCTCTTGAATTTTTTCCATATAAGGAACAAACGATTTCGCATTGGTTTCAGCGCGATGCAGTTTTGAAGCGGAAACCATCTCCATCGCCTTTGTAATTTGGCTTGTTTTCTTCGTCGAGTTGATTCGCGTTTTAATATCGCGTAATGATGCCAAAGGTTTTCACCACCTTTTTTGCGCTGAATCTATTGATAGAGACAAGGAACAGAAGGCTTCACGCCCCTTCTGCTCCTGCCGCCTTTTATTCAGAAACAACAAATGTTTTCTTGAAATCTTCGATCGCTTTGTTGAGATCTTCTTCGCTTGGAAGATCTTTTGTCGTGCGAATATGATCAAGAATGTGCTGGCCGTTTTGATCAAGCCATGTAAAGAATTCTTTCTCAAAACGACGAATATCTTCAACCGGAATATCATCTAAGAATCCGCGTGTTAATGCGTAAATGATAGCCACTTGTTTTTCTACTGGAAGCGGTTCGTGCAACCCTTGCTTTAACACTTCAACTGTGCGCGCACCACGAGCAAGCTTTGCTTGTGTCGCTTTGTCGAGGTCTGAACCGAATTGCGCGAATGCTTCAAGCTCACGATACGCAGCTAAGTCAAGACGAAGCGTACCCGCTACTTTTTTCATCGCTTTAATTTGCGCAGAACCACCTACGCGAGAAACGGAAAGACCCGCGTTGATTGCCGGACGCACACCAGAGAAGAATAAGTCAGATTGCAAGAAAATTTGTCCGTCTGTGATTGAGATAACGTTCGTCGGAATATAGGCAGAAATGTCCCCTGCTTGTGTTTCAACGAACGGCAATGCAGTCAAAGATCCTGCTCCTTTTGCATCGCTTAATTTCGCCGCACGCTCTAAAAGGCGAGAATGCAAGTAGAATACGTCCCCTGGATACGCTTCACGGCCTGGAGGACGGCGCAATAATAGGGAAAGCTCACGGTAAGCGGCCGCTTGCTTCGATAAATCATCATATACGACAAGCACATGCTTTCCTTTATACATGAAGTATTCTCCCATTGATACCCCAGCGTATGGAGCTAGGAATAGCAATGGAGCCGGTTGCGAAGCAGAAGCAGTGACAACGATTGTGTACTCTAACGCGCCATGCTTGCGCAATGTTTCAACAACGTTACGAACCGTTGATTCTTTTTGTCCGATTGCTACATAGATACAAATCATGTTTTGGTCTTTTTGGTTCAGAATCGTATCGATCGCAACCGCTGTTTTACCTGTTTGACGGTCTCCGATAATTAACTCGCGCTGACCGCGGCCGATTGGAACAAGTGCGTCAATCGCTTTAATACCTGTTTGTAATGGCTCATGTACTGATTTACGATCCATAACCCCAGGTGCCGGGCTTTCGATTGGACGAGTCTCCGTTGTTGCAATCGGTCCTAATCCGTCTACCGGCTGTCCTAATGGGTTGACGACACGGCCGATCAATGCTTCACCAACAGGAACCTCCATAATACGGCCTGTCCGACGAACTTCATCGCCTTCTTTAATATCTGTATACGGACCTAAGATAACGATACCAACATTGTTTTCTTCAAGGTTCAGTGCCATTCCCATGACACCATTTGCAAATTCAACGAGCTCCCCTGACATGACATTGTCAAGGCCATGTGCGCGCGCGATACCGTCACCAACTTGGATTACTGTACCTACATCGCTCACTTTGATTTCAGACTGATAGCTTTCAATTTGCTTTTTTATCAGCGCGCTAATTTCTTCAGCTCTGATGCTCATGCATTTCACCCCTATCTATAAATCTTTAGCCAATAAGCTGACGTTGAAGTCGTTCTAATTTTCCGCTGACGCTTCCGTCATAAATGCGATTGCCGATACGCAGCTTCACACCGCCAATTAAGCTTGGATCAATGATGTTTTGAATGTGAAGGGTTGCTTTGCCCACCTTCGCTGCAAATACTTGCGAAAGCGCCTGTTTCTCATCTTCCGTTAGCGGTCGGACAGAATATACCGTTGCTTCTTCCGCGCCGCGCGCTTCATTTGCAAGTGCAATAAATTCATCCGCCAGTGACTCGACAATGTCGATACGATGGCGATCAAGCAGCAACTGAAGCGTATTTTGCAAAGGCGTTGACAGTGTAGCAAACACTTCTTTGATTAATGCCTTTTTCTTGTCTATCGAGAGCTTCGGATGAGTCAATACGGACAGAAATTCCGGCTGTGCAGCAAACACTTGCTGAATCACACGGATTTCTTCTTCAAACTGATCAAGGAGCTGCTGTTCATTGGCGATTTGAAAAAGAGCTAACGCATAACGCTTTGCTACGACTTCTTTGCTCATCGCCCTTCTCCTACCTCTTGGATATATTCATTGATCAGCTTCGCTTGATCTTGCTCGCTTAATTCTTTTTCAATGACTTTTGATGCAATCAATACAGATAAAGATGCCACTTGCTCACGCAACGCAGCAACCGCCTGCTCTTTTTCGCGCTCGATTTCTTTTTTCGCCGCTTCTTTTAAACGCTCGGCTTCCTCACGAGCCGCTGCGATAATTTGCTCTTTTTGCTCTTCGCCAAGCTTGCGAGCATTTTCAATTAATGCTTGCGCTTCCTGACGCGATTGCTTCATAAATGCCCGCTGCTCTTCCGCAAGCTTTTTCGCCTCTTGATGGTGTTTTTCTGCTTGTTCAATTTCATTAGCAATATGCTCTTCGCGTTGTTTCATAATGCCCATTAATGGACCAAACGCAAATTTCCGGAGCAATGCTAATAAGATGACAAAGATAAGCAATTGGAAAATGATATCACCTGTGTTGAGTCCTGTATGATGCTCAGCAGCACCCAATAAAAACATGTTCATGCTTATTAACACCGCTTTTCACTCCCTTCAGCCGCTAAACTTTTTCATAAAATGGCAGGGTTTACATGTAATGTACATAAAGGAATGGCGAAGGTGATCGTCTGCACGAACTTCGCCATCACATAAGGAAATATTGATTATCTGTTCATAACGATGAATGAGATAACTACGCCGATAATCGGTAACGCTTCGACTAACGCTACCCCGATGAACATCGTTGTTTGAAGTACAGGACGCAATTCCGGCTGACGAGCGATTCCTTCCACTGTACGACCTACGATTAAACCGTTACCAATACCAGCACCAAGTGCTGCCAAACCTACTGCAATAGCAGCTGCAATTAAATTCATGTTAAATATCCTCCTTCTATTTATGTCATATAATTTTTTTGGATAAAAGTTTATCATTAATGGTCTTGGCTCACCTTATGTGCCATATAAACCATTGTTAACATAGTAAAGATAAATGCTTGAATACAGCCTACGAAAATACTGAATGCTTGCCAAACCATCATCGGAATGGCAGCGCCAAGCGCGCCAAACACGCCGCCGTTTGTGGCAAGCCCCGCCAACAGCCCCAGCAAAATCTCTCCGGCAAAAATGTTACCGTAAAGACGCAAGCCCAATGTTAAAGTATTAGAGAATTCCTCAATAATTTTCAACGGGAATAGAAAGGCCATTGGCCGCAAGTAATCACGACCATATTCTTGAACACCTTTAAGCTTTACGCCATAATAATGCGTGAGGCCGACGATCATGACTGCAAGAGTCAACGTAATGGTTGGATCGGCAGTTGGAGACTTCCACCAAAGCGTATCTCCGAAACGGACAGAAAACGGCAGACCGAGCATATTCGCTACAAAGATGTACATAATGAGCGTAACACCTAATGTTAAGAAGCGGCCGCCCGTTTGCCAGTCCATAGTACTGTTAATGATTCCCCTCACAAAATCAAACACCCACTCCAAGAAATTTTGCATTCCCCGAGGGCGAAGCTGAAGAGATCTTGTTGCAGCAATAGCAATAATAAACACAATGAGACTTGTAATGGTCGTCATTAAGATGTTGGACAAATTAAATGTCAGTCCCAACCATTCAACAATCGGTGCTTTATGTTCCAACTTTTTTCACCTCTCTTTCCATTTATGTTATTTATTTTTGTGCAAAAGAAAATCTATTATAATGACAGTATAGGATGTCATTAATCCTATCGTAACAGGAATGATGGAGAAATATTGCGGATATTCGATGGCAATCGCCGCAGCCAAGACAGCGGCCGCTAAGCGCGAAAACGTTCCGAGCGAGCGGGCTTTTTTGCCTTGAGCGACCGCTCGTCCGAATTTTTCGACTTTCCGGACTAGACTCCACAACAAAAACAGACTGATCACCGTTCCTAAAATCAAGCTTAAGAAAACGGTTTTATAGCTTGTAAAGCCCCAGCCTAGCGTGTAAAGAGACAATAGATAAAATATGTATTTTTGCTGTCTTAAGAACATTTGCTGCATGCCTTTACTCCTCTGGGAAATATTGACGAATCAAGCGAAACATCGCATATATGCCTGCCGCAAGACCAATCAGAAGCCCTACAACAAGAAAGATGGGCTCCGTGCCAAGCTTTTCGTCAATCCATTTCCCGCCAAAAATCCCTATCAAAATCGAACCAACTAGCTGGGATACGATCCCGGACATGAGACCGATCGCTTGAAGGGGATGGCGCTGTTTTGGACGCATACACATACATCCTTATGGTAAAAGTTTTTGTAGATAAACCTCGTGAAAACCTTATCATTATATCCCCTGTAAGCATACAATAGGCATCGTCCAATGTCAACGTGTTTAGCCAATAAATTCAAATAAATTATTAATATTTTGTGACATTTCCTCATTTATTTTTCATATTGTTATTGTATAATATAATGTTTATATTTTTCACTATCAAATTTTTCCTTCATTTCTGCGAACCTGCTCCCTTTTCACGCGGAATCTGAGGGTTTGTCGTTCCTCTAAAACCATTGCGAAAAATGCATTTCTTGCAAAAGCGATGAGACCCTTCTTCCATATTAAACTTGGTGATGGAAGGAATCCCCTCATAGGAAAAAGCGACAAATCATCTGGATGGCCGCTTGCCTCCGACCTTAAAAAAATGAGGATTCTACTTTTCAATCGGCTATACGGCCGCTCTTTTCATTGTATTCCCCTAGATAAACGAGCATTGAAGCCAACTAAATCGAAAATTCGTTTATAAAAGTAGAGCAATTCCCGCGTCACTTTTGCTTCATATGAAAAAACGCCAAGCATCCATGTTAGCATGCTCAGCGTTTAACAAAATATACTATTTCGTTCCAAATAGTCGGTCTCCTGCATCTCCAAGCCCTGGAACAATATAGCCGTGATCATTTAATTTTTCATCAAGTGCGGCAATGTAAATATCAACATCCGGATGCGCCTTTTTGACCGCCTCTACCCCTTCAGGAGCAGCGATTAAACACATGAACTTAATGTGTTTCGCTCCGCGCTTTTTTAATGAATGAATGGCTTCAACGGCTGAGCCGCCTGTTGCCAGCATCGGATCCACGACAATAAAATCGCGCTCTTCTACGTCTGTCGGAAGCTTGACATAATACTCGACCGGCTTTAATGTTTCTGGATCACGATACAGCCCAATATGGCCGACCTTTGCAGCTGGGATTAGCTTTAAAATGCCATCCACCATGCCAATTCCCGCGCGCAAAATTGGGATAATCCCCAACTTTTTCCCGGAAATAACTTTGGATTTCGCTCTGCTGACCGGCGTTTCGATTTCCACTTCCTCCAGCGGAAGATCGCGTGTAATTTCAAAAGCCATCAATGTCGCTACTTCTTCGACTAATTCACGAAACTCCTTTGTACCTGTTTGCTTGTCCCGGATATATGTAAGTTTATGTTGAATAAGGGGGTGATCAAATACGTATACTTTGCCCATAGTCTCTTCTCCTCTTTTCTTCATGTTGCACTTCTTTATATTTTACCGAAAAAATGACATCTGTTCAATAACAGTCATGAATGATTAAAAAATTGCCTCGTATCTTTGAAAAAGATACGAGGCATGAATGAGACTATGCATAAAGCGGAAATTTTTCAGTTAATGCAGCTACACGCTCGCGTGCTTCTGCTTGCTTTTCTTCATTATCCACATTTTTAAGGGCAAGGGCAATAATGCTTGCAATTTCATCCATTTCAGCAAGGCCAAAGCCGCGGCTTGTAACAGCTGCTGTGCCGATGCGGATGCCGCTTGTGACAAATGGGCTCTCCGGATCGTATGGAATCGTATTTTTATTGACGGTAATGCCGATTTCATCAAGAACTTTCTCGGCGACTTTTCCTGTTAATCCAAGCGAACGCAAATCAACGAGTAAAAGATGATTGTCCGTTCCTCCTGATACAAGCGTGAATCCTTCCTTTACTAACGCTTCTGCCAAACGTGAAGCGTTGTTGATAATGTTTTGGGCATATTCCTTAAAGCTATCATTCAACGCCTCGCCTAATGCGACAGCCTTTGCAGCAATAACATGCATTAATGGTCCACCTTGAATGCCAGGGAAAATCGCTTTATCGATTTGCTTAGCAAATTCTTCTTTGCAAAGGATCATACCGCCGCGTGGCCCGCGCAACGTTTTATGCGTTGTCGTTGTTACGAAATGAGCATAAGGAACAGGATTGGGATGAAGACCTGCCGCAACAAGACCCGCGATATGAGCCATGTCGACCATCAAATACGCTCCGACTTCATCAGCAATTTCACGGAATCGCGCAAAGTCAATCTCGCGCGGATAGGCGCTGGCACCGGCTACGATGAGCTTTGGCTTATGTAAGCGCGCTTTTTCCAACACGTCGTCATAGTTGATTCGGTGAGTTTCCGGGTCTACTCCATATTCAACAAAGTTGTATTGAATTCCGCTAAAATTCACTGGACTTCCGTGCGTCAAATGTCCCCCATGGGATAAATTCATACCTAAAACCGTATCTCCGTGATTTAATACGGTGAAATATACCGCCATGTTCGCTTGCGCACCGGAATGAGGCTGAACGTTCGCATGCTCGGCACCAAATAATTGTTTTGCCCGTTCACGCGCTAAATCCTCGACAACATCAACATATTCGCAGCCTCCATAATAACGGCGGCCCGGATATCCCTCTGCATATTTATTGGTTAATACCGATCCTTGCGCTTCCATTACAGCGGGACTGACAAAATTTTCAGACGCAATCAGCTCAATTTTTGTTTGTTGTCTTTTTAATTCATCTTGAATCGCTTGAAATACTTGTGGATCTTGTTGTGGCAAGTGGTTCATCACAAGCTCCTCCTTTTTTCGAGATATCGGAATATTCCCCTCTATTTTAACAGCATTTTAGGAAAGGATTCAAAGAAAAAATGAACAAAATCAACAAGATTGATATGAAGCATTCGTGTTTTCCTTGAAATAGACCGCCCGATCTCCACCGATTAATTTCGGTCTTGTCTTCGCCAATGTCACATGAGCACGACCAATTTCACGAATGGAAGTACGGACGGGAACAGCGACATGCTTTAAATGCATGCCGATGAATGTATCGCCAATGTCGATGCCGGCATCCGCTTTAATAAATTCGACAACGACTGGATCCTTCATATGATTGTACGCATATTCCGCCATCGCTCCCCCGGCCGAAGCGACCGGAACAACGGAGACAATTTCCAAACTTTTAGCCAATGCGGTTTCTCGTTCAACAACGAGCGCGCGATTTAAATGCTCGCAGCATTGAAAAGCAAGCTGGATTCCTGATTGAGCGCGCCATTGTTGCAATTCAGCAAAAATCATTTCCGCTACTTCTTTTGTGCCTGCTGTTCCAATTTTTTGCCCAATTACTTCACTCGTGCTGCAGCCAATGACAAGGAGATGCTCAGAAGAGAGAGGAACTTGCTGGCGAAATTCGCTCAAAATCGCTTGCCATTGCTGCTTCCATTGTGAAAGCATGATCCGTCTCCTCCTCGTTACAGATGTGTCTGCTCATATTGATGGATTTTATTCACGCGATTCGCATGGCGGCCTCCTGCGAATTCTGTTGTCAGCCATACTTTCGCAATCTCCCTCGCCAAACCTGGCCCGATGACCCGTTCTCCCATTGCTAATATGTTGCTGTCGTTATGTTCTCGCGTCATTTTCGCGCTATATACGTCGTGAACAAGGGCGCACCGCACTCCTTTTACTTTATTGGCGGCAATCGACATCCCGATTCCTGTTCCACAAATTAAAATACCGCGATCGACTTCGCCGCTCGCCACCTTTTCAGCCACCGGAATGGCATAATCGGGATAATCGACAGAACTGCCGCATTCGCATCCCAAATCGATATATTCGATTTCCATTTCCTCCATAAGCTTTTTAATTTCTTGGCGAATGGCTACTCCGCCGTGGTCAGACGCAATGGCTACTTTCATGTTGTTTTCCTCCTTTTTCTCTTTCCTTCCATTGTAACGATAAAAAGCGACTTTTTCATTAACTTATTCAGGCTGTTGACAAACGCTGTCATCGTATGTCGCCAGCCTTGCTCGTCCACCCATGAATGTTTTTTGTTCGATGGGCGGTTTCGCTCCTTGTCTGTGAGGCGTTTTCAAGACCGGCTGATGCTCAAAATGACGGTAGACAAAGTCAAAGTGGACTTTGTCTACCGCTTTTAACACTTATTATGCTCTTTTACGAAACAAATTTCCATCCTAAAACACAGGGCATCATAAGAAGTCTATATGGATGCCGCTTAAAAGGCATGGGCCCTCCATCGGCTTTGCTGCCTTTCTCTTTCTGTTCCCGAACGATAAGCGCCGTCTGTCAAGCAGACGGATCCGTTCATACGGACGACCCATTTGATATTCTTCTCATCCATTCACTTATCTTGCACAAAAACGATCAATCGTATTTTTTAATTTTTGCGCTTGCTCCGCTAACTGGCTGACAAGCTCATTCACATGGTTAATCATTGCGGCTTGTTCCTGTGTGGCAGCCGTCACTTCAAGCGCTCCGGCTGATGTTTCTTCAGCAATCGCTGCTACCTCCTGAGATTGGATGGACGTTTTTTCAATATGCCGCATTTGTTCCTTCACCAATTCCGCAATTTGATGAACGGAATTAGCCACTTCATGAATCGAATGAGTCATCTTCATAATCGCTTCATTTGTATCGTTTCCTTTTGCAGCTTCTTCATTGGCAGCGGTCACCTGCTCATCAATTTGCGCGACCACGTGAACGACTTCTTTTTGAATATTTTTGATTAGCTCAGAAATGCCCTGCACGGCCCGCGCGCTTTCATCAGCCAGCTTCCGCACCTCTTCCGCAACCACAGCGAAGCCCTTTCCATGTTCGCCAGCACGCGCCGCCTCAATGGAAGCATTTAAAGCTAATAAATTCGTTTGACCCGCAATATCACCAACAAGCAAAATGATATTCTCGACTTTTTTGGCATGCTGCTCAAGGCGCCGTACCGCATTTAACGAAGCCTGATTATTTTGGGCTAAATGTTGAATGCCTGTTACAAGTGAATCAATGACTTCTTTGCTCTTATGAAGCGTGTCGACCATATCAACGGCCAATTGCTCTGATTGCTTTGCTTTTTGCTGAACTTCATTGGCGATCTTCAACACATCTTCCACGGATTCGGCGGTTGTCTGCATCGAAACAGCCGAGTCGGTCGCCCCTTTGGAAATTTCCTCAATCGTTCGGGCTATGCTTTCTGAGCGCTCGACTGCCACGCTTGAGGCATCGGTAATTTCGACTACCTTTTCGTTTGTATGGGCAAAGTTTTCTTCAATATTGCGGACCATCATTCGCAAATTTCTTAACATTTCATTAAAAGCGACTCCCAATGCCCGTATCTCGTCATCCGATTTAGCTAGCGGCACATCTTCATCAATTTTTCCATTTGCTGCTTTAATCGCCGCCTGCTCTAACTGATGCAGCGGACGCGTAATAAAACCTGAAGCGATATACGCCAAAAGTCCTGACCAGAAAATACCGAGCAATAGGATCACAATCGTAAACAAACTCTTATCAAACGTACTAAACATCAGATCATAAAGTACATAAATAAAGAACGCGCTTGTAGAATACGTAATAACGGCCAAAACGGTCGTAAACACAACAAGCTTTAATCGCAGGCTAAACCCGTATTTCTTTTTCTCACTCATGGCCTATATCCCCCTCAAATATCCCATTATAGCTTTTGAATGAGCTGCTCGATCAATTGATCCAGCTCCTCTCTCGTCCGGCGATAAACTTCAACAGAGCCCCCGAACGGATCGACTACATCCCCTTCTTGTCCTAAAACAAATTCCTTCATTGTAAAGATTTTGTCCTTTGCCTCCGGAAATCGTTCCACCAGCTGCTGTTTGTGTCCCGTTGTCATGGTAAAAATATACGTAGCCCAGTCCACATCTTCTTTTTTTAGAAACGAAGAACAATGAGCCATATCAATTCCTTTTTCTGTTAATACCAATTTCGCATAGTCAGAGGCGTCGCTCCCTTCCATAGCAAATAAGCCTGCGGATTTCACTTGGACATCCGGCAGTCGCTTGTTCCTTAATAGAGCTTCAGCCATTGGACTTCGGCACGTATTCCCCGTACAGACAAAAAGTACATGAATCGACATAATACCCTCCTCGTTGGTAAGGCCTGTATAGCATTATTATAATAGAATTCTTTTTCTAAAGTATAGTGCAAAAAAGATTGCTACTCTATAAATATAGGAGAATGGAACGAATCGTCTCCAGACCATCAGCAGACGAAGGTGAGTCTGCTGGCAGATCCCGGCCCCGCAAACAAATGACAAAAGTCCAAAAAACGCCGCTTTCAGATCCATCCATGGTTCTGTAAAGCGGCGTTTTTCGCTCATTTGACCGTGAAAAGCGGCCCAAACTCCATTATGTACATGCTAAGGCATGAAGTTACATCCCCATATAGCGGCCTTATCCAAAGGGAATCATCAGCTTTAAACCGAATACTAGCAGAATGCTGCCGCCCAACAATTCCCCATAAATGCCAAGCCAGCGCTGAAAGCGGCTTCCCAGCAATAAGCCAAGCCATGTAAGAACCATGCTAAAAAAACCAAACAGCAGAATCGTTAATAGCGTGCGGGCTCCGTAAATACCGAGACTCAGACCGACCGAAAAGCTGTCGAGGCTGACGCTCAAGGCAAAAAAAACTAAACCTATCCCGACCGGCGAAATCAGCGGATCACTTTCTCGCTTTAAGGAAGTGACAATCATTTGCAAGCCTAGTATAAGCAGGAGTCCGCCGCCGACATAAGTGGCAATCGCTCCAAATTGCTCAGACAGAAGACGCCCCACAAACATTCCTAGCATCGGCATTAGCACGTGAAAGAGACCGATGGTAAATCCTATATGAAACATTTGCTTAACACGCAAACGAAAAAAACCCATTCCCAATCCAATCGAAAATGCGTCCATGCCCAATGCAAATGCCATCATGCACAATGTCACCAGTTCACCAACTAATTCCTTCATCTCCCACCCTCCCCGGACTTGCCTATTGGTAACATATGCAAGTCCGAGGAGGTTTAGACTGGTTATTTTTCATAAAGAACCCGATATCCCGCCGCCTTTTTTAAGCGATTCATAATAGCTGTACCAATGCCATGATCAGGAAAACATTCGCTATAGATCATGTCCACCTCAGCTTCATCGAACGCCCGAAGCGCATCATATAAATGGCGAGCGACTGTATATAAATCTGACCGCTTCCCACAGGAGATCACAGCATCTGCTCTGTAAGTCAATTGCCGCTCTTCGGTCGTTAACACTCCCACTTTTTTACCGAGCGCGCGCTGTTCATCAACAAGCTGCTGCAAAAATGCTGAAGTGCCTTCCACAATCGTCAACGGCGCTCGCGGTGCATAATGTGTATATTTCATTCCCGGCGCCTTTGGCTTCTCCTTTTCATTCAATAACGCCGCATCCACATGAACACGTCCGATAAGGTGCTCTAGCTCCTCTTTGGTAACACCTCCCGGACGCAAAATGGTGGGGATATCCGTCGTGCAATCCAATACCGTCGATTCGACTCCAATTCCCGTTGGTCCGTCATCCACTATACCCGCGATTTTTCCATTTAAATCAGCTAAAACATGCATAGCGCTTGTCGGGCTTGGTTTTCCTGACCGATTCGCGCTTGGAGCAGCAAGCGGCAAGCCGCTCTCCCGAATTAAGGCCAGAGCGACTGGATGGGCCGGCATACGCACCGCAACCGACGCAAGACCGGCTGTTACTTCTTCACAAACAACATTTTTTCTCTTTTTCAAAACCATGGTCAGGGGCCCCGGCCATAGCCGCTCGATTAACGTTTGCGCCACATCAGGAATATCCACAGCGATCTGTCCCAATTGATCATAATCAGCAATGTGAACAATCAATGGATTATCACTCGGACGTCCTTTCGCTTGAAAAATTTTTTTCACAGCTGCCGACGAGGCGGCATTCGCCCCTAATCCATATACGGTTTCAGTAGGAAAAGCAACCACTTCACCGGCACGCAACAGCTCGGCCGCTTGTGAAATTTGTGGATAAAGTTCGTATTTATCCACAAATTTATCCACAATCCAAATTTTTGTTTCCATGCTTCTCACCACCATTCATCGTTGATTATCTATTCAATTTTATTGCTAATTTTGAAGAACCAAGCAAAATCATATGCGAACCATCTATTTCTATCCACACATTGTGGATAAATCTATTTTTACTGTGGGTAAATCTGTGGGTAACTATTTGTTTATTAATCCAAACTTCTGCATTTATCCACAAAAATGATTACGGCCAAATTTTTCCGATCATTTCCTTGATGAAAAATTTTACCTCTACTTTATCATCGTCATCATTGACGACAACGTCTGATGAGGACATCACAGCCGTGCCGGCACCAGCTGCTTGCAGCGCTGGCGCATTTTCCGTTTCTTCTTGCTCATGATCCTTCGTTGTTTTTTCTTTTTTAACAAATGTGGCATTGTCTTTTTCTGGCTGATGCTTGTTCACAACCTTCTTATTCACATGTTCTTCATTCTTATGAGCTTCTGCTTCTTCTGATGCCGGAGCCATTTCTGTTTTGGCTCCCTCTTCTGCTTTCACGGCTTCGCCATTGGAAAAGTCGAGGAAACATAACGGCGGAAACAACACACACCACCAATTTGCTCCTTTTCCTTCCCCTAGAGTAATAAGAATCGCTTGATATTCCCCTGCCGGATAAATATAGTTCCCATAAATCTTAGTCGGAAAATGCACCTTGCCAAATTGAACATGGTAGGTTTGATCGCTCTTTTCTTTTTTCAGCACATCAGCCACTGTTTTTTCAATATCAGGCAAATGTAAGCGGATGACTTGTTCAGCCTGAGAGAATGAGGTTAAATGAGCGACCCAGCCGTTAATTTGTTCATTCACCGCATCACGCACTTTGCGTTTCAACGCTTGATCTTCATCCGAATCGCTGTTGGCTAGGATACGCAAGCGGATCGCCTGGTCAGGAATCATCACTTGCGCATTTTCACCAGCCTCTGTTTGCTGACCATATAAATTCACAAACACACCGATTGCCAATAAAAATATATATAATACAATTGCTAATTTTTTCATTACATTTGCACCGTCCTTTCACTAACCTATTTTGGACAGTGCCATCCATTTTTAAACTATGAATCTAAAAAATAAACAATAAATTGATGGATTGAAAGCTTTCATGCAATTCGTTATGGGGAGTTCCCCTGACAAAGTCCCGTTTGTGCGTACCTCCATTTTCCTGCTGCATTTATTATCCATGGACAACCAATCATATAATAACATCGCACCCGTTCTCCGTGATGGGCCATAAGCGAGAATGCGGGTGCGAGATGTCCTTTGTCTTATAACGGCGGTTCGATTTCCGCATAAACATTGCGGTCTTTTCCATTGATATCAAAAACAACGTCAACAGCAGCCTGCGGAAATGTTCGCTGCAGCAGTTGAGCTACCGCTTCTCCTTGCCCTGCCCCAACTTCAAATGCGACAATGGAACGGCTTTTCAGCACCAAAGGCAGTTCAGCCATAAAACGCCGATAAAAATCAAGGCCATCCTTGCCGCCCACCAGCGCTTTTCGCGGTTCATGGTCTTTTACAATTGGAGAAAGCAAAGCGATATCAAGCTCTGGAATATACGGAGGGTTAGACACAACCACATCCACTTTGCGTTTTGCCTGAATGAGCGGCTGCAGTAAATCCCCTAACCAAAATTCTACTTCCGCTCCAAGGCGGCGGGCATTTTCTTGTGCTACCAGCAGCGATTTTTGCGAAATATCAATCGCACTCATGCGCAGCGTATGGTTTTCGAGCGCCAGTGTTACAGCGATCGCTCCGCTGCCTGTTCCCACATCGACAACATCAACCGCTGTTTGATTAGGAAAAAATCGTTGGATGCGCTTTAACACCCCTTCCACTAACTCTTCCGTTTCTGGCCTTGGAATGAGAACCTCGCGATTGACGAGGAACGAACGACCATAAAATTCCTCCGCGCCAATCAGGTATTGTACAGGGGTATGTTCCTTTACATGCTTATGGAGATCTTCAATCAGCCCTTGATACGCTTTTTCGTTAATCTCCTCCCGCAGACAAGCAAACAGCTGCGCCCTGGTCATTTGTAAATGATGAAGCAGCAATAATTCTGCTACACGCGCTTCTTTTCCATGCTCTTCTAAAAAAGAAGAAGCCCAATGAAGGACTTCGTAAATTTTATAACTCATGATTCGCCTGCTCCAATTTTTTCGATTGATCGTCTAGAATCAGCGCATCGATGATCTCATCCAGCTTCCCTTCTAGAATTTGATCAAGCTTTTGAATCGTGAGCCCGATTCGATGATCCGTTACACGATTTTGCGGAAAATTGTAAGTGCGAATCCGCTCAGAACGGTCTCCTGTGCCAACCGCCTGTTTGCGTGTTTGATCATATTCCGCACGCGCTTCTTGCTGATATTTATCATAAATACGGGCACGCAATACTTTCATCGCTTTTTCCTTATTTTTAATTTGCGATTTTTCATCTTGGCATGAAACGACGATTCCGGTCGGGATATGCGTTAAGCGCACCGCGGACATCGTCGTATTGACGCTTTGTCCACCTGGGCCGCTTGAAGCGAACGTGTCGACACGAATGTCTTTTTCGTTGATTTCAATTTCAACCTCTTCCATTTCAGGTAAACAAGCAACGGTTGCTGTCGATGTATGGATGCGTCCGCCCGATTCTGTCTCAGGAACACGCTGAACACGATGAGCACCATTTTCAAATTTTAATTTTGAGTACGCCCCTTTTCCGTTAATCATAAAAATAATCTCTTTATAACCGCCTAATCCTGTTGGACTCGCTTCGATGACTTCCGTTTTCCATCCTTGGGACTCCGCATAGCGGGTATACATACGGTATAAGTCGCCCGCAAACAGCGCCGCCTCTTCTCCGCCAGCCGCGCCGCGAATTTCCATAATGACGTTTTTGTCATCGTTCGGGTCTTTCGGCAGCAATAATACTCTTAATTTTTCTACTAGCGCTTCCTCGCGCTCTTCCAATTCGTTAATTTCTTCTTTTACCATTTCACGCATATCAGGATCCAATTTTTCTTCTAGCATCGCTTTCGCATCTGCCAGCTGCTCGCGAACAGACTTATATTCGCGATATACATGCACGGTTTCTTCTAAATCGGACTGTTCTTTTGAATAGTCGCGAAGCTTTTTCGGATCATTAATAACTTCTGGATCCATCAACAGCTGGTTTAATTTTTCATAACGTTCTTCTACTGCTTGAAGACGATCAAACACATGCTTCACCTCTGTCTTTGTCCATACACAGTCTAATTTGTAATTATACTACAATCTAATGAAATACGAAAGTACTTCCATGGTCCAGCTAAATAAAGTCCTATGAGGGTTAATGAAACGTCTCTCCTTTCTAACAGAGTGGAGATGTGATAACGATTGTTCAATCCCCTTATCGATAAACACAAACTTGGGACGGGAACGATATGTATCCAAATTCATTGTCAGAAAAGCCTGCCCGACTGTCGTTCCTGCTCATTGCGGGGAAATCAATATCGACACATTCAATGAAATGGAGATCGTCATGAAACACGATCGACGGATGAGCTCGACTTCATGTACACGAATGTTTACGTCTCAGCTTCCTCTTATCGAACAGGCGATTTTTTGACCAAAGTGCCAAGAATTAGGACAAAATCGACAAATTTTCGGCATCATTTGCTAGCGAATGCACGCCTGCCCCTCCGTCCATATAGAAGGAATCCGCCTATCTGCATGCCAGACGATCTGCTCGTGATGCTTCGCTGAGCCATAAGATTCCGTTTCCCTTTGCGGACAGGAAGCGGATTTTTTTACTTGGCATACTTTTTGCATTAATGGTAGATGACGAAAAATTTTTCGGAAAGGGGATTGGGAGAATGAAAGCAGCTGTTGTTCATCAGTTCAAACAAAAGCTTCAAATTGAAGAGGTAGAAAAACCAAAGCTTGAGTACGGCGAAGTGCTCGTGAAAATCGAAGCGTGCGGCGTTTGCCATACCGATTTGCATGCCGCTCATGGGGACTGGCCCGTCAAACCAAAGCTTCCGCTCATTCCAGGACATGAAGGAGTGGGAGTCGTCGTCGAAGTGGCACCGGGGGTGAAATCGATTAAAGTGGGAGATCGCGTAGGAATTCCTTGGCTTTACTCCGCATGCGGGGAATGTGAATATTGCTTAAGCGGCCAAGAAACCCTTTGCCCTCATCAATTGAATGGCGGTTATTCTGTTGACGGCGGATACGCGGAATATTGTAAAGCGCCAGCGGATTATGTCGCGCGCATTCCAGATAACCTAGATCCGGTGGAGGTCGCACCGATTCTTTGCGCCGGGGTCACAACCTATAAAGCTCTGAAAGTATCCAATGCTAAACCGGGGGATTGGGTAGCCATTTATGGAATCGGCGGCTTAGGACATATCGCTCTGCAATACGCGAAAGCAATGGGATTCAATGTAGTGGCCGTCGATATCAGCGATAATAAAGCAGAATTGGCTACAAAATTAGGAGCGGATATCGCCATCAATGGCTTAAAGGAAGATCCGGTACAAGCCATTCATGAAAAAGTCGGCGGCGTACAAGCGGCTATTAGCGTAGCTGTCACGAAAAAAGCATTTGAACAAGCCTATCAATCTATCAAACGCGGCGGTTGCCTCGTTGTCGTCGGATTGCCTCATGACGAGCTGCCGATCCCTATTTTCGATACCGTCTTAAACGGCATCACCGTTAAGGGATCCATCGTAGGAACAAGAAAGGACATGCAGGAAGCGCTTAACTTCGCAGCCCAAGGAAAGGTTCGCCCTATTGTGGAAGCGGTTTCTTTGGAGCATATTAACGAAGTGTTTGAACGGATGGAAAAAGGACAAATCAACGGCCGCATCGTTTTAACCATGCAATAACACTTTCTAAATAGATATTCAAGCTGGCAGGAGCGGTGGAACAAGCGGCTCCTGCACCAGCCAAATAAGGAGGAATCATCTTATGATTTATAACCGGCCCGGAGAAAATGGCGCCAAAGTTCAATTTAAAAAAAGATATGACAATTACATTAACGGGGAATGGACACCGCCTATTTCAGGACAATATTTTGAAAACATCACTCCTGTTACAGGGGAGGTTTTTTGCGAAGTAGCCCGTTCCCAAGCGGAGGATATTGAACTGGCGCTCGACGCAGCCCACGCGGCGAAGGAAGCGTGGGGCAAAACGTCTCCTGCATTCCGCGCCACGATTTTAAACAAAATTGCAGACCGCATGGAAGAAAATTTAGAAATGCTGGCGGTCGCTGAAACATGGGAAAACGGAAAACCTATTCGAGAAACGCTAAATGCAGATCTTCCTTTAGCTATCGATCATTTCCGTTATTTCGCGGGAGTGATCCGCGCTCAAGAAGGATCCATCAGCCAAATTGACGATGATACCGTTGCTTATCATTTTCATGAGCCACTCGGGGTCGTTGGCCAAATCATTCCGTGGAATTTCCCGCTTCTCATGGCAGCTTGGAAAATCGCCCCGGCGCTGGCGGCCGGAAACTGCATTGTCTTAAAGCCTGCAGAGCAAACACCGGCATCCATTATGGTTTTAATGGAGCTAATCGGGGATCTCTTGCCTCCAGGAGTGCTCAATATCGTCAATGGTTTTGGCCTTGAAGCCGGAAAACCTTTAGCATCCAGTCCGCGCATTGCGAAAATTGCTTTTACAGGCGAGACGACAACAGGACGTTTAATTATGCAGTATGCCTCACAAAACATTATCCCGGTCACCCTTGAGTTAGGCGGAAAATCGCCGAATATCTTTCTTCCGGACGTAATGAGCGAAGAGGATGATTTCTTAGATAAAGCGCTTGAGGGCTTTACGATGTTTGCCCTGAATCAAGGAGAGGTCTGCACATGCCCGTCGCGGGCCTTGATCCACGAGTCCATTTATGCTGTATTTATGGAAAGGGCGCTCGAACGTGTCAAAAATATTAAAGCCGGAAATCCATTGGATACAAGCACCATGATCGGAGCGCAAGCATCGTCCGAACAGATGGAAAAAATCCTTTCCTATATTGATATCGGCAAGCAAGAGGGAGCGGAATGCCTGATCGGCGGAGACCGAAACCACATCGCGGGCCTTGAAAACGGCTATTATATTCAGCCGACCGTATTCAAAGGACATAATAAAATGCGGATCTTCCAAGAGGAAATTTTCGGTCCTGTCGTATCTGTCACAACGTTTAAAAGTGAAGAGGAAGCGCTAGCCATTGCCAATGATACATTATACGGATTGGGCGCCGGTGTGTGGACAAGAAATATTCATACCGCTTACCGGCTAGGCCGGGGAATTCAAGCAGGAAGAGTGTGGACCAATTGTTATCACGCCTATCCGGCTCATGCGGCATTCGGCGGCTATAAAATGTCAGGAATCGGCCGCGAAACTCATAAAATGATGTTAGCTCACTACCAGCAAACCAAAAACCTTCTCGTCAGCTATCATCCAAAAGCGCAAGGGTTTTTCTAAACGATTCACAGCTAAGGGGCACGTGGCTCGTCCATGAGGGCGAGCCGCCGCCTCTCCATTTTCTGGCCAATGATACACCATTAGAGGCTGAAGCTTTTTTACAAAAGGAAAAAGGAGCGGATGCAAAAGCAGCTATACTTTTGAATCTGCTCCCTTTTCTTTTAATAAATACCGCAATTTACGAACGGTGATATTTAATCGCTCTGCTGTCTCCTTTCGGTTTCCGATCGTTTCTTTTAATGTTTTTATGACAAAGGAACGGCCAATTTGCGTCTCTAATTCTTTCACCAATGACAATACATATTCAAGATCTACTTGTGGATGATTATTCTTCCACAATGACAATACATGGTTCGTCCATTGCTGCAAATAGGTTTCTAAATCGATTTCTTCTTGCTCCTTTTCATGCACCCGTACAGATGGAGGATGGGTTTCTCCTTTGATTTTTTCCGGAAGATACTGTGGCGTAATCACCTGTGTTTCTCCTTCCGCTAATGTGATCGCCCGCTTGACCACATTCATCAGCTCTCTTATATTTCCCGGCCAATGATAACGCTTCAAATAGAAAAGGCTTTCTTCGGAAAAAGATAATGATGAGTTCATCTTTTTTAAAAAATAAGTAAGCAAAAGCGGCAAATCTTCTATTCTCTCTCGAAGCGGCGGAATCGCGATTTTGACTACGTCAAGCCGATACAAAAGATCTTCTCTAAACTTTTTTTCTTCTACTGCTTTAGACAAATCGACATGTGAAGCCGCAATGATTCTCGTATTGGTTTTGCGGATGACCTCACCGCCTACCCTCATATACTCGCCAGTCTCTAACACTCGCAGCAATTTGACTTGAATGGCCAGCGAGGCTTCGCCAATTTCATCGAGAAATAATGTTCCGCGATGAGCAATCTCAAAGATGCCTTTCTTTTCTTTGATCGCTCCTGTAAAAGCCCCTTTCTCATGACCAAACAGTTCGCTTTCCAACAATGTTTCGGAAACGGCTCCGCAGTTTATTCCAATAAAAGGCTGGTCGTAGCGAAGGCTCGCGTGGTGAATAAACTGGGCAAGCACTTCTTTTCCTGTTCCTGTTTCCCCTTCAATGAGCACATTGACATTTTTTTTCGCAATTTTATAAGCCAATTTTAACAGATCATTCATTTCCTTGTTCGTCCCGACAACAAACCCAAGCGTTTCCGCGAGCTTGTACATGTCGTCTTGTGATGAAGCGATACCGTTATTTAACAGTCCTTCAATTAATTCTTCCAGCTGCTCAATATCATCAAACGGTTTTTCTACATAGTCGCTCGCTCCATATTTTATCGCATCCACCGCGGTTTTGACCGTGCTGTATCCCGTCATTACCACAGCTTTACACGTCGGCTGTGTGCGCTTCAGCTGTTTTAACAAGTCTAAACCGTTTGTGTCCGGAAGTTTGACATCAATAAATGCGAGATCAAACGAGTATTGCTGAATGAGTTTCGAGAAATCTTTGCCGCTGAATCCGAGCTTTACGCGATACCCTCTTCCTTCTAGCAAATGCAGAAAAAAGGTGCCTACCTCTCGTTCATCATCAATCACTAAAATATAGCTCATCGGTTCTCTGCCTCCATTCTATCGCTTTGCCGGAAGCTTTAAAATAAACTCACTTCCTTTTCCTCGTTCGCTTATGGCTTCAATCGTCCCTCCGTGAGCTTGTGCAATTCCTAAGCTAACAGATAGACCAAGCCCTGTTCCTTTTCCTGGCCGTTTAGTCGTAAAAAACGGGTTAAAAATCTCCTGCAGATGCTGTTTGTCGATCCCAATACCATTATCTTTGACAGAAAGGGTTACCCATTTACTCCCATGTTCAACGATCGTTTTTGTTTCAATTGCGATTACTTTTTCAGCGCCCTCCCTCTCTTCCAGTGCATCTTTGGCGTTGATTAAAAGATTTAATACAATTTGGCCAATTTGCTGAAGATTCCCTTCCACCCATTCAACGGAATGATCCAGATTGACCTGAATGACGATATTTTGCTTTTGAATTTGATCCCTGATCAGCCCCAGCACCTGTTCAACCGCATCATTAATGGAACAGTCCGCAAACCGATATTCATCCTGTCTGGCAAATGTCAGCAGGTTTTGAATAATGGCTTTGCAGCGCTTTCCACATGAATAAATATCGGATAAAAGTGTGGAAGAACGCCCTTCTTTCGGGAAAGATCTCAACAATAGCTGAGCATTGCCAAGAATCGCTGTCAGCGGATTGTTCAGCTCATGAGCGATACCCGCCGCCATTTCGCCAATGGCGGCCAATTTCCCTGATTGCACCAATTGCGCCTCAATCTGAAGTTTTTCTGTAATATCATTGATATAAATAATCACAGCGTAAATGCTTTGGTTTTCGTTAAATACTGGATACGAATGAAAGTCACATATGCGTTGCTGAATATGAAAGCGACGATAAACGGGTTTTTGTGTTGCTACATTTTCCATGATAGGGTTTTCATTTTGCTCAATCGCTAACAGCTCACATATATTTCTAGTATGCGGGGACCCGCCAATTTGAAAAAATTCTTTCGCTGCATCATTATATCGCAAAATACGGCCTTCTAAATCAACGACTAAAATCATTTCCGAAACAGCCCGAAATGTTTCCTCCCATTCTTTTTTACTGACAAGCACCTCGCGATAAAGCCTTGCATTTTCGATGCAAACCGCCAACTGATCTCCAAATTGCTGGAAAAACGAGAGATCGGCTTCATCATATCGGACGATTTCAGAGCTTCCGATGCTTAATACGCCGATTACCTGTCCTTTGCTAATCAACGGAACAAGCAATACGCTGTTTATGCCAAGCTCTCGGTAAACAGCGCTTTCTACGTAGCTCTCCTCTTTCTCCTGCACTTGATAAAAAAGCTTCTGCAGCGATTGAATCACTTTCCAATAAATCGAGCGTTCTTTCGGCAACGTAAAACCAATGGGGAAGTATAGCGAATGGAAAGGATAGACATTCGTCAATGTAAGCTTATCATTTTCGTATAAAGATAGACTGATGCGTTTGATAGGAAAAATTTCTCTCAGCTTATCAAAGGTATTTTTCAGCATGTCATCCATTGACATATCAATATTAAAGCTTTTCGTAATGTCATTGATAATTTCCAGCTGCATATTTTTCTTTTTTAATTCCGCTACCATTTTCTTCAATTCGGTATAATAGCTTTTCTTGGAGGATTGCACCCCTGTTAACAAATTAATCATTTGCTGCCGCTCATTCATCGCTACCATGCCCTTCTAAATATTTCTTCAATATCTTCTGCCGTTACATCTCTCGGGTTGGTAATCATGCAAGCATCATGTAAAGCCATGAGGCTCATTTTTTTCATTTCTTCTTCTTCTACCCCAATAGATGACAAACGTTGGGGAGCCCCAATATCGGCCGTTAATTGTTTGACATACTCAATGGCTCTTCTCCCTGCTTCCATATGAGACATTCCGCGTATATCCATGCCAAGAAAAAGAGCAATATCAGCAAATTTCTTAGGATTGGCTAAAAGATTGTACTCCATTACATGAGGAAGCAAAATAGAATTGACATCGCCATGCAAAAGGTTGTATTTTCCTCCTACTGCATGCGACATCGCATGGACAGCTCCTAAAATGGCGTTGGAAAAGGCAAGCCCGGATTGTAAGCTTGCCATGGCCATATTCGTCTTAGCCTCCCGATTCATTTTGGAAGCTACAGAAGGCCGCAAATATTCCGCCACTAGAGAAATCGCATTCTTCGCTTGAACGTCGGTCAGAGGTGTTGCCGCCAAGCTGACATAGGCTTCAATGCCGTGTGTTAACACATCCATCCCCGTCGCTCCAGTTAACTCCGCACTTTTCGTAACGAGCGTTTCTGGGTCAATAATCGCGATATCTGGAATAAGAGATCTAGAAATAATGGTCATCTTTTTCTGCTTTTTTGTATCGACAATAACGGAAAATTGCGATACTTCTGAACCTGATCCAGCGGTAGTCGCAACCATGACCTGCGGGGGAAGCGGATGGTGGATTTTATCCACTCCCTCATAGCTTTGAATCTGGCCGCCATTGGTGGCGAGAATGGCAATCGCTTTCGCTACATCAATCGAACTGCCGCCGCCAACGCCAATAATGGAGTCACACTCATGCTCCATATAAACGCGGCATCCCTTTTCTACTTCTTCATCTTTCGGATTAATCGTGATATCTGAAAAAGTAGTGTACTTCAAGCCCGCTTGCTTACAGCTTTGAATGACCACATCTAGCCACCCTGCTGCGATCACACCTGGATCACTGACAATCAAGACATTTGTCGCACCAAGCCGTAAGCAACTTTCTCCCACCTGTTGAATGGATCCGTTTCCAAAAATGATTTCTGGCATCATAAATTTGTGAATGTTCATACTTTCTCCATCCTAATTATCACCTTTTACTAATTTTATAATTATTCTCAATTTTTTGTCCACAAAAAAACCGGGATACAGTATAACGGCTTTTTATTTCAGGTAGCCAATAAGCTGTTCCCCGGCAGGACTCTTCTGTTTTTTTATATAGAACGGCGTTCATCTTTCAAGCTTTCCATTTTAGCGGCGTCATCCAGCGCAGCTGATGTTAACCCTATCAACCCCATTCATTGGATGCGCCGATAGATTCCTCTCAGATGAGCAAATAAAAAGCTCATGAGATTATTCCATTCGTGGTTACGCTTTAGCATGAGCGAGATCATGGACGGACTTGTCGCCAACCGTCTAAGAAATGACATTCTGCTTTTGAATGGGCGATAGGTTCTATCCTCTCATTGGATTGATATCATTTGACAGTCGATTCCATGCTGAAATCGTTCATTACTTATGTATCATAAATAAACTTTTAGAGATTGAAGGGATATGTCTGTAAACACATACGGCCAGAAGACAAGTATATGTGCTTACCTTCCGACCGTTAAACTTCATCACTGCACATGTTCATCTATCCAATTGCAGCTCTCAATATTATGCAGCACCAAAAACCCTATTGCAGAGCAGGCACATATCAGTCATGGATTCGTACATGAACACGATAGGTCGGGATTGCCTTTGTCAATAATTGCTGCAAACGCGCTTGATCTTTTTGTCTCTGCTCATTCGACAGACGGTTTCGTGCATGAACGGTGATCCACATGTCAGCACCATTCATCCACACCGATCCAGCCTCATAATTTGTATATTTTTCCACTACTTGAACCGCTTTTCGCACATCCGCACGATTATTTTCGCTGCCATCGGTCAAGCTTATAAAATTCGGGTTTTGATTGGTGTTTTCTGGATCATCAAAATGATTATATATTCGATCATAATTGGGCTTGGCCCGATCCCCTGTCATTAGTTTTCTTCCGTTTTGATCTTCCTTTTGCGCATGATATTGTGAATCGGTTGGATTCAGTGCACATGCGGAAAGGAGCACACCGAAAAGTAACGGCAGTACCTTTTTCATCATTCGTCGCCTCCCTGCCGTTATCTTTTCCTGTTATGACAGAAATATTGATAGCAGAATGTACCATGCACTACCGAATGATACGTTCGGTTTCGCTTCCATTACGGTCTCGCTTCTCTGGCTTATCAGGAACTTCATGATGATGGCGGCAACGCGGCTCATATGATTCACTGGCTCCCACTAAAATCACCGGATCATAATAAGAAGCAGGTTTGCCATTAATGAGTCGCTGTGTACGGCTTGCTGGGGAACCGCATACCGTACATACTGCTTGAAGCTTTGTGACCGATTCGGCAATCGCCATTAATGTCGGCACAGGACCAAATGGTTCACCGCGAAAATCCTGATCCAATCCAGCTGCAATGACACGATAACCGCGATCTGCTAACGTTTGCACAATTTCGACAATTTGCTCATCAAAAAATTGCACTTCATCAATGGCAACGACATCCGTTTTTTCTGATATGTATTCTAATATTTCCTCAGCAGTCGCGACGGAAATAGCAATCACTGAAGCGCCATTATGAGATACAACCGCTTCTTCGCTATAGCGGTTATCAATCGCAGGTTTAAATACCTTCACTTCCTGCTTTGCAAATGTAGCACGACGAACGCGGCGGATCAGCTCCTCTGATTTTCCAGAGAACATGCTGCCACAAATCACCTCGAGCCAGCCTGATTGTTTCATTACATCCATCGGGGCTTCCCCTTTCTTTCCAAACTTCATGAAAAAACAGGCAAGTGAATCAACTTCGCTTGCCTGTTCTGTACGTTTACTCATCGAAGTAATGATAAAGCGGCACGCTAATCGCTCAGCGAGCCGTTTTCTATTATTTAAGGCCGTATTTTTTGTTGAATTTATCAACACGTCCTGCAGCAGAAGCGAATTTTTGACGTCCTGTGTAGAATGGATGGCACTCAGAGCAAATCTCTACGCGCACTTCCTCTTTCACAGAGCCGCTCTCAAACTCGTTTCCACAAGCACATTTTACGATCACTTTTTTGTACTCAGGATGAATGCCTGCTTTCATTTCTTTTCATCTCCTTCCGCCCTGAATCATTTCGAAACAGAGTTTCTCTATCCGTTGTGAGTCATTTCTCATTGTTTGACAAAACACACATGATAAAATTATAGCAAGGGTGTTATGGTTTTGCAACTGGTTATTTTTTAATACCTATATTTTTCCATTCATCGTCTAATATCGAGAAAAATTCTTCATTTGTTTTCGTTTGGCGAAGCTTATTTAAAAAGCGCTCGATAAAATCTGGTGTATCCGACATCGTTTTGCGAATCGACCAAAGCTTGTCTAAATGCTCTTTTGGAATCAGCAATTCTTCTTTACGAGTACCAGAACGGCGAATATCAATAGCTGGGAAAATCCGACGTTCCGCCAGCGAGCGATCTAAGTGCAGCTCCATATTGCCCGTTCCTTTAAATTCCTCATAAATCACATCATCCATGCGCGAGCCGGTATCGACAAGCGCTGTCGCTAAAATCGTCAAGCTGCCGCCTTCTTCAATGTTGCGCGCAGCTCCAAAAAATCGTTTCGGACGGTGGAAAGCGGCTGGATCAATCCCTCCGGAAAGTGTCCGTCCACTTGGCGGAATGACTAAATTATAGGCTCTTGCCAAACGAGTAATACTGTCCATTAAAATGACAACATCGCGCTTATGCTCAACGAGACGCATCGCGCGTTCAAGCACTAACTCAGCAACCTTGATATGGTTTTCCGGCACTTCATCAAACGTCGAGCTGACAACATCGCCCGCTACCGAGCGTTCAATATCGGTCACTTCCTCAGGACGTTCATCAATTAGAAGGACAATCAGCTCGACATCCGGATGGTTTGTCGTAATACTGTTAGCGATTTCTTTTAAAAGCATTGTTTTCCCTGCTTTTGGGGGAGCGACAATTAACCCGCGCTGGCCAAAGCCGACCGGGGCGATTAAATCCATAATTCGCGTCGACAGCTTATCCGGCGTTGTTTCTAATTTCATTTGGCGACTTGGATAAAGCGGCGTCAAGGCAGGAAAGTGAACGCGTTCTTTCGCTACTTCAGGGTCTTCGCCATTTACAGCCTCCACGTGAAGAAGCCCATAATATCGTTCATTTTCTTTAGGAGGACGAACTTTTCCTGAAACTTTATCGCCATTTCTTAAATCAAAGCGGCGAATTTGCGAAGCGGAAATGTAAATATCCTCTGAGCTTGGAGAGTAATTGATCGGCCTTAAAAACCCGAACCCTTCTGATTGAATGATTTCGAGAACGCCTTCCATAAACAATAATCCGTCTTGTTCAGCCTGTGCTTTTAAAATAGCGAAAATAAGCTCTTTTTTTGTTAGTTTACTGTAATAAGAAATTTTATATTGCCGAGCTAGTTCATATAGCTCTTTAAGTTTCATATTTTCTAATACCGAGATTGTTAAGTCCATTTCGCCACCACACTTTTACTATTTTTCATTCTCTCCCATATACACCAAATGAATTTATGAAATAAGCTATGGATGGGATGAAAGAAGATTACGAAGGTTTATATGTTAAAGAAGCAAAAAATCGCAGAGCTTATTTTTATGCACACACGGCATGACTATTTTACCCTTTTTACAGTTTTTTAATCAACCATTTTTTATTTTTATCATGATCAATACAGGTTAGAGTGTTTCCTCCGAAGTAAAGCTAAGGGACGTGCGGAGCCGGATGTTGATCATTTGCGGATGAGATCGATTACATATCATCCATTCGCCGATTGGTTGGAACACTACATAGGCAAGCGCCCATAAAATGATGATGATAGATCATCCATTTGGACCTTGCAACAAAAATGAGCGGGTTGAGGTGCTATATGAGTAGATGTAACTGAACATTTGCGGCGATATGAAGCTTGTTATTGTCCTTTTCTCATCTGATGCACTCCAGTTTCTAGATAAATTAAAACACCGTAGGCTGTCAATGAAACGTTCCCATTCTACAAAAATGGGATGAATTCCTTGGCTTTTCATCTTTCCAGCCATTTGACTAGTGACAGCGTGATAGAAAGGAGCGAGGGAAGCTGCATCTGCCCCTCGCTCACATGGCTTATGGTTTAATGACTAAATTAGGTTTTTTCTTTAAGCTGTGCCGCCCGTCAATGAAACGAACCGTGCCTGATTTCGCCCTCATGACAAGGGAATGCGTTTCTCCATAAGAGCCTTTAAATTGAACTCCTCGCAAAAGCTCACCGTCAGTGACACCCGTTGCAGCAAAAATAGCGTCATCCCCTTTTACTAAATCTTCCATACGCAGCACTTTGTCGACATTTAATCCCATTTTTTGGCATCGTTCCAATTCTGCGTCATTTTGCGGCAGAAGCTTCCCTTGAATTTCACCGCCTAAGCATTTTAACGCCACAGCGGCTAATACACCTTCTGGCGCTCCTCCTGATCCAAACAAAATATCAACCCCGGTATGATCGAACGCCGTATTAATCGCTGCGGCCACATCGCCATCATTAATGAGTTTAATGCGGGCGCCGGCCTCTCGCAGTTCCGCTATAATATGCTCATGCCGCGGGCGATTTAACACGATGGCCACCACGTCTTCAATATCTTTATTTTTCGCTTTCGCAACCGCTTTCAAATTGTCTATAATTGGCGCATTGATATCAATCATCCCTACTGCTTCTGGGCCAACGGCAATCTTATCCATATACATATCAGGAGCATGAAGTAAATTTCCATGGTCGGCTACTGCTACTACCGCCAATGCATTCCAGCCCCCAGATGCCAAGATATTGGTTCCTTCTAGAGGGTCAACTGCCACATCAACACGCGGCCCATAACCGTTTCCTAGCTTTTCACCAATATATAGCATCGGCGCCTCATCCATTTCTCCTTCACCGATAACGACTGTTCCCTTCATTGGAATCGTGTCAAAGACGTCACGCATCGCCGATGTCGCCGCACCGTCCGCTTCATCCTTTTTTCCGCGACCCATCCAGCGCGCTGCGGCTAATGCCGCTGCTTCCGTTACACGAACAAGCTCCATTGATAAACTTCTTTCCATTGTGACTTCTCCCTCTCCCCTTCGTTGCCTATAGATTTTGAATTTGCTCAATTTCCTGATCGGTCATTTTCTCCCGCCAAATGGTTGCGCCTAATCCTGTCAATTTTTCGACAAGATGGCTATACCCACGGTCGATATGATCGACCCCAGTAATTTCCGTCATTCCATCCGCCATTAAACCAGCGATTACAAGAGCTGCACCCGCCCGTAAATCGCTCGCTTTCACTTTCGCTCCCTGCAGCAGCGTTGGACCGGTTACGATGGCCGAGCGTCCTTCTACCTTAATGTTGGCGTTCATTCTCCGCAACTCATCAATATGTTTAAAACGCGCACTGTAAATGGTATCGGTAACAACGCTTGTCCCATGTGCCTTGGTTAATAAAGCTGTGAATGGCTGCTGCAAATCTGTTGGAAAGCCTGGATATACGAGCGTTTTCACATCGACCGCTTTCATTTGCGGAGATCCAACAACCACCATTTGATCATCGCTTGCTTCGACACGCACACCCATTTCACGCAGTTTTGCTGTTAATGACTCCAAATGCTGCGGAATCACATTGTCGATCATCACTTCTTGTCCCATGGCAGCTGCGGCAATCATAAATGTTCCTGCCTCAATTCGATCAGGAATAATGGAATGACGGCACCCTGTCAATCGCTCCACCCCATCAATGCGGATAATATCCGTTCCCGCTCCTTTAATTTTAGCCCCCATATTGGACAGTAGTGTGGCTACGTCAATGATTTCTGGCTCTTTTGCAGCATTTTCAATGATGGTGCGTCCTTTCGCGCGTACAGCAGCCAGCATAATGTTAATGGTTGCCCCAACACTTACTACATCTAAATAGATACGGGCACCGCGCAATTCATCCGCACGCAAGTAAATGGCTCCTTGCTCGTTTGTGACTTTAACTCCTAACGCTTCAAACCCTTTAATGTGCTGGTCGATCGGGCGCGGTCCTAAATGACAACCGCCCGGTAGACCGATGACAGCTTTTTTAAAGCGGCCGATCATCGCTCCCATTAAATAGTAAGAAGCGCGCAGCATTTTCACTTTTCCGTTTGGAAGAGGCATTGACACGATGTTCGTCGGATCAATTGTCGCTTCTTTGCCATCAAAATGGAACGTGCCGCCAATTTCCTCGATTAACTCTCCTAATACGCGAACATCCGAAATATCAGGCAGCCCTTCGATTGTTACCGGCGATTCAGCGAGAATCGTTGCTGGAATCAACGCCACAGCACTGTTTTTCGCCCCGCTGACTCGCACCGTTCCGCGCAAAGGGTCGCCGCCTATGATCTTTAATTTTTCCATTGTAGTCTCCCTTCCAGCGAAGATGCCTTGCTTTTGCGCGAATTGCAACGGAAACGCTTATTTACAGTTTAGACCAAAACTCATGATTTTTATCGCTGTTTTTGCTGATTCCAATCCGCTAAAAATTTTTCAATTCCTTGATCAGTAAGTGGATGCTGGAATAGCTGCATTAATACCTTATAAGGAATCGTCGCAATATGAGCTCCTCTTAATGCTGCCTCCGTTACATGAAGTGGGTGACGAATGGATGCTGCGATGATTTCTGTCTCAATGCCGTGAATATCAAAAATGTTGGCAATCGTTGAAATAAGCTCCAATCCGTTATGACCGATATCGTCTAAACGCCCAAGGAATGGTGAAACATATGTTGCACCAGCACGTGCAGCTAACAGAGCCTGATTGGCAGTAAAGATGAGGGTAACGTTGGTTTGAATTCCTTTTTCACTAAATGCCTTAACGGCTTTAAGACCTTCTGGCGTCATCGGTACTTTAATCGTAATATTTGGAGCGATTTTCGCTAGCTCTTCTCCTTCGCGAATCATTCCTTCTGCATCCGTTGAAATAACTTCGGCGCTTACAGAACCTGATACAATCGATGTAATCTGGCGAAGGCGATCGTGGAAGGACACGTTTTCTTTGGCTACAAGGCTCGGGTTAGTCGTCACTCCCGCTAAAACCCCCAGCTCATTAGCCTGTTTAATTTCTTCCAAATTTGCCGTATCAATAAAGAATTTCATCGCTCTCTCCTCCTAAACATATTCCTTAATGAAATGAAACAAAACCGCTCGTTTCGGGTTCAAACCGAAACGATGCGGCTATCTGATTACAAAGCTTTGCCAGAGGAACCAAACTCGCGCATTTTCCCAATGACGGTTTCTTTAATAGCGTCACGGCCAGGACCGATAATTTTGCGTGGATCGTATACTTTTGTATCTTGCGCCAAGATTTCACGCACAACTTTTGTAAAGGCCATTTGGTTTTCAGTATTTACATTGATTTTTGAGGTTCCAAGTGAAATCGCGCGTTGGATTTGTTCCGTCGGAATGCCTGTACCACCGTGCAATACAAGCGGAACGCGCGTTAAATCACGGATAATTTCCATTTCTTTGAATCCTAATTTTGGCTCTCCTTTGTAAGGACCATGCACAGAACCAAGCGCTGGAGCCAAGCAATCGATATTTGTACGCTTAACAAGCTCCTCGCATTCCTTTGGATCTGCATAAATAATGCCGTCTGCCACCACATCGTCCTCTTGTCCGCCGACTGTGCCGAGCTCCGCTTCGACAGACACGCCGCGCGTATGGGCATACTCGACCACTTGTGAAGTGATCTGGACATTTTCTTCAAACGGATGATGAGAAGCATCAATCATTACGGATGTAAAACCAGCATCAATCGCTGCTTTACATTTTTCGAAGCTGGAACCATGGTCAAGATGAATGGCCACAGGAACGGTAATATTCATATCCTCCATTAATCCTTTCACCATGTTGACAACCGTTTTAAAGCCGCCCATATATCGAGCTGCTCCTTCTGATACACCGAGGATTACTGGAGATTTTTCTTCTTCGGCAGCGGCTAAAATGGCTTGGGTCCATTCTAAGTTGTTAATATTAAATTGCCCTACCGCATATTTTTCTGCTAACGCTTTGTTTAGCATTTCCTTCATCGATACTAAAGGCATGATAAAAAACCCTCCTTGTCATTAAACTCCGCCTTTCGTCAAAAGGGAGGCTATGCCGCAGCATCGCCGCAACAACTTGCATTATGTATGAAAGGCGCGCTTCGGCCTTACTTTATAAGCATACCAACTTAGAGACGAAACAGCAACATTATGCGCACCTAGGAATTCCACAAAAATTTATTGAAAGCGCATTACGAAATATATTTTTTCACAGCTTCCCGCAATTCATCAATATCGAATGGTTTAGCAAAATGCATGATGGCGCCTAAATCTTTTGTTTCCTGAATCATATCAAGCTCGCCATATGCTGTCATAATAATGACTTTAATGTTCTCATTCATTGCCTTAATCCGTTTTAATATTTCAATTCCATCCATTCCTGGAATTTTCATATCTAATAATACTAAGTCAGGTTGGTGCTTTTGGACGATCTCTAATGCTTGTATACCGTTAGCTGCTTGAAAGGTTGTATATCCTTCTCTTTGAAAAACTTCATTTAGTAAAATACGAATGCCATATTGATCGTCAACGATTAAAAGTTTGTTTCCCATCTGTTATGCACCTCTATTCTTTGTTTTGCTAATTTGTATAATTCCGCATTTCTTTGTTGATTTCCTGCCTCTTTTCCATCATTGTCCGCAAACGAATACAGTAGCGATCATCAGCAGCCAAATGAAACGGTTGTGTTCTTTCCCCAATTCAGTATACTGTAATGATGTAAAGGACGGTGAAAAAAAGCATGATGAAAGTTTTTTCCACCCAATTAACGGGTTACTTCAAAAAACTCGCAGAGCAAGAAGAAATGGCGATCGAAGATGGTGCGCGCCTGCTTGCTCAAGCATTGATCGGGGACGGGCGCATTTTGATTCATGGCTTTGATGAGATGGAATCCGTTGCTCTTACGGCCATAAAGGGAGCAGAGATGTTGCCCAAAGCCGCGCCGCTCATGAAGCACGGAACGATTCGTGCAGATATGAATGAAACCGATCGTGTTTTACTCATTACGCGCTTCTCCAACGATGAGCGTGCCATTGCATTAACTGAGCAGTTGATTCAGCAAAACATTCCAGTCGTCGCCATTTCAGCTGCCGTCCCTCAAGAGCCTTCGCTTGCCGATGTAGCCGATGTGCATATTGACAGCAAGCTGGTAAAGCCTCTTATTCCAAAGGATGACGGTACGCGCTTTGGATTTCCAGCTGTCATGATGGCGCTATTTGCCTACTATTGCTTGTTCTTTACGATTCATGAAATTTTTGAGGAATACAACGAATAAGACGATCTCGCCATTGATGCGAGATCGTCTTTTTCTACTGTTTTTATTTCTGCAATGATGCTTTTACAAATTCACGGAACAGCGGCTGCGGTCTTGTTGGACGAGAAGTAAATTCCGGATGGAATTGAGCCGCCACAAACCATGGATGATCCTTTAATTCAATAATCTCCACTAAACGTCCATCTGGGCTTGTGCCGGAAAAAACAAATCCTTTTTGTTCCATGATTTGTCTATATTGGTTATTAAATTCGTAACGATGGCGATGACGCTCATAAATGACCTCATCCTGATAAGCTTCATAGGCAAGAGTTCCTTCAACAAGCTTGCATGGATATAATCCCAAGCGCAGCGTTCCTCCTAAATCCTCAATATCTTTTTGCTCTGGAAGCAAATCAATGACAGGATGAGGAGTATTTGGATCAATCTCTGATGAGTGCGCATTTTCTAATCCAACTACGTGGCGGGCAAATTCAACTGACGCCAACTGCATGCCGAGACAAATTCCGAGAAACGGAATCTGCTGCTCCCGGGCGTAGCGAATCGCTTCGATTTTTCCTTCAATGCCGCGATCACCAAATCCCCCCGGAACGAGGATCCCGCTAGCATCTTTTAACAGTTCATGAACATTATCCCGATCTACATGTTCTGAATTGATCCATTGGATTTCTACTTCTGCATCGAAAGCATAACCCGCGTGGCGAAGTGCTTCAACAACTGAAATGTAAGCATCCTGCAATTCTACATATTTCCCGACAAGCGCTATTTTCGTTTTATCAGAAAGATGGCGCACTTTTTCGACAAGCGCCCTCCATTCGGTCATATCTGCTTCTTGGCAGTTCAGCTTGAGATGTTCGCAAACAATTTGATCTAATTTTTGCTCCTGCAGCATTAACGGCACAGCATATAATGTATCGGCATCGCGCGCTTCAATTACAGCTTTCGGGTCGATATCGCAAAATAGCGCAATTTTATCTTTCATTTCTTGCGACATCGGCATTTCGGTACGAACCACAATGACATTTGGCTGAATCCCTAAGCTGCGTAATTCTTTTACACTATGCTGAGTTGGCTTTGTTTTCATTTCTCCAGCTGCTTTAATATACGGAACAAGCGTACAATGAATATACATGACATGGTCGCGGCCAACATCGCTTTTGATTTGACGAATGGCTTCTAAAAACGGCAGCGATTCAATGTCTCCAACCGTTCCGCCAATTTCCGTAATCACTACATCGGCATTTGTTTCACGGCCCGCACGAAACACTCGCTCTTTAATCTCATTCGTAATATGAGGGATGACTTGTACAGTTCCCCCTAAATAATCACCACGGCGTTCCTTTTTCAATACCGCAGAATAAATTTTCCCAGTTGTGACGTTGCTGTATTTATTTAAATTAATGTCAATGAAGCGCTCATAATGTCCTAAATCTAAATCCGTTTCTGCACCGTCATCCGTTACAAATACCTCTCCGTGCTGATACGGACTCATCGTCCCTGGATCGACATTAATGTATGGATCAAACTTTTGAATCGTTACATTCAATCCGCGATTTTTCAATAAACGGCCTAGCGAGGCAGCCGTGATTCCTTTTCCTAATGACGAGACAACGCCACCCGTTACAAAAATATACTTTGTCATCTTGTTTTTCCCCCTTGCCAAAAATATATGTAACACTTTAAAGTGTGCTCAAAGCGCCAAAATAAAAAACGCCCCTCTTACCTTTGTAAGGGAGCGTTATCATATTTAATAATTTTTAAAGAGCCCAAATAAAATTCTACATAGTCCGCCATGTAAAGTCAAGAGGAAGGTCATTCTTCCTCCTCTTCTGCTTCCTCCATCTCTAGCAGTTCATCGTCCATTTCTTCATCTTCGAGTTCAAACTCATCTTCATCAAGCAGTTCTTCATCGAACTCATCCGCTTCGTCGAGATCGAATTCGTCCTCATCGAGGAGGTCGTCGTCTAAATCGACATCTTCTTCGTCTTCATAATCATCGAGATCATCATAATCTAGTTCTTCATCGTCAAGAACTTCATCATAATCATCATATTCATCCAATACTTTTTTCTTCTTCTTCGGCTTGATCGTTGTAACATTTTCGTCTTCTGTTTGATCGTATGGATACCAAGAGCGCAATCCCCAGCGATTTTCTCCAATGCAAATAAAACGGCCGTCGATATTCAAATCTGTATAAAATTGCGCAAGGCGCCCCTTCACATCTTCTTCTTGCAAATTTGCTAAAGCAGCAATTTCACGAACAAGCTCTTGAAATAATAGCGCTTCTTTTCTCTCTGCCATCACAAGATAAGCGAGTTCAACGAGTGACATTTCTTGTAATTCCTCTGGAGAGTATTGCTGCAAACTCAAATCCGGCACTCCCTTTCTATGTAATAAACTTCCCTACCGATAAAAATGAATGAATGCACTTGGAATACATACCATTCATTATAAACAAATTCTCTTTGTTTATGCTAGCTCTGAATCAATAGTTTCTAAAATTTTTTCAGCGAAAAATGGGCTGATCCAATACAATGGATCAGCCTGCGATGGTTTGATTACATATTGCGGCGGTATTGTCCGCCCACTTCATATAATGCTTTTGTAATTTGACCAAGACTTGCGACTTTAACCGTCTCCATCAACTCTTCAAAAATATTACCTCCGCTTACTGCTGCGTGCTTCAAGCGATTTAACGCTTCTTCGGCCTTATCTCGATTGCGTTCTTGGAATGCTTGCAAGTTCTTAATTTGCAATTCTTTTTCTTCGTATGATGCTCGAGCTAATTCGATGCTGTTGAGCTCTTCTTCTGATGGCGGATTCGGATTTAAATAGGTGTTCACGCCAATAATCGGAAGTTCGCCGCTATGCTTTTTCATTTCATAGTACATGGATTCATCTTGAATTTTGCCACGTTGGTATTGCATTTCCATCGCGCCTAATACACCGCCGCGGTCATTGAGGCGCTCAAATTCTTTTAATACCGCTTCTTCAACCAAATCGGTTAATTCTTCAATAATAAATGATCCTTGCAATGGATTTTCGTTTTTCGTTAAACCGTGCTCTTTTGTAATAATGAGCTGAATCGCCATCGCACGACGGACCGACTCTTCGGTTGGTGTTGTGATCGCTTCATCATACGCGTTTGTATGAAGCGAGTTACAGTTATCATGAAGCGCCATTAGCGCTTGAAGCGTTGTTCGAATGTCATTAAAATCAATTTCCTGTGCATGCAGAGAGCGCCCGGATGTTTGCACGTGATATTTTAACTTCTGGCTGCGCTCATTTGCGCCGTATTTTTCACGCATAACAACGGACCAAATACGGCGAGCCACACGCCCGATTACCGTATATTCAGGATCTAATCCGTTGCTAAAGAAGAAGGAAAGGTTTGGTGCAAAATCGTCAATATGCATGCCCCGGCTTAAATAATATTCAACATACGTGAAGCCGTTCGCCAACGTAAACGCGAGCTGTGTAATCGGATTCGCTCCTGCTTCGGCGATATGATAGCCGGAGATCGAAACGGAATAGTAGTTGCGCACTTTGTTTTTAATAAAGTATTCTTGAATATCTCCCATCATTTTTAACGCAAATTCTGTCGAGAAGATGCATGTGTTTTGTCCTTGATCCTCTTTTAAAATATCCGCTTGCACCGTGCCGCGCACGGTTTGCAGCGTCCAAGCCTTCACTTCTTCATATTCTGCCTCTGTTAATGGACGGCCTAATTCTTCTTCTCGTTTTTCCACTTGCTGTTCAATTGCCGTATTCATAAACATCGCCAAAATAATGGGCGCTGGACCATTGATGGTCATGGAAACAGAGGTTGATGGATGGCATAAATCAAAGCCTTTATACAACTTCTTCATATCATCAAGCGTACAAACGCTTACACCACTTTCGCCTACTTTCCCAAAAATATCAGGACGATATTGCGGATCTTCTCCATACAAGGTGACCGAATCAAAAGCCGTACTTAAGCGCTTCGCCGGATCATCTTTACAGAGATAGTGAAAACGGCGGTTCGTCCGTTCTGGCGTGCCTTCGCCAGCAAATTGCCGCTTCGGATCTTCCCCTTGGCGCTTGAACGGGAATACGCCAGCTGTATATGGAAAGAAACCCGGTACATTCTCCTTATATACCCATCGTAAAATTTCCCCATAATCTTTAAATTTCGGCAGTGCTACTTTTGGAATATCTAAGCCGGCCAAGCTTTTCGTCGTTAAGTCTGTCACAATTTCCTTATCGCGAATTTTTGTCACAAATTGCTTGGCTGCATATTTCGCTTTAAGCTCTTCCCATGAGGCAAGAATTTGCTTAGATTCCGCTGTTAATTGATTTTCATAATGTTGCTTTAACGCTTCGAGCGAGGCGAGCACTTCCTCGTTTCGTTCACGCTCTTTGACGGCTTCAATGGCCCCTTCTAATTGGAACAACCGCCGAGCCACATCGGCTTGCTGCTCAGATTTTTTGTGATAAGAGCGAACGGTATCAGCGATTTCACGCAAATAATAGCGGCGATCATTCGGAATAATCACATTTTGTTTTTGAACATCTGCCACCGATTCAAGCGTTGTTGTCCAGTTCGTTCCCGCTTTTTTATTGATCAGATCAATTAAAGCGACAAACAATGTATTCGTGCCCGGATCATTAAATTGGCTTGCAATCGTTCCATATACCGGCATTTCTGATAAATCTTTATCAAACAATTGATGGCTGCGCTGATATTGCTTTTGCACCTGGCGCTTTGCATCTTCAGAACCTTTGCGCTCAAATTTGTTGATCACGATTAAATCTGCATAATCGATCATGTCAATTTTTTCAAGCTGTGTCGGCGCACCGAATTCGCTCGTCATGACATACATGGAAATATCACATACTTCGGTAATCGCAGCATCCCCTTGACCGATTCCGCTCGTTTCAACAATGATTAAATCAAAACCGGCCGCTTTTGCGACTTCAATGGCATCTTGAATCGCCAATGAAAGCTCAGAACGAGAGCTACGAGTGGCTAGGCTGCGCATATAGACTCGCGGAGAATGAATGGAATTCATACGAATGCGGTCTCCTAATAGCGCGCCACCTGTTTTTTGCTTCGTTGGGTCAACTGATAAAATAGCCACCTTTTTATCCGGAATTTCATTTAAAAAGCGGCGTATTAATTCATCGGTTAACGAGCTTTTTCCTGCTCCCCCCGTTCCTGTAATCCCTACAACCGGAACAGGTTTTGTCAGCTTTTTTATTTTATCAAGAACCGTCTCCGCAGCAGCGGCGACTTCTGTTGCCGTATCCATCCGATTTTCACATAAGGTAATCAGGCGGGCAACCGCTTGAACGTCGCCATTTGGCAAGCGTTCAAGTTCATCCGTGATCGTTCGAACCGTTGGAAAATCACACTCTTCCAACATGACATTGATCATTCCCTGTAAGCCGAGAACACGACCGTCTTCTGGCGAAAAAATGCGGGCAATTCCATAGTCATGTAACTCTTTTATTTCCCTAGGAATAATGACGCCGCCCCCTCCGCCATAAATGCGGATGTGGGAAGCGCCTCTTTCCTGCAACAGATCATACATATATTTAAAAAATTCGACGTGTCCTCCTTGATAAGAAGAAACAGCAATGCCTTGAACATCTTCTTGAATGGCCGCATTGACAATCTCTTCTGCCGAGCGGTTATGCCCTAGATGAATGACTTCGGCGCCGCTTGTTTGTAAAATGCGGCGCATAATATTAATTGAAGCGTCATGGCCATCAAATAAGCTAGAGGCTGTCACAAAACGAACATGATGTTTCGGACGGTAAATGTGAGCCATCCTCTCTCCCCCTTATTGTCATTATGACCGTTTTTCCAAAATACCCCTTAATAACAAATCCGTCTGCAATTCAATATATTCTTCCAATGTATACATTTTGTGCAGCGCCCAACGGCGAAACGCCCACATTTGCCCTAGCACAAAAATGTTATGGGCAAACAGCTGAATTTCTTGTTCTGTTAATTCAAACACGCCATTTTGCACACAAGCCTGCAAAATATTTTCAAACATTCCGACCATTTGTAGTTCTTTATTAAGAACATATGGGAGCGAATCTTTCGTTAATGATTTTGCTTCTTGGTACATGACAAGGACTTCGTCCTGCAATTCATTGACCACCCTAAAGTAATGAGCGATCGCCAATTTAAAGCTTTCAATTGTTCCATGATGAGTATCAATGTCCTTTTCCATCCGTTCGCGTACTTCATCGTAAATGCGGTCACACACTAAATACAGCACATCTTCTTTTTGACGGATATATTCATATAAAGTTCCGATGCTAAACCCTGATGCTTTCGCAATTTCTCTTGTTGTGGTACGATGAAATCCTTTTTGCTTGAAAAGGGAAATGGCCCCTTTAATCATTTCATTGCGCCTTTTTTTCACAAGGCGTTCATCCTTTACAGATGCTGGGACTTCTCGTTTTTTCATATTCATCGTGGATCGCTCCGCTTATTCTTTTGTGAGCATTCTTGAAATGACAATTCGTTGAATTTCTTGTGTTCCTTCATAAATTTGCGTAATTTTCGCGTCACGCATAAAACGTTCGACTGGATAATCTTTTGTATATCCATATCCACCAAAAACTTGAACCGCATCTACCGTTACTTTCATCGCTGTGTCTCCAGCAAACAGTTTGGCCATCGCTGACGCTTTGCCATATGGAAGACCATTGGATTCTAGCCATGCTGCTTGGTAGGTTAACAAGCGAGACGCCTCAACGGCTGTCGCCATATCCGCCAACTTAAATCCGACTCCCTGCTGCTCGATGATCGGCTTGCCAAATTGAACGCGTTCTTTTGCATATTCCACCGCCGCATCCAATGCTCCTTGCGCGATGCCTACTGCTTGTGCAGCGATGCCGTTGCGCCCGCCATCTAATGTCATCATGGCAATTTTAAAGCCTTCCCCTTCTTGACCGAGAAGATTTTCCTTCGGAATGCGGCAATCTTCAAAAATAAGCTCGGTTGTTGGCGAAGAACGGATACCAAGTTTTTTCTCTTTTTTACCAATCGAAAATCCTGGCGTTCCTTTTTCTACAATAAACGCGCTAATGCCTTTATGCTTTTTCTCTGGGTCTGTCACCGCGAATACAACATAAATTTCCGCTTCTCCGCCGTTCGTAATCCATACTTTCGAGCCGTTTAGCACGTAGTGATCCCCGTCAAGCACCGCCCGCGTTTTCATGGAAGAAACATCCGATCCTGCCCCTGGCTCCGAAAGGCCGTAAGCTCCAAGTTTTTCGCCAGTTGCAAGAGCGCGTAAATACTTTTGTTTTTGCTCCTCAGTACCAAATTTATAAATAGGCCAGCTTGCCAAAGAAATGTGGGCCGACAATGTTACGCCTGTCGAAGCGCAAACTCTTGATAGCTCTTCCACAGCAATCACATAAGCTAAATAATCACTGCCAATGCCGCCGTATTCTTCCGGCCATGGAATGCCGGTTAAGCCAAGCTCGGCCATTTTATCGAAAATACTGCGGTCAAAGCGCTCCTCTTCATCGCGCTCTGCCGCTGTTGGCGCGACTTCATTTTTGGCAAAATCCCGCACCATTTTTCGTATCATTTCATGCTCTTCTGTTAATTGGAAATTCATGTCCTCTCCCCCGTTTTTATAATTGTTTACTAATCACTAACCGTTGAATTTCACTTGTTCCTTCGTAAATTTCACAAATTTTTGCATCACGGAATAAGCGCTCTACCGGATAATCTTCGGTGTATCCGTTCCCCCCGAAAATTTGTACCGCTTCAATGGCATTTTCCATAGCCGCTCGCGATGCAAACAGCTTAGCCATTGATGCTTCTTTGCCGCACGGAATTCCATTTGCGCGCAAAAAGGCAGCACGATAAACGAGCAGCTTGGCAGCCTCCGTCGCTGTCGCCATATCAGCAAGTTTAAACCCCACTCCTTGCTGTTCAGCGATCGGTTTGCCGAATTGGATTCTTTCCTTTGCATAAGCCGTTGCATGCTCAAGCGCTGCTTCCGCAATACCGAGCGATTGGGCAGCAATGCCGATGCGCCCAACATCAAGGTTGGCCATGGCGATTTTAAAGCCTTGTCCTTCTTCGCCCAATAAATTTTCCGCTGGCACTTTCGCATCTTCAAAAGAGATTTGTACGGTTCGTGAACCGTGAAGCCCCATTTTCTTTTCATCTTTTCCGATGATAAATCCTGGCGTATCCTTTTCCACAATAAAAGCAGAAATGCCTCGGCTTCCTGTTTCGTCTGGATTTGTGCGGGCAAATACAATATACGTATCTGCTTCCCCGCCGTTTGTGATAAACACTTTTGAACCGTTTAAGATATAATAATCTCCTTGGCGAACGGCCTTTGTCTTTAAGCTTTTCGCATCTGAACCTGCGCTAGGCTCTGTTAAGCAAAAGGCTCCTAAATATTCACCGCTTGCAAGCTTCGGCACATATTTTCTTTTTTGCTCCTCCGTTCCAAAGTAAAGAATAGGATTCGTGCCGACAGATGTATGCACAGATAAAATCACGCCGACCGTTGCGCTGACTTTTGAAATTTCATGAATCGCAATAATATACGAAACAAAATCCATTCCTGCCCCGCCGTACTCTTCTGGAATCGTAATTCCCATTAAACCGAGCTCCGCCATCTTGCTGAGGATGGGGCGAGGGAATTCTCCTTTCTCCATTTGCTCTACAAACGGGGCAATTTCACTTTCTGCGAACTCTCTGACCATCTTGCGCATCATTTCTTGTTCTTCTGTAAAATGTAAATTCATGTTTGTCACCCTCTTTGTTGGATACTGTCAAACCATCTGTTGATTATTCATATGTGTAGAAGCCTTTTCCTGTTTTGCGTCCAAGCCATCCAGCCTTTACGTACTTGCGCAACAGCGGGCATGGACGATATTTATCATCGCCAAATCCTTCGTGAAGCGTTTCCATAATATAAAGGCATGTATCTAAGCCGATAAAATCTGCTAAGGTTAATGGTCCCATCGGATGATTCATACCGAGCTTCATGACCTCATCAATCGCCTCTTTTGTCGCTACACCTTCATATAGCGCATAAATCGCTTCATTAATCATCGGCATTAAAATACGGTTTGAAATAAATCCTGGAAAATCGTTTACTTCGACAGGTACTTTATTGAGCTTGTGGGTCATATCTTCAATCGTTTGATAGACTTCTTCAGCGGTTGCCAGCCCCCGAATAATTTCGACAAGCTTCATTACAGGAACTGGATTCATAAAATGCATGCCAATCACTTTCTCTGGTCGTTTTGTTGCTGCGGCGATTTCTGTAATCGGAAGCGAGGATGTGTTCGTTGCTAAAATGGCATGCGCAGGGGCCATTTCATCAAGCTGTGCAAACAGCTTTGTTTTCACTTCCATATTTTCCACAACCGCTTCAATGACTAAATCTACTTCGCTTGCATGTTGTAGATCTAGAGAAGGGGTAAGGCGATGCAAGATACTTGCTTTTTCGTCTTCAGTCAGCTTTCCTTTTTCGACTTGTCGCGTTAAATTTTTTGAAATCGTAGCAAGGCCGCGATCTACATATTCCTGTTTTAAATCATGCAAAAACACATCATATCCAGCCATGGCACATACTTGCGCAATACCTGATCCCATTTGACCGGCACCAATTACCATTACTTTTTTTACATCCATCTTTCTATCCTCCATCAATCAAACTTTTTGTAAAATCTTCAGCATTGAAATAGGTCGATCAATCGCGATTGGCCTCTTGTCAAGAATGGCCCGCTCTGTCTACAAGGCTTATTTTCCACACTATTCATTCCATGTACAGCTGCGGGCCTTGGTAATGTTTATACTTGTACCATAATGGCATCCCCTTGACCGCCGCCGCTACAAATAGCCGCAATTCCGATGCCGCCGCCGCGACGTTGCAATTCATGAATGAGCGTGATAATAATCCGCGCGCCGCTTGCACCAATCGGATGTCCTAGTGCGACCGCCCCGCCATTCACATTCACTTTTTCAGGGTCTAATCCAGCAATCTTGATGCTGGCTAAAGCGACTGCTGAAAACGCTTCATTAATCTCAAACAAATCGACTGCCTCCGCTTTTTTTCCTGTTTTTCTGAGCAATTCATTAATGACAAGCCCTGGTGTTTTTGGGAAGTCCTTTGCCTCAACAGCTATCGCAGCATGACCGATAATGGTCGCTAACGGCTTTCTTCCTTCTCTTAGCGCTCGTTCTTCGCTCATTAAAACAAGCGCAGCTGCTCCGTCATTGACTCCTGGAGCATTGCCGGCTGTAATCGTGCCAGACGGATCAAATACAGGAGACAGCTTTGCTAATTTATCAAGCGATGTATCTTTACGCGGTGATTCATCATGCTCCACCAACAGCGTTCCACCCTTGCGTTGCGGTATTTCAACCGGTACAATTTCTTCTGCTAACAACCCTGCCTCGATCGCCGCGATCGCGCGCTGATGGCTGCGATACGCCCACTCGTCTTGATGCTGCCGGGAAATTTCTAATTCTTTGGCCGTCTCGCCTCCATATATGCCCATATGGACACCTGTAAAGCTGCATGTGAGACCGTCATACACCATTAAATCTTTTACTGTCGAATCGCCCATGCGGAGCCCCCAGCGTGCCTTTGGTAAAACATACGGTGCATTGCTCATGGATTCCATTCCTCCGGCGACAATCACTTCGCCATCTCCAGCGCGGATGATTTGGTCAGCCAATGTTACGCTCCGCATACCAGAGGCACATACTTTATTAATCGTCTCCGTGCGCACTTCCCACGGAATTCCGGCATAGCGAGCCGCTTGGCGTGAAGGGAGCTGTCCTTGCCCTCCTTGTAGAACAGTTCCTAAAATGACCTCATCAATTTGCTCAGCGCTAAGATTAGCCCGATGAAGCGCTTCCTTAATAGCGATCCCGCCTAATTGTGAAGCCGTTAATGAGCTAAGTCCTCCGCCAAATTTTCCAAACGGCGTACGCACTCCGCTTAAAATAACCGTTTTTCCCATCTTCCTCTCCCCTTTGAACTATATTTATCCACTTAAGCCATGTTTAAGTGTCAGCAGTCTGTACGATGGACTGTTCGAATTTAGAAAGCGATTACAAAATACAGACTGAACGCTCGCTCGATACAATAGACTAGGAGAAAGGTGTACATTTCGCACACCTCCCTCTTCTATTATACTAATTATTTTTAAAAATACGAATTATTTATTCAATTTTTTTTAAGATACCATATCCTTTTGGTTTTCGTCACCAAATACCGCTTTTTCTAAAAGCTCGGCAATATCATACGTCGCCACTTTTTCCTCTACTTCCTTCGCTTTTGTTCCATCCGTCAGCATCGTTAAGCAATATGGGCAGCCGGAACTGATCACCGTTGGATTGACAGCCAATGCCTGTTCCGTACGTGCAACGTTAATACGCGTTCCTGTCGTTTCCTCCATCCACATGAGACCGCCACCGGCGCCACAGCACATTCCTTTTTCGCGGTTGCGTTCCATTTCTACAAGCTTGACGCCTGGAATCGCTCGCAAAACGCTGCGCGGCTGCTCATATACTTCGTTGTAGCGCCCAAGATAGCAAGAGTCATGGAACGTAACGGTTTCATTCACTTCATATTTCGGTACTAATCGCCCTTCCTCCACAAGCTTGGCAAGAAGTTCCGTATGATGATAAACCTCTGCTTCGAATCCAAAATCCGGATATTCATTTTTAAATGTGTTATAAGCATGTGGATCAATTGTTACAATCTTTTTGACACCTGCTTTTTCAAATTCAGCGATATTGCTATTCACTAATTCTTGGAATAAAAATTCATTTCCGAGCCGGCGTGGGGTATCACCGGAGTTTTTCTCTTTATTTCCTAAAATGGCGAACTTGACGCCTGCTTCGTTTAATAAGCGCGCAAATGCTAAAGCGATTTTTTGGCTTCGATTATCAAATGCGCCCATTGAACCAACCCACAATAAATATTCAAATTCTTCGCCGGCTTTTTGCATTTCCTTCACCGTCGGAATATGAGCATCCTCGCGCAGCTCCCGCCAATTTTCTTTCTCTTTTCGATTGAGCCCCCATGGATTTCCTTGGCGCTCAATATTGGTCATGGCACGTTGGGCATCGGGATTCATTTTTCCTTCTGTTAATACAAGATAACGGCGAAGATCGATAATTTTATCGACATGTTCATTCATGACTGGGCACTGATCTTCACAGTTACGGCATGTCGTACAGGCCCAAATTTCTTCTTCAGTAATGACATCGCCAATTAAGCTTGGCATTTCGAGCGTAGCTGCTTGCTCCTGCAAGCCTTGTGCGGCAAACGCCAGCTGATTGCCTCGCGTATTTTTAAACGCAAATGCCGGCACCCATGGAGCTTTGGAGGTCACAGCCGCTCCTGTTTCCGTTAAATGATCGCGCAGCTTTAAAATTAAGTCCATCGGCGAAAGCATTTTGCCCGTTCCTGTGGCTGGGCACATGTTCGTACATCGGCCGCATTCCACACAAGCATATAAATCGATCAGCTGCGTTTGCTTAAAGTCTTCAATTTTTCCAACGCCAAATGATTCCTGTGTCTCATCTTCAAAATTAATTTTCTCAAGCTTTGGTCGGGATAAACGACTAAAGAAGACATTCACTGGACCTGCAATTAAGTGTGCATGCTTCGACTGAGGGACATATACTAAGAAGGTAAGCAGGATCAGCAAGTGAATCCACCATGCGACATAGAAAAGTACAGTCGCTCCTGTTTTTCCTACCCAGAAAAACGCACCAGCGACAAGAGAGGCGATCGGTTCGCTCCATGTTGCTTCCTCGGCGTGCCAAATCATGGACATGCCATTTCCAAACAACACAGAAAGCATAAGCCCCCCGATAAAAATTAACACTAATCCAGCCTTGAAATCGCGTTTTAAGCGCACAAGCTTTTCAATATATCGGCGATAAAACGCCCAAAATACGGCAATTAAAATGAGGAGAGTCACGATTTCTTGGAAAAACGTAAATCCTGGATAAAGCGGCCCTAATGGAAGATGGGCTCCTGGTACAATTCCTTTCATAATAAAATCAATAGCCCCAAATTGAACAAGAATAAATCCATAGAAAAAAACGACATGGATTAAACCGCTTTTTTTATCCTTCAAAAGCTTTTTCTGCCCGAATACATTCACCCAAATTTTATCTAGCCTTTCTTTTACCTTTTGGTCAAATTCCACTTTCTTTCCTAGCTTAATGTAAGCAATGCGCGTTTTTACAAGATACGCAAATAAATACACAGCGTAAGCGGTTACAAGCAAAAACGCAAGGAAGTTAATCACTAATAACGCATTCATATTTCTAATGCTCCTTTCCCCCTTGTTTTTCCATTAATAATAAAAATAATATTAATAACAAAAGAAATTTTCAGAATTATACCCCTTGGCTTTATTTTAATAATGAATGAGCATTCAGTCAACAACGTTTTGCTGGGGCAGGTGCTAATTTTTTTCATTTAGGGAACATTAATAACGATCGATGCAGACAGGAGGAACGTACAATGATGATTTTGTGGGTCATTGTCATTTTCGTTGTACTGATTATAATAGATGTACAAATAGGGCGCAGACGGACAAGCGGAAATGCCAAAAAAGAATACCCGATGCGCCAAGGCAACATAGAGCTGTTTACCAATGGAAAACATTTATTCTTCGATTATTTCCAAACAATCGAACAAGCAAAAAATCATATTCATATTTTGTTTTATATTGTCAAAACGGACGACATTAGTCAATATTTTTTTTCTCTTTTACAGCAAAAGGCAAGAGAAGGAGTGGAAGTCCGTTTGCTTGTAGACTGGATCGGCAGCTTTGGACTTCCTAAATCAATTATTCGTTCTCTACGAAAAAGTGGTGTCCAGTTTGTCTATAGCCGAAAACCTACATTCCCTTATTTCTTTTACAAGCTAAATCGCAGAAATCATCGAAAAATAACCGTAATTGACGGAATGATTGGCTATGTTGGCGGTTTCAACATTGGCAAAGAGTACATTGGCCAGGATACGGATTTTGGAGATTGGCGTGATTATCATTTAAAAATAACCGGAGAAGGGGTAGCGGATTTGCAAACACAGTTTTTTGATGATTGGGAAGCCGCGACAAAAGAAAAGCTCACGACACGCCAGCTGTACTTTCCACGAGCAGATAAAGGCCCCATTACCCATCAGTTCATTGCGACAAATGGGCAAGGACTTGAAAATGAATTCATTGCGCTGATCCGCCAAGCACAGCAGCAAATCATCATCGGTTCCCCTTATTTTATTCCTAGTGCTAAAGTAATGAACGCGTTGCTTGACGCATTAGAACGCCAAGTCGCGGTGACCATTCTCGTTCCGCTCAAAGCGGATCATCTATTTGTCAAGGAAGCCGCCTTTCCCTATTTCTACCGCTTATTAAATGCGGGAGCGGAAATTTATCGTTTTTATCAAGGATTTTACCATGCGAAAACGATCATGATCGATGATCGCGTATGCGATATTGGCACCGCTAATTTCGATAAGCGCAGCTTGTTTTTAAATGGCGAAATGAATTGCTTGATTTATGACCGTTCCTTTATGCAGCACATGCATCAGGTGATTAAACGCGACCTTTCCCGCTCTGAACGATTGACGATCGATTTTTGGAAAAAACGAACCATATGGGACCGCGGCAAAGAATCGCTATCTCTCCTTCTTTCTGAATGGCTATAAAAAATGTTGGGGCTTTTTCCCCAACATTTTTATTTCCAAAATACACTCAGCCACTGAAATACTTTCATGCCAAGATAAACGCCAATAATTCCTGAAATTCCCGCCAGCGCCGGCGGAGCTGGAATCGGCAGACGAAATAGGGTAAATAAAAAACCGACGACCATGCCGGTCAGTAATGATATAATTACTTCTTTCATGACATTCTCCTCCGTTCATGTCCGCTGTCCATTTTTCGACATATATCTACTTTTATCGACAGCCCTTACACATCTTAACATACTCTCTGCAAAATGAGGAGTCAAAAAAAATGGATATATTTGTGTTGCCTTCAATACAAATATATCCATTTCCTGTTTCACTTAATATGATATTCAAAAAATAAAATAGGCGATTACATTTTTTCTGGCGCCGACACGCCAATTAAAGCTAAAGCGTTTTGCAGCGTGATTTGTACAGCTTTAACAAGAGCTAAGCGCGCTTGGCTTTTTTCCTTATTTTCCGGATCAATTACTTTTTCCGCATTGTAAAAGCTGTGCAAAGCAGAAGCCAGATCAAAAACATAGTTGGTAATTCGATGCGGCGTGCGCTTCAAAGCCGCTTCAGAAACAGCAGACGGAAACTCGCCAAGCTTTTTCAAGAGTTCGATTTCTTTTTCAGATTGAATATACTCGAGCTTCTGTGTCCCTTCATATGTCAAATTCTGCTCGGCTCCTTGACGAAGAATGCTGCAGACACGCGCATGAGCATATTGTGCATAATATACCGGGTTTTCATTCGATTGCGAAACCGCTAAGTCCATATCAAAATCTAAATGGGTATCGCTTGAACGCATCGCAAAGAAATAACGAGTCGCATCCAAGCCAACTTCTTCCATTAAATCGCGCATCGTCACCGCCTTGCCAGTACGCTTGCTCATTTTTACTTTCTCGCCATTTTGATATAAGCTTACTAGCTGAATAATTTCGACTTCCAATACCGCCGGATCATAGCCGAGCGCTTCAATGGCCGCTTTCATGCGCGGAATATAGCCATGATGATCGGCTCCCCAAATGTTAATCAGCTTCGTAAAACCGCGTTGCAGTTTATCCTGATGATAGGCGATATCTGGAAGCAAATACGTATAAGAACCATCTTGTTTGATGAGCACACGATCTTTATCATCGCCGAAGGCTGTCGAACGGAACCATGTAGCGCCATCCTGCTCATAAATATGCCCTTTCTCTCGCAACGCTTGCAGCGCTTTTTCGATTTTACCGTTGTGATATAACGATGTTTCCGAATACCATACATCAAAGTGGACGCGGAAATCCTCCAAATCTTTTTTTATTTTATTCATTTCGTAGTTTAGGCCGTATTCGCGAAACAGCTTTAAACGTTCCTCTTCGTCCAAAGCTACAAGCTTGTCTCCATGCTCTTTAGCCAGCTGTTTTCCTAGCTCAACGATATCTTCGCCATAGTAGCCGTCCTCCGGCATGTCTTTATCAAGGCCAAGCGCTTGGAAATAACGAGCTTCCACCGACTTCGCCAAATTGAAAATTTGATTGCCTGCATCATTAATATAGTATTCGCGTGTCACTTCAAATCCCGCTTTTTCTAAAACATTGCACAAGGAATCACCAACAGCGGCTCCACGCGCGTGTCCTAAATGCAAGCTCCCAGTCGGATTGGCTGATACAAACTCGACCTGCACGCGCTGTCCTTGTCCGACATTCGTTTGCCCGTAGGATGCGCCTGCTTCAATAATGAGCGGAATTAAGTTGGTTAAATAGCTATTATCCATGTAGAAGTTGATGAACCCAGGACCGGCAATTTCAATTTTTTCAATCGATGCCTTCGTTTTGTCAAAATGGCGGACCAGTTCTTCTGCAATCATACGCGGTGCTTTTTTAGCCACTCTGGCAAGCTGCATCGCCATGTTGGTCGAGTAATCGCCGTGAGCCTTTTCTCTTGGCACCTCTAAAATAATATTGGGCACTTCCTGTTCTGTCGCAAGGCCCGCTTTGATTACCGCTTGCTTGATTTCTTTCTTTAACTGCTCCTTCACCTGTTCCACAATATTCATCATAATTCCTCCCTAAATGTGATCGTTACGGCGTGGCGACCCACTCGCTCATGCTGCATTTCTAATGTATAAGATAGAAATAGCTTCCCTTTTTTCGTTTTTTCTTCATACCAATATTCGATATGATCCGTTTTCGTTTTCATGGTCCATACTCCAAACGGCGTTCGGTAGTTTCCTGATGTTTCTTGCTTTTTTCGAAACACATGGCGCATTTGAACCGCTCCAGAACGAATCACGACGACCTCATCTTTCGTTATTTTTACAACGGTTTTCACGTTGCCGATGTCTTGGCTTTCTTCAAATGTTAAATACGAAGCATTTTCTTTTATGTAATATAGACCATGCGCTTCCAATACAATTGTCTCTTTTCGGCTTCCGTCCCGAATATCCGTTACATGCTTCAGACGGATCGGTGTTCCGTTGGCCTTTTCCATCGTTGGACACACCCTTATAAACATGTTATAACTTTAATAAGTATAAGAAATGGTGTGATGATATTCAAGAGTGCGAAGACAAGAAAACAAAGCGGCTCGCTTGAAACCGGATGCTTTCAAGCCTCCAAGGCCACTTCAAGCAAAATTTTATCAAAAATGGACCAGTTGAACTGTCCACTATTGATATATTCTAATGGACGCAGGCGTGAGTATGAAGTAAAACCCCGTCTTTTGACAAAGACGGGGTTTGTTTATTTTCGTTTTTGCACCCATCCGAGAATCATTTCGCGGATTAGTTTGCTTGCTGTGTTAGCTGTTTGTTCAGAATGATCATAAACCGGTGCTACTTCCACTAAATCAGCACCGACTACATGCACATCTGACCGTGCGATTTCGTGAATGGCAGCCAGCAGCTCTTTTGACGTGATGCCTCCGCAATCTACGGTGCCTGTTCCTGGTGCGTGCGCTGGATCTAGCACATCAATATCAATCGTCACATATACAGGACGTCCCGCAAGCGTCGGAAGCACTTGCTTAAGCGGCTCTAACACCTCGAATTTAGCAATATACATGCCGTTTTCTTTCGCCCATTGAAATTCCTCTTTCATCCCTGAGCGAATACCGAACGAGTATACATTTTGCGGTCCAATGAGCTCAGCAATTTTACGGATTGGCGTTGAATGAGAAAGCGGTTCGCCTTCATACTGCTCGCGCAGGTCTGTATGGGCATCCATATGAATAATTGCCAAATCAGGATATTTTTTATATACAGCTTTCATCACCGGCCAAGAAACTAAATGTTCACCGCCCATGCCAAGCGGGAATTTATCGGCTGCCAAAATGCGGTCTACAAACTCTTCAATCATATCCAGGCTCCGTTGGGCATTGCCGAACGGAAGCGGAATGTCCCCAGCATCGAAAAATTTGACCTCTTCCAGCTCACGATCTAGGTATGGGCTGTATTCTTCAAGCCCGATTGATACCTCGCGAATGCGCGCCGGGCCAAAACGGGAGCCGGGACGGTAACTGACCGTCCAATCCATCGGCATGCCATAAATCACGGCTTCACTTTCTTCAAAGTTCGGATGGCTTTTAATAAAGACATTGCCAGAATACGCTTCATCGAATCGCATAAGCACCTCTCCTTTACTTCGTTAAATCCGCCACAAATTTTGGCAACACGAAGCATGCTTTATGAAGCTCTTTCGTGTAATATTTCGTTTCGATTTCATGGAAACGTTCATCACTTACTGCAAGCGGATCATATTTTTTCGAACCTAGTGTGAATGTCCACATGCCGCTAGGGTACGTAGGAATATTGGCAATGTAGAGGCGCGTAATCGGAAAAATTTCGCGTACATCGCGTTGAACATTGCGAATTAAATCTGCTTTAAACCAAGGGTTGTCTGTTTGCGCTACAAAAATGCCATCTTCCTTTAACGCTTTCGCAATGCCTGCATAAAAGCCTTTTGTAAATAAATTGACTGCAGGACCAACCGGTTCTGTTGAGTCTACCATAATGACATCGTATTCGTTTTCACTTTGCGCAATATGCATAAACCCATCGTCTACCTTCACTTCGACGCGCGAATCCTCTAATTTCCCAGCGATTTCAGGAAGATATTGCTTCGAATACTCAATGACTTTGCCATCGATTTCAACAAGTGTTGCCTTTTTGACACTTGGATGCTTAAGAACTTCGCGAATGACTCCACCATCGCCGCCGCCAACCACAAGCACATTCTCCGGATTTGGATGTGTGAACAGAGGAACGTGTGCGACCATTTCATGGTACACAAACTCATCCTTTTGCGTCGTCATGACCATTCCATCAAGAATCAGCATGTTTCCAAACTCTTCTGTTTCCACCATATCAAGCTTTTGGAATTGCGTTTGTTCTGTATGTAAAGTGCGTTTAATTTTCGCAGTAATTCCAAAATTTTCTGTCTGTTTTTCCGTAAACCATAGTTCCATACTGAACACCCTTTCTTGATTAGCATTCATATACAATGATTATTTCCTCACACAAAAAAACCAAACATGAAAAAGTATAGAGCAATCTAGCAAAATTTCAAGTGAAAATTGCTAGAAAAATGTTTAAAATGGGAAAAATTTTTTCATACTAATATCAATAACATCGATGAGGTGATGAACATTGGAAATCATCCCAAGCAGCCGGTTCCGCGGAACAGTCAAATACATTCGTGCATTTATATTTATAACCCTTATCCTAGCAATCTTATTCACCCTCTGCCTAGCAGGGGTCATTGCGCTGGCGAAAATTGAAGGAGCGCCTCCCTTGGCTGTACCGCAAACGACGATTTTTTATGCTGATGACGGCACAAAAATCGGGGAAAGCGATAACGGACAAACGCGTTACTGGGTGAACCTGCGCGATATCTCTCCGTCTGTTATTCAAGCCACCGTCGCCGTGGAGGATCGAAGTTTTTTTGAGCATCACGGCTTTGATACCAAGCGGATCGCCGCTGCCGTCATTGCTGATATAAAAGCCATGAGTAAAGTGCAAGGAGCCAGCACGATCACACAGCAATATGCCCGGAACTTATTTTTAACCTTAGATAAAACATGGACGAGAAAATTGCAAGAGGCATTATATACCATTCGCTTAGAAGTAAACTATAGTAAACAGGAAATTTTAGAAGGATATTTAAATACAATCTATTACGGACACGGCGTTTATGGAATTGAAGCGGCCGCTAATTATTATTTTGGAAAATCAGCTAAACAACTCACACTAAGCGAGGCCAGCATGTTAGCCGGCATTCCGAAAGGCCCCTCCTACTACTCGCCGTTCAATAACGAGCAACGAGCCAAGTCGAGACAGAAAATTGTGCTGCAATCCATGGTTGAAAGCGGATATATTACGAAAAAAGAGGCGGCAGCAGCATATAAAGCGCCGCTTGTCTATTCGCGAAATCACGAAGTCACAAAAAAGCAAATCGCTCCTTATTTTCAAGATGTAGTAAAGGATGTATTGCGTAACAAATTAGGAATTGATGAACAAACCATTGAAATGGGTGGTTTGCGCGTCTATACTTCTTTAGATCCGAAGATGCAGACCATTGCTGAACAGCAAATTCGCGACACGATCGATCCAGCATCAGCGATTCAAGTGGCATTTGTAGCGATGGATCCTCATACTGGCGAGGTCAAAGCACTTGTCGGCGGAAGAGATTACAATAAAAGTCCTTATAACCGAGCGGTTCAAGCCGAACGGCAGCCAGGTTCAACATTTAAGCCGTTCCTTTATTATGCAGCGATCCGCCAAGGCTTTACGCCATCAACAGAAATGCGCAGCGAATTAACCACCTTTACATTTGACGATGGCAAGGCCACTTATACGCCGCATAATTATAATAATTATTACGCTAATGATACCATCACACTAGCGCAAGCCATCGCTCTTTCTGATAATGTCTTTGCCGTAAAAACCCATCTATTTATTGGCGAAGACAAGCTTGTGCAAACCGCCAAAAAGCTGGGTATTACCAGTTCATTAAAGCAAGTGCCGTCACTGGCGCTGGGAACATCGCCAGTAAGAGTGATTGAAATGGTCAATGCCTACAGTATATTAGATAATAATGGAAAGAAGGTCGAGCCTGTATTTATAACGAAAGTTGTCAACCATAAAGGAGAAACGATCTACGAATACAACGCAGAATCAAAGCAAATTCTTAAACGCGATGCGGCTTATGTAACGACTCAGCTGATGACAGGCATGTTCGATCCAAAGCTTAACGATTACACGACCGTCACTGGGCAAGCCGTTCTTCATGATATTACTCGTCCATACGCAGGAAAATCCGGAACAACCGAAACGGACAGCTGGATGATCGGCTATGCGCCGCAGCTGGTAGCTGGTGTATGGACAGGATACGATCGCGGAGAAAAAATTACGAAGCTGGCAGAAAAACAATACGCTAAAAAGATTTGGGTCAAATTTATGGAAAACAGCTTAAAAAATGAACCGGTTCAATCATTTAAACCAACAAAAGGAGTCGTCGGAGTATATATCAATCCCGATAACGGAAAATTAGCCACAAAAGCATGCCCTATAAAACGGCTCACGTATTATGTGGCTGGAACAGAACCGACTGAATATTGCACGGAACACCTTGATAAGAAAAAGAAAAAGGCACCTCATCATAAAGAAGAAAATGAACCGAACTGGTTTGATAAGCTATTCAAATGGTTTTAAGCAAAAAGAAAACCCTCAAGCGACATTTGCTTGAGGGTTTTCCTGTCCTAGTTTTATTGTGTTATGCATGTAGATTTAGTTTACTCTTTTTCCAAAAAAAGCTCAAGTACTCGCCTACATACGTTCACAAAAAAGCCATATATATGGATAAATATTACTTAAATTCCAATCCATTCTTCAATTCATCGCTAGAGCGATCCCACATCCCGCGATCATGCTGCTTTAAAAAGTCAGCCAGCACTCGCTTCGATCGTTCGTCCATATGGTCGATAAGAATGAGCCGCTTCAGCGATTTATCAAGCTTATTGACATGATCCGGAAGCACCTTGTATCCGCGACGCGCTTGGCGATCCACTGTCATTTCACACGCAGTGACCCCTGCATAATAAGGCCCCTCGGCTGCTCGATCAATCGTCACCCACACAAGCCAATAAGGTTTTCCATTCGGTACTTCATCGCGGTTAGGCGTAAATTTAATTCCTTTTTCCACTACGCTTCGAGCATGCATCGCCCCAATATCAACAAACGCTTCGCCAGCTTCCACATCGATAATGACAGGCGATACGTTGTCCAAGCTTAGCGCTCCTGCTCCAAATCCGCCATGCCCAGCTGTCGGATCACTTTTAATAATATTAAAACCGATGTTTTTCTTTTTTTGCTCCATGTAAACACCCCTTTAAAAAATAATGGATGAAAACCATGATTGCATCTGCTGCAACACAAAAGGAACCGCTATATTAAAAATCGGATGGATCGTATATCGATCAAGCGGCGTCAACACGAGGATCAGAAAGATAAGCGCGCCGTAGTTTTCCCATTGCGTCATTTTCGCCCGCACATGGCGAGGCGCAAGATCCTCAATAATCCGGTATCCATCCAATGGAGGAAACGGCAACAAATTAAACACGAATAACAACGCATTTAAACTGATGAAGATTCGGAAAAATAAATCGAATCCCGCGGCAAACCAGTCAGGAATCATCGTCATGACTCCAAAGCGAATCATGCTGTACCAAACAAGAAATCCTATTGCCGTCAGCAATAAGTTGCTGATCGGTCCCGCAATGGAGACAAGGATGCCGGCTAAACGCGGATTTTTAAAATGATGCCGATTAACAGGCACAGGGCGCGCCCAACCGAAACCGGCAAGAAAAATAAGTAGCGTCCCCAGCAAATCTAAATGAGCTAACGGCGACAGCGTCATCCTTCCTTGATTTTTTGCCGTCGGGTCGCCAAATTTATAGGCGACATAAGCATGGGCAAATTCATGAACTGAAAAAGCAATGGCCAGCGCCATCAGCACATAAGGGATTTCACCGAGCGAGTATGGCAAAATGTCCACGTTGACTTTTCTCCTTTTTTCTATAATATTTACTAAAATTAAGTATACATGATTCCTCACAAAAAGTGCACATGCACTCCCTAGCTGATGCTATAATAAAAGTGATTTTCTTAAAAAGGAGGCGGGCAATCATGCCTTATGTAACGGTAAAAATGCTTGAAGGCCGCACCGAAGCACAGAAAAAAGCGCTTGTCGAAAAGGTGACAGAAGCGGTCGCCGAAACGACAGGAGCGCCAAAAGAAAAAATCGTCGTGTTTATTGAAGAAATGTCAAAAAACCATTACGCTATCGGCGGCAAGCGTCTTAGCGACGAATAAACGTACATAGCGATTGGAGGAGGCCCTATGACCGGCTTCCTTATTTTTTTATTGCACATCCCATAAAAAACGAATAATATAATATATGTTTGATAAAACGTTCGTATTTTTGGAGGTGCCTATGTTTAAGCTATCGGAATATCGCACAAATATAAAAACAGAAATCATCGCTGGGCTCACGACATTTTTAACGATGGTCTATATCGTTGTTGTCAATCCGGTCATTTTATCAGATGCCGGCGTACCATTTCAACAAGTATTTATGGCAACGATCATTGCCACTGTGGTCGGAACGCTATGGATGTCGCTTTTCGCTAATTATCCTATCGCGATCGCGCCAGGCATGGGCCTGAACGCCTATTTTACATATTCCGTTGTCGGATCGCATGGAAACATCTCCTACGAAGTCGCGTTTTCCTCTGTCTTTGTAGCAGGAATCTTGTTTGTTATCTTATCGCTAACGCCGTTACGCCACAAGCTCATTGAAGCGATTCCTGAAAGCTTAAAGCATGGCATTACGGCTGGAATCGGCCTATTTATTGCTTTTATTGGCTTGCGCTTAACAGGAATCATTAAGGCGCACCCACAAAATTTAGTGGCGCTGGGTGATTTACACGCCCCTTCTGCTTGGCTGACGCTTATTGGTTTAGCTGTTACCCTTATTTTAATGTCGCTTCGCGTCAACGGGGCGCTTTTCATTGGCATGATCATCACGGGTGCTGTCGCTTATTTTACGGGACAGCTCAAATTTGATCAGGGGATTGCTGCGATGCCTTCGCTTCCTAAAGGACTCATCATCGCCAACCCTTTCACTGCCATTGGCGATGTTGTGCAATATGGTTTATATGCGGTTGTTTTTTCCTTTTTGCTTGTGACGATTTTTGATACAACTGGCACAATGATCGGCGTAGCGCAGCAAGCTGGTTTAATGAAAGGAAAAACCATGCCGCGCGCTCGTCAAGCCCTGTTGGCTGATTCTGTCGCGACAACTGTCGGCGCCATCTTTGGTACCAGCCCAACATCCGCTTATATTGAATCATCTGCCGGAGTAGCAGCAGGCGGACGCACGGGATTGACAGCTTTGACGGTTGCCATTTTATTTGTCCTATCCGCCTTTTTTGCCCCCCTAGTCAGCGCTGTCTCTGGAATTTCAGCCATTACGGCTCCTTCCCTTATTATCGTGGGCAGTTTAATGATGGGAAGCATTGCTCGCATTCAGTGGGATGAATTAGATGAGGCGTTCCCGGCGTTTCTCATTATCCTGAGTATGCCGCTCACATCGAGTATTGCCACAGGGATCGCGCTAGGCTTTATCTCGTATCCGCTGCTAAAGGTAACACGCGGGAAGTGGCGGGAGGTCCATCCGCTCGTTTATATTTTCGCCGTGCTGTTTTTCTACCAGCTCGCATTTTTGCCCCATTAAAAAGAAGCCCCTCAGCTCAGAGGGCTTCTCAAACCATTAACAAACGCTTTTATCCTGCGTCACGGACCCCGGTCGTCCGCTCATGACCATCTCTTGTTCCATTCGCGTCCTCACTCGGCTGCGTTCCTTGTCTGCCAAGCGTTTTCAAGCCAATCTGATGTAAAAAGGTGTAGGCAAAGTCCATGTTGACTTTGTCCACCATCTGTAAACCCTCAAACAGGAGCTTCTGTTTTATGACGCAATTGCTCAATATATCGATAAGCCTGCTCAATCTCTTCTTCTGTATAACGCTGCTTGCTCTTTACCAAAAACACTTTTTCTTTTACTGCATCCTTGCTGAAATTGTCAAAATAAAGGATGGTAGACACAAGCTCAAGAAATCGTGAATTTTGTTCATTCATATCTTGGAGGCATTCTGTTAAATGCGGCATATGAATATCATAATGCTTTAAAAAATCCGCTCCCGCTTCCGTCAGCGTATAGCGATATTGGAAATAGCCTCCTTTTTTCTCTTTTACTTCGTTTAAAAAACCGAGATTGCAAAGTTCTTCAATGCGCCATGTCAATTCCTCTGAATATGGCCCATAAAAATGAAAGTCAAACTTCTCATAAAAAGGGAAATTTAATTTCTTGGCAATATAAATCATCTTTTGGAGCTTTTTTCGCCCTACAATTTCCCCAGCCGCCGCAAATGCCTTTACAATCTTTGCGTGTTCTGTTAACACCCCTTGTCATCTCCTAACCCTCAAGTATTTCAAGAATCTTTTTCTTTGTCGTACGTTTTGTCGAAAAATCCTGCAGAAAATCGTCCGGAAAATACAATTTATGATCGGTTCTGCGCTTGCCAGAAATCGCATCCACAAGCACCGATTCCCTTGACAGCTCACGAAATTCCCCGTTTGGCATTAACAAATAGATTGGCAACCGTTCCCCTTCTTCCCCGGGACGGTAAAAGTCGTATGGAAGATCAGACGAGGAATCAACCACCAAATAATAGTCTGGATCAATCCCCGCCTTTTTAAATAAAGCGGTCAGCTCCATCAGCTTCTTCATTTGCTCATTGGTCGGACTAAATTCCACATATTTAAATAAACGGCGATGAACAAAGCGGCGGCATAAATCCCGCAAAATCTCATCTTTCTCATCCTGCCATTGTTGAAAGTAGTACAGAATCACCGCTTCATCCAGTTTAAGGTAATCATGCAGCATCACCTGCCCCGTAAAAAGAGAATAGAAGTGATGCGGATGCGTTCGGAACATATAGCCCTCTTCATGCAAAGTTTTCGCCCGATGCAAAATTTTCGTCAGTATCACTTCAGCACTGCGTGTTACGGGATGAAAATAGACCTGCCAATACATTTGATAGCGGCTCATAATGTAGTCTTCAACTGCATGCATGCCGCTTCGCTTAATGACGACCTGATCTTCACGCGGGCGCATGACGCGCAAAATGCGTTCCATATCGAAGTTTCCATAGCTGACGCCTGTATAATAGGCATCGCGAAGCAAATAGTCCATGCGATCAGCGTCAATTTGGCTCGAAATTAAGCTGACGACAAGCTTATTTTGATACGTTTTGGCAATGACCTCTGCCACTTTCTGTGGAAAGTCATCCCCCATTCTTTTTAAAACCGCATGAACTTCCGTGTCTCCTAAAATAATCGCCTGTGTGAAATCTTCGTGATCGAGGTGGAATACTTTTTCAAATGAGTGTGAAAACGGACCGTGACCTAAATCATGCAATAACGCCGCACATAAACAAAGCAGCCGTTCACTATGATCCCAATGCTCCCTGCCGACAAACACATCATCAATAATGCGGCGGATAATTTCATAGACGCCAAGCGAGTGGTTAAAACGGCTGTGCTCCGCACCATGAAACGTTAAGTAAGTGGTGCCTAGCTGCTTAATGCGGCGCAATCGTTGAAATTCTTTTGTTCCTATTAAATCCCATATAATCTTATCGCGAACATGTATGTAACGATGAACAGGGTCTTTGAAGACTTTCTCTTCACTTAATTGACCGCCGGGATATGACATATAATCCCCTCTTCCATTCATAGCATGAATCTATTATAAGGTGTTTTCTCATGCAAAAAAATACTTGATTTTTTATGATTAATATTTCCTAAAAATAGAAACAAAAAATCACCTTTCATAAAAATGAAGGCGATTTTTTAAGCTTTTTTGAGCTTTTGCATAATTTTTTCGATTAATTCATCTTCATTTGCGGCAGAGATCGGACGATTATTGACAAAAGCGAACGATTTTTTGCGGCCAGGCCCACAATACGACTGGCAGCCGATTTGAATCGTTGCATTTGGATCCAATTTTTTCAGCCGAGGCAGCAACGTTTTTAAATTAGTGGCTTGACAATCATCGCACACCCGAAACTCGTTGGCCATTTTGAACGTCATCCTTTCCAACGTTTTTGCGCTAACGAGTATTCTACCTCTTCTTCGTCCACAATGCAAGCTATATAACTGTAAATTGATTTTCCAATCAACTCCATCGACCAAAAATGAACAACAACAATCCTGTTGTTCAGCTATTTCCACCGGCGATATCGACTTGGCTCGAAAAACCGCCATAAAAGAGTAACCAGCTTTCCTCCAAAAAAATAGAATGCTGCTTTTGAATCGGTGATATGTCCTACCTTCCTTATCACCTCTATCTATAAGGAGAGCGATGGGCTTCTGTCGATATAGAGATCACCTTCAGGCGGCATTGAGCTTGTATCTTTCTTGTAAAACTTGCAATTTTTTATTCACAAAAACTCAAAAAATTGTATAGACTTTCTTATTTTTGTCTATGCTACTACTAACCAACAGCCCAGCCTGACATGACGCCAATCCATTTAGCCGCCCGCAGCTGGCAGCCCGTCCAGATACGGATCATGGATGCTTCATATAGCTTGCTTTCCTACTAAAAGCAAAGCTGTCTTTTTTCATAAAGCGATCATAATTAAGAAAGGAAGTTGAGAAATTATGAAACAACGACAAGATGCATGGACAGAAGAAGATGATTTGCTGCTTGCGGAAACCGTATTGCGCCATGTGCGCGAAGGAAGCACGCAGCTCAATGCTTTTGAGGAAGTAGGAGACAAACTTAACCGCACATCTGCCGCTTGCGGATTCCGCTGGAACGCAGTCGTTCGCAGCCGCTACGAAACAGCGTTGCAGCTGGCGAAAAAACAAAGAAAAGAGCGACAGCGGCTACTTGGCAAAAATCAAGCTGTTCGCAAAAAATTGTTGTATACACCACCCGTTCCTGCTCTTGAAGAATTGGGAGAAATAACAGAAATCACCCATTCTCCTGAGCAAACAACGATGACACTTGATCATGTCATTGCCTTTTTGCAATCATTCCAATCGACTAGCGTCAATGCCGAGGCGCTTAAAAGTGAAAATGAACGGCTGCGGCAAGAAAAAGAAGAGCTGGCAGCTAAAAATGACGAATTAGAAACGAAAATTGCGAAACTAGAAGAAGAATCTTCTACCATTCGTGAAGAATACGAAACGATGCTACGCATTATGAACCGCGCTCGAAAAATTACTTTGCAAGAAGAAGAGGAGCGGCAAATGCTAAAATTCAAAATGGACAAAAACGGCAATTTAGAAAAAATCGCCGAATAATGACAAAGGTGACCCCAATAAGGAGAAAGCATTCCTTTGAGGGTCACCTTTTATTTACTATACTCAGATTGAAAATCGCCATCAATGAAAAGTGAAAAGGCTTCAATGGACAAAAAATAGTGAAAAATGGTTAAATTATATAGATACCACTCGATTCATTCATATTTTTCATTTGCAAATAAGCCAATTTCGATGGTGGTACGGCCAAAAAAATAGAACAATACATATTTGAATCGGATATAAGTGGAATCTTTTCGTTATCTCTATATGACCATGGCTTTATGCCTCTGATGTTTCTACTATTTTGATGATCGTGACGCTGTCCAATCCGTTCTCAGAGCACCGCTCTTTTATTGCGACAGCGTTTTTTCATTCCGTTCGATCATCCGCTGCAAATGATGTTCATATAGCGGCCATTCCTCTTGCGTTAAGACAGAAGAATATAGCTCTGCTCCAAACGAGCGCAACGTTTGCAGCAAACGAAGCATCACATCTGAAATCGTCAGCGGCACATGCAGCAGTTCAGACAATGATGCCATCGTTTCCGGAACAATGCGCGGATACATAAATTTTGTTGGCGCTCCCTGCAAACTGCGCTCATAAAATTGGCGAATGAGCTCCGCGCGAGCTGAACCGCTTCCATGAACGCATATATATATTTGCACAGCCACTCCCCCGCGCACGCGCCGCTGCGAAATACCGGCAAATTTTTTGCCGTTAATGCTTAAATCGTAGCTGCCTGGGCAATAAGAGCCTTCGATTTCTTTCGCTTCGATGATCGCTCCATAGGAAGCAAACATTTGCTGAATCAGCGCCCACATCGCTTCATAGCCTTGATTAATATCAATCGCTTTTTTCGTTTCTGAGAAAATCAGCGAAATATTCAGCACACCTTCGTCTAGCACAACGGCAAGCCCTCCTGAATTGCGAACCATTACGCGGTAGCCTTGCTCCTGCAAAAAAGAAATCCCTTCACGCAAATACGGGAGTTTCGTATCTTGAATGCCCAATACAATCGTATCATGATGCACCCATGTACGGACAACCGCTTCTGATACCCCTTGTCCCACCATTGTACAGAGCGTATCATCAATCGCAAATGATTGCTTTGCATCAAAGATTGGACCTAAATGTGATTGGTCAATAATTCGCCATCTCGGCTGCTGTAACAGCTCATTTGCCATGAATCAATCTCCTTGCTGCCATAGTTTACATTCATTATATCATAAAAAAGAGGTTTGACGACGCCGTCAAACCTCTCTGCTCTTATTGAAGCGCTTGAGCAGCGGTAATCAGAGCAAGCTTATACACATCTTCCGCGTTGCAGCCGCGCGATAAATCATTCACAGGCTTATTCAAGCCCTGTAAAATGGGACCAACTGCTTCAAAATGGCCTAGGCGCTGAGCAATTTTATAACCGATATTTCCTGCTTCTAAGCTTGGGAAAATAAAGACATTAGCATCGCCTTGAATCACGGAATCAGGCGCTTTCTTTTTCGCGACAGACGGCACAAACGCCGCATCAAATTGAAACTCGCCATCAATAGTCAGCTGCGGCGCCATTTCCTTAGCAAGACGAACAGCCTCCACCACTTTTTCTGTTTCTGGTGATTTAGCCGATCCTTTTGTTGAAAAGCTTAGCATCGCAATACGCGGTTCAATATCAAACATGCGCGCCGTATGAGCGCTCTCAACCGCAATTTCCGCTAGATCCTGGCTGTCTGGAGCAATATTAATGGCACAATCCGCAAATACATACTTTTCCTCATCGCGCACCATAATAAACACGCCTGATGTTTTACGAATGCCTGGTTTTGTTTTAATAATTTGCAAGGCTGGTCTCACTGTATCAGCCGTCGAGTGCGCCGCACCACTAACTAAGCCGTGCGCCTGATTAGTATATACAAGCATCGTTCCAAAGTAATTTTCATCTAACAAAATACGGTGAGCATCTTCTTCAGACACTTTGCCTTTTCGGCGCTCAACAAATGCTTGAACAAGCTCATCCATTTTTTCATATGTTTCCGGGTCTATTATCTCTATATGTGCAAGCTCAACTCCGATTTCAGCTGCTTGATTTTGAATGGCCGCCTTGTTACCGATTAATATGGGACGCAGCACCTGTTCACGTGCTAAGCGGCTGACAGCGGTCAAAATCCGCTCATCTGTTCCTTCCGGAAATACAATCGATATATTTTTTCCTGTTACTTTTTGTTTTAAAATAGAAAATAAATCACCCACACATAATCCTCCTCAATTCAATAAACTTCCTTATCTATTAGCATACTCTTATTGTATGGAAAAGCAACCAAGGTAACCCCTTACAAACAATAGTCTTTTTATTAAAATAATTCAGGCATGGACAAGACCATTTGTTTTTCGAGCGTTTCCGGGACAAACTATGGTATAGTAGTAACAAAAGATCATTTATACATAAGGAGTGGAAAATGATGAGTGAAGCAGCACAAACGCTTGAGGGCTGGTATTGTCTCCATGATTTCCGTTCAGTGGATTGGTCCGCTTGGAAAACGCTCACAGATGATGAGCGGCAGGAAGCCATCCATGAATTTTTATCATTAGCAGAAAAATGGCAGCAAACAGAAAACAATAACGAAGGCAGCCATGCCATTTATACAGTAGTCGGCCAAAAAGCCGATATCATGTTCATGATTTTGCGTCCGACAATGGAAGAGCTAAATGAAATTGAAACAGCATTCAACAAAACAAAGCTAGCAGAATATCTTGTACCGGCTTATTCGTATGTATCCGTCGTTGAACTAAGCAATTATTTGCCTTCTAATGGAGGGGATCCTTACGAAAATCCAGAGGTTCGCCGCCGTTTGTTCCCAATTTTGCCAAAGACCAAACATATTTGCTTCTATCCAATGGACAAGCGCCGCCAAGGAAACGACAACTGGTATATGCTTCCGATGGAAGAGCGCCGCAACCTGATGCGAGCACACGGAATGACAGGGCGCAAGTATGCCGGCAAGGTCGTGCAAATCATTACAGGCTCTGTCGGATTTGATGATTACGAGTGGGGCGTTACCTTGTTCTCAGATGATGCATTGCAATTTAAAAAGCTAGTCTATGAAATGCGCTTTGATGAGGTCAGCGCTCGCTATGGAGATTTCGGCTCCTTCTTTGTTGGAAATCAACTTCCGCAAGATAAAATCTCTTCCTTTTTTCATGTATAGTACAAACTAAGGCCCATCATGGACTTGCCTCTGTCGCGCCAAAGGGCGTGGCATGCCAAGTTCCGGCTTGATGCATTCGGGATGTCAAAATAAACAGACATCCCGAATTTTTTTGTCATATCATCTCCTCCTTGCCCATAACTATAAAAATAAAAATGTCTCCTTTCATTGTCACCATTTTCTCCTTTTACAATAGCCTATTATTGTCGAGAACAAAGACAGAATGAGGTGACAATATTGGCTGTTGTAGCTACCAATACAGAGGATGTTAAACTGCTGGCAAGACTGATGCGGGCAGAAGCGGAAGGAGAAGGACGGCTCGGAATGTTGATGGTTGGCAACGTCGGTGTCAATCGGGTAATCGCCGATTGTCTTGATTTTCGAGGGTTGCGCACAATCCGGCAAATGGTCTTTCAAAGACCTGGCGGCTTTGAAGCCACACAAAAAGGATACTTTTACCAAGCAGCGAGAGATCTCGATATTCAGCTAGCCCGCCAAGTGATTCGCGGCTGGCGTTATCATCCAGCTACGAATTCACTTTGGTTTTTCAAACCGGAAGGCGACTGCCCACCGCAATGGTTTAATCAGCAAAACGTCGGCCGTTATAAATCACATTGCTTCTTTGCACCAACGCGAAGCAATTGTCCGCGAGTATATTAATCTACTTTTCATAGGAGGGTCTTGAGATGACGTATGAAGAAGATCGTCAACAAAGCCAAGGTTATGCATCATATCCTTATGGATATGCTTATCCGCAAGGCTATTATCCAACCACTTATCCATACTCTCAACAAGCTGTACCATATCAACCGGCTGCCGCGCCAATGGCTGGATTTGGAATGCAGACCCCTTCGTTCGCAGCCCAAACTCCCACAACTGCCAGCCAGCCGGTAGCCGGGATGCTGCCGCTCGAAGAGTCTTATATTGAAAATATTTTACGTTTAAACAAAGGGAAAATGGCTACCGTTTATATGACCTTTGAAAACAATCGGGAATGGAACGCCAAAGTTTTTCGGGGCACGATCGAAGCAGCTGGACGAGATCATTTAATTTTAAGTGATCCGCAAAATGGAAAGCGCTATTTGCTTCCGATGATTTACCTTAATTATGTGACTTTTGATGAAGAGATTGCCTATGAATATCCATACGCAGGCAGTGCCGCTGGATTAAGCTCCTACTCTCCTCGATGATAAGGCAAAAGGGCTGCCAAACGCAGCCCTTTTCAGATTGTTGACAAACGCCTTCATTAAAACCATCATAAGTGGAGAGCCCCTAAAATGGTTGTAGACAAAATCCAAAAGGACTTTGTCTACAACCTGTTTTTTTCAATATTTTACGGCCGCGTAAGCGATCAGCGCCCACGCAATTAAAAAGGCCACTCCCCCAAATGGCGTAATCGCCCCAAGCGGTTTGATTTGTGTTAAACTTAACACATACAAACTTCCCGAAAACAAGACAATACCTGTGAACATAAGCCAGCCCGCTGCTTGAAGCGATCCTGCGTTGGGCCATTTGGCCAATAAAAGCGCGACAACAAAAAGACCAGCAGCATGGAACATCTGATAATGCACAGCCGTTTTCCAGATTTCTAAATAACGTTCGGGAATTTTTCCTTCTAGTCCATGTGCACCAAATGCTCCCAAAGCGACAGCTAAAAATCCATTGATAGCTCCCAGCAAGACAAATAGCTTCATCCTTTTTCTTCCCCTCGTTGATATAAGTTCCACTCTTATCATATCGCATTCACCATCAAAAGAAAAACCCTCCCTCTACATTCCGTTAAGAGGCGGGGATTTCTGGATGAATGATGTTAAAAATCGAGCAAAGATGGCCCATTCGCATCATCCCCGATGTCCATCCGCTCTGTTTTTGTTTCTAATACTAGCGGTTCAAATGAAGAAGCCGCAACATGCGCCGCTTGAAGCTCTCCTTCTAAAATCAGATCGCAAAGAACTCGAAGGGCGGCAACATGTTCGCGAAGCTGCTGTTCATTTTGTATCGACCGAGCTTTTTGAAGCTGTTCCGACATTTTCGTTAAAATCGTTGTTACTGAAACATCCAAAACGTTTTCACTCCCATCTTTCTTCTCATGTTGATTCAATGGTATTCTATATATAAAAACATTTCAAGCTAAGATAGTTTGAGAGGAGCGAAAGCTGTGAAAAAAACATGGTGGAAAGAAGCGGTCGTATATCAAGTTTACTGGCGAAGCTTTTACGATTCCGACGGCGATGGTTACGGCGATCTGCAAGGTTTAATGGAAAAGCTGGACTATATTCAGCATCTCGGCGTTAATGTGATTTGGCTTAACCCATGCTACCAATCACCAGATAAAGATAACGGCTACGATATTTCCGACTATTATCAAATCATGGATAAAGCCGGAAACATGAAGACATGGGAAACCTTGCTCCATGAAGTACATAAGCGCGACATGAAGCTCATTATGGATCTTGTCGTTAACCATACATCCGACCAACATCCTTGGTTTTTAGAATCCCGTTCATCCAAAGACAATCCAAAGCGCGACTGGTACATTTGGCGCGACAAGCCAAATAACTGGCGGTCTTATTTCACTCCATCCGCTTGGGAATTTGATGAAACAACAGGACAGTACTATTTTCATTCCTTTGCGATTGAACAGCCAGATTTAAATTGGAAAAACCCTGAAGTGCGTGAAGCCATCTATGAAATGATGCGATTTTGGCTTGATAAAGGCATTGATGGATTTCGCTTAGATGCCATTGCTCTTCTCGCTAAACCGGATGGATTTCCTGATGCCGCCAACCCAAATGATATTCGTTATTTGACCAATCATCCGGGGCTGCACGATTACCTAAAGGAAATGAACGAAAAAGTGTTTCGTCATTACGACATTTTTACCGTTGGCGAAGTCGCCTTTGTCACTCCGGAAGAGGGGTTAAAATATGTAGCAGAAGATCGGCAAGAATTGCATACGCTGTTCCATTTTGAAGTATGCGATGAAATGCCAAGCTGGGATCCGCTCCGCTTTAAACAAATTCAAAAACGCTGGTACGAAGCATTATGGGGAAAAGGCTGGAACTCGCAATTTTTAAACAACCATGATCATACGCGACAGGTGACGCGCTATGGAAATGATCAGGAGTATCGCATGGAATCGGCAAAATTGCTTGCCACCATGCTCCATACACTGCCGGGAATTCCATACATATATCAAGGAGAAGAAATCGGCATGACGGGCGTCCGCTTCCCATCGATTGAAGACTATAACGACATTGCGATGAAAAATAAATATGCGGAAGAAGTCGCGAAAGGACGCGACCCGCAGGAGGTGCTTGAAAGCTTGCAGCCGTTAAGCCGCGACAATTCGCGGACACCTATGCAATGGGAGGACAGCGAACAGGCAGGCTTTACGACAGGGACGCCATGGATCAAAATCAATCCTAACTATAAAACTATTAACGTCAAACAAGCCCTTGCCGATCCAAATTCAGTCTATCATTATTATCGAAAGCTCATTCAACTGCGAAAAGAGCGCCTTGAAATGGTATACGGCACCTTCTGCGACTACACCGAAAACGAGCCGTATATTTATGCTTACACGCGCGAATGGGAAGGACAGCGTCTTCTCGTCGTGCTTAACCATTGTGACCACGCCAACCATTACGAGCTGCCGAAAGCTTTAACCGCTACAAACCGCCAGCTCTTGCTCACCAATTATCAGGACGTGCAAGAGACGGGAAATACCTTGCACATGCGTCCTCATGAGGCGCGGATTTACGAATTAGAATAAAGCGAAAGCACGTCATCCCAAGTTGTAGACAAAGTCCATTTGGATTTTGTCTACAACTGGTGATTTTCCCCTATCAGACTGGCTTGAAAACGGATGATCCTGAGTCTGGCAAATAACGGACAGCTCTATCCCATATTTTCAATTTGCCAATCAATTGGTTCTCTCCCTGTTTTTTTCAAAAAGGCATTGGTTTTGGAAAACGGACGGCTGCCAAAAAAGCCGCGTGCGGCAGAAAATGGACTCGGGTGCGGCGCTTCAATCATATAATGGGCAGGGTTTGTAATCAGCTCTTTTTTCGCTTGGGCATGACGTCCCCACAAAATAAAAACCACCGGTTCTTGTTTGCTGTTCACGAGCTCAATGACACGGTCTGTAAAGATCTCCCATCCCTTACCTTTATGAGAATTCGCTTCTCCACGGCGAACGGTTAATACCGTATTCAATAAAAGAACCCCTTGCTGAGCCCATTTGACTAAATAACCGTTGTTTGGAATATAGCAGCCAAGATCATCCTGCAATTCCTTAAAGATGTTTAATAAAGAAGGCGGCAGCGGAACGCCCGGCTTCACTGAAAAACTGAGTCCATGCGCCTGATTGGGGCCATGATACGGGTCTTGTCCCAAAATGACGACTTTGACTTGCTTATAAGGCGTATAATGAAGGGCATTGAAAATATCGTACATATCCGGATAAATCGTTCTCGTCTGATATTCCGCTTTCAAAAATTCCCGCAGTTTGATATAATACGGCTTTTGAAATTCTTCTTCTAACAAAGGAGCCCAATCATTCTTTAAAATGGCCATCGTCACAACCCTTTCTTCATTCTTTTACCATTAATGTATCACAATCAGACCTCTTGTATAAACTGTTCTATCGTTGTGCGGTATTAAAGTAACCTCACAATGAATCGACCCCTGTCAAGTAGACAGGGGTCTCCGTCCTATGAAAAATGCTTGCGTCAATGGAAGGATGGAACACTTCGCATCGACAAGCAAGCAGTTCGTGAGGCGAAAAAGTACGTTTGCCTAGTGACTGTCGAGCTCGGGCATCAGCATGTCCGAGTTTGACAGATTGCTTACAGTCAGCCTAAGTTTCGTTGCACCGGAACAAGACATTACATATTATGTGTTTGGTTAAGTGCTTGGTTCATTTTACGATTAAGAAGAACAAAGACAGAGAAAAGGGAAATAATGGACAATAGAATAAAAGCAAACTCAACAGAAAATTTGTCTACCAAATACGATATTGGAAGAGAGAATAGTCCAGAAAAAGCAATTAATGAACTATATACTCCCATCACTCGACCTAGGTATTCGTCACTAGTGTAATATTGGAGTTGGGAAATGATAATCAGAGAACAAAATTGTGTGAATAGTGAACGAACAAATATGATGACGACAGAAACTAAATAGAACTTTATAAATGGAATGAAAGTAGTACATATAGAAATTACAAGAAACCCAAATAGTAGAAGTTGTTTCGACTTTTGCTGGAAGCTCCTATCGTACTTTCCAAATATAATGGCGCTAAACAAAAGACCTAAACCTATGGAGGAATTCAATAATCCCAATATTTCTGTATTGCTAGAATTTAATGTATCTACATATGCGGGAAGCAAAAAATCAATTTTCGAAATTAATGCACTCAAAAATCCAAGAATGATCATCATAAAGATTGCTTTATTGCTTATGAATATACTGCGTGAATTTTTTAAATCATCCAAAAATTTACTTTCAATATGGATAGTAGTACTTTCCTTGGGAACGTTCATTTTCCACACACAGAGTATAATAACAATAAAAGTAAAGGCATTAAAGAAGAAGGTAAACTTAAATCCCAACATACTAGTAATAAAACTCCCAACTATAGGCCCTAAAAATAATGCAATCTGAAAAGTAGCTCCATATAGAGCATTTGCATTACCTATAAATTCCTTTGGCACCATCTTAGGAACTAAAGATCTCCTAGCTGGTATATCAAGTGCAACGAATATTCCCTAAAGGAAATTCAGGACTAATAGCAATCCTATACTCATTTTATCTAAAAATATGAACGTAGCTATAATAAGTGTCAATACAGCCATACTTGTTTGGGTAAACAATAACAATCTCTTTCTGTTTATTCGATCTGCTAAAGTTCCACCAATAATCATAAAAAGCGTATTAGGAAGTAATTGCATAGTAGTTAAAAGTCCTACATCTAACGGAGACTTATTTAAACTATAAATATACCATTGTTCTACAAACATTTGTGACCAAGTTCCAATATTGGAAATAAACAATCCTAACCATAATAAAAAGAAATTTTTATACCGCAATGACTTGAAAATAGAAATTTGATAGATTTTTCTTCTCATCATTTCCCCCTAAATTATGAATTATTTATTCCCGTGGTGCTGGATAAAATCAGACAAGCGTAAAAAATAGCCCTTGCATGAGGATCTCCTTCAAATGAAAGTGCAACCAAACAGCAAAAGGAGCAGTTCCCATAGAAGAGCCCTTTCATTTTACAACGGATATATTCCCATTAAAGAAAGGAAAAGTTTTTTATACGAATTTTTTCAATACTCAGGATGACCTTCTCCCTGCTTTATACCATTAATATTACCTTTTATGTAAAATTTACCGTAAAATAAATTTGACATTCAAGAATTTTTATTAATATTTCTATTTTTTAAAACATTAGAAATGCCCCGACAGCATCGCCGAGATCGCTTTATTCCATTTTTTAACAATGTATGTGTAAGCGAAAGATTGGTGGATAGAGTGTAGGAGTGATCCCCGACGAGGATTGCGAGCTTTTATTCGCACCGCTTGTCGGAGCCACCAAACGAAGCGCAGGAAGGTGAAAAAGCAAATGACCGGCAAAAAGGACTCTCAGGAGAGAGTCCATGAATGTTCAACCGCATCTTACCGCAAATGTCCCGACGATGAACCTCTCCCACCTCCACTCCGTTTAGAGGTGGGAGACTTCTCGGTGCGGTGGATTATGTTAAAATTGAATTTTTTCTTCAAGAAAGCTTTTTAACTCGGTAATCAGCACTCTCGTTTGCTCCATCGTATCGCGATCGCGCACGGTTACCATGCCGTCCTGCTCTGAATCAAAATCATACGTAATGCAGAATGGCGTGCCAATCTCATCTTGGCGGCGATAACGTTTACCGATTGATCCAGACTCATCGTAATCGACCATAAAATATTTGGATAAATCAGCGAAAACTTGGCGCGCCCCCTCAGAAAGCTTTTTCGATAGCGGAAACACCGCCGCCTTATACGGCGCCAATGCTGGATGTAGGCGCATGACGGTGCGCGTCGTTCCGTCTTCAAGTGCTTCTTCGTCATACGCGTCAATCAGAAAAGCAAGTGTGACGCGGTCCGCCCCAAGCGACGGTTCAATGCAGTATGGAATATAGCGTTCATTCGCATCCTGATCGATGTAATGAAAATCCTCGCCAGAATGCTCCATATGCTGCTTCAAGTCATAATCCGTACGAGAAGCAACCCCCCAGAGCTCTCCCCAGCCAAACGGGAATTTATATTCGATATCCGTAGTCGCATTGCTGTAGTGCGACAATTCTTCTTCCGAATGGTCGCGAAGACGGATATTCTCGGCTTTCATTCCCAATGATAACAGCCATTGCTCGCAAAACTGCTTCCAGTAATCAAACCACTTCAACTCCTCGCCCGGTTTGCAGAAGAACTCCAGCTCCATTTGTTCAAATTCGCGCGTGCGGAATGTAAAGTTCCCTGGTGTAATTTCATTGCGGAAGCTTTTCCCGATTTGCGCAATACCAAATGGGAGCTTTTTGCGCATCGTGCGTTGCACATTTTTAAAGTTGACAAAGATTCCTTGCGCGGTTTCTGGGCGAAGATAAATTTCATTGGCGCTTGATTCGGTCACGCCTTGGAACGTTTTAAACATTAAGTTAAATTGACGAATGCCGGTAAAATCTTGACTGCCGCAATCCGGACAAACGATATGATGCTCGTTGATCAGTTCTTCCATTTTGGAAAATGGCAGCCCGTCAACAATCATTTCGATTCCTTTTGCTTCTAAAGCTGTTTCAATGAGCTTATCAGCCCGATGACGCGCTTTACATTGTTTACAGTCGATCATTGGATCATTGAAGTTGCCTAAATGGCCTGATGCTTCCCATGTTTTTGGATTCATTAAAATAGCGGCATCTAAGCCGACATTATAAGGGGATTCTTGAACAAACTTTTTCCACCATGCCCGCTTAATATTATTTTTGAGCTCTGTACCAAGCGGACCGTAGTCCCATGTGTTGGCTAGTCCGCCATAAATTTCTGATCCTGGAAAGACAAATCCGCGATGCTTCGCATGAGCAACGATTTGATCCATTGTCACTGACATCTTTTTTCCTCCTTTATTTTTTCAAACAAAAACGCCCTCGCCACTAGGCCTTGCGCCTAGGGACGAGAGCGTGACTCCCGCGGTTCCACCCTAGTTGATGCGTATGCCGCATCCACTTTGTACCAAAGCAACTCCGGATTGCCGCTTCATTGACCATCTTCACCGGGCTTCCACCGCCCCCGGCTCGCTATGGAAGAGAGGGACAACTACTATTGATCCATCATCGTTACAATATCATATTTTGCTATTTATCATAACAAAAATAAAAAATGTTCGTCAATGCCAGGAGTTATTTTTTATATTTTTCTTCTTAAGCGCGACACGATCGGCGCTCCATCCCAAATAACCTCACTGTTTGCTTTTCGCTTTGCCACCTCCGGCTCTTGAAGCAAAAGCCAAAAATTCTTCGTTGGCAGCTTCCCAAGGCGATGCTTTGCGCTAAGCCGGTCTAAATACATTTGCCGTTTGTTGTCCATCTGTCGCGATAAATGATCCCCTTCGTCTGAAAAAGCGTACAAGACGCTGGCCGCCGCAACGCGCTTCACGCGAAATACCTCAGACACACGCAAAAAGAAATCCCAATCCCAGTAATTATGTACAAAAGGATCAAAGTAGCCGATCGACTCATGGATCTCCTTTCGATATAAGCTGCCGGATGGCACATAGGTGGAGAATTTCCGCATGGCTTCTTGATCATATTCATAAGCGAACAAAAAACGACGGAGCGGTATGCGCTGTCCCCGATCCATTCGATAGTGAAAGATTTCCACATCGGAATATACAAAATCCGCATCAACCATCGCTTCCACCATCCGCTCAAGATGGCAAGGCAGCAATAAATCATCATCGTCGCAGAGCATGATCCACTCGCCTCGCGCCTTTTTTACTCCGATATTTCGCGCTTCCACATGACCGACATTCGCCTGACAATGAATCAAACGAATGCGCATCTCTGGGTACAATGCGATAATATGATCAACACGTTCACCGCCATCATTGACAATGATCACTTCAAAATGGCGGTATATTTGCCTGCTTAACGACTCCAACAGCTCGGCGAGCGGATACGGTCGATTATAAGTAGGAACAACAATCGAAACAAATGGTTTCATCGTCGCGTCACTGCCTTCACCCCATTATTTTTCTACGCAGGGACTGCCGCATCCCTTGCTCTAATGCTCCAGATGCAAACAAAACACCGATAACGACCAACAAAAAGCCGAGCCATTGCACCATCTGGATCGTCTCACCTAAAAAAAGCGACGAAGCGACTAACGAAAAAAATGGCGACAGGTTAATAAAAATAGCGGCTTCCGCGGCTCCAAGCTGCTGAATCGCCCGATTATAAATCATTTGTCCCAACCCGCTAGCCACCATCGCAGAAGCCAAAAATACAAGCCATGCAGAGCCTCGGCCCTCCAACAATTTGGACAGACCGTCTTTTTCAGTAACGAGGCCGATGATAAACAAAATAACAGAGCCTATCAACAGCATCCAAGCCGTTAATGCTCTTACATCCATGGTCTCCGCCAGCTTTTTAATAAAAATAAAGCTGAGTGCTTGGGCGAGTACGGCACAAAAAATAGAAACATCGCCAAGGGAAACGGAACCGAGCTTTGCAGAGCTATGTATCACAATAAAGATTACTCCTGTAAAACCAAGAACGATCCCGACAAATTTGCTTACTCCCAGCCGCTCTCGCAAAATCACGATGGCGAGCAATCCGGTGACTAGCGGCGACATTCCTAAAATAATGCCTGCATTAGAAGCGGTTGTTTTCACCAGACCCGCTGATAAAAAATAATGATGGCCTACCACATTGAACAGCCCCACAAGACCAATCCACACCAGCTGCCGCGCCGTAACCGACTGGCTTTGTCGCGTTACCGCCAAAATAGCGAGCACGGTCAACGCGGCAACCAACAGGCGCAAAGCTGTAATGGTAATAGGGGAAAAAGCATTGACTAATATTTTAATTGCAACCACATTGGCTCCCCAGCATATCATCACGAATACAAGCCCAATATATAGCGACCATTTTGTCATCTGATTTTACCTCTTTTGTCAAAATAAAAAGAAGCGATAATACTAAAAGTATCGCTCCTTTTCTTATTTGTCAATTCTTATGCTAGCTCCTGCTGTTTGGTTTCCTTTCCTAATATCCATACGGCCAAAACACCGATAAAAATAGAAATGCAAAAAATCGTAAAAATTGTGGTCACTCCCACTTTTTGCGCGACAAGATAGCCGACTAACAGCGGCCCTAAAATGCCGCCAACCCGACCGAATGAAGCAGCCATCCCTGCTCCCGTTCCGCGAATCGAGGTCGGATACTGCTCTGGAGTATAAGCATACAAAGCACCCCATGCCCCCAAGTTAAAAAATGAAAGTAAAATGCCAAAAAGCATTAAAAAGGCGTGCGATTCCGCGTTGCCAAAAAAGTAGGCGCTGACCGCTGTCCCCATTAAATAAACAATAAGCACAAATTTTCGCCCGAGCCGCTCAATCAGCCAAGCAGCGCTAAAATATCCCGGCAATTGCGCCAGCGTCATAATCAGGACATATTGAAAGCTTTGAATCAAGCTGAATCCTTTGATGACCATCACGCTCGGGAGCCATAAAAACATGCCGTAATAGGAAAATACAACAGCAAACCAAAGCACCCATAACATAATCGTCTCACGGCGGTAAGCAGAAGACCATACCTTGATCACATTCGCAAGAACATTGCTTTCTGCTTTCGGCTTCGTAAATCGCGGAGAATCAGGCAAATTCAACCGTAAATAAAGCGCATAAAGGGCAGGAATCGCTGACAAAAGCAAGGCGAGCTTCCACCCATAGGACGGAATAATGAAATAGGAAATCAATGCTGATAAAAGCCAACCCAACGCCCAAAAGCTCTCCAGCAAGACAACCACTTTCCCGCGCTCACTTGCCGCAACACTTTCAGACACTAATGTTGAGGCGACTGGCAGCTCTCCGCCAAGGCCCATCCCCACAATAAAGCGCAGCACTAGAAACGCTGCTAAAGTCGTCGTTAAAGCAGACAATCCACTTCCTAACGAAAATAATAAAAGCGTCAAAATAAAGACCTGCTTTCTTCCAATCTTGTCTGCTAAAAGTCCAAACACAAGCGCTCCTACTGCCATGCCAATCGAGTTCATGCTGCCAATCCAGCCCATTTGCTGAGCCGTTAACCCCCATTCTTTTTGCAGCGCCGCAATAATAAATGACAGCATGCCCACATCCATGGCATCGAACATCCAGCCTAAGCCGGCAATTCCTAAAAGTTTTCGCTGTGAAATTGCATATTGACTCATGACAAGCCTCCTTTATTGACAGGTGTCAATCTATACCATTCATTATATTGATATATTCCCCGTTATTCAAACAAAAAAACAAAGGAGGCTTACTCCTTTGTTCGGAATGAAAAAGCTTGTTCGATCACATATGTTAACCAATTCCTAAGTGTTTCAAAAGCAAATGGCACATTCAAACGCTCTGTCCACTGATGGGCATCACGGCCAATAGGGCCAACGTTTAGCACAGGCGCAGAAAACTCCGCCAGCGCCTGAATAGGAAGATCATATCCTTGGCCCCATAGCGGCATATTGGCTGTGAGCGTTCTTAAAGCAGAGAGCGGTTGATGCAATCCAACATAGCTTAAATCGGAAATGCCGCCAAAATAATGTTGCTGTACAAGGGAGATATCATCTTTTTCCTTGGCGTACGCCCGCAACTGATCAACGAGATAAAGAACAAGCGGATCATCGCTGGAATTCACAGCTGGATAGTAAGGCGGCGCATAAAATAATACGATCATCGGTCCTAAATTTTTGCAAAGAATGGCTAGCTGATCAACGAGCTCAATCGTCCGTTGCCGCTCATCTTTTCCGTCTCCATCCGCCAACACGCTTTGTTCAAGCTTCTCCACTTTTTCCGTTCCAAACATCTCGACCGCCCTTTGTCGCAGTTCAGCAAACGTCCACACATGAATGGATAGCGATCTCGGCGAAGATTGCTCCATTTGCGCAAAACGGAGAGCTTGCTCACGATATCGCTGTTCAATCTTTTCCGCTGCCCGCTTTGTTAATTGCCGTAACGATTCTGTAATGTCATCCATTGATTTTTGCTGCAAAAATAGATTAAATAGCGCTACAGCACGATGCGGAATTTGTACAGAATAATCCTCTTTTAAATCGGTCTGGAACAAACTTGTCGGCGGCGGGCTCACTTCTTGACCAAACAGCTCACAAAAATCAACATTCAACTCTAGTTCATTCACAATTTGCGAAACCATCCCGTTCGCATTTAATCCCGCTAATGGCTCACCAACATGCGTTTCCTTCCCATAGCAATAAAACCCTGGCAGCACTTTGCCGATGGAACCTGTATAAATATAATTCGTTTGATCGCCTGGATAACGCGTAAACATCGGTTCTGAATTAAGAACAAGCCGATAATTCAGGCGATGTTTTTTCGCCATCTCAACCAGCGCTGGCACAGCCGCCCGCATGCCCACTGAATTCACTTCTTCATCCGGCACGGTTAGAAGCAATACATTTCCACGGAAATAGCCGTGGCATGCCTGCTCGATAAGCGACATATGTAAAGCCAGCCCGCATTTCATATCCATGACCCCGCGGCCAAACAGCCACTCCCCTTGTACTAAGTCTGCTTGAACAGCTGCCGGCAGCTTCTCCTTATGATGATAAAAATACTGGGTCAGCGTCTCCGGAGAAAATGCCCACTCCTTCCAAATTCCATAATCTTGTACATCGACCACATCAAAGTGGCTGACAAGAACAATCGTATCTTCTACCTGCTCCTCTTGTTTAACAAGTGCTGTGACAAAATAGCGGCCGTCTCCTGTCGGATGCAGTTGCACAAGAGATGGGTGCGCTTGAAAATACTCAAGTGTACAAAGCTGTTGCGCAATATAATGCGCCAGCTCGACCTCCGCTTTTGAATGACTTACACTTGCATGCTGCACTAACTGACAGAGCAGCTGCTTTAACTGTTGCTTTGTCTGCCATTTCATCCTCTTCCCCCGCTTTTCTGTGTCATCCTTTCGTGCTGATGGATAGTGGTTTTGAAAAAGTACGCTTGTGCTTATGATATAAAGAAAGCATAGAATGCTTCGATCTTTATTCATCCATCCACACGTTTCCTTATCGCTACTATTTTAACAAATATCGAGGATAAACAAACGATATAAATACAACTTAAACCATGAACCTCTCCCACCCCACTCCGTTAAGAGCGGGAAACTTTTTGGGGGATTGTTAAACAAATGTTATCTATAGACCACAGCCAAACAACGCCGTTTTCAGACTTATTCATCGTTCTGTGAAACAGCGCTGTTCGATCGCCCAATCTTAGGAAAATATCCCCTTTATCGCTTGTTTACAAAACAGCGACAAATCATTGCTTATTTTCCTTTCTGTTTTGCTACAATAAAAATACATCCTAATTTGCCAGCCATGACTTGTACGATCAACATTGCTTTTCTGTTTGATTCTAGATCAACCATACCGATGTTTAACGATAGACAAAAAATAATCCGTACCATGCTTTACTGGCAGATCAGTCTTATGAGCTGAAACTATTATTTCGTTTGGAAGCGGGGATGACATGATACATAAAGAAGATCCATTTAAAGCGAATTTCGACAGTCTTGAAGAGTTTGCCGATCGCATCAGTGATTTGTTGCAATGCCCGATTACGATTGAAGATGCGAACCATCGGCTCATCGCCTACAGCGCCCATGATGACTATACAGATCCGGCGCGGACCGCCACCATTATTAGCCGCCGTGTTCCAGAGAAAGTCATTAATAGCCTCTGGAAAACAGGAGTCATTCCTGCGTTGTTAAGTAGCGAAGAGCCTTTGCGCGTCGAAACGATCTCTGATGTGGGTCTCGGGAATCGAGTGGCCGTATCCATTTGGAAAAATAATGAGGTGATTGGATTTATTTGGGCGCTAGAAACAGGGAGAACCCTTTCCAAGGATGATATGGAATTGCTGAAAAAAGCAGCGAAGGCGGCTAAAAATAAAGTATTGCAGCTGTACATGCGCAAAAATAAACGAGAAGAACGGGTGCAAGAATTTTTTTGGAAATTGCTTACTGGCCATATTAAAACAAATGAAGAAATTCATGAAAATTTTAGCGCGATGCAAATTCCGGCCGCCCCACGTTTTTCCGTTCTTGTCTTCCGCTTTGCCAACGGCATTACAAGCGATTTAGAAAAACAAATTTCTTACATTTTACAAACCACTCAACAAGTTCAAGTTCTACTGTATACCGTTGAACGAAACGATTTCATTTTATTGGTGGCTCCAAAATCAGCCGATCAGCCATTGTATGAATTGAATCAATTTATCTCCTCATTTGCGACAAAAATGAAGGAACGCTTCCATATTAACAGCATTCAAAGCAGCTTTGGCGGCATTTATGAAACGTTCGAATACATTGAAAAGAGCTACAAGGAAGCCCTGACCGTTTTATCAATGAAAGAAAAGTTTCCTGAGCAAACTTTTTCCATTTATGGATATCAACAATTAGGTATTTATCAATTTTTTGATTTATTGTTAGAAAAAAAACAGCAAGGAGAATTTGCAAATTCAGCGCTGACAAAACTGCAGGCCTACGATGAGAAGCATCATACCAACCTCATCGAAACGTATGAAGCCTTTTTCGATCACGACAGCAATGTCAATGAAACCGCAAAGGCGTTAAATATCCATCCCAACACTCTTTCATATCGGCTCAAGCGCATCGCCGAAATTGGTGAAATCGATTTGCACAATATGAACCAAAAAGTCAAATTATATATCGATATTAAATTGGCCAAATATGAAGCATTGCATTAATTTTGTGGAAATCCACAAAATAATGCTGCTTCTTTTTCTTTTCTAAACAAAGAAAAAATCATGGAAACTGTGTATACTGCAAGTAAGGACAATATGAGGGAGGAACTCATCCATGATTATTGGTGTACCAAAAGAAATAAAAAATAACGAAAATCGTGTGGCAATCACTCCGGCTGGAGTTATGTCATTCGTTCAAGCTGGTCATACAGTGATTATTGAAAAAGACGCAGGGATTGGAAGCGGTTTCACAAACGAAGACTATGCAAGCGCTGGTGCGCAAATCATTGATAGCGCGAAAGACGTTTGGGCGCAAGCTGATATGGTTATGAAAGTGAAAGAGCCGCTTGCAAGTGAATACGACTATTTCCGCCCAGGATTAATTTTATTCACATACTTGCACCTTGCGGCAGAGCCTGAATTAGCGCGGGCGTTAAAAGAAAAAGGCGTGATCGCCATCGCTTATGAGACTGTACAAGTTGGCCGCACGCTTCCGCTTTTAACACCAATGAGTGAAGTCGCTGGACGCATGTCCGCACAAATCGGCGCACAATTTTTAGAAAAGCCAAAAGGCGGAAAAGGCATTCTTCTTGGCGGTGTCCCAGGCGTTAGCCGCGGCAAAGTCACGATTATCGGCGGCGGTGTCGTCGGAACAAACGCAGCGAAAGTGGCGATCGGCCTAGGTGCAGATGTTACGATCATCGACTTGAGCGCTGACCGTCTTCGCGAACTTGACGACATTTTTGGCAACCAAATTACAACGCTTATGTCAAATCCAATGAACATTGCCCAAGCTGTCGCACAATCGGATCTTGTGATTGGCGCCGTCCTCATTCCAGGTGCCAAAGCGCCTAAGCTTGTAACAGAAGAAATGGTGAAAAACATGAAGCCTGGTTCTGTCATTGTCGATGTTGCGATCGACCAAGGCGGCATTGTGGAAACAAGCGACCATGTCACAACACACGACAACCCAACATATGAAAAACACGGGGTTGTTCACTATGCGGTTGCCAACATGCCTGGCGCTGTACCAAGAACATCCACCATTGCTTTGACAAACGTAACCATTCCATATGCGCTACAAATCGCAAATAAAGGGGTACGTCAAGCCATTGCCGACAATGCCGCATTAAAACTTGGCGTCAATGTCGCAAATGGCGAAATCACATATGAAGCCGTTGCCCGTGACCTTGGCTACGAATACGTATCAGTTGAAGAAGCGCTCGAAAAACAATTTGCCGTTCAAGCATAATGCAAAACCGGGTACCATCGGATCATGGTGGTACCCGGTTTTTTTATTTTTAATGAAAGAAAAGCCTCTGTTTGGAGGCTAACGAACCCTTCTTTACATTATCGCTTTAAAAAACATCCAACCGTCTTCATATAGCCGGATGGCCAAAAATCTGGAAACATGGAACCCGTTCGATCTCCTCTAAGGAATCATGGATTCTTCTGCTCTTGCCATCTAAAATATCTAGTTCCAATAAGAATGCTGCCTACATAGAGAACCGCTAGAAAAATAAAATCGAACAACAAGTCTGATACAAACAGCTTTCCTGTCCATCCTCCTTGCATGAGATCAACGACCGATGTCAACGGAACGGAATTAGAAATCTTTTTCATCACCTGCGGCCGTGGCTCAACGATGAAGACATCGTGCGACTTGAGTCTCGAGAAACTCTATCCGAGTCGGTCCTTAGCCAAAAAGCAAAACAGCCTTTCCCATTCAGGAAAGGCTGTTTCCTTATAACGCTTTTTTAAATTGGTCAAATTGATCAAGAACTTTATCGGATGGCTGTTTCGTCAACAAGCTGACGACAATAATCGCGAGCAAGCTTGCCGCAAAACCAGGAACCATTTCATATAGCAGGTTTTTCAAATAATCCGACTGCGTCCAAAGGATGACCGTTGCAGCTCCCACAACCATTCCGGCTAATGCTCCCCACTTGGTCATCCGCTTCCAACATAAGCTTAGCAAAATAACAGGTCCAAAAGAAGAACCGAATCCAGCCCACGCATAGCCGACAAGGCGTAAAATGGTATCGTTTTGCTTGAAAGCAAGCGCAGCAGCGACCAATGACACGAGCAAAACAGCCAATCGGCCAATAAGAACAAGCTCTTTATCAGAGGCTGAGCGACGGAACCATACTTTATATAAATCCTCCGTTAATGAACTGGACGTAACAAGCAATTGCGATGAAATCGTGCTCATAATCGCCGCTAAAATCGCAGCAAGCAAAAATCCCGTAATTAACGGATGGAATAAAACTTCGCCAAGCTTAAGGAATACCGTTTCTGGATCCGCTAGCTTTGCTCCTGACTTAAAATAGTAAGCGATTCCAAATAACCCTGTCAACATAGCCCCAACGACAGAAAAAATCATCCAGCCCATTCCAATGCGGCGAGCGTTTTTCATTTCCTTAATAGAAGAAATCGCCATAAATCGAACGATAATATGTGGTTGTCCGAAATATCCAAGTCCCCAAGCAAACAAAGAAATCACGCCAAGCAAAGTGGTCCCTTTGAATAAATTTAACAAATCCGGATTAATGTCACGGATCGTGTTCATCGTATCGCCTACGCCCCCTGTATGAAAAAGGGTGACAACAGGCACAAGAATTAAAGCAATAAACATAATCAAGCCTTGAACAAAGTCTGTCCAGCTAACGGCTAAAAATCCGCCAAACAGCGTATAAGCCACAACTACTCCCGCAACAATCCATAGTCCTGTATGATAGCTTGTGCCAAAAGAGTTTTGGAACAAGACCGCTCCGGATACTAATCCAGAAGATACGTAAAATGTGAAAAAAATCATAATGACAAGACCGGAAATTAAACGCAATAGCTTCGATGTGTCCCCAAAGCGGTTTTCCAAAAATTCTGGAATGGTAATCGAATCATTAGCGACTTCTGTATAAACGCGCAAGCGCGGTGCCACGTACAACCAGTTGGCATAAGCTCCAAGCGTTAAACCAATGACAATCCAAGAAGCGCTTAAGCCTTGTACATACATCGCTCCAGGCAATCCCATTAAAAGCCATCCGCTCATATCGGAAGCCCCGGCACTGAGCGCTGTAACCGCAGGACCTAATGTACGTCCGCCAAGCATATAATCAGAGAGATTTGATGTTCTCTTATATGCCCAATATCCAATCAGTAACATCCCGATCATATAAATCGTGACCGAAATTAATACCATGGTGTTCTCCCCTTCCTTTGTTGTCTCTAGTCAATAACATCATAAACGAAAGAATATTATTTATGCAATAGTAATCATATTTTTCCATCTGTAGTATAACAACAATAAAGCCGCTAAAAATCAATGTTTTTAGGCATTTTCAACATATATTTAAAAAATATTCAGACAAATAAAAAATAATAAATAATTCAATTGCATTTAGATTGCATTATTTCTTCCTCTATTATAAAAATATATTTTGTTTTCTTAATCGTCTTAATTTATAATATATTTATTGAAATAAAACATTTTTTAAAAATGTATAATTTTACATTTACATTTGCGATATGCTTTAAGAACCAATGAATTCAATTACATATTATTCTAAAAGAACTCATCTTCTTCTCTTTGTTTCTAAATATTACAAAAATTGTTTTTATAAAAAGTATTGCATAAACAAACGAATGCTGGTAGTATGATAATCGTCCTAGGAAACACTTGAAGAAATCGATCAGCTGAAACTAAATGAGAAATTAATGTTATTTTTTATATTTTTACAATATAAAGGGGGAAGGAAATAATGAAAAAAATGGCGGTATTTGCTGTGATACTTGCTCTCTTTGTGGCTTTAGCAGGGTGTGGCGGCAAATCATCCGATCAATCTTCAGAAAGTGGAGATAACAACAAAAAAATCATTGTCGGAACAGATGCTGCATTCGCACCATTTGAGTATATGGATAAAGGGAAAATTGTAGGATTTGATGTTGATTTGTTAGATGCTGTCATGAAGGAAGCAGACATCAAATATGAGTTAAAAAACACCGGCTGGGATCCTTTATTCGCAGCTTTACAAAATGGAAAAGAAGTGGATATGGGTGTTTCCGGAATTACAATTGACGATAAACGGAAACAAACTTATGATTTCTCTATCCCATATTTCGAATCCATTCAAATGATTCTTGTAAAAGAAAATAGCCCAGTCAAAAACGCCCTTGATTTAAAAGGCAAAATGATTGGCGTCCAAAATGGAACGACGGGACAAGCAGCCGTGGAAAAGTTGTTCGGGGCTGAAAACAAAAACATTAAAAAATTTGAAAATACCGTCGTCGCGATTATGGACCTTTTAAACGGCGGCGTGGAGGCCGTTGTGACAGATAATGGTGTCGCCAACGAATACGTGAAAAACAATCCTGATAAAAAACTAAAAACGATTGAAGATCCAACAAACTTCCAACCAGAATTTTACGGCTTTATGTTTCCTAAAGGAAGCGATTTGAAGCCAAAAATCGATGAAGCGCTGAAAAAAGTCATCGACAGCGGCAAATATACTGAAATCTATCAAAAATGGTTCGGGAAAGAACCAAATCTCGATAATTTGTTAAAGCAACAATCATCATAATCGGTAAAAAATTGCGTAACTATTCGTCGCTAGTTACGCAATTTTTATAAGAAAGGTGAGGAGAATGGATTTTCGTTTTGATATTATTCAGGAATATGCCCCCTTTTTTCTAAAAGGCCTAGGGATCACGATTTTTGTATCTATTATTTCCATTGTTGTCGGTTCAATCCTCGGACTTGCCATCGGTCTAGGCAAAATGTCCACTAATCGGCTTATTCGCTTCCCATTTGAATGGTATGTGAACTTTTTCCGCGGTACACCGCTATTAGTCCAAATGCTGTTAGTCCATTTTGGGTTAATGCCTATTTTCTTTGCACAGCCAAGCGCTACCGTATCACTGGCTGTATCCTTATCCTTAAACTCTGCAGCCTATGTGGCGGAAATTTTCCGCGCCGGCATTCAATCCATCGACAAGGGACAAATGGAAGCCGCCCGTTCATTAGGAATGACCCATACCCAAGCGATGCGTTATATTATTTTACCGCAGGCGTTAAAACGAATGATTCCACCATTTGCGAATGAATTTATCGTCTTAATAAAAGACTCCTCTCTTGGTGCTGTCATTGCGGCCCCGGAGCTCATGTATTGGGGGAGAGCCGCACAGGGACAATATTATCGCGTATGGGAGCCATATTTAACGGTCGCGCTTATTTATTTGATTTTAACCCTTTCCCTTAGTAAATTACTAAATTATTTGGAAAGGAAGTATTCGAACCAATGATTAAAGTGACAAATTTAAAAAAATCATTTGGCGATCTTGAAGTATTAAAAGGAATTAATGCACACATTAAAGAACGCGAGGTTGTGGTCGTCATCGGCCCATCCGGTTCAGGAAAATCCACCTTTTTACGTTGTTTAAATTTGCTTGAAGACTTTGACGAGGGCGATATTATAATCGATGGATTCCATTTAAAAGACAAAAACACGAACATCAACAAAGTGCGTGAAGAAGTCGGCATGGTGTTTCAACGCTTTAACTTATTCCCGCATATGACCGTACTGGATAACATTACGCTAGCTCCTGTCAAAGTCCGCAAATGGACGCTAGAAAAAGCGAAAGAAACGGCATTGGAGCTCTTGAAAAAAGTCGGCCTTCAAGATAAAGCGAACGTCTATCCTGACTCTCTCTCTGGCGGTCAAGCTCAGCGCGTCGCGATCGCCCGCGCCTTAGCCATGGGGCCGAAGGTGATGCTGTTTGATGAACCAACATCGGCATTAGATCCGGAAATGGTCGGAGAAGTATTATCCGTTATGAAGCAGTTAGCCAACGAAGGAATGACGATGGTTGTCGTCACACATGAAATGGGCTTTGCTCGCGAGGTTGGCGACCGCGTCCTGTTTATGGACGGCGGCTATATCGTCGAAGAAGGAGCGCCAAGCGACATCTTCGACAACCCGCAACACGAACGGACAAAATCATTTTTATCGAAAGTGCTATAAAAAACCTTTGTCATCCACTTTAACGAAAACACGTCTCACCTCAAAAAGAGACGAGTTTCGGACAAAGTGGATCATTTTTTATGACGCGACATGCGAGGCATCCGCTCAGCCCATCGAATCCAGCTTAGTCATACACGAATACACAAAAAAGACCGGTCTCTGTTACAGAGATCGGTCTTTTGTATTATAAAACGAACCACATAACCCAAATCGAACCAGCGACAACAACAACAGCGATGAAAAAGCTATAGAGCATATTAATGGTTTGAACTCTGCCGCTGTCGCTTTCCGTCATGTGCATGAACATAAACAGCTGCAATGCCGCTTGCAACACAGCTAGCGTCACAATCACGCCAAGAATCGCTTTTATGGTCCAGCCTGACGACAGAGCCACCCATAACGCGATAAATGTGAGCACAAGAGATAAAATAAACCCGACAATATGTTTCCAAGGAAATGTCTCATGGTGATGGTTTGCTCCCATCTTACATCACCATCCCTGTCAAATAAACTAAAGTAAAGATGAAAATCCAGACGACATCAAGAAAGTGCCAGTACAAGCTGACGATAAACACTTTACGCGCCGTTCTTGGAGTAAAACCACGCTGCAACAGCTGAATAATAATTAAAATCATCCAGCAAATCCCGAGGCTCACGTGCGCTCCGTGCGTCCCAACGAGCACAAAAAAGCTCGAAAGGAATGCGCTTGTCTGGATCGTCGCGCCCTCATGCACATAATGAATAAACTCACGAATTTCAAACGTAATAAATCCTGCCCCTAAAAGAAGCGTCACTAAAAGCCATGTTAACAAACCGGACAAGCGGCGACGGCGCATCTCAAACACCGCAAGCCCACACGTAAAGCTACTTGTTAAAAGAAGCAATGTCTCAATCATCACATCTTTAATTTCAAACAAGTCGCTGGTCGTTGGACCACTGCCCGTCCGTTGGAATAAAACAAGATAGGTGGCGAATAAGGTCGCAAACAACACGACCTCAGCACCAAGAAAAATCCAAAACCCTAGAATATTTAGGCGGCTTTCCTCTGTTCGATACTCCAATGGCATCGTTTCATCGTACTGATGAGCTGCTTCTGCCATCTCTTATGCCCCCTTTCCCGACAAACGTTCCGTACGTTTAATTTCATCTACGCTGATATAATAACCGTCATCATCGTCAAATGAACGGAGAATCAATCCAAGAGCAATAAAGATCGTTGCGATAATCGCCAACCAAAACCATTTAAATACAAGGCCGAAGCCCGCAAAGAAAAAGGCGATTGAAATAAGGAACGGACGACCGGAATTGCTTGGCATATGAATCGGTTTTAATTTTTCCTCATCAATTTCGAAGCCCTTTCCGGATTTCTTCATCTCCCAATATGCATCTAAATCCTTCACCTCAGGGGTGATCGCAAAATTGTAATGTGCCACCGGGGAAGACGTCGCCCATTCAAGTGTACGGCCATCCCATGGATCTCCCGTCATATCGCGTTCCCCGTAGCGCGCGCTATAATAAATGTTATAGCAAAGCACGATAAACCCGATTCCCATTAGAACCGCACCAACGGATGCGACAACGTTAAGCGGCGTCCAGCCAAGCCCCTCAGAATACGTATACATGCGTCGCGTCATACCCATTAATCCTAAGAAATACATTGGGAAGAAGCAAATATTAAATCCGATCATAAACAGCCAGAATGTCCATTTTCCTAAACGCTCGTTTAGAATATGCCCGAACATTTTTGGATACCAATAATGCAATCCTGCAAAGCAAGCAAAAACGGTACCGGCAATTAGCACGTAATGGAAGTGGGCAATTAAGAAATAGCTGTTATGATATTGATAATCCGCCGCAGCCATGGCTAACATGACACCGGTGACCCCACCAATGACAAAGTTCGGTATGAATGCCAATGACCAAAGCATCGCTGTTGTAAAACGAATTTTCCCTTTACGAAGCGTAAAGAGCCAGTTGAAAATTTTCACACCCGTCGGAACGGCAATCGCCATCGTTGTAATCGAGAAAACCGAGTTAACAGCTGCTCCAGCTCCCATTGTAAAGAAGTGATGCACCCAAACGATAAAGCTTAAAAAGGCAATTCCTACAATCGAATAGACCATCGCTTTATAACCAAAAAGACGTTTGCGAGCAAACGTGCTCACTACCTCAGAGAAAATTCCAAACGACGGCAAAATGACAATGTATACTTCCGGATGTCCCCAAATCCAGAATAGGTTCGCCCAAAGCATCGACATCCCGCCATTCGCCATCGTAAAGAATTGTGTATCAAATAGACGGTCAAACGTCATAAGCGCCAATGCGACTGTCAACACTGGGAACGCGAAAATAATTAATACGCACGTGATTAAAATCGTCCATGTAAACATTGGCATGCGCATCAATGTCATGCCTGGCGCACGCATTTTTAAAATGGTCACGAGAAAGTTAATCCCCGTCATCAGCGTACCGATACCGGAAATTTGCAAAGCAACCGCATAATAGTTATTCCCAACACCTGGACTAAATTCGTTGCCAGCAAGCGGGAAATACGAAGTCCAACCGGCATTCGGCGATCCCCCAATGACAAAGGAGATATTAAACAACATCGCACCAACGAAAAATAACCAAAAGCTTAACGCATTCAAATAAGGATACGCGACATCACGCGCTCCGATTTGCAAAGGTACGACAATGTTCATCAACCCGATAATAAACGGCATCGCCATGAATAAAATCATGATCGTACCGTGAGTAGTGAAAATTTCATTATAATGTTCTGAATTGAGAAATTTCATGTTTGGTGCTGTTAATTGCGCCCTCATAAGCAGCGCATCCACACCGCCGCGGAACAACATCAGCACCGCTGAAATAATGTACATGACTCCGATTTTTTTATGGTCAACAGTTGTCAACCATTCATCCCAAAGCCATTTCCATTTTTTAAAATACGTAAGAACGAAAACAATACCAATCACCGTTAATACAATCGCTACATCGGCTGCATAGATCAGCGGTTCCCCTGTAACAAAAAACTCGCTCCACTTCATGCACCTGTTCCTCCTTCCTTACATTGAATGCACGTCTTCGTCCCTTTGTCCTTGACGATACGGTCTCTCATCGATCTGACACGCTCTCTCCCTTCACGAATCGTTTCGCATGCTCGATCCATGCAAGGTACGTGTTCAAAACGTCATTTACCTAACAAAGAGCCTCTTCGCCACATATTGTTTAGGAGCTGTTGATCGCTCACATCCTCATTCTATTGACCAACCATCTCTCGCACGCCAAACAACAGCTCCCTATCTTCATGTTCTTCGAAACCTACTCTACTACTATCCCGTTGCCCTCAAGCGGATTGCACAATCTTGCTTGTTCGTCGGCCTCTCCCGCATGATGGCTGTTCTGTTTGGAATGGTCGATCCATTCAAGATGTGTGTTGGAGAATGTCATTCTGCCAACGAGCCCTGGTTTTAAAATGGTTTCATATTTCGTTTCACTCAATTTAGGAGCTGTGCTTTGTGCCTCTTTGACCCATTTATTAAACTCTTTTTGCGTTTGGGCCACTACTTCAAACTCCATATGAGTAAAGCCTTCTCCTGAGAAGTTCGCACTCCGTCCCATGTATGAGCCTGGTTCATCTGCTTCTAGGAACAATTCTGTTTCCATACCGTCCATTGCATATTTTTGTCCACCTAATTGCGGAACCCAAAAAGAGTTCATCGGGCCAACGGACGTTAATTTAAACTTGACGGGAACGTCTACAGGAATATTGACATAGTTTACCGTTTCAATATTTTGATCCGGATAGCTAAAAATCCATTTCCAGTTCGCTGCTGTTACATGGATCGTTATAGGCTCTACTTTTTCCTTCGTTGGCTTTTCCAAAGCAAAGGTAGCCTTTACAGTCGGAATGGCCAATGCTGTAACAATAAGAATAGGAATGGCTGTCCAGACGATTTCCAGCAATGTGTTTCCTTCTTCTTCTGGCTCATAATTTTCCATCCCCGGTTTTTCCCGATAGCGAATCAGTACAACGGTAAATAATACGAATACGACGACAATAATGAGCAGCATAAATCCAATCGACCAAAGGATTAAATCGTATTGCGTTTTGGCTACTGGCCCTTTTGGCCGCATGACTAGCATATTTTCGCTGCAACCGCTTAATAACAGCACTAAAGATAACGGAAGCAACGAAGCCCATTTCCATATCTTCTGCTTCATCGCTTTGCTTCCCCCTTCACAAACAAGATAACACTGTTACGTAGAAATTGTTTTAATCCGTTTCTAACATATCAAAAGTAAAAATGTTTGAAACTAATTATGAAAAAAGTTCATAAATCAGAAAAATATTTGTCACAATGTGTTCAAAAACTGTTCATGAAATATTCATTTGTGTGGATAAAATATGAAAAACCCCCAAATTCAAAATAAAGCTGATCCTTTTGGAAGGATCAGCTTTATTTTCCCAGGCGCATTTTCATCATTTTTCTTGTACGCGGATGAAGGGTTTGCCACATCCATTTTTCATATAGTTCTTTTCTCTCAGAAAGCGTTAAATAATACGCTTCCCCCGCCTGCTTCCGCGCCCGTTGTGTCACGTCATAGAGCGTCAAAGCAGCTGCTACTGATATGTTAAAGCTTTGTACAAAGCCATGCATCGGAATCATAAACGTTCCATCAGCTAAATGAAGCGCTTCCTCTGATACACCGCGATGCTCGTTGCCAAACAGAAGCGCCGTGGGACGCGACACATCCATCTCATGAAGCGCAATGGTTCCTTCCCTTAAATAGCTCGCGAGTACCTGATATCCGGCAGATTGTAACTCTCGAATAGCAGTGGAGATATCCGATTTCTGGTGAACCGTCAGCCATTTATCCGCATTTCTTGTCACAAAAGGATTCGGCTGAAACGGCGCTTGTCCTGTGACCACATATATATCCTGTAGTCCAAAAGCCTCCGCCGAACGTAGCACAGCCGCTTGATTATGCGGATCATCTACCGCTTCCGTTAATATCGTAATATGGCGAGTTCTCTTATTTAACACATCATACATTCGCTTTAATCGCTCAGGTACAATCATTTCCCAAATAGGTTGGTTTTCTTCTGTTAATAAACCCTCTTGCTTTAATTGTTCAATGAACGCCTTTGCTTCTTGATCGTTCATCGGCTTCACCTTCGTTCCTATCAAAATTTCTAAGAACGAATTTCATTGTACAAAATTTCAAGGTATCCAGCAAATGAAAAAGGGCTCTTTATATAGAGCCCTTTCCGTCTACGCTAAATAAGCCTCGCGCACCTGCTCATTGACAAGCAGTTCTTGTCCAGGTCCGGTCATGACGATTTCCCCTGTCTGAATCACATAACCACGGTGAGCAATTTGCAACGCTTGGAACGCGTTTTGCTCGACAAGCAAAATTGTCATCCCTTCTTCGTTGAGCTCATGGATAATTTCAAAAATTTGTTCAACGATAATCGGCGCAAGTCCCATCGATGGCTCATCTAGCATTAAGAGCTTTGGCTGCATCATCAGCGCTCTGCCGATGGCTAGCATTTGCTGCTCTCCACCACTCATCGTGCCGCCTTTTTGATGAAGCCGCTCTTTAATTTTAGGAAAGTAGTGAAACACGCGTTCCATACGCTCCTCAATGACTTTTCGATCCTTTACAGAAAATGCCCCCATTTCTAAATTTTCCTTTACCGTTAAACGCGGGAAAATGCGTCGTCCTTCCGGCACATGGGCAATTCCATCAAAAGCTGTGACATGCGGAGGCGTATTCGTAATATCCTTTCCATTGTACAAAATCGTGCCGCTTTTCGGTTTGACTTGCCCGCTGATCGTCTTCAGCGTCGTCGATTTTCCGGCACCATTGCTGCCGATCAGCGTAACGATTTCCCCTTCATTCACCTCAAGCGTAACTCCTTTTAAAGCGTGAATACCGCCATAAAACGTATTAATATTCTCTAAACGTAATAAACTCATCTGCGAGGTCCTCCCTTTATGAAGCTGTTGCAGCCGCGCCTTTTCCTAAATAAGCTTCGATGACTTTTTGATTGTTACGTATTTCATCAGGTGTACCTTCGGCAATTTTTTCCCCATGATCCAACACCACAATATGCTCGGAAATTTCCATGACAAGCTTCATGTCGTGTTCAATCAAAATAATCGTTAAATCAAGCTCTTCTCTCATATTATAAATAAGCTTTGTTAGCTCACTCGTCTCCTTCGGGTTCATCCCGGCCGCCGGCTCATCCAGCAGCAGCACTTTCGGTTGCGTCGCCAATGCGCGGGCGATTTCTAGCTTACGCTGCGCTCCGTATGGCAGATTTTGCGCTTCTTCATTAAATAGTGATTCGAGCCCGACATATTCTAGTAAGCGATAAGCCTCTTTTCTTGCTTCCTTCTCTTCTTTTCTTACATGAGGTAAATTAAAAATTGTACTGAACAGTCCGCCATGAAGATGCGTATGCATACCAACCATCACATTCTCTAAAACAGTGATCGCCCCAAACAACCGAATATTTTGAAAGGTACGAGCAATGCCTTTTCTCGTGACTTGGTGCGGCTTTAACCCTACAATCGATTCGCCATTTAATAAGATATCACCGCTTGTCGGCTGGTAAACGCCTGTCACCATGTTAAAAAACGTCGTTTTTCCGGCACCGTTCGGACCAATCACAGCTGTAATCGAACCCTTTTCCACGTCCATGTCGATGTTGCTGTTAGCGACAAGTCCGCCGAATTGCTTCGTTAAATTTTTAACTGTCAAGATGGACATGCTGTGCCCCCTCCTTTTGTACGCCGGCATTCATTGGCGGATGTCCTGATGTGTCTGTTAAATCCTCTTTTTTAAATACCGGATTTTTCGCCGGCAATAATCCCTGCGGGCGGTAAAGTGCAAATAAAATCAAAATAGCTCCGAAAATAAACCGTTGCATTTTCGCTGGCGAAAGAGCGTCAGGAATACTGATCACACCGTTTAAGCTAAGCTGATTGAGCCAGTTTGTCAGCTCTGTTAACACTTGGAGATTTAGAATCGTCACAAGAGCGGCACCAAGGATGACGCCTGGCACACTGCCCATTCCTCCTAAAATCACCATGACTAAAATCGTAATGGATTCAAGCAGCGTAAAGCTTGTCGGGTCAACAAACGTTTGCTTGGCAGCAAATACGACCCCCATCATTCCGGAAAACGATGCCCCGACGGCAAACGCCATCAGCTTCGTCCGCACAAGATGAATCCCCATCGATTGGGCGGCAATCTCATTTTCCCGCACCGCTTTCCATGCACGGCCGATTTTTGAGTATTCCAAACGGCGAACGGCGAAAATAACTACCAGTAAAATAACTAATACGATGTAATAAAATTGGCTTGGATACATAAAGTCCAGTCCGAATAATTTAGGCGGTTGAACCGATGCGAGCCCCATGGCTCCATTCGTAATATTCACAGGCTTATCCAAGTTATTGAAAATAATGCGGATAATCTCTCCAAAACCTAACGTAACAATCGCTAAATAGTCTCCTTTAACCCGTAAAACAGGAATCCCTAGCAATATTCCGAATAACGCCGCAGCGAGACATCCGATAAAAATAAATACCCAAAAGCTCCCTCCAGAAAGAGGATAATGTCCAAACGGCATAAAATTATTTGCCTGCGATGTGGCAAAAATGCCATATGTGTAGGCCCCGATGGCAAAAAAGGCGACAAATCCTAAGTCTAAAAGCCCTGCCATCCCTACAACAATATTCAATCCGAGTGCCATCGCAATATAAATGCCGACTAACGTTGCCACTTCCATATAAGATTGATACGCTTCCCCTTGGCTAGCGGCAAAGGGGAGCAGTACCACCATCACTAAGCCGGCCACCAGCCATTTGATGCGATTGGAAAATGTGGTAAAATACAATAATAATAAGGAAGCAAGGAGCAATAAAAAAGCGATAACAGATTTTTGAGCCAAATATAAGCTCAGAAATGTCACAACAATATACAATCCGATCATGATTGCCTGAAGGCGCTTGTTCGCTTGAATCGTACTCAGCCAATTTTTCATGTCGATCACCTACACTTTCTCTACTGTCACTTTTCCGAATAAACCTTCCGGCTTGAAAATTAATACGATAATTAAAATAGCAAAAGCAAATACATCCTTATATTCTGCGCCGAGAACTCCGTGGGAAACGATCGGCAAATTCGCCGCGGCAAACATCTCAAGCAAACCGATGAGAATCCCGCCAAACATCGCACCGCGGATATTGCCAATACCGCCTAAAACCGCTGCCGTAAAAGCCTTTAGCCCTAGAATAAAGCCAATGTACGGATCGATCGTTCCGTATTGAACGGCAAACAATACTCCCGTGGCTCCTCCTAATGCTGAGCCAATAAAAAATGTAAGAGCGATGACTTTATTCACGTTTACCGTCATCAACGCCGCTGTTTCCCGGTCTTGTGCAACAGCGCGCATCGCCATTCCCCATTTGGTTCTATTCACGAAAAAGTCCAATGTGATCATCATCACGATAGCGACACCTAATACAATGAAAAACGAGGATTTTACCGATGCATCATTAAATACGGACAAGATTGAAGAGGCTTCAATTCCAATTTGCTTATTGAATAAATTTGGTCCTGTTAAAATATAATTGCCATTTTTCAATTCTGTAATAAAACGGACAAGATCTTGAAGCAAAAACGAAATGCCGATCGCCGTGATTAATGTAATAAGCTTCGGCGCATTACGCAACGGGCGATAAGCAACCCTCTCAATACCCATTCCAAGCAAACCGGTAAGTACCGACGTAACGATTAACACCAACACTAAAGTAATAATGGCTGGCATAGAGGTAATCCAACCCAATCCAGAAAACGTCAATAAAATCGCCGTTCCTACAAACGCCCCTGTCATAAAAATCTCGCCGTGAGCAAAGTTAATTAATTCTAAAATTCCATAAACCATCGTATATCCTAGTGCAACAATCGCATATACAGCTCCCAGTGCTAAACCGTCAATCAGCACTTGAGGCAATGTGTGCAATACTTGTTCAATCATTCTGTTCACCTGCCTGTTTTTGCTACTTTTACTTTTCCATCAGAAAGGCGCCTAGCTTTATGGCTACAGACAACAAATGTTCTTTATTTGTCATCAATGAACTAAGCTAGGCGCCCAGTAACACTCTAAACTTTAAATTGAAGGAAAAGGGAGCAATGATCTTCCCCACCTTTTCCAACTATGATTACTGCTTACTTACTTCATCCTCCAATTTAGCTGGATATTTTGCTTCGTCAAATTTATAAATGTAGATTTTCGCATATTTATTGTCGCCTTTTTCATCAAAGCTTACCTTTGTAACCACTCCTTCATATTCTTGAACTTTGCGAACGCCCTCAGCCACTTGCTGGCGAGAAGGAAGCTTGTTTCCGTTTTCTTTAATGGCATTTTCAATTCCTTTTAGCAATACTCCCATGGAGTCATAACCATAAGCAGAATAAGATTCGATATCTTTTCCAAATTTTTGCTTATACTTTTCGGCAAATTGCTTTCCAGCATCTGTCGCTGTCGTAAGACCAGCCGCAGATGTCATATATACATTTTTTACTGCGTCTCCAGCGATTTGCACAAGCGTCGATGAGTCTAAACCGTCACCGCCCATGATCGGTACCGTAATCCCTTTATCGCGCGCTTGCTTAATCAACTGGCCACCTTCCGTATACAAGCCACCAAAGTATACAAGGTCCGGCTTTTTCGCTAGCACTTGGTTTAGCACGCCGTTAAAGTCTTTTTCGCCGACTGTAATTCCTTCAAAGCCGACCACTTGAGCGCCTAGATCTTCAGCGCCCTTTTTAAATGCTTCTGCCAAGCCGCTACCATATGCGGTTTTGTCTTGGATAATGAAGATTTTTTTCGCTCCAAGCTTTTCGATTGCGAATTTCGCTCCTGCAGGTCCTTGGAAATCATCGCGGGCACAAATGCGGTTAACTGTTTTTAAGCCGCGGTCTGTCACGTCAGTTGCTGTGTTTGCTGGGGAAACCATCGGAATGCTGTATTTTTCATAAATTTCTGACGAAGGAATGGCTACGCCTGAGTTAAGATGTCCTACTACACCAAAAATTTGCTTATCGGCTCCAATAAGCTGAGCGTTTGCTACCCCTTTTTTCGGGTCACCTTGGTCATCATAAGGAACAAGCTCCAATTTAAATCCAAGCTTTTCAAAATTTGCTTGCTGTTCTTCTAATGCCAGCTGGGCACCCAATTTAATCGACTCGCCCAATGTCGCACTTCCACCGGAAAGCGGCGTTTGCGTCGCAATCTTAATGACATTGCTTCCACTGCTGCCTCCACTTCCTCCATTGCTAGCGTTTTGATCCTTGTTCCCTCCAGAACATCCCGCTAACAAGCCGACTGCTAGTGTCGCTGTTGCTAAAATTGAGAAGGTTTTCTTGAAGACCATTCGTATCCCCCTTTTTTGACTTTTAAAAATTTTTTATATTTTAAGAAAAATATAATATGAATTTTCAAAATTAACAAGCTTTATTTTTTTCCTAGAAAAAACTTTTTTTTCACAAAATACTTTGGATAATGCTATCTAATACTCATTTCTAGGGCTTTTTTACTCAATATTTCGAATCACGAAATATTATTCTTACAAAATTTACTAAATATTTTCAACAATATAAACATAGAATGAAATATTATGGAGAGGTTCCACTCATGGAGCAACTAGATTTCTTTTTTATTTATAAGCACAGCGAAAGATTGAGCAAACGATGTCTGTGAAAATCATCTTGTATTTATAATGTGCCAGCACGTTAACCTCTAAATAAAAAACGAACCTTTCTGAAAGGAAGCGAAAGGCTCGTTTTTTACTATTTCGATGATCTTCTTCGATTATAATACAGCTGAATAGCAAACGAAGCGAGTTTGTAAAGAAAAGTAACAAAGTTTCTTCTTGGTCACATGTAATGAAACGAAAAGTAACCTCCAATAAAGATCCAAAGATGAGAAGAATGAACCTCTCCCACCTCCACTTCGGTTAGAGGTGGGAGATTTCTCGGCGGATGATGTTACATCTCATCTATACGGGAGTGCTGTTTCGTCATATAGGCTTGTCTCGGATGGTTTGGCTGATTTGGGTACTTTAATTGAATCTTCCCTTCCTCTAGCAGCTTAGCCAAGTAATTATTACGCAATCCATCAGATGTTCTTTCTAATAAATAGGCTAATTCTTTTAACATCAGTGGCCGTTGCGCACAAAGCTGTAAAATCATTTGCTCCATGACGCTTGGATGAAGCCTTTTTTTCTTACGTGCCAGTTCAGCTATTTTCCATAGCTGTTCATCTATTTCCTCATGATGGATATCCGAATCCATATACTCCATTTTATTTACGGAGTTTGACCGTTTATTTACGGAGTTCGAAGATTTATTTATGGAGTTCGACACATTATTTAAAGAATTGTCCGGTTTATTTACGTAGTAGTCGCGTTTATCTATAGAGTAACCAGATTTATTTATGGAGTTATGGTCGTTATTTAGTAAGTTTAAGTCCTTATTTACTAAGTTATCAACTTTATTTACGGAGTTATCTATATCTGCATGGATCCAATCGTCTAGTCCTTCATCTTGTTCCTGTTCTATCGTTTTTTGGTGATCTGTTTCATATGTTGCCGCAATATCAACTGGAAAAAACATCATGGTAAAAACCGTGCGTTCTGGATGATTCTGTTGAATAAATTCAGGCTGCTTCCATTGATGGGCATCCCATATCGATTGAATATGCTTTAATCCAGATCCTGCCCGTTTACAAAGGCCGATTAGAATAAACATTTTAAATAAATTAGGGTTGCGTAAATTGCTCATGCCGCTTGAAAACGCCGAGTCAGCTGGAATACGGAGCAAACCGGGATTGGAGAGGCGAACGATATTTCGTTCTTTTTCAATGACAATCCCTCCCTCTCCAGAGTAATCAGCATGAACTAAAGCATTGATAACCGCTTCATGGAGCGCCGATTGTACAAATGAATGACTACTGTCCATATGATTCATGACTTTAAAATAAAAATCGTATACATTGCCAGACCATGTTCCGTCTTGAGAAGTAAATCGTTTTTCCCAGTTAGCCGCTTCCATTTCCCCCGTGCTTTCGCGATATTCCAGAAAATATTGCGGCAATACTTCTGTAATAATTCTTTCTTCACTGAACATGATGAGTCCGGCAACCGTGACGCCTTCTTTACTGCTGTTTCTCAGCTTTCCCCATGCACCAATTTTGTATAAAAATTCTTTTGTCTCAAGTCCATTCCATGGGTGCTGCGGCTTTACAGCTGCAAATTTTTCGCGATAATGATTCACTGATTCAAAGTTCAACTCATTCAATCCGTAGTGTTCTAAAATTAAATTGTCTGACATAACCAGTGAATGTCCATCCGGATTATTTGTATATTTATTCACTTCCAATCTCCCTCTTATGCTATTTTATAAAAATAAAACCGGCATCCTATGCTTTTTATTTTATCACCTTTCTTGTGTATTGCGGATAATGGTAAAAAAAGAAAATGGCAGGGATAATTTTTAAAATTCAAGGAAATTTATGTATATGGACAAAAATACTGAAGGAGGTAACAAATCGTGCAGTCTCTTCCATTATCTGTTGAGCCTTATTGGCGTTCATCTGTCAAACTTCCCGAATTCCCTTCGTTAAATGAAGATATCCATGTCGATGTCGCTATTATCGGAGGCGGTATTTCCGGCATTACGACTGCTTATTTGCTTACAAAAGCAGGGAGCAAAGTGGCTCTAATTGAGGCCGACCAATTGCTAAATGGAACAACGGGACATACAACCGCAAAAGTTACAGCCCAGCACGATCTTATTTACGATGAATTGATTCATCACCTTGGTACCGAAAAAGCTCAGCTTTATTATGAAGCTTGTACAGAAGCTATGCGATGGATCCAAACCATCATACATGAGCAAAACATTGACTGTGACTGGAAAGAAGAGGATGCGTACATATACACTCACTCCTCATCCTCTATTCAAAAGCTCATTAACGAATGTAAAGCATATGAAAAGCTTGGAATCAAAGGGGGATTGGTGGAAGATCTTCCGCTGCCGCTTCCCAGCAAAGCTGCTCTTGTCATGAAACAGCAAGCACAATTTCACCCTTTAAAATATTTAACGCATCTCATTGAAGAGATCACACAGTCGGGCGGGCTCATTTATGAGCAGACTCCTGCAAAAGATGTCGAAAAAGGAAATACATTAACGGTCATTACACGCAATAACAAACGAATTACATGCCAGCATCTCGCTGTTTGTTCCCATTTTCCTTTTTATGACGGTGGCTTTTATTTTTCGCGAATGTATGCGGAGCGCTCCTATGTTCTCGGTGTACAAATAGAGGGAGATTACCCTGGCGGCATGTATTTAAGCGCAGATGAGCCGAAACGTTCGATTCGCTATGTCACCACAATCAACGGAGAAAAATTGCTTTTAGTGAGTGGAGAAAACCATAAAACCGGGCAGGGAGTCCCTACCATTCAGCATTATGAGGCTCTTCAATCCTTCGCCTCAGATATGTTTCCAGTGACGTCGATTCCCTATCGCTGGTCTGCCCAAGACTTAACGACATTAGATAAAGTTCCATACATCGGCGCGATGACAGCCCATACCCCTAATATTTATGTCGCGACAGGATACCGAAAATGGGGGATGACCAATGGAACGGTCGCTGGTTTGCTTCTGACCGATCTCATTACAGGGCGAGAAAACCGCTATCATCACCTTTACACACCGTCACGCTTTTATGCTGATCCAAGCGTCAAGCATTTTATTACACAAAATTTAGATGTCGCAAAACACCTTATCGAGGGAAAAATAGAACCTGTCATTCGGACGCCGCAAGATCTGGCTAACGGAGAAGGATCTGTCGTGCTCGTAAACGGGAAGAGGGCAGGGGCGTATAAAGATGAGAACGGTTCATTATTTCTCGTTGATACAACATGTACACATATGGGTTGCGAACTGGAATGGAACAGCGGAGATCGCACATGGGACTGTCCTTGCCACGGCTCTCGATTTTCGGTTTGCGGCGATGTCGTAGAAGGCCCTGCCCAACAGCCGCTTACGAAAATAAGCGAAGAGGCTCTGGATTAAAAGATTCTAGTATATAAACATGATGATTTTCTCATATCATTCCATCATTGTTTTACCCGGCTTTTCTAAGAGCTCACTTCTCTCTTATAGGTAAAGGATCGCTCATGCTAGAAGCCTTATTATTGGATTGCATAAGAAAAGCTGTCCGATCGGACAGCTTTTCTTATGCTGATTTTTCAGAGGACTGATACTCTTTTTCCCAAAACTCCGCGTCTTTAATTCCTAATTTGACTGGATCAAATACAGGGTCCCTCCCAGCTTTTTTCTGATTCTCATAGTCTTTAAACACTCGTAAAGCTGTCTTCGATAAAAGAAGAATCGCAACAATATTGAGCCATGCCATACTTCCAACGCCGATATCGCCGAGCGCCCACGCCATTTCCGCTGTTTTAACACTTCCATAAAAAACCATCAACAAAATAAGCACCTTTAATGCAATTGGCAGCCACTTTATGTTGATTTTCCTCATAATATACGTAACATTCGTCTCAGCCATATAATAGTAAGCCATAATTGTGGTGAAGGCAAAGAAAAAAAGCGCAATCGCCACAAATGGGGCACCCAAGCTAGGGAAGACGGTTTCCACCGCTTTTTGCGTATAAATCGGACCTGGCTCCACATTGCCAAGCGTTTGAACAATCGGCGCCGCATCTTCTGGCGTCACATTATACATCCCAGTAATTAAAATCATAAATGCCGTGGCAGAACATACAAACCATGTATCAATATATACAGAAAAAGCTTGCACCAATCCTTGTTTGGCCGGATGCGACACTTCAGCCGCTGCTGCTGCATGCGGCGCTGTACCTTGTCCTGCCTCATTGGAATAAATGCCTCGCTTCACTCCCCAAGCAACGGCAGAACCGAAAATCCCGCCAAATACGGCATCCGCGCCAAAAGCGCTTCGAAAAATTAAAGCAAGCACACTTGGAATCTGAGCCATATTCGAGAAAACAATAAACAAAGCAACGACAATATAGCCTAGTGCCATAAATGGAACGACAAACTCTGCAACACGTGCAATGCGTTTGACTCCGCCAAAAATAATCGTTGCTAAAATCAGCACCAATCCAATACCAGTTATGATTGGACTCACTCCAAACGCATTTTTCATTCCCGCGGCAATACTATTCGCTTGTACTCCCGGCAACAGCACACCTGTAGCCAAAACAGTAACAACTGCAAACAAGACCGCATACCATTTCATTTTTAAGCCTTTTTCAATGTAATAGGCGGGCCCGCCGCGAAATTGCCCATCCTGCTTGACTTTATATACTTGTGCCAAAGCAGCTTCCACAAAGGCTGAACCTGCACCTAAAAAAGCAATTAGCCACATCCAAAAAACAGCACCTGGTCCGCCGTAAGCAATGGCTGTCGCGACACCTGCAATGTTTCCGGTACCGACGCGCCCAGATAACGCAAGCGACAGCGCCTGAAATGAAGAAATGCCGGCTTCTGAACTGCGGCCTTCAAACATTTGCTTTATCATATCCTTTAAGTATCTCAACTGCAAAAAACGAGTGGCCACCGAGTAGAATAAACCTGCCGCGATGCAAAGATAAATAAGAGCAGGGCTCCAAATCAGCTGATTTAACCGTTCAATAAACTGCTCCAAGAAAATTCCTCCCTTTTTGTTTAATAACAGAAAAAAAACAATTATATTGTTAAATAACAGAATCATTAAATATTATAAAATAAATTTACTATTTTTTTAACTGTATTTTTACTCCAAAATAAAAAACATCCTTAAAACAGGATGTTTTACTTCATATTCATGCCTATTTTGCATGCTACTGCGATATTTTTCGCTGTTTGTGTTATATAATATTCTGCCTGTTCGATTGCTTTCGTCAGCGAAATAATGCCAGGAACAATACTATAAATGGCATCAATGCCTTGACATAGTACAGCGCTGCAATCGTCTCCCAGCGAACCCGCTATAGCTAAAACCGGAATGTGATATGACTTGGCGGCTTTTGCTACACCGATTGGCACCTTTCCGTAGATCGTCTGTCCATCGATGCGTCCTTCTCCCGTAATAATAAGCGAGGCTCCACGGATGCGTCGCTCGAATTGCACAGCGTTCAGCACGATGTCGATCCCTCGTTTTAGTTCCGCATTCAAAAAAGCAAGTAAGCCCGCTCCTAATCCTCCCGCCGCACCAGCTCCGGGAACATCATGTACTCGTTTTCCGACGGTTCGTTCAATCATATCCGCATAATGACGCAAATTTTGCTCAAGTTGCAGCACCATTTCCGGTGTCGCTCCTTTTTGCGGACCAAAGACGGCTGCCGCCCCTTGCCGACCGATTAACGGATTTACTACGTCGCAAGCCGCTTCTATTTTAACCCGGCTCAGTCTCGGGTCTAATGAGGAAAGGTCAATCGATGCAAGCTTAGCAAGATTTCCTCCGCCAGGGTCAATGTCTTTTCCATGTTTATCTAACAAACGGCCTCCCAATGCTTGCACCATTCCTGCTCCTCCGTCATTTGTCGCGCTTCCGCCGATCCCGATGATCAAGTGGTTCGCTCCTTCATCAAGAGCGGCCCGGATCAACTCTCCTGTCCCTTTTGTTGTCGTTATCAATGGATTTCGTTTGTTATTAGGGACTAAATGCAAGCCTGAGGCGGCTGCCATTTCGATGACCGCTGTTTTTCCATCACCAAGCAGCCCAAAACACGCCTGAACAGGTTCTCCTAAAGGTCCTGTGACTTCTCGTTCCACAATCCGGCCTTTCGTAGCCGCAACCAACGCTTGAACCGTTCCTTCTCCTCCATCAGCCATTGGCATGCATACATACTCCGCCTCGGGAAATACCTCACGAAACCCTTTCTCAATCGCACGAGCGACCTCGATAGCGGCTAAACTTTCCTTAAATGAATCAGGCGCAATGACAATTTTCATCCATTTTCTCCCCCATCTTTTTTCATTGAGTAAAATGTAAGTGTCTTATGACAGCCCCATCCACTTTGGATACGTCTATTATGTATATACAACTTAGTTTCCCAGCATCCATCACCGCTGTTGCAGTTTGCCGTTGTTTCATATACCTCTCTCTATAAGCTTATAACGGATCTTTAGAAAAGAGAAACAATATCTAGTTGGACGCTATATATCCCCATTCAAAAGCACAAAGACTTGTCTCGATCACTCCTCAGCGTGACCGAGAACCGAATAACCAATCACGCGACCTCCATCCCTACTTATTTTGAGGAGAAAATGTTGAGACATCCAATTAGATGGATAGACTTTCGCCATAAAATTTCCCCTGCACGCAAAAATGGAAGCGCGCCTTCTTTTTCATGGTACGCTGTTCCATCTCCTGCGTGCAGGGGGGAGAAAGGATTCTCTTATTTGCTTACGCTTAAGCTGATGTCCTGTTAACAGAGCTATCATCTTTTTCGCTAGCGTGCAAATACTTTTTATAAACATAAGGAGACGTCATAACAGAAAGCATCGCTCCATAATTCAAGGAAAATCTGACCTCATCTCCTGGACGTAAAGAGCTGCTTTTGGCATCGAGAATGATATGATCGCTGCTGGAACCGAGTATCTCAACAGGCGTTACAGGAGTCAGTCCGCTTACTAGTACATCTTGCCGCCCGATTCCTACAATCGCGCGGCGGATCATGCCCCTGTCCTTAAATGATACGGTTTCTCCAAACGCGTTTCTTCCTCTGTCTCCAAACGGTACCGACGGTTTCCATTTCGACTCAATGACCTCTGCCACTAAGCAAAAGGCATCTTGATATAACCCTGGAATAGGCGACCCATGAACCGTTTCTCGTCCTAAAAAAATAGATTCTCCAAGCCGAATGTGATTCATCATGCCGACATCTTTCGTATTCTTAAACCACTGGTAGTTAGCAGAATTTCCTCCCGAAACATATGGAAGCAATAATGAAAATTGTTTTTGGATGGTTTTCACCAAATCCGAAAATTCCTTCATTTTCTGTTCCGTTGGAATGATTCCGCCAAAACAAGCAAAATTAGTGCCAAGACCAGCCATTCGGATTCCCGGAAGCGGTAAAACTTGACGAATAAAGTCTGGGACATCCTCAGGCATAATTCCTTCACGTAAATCTCCCATTTCTACCATTAGAATCACAGAATGCACCTTATGCTGCTTTACCGCTTCTGCTGAAAGGGCCCGAATGACCTCAATCTCGGTATTCATGCTCATATCGGCAAATTGAACCACTTGTTCGATCTCACTCAACGCAGGAGTTCGGATCAGCATGAATGTCGCGTTCAATTGAGCCATTCTCATTCTTTTGAGATTGACGATTTTCGTATCCGCCAAGCTGGTTATTCCGCTTTCAATAAGCGTCTTGGCAATCTCCAGACTGGCTCCGACTCCTTTGACCACTCCGGTAATTTGAATTCCTTTTTCTCCATATAGCTTTTTTAAAACTTGAGCATTGTGTTTGATTTTTCTAAGATCGATTTCCACTCTTGGGGCGATTTCCTTCATCATATCGCCACCCCAGATTGAGCCTTATTTTGCAATGATGGGAAATATTCAATGATTCGATCGACTACTTTATCAGGACCTATTTTTAAAACATCTGTCACGGGCAGATGGAACTTCTGCTCATACTCTCTTATCGTCCTTGTCAATTCTTGATCCGACATTCCTTCGTGGTTCAAAGTGATGGCAATGACCTTTGTTTGGCCGAAATGTTCGATTAAATCTATTTCACTTTGGACAGTCGGCATTTTCATAAACGGAAAATCCCCTAGCGTTTTTCGTTTGGGAGGATGCTGCAAAATCACAGCTTTAGGTCTTGCTCCCTTTAAAACTCCCGCTGAACTGACATAGGCAGGATGGCTTAATGCTCCCTGTCCTTCGACAATCATTATATCGGGTTTTTCATTTTCATAGGCTCTCACAATCTCGCGCTCCAGTTCGCCAATCATATATTGCAATGGAAACGCATCCATAGCAAACCCATAGGAAGCTCCTTGAATCAGCCCTGTTTGTCCGGTTGCGATAAAAGCGGTTCGGTAGCCGCGTTTCTGCAATGCCCTGTCAAGGATCATGGCCGTGGTTCGTTTTCCACATGCCCCATCCGTTCCCAACACGGCAATAATCGGTGTCGGTATTTGCAATATTTGTCCTGTAAATAGTGTCCACTCTTTTTTTGGTTTCGGCTTGCGAATGTCACGGATTTCCACGCCGCATCGGCTGGCGATACGCATCATTTCTTCATCTTCTGTAAGAAACTCCTGAAGCGGGTTGATGATATTCATTCCGGCTTCCATCGCTTGAATAATGACTCTTCGTTCTCCTTCTTTTAGGAAAGCATCAGCAGGGGCAATACCGAGGATGAAGTAGCTTGGCTTTTGCTTAGACACCGCGATGGCCTCTTGAAGGTTTTTGCAAATCGGAATCCCATTCCTTTTGCCATCCAAAAACTCTCCTGAATCCCTTCCTGTTTTTGTGCTGTCAATCACCGCTGTAATGTCATACAAGCCTGAGCTGCGGATTAATCCATTGGCCGTTTTTCCATCCATGGAGCCAAATTGATTTTCACAATAAACAATGGCGTACTTCTTCATACAGAATCCCTCCATCTTCTCATGTGAAATCAATTTTTTCCATAAAAAAGAACACCTTACCAGCTTCCTGAAGTCATGTAATCATCCATTCCTTTAGGAAGAAAGATGTCCTTCATCAAAACGGTCTTATGGCTGGTGAGGTATTTTCGCGTGGAAGAAGTTTCTTAATTAAGATTATAAATCATTTCAATGAAAAATGTGAACTATTTTGCTCTTTTCTAGCTGTTTCATCGCTGACTCGCATGTACCCGTTTCGCTTGGTATTTCATTGCTTGATATAACCAAGCAAACTCTATGATCACGAAAAACAAGATCATGATGTTGAGTGTGATTTATTAGGATACCGTGCACGAATGGGCGCACGATATCCTGTTTATGCCCGACGCATATATACACGGACCGTGATAGGTGCAAAGATGGCTACGATGACTGCGGCGCCGATGAGGGAAACGGCGAAATCCCAACCAATGGTTCCAGCGTTAATTAAATTGCGGACAGCGGTAATAATATGTGAGATCGGATTGATCTTCGCAAACCATTGGAGCCAATCAGGCATTGTCTTGACTGGCACAAAAGCATTAGAAAGAAAAGTAAGAGGAAACAGCACAAGCATCGAGATTCCTTGTACGCTTGAAGCCGTACGGGCAATAACGCCAAAAAAAGCGAAGATCCAGCTGATTGCCCAAGAACACACAATGACAAAAACCGCGGCGATGACGACAGAACCTAGTCCCCCTTCTGGACGATAGCCCATGATATACCCCATCACAAAGGTAAGAACGGTCGCAATGGTATAGCGGATGGTGTCGGCTAAAAGAGCGCCCGCAAGTGGAGCAATACGGGCAATAGGCAGTGATTTAAAACGGTCAAACACGCCCTTGTCCATATCTTCGCGCAATTGAACCCCCGTCACAATCGATGTCCCGATCACGGTCTGCACAAGAATACCTGGAATGATAATCGGCAAATAGCTTTGCACATTTCCCGCAATCGCTCCGCCAAAAATGTAGGTAAACATTAACGTAAAGATGATGGGCTGGAGCGTGACATCAAATAATTGCTCCGGTGTGCGCCGGATCTTCAAGACACCCCGATAGGCCATCGTCAACGAGTTGCGTACCGTCTGGCCAAAGCTTAATCTGCTTTTTAGTTGACGCTTAGCCATGAGCTCGCTAGCAGAATGTCTCATATCCCCACCTCCGTTGTTTCGTTAGATGTCGCAAAAATGTCCCCGTCTTCCTTCACCCCATGTCCAATAATGGTGAGAAAGACCTCATCAAGCGTTGGTTTCTGAACACTTAACTCAGCTAAATGGATTCCGGCCTCGCGAAGAGCGATCAGCAAATCCGTCACTCGGTCGGCGTCTGCCATCGGCGCCGTAATTTTTCCCGTTTCCAATGACACATTGGCTCGGACCTTCAGCACCCCTTCAACGGTCTGACAAGCCTTCTCGATATCCGTTTCCTGCTGAATTTTCAACTGTAGCGACGAACTGCCGACGGACGCTTTCAGCTCATCTGCTGTTCCCTCAGCAACCACTCGACCGCGGTCAATGACGGCAATTCGGTCAGCTAGCTCATCAGCCTCTTGCAAATACTGGGTTGTTAAAAGGACGGTTGAGCCTTGCTTTACTAAGCGACGAATCGTCTCCCACATTTGATTGCGTGTGCGCGGATCCAGTCCTGTAGTCGGTTCATCTAAGAAAATAAGTGGCGGCTGGGCAATCAAGCTTGCGGCTAAATCGAGACGGCGCCGCATCCCTCCGGAGAAATGCTTCAACGGGCGTTTCGCCGCTTCGGTCAAGCCGAACTCCTCCAGCAGCTCTGCCGCTTTACGACGCGCCTCTGTGCGGCTTAATCCCAGCAGACGAGAAAAAATCACTAAATTTTCGATCGCGCTGAGCGATTCATCCACCGATGCATACTGGCCTGTCACGCCAATCAACTGTCGCACAATTTGCGGTTCCTTCACCACATCATAGCCAAAAATGCGCGCTGATCCTTCATCCGGCCGCAACAAGGTCGCCAGCATTCGGACGGTCGTGGTCTTCCCCGCTCCATTCGGCCCAAGTACGCCGTAAATCGTACCCGCACGCACATTGAGATGAACTCCATCAACCGCTCGTTTATCGCCAAAAACTTTAACAAGTCCGTGCGCTTCAATAGCCCAATGACCATTGTCTGACACTGTTCGCTGGATATGTCCCATTTCATTTCCTCCTCTACAACTGAGTACATGACTGATGGTAACACACGTTTATGAACAGAATATGAACAATGAATGACTAATCATGAGCTTGTACACCCATACGGGAAAAATGCTCTCCGCCAAAGCGTCCGTCCGTTTGTATTGCTTATGGGAGCAGCTAATTTATGTCGCGTTGGCAAACGGCAAGAAACATTCTCCATGTATAAAGATGGAATGAGTCATCTTTTAGAAAGTCTGTTCCTAAAATGATCAAAAGGATCAGGGGGCTTTTCCCTGATCCTTTTGATGCTGATTATGAAACTTGTTCGCCGCTTTTTTCTTTGACCGGAATTACCATTCTTTCTTTGCCCATCAAAACAATGGATATAAATGCTAATAGGATGGGCACTAATGTCCATTTAAAAGTGGTAGCAACAGAATTGGCCATCGCATCCGCAATTTTATGAAGGATGTCTGGCGGTATTTTTGCTTGAACATCCGCTGATAATAAAGTGTTTGAATCCAATTTTCCAGCAAATCCGCTCATATGGCCGAACACATCTTTTAAATCACCTTTTAATATATGGTTTTGGATCGTGCCAAAAATGGTCACTCCAATGGTCATTCCTAATGTTCTAAAAAACGTATTTGTCGATGTCGCAATTCCCCGTTTTTGCGGTTCGATCTTATGCTGTGTTGCCATACTTAACAAAGAGAAGGAGCAGCCCATGCCAAGGCCGGCTATAATCATAAAAATCGTCACAGTGGAGCGGGCCGTATTGACATCTAATGTGCTTAATAGAAACATGCCCATAAAAAATAAAACAACAGAAACAAGCATAATGCTACGATAGCTGAACCATCTCACAGATCGGCCCGCCACTTGGCTTCCCACCACTGAGCCAAGCATCATCGGAATTAAAATAATCCCCGAGTTAGTGGCCGTTCCTCCGTATACAGACTGAACAAAAAGAGGAATTAAGACCGTTGTAATAATAAAGGCGGCCCCATAAAAAAATGCCACGGCTTGTGTTGCTGCAAAGAGCTGTCTTTTGAATAAGCTGAATGAAATGATCGGCTCTGATACTTTCCGTTCAATCAAGATAAAGGATACGAAAAGGACAGCAAAAATCAAAAATAGAGAAATAATTTGGACAGAATTCCAATCATACTCTTTCCCGCCAAGCTCTAACGCAAACATCAAGCTGACAACGGAACCAACTAAAGTAAGGGCCCCAAACCAATCAACTTTAAGTTTTTTCAGCTGAAGCGTTTCTTTATAAAACTGAGCAATCAAAAATAAAGATAAAATCCCTAAAGGCAAGTTAATATAAAAAATCCAGCGCCAATTAATTTGATCGGTAATATATGCGCCTAATAACGGACCAATGACGCTAGATAAACCAAACACAGCGCCAAATAATCCTGTCATTTTTCCCCGTTTTTCCGGAGGGAAAATATCGAAAATAATGGTGAAGGCAATCGGCATTAATGAGCCTCCGCCAACTCCCTGAATGGCCCGATAAATGCTTAATTGCACAATGCTCTGTGCGGCTCCGCAAAGAGCCGAACCGATAACAAAAATAGTCAGGCCTAATAAATAGAACCGTTTCCGGCCATACATGTCTGATAATTTCCCAAAAATCGGCATACTAGCCATCGTCGCTACGAGATATGCCGAAGTCACCCAAATAAATTGATCTAGCCCATTAAGCTCCCCTACAATGGTTGGCATTGAAGCGGATACAATCGTATTATCCATTGAAGCCATTAATATTCCTAATAATAGACCGACTACAACGAATCCAACTTTGCTTTCTTGCAAGTTCATAGACATTCCCCTTTTATTTATGATCTGTTAATTTTTTCTCCTCTTTTGGAAACAAGGCATTTCTTTCTTCAGCAATAACTACACCGGCAGGATTCCCTCCGAATTGTTCGCTCGTAAACGAATCCACGTGGTATACAGGAATTTGCTTCATGGAAATCATGCTCCCTTCTAATCGTGTTCACTTGTCATCATACCGCATTTAGTATACCCACATGAAATACATCTTTGTTATCGAGTGATAACCAGAGGCTATACCCTGCTTGCCTATCTAAGCCGTTTTTTTGCTTTACCTCTATTTATGATACGGTTCTCCACGATTAATCCGGAACGCGCGGTAAATTTGTTCAAGAAGAATAAGCCGCATCAGCTGGTGCGGGAAGGTCATTTGTGAAAAAGAAAGTGATTCATTGGCCCGCTTCATTACCTTTTCACTTAATCCGAGCGAGCCTCCAATTACGAAAGCGACTTTGCTCGTACCATAGGTGGCTAGCTTATCTAAATGGATGGCAAATTCTTCAGATGACTTCATCTTCCCATCAATCGCCAAAGCAATGACGTGCATATCATCTGAGATTTTAGCTAAAATCCGCTCACCTTCCTTCTCTTTGATTTGCTTCATTTCTTGATCGCTTAAATTCTCCGGCGCTTTTTCATCAGCGACTTCAATGATTTCCATTTTCGCATACCCAGACAGCCTTTTCACATATTCTTCAATACCTTGCTTTAAATATTTTTCTTTTAATTTCCCTACCGATAAAACCATTATATTCACAAGTCATCCCCACTTTATAAACATCCTATCAACAAAATTTATCCACATATACACAACATCTATCCACATATTGTGCAGAAACATTAGTTCCCCACTATATATGCGGCTTGACGAGAACAATATTCGCATATTCCATCATACTTATCCACAGGTAAAGGATAAATTTCTGGCGCTTTTTCATGATTATCCACATACACATCAATGGCCAGCTCCATATGTTCTTCACAACACATAATCATCGTTCTCCCCCCCTTTATCCACTTGTGGACAAAGAAAACAGGAGCGTCCTATTCCGCTCCTTGTTTTCTTTGGGCCTGCTTGATAGATTCTTTCCCCTTAAAGCGATTCTTTCGTAAGCTTCATGGTCACCGTTTCCTTTTTCCCATTGCGATAAAAGGTCACTTTCATGTTATCGCCAATGGCTTTTTTCGTATACAGGTACTTTCTAAGGTCAAGTACGTCGCTCACCTTTTGATCATCTAATGCAATGATGACATCAAATTGTCTAAGTCCTGCACGATCTGCCGGAGACCCTGGTCTTACTTGAATAATCGCTACTCCTTCGGTAATATCAGGCGGCAAATGCAGCGTTTCTTGTAAATGGTAGGACGAAATATCACTTAGCGAACGAAGCTCGACTCCCATATAAGGGCGGCGCACTTGTCCATATTGTTCTAAATCCGCGATAATAGGGCGGGCAAAATTAATCGGGATCGCAAAGCCGATTCCTTCAACTTCTTCTTGGGCAATTTTCATTGAATTAATGCCGATCACTTGCCCTTCAATATTAACAAGGGCTCCGCCGCTGTTTCCAGGATTAATGGCAGCGTCTGTTTGTAATACTTCCGCATTCCAATCCGGCAATCCATCTTGATCCAAGTCCACTTCGATGGTCCGGTTTTTTCCTGAGATAATCCCTTCGGTAACAGATCCCGCAAATTGCAGGCCGAGCGGATTCCCAATCGCTATTACTGGTTCTCCTAGCGTCACGACATCAGAATTCCCAAACTCAGCTACATTCCCAACCTTTTGGGCATTGATTTCAAGAACGGCTAAATCTGTTAATGCATCGGTGCCTAACAGTTTCGCTGGCACCCGCGTCCCGTCTTTTAAGCTCACTTCCAATTGGCTGGCGCCTTCGACAACATGATTATTTGTAACAACGAAGGCTTTTCCATCCGCTTTTTTGTAAATGACGCCTGAGCCTGTACCAGCTTCACCACCTTCAGACCAAAAGCTGGCTTCTTGAATGTTTACGACGCCGACCACCGCATCAGATGCCTTATCAATCGCTTTTGTCACTTGAGAAGTAACATTGACGGAGACGTTTTTTTGAACCGTTGGATAATGGCCCGGTTCCCCCGTTTGTTCTTCTCCTTGCTTTGGTGTTACATTATACGGGAGTACATCCCACCTTGATAGCGCAGGAATCGAAAAGGTCACCAGCAATGCTCCTAAAATCGCACCAACCAGTCCGGAAAAAAATGCACCTCTGCGGTTGCCTTTCCGCTTTTGACGATACTCCCCATAATGATCATCATAATATCCCACGTGCGACTCACCAATCCTTTCCATTCAAAGGTCGTGCCTCTTTCTATTATACTGCCCGCTTTTAACAAAAATCCATTTTCAATGGCAATAGTCCATCCTTTGCAAAATCAATGTTAAACATACACCAGCTTGGTTGGCACTTTCGGGTCCGTATCGCAAATTTCAAACTGTTGTCCGACCCCAAATCCCCGATTTTCTAATGTTTGTTCAACTGTCATTCGAGCGAGTTCTTTCATGTTATTATCTTGGCTTAAATGGGCCAAATAAATTCTCTTTGTTTGATCGCCAATGACATCGGTCAAGGCCAGTGCCGCATCTTCATTAGACACGTGTCCGACATCGCTCAAAATGCGTCGTTTAATGCTCCAAGGATAGCGCCCCATCCGAAGCATTTCGACATCATGGTTACTTTCAAACACAAAGACATCGGCATGTTGAATCGTTCCTTTCATTCGATCGCTCACATATCCTGTATCAGTAATTAACGCGAGCTTCTTGCCATCATGATGGAACACATAAAACATCGGCTCTGCTGCATCGTGGGATACTCCAAATGACTCGACATCTAAATCACCAAACGAACGGACATCCCCTAATGGAAAGATAAATTTTTGTTCTGTCGGAATGTCACCTATTAACCCTTCCATGGCCCTCCATGTTTTTTCATTGGCATAAATCGGTAGCTGATATTTTCTCGCCATGATTCCTAGTCCTTTAATATGATCACTATGTTCATGCGTGACCAAAATCGCGGTCAAATTTTGCGGAGAACGTTCGATTTGCTTAAAGAGCTCCTCCATTTGTTTACCGCTAAGTCCCGCATCTACAAGTAAGCGCTGCTTTTCTGTTTCAATATAAAAAGCATTTCCTGTACTGCCGCTTGCCAGGACGCTAAACTGCATCATCTTATTCACTCCAACACATTTCCTTTATCGTTAATGATCTGTCCTTCAAAGCCATGAATAAAATAATCTTTCTTTTCATTCACTACAATGTGCCATGTTGGTGTTAACACTTGTGAAGCCGTAAATTGCACAAGCCCATAATATCCGATCTCAATTTTCGTCACTCGGTCCTTCGGCTTTAAATAATCTTTTTTATACAATGTTTCGATCGCTTTAATCGCCGGAATAATTTCTTGCTTTTTATCATATTCCTCTAGATCGTCCAATAGCGTTTGTTCATATGAGACGACTTCATTTTTCTCATTTAAGTGCAGCAGCAGCTTGCCGCTTGAATTTTTATAAATCATTCTGCGGTTATATTTTTGATAACAAGTAATCGTTTTCGATTTATTATCATATTCCCAAAACGCGTAATCCTTCCCATGAATAATGTTTTGCTGCAAAAATTGATTTAAACTGTAAGCATCTTCAAAATCGCCAATAGCTACCGGATGGATAAAGGTTGCTTGTAGCACGGATTGGTCGCTTGCTGTGATTTTTTGATTCTTTAATTTGGCAATTTCATCTCGAGTAAAGATCTTGCTTTTACCGCTAACATAGGAGGCCTTTTTAATTTCTTTTGGTATATCTACATACGTGATGCCGTTCGCTGCTAACTGTTCTTCAATGGTCTCTTCTAAAAGAACATCTAATTGGCTGCTGTTGCGTTTTTGGATAAACTGATACCCTAAAAAAAGATCCAGGATGAGGAAAGTAATAATAAAAATCGTCTTTGTTTTATTCCAATCCAACAGCATTGCCTCCCCTCATCTCGTCTGAGTCATCATCAGAGAACTTTTTCCATGTTCCATTATATAAATAAAACCAATCCGGCTCTAATACAACCACCTTTTCTCTTTCTTGATCTTTCACAAGCTCATATCCTAACGTGACCTCCGTCAGCAATTCCTTTTTAAAGCCTTTTATTTTTTCCAGCTGTTGAATCACTTGCCGTCCGGACTGTAGTTGAACTGGTACGCTTGTGCGATCTGGAATTTCGAGGCGAAATAGCGGACGTTGGTATTTGTTGATTTCAGCTGCTCCCCAAATTTGAACAATCTCTGACATTCCATAGTTATTGAAAACGGGATGATTGTTCACAAAAAGACGAAAGACAACTTTTCGTTCTTCACGATCCCATTGGACAAAGTGGTACATGTCGGTCCAACCGCCATGCTCATTGACAAAATCAATACTTTTTTGAATCAAGGATGCGCTTTCTTCACTGGATGGCCCAATTGTATATTTAGCCGCTGGATTTACATATAAAAGCAGCTTTTGCAAAAAGTCAACATCCATCAGCCGCGATCCATCTGTATATTCCTCTCCAAATGTCAAGATGTCCTTTTTTACGAAGCTCGGATCACTAAATAAGGCCTCTTTAAATTTATCTGTATCAAGCTCATCTGTATAATATTGCAAACGATCCATTGTCATTTCTTTTTCTGGTAGAAACAACGTTTTTGTTTCACTTACGTTGTAAGCAAAATAACGCGGTAGCTTCTCCGTATGTTCATATAACTGATTGATTTCTTCAAATGGAACATCCTTGGCCGTAGCCTTGTATATTTTACGGCGTTCTGTAGAGACAAAATAAACCGTAAGACTTGAATGTTTTTCTACAGGAATGATGATCGTATCAAAGCCAATACTATCTAGCCCTCGATCGTCAATTTGAAAAATGGTTTGATAAATATTCATTGGAATTTCGTCAGGGTAAATAATTTCTATTTTCCCTCTTCCATGAATAAAAGACAAAAAGCTTTCTTTGGATACCGTTGAGGAAACATTCTCAAAATCATCAAACGTCCACTTTTTCATGTTTTTAAACAATTTATTTATTTCCGTTTCTTCTATCAATCCGTAATGAGCTGCATTTTTATGAATCAATATTTGCGAAGGACGTACAATCATCGATGGATCTACTTGCGCATTACTGACAGATACGTTTTGGACGTATTCACCATTTTGGATCACATCATATTTTGGGTGATAGGTCCATAGCCCCCATGTAAACAAAATGCTTGTTAACACCAAAACCGTCAACACAATCGTTTTCGCTGTTTCATACCTCATCCCATTCATCCTCTTGAATCCGTTCCAACGGTAATGTAAAGAAAATGGTCGTTCCTTTATGCTCTTGGCTTTTTGCCCAAATGTTCCCGCCATGGGCAACAACGACCTCTTTGGCAATCGCTAATCCAAGCCCTGTTCCACCTAGCTTGCGAGAGCGCGCCTTATCCACGCGATAAAAACGGTCAAATACTTTAGCGAGATCAGATTTAGGAATACCAACTCCCTCATCTGTTACGCTGACTAAAATTTCATTATTCAGCTCTTTTACACGAAATGTAATATTACCGCCTTGAGGAGAATACTTTAATGCATTTGAAATAATATTATCAAGTACTTGCGTAATTTTATCTTCATCAATTTCAACAAAGATCGCTTCGTCAGGGATTTTGCGAATAAACGTTATATTTTCGTTTTTCGTCAATTCAAAACGATCAATCACCTTATGAAAATATCTCGAGAAATTAACCCAAGATTTATTTAGCTTATAGTCTTTACTATCTAATTTCGAAAGCCGCAACAGATCATTGACTAATCGAATCATTCGTTCCGTTTCTGTCTGTGTTACTTCAATAAAACGTGGAGCAATCTGTTCATCTCTCCATAATCCTTCTCCCAACGCCTCCAAATAGCTTTTCATCGTTGTTAGTGGCGTTCTTAGCTCGTGTGAAACGTTAGCTACAAATTCTCTTCGCTCTTGATCGATTTTTTCTTGTTCTGTAATATCGTGCAGTACAACGATCAAACCGTTGACAAATCCTGTTTCCTTTTGAATCACAGACAAGGAGGCGCGCAAAATATAAAGCTCCTCCTCCGTACTAAAGTCCAAAATGAGCGAATCTCTTTCTTCAATTAATGTTTCAAATGTATACTGATCCTCCAATCCAAGCACATCAACAATCGAGCTGGAAAGCACTGTTTCACGTGAAACATTTAAAATATTGAGCGCCGCATCGTTAATCAAAATAATCTTGCCACGGCGATCCGTCGCAATAACGCCATCTGTCATATGCGTAAGCACAAGAGCTAATTTGCGCCGTTCTCCTTCTGTTGTGGCCTGCGCCTCCTCTAGCTTCTTCGTTAAATTATTAAATGTCATGGCGAGCTGGCCAATTTCATCATATCCATATACTTTTACTTTTCTTGAAAAATTGCCTTTTGCCATGGCTAATGCCTGTCTGCGCATATCAGAAATGGGCCGGGTGATCGTACGAGCTAGCAAAATCCCTAGTACCGCTGTAATAGCTAGGGCAATTCCTGTCCCGGTAGCAAAGATCTTGTTGATTTGCCGCATCTGTGAAAATACATTTTCCATAGATGCAATCACATAGATGGCTCCTTTAATTTCATTATTCATCTTAATCGGAGTGGCAGAAATATACATCCGATGGCCCGTTTTCTGGTCAATGAATGCTCGGTCAACCATTTCGCCCGTCACAAGCGCCCGCTTGACAAAAATTTCCGTTGTCCGTTTTCCGACAATGTTTTGCATATAAGGATTGGAAGTAGCCAGCACCTTGCTTTTATCATCAATAACACTGACTTCTGAAATATCCTGCGAGACAAAATCATGAAGAAGGGAGCGAATTTCTTCTTCCAATGTTGGACTTTTAGCATCTCGGTCTTTGTTCATTGCTTGATCTACGTTATAAGCAAGCAATGTGATTCGCTCATTCAGCGAAGTTTTAAAGCTTTGAACAAGCTGTGTTTCCAATTCTCTCACAAAGTACACACCGATAATTTGCATCGCAACGAGAATTAATAAGACATAAATCAGCACAAACTTAAAATGAATCGAACGAAATGGGCCTACTTTTTTCATGATGCTTCCTTTACTCCTGTTCTGGGTTGCGCAAGTAATATCCTACACCGCGTCTCGTCACGATCCATGTCGGATGCGAAGGATTATCTTCAATTTTTTCTCGCAAACGGCGAACCGTCACATCCACAGTGCGGACATCTCCATAATAATCATATCCCCACACCGTTTGCAGTAAATGCTCCCTCGTCATGACTTGTCCAATATGCTTCGCTAGATAATGAAGCAATTCAAATTCACGGTGTGTTAGTTCAATCGTTTCTCCTCTCTTTAATACAATATAAGCATCTGGCCGAATGACAAGCGATCCGATTGTAATTTCGCTTATATCATCGTTCTCTTCATCATCTTGAACATTAGCATTTGGCTGATGACGGCGCAAATTCGCCTTAACGCGTGCCAACAGCTCTCTTGTACTAAACGGCTTCGTGACATAGTCATCAGCTCCTAGCTCCAATCCAAGTACCTTATCAATCTCAGAATCCTTTGCTGTTAACATAATAATCGGCATATCATATTTTTTCCGCACCTCTCGGCATACCTCCATGCCATCCTTTTGCGGAAGCATAATATCAAGCAAAATGAGATCAGGTTCAATTTCTTCCACTTTTTGTAATGCTTCTATACCATCATATGCACAAATGACTTCATAGCCCTCTCTTTGCAAATTAAACTGTAAAATATCAGCAATTGGTTTTTCATCATCTACCACAAGAATTCGTTTTTCCATCATCATTCACATCCTTTCCTTATCCGATGGATTCATTCGCAAAAAAAGCTCCATATTAATAATGTATCATGTTATTTACGGGAATTCACTTACTACCCATTGCCAATTCGGCAAAAGAAAAGCATAGATACCGCTCGTATCTATGCTTTATTTCTAATCGTTAGGCATACACGCTGCGAACGACGTTCGTTTGCGAACGATCTGGACCAACAGAGAAAATAGAAAGCGGGATGCCTGTCAGCTGTGAAATGCGCTCTACATAATGACGAGCATTCGCTGGCAGTTCGTCTAAGCTTTTAACGCCTGTAATATCTTCCGTCCAGCCTGGAAGCTCTTCATAGACGGGTTCGCACTCCGCTAGCACCTTCAAGCTTGCCGGAAATTCCTCTATGATATTTCCTTTATAGCGATAAGCCACACAAATTTTTAACGTTTCAATTCCTGTTAATACGTCAATGGAATTTAATGATAAATCCGTAATTCCGCTGACTCGGCGAGCATGGCGGACTACTACGCTATCAAACCAGCCCACGCGGCGTGGACGCCCTGTTGTTGTACCATATTCTCTTCCAACCTCGCGAATGCGATCGCCAATTTCATTATGTAATTCCGTTGGGAACGGGCCATCGCCGACACGGCTTGTATATGCTTTCGCTACTCCTACCACATGTTTAATTTTTGTCGGTCCTACTCCTGACCCAATTGTAACGCCGCCAGCCACTGGATTAGAAGAAGTCACAAACGGATACGTTCCTTGATCAATATCCAGCATGACGCCTTGCGCGCCTTCAAATAGCACACGTCGTCCTTCATCCAAAGCGTTATTTAGCACGACAGATGTATCGCATACATATTGCGCAATTTGTTGTCCGTATCCATAATACTCTTCAAAAATATCCTCAAGTTTCAATCCTTCAATTCCGTACACTTTTTCAAATAAAACGTTCTTCTCTTGTAAATTGCGGGCAAGTTTTTCCGCAAATACGTCACGATCTAATAAATCAGCAATACGAATGCCGATTCGGGCTGCTTTATCCATATACGCCGGACCGATTCCTTTTTTAGTTGTGCCGATTTTATTGGCTCCTTTGCGCTCCTCTTCCGCTTCATCAAGTTTTAGATGATATGGCAAAATCACATGAGCACGGTTGCTGATACGCAAGTTGTCCGTCGAAATGCCCCGATCATGTAGATATTGCAGCTCAGCAATAAGAGCTTTCGGATCAACCACCATTCCATTTCCGATGACACATATTTTATCTTTATAAAAAATTCCTGATGGAATGAGATGCAGCTTATACTTTTCTCCATGAAAAACAATCGTATGTCCCGCATTATTTCCGCCTTGATACCTTGCGATCACTTCTGCATTTTCTGATAAAAAGTCGGTAATTTTTCCTTTTCCCTCATCTCCCCACTGTGTCCCAACAACAACTACCGAAGACATGGCGAGCACCTCCACTTTACTCAATGTAAACATAGTAAGTGTAGCACTTTTATTGACTAAAGTCAACGAAACACGAACATTGGATAGATATTTCACTTTTTTATTCGTATAAAAATGGAAATGCTTATCCAAAGAACCGTTCAGCTTTTAGGCTCCTGGAGGAATTTGTGTATCATCAAAACGTCTCTCTAAATTTACAAACTTATTATATTCTTTAATAAAGGCGAGCTGCACCGTGCCAACAGGACCATTCCGTTGTTTAGCAATAATAATTTCAATAATGTTTTTATTCTCCGATTCTTTATCATAATAATCGTCGCGATATAAAAAGGCGACGATATCTGCGTCCTGTTCAATACTTCCCGATTCACGAATATCGGACATCATCGGCCGTTTATCTTGACGCTGTTCAACGCTGCGGGAAAGCTGCGATAAAGCAATAACGGGTACTTCTAGCTCACGGGCCAGCGCTTTTAGCGCGCGGGAGATTTCAGATACTTCTTGCTGGCGATTCTCTCTATTCCTTCCGCTTCCTTGAATGAGCTGTAAATAATCAATCAATACCATCCCAAGACCACTCTCTTGCTTCAAGCGGCGGCATTTCGCCCGAATTTCACTGACGCGAATGCTAGGGGTATCATCAATATAAATTCCTGCATTCGATAAGCTTCCCATCGCCATCGTTAATTTTCCCCAATCTTCAGAGGTCAGCTTTCCTGTCCGCAAATTTTGGGCATTGATATTTCCTTCGGCACACAGCATCCGCATAACCAACTGTTGAGCGCTCATCTCTAAGCTAAAAATGGCAACGTTTTCGTTCGTTTGTGTCGCCACATTTTGCGCAATGTTTAACGCAAAAGCGGTTTTTCCAACAGAGGGACGAGCAGCAACAATGATTAAGTCGCTGCGCTGAAATCCAGCCGTCATGCGGTCAAGCTCGGTGAAGCCGGTCGGGATTCCAGTAATCTCCCCTTTGCGGTTATGAAGCATTTCAATATTGTCGTACGCCTGAACAAGCACATCCTTTATATTTTGAAACGTACCAGAATGCTTCCGCTGCGCCACCTCCATAATCTTTTTTTCCGCTTCGTTCAGCAGTACATCAACCTCATCTTCACGTGTGTAGCCATCTTGCGCAATAGAGGTGGCTGTACGAATTAAACGGCGCAAAATCGATTTTTCTTCCACAATGCGCGCATAATATTCAACGTTGGCAGCAGTGGGAACCGCATCAGCTAATTCGCTTAAATATGATACTCCCCCCACTTCTTCCAACGCTTTGGAATCTACGAGCTCTGCAGTTACTGTTACTAAGTCGACAGGCTCTCCTTTATCAGCCACTTTGAGCATCGCGTGGAAAATTTTTTGATGAGCAGCACGGTAGAAATCTTCTGGTATTAAAAGCTCAGAAGCGGGAGTCAGCGCCGAAGAATCAAGAAAAATCGCACCAAGTACGGCTTGCTCTGCTTCAATATTTTGTGGCGGAATGCGCTCTGCAAATAGATCATTCATCTCTTTCACCACCTTTTCGATGCTGTTGGGTAACGATTCTCATAAGAAAAATGTGATTTGTATGGGGGATTCCCCATAAAATCACATTTTTTATCAGGTTATTTTTGTTCGCTGACATGTACTTTTAATGTTGCCGTTACTTCCGGATGAAGTTTAACAGGTACATTTGTATAGCCTAATGCACGAATCGCATCCTCTAATTCAATTTTGCGTTTATCCACTTTCAATTGAAATTGGCTTTGCAGCGCTTCTGCAATTTGTTTACTTGTAATGGAGCCGAAGAGGCGACCGCCTTCACCAGCTTTTGCTGATAGCTGTACGGTCAGTTGCTCCAATTGCTCTTTTAACTGCTTCGCTTTTGCCAATTCCTCTTCTGCTTGACGTTTTTCTTTATTTTTTTGTGCTTCTAGCGCCTTTAAATTAGTAGGAGTCGCTTCAACGGCGAGCCCTTGCTTAAAAAGAAAGTTTTGAGCATAACCGTCTGCCACATTTTTAATTTCGCCTTTTTTGCCTTTTCCTTTTACATCTTTTAGAAAAATAACTTTCATGATTTTTTTCCTCCTTCTAAATACTCGTCAATGGCTGCACGCAAACGATGCTCTGCTTCTTCAACCGTTGTATCAGCCAGCTGAACGGCAGCATTCGTTAAATGGCCGCCGCCTCCCAGGCTCTCCATAATGACCTGAACATTGATGTCTCCGAGCGAACGGGCGCTAATTCCGATCAGATTATCTGTGCGCTTCGAAATCACAAAGGAAGCCACTACCCCATTCAATGTCAGAAGCGTATCAGCCGCTTGAGCGATTAGAACTTGGTCATATGCTTCATTTGGGCTTCCTTTCGCAATAGCGATTCCTTTTGCGTTAATAGAGGCATTTTCAATGATTTTAGCTCTTTTTACATAGTTGGCGATATTTTCCTTGAGCAGCTTTTGCACTAATACCGTATCGGCTCCTTGAGCACGCAAGTATGAAGCAGCATCAAACGTACGAGAGCCGGTTCGCAGCGTAAAGCTTTTCGTGTCAACCACAATTCCTGCTAGCAGCGATGTTGCCTCTAGCATCGTCAGCCGCATGCGCTGCGGTTGATATTCAAGCAGCTCGGTTACGAGTTCTGAGGTTGATGAAGCATAAGGCTCCATATATACAAGCAGCGGATTATTAATAAATTCTTCACCGCGGCGATGATGGTCAATCACCACAATATTATCGGTCCGAAACACTAGTTTCTCTTCAATCACTAGTGAAGGACGATGCGTATCCACAATAATTAACAAGGTATCATCGCTGACAAGCTCAAGCGCTTGTTCCGGTTTAATGAATCTTGACCAAAGTTCCGGGTAATTTTTAATTTCCTCAATCAGCCGTTGAACACCTGCATCAATACGATTCGTATCCAAAACGATAAACCCTTCTCTTTGATTAAGCTGAACAAGCTTTAACACACCGATGGCAGCGCCTACTGCATCCATGTCTGGATATTTATGTCCCATAATCATGACTTTATCACTGTCAACAACTAGCTCTTTTAATGCGTGGGAAATAACACGGGCCCGCACTCTCGTGCGTTTCTCCATCGGATTTGTTTTCCCGCCGTAAAATTTTACTTTCCCATTGGCTTGTTTGATTGCCACCTGATCGCCTCCGCGGCCAAGCGCTAAATCCAAACCAGATTGGGCAAGCGCCCCTAACTCCGGTAGCGAAGAAACGCCTGTACCAATGCCAATGCTCAATGTTAATTGAACATTATCCTTCATGGTATGTTCGCGAACTTCATCCAAAATCGCAAACTTGCCTTTTTCAAGCTGCTGTAAAATTTGTTCATTTAATACAGCGACAAAGCGATCAGAGGATGTTCGTTTAAGGAATAATCCATAATCATGCGCCCATTTATTCAGCATCGAAGTGACTTGGCTGTTCAGCTGGCTTTTTGATTGATCGTCCATTCCTTGAGTAATCTCATCATAATTGTCGAGAAAAATAACGCCTAATACCACTCGTTCTGCTTCATATTGTTTTTCGATTTCAATTTGATCAGTTACATCAAAGAAATATAACAGCTTTTCTTCCCGCCTAATAATGACTTGAAATTTCCGATCATGAATATCAATCATTTCTGTGTCAACTTCTTGTTTAATCAGCGGAATTAATTGGTCAGCAACATCATATAACGAGCGGCCTACCAACGTCTGCTCCCCAAAGCAGGATGTCAAAAATACGTTTGTCCATTCAATTACATAATCGTCATTAATCAGCATGATCCCAATCGGCATTTCCATCAAGGCCTCTTCGCCCACTTTTTTTAGCCTATGGGATAAATTAGAAATATGCTGTTCAAGCTCCGTATAGAGCGTACGCTGCGATTTTACGACATAATAAAGCACAAAAGCGAGGAGCAAAAAACTGGCTAACCCCAAAATCCATTGGAAATAAGCGATCACTCCTATTAGTCCGAGCGCAATCATCATTAATGCATAAAGGGGATAGCGGTATGCCTTCTTTTTATAAAAATGAGACATTCATGTCAGCTCCTAAACCATAAAAATAATCCCATCGCCTAGCGAATGCGTTTCCGTAATTCGAATCCTAAATCAATTATACCTAATATTACAATAACATAAAGCAAAAAAGGGAGAAAGAAGCAAAACAACGTTCCGACTACAACGATGCTTCTTGCCATTTTTTTCTGCTCAGCGACATAATAGAGGAAAGAAAAACCTTGAATCAAAAACAAAAGCTGTAATACATAATAGAGATTAATAACGGCAATAAAGACAAAGGATCCTTTTTCTAATGGAAAAAATGTCGCTAATAGTATAATCAGGTAATACCATAAAAGCGGCTTTGGTAGCATAATATGACGAAAAGGAGGCCACGTTCCTATCGGCATATTTAAGCGTTTTAAAATCGGAATCGAAGCCATGATCGTTAAATAAGCAGCAGCAAGCGCTGATAAAACAAACACGGACGGTATAATGTATTGCACAAACTCCAACATTTGTTGGAAGCGATCTTGCATTTCTTTCGGGGGCTCTTGTCCCATTCCTTTCATGATTTGCATAGAGGCATGAAAGGATTCTTTTAGCATTGAAAGCGTTTGAGCAATAATGTCTAAGTTAAAAAATTTGACTGAAATGATATAATCAAGCACGATATTGACCAAAAACACAAGAGTCGCTACTGTTAAAATTAAATAGCGGTTTTTCTTTTTTGCAAACATAATGCCGATCACAATTCCGCTTGTTCCAAACATCAGCACAACGGGTAGCGATAATAATGAACCGATTAGGGAAGAGACAATAAGGGCCACAGCCAGCAACATGAATCCTGGAGCATAGCCATGTCTCATTGTAAACACGATAAAAGGGAGAGATAAAAAGAAAAGCGCAACCACCGATAAAAATGGAACGTACAAAAAGATTAAAAATAGTACAATAAAAATCGCCAGCTGAATCGCCGCTTCTGTCAGTACATATGTATTTTTCATCCGAACCGAATCCCTCCTATCATCAAAAAAAGCAGTAAGGATGCCGTCCCCCCTTACTGCTTTTTCTTTTATTCACCCGCTACGTATGGCAATAATGCCATTTGACGAGCACGTTTAATTGCTACCGTTAATTTGCGTTGATATTTCGCGCTTGTACCTGTTACACGGCGTGGTAAAATTTTGCCGCGCTCAGAAATAAATTTCTTTAACGTATCCACATCTTTGTAATCGATGTGTGTAATTCCATTTGCTGTGAAATAACAAACTTTGCGACGTTTTGCGCGTCCGCCTTTACGTCCTGCCATTTTATTTTCCTCCTTTCTTTTTTCAATTATGATATCCAAAATGAAGTTTACGTTCAAATGTCTCGTTTCGGCTTTTCACGCGCAAGCAGGTGCTTGTACGATCCAAAGCCGTCTTTGCGATCTATGATTAAAACGGTAAGTCGTCATCGGATATATCAATAGGCTGTCCATCATGAGCAAACGGATCCTCATCGATGCGACTATAGCCTGGGTCGGTTGTGTGACGCGGGTTCTGATTTTGTCCAAATGGATAAGGCTCTCCATAATAGCCGCCTGTTGCTGCACCACGCTGTTCCGTACTACCTTTAGGCTCAAGAAATTGAACACTATCAGCAACCACCTCGGTTACGTACACACGCTTTCCATCTTGCCCTTCGTAACTTCTCGTTTGCAAACGGCCATCCACGCCAGCCAAGCTTCCCTTTTTTAAGAAGTTCGCCACATTCTCTGCTGGACGACGCCAGACGACGCAATTTATAAAATCTGCTTCACGTTCGCCTTGCTGGTTTGTAAACGGGCGATTAACAGCTAATGTAAACGTGGCAACAGCTACTCCACTTGGAGTATAGCGCAATTCTGGGTCTCTTGTAAGTCTCCCTACAAGAATTACGCGGTTAATCATCAGAACCACTCCTTAAAAATCACGGAATTATTCTTCCTCTTTAACAACGATATGACGAATAATGTCTTCGCTGATTTTCGCTAAACGGTCGAATTCTTGCACTGCTTTTGGCTCAGACATCACGTTTACGATCATGTAGTAACCGTCGCGGAAGTCATTGATTTCATAAGCTAAACGACGTTTACCCCATTCTTTTACGTTCGTGATTTCCGCACCGTTTTCTGCTAGGATGCCGTTGAAGCGTTCAACTACTGCTTTTTTTCCTTCATCATCCATGTTCGGGCGGATAATATACATAATTTCATATTTTCTCATTCCAGTCACCTCCTTTTGGTCTAAACGGCTCTATGAAAAGAGCAAGGAGCAATATGCATTACTCACATTTTCTGATTATATCATGGCTAAAAGATCAATGCAATACTATACATTGAAACGGAAATGCATAATATCGCCATCTTGAACCTCGTAATCTTTTCCTTCTAAACGAACTTTCCCTGCTTCACGCGCTGCTGCCATGGAACCGCAAGCAAGCAAATCGTCGTAAGAAACCGTTTCAGCACGAATAAATCCTCTTTCAAAGTCCGAATGAATAATTCCGGCGCACTGCGGAGCCTTCATTCCTTTACGGAACGTCCATGCACGAACCTCTTGTTCCCCGGCTGTAAAATAAGTGGCTAGTCCTAACAAGTTATATGCAGCCCGAATTAACTGATCGAGTCCTGATTGTTCGATTCCTAGTTCTTGCAAAAACATTTGTTTTTCTTCCTCGTCTAGTTGGGCAATTTCCTCCTCTACTTTTGCACAAACAACAATCACTTCAGCATGATCGCTTTGCGCAAATTCACGAACTTGCTGAACATACGGATTGGCAGATGGATCGGCAATGTCCTCTTCCCCTACGTTCGCTACATACAGCATTGGTTTGATGGTTAATAGGTGGAGCTGTTTTACCACCTTCATTTCTTCTTCCGTAAAAGACAACGTCCGCGCGGCCTTTCCCGCTTCAAATGTTTCTTTTAAACGCATAAGAATCTCATACTCGAATACCGCTTCTTTATCTTTTTGCTTCGCCAATTTTCCTACGCGATCTATCCGCTTATCAACGGTTTCAAGATCAGCCAAAATGAGTTCTAGGTTAATGGTTTCAATATCGGAAAGCGGATTGACTTCCCCTGCTACATGGGTAATATTTTCATCAGCAAAACAGCGAACGACTTGGCAAATGGCGTCGACTTGACGGATATGCGACAAAAATTTATTTCCAAGCCCCTCTCCTTTGCTTGCGCCTTTGACAATGCCGGCAATATCAGTAAATTCAAACACGGTTGGCACCGTTTTTTTCGGGTTGACAAGCTCCGTTAATTTTTTTAAACGTTCATCAGGTACTTCAACCACTCCAACATTCGGCTCAATTGTACAAAATGGATAGTTCGCAGACTCTGCTCCAGCTTTTGTAATCGCATTGAATAGTGTTGATTTTCCCACATTCGGCAAACCAACGATTCCTGCTGTTAATCCCATTGCTTCCACTCCTCTAACCGTCAACATCTTTCCTCATTATAGAGAGTAAAAAATAAAATGACAAGCGCGTTCATGGATTAATTTTTTCAATGTTTACTAAGCAATCATATAACGTGCTTCCCAAACCGTTATCAGATTCGCCATCAGGCGTGAGTACATTCACACTTCCACCAAATTTTCCCCATTGTCCTTCATCGACATTGATCGTTTTTGGATGAGCTTTCGCGAGAACTTTCACCTTGCCGATAAGCTCGCCCCGCTCATTAAACAGCCTTGCCATATCTCCATCCGACAGCTCTTTTTCCACTGCAATATCTTGGGAAATCTCAATTTTGATTGATTGCATGGCTTTAATCAAATGATAATGCTGCGAATGATTGGAACGCAGCGGATGGATCGTCAGCAAACGATACGGATATTTTTCCGCTAATCGCTTATTTCCCGCTTTCGATTCAGCTGGGTACATGATTTTTAATTTTCCATCCATCCCTTTTTGTTCTGCGAAGGAAGATGTGAATTCATATTTACCGCTCGGTGTCTGAAAGCGATAATCATTCCATGGGACCGGGTGAACAGGTAACAGCAAATGCTTTTCCTGCTTTAGCTTTTCTAACGTGATCCCGTATTTTTCAAGCCCATCAAGCCCCATCTTTAAAAATTCTTCTCTTGAAAAGGCAAAATCGTCTGCAAATCCTAACCGTTCGGCTAAGCTTGTCCAAATCCAAAGATCTGGTTTCGCTTCTCCTGGAGCTTGAACAAGAGCAGGACCATAATTGACATAAGCATGATACATCGAGGAATAGTAAAAATCCTCCTCCTCAAATACCGTTGTGGTCGGCAGTACATAATCGGCGATCTCCGCTGTATCCGTCATAAACTGTTCAAAAACAACCACCGTTTCCACTGATTGAAAGGCTTGTTTCACTAGATTGGTATTGGGTACTTGAGTCAATGGATTTCCACATGTCACAATGACCATTTTTATATTCGGATCAGTGGCTTGCAAAATTCCTTCGGCTTGCTTCATCATTGTAAATGTACGAGATGCCGTTTTCCGCTCCGGCAAAGTCAAGGCTTCTATATTGAAGCTTTGACCAACCTGCAAATTGCCAAAATTGACGCCACCGCCCCTGATGCCAATATTTCCGCTTAAAGCTCCTACAGCATCAATCAATCGAATCGTATTTCCGCCATTAGCATAACGCTGCATTCCAAGTCCCAAATACGTCATCGTTGGACGGTTTCCGTATATAAGGGCTAACTCTTTCATGATCTCGTGCGCAACCCCGGTTAATTGTTCAATCTCCTCCATTGTGATCTGGTTCAATAAATTCTGGAGATCTTCGAATCCGACTGTATAGGTTTCAATAAAATGCCGATCTTCAAGGCCAAGGCGCAGCAGCTCCTTCATAATTCCCATCGCTAAAAAGCCATCCATTCCTGGCGCTACAGACACATACAGATCCGCGATTTGCGCTGTTTGATTGAAAATCGGATCAATGACAACGAGCTTCGTTCCTTGCTTTTTGACAGACTGAAGATGTCCGAATAAGTGCATATTCGTGCGGGCAACATTTCTGCCCCATATCACTACATTGTTGCTATTGTAAATATCCTCAGGAGCATGGCTGTAAGCATTGCCGAAATCCCACTTTTGCGCCTCAATCCCAGCTCCCCAACAAATGCTTCCTATTAATTCCGTAACTCCTCCGTAGCAATTAAAAAACCGACGATCCAAATTTTTTAGTAGTCCGTTATTCGCGTAATCATGGCTATGAAGAACAGCTGTAGTCTTATACTTTTCCTTAATCTCCCGCATTTTTTCTGCAATTTCATCCAATGCTTGTTCCCAAGAGATCCGCATAAATGTTCCATTCACTTTTTTCAAAGGGTAAAGCAATCGCTCTTGGGAATTGGTCCGTGCCTCCAGCATACGTCCTCGTCCGCAAATTTTCCCTCGAGTAATTGGGTGGCGTTCATCTCCATCCACTTTGATTACTTTGCCATCATGGACCGTCACCTTCAATCCACATGTGTCCCAGCAATTTAAAGGACACGATGAGATATGAACGTCTGGCATTTCCTCCATTCCCCCTCTTTAATAAAGAGCATGAGGAATTACTCCTCATGCTTTTCCAGCACCTTTTTCAGTTTACGAACAAATTCTTTCCTCGGAAGCAACACACTATGGGCACAGCCTTCACATTTGATGCGGATATCTGCTCCCATACGAATCACCTTCCAGCGGTTCGTTCCACACGGATGCGCTTTTTTCATTTCTACAATGTCATGAAGACCAAACTCTTTATCCATTGATTCCTCCTCCTTTACGCATCAGCTTTTGCTCGTGGTTGAGGCAAACCTTCTTCGCCTTCGCGATTATACAGAACAAGCTTTGGAAATGGAATTTCAATTCCATTTTCATCCAAGCGCAGTTTAATCTCCTTGCGCAATGCCCGAGCCACAAAAAAATGGCGCATCGGTTTTGTTTCACAGGTCACTCGAAGGACAACCTCTGAGCTTGTCAAATTTTGAATACCTAAAAGCTCAGGTGCAGCCACCATATCCTCATATTTCTCTGGAAGTTCGCTCAACAGGTGACGAATGACTTCCTCTGCTCGTTCAAGATCTCCATCGTGAGAAACACTCACATCAACAACTGCGACACTATTATGCAATGAAAAGTTCGTTACTTGTGTAATGGTTCCATTAGGCAAAATATGAACTTCGCCTGTCCAGCTTTTTATTTTAGTTACCCTTAATCCAATGGCTTCTACATATCCTTCAAAATTGCCGATTCGAACATAATCGCCCACCGAGAACTGATCCTCAAAAATGATGAAAAACCCTGTAATGACATCTTTCACCAAGCTTTGGGCACCAAAACCAACCGCCAACCCAACAATCCCTGCACCGGCAAGCAGCGTTCTTACTTTCACGTCAAATGTATCTAAAATCATCACAAATGCTATAAAGTAAATAACATACGTAATCGTGTTATCCAGCAGTTTTAATAATGTCGCTTCCCGTCTTTCTGAAAAACGAATCGGCGCTTTTTGGCGCATTTTAAAAATATTATGAACGGCAATTTTTAAAACCTTGGAGATCACCATTGCAACCAAAATAATCGCAATGATTTTTACACTTCCAATGCCAATCTTGGCCCAAAAATCTTCATTAGAAAAAAATTCCCAAACATTTTCATAAGCTTTTTTCATTCTCTTTCACCTTTCATCTTCTCTCTACATACGTTAAATTACCTCTTAATCACTATTATACATACCAATCATTGTACCAATATTTCAAATGATTTTGTAGCGTTGCAGCTTCCGATTAAGCTCTCTTATAACTTCCTCGTTTCACAGCATCCATTGCCATATAAGAAAACTAGAATCCCAATGTATATAATTCTTGTTTTTTCCGTATACTGTTTAGTACTTAATTGATATCAGGAGTGAATATTCATGAGTATCTCTTCGCTTTTTTTTCATTCCAAAAATGAAAAAGAACGAGTTTTCCATGATGAACAAGGAGCCTCTACTTGGATTGCGATGCGCCTTATTTCCCTGCTTTCTTCGCCGATCACGCAACCATTAGCCATTGTTTGTATTGGAACAGACCGATCAACCGGAGACTCGCTCGGTCCTCTTGTCGGGACCATGCTCAAAGAAAAGAATTTGTCTTATTTTCAAGTATATGGAACATTGGAAGAACCGATTCATGCAGTAAATTTAGAGGAGAAAATTAATGGGATTCGCGTTCTTCATGACAATGTTTTTATGATCGCCATTGATGCTTGCCTTGGAAGATTAAAAAGCGTTGGCGCCATTACAGTTGCTGAAGGGCCCGTCCGGCCAGGTGCCGGCGTAAACAAGCAACTTCCTCCGGTTGGAGATCTTCATATTACAGGAGTCGTCAATGTCAGTGGATTTATGGAATTTTTTGTTTTGCAAAATACCCGTCTTCATTTAGTAATGAATATGGCTAAAACGATTGCAAACGGCATTTATGAAGCAGACCGCTATCTGAAGCGTCAAGAGTATTTAGCCGCTACCGCCCTAAATCAAGAACAAATGAAGCCTTTCTAAAGCAAAAATCCCCTCTTGATTCTATAATACAAGAAGGGATTTTTACTTTACCAGAAATGAAGAGCGGTTACAATCACAGCGGTCATAAGGATGCTTGGCAACAAATTAGCGACACGGATCGCTGTGATTCCTAACAAATTCAAGCCGATAGCCATAATTAAAATACCGCCTACTGCAGTTGATTCGGCAATAAATGAATTCATTAATTCTTTCGGAACCCATGTTTGGATTTGTGTTGCTAATAAAGCGATGATTCCTTCATATAGCATAACAGGAACAGCAGAAAAAATGACTCCGATTCCCATTGTTGTTGTAAGAATGATGCTTGTAAATCCGTCAATCATCGATTTAGTATATAAAACTCGATGATCTCCTCGTAAACCGCTGTCCATAGCTCCAATAATCGCCATGGCTCCGACCACAAACAGCAATGTAGCTGCTACAAATCCTTTGGCTATATTTCCTTGGCTGTGTCCTCCTACTTTTCTTTCCAGCCATTGTCCAAGCTTGTTTAATTGATGATCCAGATTCCACAGTTCCCCTATCATACCGCCAAAAACAAGACTGCAAATGACAATTAAAAAATGCTCACTTTTTAGCCCCATTTGTATTCCAAGCAAGGTCACAGCAAGACCAATTCCGCTCATAACGGTCCCTTTCATTTGCTCAGGAATTTTGTGGAATATTTTACCTAATAAAGATCCGATAATAATGCAAATCCCATTCACAATTGTTCCTAATAACACCAAAACAATTTGCCTCCCTAGATAAAGCGGATGATGCTCAATATGCATCCATGCTTTCCAATGTCTTTGTTCGTAAATAAAAATAAAGTAAAATAGCCAAAAAAGAAAAACTGATCTTTCTGTTCATAGTATGTGTAGCTCTTCTTCAAAGACAGTCTCATAAAAGATACACTATGTTATTGGCACCAACTGCGAAGAAAGAAAAAAATAAACCATCAAAGGCTGATGGCTCGGCTATTCATCCAGTTGTACATTTAATAAATGCAAAATTCGTTCTAAATCTTCATTGGAGAAAAATTCGATTTCAATTTTGCCCTTTTTACGATTTTGCTTAATCGTCACATTTGTGCCAAACTTTTCTCTTAATAATGACTCACTTTGTTTAACAAAAACGCTCTTTTCTTTTTTTGGTTTGACTGTTTCACGTGAAACACGCTCGTTAGTCTCCTGAATAAGCTTTTCAAGCTGGCGAACATTTAATTGCTCCGCTATCACCTTCTCAATGATCGCTTTCATTTTTTCTTTTCTTTTTAATCCCAACAAAGCGCGGCCATGCCCCATCGATAACGTTCCATCGGTAATCAACTGCTGAATTTCTTTTGGCAGCGATAAGAGTCGCAAATGGTTCGCAACATGCGGACGGCTTTTTCCGATGCGTTGAGCCAGCTCCTCTTGTGTTAATTGAAGATGTTCCATAAGAGTTTGATAGGCCTTGGCTTCTTCAATAGGAGTCAAATCTTCTCTCTGAAGATTCTCAAGGAGCGCAAATTCCATCATCTGTTGCTCTGTCAAATTGCGCACCACAACAGGAACCGTTTTTAAATGCGCTTCTTTAGCAGCGCGATATCGCCGCTCTCCCACTACAATTTCATAGCCTTTAATGCTTTTTCGCACAATGAGCGGCTGCAAAATTCCATGCTGGATAATCGATTGCTTCAGCTCTTCAATCGATTCCGGATGAAATGTTTGCCGAGGTTGATAAGGATTGGGACGCAGCTCTTTAATCTGAATCTCCTGAATCGTTTCTTCCTCGCTTACTTCCAAATTCGAAAATAGCGCATTAATCCCTTTTCCAAGTCCTTTAGCCACGCGCGACCACCTCCTTTGCCAATTCTAAATACACTTCTGCCCCTTTTGAACGCACGTCATAAAGGATAATCGGCTTTCCATGGCTTGGTGCCTCGCTCAAGCGAACATTGCGCGGAATGATCGTGTCATATACTTTTTCCCGAAAATATTTTTTCACTTCTTGAATGACTTGAAGCCCTAAATTCGTTCGGGCATCAAGCATCGTTAACACGACGCCTTCCAATTTTAATTGCGTATTCAAATGCTTCTGCACGAGGCGAATCGTATTCAACAATTGGCTTAATCCTTCAAGCGCATAATACTCACATTGCACAGGAATCAATACGGCATCTGCAGCTGTCAATGCATTCAATGTAAGCAGCCCAAGGGATGGAGGACAATCAATCAATACAAAATCATATACATTTTTTAAAGGCTCAAGAGCTTTTTTTAAAAGAATTTCGCGTGAAACCACAGAAACTAATTCAATTTCTGCCCCAGCTAATTGAATCGTAGCTGGAATCATATATAAGTTTTCAATATTTGTCGGCCTTACTACATCTTTGGCTTTCATATTTTCTACTAGGACATTATAAACGCACTCATCTACATCGCCTTTTTCAATTCCGATGCCGCTTGTAGCATTCCCTTGTGGATCAATATCGACAAGCAAGACCCTTTTTCCTATATGTGCCAAGCAAGCTGCTAAATTCACAGCCGTTGTCGTTTTCCCTACTCCGCCTTTTTGATTTGCAATTGCAATGATCTTGCCCACGGTGACACCTACCTCTAACAATCGTACTCATATGTCCTATTTTATCATGAAACAAAAAAAATGGATGTATTTTCTATGCATCGCATGAAATAAAAACCTCATCACACGCGATATGATGAGGTCGCATTGAATCATTTATTTTTTCGGGATACGAATTGTAATTTGATAATAATCCTCAAAATCTTCTTCTTCAGAATCGATCGAAAGACCGTTATCAGCCACCATCGCTAATGACTGGCGAATGGTATTGACAGCGATTCGCATATCCTTGCTGAAAGCTTTTCGTTTCGGCTTGGGCTTTGGACGATTGGCTTCTAATATCTTTAATACGCGATCTTCTGTCTGTTTGACATTCAATTGTTTTTCAATAATCTCTTTTAAAAGCTGTAATTGCTTGTCCCGATCCTTTAAAACAATGAGCGCTCGCGCATGCCGCTCTGTAATCGTTCGTTGCAATAGCGCCTCTTGAACCTCTTGAGGCAATTTTAGTAAACGAAGCTTATTGGCAATAGTGGACTGACCTTTCCCTAACCGCTGCGCCAGCGCTTCCTGCGTCAAATGGTGCAATTCCAATAGCTTGGCATACGCCAGCGCCTCCTCAATCGGCGTTAATTCTTCGCGCTGCAAATTTTCAATTAAAGCAACTGAAGCGGTTTCTTTATCATTTAAATTTTTGATAATGGCCGGAATTTCTGTCCATCCCAGCGTTTGAACGGCACGCCAGCGCCTTTCTCCTGCAATGATTTCATATTTGCCATTTTCACATTCACGAACAACAATCGGCTGAATGATTCCATGTGTTCGAATCGTTAAAGCGAGCTCGGCAATTTTCTCATCATCAAAAATGGTTCGTGGTTGAAAACGGTTCGGAACAATTTGCGATACTGGAATTTTTCTTACTTCTTCATTCTCATGTTTTTCAATCATTTCTTCTTGTTCCTTTTCTCCAAAACTAAAGAAGCGCGAAAAAGGATGCTTCATTCCCCTCTACACCACCTTTAAAAACTCTCCCCTGTTTTAACAATGTTCCCAGTCGGCGTTCTCATTCAATTGGAAGTTTATTTGGAATCCCTGGTTTCCGAGGATACTGCTTGGTTGTTTTCCGTTTCTTATGAATAAAAATAATGGTACGCTCACTCTCTTCGATCGGCAACGTAAATGAATGAGTGGCTGCAACTTCTCCACCAAGAACTTTAATCGCTGTTTTTCCTTGTTCCAATTCTTCTTGAGCGGCCGCTGCTTTCATGGCAATAAATGTCCCATTTACTTTCACCAATGGAAGGCATAGCTCACTGAGCACAGACATTCGAGCAACCGCCCGAGCCATGACAACGTCAAATGCCTCTCGGATCCCTTCTCGTCTAGCGAATGTTTCAGCACGGTCATGATAAAAAGCGACATCTTCCAATTCGAGCGCTGAGGCAAGAGCGTGAAGAAAAGTAATGCGCTTTTGCAGCGAATCGACGATCGACAATTTCAGATGCGGAAAGCAAATTTTCAACGGAATGCTCGGAAATCCGGCTCCAGCCCCGACATCACAAAGCGACATTGGCTTTGAAAAATCGTAATAAAACGCAGGAGAAATGGAGTCAAAAAAATGCTTTAAATAAACCCCCGATTGATCCGTAATCGCTGTTAAATTCATTTTTTCGTTCCATTCAATCAACAGCTCATAATAGATTTGAAATTGTTCCAATTGTCGGGGAGAAAGAGAAATCCCTTTCTCCTCCAATAGGCTCTGAAACTGTTTGGTATCCATATGCCAATCCCTTCACTATGTTATTCATTCGACACGCGAGCAATTCTTCCTTGTTCTAAATACACTAATAATATCGAAATATCTGCAGGATTTACTCCTGAAATGCGCGAAGCTTGCGCAATAGAAAGAGGCCGGACTTGTTTTAATTTTTGGCGAGCTTCGGTCGCAAGGCCTGTAATTGCATCATAATCAATATCTTCAGGAATTTTTTTGTTTTCCATTTTCTTTAAACGTTCTACTTGCTGAAGTGACTTTTCGATATATCCTTCATACTTGATTTGGATTTCTACTTGCTCCACCACATCGGACGGAAGCTGTTCTTCAGCTGGAGCAAGCAGCTGAATATGCTCATATGTCATTTCTGGACGCTTCAATAAATCAGAAGCTCGAATGCCATCTTTTAATTCGCTGCCTCCCGCCTGACGAATGACCTCTTGAACTTGGTCTGTTGGTTTAATGATCCATGCTTGGAGACGTTTTTTCTCTTTTTCAATCGCTGCTTTCTTCGCTAAAAACTTCTGGTAACGCTCTTCGGAAATTAATCCCATTTTATACCCGATTTCTGTAAGACGCAAATCGGCATTATCATGGCGGAGCAACAAGCGATATTCTGCCCGGGATGTCAACAAGCGGTATGGCTCATTGGTTCCCTTTGTTACGAGATCGTCAATCAGTACGCCAATGTAAGCATCAGAGCGGCTTAAAATGAGCTCTTCTTTTCCAAGCGCTTTGCGGGCCGCATTAATTCCAGCAATAATGCCCTGCCCCGCCGCTTCTTCATAGCCGGAGGTACCGTTGATTTGTCCAGCTGTATATAAGTTTTTCACTACTTTTGTTTCTAGCGTTGGCCATAGTTGGGTTGGAACAATGGCATCGTACTCAATCGCATAGCCCGCTCTCATCAGCTGCGCTTGCTCAAGTCCCGGAATCGTTGACAATATTTTTCGTTGAATATGCTCTGGCAAGCTGGTGGAAAGCCCCTGTACATATACTTCTTCCGTATTCCGGCCCTCTGGTTCCAAGAAAATTTGATGACGCGGTTTATCGTGGAAACGGACAATTTTATCTTCAATTGATGGACAATAACGCGGGCCCGTTCCTTTAATCATTCCCGAGTACATCGGCGATAAATGCAAGTTTTCATCAATTATGCGATGCGTCTCTTCCGTCGTATAAGTCAGCCAGCACGGCAACTGATCTGTAATGTATTCCGTTGTTTCATATGAAAATGCCTGTGGAGTATCATCTCCCGGCTGGATTTCTGTTTTGCTATAATCGATCGAACGGCTATTGACTCGCGGAGGAGTTCCCGTTTTGAATCGTACGAGCTGAAAACCGAGCTCCTCTAAATGCTCTGACAGCTTAATGGACGGCTGTTGGTTATTTGGACCGCTTGAATACTTAATATCGCCAATAATAATCTCTCCACGCAAAAATGTTCCCGTCGTAATGACAACCGTCTTGGCGCAATATTGAGCGCCCGTATGAGTCATGACCCCTTTGCACACGCCTTCTTCAACAATTAGCCGCTCTACTTTTCCTTGAAGAAGCGTCAAATTCGGTTCACGCTCAAGCGTTTTCTTCATTTCATGCTGATACAAAAATTTATCTGCCTGCGCTCGTAACGCGCGAACAGCCGGACCTTTTCCCGTATTTAACATTCTCATTTGAATGTATGTTTTATCGATGTTTTTCCCCATTTCCCCGCCTAGTGCATCAATTTCTCGAACAACAATTCCTTTGGCAGGGCCGCCGATAGACGGATTACATGGCATAAAAGCGACCATATCCAGGTTTAACGTAATCATTAACGTCTTGGCACCCATTCGCGCTGCAGCCAGTCCTGCTTCACATCCGGCATGGCCAGCACCGACAATGATGACATCATACGATCCGCCATGATACTCCATTTGAAACAACCTCCTTTTCATTTCCCTAAACAAAATTGAGAGAACAGCTGATCAATCAAACTTTCGTGTACCGTATCCCCTACAATTTCTCCTAACAATTCCCATGCTCTTGTCAAATCAATTTGTACAATATCAATTGGGACTCCTGCCTCTATTCCCGCAATGGCTTCCTCAATCGCTTTTTTCGCTTGATGGAGCAAAGCGATATGCCTTGAGTTTGACACATATGTCAAATCCGCAGCTTCCACCGCTCCGGCAAAAAATAACGTAGAAATAGCCTCTTCCAATTGGTCAATGCCTTTTTCCTCTAATAAAGAAGTGGCGATAATCGGATGTTCATTTGCAAGCTGTTTTACACGTTCCATATCGATTCTTTGCGGCAAATCCGTTTTATTCACAATGATGATAACATCCTTCTCTTTTACACTTTCAAAAAGCTGCTCATCTTCCTCAGTCAGCGGCTCATTGTAATTTAAAACAAATAAAACCAAATCTGCTTCTTTCACCATTTGCTTTGAACGTTCAACACCGATTCGCTCGACGACATCCTCTGTTTCGCGAATTCCCGCTGTATCAATCAGTTTTAACGGAACACCACGGACATTGACATATTCTTCAATAACATCTCTTGTCGTTCCCGGAATATCTGTGACAATTGCCTTATTTTCATGAACAAGACTATTTAACAAAGATGATTTTCCAACATTCGGGCGACCGATAATGACGGTTGCCAGCCCTTCTCGCAATATTTTTCCTTGGTGCGCCGTTTGTAAAAGCCGCTCGATTTCTGAACGAACATACTGCGATTTCTCGAGAAGCAGCCGATGCGTCATTTCCTCTACGTCATCATATTCAGGATAATCAATGTTCACTTCCACATGAGCAAGCGTTTCTAAAATCGTTTGCCGCAACTGGCGAATCATTTTTGATAATCGCCCTTCCATTTGATTAAGAGCCACATTCATCGCTCGATCGGTTTTTGCACGAATTAAGTCAATCACCGCTTCAGCCTGAGATAAATCAATACGACCATTTAAAAATGCCCGCTTTGTAAATTCGCCCGGCTCAGCCAAACGAGCCCCATTTGTCAAAACAAGCTGCAAGATACGGTGAACGGAAACTAGCCCCCCGTGACAGTTAATTTCGACGACGTCTTCTCTTGTAAACGTCTTAGGCGCCCGCATAACAGCAACCATTACTTCCTCCACCGTACGACCATCAGCCGGGTCAATAATATGCCCATAATGGAGGGTATGTGAAGGCACATCATTCAGGCGTTTTTTCCCTTTTCCTTTGAAAAGGCGATCCGCAATAGCAATGGCTTCGCTTCCGCTCAAACGAACAATGGCGATGGCGCCTTCCCCCATCGGAGTAGAAATCGCAGCAATTGTATCAAACTCCATATATTTTCACCTCTCTTCTATCCTTGTCTATGATCTATATTGTAAACAAGAGAATCGCTTGCAATCATTAAATAATCCACAATTCAGGAAGTAATCAAAGTAATCATTATCAATTTTAACTTATCCACATGTGAATAACAATAATAACAAAATGAACGTTTTATCTCTTGCCCATGGATGATTTATTCCTTTATTCCAAAAACAAAACTCATGATTTAATCAGGGAGAGCGGACAAGCAGATTGCCAAGAAATCGCTCATTGTTCAAAAAGCGGGCGCATATCACATGCTTCAACCGTCGATAATCTCTTTTTCATGGAACTAAGCGCAAGGACAGTCTCTATGCGCATGGATCTTATTTTTTGCGAAAGCAACAGAAAAAAGAGGCTTTCTCAAATGATGAGATAGCCCCTTCCCCCGCGTTTTATGAATGTTTAAACATCTTATTCCTTGCTTATTTGCTCATGCACGGGAGCTATAACAATATACCGATGAGGTTCTGTTCCAACGGAAAAAGTTTTAACTTTCCGATTATTAGCTAAAGCAGAATGAATGACTTTTCGCTCATATGCCGGCAGCGGTTCTAATTTCACTTCTTTTTTTGTTTTCACCGCTTTTTCCGCCAATTTTTCAGCCAACTGCATCAACACATCGCGACGCCGCGCCCGATAGTTTTCAGCATCAACTGTGATATGAACATAGCCATTGGCATAGCGGTTCGCCACCAGCTGTGTCAATAGCTGGAGAGAATTCAATGTTTGTCCATGTTTGCCAATTAACAAACCGATCTTTTCACCGCTAATGGTAAACTGAATTTCTTTGTCATGTCCTGCTTCACTTTTCGTCACACTCGCTGGAATCCCCATCTTTTCAATCACATTTTTCAAAAAAATTTCTGCCTCTTCAATTGGATCAGGATGTACTTTTACCTTTACAACCGCTGGTTTATTGCCTAAAATACCAAGAAACCCTTTTTTCCCTTGCTCTAATACGTCAATTTCCACGCGATCTCTTGAAACGCCTAATTGATTTAATGCAAGCTGAATAGCCTCATCAACAGTCGAAGCGGTCGCGGTTACTTCCTTCACTTTTTCTGTCCCCCTGAATGATTAGATTTTAAATCAGGACCTTTAATAGCATAGGTTTGTACAATAGAAAAGATATTTCCTACTACCCAATAAAGAGATAAAGCAGCTGGAAAGTTAATACCAAAAACAATAATCATAATCGGCATAATCCAAAGCATCATCGCCATCTGCGGATTTTGCTGCTCAGTCCCTGCCATCATTATTTTCTGTTGAATAAATGTCGCTACCCCAGCTACAACAGGCAAAATAAAATACGGATCTTTAGCTCCAAGATCGAACCATAGGAAATTATGATCGGCAATTTCTCTTGTTCGCATAATGGCATGGTAAAAACCAATTAAGATCGGGGTTTGGATAATGAGCGGAAAACAACCGGCTAATGGATTCACGCCATGTTTCTGAAATAGCATCATCGTCTCTTGCTGTAATTTTTGTTGCGTTTCCATATCTTTAGAGCTATACTTTTCTCTAAGCTTTTGTAACTCAGGCTGCAATGCCTGCATCGCTTTCGCATTTCTCGTCTGTTGAATCATCAGGGGCAAAATAACAAGCCGGATCAAAATAGTAACAATGATGATCGACAAACCGTAGTTTCCACCAAATAGGTGCGCCACATATTTAATCAACCACGAAAGCGGATAAACAATATACTCGTTCCAAAATCCCTTACTCTCCGATGTGATCGGCTGATTTACTTGTGAACACCCCGCTAATAGAGCTATAAATGCAACAAGTGCGATCGTTAACCAAATTCGCCTTTTCACTACATTTCCCTCCTAACATGTCCAAAATCCGGTTTCTGTATATGTATTTTACCATCATTCTGATCAAAAAGAATGATTCTCTAATACTCCAGCTTTTTTCAGCACATGCATTAAGCTTTTTTTCACTTCCGCATAATTCATTTCAGAAACAGGCCGTCTTGCAATAATCACATAGTCCTTTGCAGTAGCAACCTGATCTCGCAATTCTAGAAAAGTCTGGCGAATATAACGCTTTACTCGATTCCTGACGACCGCTTTTCCAATTTTTTTACTTACGGACAAGCCAATCCGAAAATACGGCTGCTCTGGCCGATCCAATACATAAATTACAAATTGACGATTGGCCATGGAATGGCCTTTTTGGAATACTTGTTGAAATTCCTCATTCTTTTTTATGCGGTATTTTTTTTTCATCCCCAATCGCAACACTCCATATTCTTCCGTAGAGTTTGGGCAGACAGCTTAGAAAAAAGACCACTGAGGTTTCAGTGGCCTACGCGGATAATACTTTTCTTCCTTTACGGCGGCGACGTGCAAGCACTTTACGTCCGTTCTTTGTGCTCATGCGTGCGCGAAAGCCGTGAACTTTACTGCGTTTGCGCTTATTTGGTTGATATGTGCGTTTCATTATATGACACCTCCCTGAGGAATAACTGTTACAGGCAGTCTTTCTAATTATATTGAACAATTTAGTGAAATGTCAACCGTTCCAGGTGGATCTTTCAGTCACTTTTTATCCTGTGGATATATTTTCTCTTGCTTTTCATTTATTCACAACATTTATCGACATTTTTTTCACAACTTCTTACCATGTGGATAATAATTTTCCACAGTGTATGGGCGTTGTGGATATTTATCAAAAATCATTGCAACACGCTAGTTTATTTGATATCATATTCTTGTTTTCACTCTGGATTATTCTTGTGTATAATTTTTTTATCCACAAAATGTGGATAATGTGTGGACAATTTATTCACGGTTGTAGAAAAAGCTATCCACACTAAGTGGATTCTGTCGAAATGTCGTTTTCCTTCCTAATTATATTATTTTTCCACAGCGTATTTTTATAAATTTATATGCATCGCTAAAAAAGTTGTACAAAGATTGAACAACCCTTTGTGTAAAAAGGAGGGCCAACGGGTGGAAAATATTGATGATTTATGGAATAAGGCGCTTGCGGAGATCGAAAAAAAAATCAGTAAACCCAGCTTTGAAACCTGGCTGAAATCAACGAAAGCTCACTCCCTAAAAGGTGATACACTCGTCATTGTAGCCCCAAATGAATTTGCAAGAGATTGGCTGGATTCCCGCTATGCTCATTTAATCGGCGAAACCATTTATGATATCACTGGAGAAGAGCTAACTATTAAATTTATCATTCCTCACAACTCGAACGAGGAAGATATCGATCTTAAACAGGTGACGAAAAAGCAACGTAAATTGGATGATGAGCAGGTAGATTTTCCGCAAAACATGCTAAATCCAAAATATACATTTGATACGTTCGTCATCGGATCCGGAAATCGTTTTGCCCATGCCGCTTCCTTAGCAGTAGCAGAAGCGCCAGCAAAAGCATATAACCCTCTTTTCATATATGGAGGAGTCGGCTTGGGAAAAACCCATCTCATGCATGCGATCGGCCATTATGTGATTGAACATAATCCATCAGCCAAAGTCGTTTATTTATCTTCTGAAAAATTTACTAATGAATTTATTAATGCAATTCGTGACAATAAAGCCGATGACTTTCGCAACAAATATCGAAATGTTGATGTCCTATTAATTGATGATATTCAGTTTTTAGCTGGAAAAGAACAAACACAAGAAGAATTTTTCCATACATTCAACACGCTTCATGAAGAAAGTAAACAAATCGTCATTTCTAGCGATCGGCCGCCAAAGGAAATCCCAACTCTTGAAGACCGCCTGCGTTCACGATTTGAATGGGGACTTATAACCGATATAACTCCTCCAGATTTAGAAACGAGAATTGCTATTCTTCGCAAAAAAGCAAAGGCAGAAGGCTTCGATATTCCGAATGAGGTTATGCTTTACATCGCTAATCAAATTGATTCCAACATTCGTGAACTTGAGGGAGCTCTCATCCGAGTTGTGGCATATTCATCGCTTATTAATAAAGAAATTAACGCGGATCTTGCTGCAGAAGCACTAAAGGATATCATCCCAAGCTCCAAACCGAAGGTCATCACCATTCAAGATATTCAACGCGTAGTCGGGCAGCATTTCAATCTCAAGCTGGAAGATTTCAAGGCGAAAAAACGAACAAAATCGGTTGCTTTTCCGAGGCAAATCGCTATGTACCTATCTCGGGAGCTGACGGACTGTTCTTTGCCAAAAATCGGTGAAGAATTTGGAGGACGCGACCATACAACTGTGATCCATGCTCATGAGAAGATTTCAACTTTGCTGCAAACGGATGTGCAGCTGCAGAAACAAATAAAAGAAATTCAAGAAAAATTGAAACATTGATAGATAGTGTGAATAATATAAAAAGTTGTGCACAGTCTATCCACATGTGGATGACTGTGTTTCCTTTGCGATTTTTCGGCTTATCCACATGTTAACAGCTACTATTACTACTATTACTTATTTTTTATATAAAATAAATTTACTTTTATTCTAGTTTAGGAGGGTGCGATTCGTGCGACTTACCATTCAAAAAGATCACTTAGTTCGTAGCGTTCAAGATGTCATGAAAGCTGTTTCTTCACGCACAACGATCCCGATTCTTTCTGGTATTAAAATGGTAGCAACTGTTCAAGAAGTCACACTGACTGGAAGCGATTCAGATATATCCATTGAATCATCTATTCCAGCTGAAGAAGAAGGAACAATTATTGCAGAAGTCCTGCAACCAGGCAGTATTGTATTACCGGCTCGTTTTTTTGCCGAAATCGTTAAAAAACTTCCAGAAGACAACGTCGAAATAGAAGTTCAAAATCAATTTGTTACAATCATCCGTTCAGGAAAAGCGGAGTTTAGCTTAAACGGCTTAGATGCAGAAGAGTATCCAAGACTTCCACAAATTAAAGAAGAGAATGTGTTCAAACTTCCAACGGATTTACTAAAAACCATGATTCGTCAAACGGTTTTTGCGGTTTCTACTTCAGAAACACGACCGATCTTAACAGGTGTAAACTGGAAGGTAGAGAATGGAGAACTGATCTGTATTGCAACAGATAGTCATCGCCTTGCTTTACGGAAAGCAAAAATCGAAATGGATGCAAGTCTAGGCTATAACGTGGTTATCCCTGGGAAGAGCTTAAACGAATTAAGTAAAATTCTTGATGACAGTAATGAAAATGTAGAAATTGTCATTACAGAAAATCAGGTTTTATTTAAAACGAAACACCTTTTATTTTTCTCGCGATTGCTTGATGGAAACTATCCTGATACGTCCCGCTTAATTCCGGCAGATAGCCAAACAGACGTAATTGTGAATGCGAAGGAGTTTTTCCAAGCGATTGACCGCGCTTCTTTGCTTGCTAGAGAAGGAAGAAACAATGTGGTTAAATTGACAACATTACAGGATGGCATTGTAGAAATTTCATCGATATCCCCAGAAATCGGGAAAGTTACTGAGGAGATCCAGAGCGAATCTGTCGAAGGGGAAGAGCTAAAAATTTCTTTCAGTGCTAAATACATGATGGATGCTCTTAAAGCACTGGAGGGAGCTGAAATCAAGATCAGCTTTACCGGAGCCATGCGTCCATTTGTTCTTCGTCCACTACACAGCGATTCCATGCTCCAGCTGATCTTACCAGTCAGAACGTACTAATGTATAATAAAGCTGCTAGAACTACTCCGACTCTCTAGCAGCTTTATTTGCTATTGATCAATTTTTTAGTAAAATGAAGTGATGGACATTTTTTTGAAGAGCGGTGAAAATGATGAAACAAACGATAGAGATCACAACGGAAACGATTACTCTTGGCCAATTTTTAAAGCTTGTGCAAGCGATTGATACAGGCGGTATGGCAAAATGGTTTTTACAAACAAAAGAAGTATATGTCAACGGCGATAGAGAAAATCGTCGCGGACGAAAACTGAAGCATGGGGATGTTGTCGATATTCGCGATTTCGGAACTTTTATGGTAAAAGGTTTGGAGTAGGTGAAGAATCTTTGTTTTTAACACATCTATCGTTAAAAAATTACCGGAATTATATCAGCCAGGAGCTGTCGTTTACGAATAAAGTCAACGTGATTTTGGGAGAAAACGCGCAAGGAAAGACGAATTTGATGGAAGCTATTTATGTTTTAGCGATGGCTAAATCTCATCGGACATCAAATGATAAAGAATTGATTCGTTGGGATGAGGAATATGCTAAAATAGAAGGGAAGGCCGTTAAAAAAAATGGGCCGTCAACTTTGCAGCTTGTGATTTCAAAAAAAGGGAAAAAAGCAAAAATAAGTCATATTGAACAAAAAAAATTAAGTCAATATATCGGACACATTAATGTGGTTTTATTTGCTCCTGAAGATTTGCATTTAGTCAAGGGCGGGCCGCAAGTAAGACGACGTTTTATTGATATGGAAATGGGGCAGATTTCCCCTGTTTATATGCATGATTTAAGCCGCTACCAAAAGATATTGCAGCAGCGGAATCATTATTTGAAGCTGTTGCAAACGAAGCAGCATCATGATGAAGCTGTTTTAGATGTATTAACAGAACAGCTGATAGAGATTGCCGCGAAAATTACATTAAAGAGATATGAATTTTCCCAGCTGCTGCAAAAATGGGCTGAGCCCATTCATCACGAAATCAGCCGAGGATTGGAAAAGCTGCAAATCCAATATCATCCTTCTGTTCAGGTATCAGAAGAGCTGGAATTGTCGAGAATAATAGAAGCATATACTGAAAAATTTGTTAAAATAAAGGAGAAGGAAATTCAGCGAGGTACGACACTTGCTGGTCCTCACCGTGACGATTTGTCATTTGATGTCAATGGAAGAGATGTACAGACATTTGGTTCACAGGGACAGCAAAGAACAACAGCTTTATCGATCAAATTAGCCGAAATTGAACTGATCTTTTCTGAAACAGGCGATTATCCCATTCTTTTATTAGACGATGTACTTTCGGAACTGGACGATTTTCGGCAAACACATCTGCTTAACACCATCCGCCAGAAAGTTCAAACCTTTGTTACTACAACAAGTATTGACGGAATTAAACATGATGTCATAAAGGAAGCAGCGATCTATCAAGTGAGTTCCGGTCATATTTGTTCCCCGGACACCGGGGATGTTTGATCGTTTTTCAAAGGAAAGCGTAGGTGATTAACATGACAATGGAACAAAAAATCGAACATATGTATGATGAACGGCAAATTCAGGTATTGGAAGGCCTTGAAGCTGTACGGAAACGGCCAGGCATGTATATAGGATCAACGGGTCCCAAAGGCTTACATCATTTAGTGTGGGAAATTGTTGACAATAGTATTGATGAAGCATTGGCTGGGTATTGTACAGAAATCTCTGTAACAATCGAAAAAGATAACAGTATTACCGTGGTTGACAATGGTCGTGGTATTCCAGTCGGCATTCAAGAACAAATGGGTCGACCGGCTGTTGAAGTCATTATGACGGTGCTCCATGCCGGCGGAAAATTTGGTAGCGGCGGATATAAAGTATCTGGAGGGCTTCATGGAGTTGGTGCTTCTGTTGTAAATGCCCTGTCACAAGAATTAGAAGTATTTGTTTATCGTGAAGGAAAAATTCATTATCAAAAATATGAACGCGGGATTCCTTGTGCGGATTTACAAGTTATTGGCGAAACGGATCGGACAGGCACTACTACTCGGTTTAAACCAGATCCTGAGATTTTTACCGAAACGACAGAGTATGATTACGAGACGCTGGCCACTCGATTACGGGAATTAGCCTTTTTAAATCGAGGGATTAAAATTAGTCTTGAAGATAAACGAGACGAAAACCGAAAGAACGAATACTATTATGAAGGCGGAATTAAATCATACGTTCAACACTTAAACCGAACAAGAGAAGTGCTTCATGATGAGCCTATTTATATCGATGGGGAACGAGATGGAATTTCCGTTGAGATCGCCTTGCAATACAATGACAGCTACAGCAGCAATATTTATTCGTTCGCTAATAACATTCATACACATGAAGGCGGAACACACGAATCGGGTTTTAAAACAGCATTAACCCGTATTATTAATGATTATGCACGCAAACACCACATTTTTAAGGACAATGATGCTAACTTAACCGGGGAAGATGTGCGGGAAGGGCTCACGGCGATTGTTTCTGTGAAGCATCCTGCGCCGCAATTTGAAGGGCAAACAAAGACGAAACTTGGAAATAGCGATGCAAGAACAGTAACAGATGCCATCTTCTCAGAGCAGTTTGAAACCTTTTTGCTAGAGAATCCAACTGTTGCCAAGAAGATCATCGAAAAAGGAATGATGGCGGCGCGTGCCCGTTTAGCGGCAAAAAAAGCGCGCGAGCTAACGCGGAGAAAAAGTGCGCTTGAAATATCCAATTTGCCAGGGAAACTGGCAGATTGTTCTTCAAAGGATCCTTCTATTAGCGAATTGTATGTAGTAGAGGGAGACTCAGCGGGCGGATCTGCGAAACAGGGACGAGATCGCCATTTTCAAGCGATTTTACCGTTGCGCGGAAAAATTATCAATGTTGAAAAAGCCCGTCTAGATAAAATTTTATCGAACAATGAAGTGCGAACAATTATAACAGCGTTAGGAACAGGAATTGGTGAAGATTTCGATATTACAAAAGCAAGATATCATAAGATCATCATCATGACGGATGCCGATGTCGATGGAGCGCATATTCGGACGCTGCTGCTAACGTTTTTTTACCGTTATATGCGGGAAATTATTGAAAAGGGATACGTTTATATTGCTCAACCGCCTCTTTACAAAATTCAGCAAGGCAAGCGGGTGGAATATGCCTACAATGATCGTCAACTAGAGCAAGTCTTGTCCGAACTGCCAGAAACTCCAAAACCGACCATTCAACGGTATAAAGGTCTTGGTGAAATGAATCCTGAGCAGCTATGGGAAACAACCATGAATCCTGAAACGCGGACGCTGCTTCAAGTAAGCCTTCAAGATGCGATTGAAGCTGACGAGATATTTGAGGTTTTAATGGGAGACAAGGTTGAGCCAAGAAGACAATTTATTGAGGAAAACGCAAAGTATGTCAAAAATCTAGATATTTAAGATGGATGTTTGAGAATCGATTTCTATATCTACGGAACATCGGTTTTGATGGTTTTTGTCATTGATATGCATAAAGAAGCAATGCCCAGATCTATCCAATGTCGGCAAGAACACCTTGCCGACGTGGATGAAAAGAAAAGTGTTGGCTTCGTATAGGTTAATCCTTCATTATGTATTGGAGAGTGTTCAAATGCCACCCTCCCCATCTGGAAAATGAGTTTATAAGGGAGGTACGTAAACATGTCAGAAAATCGTAATCCTCGAATTCGCGAAGTGAATATCAGCCAAGAAATGAGATCGTCATTTCTTGATTATGCTATGAGTGTTATTGTTTCAAGGGCTTTGCCAGATGTTCGGGATGGATTAAAGCCAGTCCATCGTCGTATTTTATATGCGATGCATGATTTAGGGATGACAGCGGACAAACCTTATAAAAAATCAGCACGGATTGTTGGTGAAGTGATCGGGAAATATCATCCGCACGGTGACGCAGCTGTTTACGACACGATGGTGCGGATGGCTCAGGATTTTAACTATCGCTATATGCTGGTGGATGGACATGGTAACTTCGGTTCTATTGACGGCGATGCAGCCGCAGCCATGCGTTATACAGAAGCAAGAATGTCTAAGATATCGATGGAGCTGTTGCGGGATATCAATAAGGACACCATTGATTACCAAGATAACTATGATGGATCGGAAAAGGAACCGGCGGTGTTACCATCGAGATTTCCTAATTTGCTAGTCAATGGATCTTCAGGAATTGCAGTCGGAATGGCGACAAATATTCCTCCCCACCAGCTGGGAGAAGTAATTGATGCGCTTTTAGCCTTAAGTCAAGATCCGGAAATGACCGTTGCTGAATTAATGGAATTTATACCGGGACCTGATTTTCCTACTGCAGGACAAATTATTGGGCGCAGCGGAATCAGGAAAGCATATGAAACAGGAAGAGGCTCAATTACCTTAAGAGCGAAAGTGGAAATTGAGCAAAAAGCAAATGGGAAAGAAACGATCATTGTTCAGGAGCTTCCTTATCAGGTGAATAAAGCCAAGCTGATCGAGCGGATTGCTGAACTTGTACGCGAGAAAAAAATCGATGGAATCACCGATTTGCGTGATGAATCGGATCGCAGCGGCATGCGAATCGTAATAGAGGTTCGAAAAGACGCTAATGCCAAGGTGATTTTAAACAACTTGTATAAACAAACAGCACTGCAAACAAGCTTTGGAATCAATATGCTTGCGCTCGTGAATGGAGAGCCAAAAGTTTTAAACCTAAAAGAGTGTCTGATGCATTATTTAGATCATCAAAGGATCGTCATTCGCCGCCGGACAGCTTATGAGCTGAAAAAGGCGGAAGCGAGAGCTCATATTCTTGAAGGGCTGCGCATCGCTTTGGATCATTTGGATGAAGTGATCCATTTAATTCGGCACTCACAAACGACAGAAATCGCTAAACAAGGTTTGATGCAAAAATTTTCACTTACCGAAAGACAAGCACAAGCCATTTTAGATATGCGCCTGCAACGATTAACAGGGTTAGAGAGAGAAAAGATTGAACAAGAATACCAAGAGTTGGTTCAGTTGATTGCCCAACTTAAAGAGATTTTAGCGGATGAAGAAAAAGTGTTGCAAATTATTCGTGATGAGCTCACAGAAATAAAAGAGCGATTTAATGATAAACGGAGAACCGAGATTGTAAGCGGAGGCATTGAAGAATTTGATGATGAGGATCTGATTCCTTGTGAAAATATTGTCGTGACGCTCACGCATAAAGGCTATATTAAACGCCTTCCTTTATCTACCTACAAAAGTCAAAAGCGTGGCGGCCGAGGAATTCAGGGAATGAACACAAGCGAAGACGATTTTGTGGAGCACCTTTTGATCACGTCAACCCACCATACCATTCTATTTTTTACAAATAAAGGGAAAGTATATCGTTCGAAAGGATACGAAATCCCTGAATTTGGACGAACAGCTAAAGGAATACCAATTATTAATTTATTAGAAATCGATAAAGATGAATGGGTCAATACAATTATTACGATCGACCAATTTGACGATAATTCCTTTTTGTTCTTTACAACAAAAGAAGGAATTGCTAAACGCTCTCCGCTATCTTCGTTCGCCAATATCCGCAATAATGGCTTGATTGCCGTTAGCTTGCGTGAAGGAGATGAGCTTATTTCTGTAAAATTGACAGATGGTTCTAAACACGTGATCGTTGGAACGAAACATGGTATGCTCATCCGCTTCCCTGAAACAGAGGTGCGAACAATGGGAAGAAATGCAACGGGGGTTAAGGCAATCACGTTAGAAGGTGGCGATGAAGTAGTCGGAATGGAGATTCTAGAGGAAGATCATGATGTGCTTGTAGTAACGAAAAACGGGTACGGAAAACGCACAGGGGCTTCAGAATATCGAGTGCAAAGTCGTGGCGGAAAAGGGTTAAAAACATGCAATATTTCTGAAAAAAATGGCACAGTTGTAGCTGTAAAGACTGTAACAGGCGAAGAAGATCTTATGTTGATCACCACCAATGGCGTTTTGATCCGGATTGCTGTCAGCGATATTTCGAGAATGGGACGGAATACGCAAGGAGTTAAATTGATCCGGCTATCAGGTGATAATGAACACGAATATGTTGCCACAGTTGCAAAAGTACCAAAAGAGGAAGAAAAGGAAGCTGAGGATAGACAGGAAGACTAATGGATTAACATTGCTGATTCGAGGAACAGAGCCCGCATCCTCGAGTCAGCTTTTTATAATACACGGGGAATTGTGTCTTGTTAGACTGGGGGAATAAAATGATTCGTGTCAAAATTAATCAGTTACAAGAAGGATGTATTCTAGCAGCCGATGTAATTGGAAAAACAAAGAAAACAATTATTCCTAAGAACACTGTATTAACTCCGTTGCTTTTAAATGTGTTGGAAAAATTTTTGATTGAAGATGTTTATGTAGAGCCGGTATTAGCAAATGGCCAACCCTTTAGGCCTCTAGAAATTATCGAGGTAAAAAAGGAAAGCGATGAGCAAAATAATGAAAGTACGGAAGATATTATGGCTCTTTATTTAAAAGCAGTACAACGATACAAAAAAGCATTTCAATCTTGGCAGTCAGGTTCTCCTATTGATGTTGGAGAAATTCGTTCAATTATTATTCCTTTGCTTGACCGTTTTATCGATAATCGAACAGAACTGCTTACCCTATATCGTTATACAACGAAAGAAGATTATTTATACCATCATGCGGTCTGTATCGGGTTATTGTCAGGGTTTTTAGGGAAGCATCTGAATTATGGAAAAGGAGCATGTTATCAAATTGCTCTAGCAGGGATTCTTTGTGATTGTGGTATGGCTAAAATTAATGAAAAAATTATTATGAAAAAATCCGCTCTTACGGCTGAAGAGTATAAAGAGGTAAAGGAACATACCATTTTAGGATATAAGATGGTTCAGAAAATCCCTGTTTTACAGGAAGGAGTAAAATTAGCTGTTTTACAGCATCATGAAAGAAATGATGGAAGCGGATATCCGTTTGGGATCAATGACAAGCAAATTCATCCATATAGTAAGATTGTTTCCGTAGCGGATGTATATCATGCCATGGTTTCTGAGCGTCTTTATCGGAAAAAAGAATCACCGTTTAAAGCGCTTGAACAAATTCAAGTAGATAACTTTGGGAAACTAAGCATGGAAGTCATACAAATCTTATTGAATCATTTAACAATGTTTTTGGTCGGCACAAAGGTGAAGTTATCCAATGGCGAAATGGCGGAAATTGTGTTTGTTCAAAGAGAAGAACCGACGCGGCCTATTGTTAAAACAGTTGATGGAAATGAGTTTATTTCATTAAGCGAACAACGTCATCTTTTTATCGAAGAGGTCATTTATTCGTCTGAGATGGATGGAGAATAAATATTTTAGTAAGCAAACCATCTCTATTTTTCCCATTCCTTTTTTGATGATGCGATCATGAGTAGCAAGCGTTAAATGATATCTATGCTTAGTCAGCAGATTAGAGACTTACGAATCGAAAAATTAGCATTAATTTAGATAAATCATAATTTGCGCCTTGTATTTCTTTCAAGTGTTAAGCATTTAAAAAATAGAGGATGATTTTAAAAGGAGTAGAAATACTTTTAGTTTTATCAAAGAGGATCTAGCTATAATCAATACAAATCTTTAAAAAGGGTAGATAATGTATTCGGCGGTCGGAGATCAAGTCCGGGGGTGTTTGTATCATATAAATATGTGACAGCGGGCCGACCGTTGAAAAACAACACAAACCTCTGAATTAAAGATATAATCGTTAAAAAGCCAGGTTTCGCTTTTACAGATTTTTTATGTTCAGTTGATGGTAGCGGAGGTGTATACGTCGTTTGTTCATGTTTTCTCAAATAGGGGTACACTTTTTTAGTTAAACTTTTATCCAGTATGGATTTAATTCTAAAGAAGTAGACAGAAAAGTGACCATTTCGCTTTTTCTGTCTCATAGACAAAGAAGTAAAAAAGAAAAAAATACTTGATTAATGTAAAGTATATAAGTATAATAAAAAATGTCCGTGAAAAACGGATGAATAAAATAAAAAAAGATTGACATTAGCTGATTGATTTGTTATTATTTAATAGCTGCTTTATTAGAACAATGTTCTTTGAAAACTGAACAAAACGAAGCGTGAATCGAAAAATTTCGGTATGGTCAGCCGAAATTTAAATAATAGCCAATCAACTTTCTTTTGGAGAGTTTGATCCTGGCTCAGGACGAACGCTGGCGGCGTGCCTAATACATGCAAGTCGAGCGGACCGAAT
>NZ_JACIDF010000006.1 GCF_014196195.1 Anoxybacteroides rupiense | reverse complement strand
ACCCGAAGTCACGCTCAGGGAGACGAAAGGCGGCTTTCGTCGTGGAACTGAGAAGCTCCCACTTCAAGCTTTAGCTAAGTGGTGAGTAGTTCACATGAAAGGCCTCTACAAGCACTTTGGCCATTTGCGCGCGAGTTAATGGTTTATCCGGACCGAATTTGCCGCTATCATCCCCTTTGAAAATTCCTTCGTTAACGGCCGCTTTGATATAATCATAATCCGGATGGTCTTTAGCCATATCAGGGAAATGAACATCCTTATACTTCGGGATTGTTGATATTTAGTTTTAAGGCTTTAACGAGCATTCTAGCGGCTTTTGCCCGTGTAATATTCTCATTTGGACAATGGCTGTTTCCCTTTAGGACTTCTGCAATCCCTTGATTCAACAGATATTGAATTTCCTCAAAAGCCCAATAAGCCGAATTCACGTCGTTAAATGCCTTGATTTGAGCGGCTTCAACACGTGTAGGCTGCTGAATATTTTCCCACTATAAGACTTAACCCACAAATCACAGGAACTATTTTTTTATGTAACTCCCCCATTTCTAATAGTTGGTGTTTGGCTAGTTGTTTTTTTATTATTTAGCACATAGTTCTATATTTTAAATAAGCGATGTAGATAAAAAAGAAGGATCTCTTTTACATTAGCTCCTGTAAATCTTACCTACCATGGCTCTATCTGTTTTGTATTATTCCTTCTGGATGACATGGCACACTCTAAATCTATCCATTCGACTCTCCTGATATTTTCTTCAGGTGATTTTCAAGTCGAGTTGCTCGAATGCTTTTTTGTCCTATTAGCAGCTCTCACAGCTAGATGCAGGAGAGCAACATTCCCGATCCATCTGCTTGTTTTTGTCCAAATTTTTCTCCGTTTCTTTCACTTCAACAATTTGGATATCGCAACAACCTTTGCTTTCTTCGGATTTGCCAAATAGAACTTTCAACATGTTCATCTAAAATACCTCCTTATATCACATAAAATAACCATCCTGATAATGTGGCCATTGTTATGACAGAACCGATAAACGCAGCAATAAGCTTCTTGTTAAAGATGCTGTGCAATAATGTAATCTCTGGCAAGCTTGCACCGGCTGAACTAATCATCAACGCCATGATAGGTCCCAATGCCATCCCTTTGGCGAGCAACATTTGTGAAATAGGAATCATTGTGGAAAGACGAATATACAATGGAATTCCGATGATTGCTGCCAGCGGAACAAGCCACCATTTATCACCTCCCATATAGGTCGAAATCCATTCGGACGGCACCACTCCATGAATTATGGCCCCAATGCCTGCGCCAACAAGTAAATATGGATAAACGTTTTTCATGAGCTGAAACGTCTCTTGAAGAGCTTCTTTTATGTTGCGCTTTTTGCCAAGGCGCATTTCTCCTTTCACAATGACCTGTTTCACTTGATGTTCGAATCGGAATTTTTCAAGTGCAAAACCAATGAGAATGGACATGATAGCGGTGATTATCGTATAAGCAAGCGCTACTTTTACTCCAAGTATCGTCGCCATGAGGGTTAATATGGTTGGGTCTAGCACAGGCGAAGCAAATAGAAATACCATTACAATCCCAAAACGGACTTGCTGATTTAGAAGTGATACAACAACCGGTATCGTTGAACAGGAGCAAAACGGCGTAATAAAAGCAAATGCTATAGCAATCCCTGCTCCTAATAATGGGTGATGCTTTGTTAAGAAATATGTCATTTTGGCATAAGGGATATAGCCTTCTAAAAAGTTAATGATGAATGAAATACTAAAAAACAAAAGAGTCAATTCAAACATAATATAAAGAAAATCTTGAAGAGCAGCTATACTCATGGACAATCCCCCATTGCGTTTATTTTATTTGCAAAATACAAATATTTGTTTTAATGATTGGCAAGCCTTATTAGACTTGCCTTAAAACAAGGGTTTACAACAAACGCTCGATTTCGCCATGCATTCATTCAGTAATTTAATCGAACGAATCACGGTTTCTTTCTCAAATTCAGTCATACGCGAAAATACCTCGGCTAAATATTGATTGATTTCTCGATCAATGGTTGTTGCAATAAACTTTCCTTGGGTTGTTAAGGACAGCGTGTATACGCGTCTATCTTCAGGGGATGGCTCTTTTTTTACAAGCCCCATTTTCACTAAATTTTGAATTTGCCTGCTGAATGTTGTGATATCCATTGCTAATATATCGGCTATTTGCTGCATGGAAGGAGAATGATGCTTATCAATTTCATAAAGAATATGGCTTTGAGCCAGCGAAATATCTATAGGATCAATGGAACAGCAATTTTTATTCAGCAATCCGAAACGACGTGTCATCACCTGAAACAGCTCTCTAATGTTTTCCATTTTTTTCACCTCTATCATTATTTATATCATTTTATTTGTAAATTGCAACATTTTTTCATTTAAAAAAAGCAGCTTTTTGACTGTATCAACTTCAATAAAAACAGCCGAGAAGATTCTTCTCGGCTGTTTTTCAGTGTTATTCTCCTGTTTCAGAAAATGTTTTGATGCGAGCGCCAATTTCATCACGAACACGCTGAAATACAGACCATTTTTCTTCCTCGGTTCCTTCCGCCTTCGCAGGATCATCAAATCCCCAATGTACGCGCTTCACATGTGGCGGTGTTACCGGACAGTGATCGGCTGCATGGCCGCATAATGTTACGACTAAATCTGCTTGATTTAAAATTTCAGGATCAATGACGTCGGATGTTTGGCTAGAAATATCAATTCCTACTTCTTTCATGGCTTTTACTGCGCTCGGATTAAGTCCGTGAGCTTCGATACCTGCACTATAAACGTCCCATTCATCACCAAGGTATTTTTTGGCCCATCCTTCGGCCATTTGGCTACGGCAAGAGTTTCCTGTACATAAGAAGTAAATGGTCTTTTTATCTTGCAATTTTTACCCCACCTTTTGTTGTTAGTATGATACAGATTCTGTTTTGAAGTATTTTCGTTGAAACCGTAGTGCCACGTTGACCAGCGCGATCATAATCGGCACTTCCACAAGCGGTCCAATAACAGCTGCAAAGGCTGCGCCCGAATGGATTCCAAATACACCAACAGCGACGGCAATGGCTAATTCAAAGTTATTGCTTCCGGCTGTAAAGGCAAGGGTTGTCGTTATAGGGTAGCTCGCGCCAATTTTCCTTCCCAAGAAGAAGGAAACAAAGAACATCAACACAAAGTAAATGAGCAATGGAATGGCCACTCTCACGACATCCAATGGCAAGCTGACAATAACCTCTCCTTTTAATGAGAACATGACGATAATCGTATATAACAGTGAAATGAATGTAATCGGACTGATGTTTGGAATGAATACGTTTTCGTACCATCGCTTTCCCCTTGCTTGTACCAAGATAAAGCGCGTGATCATTCCGCCGAGAAACGGGATTCCTAAGTAAATGAACACGGACTTCGCGACTTCCATCATCGTGATATGAATGCCAACACCTTCTAATCCTAGCCATTCTGGAATGATTGTTACAAACACATACGCGTAAATCGAGAAAAAGAGCATTTGAAATACAGAATTAAATGCTACGAGTCCAGCTGCATACTCTCGATCCCCCTTTGCTAAATCATTCCAGACGATCACCATCGCAATACAACGAGCCAGGCCAATCAGGATCAGTCCGACCATATATTCAGGCTTATCCGGCAAAAATACAATGGCCAATACAAACATTAAAATTGGTCCAATGATCCAATTTTGGATAAGGGACAAAACCAATATTTTTAGATCTTTAAATACGCGTCCCATCTCTTCATAACGAACTTTAGCTAACGGAGGATACATCATTAAAATTAAACCAACAGCAATTGGAATGTATGTCGTTCCCGTCTGTAAACGGTTCATCTTCTCTACAAAGTCTGGAAAGAAGAAACCCATCCCCATTCCCGCTGCCATCGCGAGAAAAATCCAAAGCGTTAAGTATCGATCCAAGAACGATAGCCGCTTTCTTTTCGTATTATTCATCTTTCCTCTCCTCATTTCATGTAGATTAACAGCCGCAACGAAGCGTAGGATTGGTTTCTTCGATCCTACGGATATTCTCGGTTTGATCGGGAATATGTTGTAAAATAGCCTCCATCAAATCATATTCCTTGTTTTGTGGATGAAGAGAATAGTAAATCCACTGTCCCCTTCTCTCCTCTTTGATTAATCCGGCATCCTTCAACTTACGAAGATGTTGACTCACAGATGGCTGGCTCATATTAAACACTTCAAGAAGCTCACAAACACAACATTCCCGCTGTTTTAAAATAGCGACAATGGTTAAGCGGGTTTTATCGCCTAACAATTTTAAAATATGCGCTGCTTTTTCGATTTCCCAAGCGGTCTCACTCATCAACTCTCCTCCCTTTTTAAGTCTTGCTGTAGAAATAGAAGACGTAAAATCATTCTCCAATCACTGAATATAATCATATAAGCATATACTTATATAAAGCAAGTGAGGATAAGAAATCTTAACATACTTTTAACATAAAAAAGCAGAAAGACAGAAGTCTTCTTGCTTCTGTCGCTATATGAATCTCCCTCACCTACACTTTGCTTAGAGGTGAGAGACTTCTCAATGGATGATGTTAAAAAATCCCCTAATATATTTTGTAAGCAGAAGTGAATCTGTAAGACTTGTTTTCTTATGGATGGGGATGAATTCCTAAACCAAACCAAATGATGCCCATGCAAGAAACGATGAGAATAAGGTGAAGAACGCCGGCTAAATAAGAATAGAATCGATCATTTTTGACCCATCCAAACAAACATATAAGCATTCCAAACAATGAAATCCAAATATAACGAATACGAAAAACAGGGATATCCACTATCGCTTGCACATTTAACAAAATCAGCAAAAATATAGCGACTAATGTATTGAGCAAATGGATGGATAGCATTTTCATTTTTAATCATCTCCCTTTATTACGGCCAATAGATCTGTCCTAAGCGAATCACATGAACTTCCTTCATCTTTTCCAAAGATAATACATCTTTAGCGGTTCCTGTTATAGCGATTCCATAAACCTTCAATTCTTTATTCTTTTTCACCCATTTCAGTCGCTCGGCCATCTTTAAGTTTTTATATTCCGTTAATTGTGTTGCCCATTTTTCGTTTTTGGTTAATAGCTCGAGCCCTTTGACTACTTCTTCGTAATCAGTAAACGAGCGATTGAATACAGAATCTACATGCACTTTTTTGTATGGAAAGCCAATGACAGGTGTTTGCATAAAATCTAAATCATCCTTCATTTGTTTCTCAACTCCTGTATCTAATGCAAGTCACGTGATATGGTATCCTTTGAATTTTTCATTGATTTCTTTTAAGGAATAGGACCGATTCAAAGAAATATAGAATGGAAGAGGGATTAACGGAGAACACAAAGTCAAGAACAGAATGCACATATCTATCTGTCCGAATGGCAAAGACGACAACCAGACAAAGATAACGTGAATGTAAATCTAACCAAATGAAATGTGCGCAATCCCCTTTCATCGAACAAAGAAAAACAGAAAAGGATCACGTGTCAAGCATAAAGAAGCCATTAAGCTAAATCGTTTTCCTCCAAAAGCTATGGGTGATCGACGAATGTCGATCACCCATTTGGTCAACTGTCTACTTTGGTTTCATGTGTCTTTGAATCTCTGTAAAATTCTACAACCAAACATGCCCATCGCGGGCTTGTTTTTCAAGTTCGTGTCACTTCCTCCCCACACGCACGCTCTTGTTTTCGATTATGATTTCCGTAAAATCTTCTCCATCGCCTTCCCTCTTGCTAGCTCATCAATCAGCTTATCTAAATAGCGAATTTCTCGCATGATGGGTTCTTCGATATTTTCCACCCGGACACCGCAGACCACACCTTTGATGAGAGTTCGCGAAGGGTTCAAGTGCGGAGCTTCTGTAAAGAAAGTTTCAAAGTCTGTCTTTTTTTCTAAGTGTGTATTTAACTCTTCCTGGCTGTATCCAGTCAACCAACAAATGATTGTATCAACCTCCTTTTTCGTGCGCCCTTTTTTCTCTGCCTTTGTCACATAGTGAGGGTAGACACTGGCGACACTTGTTGTATAAATCCGATGCTTGTCCATAATATCTCCCCTTTCTATCTTTTATTATATGAGAACCATCCTCTTTTTAACGTGGAGAAAGACCGTTAAGCAACAATCGGACCATTTCAGAGGCAACTTCTTCCACCATTTGGCGCTTATTCATTACTTCTTGGCGATTGCGAACGGTCAACATGGCGACAAAAAGATGGGAAAGCAAGAAAGGATCATACGGCACAATCTCCTCCTTTTCCATTGCTTTTTGAAAGGCGTGCTCAAGCACTTCATGCAACTTCCGTTCAGCATTGCGAATTTCTGCAGTTTGTTCCTCTGATAACTCCGACGAGGCTTCACGCATCATCGTTTCAAAATCCACATACGTATTTTGCATATAGCGTATAGCGACCTCCCGCAGACGTTCCTGCAATGTCCCGGGACCGTTCATAATGGCAACGGTTTGATCGTGTGCAACCTTTAACACAAACAACAGACATTTGGTAAATAACATGGATTTGTTACTGAAATAGTAATAAACACTTGCTTTGGTTAAACCGCATGTTTTAGCTACGGTTTCAAGGGACACCTTTTCAAACCCGTATTCCATAAATAAAGCGGAAGCAGTCCGCAATATTTGTATCATCGTTTGTGAAGACTCGGTTGCTTTTGGACGGCCTGGTTTACGTTTTTCTCTGGATTGATTCACAGTTGCTCCCTCCCGCTCTAAAATAAAGCTTGATTAATTAACCTTCTGGTATATATAATTATATCATCTCCACATAAAAGATACGTAAATAGCGTCAAAACGCGTAAAGAAAGGAAGGACAGTAATATGTTTCACTCGATCGGAGCGCTGGTTAGCGGACCGAAAACACGGTGGGCAACGCTGATTGTCTGGGTAGCCATGGCCATCATTCTCTCGGTTTCCTTACCAGCCGCAGGTGATCAAAAACAAAACAACGCCGGCAATCTTCATAAAGACAGTCCCTCTTTACAGGCGGATCGTGTCATGGAAAAGTATTTCCCTGGGGAGTCAGGGCTCCCTGCTTTAGTGGTTTGGCATCGGCCTGACGGTTTGAACGAACAGGATTTTCGTCTGATGGCAGAAATTTCTCAACAGCTCAAAGAAAAACCGCTGAAAGGCCAAAAAAGCTTGCTTTCCTTGCATCAGTTTCCTCCTCCTGCCTTGAAACAAATGGTTTCTGAGGATGGCAGCACACTTGTTCAGCCGATCATATTTGATGAGAGTATGGAGCCGGAGCAGCTTAAAAAGAGTTTACATGCTCTTCAGGACAGAATCAAGAAAGCTTCTGGTACCGATCCTTTTACCACAACAATGGACGCGCCGGACAAATTGAGTCTTCGCATTAGCGGTCCCGCAGGCATTGCGGTGGATGCTACCGATTTGTTTCTGAATGCTGATTTCGTTTTATTGATCGCCACCATCTTGTTAGTGTTAGTCGTTTTGCTCTTGATCTACCGTTCTCCTCTCTTAGCGATCATCCCGTTAATTGGTGTTGGCTTCGCTTATGCTGTAACCAGTCCCCTATTGGGCTGGATGGCCAAGAAAGGATGGATTGTAGTCGACTCTCAAAGCCTTGCGATCATGACCGTCCTTCTTTTCGGCGCTGGTACAGACTATTGTCTATTTTTCATTACCCGCTTCCGACAAGAGCTGATGCGTGACAGCAATCGTTTTCATGCACTGCGCCGCACCTTCCGAGAAGCTTCAGGTGCCATAGCCATGAGCGGTTTCACCGTGATGCTAGCTTTGCTAGCATTGCTTGTAGCTAAATATGGTGCATACGAACGTTTCGCAGTGCCGTTTAGCTTATCTATTCTGATCATGATGCTTGCCAGTCTGACGTTGGTGCCGGCGTTGCTGGCCATCATCGGACGCGTCGCCTTCTTCCCATTTGTTCCTCGGACACCAGAAGAAGAGCAGCAGCGTGCCGTTGAGAAGGGCAAGGATTATAAACCTAAAAAAGCTAGACGTACCTTGAGTGCAACTGTCGGTCAACTAGTCGTTACCAAACCGCGAAGAGTTGTCATTGCCTGCACCATAACGCTTGGGATTTTGGCCGCATTCGCCAGTCAAATAACCTTTACGTATGATTTGCTGTCATCGTTCCCGAAAAATATGCCTTCCCGCGAGGGGTTTGAACGCATAGCCGAGAGCTATTCCCCTGGGGAGCTTGCTCCGGTTTCCGTGATCGTCAAAAACGGTCCCGATCTAAGCAAAACTCTGGCGGAACATCCTGCGGTGAATGAGGTTGCTGAGCGTCAAATCAGCACCATTGATCCCGCCTACTCTTTATACCGTCTAGTTCTTAACGCAAACCCTTATTCACAAGAAGCGATGAAGGTTATTCCGGAGCTGCGCAACATTGCCGCAGAGGCTCTGGAAACTAGCGGAGCCGTACAGAATGACACTTCTATTTGGCTTGCTGGACAAACAGCGGAGCAATATGATGTGAAATCATGGACCGATCGGGACAGCCACGTGATCATTCCCCTTGTGATCGGTCTGATCGCGGTCTTGCTTTTTGCATACTTGCGCTCGCTCATAACGACGATTAATCTAATATTGACTGTTTTGCTTTCTTATGTTGCGGCCTTGGGAATGGGGTGGATTATCCTTCATTACGGATTTGGCGTAGCAGCGATTCAAGGAGCCATTCCTCTGTATGCTTTCGTCTTCTTGATTGCTCTTGGCGAAGATTATAATATTTTTATGATTTCGAGTATCTGGAAAAAAGCCAAGACCATGCCGTTAAAAGAAGCCATTAAAGAAGGGGTGACACAAACGAGCGGTGTCATTACATCAGCAGGTCTGATCCTAGCGGCCACCTTCGCTGTATTGATCACCATGCCTATACAAGTCCTTGTTCAATTTGGTTTAATCACGGCTCTTGGCGTACTTTTAGATACTTTTGTCGTTCGAGCATTGCTGGTGCCTTCCTTGACGGCGCTTATGGGAAAAATGGCATTTTGGCCGAGTCGTTCAAAACAGCAGGAATCTTCGTTGAAAACACGAGCCAAGTAAAATCGGCCATCCAAAGCATATCAAATTCTCTTGGTGTGATGACGGGGTTTTGTCTACCGACACCCCTGCATCACACTAAGGGAGCTTTTTTGATCAAGCCTCTGCACAGGAATGTTTCTATTATACCACTTGTCCCTCTCCTCAACCTATTCCTTATTGAAAAACCGATGCAAAACAAAGGGACGCCTCAACAGAGGAAAGGGAAACCTTGGAAATTTTTTTATTGCGAGTCCCTGTTTGGATCTTCATCGAACGAGAGGGTTGGTCTGTTGGGAAAGTGCGAATCAAAAAGAGAACGCCGGAGCTAGCGACGTTCTCTAAGCAATTGACATTGTTCATTTCATCATTGATTTTGTTTTCACTTAGGAATCGCGTGTCAACGTTCCATGCAAAAAAACATCAATCGCTTTGTGATATAATTTCAATGCCTCTTGAAACTGGATACGCCGTGAGATTTCCCCCAATCCCATTATCATCGCTCCAAGAATAACCGCCAACATCTGCGCTTGATCCTGTTGTAGCTCTCCGTCGTCCATCGCTGTCTGTATCATCTCTTGAAAAAAAGCAATCTGATCGGAATAGAACTTCGTTACCCTTTCCTGTACTTCACTGTTGTTCCATTCACTATTGAGAAATTCATCCATCGCGTTTGTCAAGGGATGATTTACATCATTTGTAACAATATGCTCTGCCAATCCGAGAAGCTTTTCGGCAAATGTTGGCCACTGCGACTCTTTTTGCTTCCACTTCTCCCGCCAATCACGATCCCATTCATCTAGCAAATATTGAAACAGCTGTTCCTTATTGCCGAAGTGATAATAAATATTGCCCTTGCTCTTTCCTGTTGCCGCGACGATATCTTCGATAGATGTCCCCTTATATCCTTTTTGGGCAAACAATTGCATGGCTGCTTCGGCAATGCATTTTTTCGTCTGTTCGCTCTGCAGCTTCTTTTTATTCATTGTATGCCCTCCTGCCACCTTCATCATAATAGTTTTTTGTTTTGGTGTCCAAGAGATGGTTGTTGCTTTGGTGAACCGACCGGTGCTCTTTCCTCTCCTTGCGAATCCAGTACAAATTCAACAGAAAACCAGCCAGCATAATCAGACTGCCGATTAGAAATGGCGAATTCATTTGAATATCGAACAAAGCTCCGGCCAGCAAAGGACCGGCAATATTTCCAAGACTCGTATACGATGCGTTCATTCCAGCCACAAATCCTTGATCATCGCCTGCGATTCTAGAGAAATACGTGCTGATGGCTGGCCGTACAAAATCAACTGCCAAAAAGACAAGAGTGACTGAAGTGACCATCATCCAATAACGGAACGAAAAGAGGGTCACCACCATGAACACGACGATCAACAATAGACAATAGGCCGACAGCTTCTTCTCGCCGATCCAATTGATTAATCGTCCAAAGAGCGTCAACTGCGCGACGGCTCCAATGATGGAGCCGATCATGATCAACCAGGCAATTTCTCTCGGGGTATATCCATACCTGTGATCGACAAAGAGCCCAAGCACGGTTTCATATTGAGAGATTCCAAGCGAGATGATCAAAATGATCACCAATCCAGTAAAGTATGGCGTGCGGTAAGACCGAGCGAGTTGTGCCATCTGATTGGTTCGTTTCTTTTGAGACGCCATCATGTCAAGGCGTTTACTCTTGTCGAGCGATTCAGGAAGAATGGTCGAAACAACGCCAGCAACAGCGGCGGCGCTGGCTGCTGCGAAGAAAGGTACTCGCAAACCGTATTCCGCCAAAAATCCGCCGATCGCCGGCCCGATGATAAAACCAGTCGAAATAGCCGCATTGACCCAGCCCATTCCTGTGCCCCGCTCTTCTTCTGAGGTAATGTCAACCACATACGCCATGACAGCTGGCATGATGAAGGCGACTGACACACCGCCCAACATTCTCGATAGAAACAGGAGAAGAGCGTCATTGGCCAGACCAAAAATGAATTCGGAAACGGCAAAAATCAACATACCAATCACAATCACCCATTTTCTCCCATATAAGTCTGACCAACTTCCTGCATAAGGCGCCACCAAAAATTGGGTTAAAGAAAAAACGGCCACCAGAAAGCCGACAACCGTTCCAGAAATCCCAAGCACGTTCATGTATGTCGGCATAATCGGGATAACCAGGCCAACACCGACAAAAGCCAAAAAAATGTTCAACATAAGGATGAGTATGGCTCCTCTGTTCCTTGTTGCCAATTCCATCATCTTGTGTTCCTCCAAGTCAATTTTGTCACTGTGATCGGTATACATTATTATTATACTGAACGTTCATTCTATATTCTATCAAAAACGTTTTCAAACCATCAAGTTTACAAAAGCATGGCCATCATGAATATGAGGAAAAATGTTAAAGATGGCCGAGATTCCACAATAAAGAAAAAATAGTCCTACGTCATATCCGGTATGGAAACAGTATAAAGAACCAAGTTCAATCGTTTTTCTCCAAAAACTATGGGTGATAGACGAATGTCTATCACCCCATTTTGTTATAGGATTGGGTTTAAATCGATCAAACAGGCACCGACGCTCTTACGTTTTTTAAATGAATATCAAAGCGGTCAGCATTCATCACTTTGACCCAAGCTTTAATAAAATCACGGACAAATTTTTCTTGATTATCATCTTGGGCGTAAAATTCGGAGTAGGAACGGAGCACCGAGTTAGAGCCGAAAATGAGGTCCACCCGGGTAGCCGTCCACAGCACTTCATCTGTTTGCCGGTCGCGAATTTCATAAATACCGCCTTCCACCGGTACCCATTTATTGTTCATATCTACCAAGTTAACAAAGAAATCATTGGTCAGCACGCCAACGCGGTGCGTGAATACGCCATGAGGCAGATCACGATAATTAGCCCCCAACACCCGCAGACCACCGATTAACACCGTCATTTCAGGAGCGGTCAGATCCAGCAGCTGCGCCTTGTCTAGCAGCAACTCTTCAGGACCGACGCTGTATTCCTTCTTTTGATAGTTGCGGAAACCGTCTGCAACTGGTTCTAATACCGCAAAACTTTCCGCATCTGTCTGTTCTTGTGTCGCATCACCCCGTCCTGGAATAAAAGGCACCGTGACATCAAAGCCGGCATCGCGGGCTGCCTTTTCCACTGCCGCGCTGCCACCAAGAACGATCAAATCGGCAAGGCTTACCTTTTTAGGTAGCTCGCTTTGAATATCTTCATAAACAGCTAGCACTTTTGCTAATGGTTCCGGTTCGTTTACTTCCCAATCTTTTTGGGGAGCAAGGCGAATACGGGCACCGTTGGCTCCACCGCGCTTATCAGAGTTGCGGAACGTGCTGGCAGAAGCCCAAGCCGTTTTCACCAACTCGCTGACGGTTAGTCCCGAGTTCAAAATTTTCGCTTTGATTTCTTCAATTTCGGAATCGGTTAATTCATAGTCAACTTCAGGAATCGGATCTTGCCAAACGAAATCTTCTTTTGGCACTTCCGGACCGAGATATCTCGTTTTTGGTCCCATGTCTCTATGAAGCAGTTTAAACCAGGCGCGGGCAAAAGCATCCGCAAATTCATCTGGATTTTGATGGAACCGGCGGGCAATCTTTTCATATTCCGGATCAAAACGAAGCGCCAGATCTGTTGTAAACATGATCGTTGGAACTTTTTTCGAAGGATCTTCAGCATCTGGGGCTAAGTCTTTTTCATCCTGATTCACAGCTTGCCATTGCCATGCTCCGGCCGGGCTCTTTGTCAGCCACCATTCATATCCAAACAACAAATCAAAATAAGACATATCCCACTTGGTAGGAGTTGGGGTCCAAGAGCCTTCAAGCCCGCTCGTAATCGTATCACGGCCTTTTCCTTTTCCATAGGAGCTGACCCATCCTAATCCTTGTGCTTCAATCGGCGCCGCTTCAGGTTCAGGACCTACGTGCGAGGCATCACCGGCACCGTGCGCCTTGCCAAACGTATGCCCTCCAGCAATAAGCGCAACTGTTTCCTCATCGTTCATCCCCATGCGTTTGAATGTCTCCCGGATGTCACGGGCCGCCGCAATTGGATCTGGTTTCCCATCAGGACCTTCCGGATTGACATAAATGAGCCCCATCTGAACAGCCGCAAGCGGATTTTCTAGATCGCGCTCTCCTGTGTAACGTTTCTCATCAAGCCATTCCTTTTCAGCTCCCCAGTAAATGTCTTCTTCCGGATGCCAAACGTCGACACGGCCGGCGCCGAAACCGATCGTTTTCCCTCCCATGGATTCAATAGCCACATTGCCGGCTAATACGATCAGGTCAGCCCAGGAAATTTTGTTGCCATATTTCTTTTTGATCGGCCACAACAGCCGGCGCGCTTTATCTAAGTTGACATTATCCGGCCAACTGTTCAGAGGAGCAAAACGTTGCGAACCCGTAGCAGCGCCGCCTCGTCCATCACCGATGCGGTATGTTCCTGCAGAATGCCAAGCCATGCGAATAAACAGCGGGCCATAATGTCCATAATCAGCTGGCCACCAATCTTGGCTTGAGGTCATCAGCTTGCGCAAATCTTCTTTTAGAGCCTGATAATCCAATTTTTGAAATTCTTGAGCATAATGAAACTCTTCATCATGAGGATTGGTTTTTCGGTCATGTTGGTGGAGAATGCTTAAATTCAGCTGGTTAGGCCACCAGTCTTTATTTGTTGTTCTCTTAGAGGTATGACTTGTTACACTGCCATGAGAAAACGGGCATTGGGATGCGTTGTGATGATTTTTGTTTTCCATCACTCTTCTCCTTTCAATCGTAAATTCAATCATTATCTGTTTTCGTTGTTATCCTTTAACAACTTAATTGATAATGATTACTACATTAAAATTATATTAAATTAATACTTAGTAGTAAAGAAAAAAGATTCAGTATTTTTAGCGACTATGATTTCTATGAGTGATGCTGGCTTTCCCCTTAACGAATCTAACGTCACTGGGGAAATCGTATCGATGCGAACAACATAATGGACAAAGTATGATGCCCCGCAATTCTTTTTCTCTAGCTATTTATTTTAATGTGATTTATGATCTTTCCTCCATAGCCGCAACCGCAGTATGATAGGCCATGATCATTAAGATATTTTTGTAAAGGCGGGCCAAGTTTTTTGAGGTGCGTTTTATTCATCAAACGCTCCATTGTATAAATCATTTTATTGGTTAGGGAAGTCATTGGTGGATGATGCGGAATCGAAAACGATAGACCACTTCGAACAGATACAAGCAGCAATGAAGGAGAATAGAAAGACGCTCTTCTTCCATTCATTATAATAAAATAAAAGTAAAAGCTTCTCTTTCCTCTTTTTGATTACGCAGGAGTGCTGAATCATGTTTGTTTTTTTGCATATTTTCTCATGTTGTCATTTAAAAGTTATTTCGAATGTCTCGCCATCAAGCTCTAACTCCACATGATGGTTCCCGGTTAGAAATTCATCGCATATTATGGATAATTTATTATTAGACCAACCATGAAGCTGGATATTATCCATTTTTATTGGACTATGTACTGGAATCTTATCTTCTAAATTCGATTTTATAATTTCAATATCATAATAATCAGCTAGTACAAAATCTCCTAAAGGAGTTACAGTTAGACTTCGATATTGGGGATGAGACTCATATTCGACTAATTCTTCACTAAAACAATCAAGCTTAAATAAATAATCCGAAGTGAGAACAAGAACGATGTTATACTTATTTGATATTGCAACATCTCGCGGAAACCCTCGAAAGTTCCCACACCATTCTGTTAAATCATCATTTGTGAACTTTATCCAACTCCAATTTTGAGAGTTCCATGGACTCGAAATATCATATATCTTCTCCTTGTATTGCCCTGAATAAGGTTGATTGATTAACTCTGCTTTGGTTATCATTTCGTTTGTCCCCTTTGAACGTCTCCCAATGGTTTATACTTTTCAACGCTCAATACCAACTATTAATGAATGTGTTATCTTGAGGCTTAAATATTAGAATCACATGAATATGCCTTTATAAATTATCAATTCGGGATACTCTACATAAAATCCTCCTCAATTAGGAGGATTTCTTAGGTTTTTCTTTTTAGATGTGATCCATCGTTTAATTTTTAGGATAAGTTAGAATGGAATCGGCCATTATTCATCTGCTGTAACCCTACATAAACATCATCCAAACACCTGTGCCGCGATTCCATATAACGTCCCGTTTCGTGGGGGTAATTGCTTTGAATTTATAATCATGACTGGAGACTGGCTTGCTTTATAAAAATCATGCTGTTCCAGAAATAACATAAATTCTTCATGTCCTGATGGAACATCAATTCTTACTCTTCCTTGATGATTGCGAGCTAATTTATCTACCAATAAACACGCTATTTCAAAATTAGGAGCTACAATTGGACCTAAGATAAGATTGACAGGTCCTAGAATCGAAAGTCCATAGCCGATCACGGTTCCGTCCCTATCTTTTACAGTTAAACATTCTTTTGCTTGTTCAATCCTATTAATAAGGAATTTTTTTCTTTTCGCTCCAACCGCTCTTTCATCTAATGTTACTATTTGCGCTAAATCTTTTGGACTAAAAGTGTGTATTTCCATCTCCATTTTATCGTTTGATTGAATAGGGATATAACGATCACAAAGATATTTTTGGACACAATCCACTGCACTAAACCCCATTTTTTCATATAAAGGTTTTCCTTGTTCCGTCGCGATTAGCATAATAGTAGTATCCTTTGAAACCGTATCTATACACATTTGTGTAACAATTTTCCCAAGCCCCATTCCCCTGTATGCTTCATGAACGATTACCATGCCAATAGAAGCTAAAGAAGCGTCATAAGGGATAATAGCAGCGCTTGATACAACTTTCCCTTCTCTTTTATATCCGTAGATTTTTCCTGATTTTATTATTGTTCGAATTTCATGTTCATCATAATCCCATCCTACTGACGTGGAGAGCGCTATTAATGCCGGGATATCTTCATAACTTAATGTTACACAATCAATGGATTGATCTTTATGTGTTCTCATATAAATCCCCCCCTTTGTTGTTTACGAATTAAGAAAGACATTACGCCGGCACTTTAAGCATTTCTCCTTAATATAAACGACTTTGAAATTTGAAAATCTCATCAACCGCTTGACGATATCCGCTTACTTTTTGAAAGGATTCTCTAATCTTTGCCACTGCTTGGTGAAAAGCTGGTTCGTTTAACACGTGGTCTACGGCTTCACGCAGTTGATTTGCAGTCAAACTTTGCATTTCTAATTGAATACCGGCTCCGATATTGACAACTTGTTCTGCAATGATCGGCTGATCCGCGCTTTGTGGAATTACAATAAGCGGAACCCCATAATAAAGACCTTCATTAGTACTGTTCATTCCGCCGTGCGTAATAAATAATTGGCTGTATTTCAGCACCTCCATTTGTGGGACATAATTTTTTACAATGAAGTTTTTAGGAATCTCACCTAAATCCGAAATTTTCGTTTTTTTCCCAACAGACATGACAACAGTATAATCCGTATTCCCCAGTGCTTTAAAGCAAAGCTTATAGAAATCAATTGCTTGATTGAAGACCGTACCTAATGAAATGTAAATGAGACTTTTCCCCTTAATTTCAGTAAGATCGAAGTTTTCGTGTGATAATCGCGAAGAGATAGATGGACCTACAAATTTGTAAGTTTGGTCGAATGCTTCTCCAGAAGGTTGAAACTCTCTAGTTGTATAAACGATGGTAAGCGGTGCAGGATTACAAAAAACTTCATAAGGAGAATGGATCTCCACATGATATTTTTTCTCCACCATTTCTGCAAGGTGTTGAAATTCATCGTATACAGCGTTCAGTAGTTTTGCAGGAATTTCTTTCGAAAGATGTTCCAGCATTTTATCAAAGGAAGCTTTTGTCTGCGCAAAAGAAGTACAAGAATTGATAGCGGGAATTTCAAGAATTTGGGCGAGTAACCGTCCACAACCAAACATGGAATCATGGATGATGTAATCAAAATGCTCCCCGTTGATCTGTTCAAGAACGCTAGGTATGACGATATCTGCCGTACGTAAAAGACCGTTGACTCTTTCAAGCAAATAATTTCTTCCTCCTGAAAGAAAGGCTTTAAGAAATTTTTGATCATCAAACGTTCGTACAGTAGCCCCCGTCTTTTCCACTCGCTCTCGAAAAGCTTCGATCGTAAAGTATACAACCTCTTCTCCGCGTGAAATAAGCTCTTGAACAACTCCGATCGTTGGATTGACATGCCCTTCCGATCCAGCATTAATAAATAAAACACGCGCCATTTCTGTCACTCCTCAGCTGAATGGTTCTCTAAATTGTTAAAATAAGAGTTGTTTTTCATACAATATATGGAATTTGACTTTTGGATGTAACTTAAAATGATAGTTCGGAACCTCTGTATGTGTACATTGATACTTTGACAAACAAGTGTCGCTATGTATCCAGGTCTATCGTACTCACTATTTTATGTAAAACTTTTATCCATAAACGAGCCCGCTTACAAATATATAATAGTACATATGTTCTTATTTTTCAATCATTTTGGCTAATGCCGACTGCCATCCATCTCCTTCTAATCATCGAGAGAAGGTTCTTCCGCTTTTAGAGGCGGAAGGCTTTTGTCAGGAAATACGTAATAATGATATCAATAAACTTTATAACACGAAAGATGGCTACACTTAATCTCTTATTTTCTGTATTTAAAAAACATATTTTTTCATACAAGTTCATCACCTTTCCGTTGCATTTATAAATCTTTCCTTCATGCTTTCTGCATTTTTTCTGTAAAACAAATGAGAGATCTAAAAAGCCTATCGATTATGATTGCCTTACTTTTCAAATTATTTTATCATATTAAGCATCTTAACTGATGTGTAAACATGGCTTTATTTACAATCTGGAATAATGGAAAGGAGAAAAAGATGGAACCATTTGTGCAGCAGCCAACAGGTGTATTTCCGTCCGTTTGTTCTCTGGATTGTCCCGATCAATGCGGGTTGCTCGTACATAAGCAAGATGGAAAAATCGTGAAAATCCAAGGAGATCCGGATCATCCTGTGACAAAAGGCAATATATGCAATAAAGTGCGGAATATGACCGAACGAATTTACGATCCCAAGCGCTTGAAATATCCATTGAAACGTACAGGGGCTAAAGGTGAAGGAAAATTTACGCGGATCAGCTGGGACGAAGCGATGGAGACCATTACGGCAAAATGGAAAGAGCTGATTGAAACAGAAGGACCTGAAAGCATTCTTCCGTATAGCTTTTATGGCAATATGGGGAGACTTAGCGCCGAAGGAATGGATCGGCGGTTTTTCCATCGGTTGGGCGCCTCCCTGTTGGATCGAACCATTTGTTCGTCAGCTGGATCAGAAGGACTTCAATATACAATGGGAGGCGGCTTTGGAACAGATCCGGAAGATACGATTCATGCAAAACTCATCATCTTCTGGGGAATCAATGCGGTCAGCACGAACATGCATCAAGTAGTATTGGCCCAAAAAGCCCGAAAAAACGGAGCAAAGATCATTGTTATTGATGTTCATAAAAATCAAACCGGCCAGTTCGCCGATTGGTTCATTCCGATCTTGCCGGGTACCGATGCGGCTCTCGCTTTAGGCGTGATGCACATTTTGTTTATGGAAAATATGGTAGACGATGACTTTCTGGCGAAATATACAGTCGGACATGAAGAATTGCGTGAGCATGTCGTCCAATACGACCCTGTCACGGTTTCCAAAGTAACAGGTGTTCCTGTTGCAGATATTTATCAGCTTGCTAAATGGTATGGGCAAACAACACCTTCTTTTATTCGAATTGGCAATGGCCTTCAGCATCACGACAATGGAGGCATGTGTATCCGGACCATCGCTTGCCTTCCTGCCTTGACCGGACAATGGCTTGTCAAAGGCGGCGGAGCGATCAAATCCAATAGCGGCTATTTGGCGCTTAATCAAAAGAGCTTGCAGCGCCCGGATTTGCTGCAAAAGAAGGATACGCGAATCATTAACATGAATCTGCTCGGCCGGGCATTATTGGAACAAGATCCGCCCATCAAATCTTTATTCGTGTATGGTACAAACCCGGCAGTGGTCGCCCCGGATAGCAATAAGGTAAGGAGAGGATTGGCAAGAGAAGATCTTTTTGTCGTCGTGCATGACTTATTTTTAACAGAAACAGCCAAATATGCAGATATTGTGCTTCCTGCCACCTCTTCATTCGAAAATACGGATCTTTATACCTCATACTGGCACCATTATATTCAAATCCAGCAGCCTGTAATTGAACGGTATGGAGAGGCCAAATCCAATGTCGAAGTATTCCAATTGCTTGCGAAAAACATGGGCTTTGAGGATTCATGTTTATACGAAACCGAAGAGGAAATGATTAGGCAAGCCTTGGATAACCTAAATCATCCTTTTTTGCAAGGAATCGATTATGAAGCATTGGTGGAAAAGCAGTATATAAAAGCAAATGTCAAACCGTTGCTGCCGGGAAAGCTGCCGACTCCAAGCGGAAAAATTGAGCTTTATTCGAGAAAAATGGAACAACATGGCTATCCACCGTTGCCAACCTATACACCGATTGCTGATGATGGAGACTTTCCTTTTTTATTTGTGCCTGGTCCCAATCATAATTTCTTAAACACCACTTTTTCGAATCACGAAAAACACATTTCTTTCGAAAAAGAACCGCGTTTATATATGAATATCCAAGATGCTTTAGCGAAAGGAATTCAGGATGGAGACCAAGTCCGGGTGTGGAATGAGCGCGGGGAATGTATATTGAAAGCTTCTGTTGGAGAACATGTGCTTCCTGGTGTCGTTGTCACGCAAGGACTTTGGGCAGATTCTTCAGAAGCGAAGCGTTTAGTAAACTCCCTTACTCCAGATCGGATCGCCGATATGGGCGGTGGAGCCACTTTTTTTTCAGGACGTGTCGATGTGGAGAAATGTTAGGATGAAAAGGAGATTATTGGCGTGAATAGGTGCACCATGGCTCCCCTCTTTTCACACCAAACATAAAGGGTGAAATCGAGGATGCATCTTTTTGCTTGTTTTTGATGTGATGTAAGGCAAGTCATTGACTTGCCTTTGTTCGTTGAAACAATAGGATGCTGCCTTTGCATGGGTGATCCGTTCCAATTTCTACTTATCCTTAACTGGTAAAATCACTTATGCGATATAATAAATAGCCGTTAATGGATCGATTCATCTTGAACACATGTGCGTTATCGTGTTCTTAACCGCTGGTAGGACATCGCTTATTTCAAAATCTTAAATCCATATTTTTCAAAGATTCGGCGAGCCTCTTTTGTCTGTATGTATTGGTAGAAAGTTGTCGCTTCTGTTTTATGCTTCGTATTCTTTATGATCCCGACCGGATAAATAATCGGATCATGCGTATTACCAGCTGCTGTGTCAACCATTTTTACTTTATCAGAGATTTGGGCATCCGTTTTGAATACAATCCCCGCATCCACCGTATTTGTTTCTACATACAATAATACTTGACGCACATCCTTCGTATACACGATTTTCCCTTCTAATTTTGTCCAAAGATTTAACTTGGACAATGTTTGCTTTCCGTATTGGCCTGCTGGAGTTGTTTCAGGATTCCCGATGGCCAATTGCTTGATGTTGCCGTCTCCTAAAGACGGAAAATCTTTTATAGTACCTGCTTTGTCTTTCGGAACGATTAAAACGAGTTCATTTCCTAACAAATTTTTACTCTCTTCCTTGTTAATCAATCCTTTGTCTACGAGAGGGCGAAATTTATCTTCAGCAGCTGAGAAAAATAAATCAACTGGCGCTCCTTGTTCGATTTGCTGCTGTAGTGCGCCAGAACTTCCAAAGTTAAAGGATAATTTGATATTTTTGTGTTCTTTCTCATACTGTTTCTGGATTTCCGTCAGCGCGTCTTGTAAACTGGATGCTGCTGAGATGGTTAGCTTTACAGTCTGCTTCGCTTCCTGTTTTTCCTCTTGATTCGTACAACCAAAAAGAAAGAGGAAAGAAGCACACAAAAACATACTCATGATCACGCGAATCGAATGCTTCATGATTCTGCCCCTTCCTTTCTTCATTTGTCATCAATAAAACTAATTATAATTATTTAAAATCATTTTGTACATTATATAATTAAATCATATAAGATATAACTAAATATAAAAATATGAAATCATACGGAAAACAAAAGCCAGAGTTTTCGAGAAAGAACTCTGGCCATCATTTATTCCAGCTTTAAATTGGCTGGATATCACTCGATTCATGTTTCATAAACCACCTGTCCTGTTTGTGATAAATCGTAGCCGCCTAATGCTTCCAAATCATTTCGAAAGCTGTCAGAGCTTAAAATTTGCAGCACTTGACTTATTAATTCTCGATTCTCCTCATTCTTTAAAATCACCAAATCATACTTTTCGTTGACAAGCGGAATGAAATCAACCTCTTTCACTAGATTAGCGCCCCTTTCAATTCCTACGCCGACATCCGCTCTCCCTTTGGCGACAGCACTTGCGACACTGACATGATTGGTTACCTCGTCATCGTAACCATTGATTCCAGATACAGGGATGCGATATTTTTTCAAACTTTCATCCAGTAAAACTCGAGCGCCAGCTCCTTTTTCACGGTTCACCATTTTTATATCTTTTTTTCTTAAATCTTCCCAATGCTTTATATTCAATGGATTGCCTTTTTTGACATAAAAGCCTGCCCTCCTAGCCAGCAGTCGAATGACGATATACTGAAAATTCACGAGTATCTTATTGATATAGGGAACATTATATTCACCAGAAACGCCTTCTATTAAATGTGTACTTACAATGTCTGAATAGCCCTGATACATGGAAATAAGACTTTCCAAGCTCCCGGTATAAGAACGCAGCGGACGAAACTTTTTCGAGGATTTTTCTAAGTAGTTAGCCAAAATATCTAAACTGATATCTTGACCACTTATGACTAATCGCCTTACTTGCAAATACTCTTGTGTGTCGCTTGTTGTTTCTTTATGATGGAATGGCTGTAGCTTTCCTTTTGACCGTTTGATATACTCTTCTAAATCAGAAGGATCGATTCTCATTTGCCGTCCGACACGATAAGCAGGCAATCGCCCTTTTTTCACCAAATCGTATACAGTTAATTTGGAAACTTTTAATATGTTAGCAACTTCCTCGGTTGTATAAGAATGATTTTTTTCCATAACCACTTAACTCCTCCATTGAAAAGTTTGATTATAAGTAATTAAATTTAATTTTATATAATATATTGATAACCTCCATACCATCATTTATAGTTGATGATATAGATCATCTGTCATGTATCTCTTTTTCGATGAAGCGACCGTTTGATTTCGACCTGTCTTGGCGGCCGAACAATGAACGCTGGCGGTCTTGTCCAAGGAAAGAGCAGAAACAAACTTGTGTTTTATTATATCATTCCTTCTACGCCGAAGCTGATAATCATGAAATATTTAAAAGGTGAATGGAAACCATGAATTACTCTCCGCTTATACTCTCGTTAAAAACAGCTACCATTGCAACGCTGATCGTCTTTATTACCGGGGTTGTGTTGGCGCGATTGATCAGCCGTAGTTCCTTTAAAGGAAAAAGTATGATAGAAGCGGTCATTTTATTGCCGCTTGTGCTTCCCCCTACCGTTGTGGGGTTTGGTTTATTATATGTATTCGGTAAAAACGGGTTTATAGGTCGATTACTGCTTGATTGGTTTGATTTTCAGATTGTTTTCACGTGGTATGGTGTAGTGATTGCAGCTGTAGTTGTATCCTTCCCTTTAATGTATCAAAGTGCCGCTGCAGCGTTCCAGCAGTATGACCAAAATATTGAAAATGCGGCTTATACGATGGGAGCCTCTAAATGGAGGGTATTTTGGACGATCTCCTTTCCGCTTGCATGGCCGGGTTTGTTATCTGGCTTCGTTTTATCCTTTGCCCGAGCGTTAGGAGAATTCGGCGCTACCCTCATGATCGCAGGCTATATTCCGAACGTTACCGACACCATTCCTCTCGCCATCTATTTTGCCGTGGAGTCAGGAAATATGGAGGCAGCAAAATTTTGGGTGATAATGATCGTTTGCCTTGGCTTTAGTGCTATTTTATGGCTTAATTGGTGGAGCAAAAAGAACATGATGAAACATATACACAAATAAAATCAGCACGTGAATCCGAAACCTTATTGGTATTGCGCAAAGGAGTTTTTCTTATGCTTGTCGTCGATATTCAAAAACAACTCTCCCATTTTGAATTAAATGTCAACTTTTCGGTAGCGAATGAGATTGTTGTCCTTTTTGGCCCTTCTGGATCTGGGAAAACGACCATCTTAAATTGTATTGCTGGAATCAGTAAGCCCACTTCCGGAATCATCCAGCTCCATGACACGATTTTATTTCAACATAAGAAGGTGTTTGTTCCGATCCAAAAAAGAAATATTGGCTATGTATTTCAGGATTACGCGCTTTTTCCGCATATGACGGTTTGGAAAAATATTGCTTATGGTATGAAAAACGAAAGCTTTGCAAAAGAATTAATGAAAGAGCTGCGAATTGATCATCTTAGAGACAGCTATCCATCTGAGATTTCAGGTGGTGAAAAACAACGGGTCGCTATTGCTCGAGCCATCGCCACCGAGCCGGATGCTTTGCTTTTAGACGAACCTTTTTCTGCTTTAGATGAACAAACAAGGTTAAAAGGCCATGAGGAATTATTACGTATCCATAAACATTGGAGGATTCCCATTATACTCGTAACACACCATAATGAGGAAGCAAAAAAATTAGGGGATCGAATCTTATATTTACATGAAGGAAAAATTCATAACGATAAAATGAAAGCGGACCTTTCCCTGACTTATTCATCCTCAACAAACTGAAAATGCTTTCTCATATTCTAAAAGATCCATCTCTTAAATCATGAGAAAGCCTCCCCTCTTATCATCAGGAATCATCCTTCGTCTAGAGACGGGAGGTTTCTCGATGAAAAACGTTAGTGAGCGCGGCCAACTTTGATGAAAGCGTGTTTGAACCCCTTTTTCTCTAGACATTCACCGTTCAAATATAAAAGACATTTAACATTCAGGAATGTAATTCAATCTAATTATATCTTATTTCTCATCCGAATCCAGTAAAGGAGTGCGTGCTTCTAAATGATTGTTTATTTTCACTTCCGAGAAGATGATATGGGTAAGAGTGGTGGCAAAGGCAGAAACGTCATTAATAAATTCTTCGATTTCCTCTAATCGACTTACCGTCAACATCACCATATAGCATGCTCGTCCGGCAATACGATAACAAGATAATGCGGTTGGGTACTGTTCAATAAACTCTTTGAATCGCTTATATTCCCCGTTTTTGATCGTCACTTCCATCATACAGTCGATCGTAAATCCCAGTTTTTTGCGATTGATTTGAATGGTGTATCCCTCAATCACTCCATGTTCCTCTAATCTTTTCACTCTTTCGGTAACCGAAGGAGGCGATAAGCGGACTTTCCTTCCTAACTCTCTCATGGACAAACGGGAGTTTTTCTTTAACTCTGCAAGGATGTGTAAGTCAATCTCATCTATTTTCATTTGTAAACCCTTCCTTTATTTTTTGTTTCATACGAATGATATTTCTAATAAATTTATTTTATATTAAATACCAATTACACTTCAAACCTTTTAAAATAAAGAAAAAAGAAAGGATGGAATCAATGGCTAGAATTTCATTTTCCTTATATGGAGAAACCCCATTTCAACAATTGCTCGGTCACAATCCAACCATTATAGAAGCATGGCGGCGGCTAGGCGAAGAACTTGAAAAAGATGGTCTTCTTTCGTCCCAATTGAAAGAACAAGTGCGGCGCATGCTTGCTCAAAACAATGGTTGTGAATACTGCAAAGCAAAAGGAAAGCCGGAACCGCATTTGTTTGATGAAAAAACATCACTAGCCGTCGGGTTTGCGGAGGTGTTTGTCAAACAACAAGGGCAAATTGAAGACTCCCTTTTTTCCGTTTTAAAAAATGAATTTAGCGATGCGGAAATTAGCGAACTATGCGCATTTATTTGTTTTACAACCGCCTCGCAATATTTTGGTGCCATGATGAACTTACAGCCAAATGAAAAAATGAAGGAAGATAAAAATGAAGCAAAGCAACAAATTAACCCTCATGATTATTGATGTACAACAAGGCTTTGAGAATAAAAAATGGGGAGAACGTAATAATCCAGATGCCGTGAAAAACCTCTACCGTCTACTCCAAATATGGAGAGAACGAAAATGGCCTATTATACACGTCTAGCATCTATCTACTCATTCCTGATTCTCCCCTATGGGCCAACGGCAATGGGGTCTTATTTAAGGAGATTGTCAAGCCGAGAGACGAAGAGTGATCATTCAAAAAAACGGGAACAGCGCCTTTATAGGGACAAAGCCGGAACAGTACTTAAAAGATCACGATATCAATCATGTGGTGATTACCGGTTTAACGACCCCTCATTGTGTCTCCACTACTGCCAGAATGAGCAACAACTTAGGGGGTTTCATACCTACCTGGTTTCAGACGCGATAGAGTGCCAAGCACGCCCATTTACAAAAAGGAGCTTGGAATCACCAAGCTCCTTTCCTCATGCAAATTCGCAGATCCTTTATAACGATAACGCGCTCTTCCACCTATTCGTCGATGAGTGATCAATTAGTTGATTCCCTTATCCAACTTCCGTTTTTTCTCTAAAAGCAACTGAAATTCCTTCTCGAGTTCTTCACTTGGCTCCATACTTAGTCGGCTGAGCACCTCTGACATTTTCGTTTCAAGTAAGAGCCGTTGATCTGCTTGCGTATCCGCATGGCGATCTTTTTGACGGACATGTTGTTCATATTGTTGATAGGTGCCATCAAACCATTGAATGACTTTGTCCTGGATGACCAGCATTTTTGTCGCGACATTTTCAATGAATCGGCGGTCGTGCGAGGCGAAGATGACGGTTCCTTTATATTCTTGTAACAGCGATTCCAATGCACGAGCTGCTTCAATATCGAGAAAATTCGTCGGTTCATCTAAAATGAGTGTATTCACATCACTGACAAATAATTTGGCCAGCGCTACTTTTACCCGTTCGCCGCCACTTAAAATTTCTACTGGCTTATACACATCATCTCTGAAAAAATGCAATCTTGCAAGAATGGTACGAATCAGCGTTTCCTCTTGTTTGGAAGTGGATTGTACATTCTCTAAAATCGACTTCTCAACCTCTAAAATATCTAAGTTTTGACTAAAATATCCGATTTTCACGATTGGCGAAATGACAATCCCGTCATCCCGATGAATCATTTTTTTTAGAAGTGTCGTTTTTCCGCTCCCATTCGGACCGATCACTGCCAGTTTATCTCCGCCGCGTACATGAAAACTAGTTTTTTCCCATAAAACACGTTGGCCAATGACACCCGTAACCTCCTCAACGCGAATGATGATGCGATCTTGAAAAGTGTCTTCATGAGGCAAACTCATGTTGATGGGAGCCGTTTCCTTTATTTTTTCCACTTTTTCCAGTTTTTCTAATCGGGTCTCCATCGCTTTGGCTGTTTTTTGCAGCTTCTTTTGTTTTTTGGCAAAATATGGTTTGGCACCCATGATGTTTGCTTCTGACCGGCTCACCTTTTTGGGAGCTTTTGTTGCTCTTTCTGCTTTTTGTTTTTTTAATTCCAATGCTCTCTCTAACGCTTGTTTCTTTTTTTCATACTGTTCATAAGCGGATTGCTGTCTGCGGCGTTCCAACTCTTTTTGTTCTAAGTAATCGCTGTAATTGCCTTTATACTCTTTGATCTTTCCTTCGTCCATTTCCCAAATGGTTGTGCAAAGGGCATCAAGAAATGCCCGATCATGGGATACAATGACAAAAGCTCCCTTCCATTGGCTTAGTTTCTTTTCCAGCCATTCAATATGCTCTCGATCCAGATGGGTTGTTGGTTCATCCGCCAATAAGAGCTTCGGCGCTTTTGAAAAGAGGGCATTCATGTATGACTGTGTGACTTCTCCCCCGCTTTTGATCGCATCGATTCTTTTGAGCTGCGGCAAAAGCCCGCATTGAGCGCGACATAACACGCTCCCTTGTTCTGGAGAAATCTTTTTCGCTAATATGTTCAACAATGTCGTTTTTCCGCTGCCATTCTTGCCAACTAAGCCAATTCGGTCATTTTCATAAATGGCTAATCGTTCGATCTCAAACAATAATCGGTCTTTTACATAGTGCTTCACATTCAATGCTTCTAAAAGAATCATATCATCATCCCCATTTTTCTGTGTTTTGTGGGGACAAAAAGGCCCCCTATCCGTTTCCAGAATAGGAGGCATAGACATCGTCAGACACCAAAAAGAGGCACACTCTATATGGGTGCAACAAACGATAGAAATGCAATCCTATTCTGAAAACTTTAACTGAAGGCAACACAAAGAAAACAGAAATCGTCTTCCGCTAAAGAATGCCTTCAATTAACGTCTTTTCAAAATAGGATTAGCACTTCATGTTCGTCGATTCACCCTTCCGTTCGTATTGATTCACCTTGATTTTAAACAATATCTTAATCATTGTCAAATGTTGTATATCCAAACGGGCTCTCTTATACATAAACGAAGAGTGATGTTCTTCCATCATCAGGAGGATCGATTCCAGCATACACCCCGCAAATTCACCAATCAGATCGAACTAATTTGTCCGTTTCCGGATTTGAAACGGTACTGGCTGGATGTTTGCTGAGTTTATCTGGGATTCTTAAGCTAGTTAAATTGTTAAGACGCAATAAGCCTATGAGAGACACCATTGATCGCCTGATTGTCATGTCAATAGATTCATGTTGAAATGACGGGAATATGTTATAATAATCAAGATACTGAAAACGAAGAAAGGAGCATATTCATGGCGGAAATTACAAATGAAATGATTTTGCAAGCGATTAAAGAGCTGGCGGAGCAGCTAAAAAATCATGCGGAAGAAACCAATCAACGGTTTGAACAAATGGATCAACGGTTTGAACAAACAAATCATCAGCTGACGGAAATCAATGAGCGGCTCAGCCAAGTTGAGCAAAAGATTGTCCAGATGGATAAACAGCTGACTGATGTAGCGAACGGGCAAAAAATTCTCGTGGAAGAGTTGTTTGAAAACAAAAAAGAAATAAAGCGAGTCAAAAATGTCCTCAACATATACTAATTTCATTCCGCCTATTGAACGGTTCTCTGTGCGGACTCTTGCAAACGAATGGTGCCGTAAAACACAAACGGAGCATAAAATCAGCTTCTACTTTGCATTAGCCACTGCTTTCTTCTCAATAGCGTCCGACTACTGGAATCTTTTCCCGCTTCAACCGCCAAAGCGCTTTTCCACATTTCATATCCGTTATTTTGTATCAAGGAACATGAGAATGTGTCAAGCGAAAAAGGCTAAACATTCACTCTCAAATGATCACACATCACCAGTTTGCCTCTATCATTCGACTTCAAACAGGGTTCAAAGTTGCATTACATGATGAAAAGCCGATCAACTGTGCAGCTGCACGTTTTCGGCTTTTCATCGATAAATGGAACAATAGAGAAAGGGGTTCCCTGTTTTTGCAAACCTTATTCTTGTGATAGTCTCATCGCAGCCATGATGGAAAACTCCCTGTTCCATCGCTTTGTGTACGTGAGTTACGCTCCAAAGAACGTTTGAAACAGCAAGTATCCGTTTAAGCCGATAATGATGATCGCTACGGCCCAAGCAAGAGCCTTGAGCCATAATGGGTTTGCAAATTCCCCCATTTTCTTGTTATCGCTTGTAAATTGGACAAGAGGGACAACGGCAAAAGAAAGCTGCAAAGAGAGAATCACTTGACTGAAAATAAGCAATTGAGCCGTTCCGCTTTCACCATAAAGAGCTGTAACGATCACAGCTGGGATAATCGCGATCAATCGGGTAATAAGTCTTCTTAACCAACCAGGAAGACGAATGTTGAGAAAGCCTTCCATCACAATTTGTCCCGCTAACGTTCCTGTTAATGTCGAGTTTTGTCCAGAAGCTAACAAAGCAACTCCAAACAAAATGCTTCCCATCGTCGTTCCGAGCAGCGGCGCAAGCAAATGATAAGCATCACTGATTTCTGCCACCTCTTTCATTCCTGCTTGATGAAAGGTAGCAGCTGAAACAATGAGAATGGCGGCATTAATAAATAAAGCAAAAAACAAGGCAATGGTCGAATCCCATTTAGCATATTGAATGGCTTGCCGTTTTCCTGCATGTGTTTGCTCATATTGGCGCGTTTGTACAATGGAAGAATGTAAATATAGATTATGCGGCATGACGGTCGCACCTAAAATACCAATTGCGATATAAAGCATCGATGGATTGTGGACGATTTCGGTACTTGGAACAAATCCCTTCAATATACCGCTGACATCCGGCTTGGAAAGAAAGATTTCTGTTGCAAAGCAAGCGCCAATCGTTCCAATTAAAACGATCACCAATGTTTCGATATAACGAAACCCTTTATTTTGCAAAATCAGTACGACCAGTACATCCACGGCGGTGATCAGGACTCCATATATTAATGGAAGACCAAACAATAAATTCAGCGCGATGGCTGAACCGATGACCTCTGCTAGATCGCATGCCGCAATAGCCAACTCGCATAATATCCACAATACGATCGCAGCAGGTTTGCTATAATGATCGCGGCAGGCTTGTGCTAAATCTCTTCCTGTTACAATTCCAAGCTTCCCGGCTAAGGCTTGAAGCAAGATTGCCATTAAATTAGAAAGTAAAATGACGGAAAGAAGCGTGTATCCAAACTGCGAGCCCCCGGCAATATCGGTCGCCCAGTTTCCAGGATCCATATATCCCACGGCCACTAAATACCCTGGCCCGGCAAACGCAAGAAACTTTTTGAACCAAGATCCCGTTTTGGGAATGCGCAAACTTCGATAGACTTCAGGCAACGTTGGTTGTGTTCGTTGCTTTCTCCATCCAGTTTCAACTGCAGTCGGCAGTTTTTTATGATTTTTATTCATAATGGCCACCTCATGATTGGTGTTCACTAAATATTTTGTACAGAGCAAACTTTTATTGCAAAAAAATTTGCTAATAAAACAGACCGACTTTAACGGCCTTCGTCAGAGTGAAAAAAGATTCGTTCGATCTTCTAATATATGTAAAGAGAAAAGAAACGTTAACTAGATAAATTGTACATCGGAAATTTTTTAAGTCAAGAAAATAACGTTGAACAACGTTCCCTGTCCTAAACGATGTTTTACAAGAAGATTTTCATCATTTCATGCTTTCCATATACAAAACATCTGTATTTGTTGATAATATAAGCAGCTGTTATTCTAAAAAAAGCAGAATTTGCTCCTAACATCATTCGATTGGGGACAGGAGAGCTTTCTCCTGATCTATTTCCGCGTGAGATGATGAAACAAATCATGAATCGGGTATCGGACCGCATAGATTCGCTTGGTTACGAAGAACCGAAAGGATTGCTTTTTCTGAGAGAACAACTTAGTACATATTTAAAAACGATCGGAATCGAGGCTTCTCCATCCTCTATCTTGATTGTGTCAGGGGCCCTACAAGCATTGCAATTGATTTCAATAGGTTTATTACATCGGGGTTCTACCATCTTTCTTGAGAAGCCATCGTATTTGTATTCTCTGCATGTGTTTCAATCCGCCGGCATGCGATTATTCGGGCTTCCTTTAGATGGAGAAGGTATTCAAACGAAAATGATTGCGCAGCAAAAAAAGAGACAAAATGCTTCGCTGATTTACACGATTCCATCTTTCCATAATCCAACAGGTATATTGATGTCTAAAGAGAGACGAAGAGAACTCATGGACGTATGTGAACAAGAGCAGCTGCCAATTATTGAAGATGACGTATACCGAGAACTCTGGATAGATTCACCGCCGCCTCTTCCTTTAAAAGCTATCGACAACAATGGACTTGTTTTATATTTAGGAAGCATATCGAAAACATTGAGTCCTGGTTTGCGCATCGGCTGGATGGTCGGACCAAAGCCTGTCATTGAACGACTAGCAGATATTAAAATGCAAACGGATTATGGATCGAGTTCCTTATCTCAATGGGTTGCGGCGGAATGGCTATCAAGTGGATTGTATCACCAACATTTAGAAAAAGTCAGAACAGAATTGAAGGTGCGCAGAGATGTCATGATTAATTCGTTACAAAAGCACTTTTTCGACATTGCGACATGGTCTGTTCCTAAGGGCGGTTTTTATCTATGGCTGCGCTTATTACCTCCGATTTCTAGCAGAAAGCTTTTTGAAAAAGCGTTAGAGCACGGAATTTTGTTAAATCCGGGAAATGTCTACGATCATCATGCAACCCAGTATCTTCGGCTTTCTTATTCCTATGCATCCTTGGATGAACTTGAAAACGGCATCTTTCGTTTGTCAGAAGTGATTCGTCAACTAACCTTATAACTCTTTTCTATCATCTATTTTACCTCTTTCCTTCGTCCACCGATGCGATACAATGAAAAATCCTCCTTTGACATACAAGGAGGATTTTCTTTTTATTTACAAAAAATTAGAAAAATGTCAGTCCGACTATAAAAATAATTCCCGATACTAATAACGTTGTTACGCAATATCCCATAATGTCTCGGACTCCTAACCCCGCAATCGCAAGAGCTGGCAGCGCCCAAAACGGCTGTGCCATATTCATCCATGCCTCGCCATACGCAATAGCCATTGCGGCAATACCTGGATCGACTCCTAACGAAGCAGCTGCCGGCATAATGAAAGGTCCTTGAACGACCCAATGCCCTCCTCCAGATGGAACAAAGAAATTAATGAAGCCAGAGCTTAAAAAAGCGAGAATCGGAAAAGTATGTTCATTAGAAATGGAGATAAAGGCATTCGTAATCATGCCGCCTAATCCTGATTCCTCCATCATCCCTTGGATTCCGGCATAAAAAGGAAATTGAATTAAAATGCCAGCTGTGCCGCGGGCAGCATTCGTGATTGCTTGCATATACGATAAAGGCGTGCCGTGTAATAATAAACCCGTAAAAAAGAAGATCAAGTTAACGGTATTGACATCCATTTTAAATCCATTTGTGACAAAGTAATAAATTAAATATGCGTACCCAAGCGCAACGATGAGATAGGTTAAGATTCTGCTGTTTTCCATCCGCACCGCAAAGCTCTTTTCGCTTGTCGCTGCCAATGGTATATTGTTTTGGTCTTCAGCAAGCAGTTTTGGGTCAATTGTTACCACTTCGTGTGGTTTCGGCATCATGAATCTTGTCATAATCGGTAAAACAATAAGAAGCGAGACAGTAATAAACAAATTAAAACCGGTAAAAATGGTTTCCGTTAATGGAATGATCCCGGATATTTTCTCCATCGGATTACCGGGTGTGGCTGCTAATAAAGGAACCGACCCAGAAAGTCCGCCATGCCACGTTAAAAACCCTATGTAAGCGCTTGCAATTAACAGACGATAATCAGAACCTGGCACTCGTTTTGCCACTTCTTTGGCAAACAAAGCACCGACAATTAAGCCAAATCCCCAATTAATTAAAGATGCGATCGCCGCTCCTAATGTTACGAGGATGACTCCCTGAGCAGGCGTTTTAGCAACACCGGCAAGGTTTTGCAGTCCTTTTTTAACAAGCGGTGAACTTGCTAAAGCGTGCCCTGTTACTAAAATCAAGCTCATTTGCATAGCAAATGCCAGCAAGTCCCAAAAACCATCTCCCCAGAAATGAACCATCTCGAGTGGACTATAGGGAGTGAAGATGATCCCGGATATAAACAAAATAGCGGTTAGAATCAACGCGAAGACAAAAGGATCTGGCAAAAACCTTTGAACGAGTACAGTAAAAAAATTGGACAATACTTTCACAGCATTCTCTCCTTTACAACATGAATATTCATACTATTATAAATAAATAAAATATTATCAAATTAACAGTGTATTTGTTCCTAATTTTTCAATTTCTCAAATATTTGGAGAGAATGAACTGAAACTACTTCACTGTTTATTTATTATTATAACTAGATATAGGGCCTGTTCATTAGAGTATCTTATCCGACTTCATGCTGATGACGTAACGTAATGAAGGCAGACCATCACCTCCTTTTTGTCTTAAACATTAGCACCTTTTTAAAAATATTCGCAGCCAATTGTCCATATCCTTACACTTGGTCATTCAATAACACCCATCTGATGTGGTCTTCCCATTTTCCGTTCACTTTGAGCATTTTTTTGGCGATCCCTTCACATTCGAAGCCAAGTTTTTTGACTACTCGAATGGAGGCTTTATTTTTGGGCATAATGGGAGCTTCAATTCGATGAAGCCGATATTCATTAAAGATGATGCCGATTCCTTTTTTCAGTGCTTCCGTGATGTATCCTTTCTTTATTTCCTCTTGATCCAGCTTATATCCTAAAATACACGATTGAAAAATGCCGCGGATTATATGGCTAAAACTAATGCAGCCAATGGCTGGGGCTTCATCTCCAGCATCCTTGCGAAACAGCCAAAGCTTAAGCAAATTTCCTGCTTTAGCTAGTTCTAAATCTTGACGCAATCGATTGGCTTGATATTCCAATGTAAAAAAATGTTCTTGTCTGTCCGCCTCCCACTTCTGCAGAAAATCTCGGTTTTTTTCATAATATCTCAGCACGGTTTCAGCAAATGTGTCATCTAGTTCTCTTAACCGCAAGCGATCGGTTTCGTAGACTCTCATGATGCGATCCTCCTTATCTTTATCCTTTCCTGAAAAAAGAATGCCACGAAACGGTTGGCCGTCCTCATTCTTACATTCTCCTTGTTCGTTTGAAATCCTGTTCGATATAAAAAACACGCATATAATGCGTGTTTCAAGCTCTTGATAAACGATTTTATTCTGCGTCACTGCGTCCTCTCATCATGAGATTCGAACGGCTACGTTCCTTGTTTGCCAAGCATTTTCAAGCCCATTTGCTGTGAAAACACCACCATAAATGAGCTTATTCTTTCGGCCATTTCTTCATTACCGTTTGGACGATTTGTTCCGCTGTTAGCCCGTAAACCTCTTTTAATTCATCCATTTTTCCAACTTGACCGAATTGTTCACGAACCCCCACACGGTATACTGGAACCGGATATGTTTCCATCAGCGTTTCAGCAACGGCACTCCCTAATCCGCCAATGAGATTATGATTTTCGGCTGTGACAATCAATCCTGTTTTTTGAGCCGCATGTATGAGCAAATCTTGGTCAATCGGCTTGATGGAATACATATCAATGACCATCGCTTCGATTCCTCGGTTGGCTAACTGTTCCGCTGCTTTCAATGCTTCTTCCACCATAATTCCGGATGCGATGATAGCGACGTCACGACCTTGGCGCAAGCATTTGCCTTTTCCTTTTGGAAAGGATTCACCATTTGTATAAAGACGCGTCGCTTTTTTACGGATGGTGCGAATATAATGAATCCCGTATTCTTGATAGATTTGTTTAAGCAGTGCGCGAAACATGGTGCTGTCGCTGACTTCATAAACGGTCGCATGCGGAATCAATCTTACAAGACCAAGGTCCTCAAAAGCCATATGAGTTCCACCGTTGTGCTCTGCCGTCACTCCCGCGTCAGATCCAATAATTTTTACATTTAATTGGGCGTATGCGCATGATACAAATAATTGATCAAAGGCTCGTCTTGTCGCGAATTGAGCAAATGTATGAACAAACGGAATTTTTCCAGTTAGAGAGAAGCCGGCCGCCACTCCCATCATATGAGCTTCCATAATGCCGCAATTGATTAGTTGCTTTGGAATAAACGACTGGATTTTATTGGTGGAGATCGAACTCATTAAATCTGCTTCTAAGGCGACCACGCGCGGATCCTTTTGCGCCAGCTCTAAAAGCGTTTCCGCATAGATTTGGCGCATTTCCTTTTCTTCTAATTCCAACGGCCAGTACTTTAGGCTCATCTGATCACATCCTCTGTGGAACATTTTTGTTCGAGTTCATAAATCGCTTCCTCGATCGCTTGACGGTCTTCGTCTGATGGCCTTATATGGTGATTGTCCTCCTTTTGTTCTAAATACGGCACGCCTTGGCCCTTAATCGTATCGAGAATGATCGCCACGGGCTTTTCTGTTTGCTGTTTTCCCGCTTGAATGGCTGCTTCAATCTCTTCCAAGCTCGCGCCGTTCACTCGGCGCACCCAAAAGCCGAAAGAGCGGAACTTCTCTACAAAGTCGATAGGATCGCATATCTCTTTGGTCCAGCCGTCCAGTTGCTTTTTATTGTCATCGACAAAGACAAATAGGCGATGGAGCTTGTGATGAGCCGCAAACTGGATCGCTTCCCAGCACTGGCCTTCGTTTAATTCTCCATCTCCCACAATCGTATACGTATAAGACGGCAAGTCAGATAATTTTTGTGATAAGGCAACACCGACAGCGACCGAAAGTCCTTGTCCTAACGAACCTGTTGTCATTTCTACCCCCGGTGTTAAGTTGCGGTCGGGATGAGAAGGGATACGGGTCCCAGTTTGATTCAATGTATAGAGCAGATCATATGAAAAAAAACCTTTGACAGCTAATGTCGCATAAAGGGCTGGTCCGCCATGCCCTTTTGATAAAATAAAACGATCACGCCGTTCATCGTGCATTTGTTGTGGAGAAATGTTCATGATTTTGCCGTATAGCACAGCTAGGACTTCAACAATTGAAAGGCTTCCTCCATAATGGCCGAACCCTAAAGCATATAGCTGCTTTAATGTCCATAATCTGATTTGATCGCGAAATCGTTCCAGCTCGCTCATCTTTGATTCCTCCTTCATCATGACTGATGCAAAAAAGCTATTAAAATAAAACCGGGAGCAGACCATTCTAAGAAGAGAACCACCAACATTAAACGTTGGTGGTATGATCAGGAGAAGCATTTTTCTTGTTGCGAATAAAAGAAAGGACGACGGCAATGACGACAGCGGCGATGATCGTCACAGTAATTCCTACTGAACCTAAATCATTCGCTATATAACCTAACACAATGCCAGAAGCCCCAAAATCGGCATCAGAGAAGGTGGTATTGGCAAACCCTAAATCTCCTAGCACCGGCATCAAGAACACCGGCAAGAAAGTAATCAGCAGCCCATTGGCGAAAGATCCAATGGTTGCGCCCCGTATTCCACCAGTAGCATTCCCGAATACGCCAGCTGTCGCACCTGTGAAGAAATGCGGAACAACCCCTGGCAAAATAATGATCGAACCGGCTATTCCAAGAATCATCATGCCGACGATCCCACCTAAGAAGCTGCAAAAAAATCCGATTAATACCGCATTTGGTGCATATGGAAACACAATGGGGCAATCAAGAGCTGGTTTGGCGTTTGGAACAAGCTTGGTCGAAATTCCTTTAAACGCAGGAACAATTTCTGCTAGGACAAGCCGAACTCCAGATAAAATAATGAACACTCCCGCGGCAAACGTAATCGCTTGAATGATGGAAAAGACAATGAAGTTTTTCCCGCCGCTTAAATTTTTTTCGATGTAGTCCGGTCCAGCAATGATGGCTACAATGATATAAAGGATGGTCATTGTTAATGCAATACTGATAGAGCTGTCTCTTAAAAAACCGAGCCCTTTTGGAAAGTTTATTTTTTCTGTTGAACGCGAATTTTTGCCGACAAGACTGCCGATCGCCCCAGATAAGGCATACCCGAGCGTGCTAAAATGGCCAAATCCGACTTGATCATTTCCTGTGATTTTTCTCATAAACGGTTGCGCCAGCGCTGGGAAAATCGCCATAATCAGACCAAGCGCTAAAGAACCGACGAAGGCGAGCTGAAATCCTTTTAATCCCGCAGCAACTAAAATCACGGCAATCATGCACGCCATATACAAGGTATGGTGTCCCGTCAGGAAAATATATTTTAATTTTGTAAAGCGAGCGACTAAAATATTAGCAATCATTCCAAAAAACATAATAAGAGCGGTTGATGATCCGTATTCGGATAATGCCATCGCCACAATCGCTTCATTATTTGGCACCACTCCATTGACGTGGAAAGCTTCTTGAAACATTTTGCCGAAAGGATCAAGCGAGCTCACTAAGATGCTAGCCCCGGCAGAGATAACAATGAAGCCTAAAAACGATTTGGTGGTTCCTTTAATGATATCGCTGGCAGGCTTTTTTTGAATGACGAGTCCAACTAGCGCAATGATGGAAACTAATACAGCCGGCTCGCTTAAAATATCCATCACAAACTTTAATACCGCATTTCCCACATGAACCCCCTCCTTATAATTTTCCTAATTCCTCCAGCTTCTGTTTTAGCTTATTTTTCATTTCTTCCTGATCGATAATGCTATCTAATATAATGCGATCTCCCAAATGGCTGGCGCCTTCTGCAATATCCTTAGCCATCACGAACAAATCAGCCATATCGCTTGTAGCGGAGCTGAGATCGCAATGTTCGACTTCGATGTGATCAACCCCTAGCTCCCTTAATACTTGTTGAATATTCATTTCCAGCATAAAACTGCTTCCAAGACCGGATCCACAAATGGCTAAAATTTTCAATCTAAATCCCTCCTAAAAAATTATTGGAATCAAATAGTTTTTTACAAAATAATCTTATGACCTCTGGAACATTGATGGTCAGAGATGACTTTCGCTTCTCTTCATCCTATATTCAGTTTTGGTCCAACCATCCGACCGGCCGAAAAACGGCATCAATTCCATGTCTATGAAAATATTCGTATATGAAGTTTGGCCCTTCGCCTCCTTTCTCTATTTCATGAAGTAAGTTTCATTCATGCATTAAGTCAGTGAATATTGATGAATAAGCTGTAAAAGCTCGGCTTTATCTTTCGCTTGAAAAAGTGCTTGAAGGCTTTCTTTATTTCCTAATAGCTTCGTTAACTGAGCGAGAGCTTTGAGATGTGTTGTATTATCGATGGCTGCAAGACAAATCAACACTTTGACTGCATTCTTTTCTTCATTTAATAGATAAGTAGGCTCATCAAGCTTTAAAATGCTCATTCCTAATTTTTGTACCCCGCATTCCGGTCTAGCATGAGGAATCGCTAGCTCTGGATGGACAATGAAATATGGTCCTAACTTCTCGACGTTTCCAATCATTTCATCAATGTAGGACGGCTGAATATATCCGTTTTGCAACAGTGGTTCTGCCGCTTTAGCAATGGCTTTCTTCCAATCGGAGATGCCTGTTTCGAATTGAATCATTTCTTCTGTAATCAGCTCATTCAACAACGGTTGTCTCCTCCTCAAGTTGGTTTTGTTCGGCTGTCCATATAACACGGCCGTAATGTCTTCTTTCAATTTTTCTGCATGCTGCACCACGCAATATCTTTCGATAATTTTTATAATTTGCTCCGGTGTCGGATATGGAGTTGAATGGGTAAATAGTTGCTGCATTACCGTATGATGAAGAAGCTTTTTTTCCGCTTCGTTCATAATCGGTTTAACGATAAAGAGTGTCTTACTTGTTTGTAGCGGAACCGTAGAAAACACGATATCGTAGTCTCGCTCATCCAGATTGGAAAACGCATCCTTTGACATAGGCGAAAGCCAGTGGAAGTTTGGAAATAATGAGTGCAAATAAGTTTCAACCATTAAACTTGAACTAATACCGTTAGAACAAACAATGACCGCTCGTATCGGTTTTTTGTTTTTGGCTTCAAGTGCATTTTGTTCAAGCAAAGCACCAAAGTGAATCGTCAAAAATCCAATCTCATCTTCGGGAATATCGATATTAAGCATTTCTTGAATGGGCTTCATCACTTCTGATACAAAACTGAACAAGCTTGCATGCTCTTCTTTAATTTCCTCTAATAGCGGATTGGTAATCGGAATTTTATACAGCATGCGATAATAGGCTGGTTTAAAATGACGATAAAGCGCTTCAATCGCTTTTGGTTTATTTTTTATTTGAAAGCACGCATATTTTTCAAAATCATTGATAATTTTTTCCGTCATAGAAGTTAGCAGCTCGGTCGATGTTGGCGATAATTGTCCTTGGGTAATTCCTAATAACAGAATGGTTAAATAGGCGAGTTCTTCAGTTTGTGTGCTTTCATTTAGAGCTTGTTGGATTGTCAGAGCGACTGGATACATATCATGCTTTTGTAAAAATTGGTTCGTATCAGAGTGAATTTGAACCCATTTTTGTTGATGCTGGCGAATGTGAATCATTTGCAGCAGGTAAATAAAGTCAAACATTCTTTCTTCAATAAAGGTTAAGCGAAAAGCTTTTTCCACGTTCTTTAAATGTTTTTCGTAAGTTGCAAATTGATCTTGATGCCCCTGCTTCCTAAAAAGATATTCAAAGATTTCATGCTTAGAAGGATGAGACGAAAACATAGAAATGCATTTTAGCATTAAATTTCGTTTGTCTTCTTCCGATCCTCTTAAATGAAAACCTTGTTCTCTCGTATAGCGGATCTTGACCCTGAATTTTTTGCTGAACTCATTGGCGCGTTTAACATCAGTAGTAACCGTATTTTTGCTGACGTTTAATAAAAACTGGTAGTGCGCATTTGAAATCAGCTCTGTTCGAATAAAGGTATAAAGCAATAAAATCAAAACCCGCTCACGTTCATCAAAATGAACCTGTTTCCTATGGATGGGGTTTGTTTTCATCTGTTGGCTCTTCCAATACTCAATCAGCTGACTTGGGATGATCAGCTCTGTTTGCTTTGTATCGATTTCCGGCAAATCGTTTTGCTTCAGCCAATCATTAATTTTTTCCAAATGGTAAAAAAAGCGCCTTGCGCTCAAGCTATGGGTTTCAATAAAAATCGGATAAGATTTCGGCCTTGTCGACATCAGCAGCTGAAATAATTCCGAATTTTTTTTATCAAGCATGAGGCAGCTCCTCCCTTTAGTTATAGTATAAGTGAAAGCGGATACAATGTGGCGGATGGTTTGGCACAATGAATGTTTCTGAGACAATGAATCATTGTGATCAATCTATTATACGATTAACCCATGGCGCTTGTTGAGCAAGATATACAACGCCTCGCTCCCTCCACATTTGTCTAGGTGTAGCCGGCAACAGCTGGCCTTCCGACCGTGAGTTTTGACAAGTGCCGTCATTCATCATACGTATACAACACGAAGATCATAAGTGAATCGATCAATTGTTCATTTGCCATTTCTGTCATAAAAATAGCTGGCTATGAACAGCCAGCTGTTTTTTATTTTTCGATATTCATTTACAATATTTCACATGGTTCGTTAAGACAGGAGCTCCTAATTGCCTCGTTTTTGAATTGGATGGGCGCACTTGTATTTGCACTCCTGTCATTTGAGCGGTAATATCCTCTATTTTTCCCACCCATATCGAACCATGCTTTTCTTGGATGGGCTGGAGCTTGAATCGCCAGCTAATTTCTCCTGGAATAAAAGCAAACCCTTCATACGTATCGTAATTTCCTAAAGTGCTAGGGGCGGGCAAATGGAGAGCGTGGATACTGATGCTTGTTCGCGGAAAACTTGGCGTCAGCTTCACCTTGTAAATCAGAGCGGCTCCGTTTGCATTTTTGCTTCGCTGATCTACAGATGGCAAAATCATGCTGCATGGCAAAGATCGTTCAGATTCTGCATAAGTGTGGTGAGAGCTTACAGTCATTATCCCGATTAACCCTAACCCAAAAATAACCCGTTGCATATGTACCTCCATTCCGTTCATTTTGGGTTAGTGTTTCTCTTTTTTTACGCCCTTATACCATCCATCCGCTATTTTTTCCTTTGCTTCTCCAGCAGTTCAATGATCCGATCGAGCTTTTCTTCTATTTGAGTTAATTGGCTTTCAGAGCCTCTGCTTCTCCCTAATAATGATCGGGTCGCCCAAAAGATCGCACTTATGAAAGCCGCAAATAACGCGAGCATCAACAGCAAAAAGATGAGGTCTCCCCACTGCATGTCAACTCTCCTTTTTTCCTTATTGTACCATAAGGAGTGACGCGGTAGCAGAAGAAATCTTATACGTATTTTTAAAGATAGCTTGATCTAAGCGCGCAGTTGTTGATAGGATCGTTCCTGTTTGATCCAATCGCTTGTTGTCTCCAACAGCATTTCTCGATGCGCAATCGACGAAAAGGTATGGTTGGCGCCTGAAATGATCTTTTTAGTGTACTTTCCTTTTCGGCGAATCGCAAAGGCGCGGTCATAGGAATAGCAAGTTTCTACAGGAATATCTTCATCATTCGTTCCGTGCACAACTAAGACGTTCCCTTGAAAATTCTCAGCCTCTGACAATGGATCGTGTTCTGCTAAAGAAGCAAAAAAATCTGGATTCAATCGATAACCACAATAGTCGATTGTTCTCGTAACATGAGTCGATCCAATCTGTCGCTGAACAATTTGTGTAATATCATGATAAGGGCGAGCAGATGGAGCCCAAAGCACAAGAGACTGTACTCTTGGATCTACAGCAGCTGTAAGCAGCGCCACAGCGCCGCCTAGACTATGGCCAATCAATGTAATCGTATGGTTTTGAAATGATTTCATGCTTGTGACGTAGTCAATGACGGTTCTTGTCTGATGGATCAGATCATCTAACCGATTATCTCCATATTCTCCGCTGCTTTCTCCGCACCCAACATAATCAAAGCGGATCACCGCCATTCCTTGGGACGAGAGATGATCAGCTGTTTGGACGAACAATCGATCGACGCCGATACGTGTACTAATAAATCCATGACAAATAATCACAACTGGTGCTTTTGCCATTGAAAAGGATGGATCAGGATAATGAATGGAGGCCATTAAACGTTCTTTTCCCCAAGTAATCGGTATGCAATTTAGCAATGTTCATTCTCCTCTCTGCGGATTGTCGATGCTTCAGGTGTTTAGAATGCGATACAAAAAATAGATCATTGAGAGTTTTTAGCGACCTAGATATGCGCGTTCCTTCCATTTCCTTGTTGGTGCTTGTCGCTTGAGAAAGCGAACAAACTTGGTTGAGTGGAACTCTTTCATTCTCTTTTTTAGAAATCAGGAGAACAATCGATTCTTCTCTCCTTCTTTATTTTTATGATGGATACTTTACCGATTTTGGATGAAGCAAAGGGACGACATGATCGTAAAATTCCGGAAGCTCAACTAAAGGGAAACGAAAGGTTAATAGCACTTTATCAATTCCAATGTCTTGAAGAGCATTGATTTTTTCAGCCACTTCTTTATAGCTGCCAATAAGGCCGGTTCGAAATCCTTCGTTATTAGCCACAAAATCGGGTAGAACAGACGCGTTCTTCCACATTCCTTTTGTTTCTGTTCGTTTTTTCAACTGCTCAATAGCAGCCTCATCTGCGTTATCAATAATGAATTGATACTCTGACAGCGCCTCATCTGTTGTTGCTCTGGCAATAACAAACGCATTGACAGCAAATTTGATCCGGCGTCCGTATCGGCTGGCAATCGCACGAACGGATTGGATTTGTTTTTTTAGCTCTTCGATTGGAGCGCCGTTCATAAAGTAATAATCTGAGAGACGCCCGGCCATTTCTTGTGCCTCTTTAGAATTCCCTCCTTGATAAATCGCGGGATAAGGCTTTTGAGTTGGTTTTGGAAGCAATGTCGCATTTTTAATTTTGTAATAGGTTCCATCAAATGAGAAATGGTCTTGTGTCCATAACCCCTTCAACACTTCGAGATACTCTATAGAGCGTTTGTACCGTTCCTCGTGCGCAATCCATTCAAGTCCAAACGCTTCCTGCTCTTGTTTAAACCATCCACTCACAAGGTTAATATGAAATCTTCCATTGGAAATCCTATCGATAGTAGCACCGATTTTGGCTAATGTAGCGGGGGGAATAAAAGCCGGTAGTACCGCTGCAATCAAATGGATTCTTTTTGTTTCTGCTGCTAGAGCTGCGATTATTGCCAATGGGTCAAGCTGTCCATGCTTTTCTGGCGAATGCCCCCCGATGCTCCCAATGTAGCGGACCGGAAACAGAACAGAGGCTACATTGAGCTGTTCCGCCGTCTTTACAAGCTTCCGATTATAGTCGAAGCTCCATTCTTGATTTTCTTCTACTCTTGCACGCAAAAAACCGCCCGAAAGATTAGAACCCCAAATCGAAAATTGCAAAGATCCCACTCTCCTTTCGTTGCCACAAATCCATTAACTTAACACCGTTTCTTTAAATAATGGAAGCAAAGAGCGTCCTAAGCGTTCCGCTTCTTCTAAATGAGGAAATCCAGATAAAATAAAATGTGTGACGCCTGCACGAATATATTCCTGCAGCCCTTCTCTTACCTGTTCAGGAGTACCGACCAGTGCCGTCCCTGCTCCTTTTCGGATTTTTCCGATACCGGTCCAGCCGTATTTATCAAACCGATCATTGCGTTTAGATAATTCATTCATTCTTTTTTGAGCAACAGAATCCGTTGTTTCATAATAATGATCTATATTGTGCTGAACGGTCGAATCCACCTTGCTGATAATTTTGTAGGCTGCGTCCCACGCTTCCTGTTCGTGATCACGAATCACAATATGGAGGCGAATTCCATATTCTAATGTTCGTCCATATTTTTGCGCCCGCTGTTTTACATCTTCTATTTGCTGTTTAGCGTGTGCTACAGGCTCCCCCCATTGAAGATAAACATCCGCCGATTGGGCAGCCACTTCTTTAGCAATCTCAGATGATCCACCAAAATAAATAGGAATATTTGGATTTTTAGAGATAGACGGGCGTAATGTTCCATCTTTAATGGTAAAGTAATGGCCTTGATGGTTGAATGAAGGCTGAGTCCAAGCGTTTTTGACGACATGGAGAAACTCGCTTGTTCGATGGTAACGCTGATCATGTTCAAGGAAGTCCCCGTCTTGGCCCAGTTCTTTCGCTGATCCTCCCGTTACGACATTAACAAGAACTCTTCCATTCGCAAAATGATGAAGAGTTGCCGCCATCTTCGCTGCCACTGTAGGAGCAATAAAACCGGGACGAAAGGCGATCAATGGTTTGATTTTTTTTGTATGATGGATAATAGCAGATCCCACCATCCACGAGTCTAAATAAGGGATGCCGGTCGGAATTAGAATTCCTTCAAACCCAGCTGTTTCCGCTGTCTGGGCGATTTGTACGATATAATCCAGCGTCGGAGGACGCTCTGGAGTTTTTAATCCTAAATATTCACCATCACCATTTGTGGGTACGTACCAATAAAAATGGACGGACATGAAAAGAACCTCCTCATTTTAAAACTTCATAGGCAAAATCAATCAGCCGCTGCTTGTGCTGATAAGAATGGTACTGGGCTGCATATGTTCTGACAGGATCGCCAGAATAAAAACGCTCATACAATTCATGTCGTGCACCGAGCGGACTGCCAATGAGATCCCAAGCGAGTTTGATAAGTTTTGTTCTTTCTTTAGCAGATGAGTATGTCCCTTTATAGTATTCATGTAGAAACGAACGGATAGGACTATCAAATTCCTCGATGCTGGAAGGCACCTGCAAAAGTCCACCGGCTCCAATTTGCTGTAAAATTTCCAATGCTCTTGGATAAAACCGCGTTCCGAGATTACGAGCAGTTGTTAAGAAGTTGGGGGCGGGAAGCAAGACACCATTATACAACTGCGCGTGATGTTCAGAAGCAATGAGCAGCGCCTTTATTGTTTCAAGTTGAATGATGAGCTCTGCTAACTTCTCTTTTACGTGTAAAAAGGCTGTGGCTCCCGCTGTTTCTGCTAGTTCATTTCCGATCGCTACTACACTTTCTAATTTACTAACAAGACGAACAACGGTTTGATGCTGACTTAGTAAAGAAGCAGCACGATCAATGCGAAGCTTCCAAGAAAATTCAGGATCTTCATAGACAAGCACTCGCTCCCATGGGAGAAATACTTCATCAAAAATCAGCACCGCATCCATCTCGTCAAACCGAGAGCTTAACGGATAATCAACAGGATGGTCATAAGCGAAAGATTCACGGCAAACGATATGAAGACCTTTCGCATGGACTGGCACTACAAAAACATTCGCAAATTCTCGTTCACTTTCGCTCCTTTTATGGAAGGAGAAAAGCAACAGTTCATCCACATAAGGAGCCGCTGTCGCAATCATTTTAGCACCGCTTAAAAAGACTCCTTCCCGATTTCGACGGGTAATACGTAACAGTCCTTCCTTACCTTTTTTAGTTATATTTGAACGATTCCTTTGCGGATCATGGCCGGCTGCTGTAGATAGCAAATCCAAATCACGAGATTGTTGATAGTAATGAGCGATTTTTTCGGAAAAACCAGGGTGTGATGATTCATACTCTGCGCGGTTGGCATACCAGCCCGTAATTAGGGAACGGGAATATTCTGATAGACGGCTCATCACACCAAATGTTTGATCCGCCCAGTATTGATAGGCAATTCTCTTTTTCTGTAAATCTTCGTGCGTTCTTGGAATAAGGAAGGAAAGATGCGCGTCTGTTCCTTCTTCTGTCCGATACATTAACAGAGATTTTGTTTCTTCGTTTTTCTGCAAGTCCAGCAGTGATTGAATGGTATGAATCGTTCCCCTAAACGCAGGATGGTGCTCGATATTGTTCACTTTCTTTCCATTGATCCAGACATTTCTGTCATTATGAAGGCGTTGAATATACGGAATGGCTTGGCTCATGTTCTTCCTTCCTCTCGCTAATGTTCTCTAAAAAATGATAAAGTTTCTTTTTAAGAGGCTGCTTCTCGTACAAGTCATACTGCTGTGCAAACGTACGTACAGGATCTCCCGTATAAAACCTTTCATACAGATCATGCCTTGATCCCAATGTACTTCCAACCAGCTCCCATCCGATTTGAAATAAAGCTGTTTTGGTTATCGCATCAACATTGGCTCCTTTGTAATATTTTTTTAATAGCGGCAAGATTGTCTCGCTTTTTTCAATCGGAGTAGAAGGAAGCTGAATAAAACCGCCGGCTCCAATTTGTTTTAAAATTTCAATCGCGCGAGGATAGTAGCGAGTTCCTAAATTCCGGGCCGTTTGCAAAGGCACACGAGCTGGAAGATAGACGGAATCGCGATGGAAAGCGCCTTGAATTTCTGAAGCGATAAGTAAAGCTTCGATGCTGTCAAGCTGTGTGTAAAGCTCTCCTAGCTTTTCTTGAACATGAAGATAGTGATCTGCTCCGATCGATTGGGCGATGGCCGTAGCGACTCCCGCTACAAACTGCAGCTTTGTCAGCAATCGAACAACGGTCTGATGATGTGCCAACACATTCAGTTGCTGATGCAACTGAGCCTGAAAAACACCTTCGGCTGATTCCTTGATGAATACCCGCTCCCACGGAATCAAAACATCATCAAAAATCAGCACCGCATCCATTTCATCAAATTGGGCGCTTAATGGATGCTTTTCTTGGTCTTGAGAAGCAAACGATTCGCGACAGACGATGTGCAATCCCTTTGAATTTAGGGGAACAATAAACATATAGGCACTGTCTGCTTGGCTTTCAGAGAGCTTTTGATGCGGCATAATAATAACGTCGTGAGCATATGGAGCAGCTGTCGCAATCATTTTGGCACCGCGGACAACAACGCCTTCTTCAGTTTTACGAACGACTCTTAATAAGGCGTCAGGATCTGTTTGCTCGGCCGACAGTTTGGATCGATCAATCTGTGGATCTAAGACAGCCGTGGTGATGATCCGGCGTTCGTCTCTGGCCTGTTCATAGTACTGTTCAGTTTTTTCAGAAAAGCTAGGGTCATATTTGGTAAATTGATCTCGATCAATAAAATACCCCGTAATTAAAGAACTGGCATAATCCGATAGTCTACTCATTACGCCAAACGTTTTTCTTGACCATAAGGTAAATGCCTCTCTTCGTGAAATGATATCCTTAAGATCCGCGGGAACTAAAAAGGATTGATGGACATACTGGCCTGTTTTTGGACTGACAAACCCTACTATTTTCTGTTCTTTCGGAGAGTCCAGCATCTCCCACAAGCGGTTGATCGTCGCCAATGTTCCTGAAAAATCTGGATGTTCCGCGAGATTGTTGATCTTTTCTCCATCCATCCACACACTTCTTCCATCTTTTAGGCTCTCAATGAATCCATTTCGCTTCTTATCAGTCATAAGCTTTTCCACTCCTTAAAAATGACTAAGCTAAGATCAGAGGCAGTATGTCTGTATTATCGCCTACTTGAAATTGATTACTCTCAATATTAATCATATAAAACCTATATGTCAACTATGAATTAAATTGTATTTGTGATAAATTTGGAAAAACTTCATCTTGATTGCCAGTCACCTTTATGATATATTCCATTTAATCACATAGGATAACTATGAATTAAATAGACGAAGGGAGATGAATAGTTAGATGAAAAAATGGCTATGGATGATCAGTATGCTTTTATTGGTGTTCACAGTTTCAGGATGCGGGACTAATCAAACAAGTACAAGCAGCGCTCATGAGGAAAAAAGTAAAACATTGGTCTTCGGGTTTACGCCAGGTCCGTATATTGATCAAGTGAAAAAAGGAATAGAGCCTCACTTAAAGAAAAAAGGCTATACGATTCGCTACGTGGAATTTAACGATATTATCCAGCCCAACTTCGCTTTGGCCGAGGGCTCCATCGACGTGAATATATTCCAGCATACCGCTTATTTAGAGAATTTCAAAAAGGAGAATAAACTAGATCTGACTGAAGTTATTAAAGTACCTACCGCTCCAATGGGAGTATATTCTGATAAGCATGATTCGCTGGATGACTTAAAGGCTGGAGATAAAATCGCGATTCCAAATGATCCCCCTAATATAGCTAGGGCGTTAAGAATTTTGGAGCATCTCGGTTGGGTCCAGTTAAAACCAGATTACAAGCCTATATCTGTTTCGGAAAGAGATATCATCTCGCGGAAAGTGAATTTTACCTTTGTCGAAGTGGAACAGGCCCAGCTTCCTAGGACGATTCCCGATGTCGATTATGCGTTAGTGAACGGAAACTTCATTTTGTCGTCAGGCCGTAAGCTATCTTCTTCTTTATATTTAGAAAATCCGCCGTTTGAATATCAAAATCTCGTAGCCGTTAGAACCAAGGATAAAGACAAACCATTTGTAAAGGACATTATGGAAGCTTACAAATCTCCAGAATTTCAAAAAATCATTGAAACAGACCCAAGCTTTGAGGGGTTTCATCGTCCTAATTATTTTCAACAGTAAGTTGTCTTCCTTTTTTACTTCATGAAAGCCAAGATAAACAGACGATAAGAGCAAAACAAAAGCAGACGCATGAAGTCAACCTTCACTTGTCCGCTTTTACACTTGCTCAATTTTTCTTTTGCTGAATGGCTGATTTTTTATCAGGATGCCTCTTCGACAGCTAGCGACAGTGATTACGATGCACTCTCTTTACATGGATAAAAGTCAAGTAGATTTCAAAAATGCTGAACGATTCACGGCATCAGAGGAGAAATTCTTTAATAAGAGTTCTAAGTTTTTAAAAAGACGTGTTATGCTTCTTTATGCACAAAATACATAATTGAACATTCATCTAAGGATCATTTCGCTTCTTCTTTTTCTTTCCTTTTTGTCATATGCTCTTTCTCATAATTATCGTCTTCGATATTGTCGCGGATCGTTTTTTTTTGCAGCACGAATGAGGACATGACTAAAAAACAGGCGCAGACGGCGTAATGATCCTTTTCAACAAGCGGCGCATCCATATTGTACAGTCCAATAAATATGAACGCGCATGATAAAACGAAAGACGCCCAAGCTAAAAATAGTAAATGCCTGCGTGTTGCGGCGGCGGTAACGCCTTATTCGCTCCCCCTTCCCAAACCAACTTCTCATAATTTATAATGGTACTACATCGCCCCAGTAATAAGGCTTCTTATAAGCAATACTACAATCATAGATCGTTTTCTTCATATCTGTTTCCCCCTTATTCAACAAATAAAAACGGAGCCCCGTTGATAAGATCGTTACGAGCATGACATTGAAAAGTAAAGATACGAGGAAAATTTCAGTTCATTTGAACCATTCCTGTTTTAAAAACCTTTATTTTTTCTTTTTATAGTAAGATAGAAATGGAGGGAAAAACATGATCACAAAAGTTGTTCAATGGGGAGAGGCAAAAGTAAGATTAACGTGGAATCCGGATACACAGCTTCCGCCAAGACATTTAATAACAAGTGCTCACGCTTTTTGCTTTCAAGATGGCAAGCTGCTGCTGGTGAATCTTAACCATAGGGGATGGGACTTTCCCGGCGGACATATGGAACAAGGAGAAACTCCTACAGAATGTGTCAAACGTGAAGCATATGAGGAAGGATATGTGAGAGGAAGCTGTTTTCTTTTAGGGCATATTGTCGTTGATCATAGCGCCAATCCCAAATGGGATGAAAGCAGTCCTTATCCCAAAATCGGCTATCAAGTTTTTTATCGTATGGATATTGAGCAAGTATTGGATTTTGAAGGAAAATACGAATCAGTTGAAAGAATTTTTATTAATCCAAATGAAGTAATAGACTATTATCATGATTGGAACGAACTTTATCAGGAAATCCTTTATCGTGCTATAAACCATCATAGACATTAACCTTCAAGCAAGAGTAAAGGGTTCGATGGGCTCCTATCGCCACATTTAGCTTCTTTCATCCTGTTTGCTGAACAATAGCTGTCCATCAGAGCAACCGTTTTGAAAGACATGAACCCTCCTGAATTTAGGAGCGATGTTCATGTCTCTTTTGCTTACATTTACGGTTTGAAATGTTGGATAACGATCCCTTTTCCGTTGTTCACTTTGACTTCAGCCAACGCTCCGTTAATAAAAGTGATTTGCGGCGGAACGTGTCCGCAGTCGATATCGTACACAATGGGAATTTGCAGCTCTTGCGCCAAATCTTGATACACATCTTCTGCTGTATAGCCATCAATCGGTTTATTGGCAGCGCTGCGCCCAAACAAAATTCCCGAACAATGATCAAACCAGCCCGCCAATTTCATTTGCACAAGAGAACGCCGCAAATCTGTAGTGGAAAGCTCGCAGTTTTCTAAATACCAAATGATAGGCTCGCCGTTGAGATGGGTTTGACGAAAATCACGGACACGGCCATAAGGTGTGCCAATCAAATGCCGAATGACATCAATGCAGCCACCGAGCAATCGGCCTTGCAGGTTGACAGGTCTATTTGTAATGGTTTTCCAATATGTCTCTTCTGTAAGATGGAACACGCATGGAGATGGGTTGTCATGCTGCCACTCCTTTTGATATTTTCGCGAAGAATATTGAATCACAGCTGCACCTGGCTGCGTCGACAAAACCGTCTCCCACATGGCTGTTGTCTCATCAACATATTCACCTCTAATATCTACAAAGTTCGTTCCGTGAGCAGTGGCGATTCCGGTGTTTAGCGTAATCGCTAATAGTAGAACGCTTGTATCAGAATACCCTAAAATCCATTTTTTGTTAATCTTTGCGAAATCGAGTTCTTCGAGAATCTCAATTGATAGCTCCCCTCCCCAAGGCGGGATGATCAAATCAATCTTTTCATTTTGCATCATGTCCATCCATTCGTTCGCTCTCTTTTTTGCATGAGCCGATTTGGCTTTTTCTTGCGTCCAAACCGTTTCACCGCAAACGACTTTATACCCTTTTTTCTCTATGCGTTCGCAAGCCCCTCGAAGCATCGGATGCAAAGCGGGCTTGACGCCTGAGGAAGGTGCGGTGATACCAATTGTTGCTCCTTTTCGTAAAAATGGATATTCGATCATTCGCCTCTCTCCTGTTCTGTCTAACCATTCAAATTTTGCAGTTTAGTCTTTGGATAACGACACCGCTATTGATTTATGAATGTTTATATAAACCGATCCGTTCTTGTTCGAAAACAGCGGGATAAAGGGCTTGGGTGGCTTGAGTCATCACCGCCCAATACCGGTCACCGTACGACCAATGCCACCATTCTGTAAAATCATTCACAAAACCGACAGATTGAAGAGCATGAGCGAGAATTTGCCGGTTTTTTCGAGCTTCTTCGCTAATATTGGCTGCGTCAAAAAAAGTGGCGTTGTCTGTCTCTTGCGGTATAGCATCATACGGTGTACCAAGGTCCAACTCGCTGTCGTTCACATCAACCAAAGTTAAATCGCTGGCTCCTCCTGTTGGGTGAGGAGCTATATTTGGCGGAGCCACATATTTAGATGCCTCTGCTATAAGATCAGCTGAATTTTTGTTTGGAAACTGGAGCTTTGCCCGTTGCAAAGCACGATCAAAAGCACGCTGCTGAATATGCAAAGGTCTGTATCCTTCTTTAACCAAAAAGCGCAGGCCCTTTGGAAGCAAGGCTTTGGCTATAGAAAGCTTCTTGGCTATCGACAGGCGGACACAAACGAAAAGTAATCGCTTCTGTTTGCAAAAACCGGATCTACTGCAATATCTGGATCAAAGTAAGCAAGGTCAACAAATGGTTCTTGTGATGGCTCAACAGGCATAGAGAAAACAAGGGCATCGCTCATTAAAATCGTTTTCGTTTCTTTCACAAACCTCTCTCCTTTTTCTCGATTTCCGTAAACCTCGACATGTTTTTATAAAGCAACGCAGAAAGCTTCTTTTAGGCTAGTGTGAAAAACTCTTCGCTAACGGAATCCGGATGAACTTATCATCGTGATGACCGGGAACCCCCCTGCCGTCCGTGTTATTCGTGACAAAATATAAATCATCCTTCCATATAAACACATCACGTACCCGGCCCACATGATTCACGATTTGCTTATATGTTTTCGTTTCAAGATTGAACGCCAAAACTCCTGCGCCACGCAGTTGGGCAGCGTATAAAACTCCACGGTTATAAGCGAGTCCAGATGGCGCCCAAGTATGACCGCCAGAATGGAATAACGGCTTGATCATTCCTTCCTGTTTCTCGTCTCCCTGAATAAAAGGCCAGCCATAGTTGCCCCCAGGTTGGATCGTATTGATCTCATCATGCGCGCTGGAGCCGTGTTCAGAGCTATACAGCTGACCGTTCTCATCCCAAACCAGACCTTGGGGGTTGCGATGCCCATAGCTATAAACAAATGAGTCAGAAAAAGGATTGTCTCTTGGTATCGTCCCATCCAAATTCATCCGCAGAATTTTTCCTCCAATTGACGATAAATCCTGCGCCAGCATTGGATCGGTTGCATCTCCAGTGGCAATATATAACTTGCGATCTGGTCCGATTTTGATTCTACCGCCATGGTGAAAATTGCCGCTTGGGATGCGATCTAACAACACTCGCTCTTCTGTCCATCCGTCACTCCTTTCACGCAGTTCTACTACCCGATTAAATTGTCCGTGTTCATCCTCGTATGTGTAATATAAAAAAGCATAGTTCTTTTTCTCTGGGTGGAGGGCAAAACCTAATACTCCTGCTTCAGCTGCCGTCGCAAGCCTTTTATCCAATTGAAGATTTTGCCTTACCTTCTGCTTGCCTGTTATTTTGACAATGGAACCTGTCCGTTCTGAAATATAAAAGGAGGTGCCGTCCCATTCTATCGCCCATGGCGCGCTTAAATCTTGCGCAATGATGCTTTCGTGTTCAACAGGATGGGAGTCATTTTGCTCGTTATCTTCCGATTGATTTGAACAACTTGCTAGAAAAATCATGATACAGGTGATGCTTGCTAAGCGTTTCTTCATTCGCTTTCTCCCCCATCATTCAATAGTTTTCGTTTTTGTCAATCTTCCTTCGTCGCTATGTTGATCATCATCACTTCGTCATGTCGCTTATTTTTATCACGATCCATTTTTTACCCACGGACAGTTGATACAGCAAAAGGAGGGACAAAAATGTTATTGAACGACTTTTTCTCTTTTATGTGATGTGGAGAGTTATATAGTATTTATTTAGAGAAGTTTGTTTTCTATTTTTCATTCGGCAAAAATATGAAAATCCCTTTTGGCGGATGTTTTCGCTTTTTAATCCCCCCTTTTTCTATCAATTCAAAAATTGATTATTTAGTTGACAAATGGCCACTGATGATTGATAATAGAGATACAGAACGTATATTCGTATATTTTCTCCTATTGTTTTTACACGTTTGCTAAAGGAGAGAATTGGAAAAGGGTTCAAACCAATAGAAATCAAGCATGTTTTTTCATCATGAAAATGGGGCGGTTTGATATGCGGCATTCCTCTTAAAGGAACAAGCCGATGATGCGATTAACAGCAGTCATCCTCACTCGTTTACGCCGGCCATATTTTTAAGCAAGCATTTGAACAGTTGGCACAGAGAGGAACAGTTCTCATGCTGCTTGCTCCATCTCCATTCAGCCAACAGTTGGAGTGTCATGGCAGCTAAATCTTGCAAAGCCTTAACAGTTTGAAAATAAATACAAGTAGAGAGGTTATGTTATGTCCGTAACACATACCAATCCATCTATGGCTTCGCTATTGCGTAATCGCTTTATTCAAACGATTATGACAGCAGGAGTGCTTATCCAAATCGGCATTTGGATTCGCAACTTTACGATTTTATTGTTTGTTACCGAAAAAACGAATGGCAACGCACTTGCTGTTTCACTTATTTCAGTGGCTGAATTTGCACCCATTTTTATCTTTTCATTTATCGGCGGAACGTTTGCCGACCGCTGGCGGCCTAAACGCACGATGATCTGGTGTGATCTCTTAAGTGCCCTGTCAATCTTTTCCATCCTTCTTGCACTTTTATTTAGCACATGGAAAGCAGTGTTTCTCGCAACCTTTGTTTCTGCCATTTTATCGCAGTTTTCTCAGCCTTCGGGAATGAAATTATTTAAAGTGCACGTTCACGAAGCACAGATGCAAGCAGGCATGTCGCTATTCCAAACCATGATGGCCGTCTTTGTTGTGATTGGCCCTGTATTAGGAACATTTGTATTTCAACAATTTGGAATTTATATTTCCATGGCGATCGTCGGTCTCGCTTTTTTATTCTCTGCTCTTGTGCTAACCCTGCTGCCGCCGGATCGAATCGAAAAAGCTGATTCTTCTGTCCCCCTTTGGAATGAAATGAAGCAAGGCTTTCGCTATGTATGGTCGCGTAAAGTGCTTGTGATTCTTGGCGGAGGATTTATTGCCGCTGGATTCGGGATGGGATTAATCCAGCCTTTGTCTATCTTTCTTGTGACTGAGCGGCTTGGGATGGAAGAAAGCTATTTGCAATGGCTGTTCGCCGCACACGGGGCCGCTATGATGATCGGTGGAGGTTTAGCTATGGCATTTTCCCATCGAGTGGCGCCGCATATTTTACTCATGATGGGAATGGGCAGTATGGCCATAGGGATTTTTGTGATCGGCTGGTCCACTCTGTTTTGGCTCACTCTATTGGCAGAGTTTTCTATTGGTTTGTTTATGCCAGCTTTTCATATCGGCATGAACACCATTATTATGAATCAAACGGATGCAGCGTTCGTAGGCCGTGTCAACGGCATATTGACACCGATGTTCATGGGAGCGATGGTCATTACAATGAGCTTGTCTGGTCTCTTGAAGGAACAGCTATCTCTATTTCTTATTTATCAGATTTCCGCCGCGCTGTTTTTCATTGGGATGATCATCATGCTTCCGATGTTTCGAATGCTTCATCCTGCTAAAGCTAAATCATGACAGCTCACAAAGCCCAGCCGTTTGGGCGGCATGAGGCAGCCTGAAACAAAAAGCTGTTTGAGCGTATGAATCAAGTCATACGTTCAACAGCTTTTTTGCCTCCTTTAAAAACAGAAACTTTCATTCATTAGCATTATGAACCTCTCCTGCCTTCATTCCGTTTAGAGGGGGAGCTTCTCGGTAGATGTGTTAAAAATCAACCTCCATTGATAAGAAGCGACATTTTCGTTTTCACTGTCACTATGCCAATGCGGCCGTGAACCGTGAAAATATATTATACAAATTCATGGTAAATATCCGCACCAACCAATCGCTTGTTCATCGCGTATCTTCTCCTCGACTATTCGTATCAAATGATTCTTTTCTCATCATTCGTTTCTTTTGTTTAGTCCAATATACCATAGCAAGAAATAGCCCTGTTAGCACAAAGCCGAGTCCTCCCAATAAACCAAGCATTCGATTACTGACGGCTTCTAATATGATTCCAGCTGTGAACATGGATATTCCGATGAAGGTGTTTGACACGGTTACCAGCCATCCAAATACGAAGCCTTGCTGGCCAACAGGTGTTTCTTGCATAACGATGGAATCCATACATGTATTGCAAATACCAGATGCAAAAGAGATGAAAATATAAAGCAGACAAGCGATCCATGCTAAGTAGACGTGGCTTAAAACCATAAGACCTATCCCTTCTATTATAAGTGCCGCCAGCCCAATGAATAAAAGATGCTGAGTGATTCGCTGGGAAATCATAAAGCTTAACATTAATCCCACTCCAAGAGCCCCGTAAAACAGACCGACTCCTATATCGCCAAGATGAAACTCTTGAATGGCATAGATGCTAATGAGAACATTATCAATGCCATTAAACAGCGGCACAATCAGTTCAAACAAGCAGACAATATACAAAGCGGCAGAAGCTATTACTAACTTTTTGATTGTTTGGATCGAGTGAAAGATGCCTGTTCTTTTTTCTTTATCTGACTCTCTCTTTCGATGGACGAATGGAATGGAAGCGATCATAAAAGCCGCAAGCAAAAATGAAAGCCCGTTCAGCCAAAATGTCAAATCCGTTCCAAAATAAAAAGCCACGATTCCCCCGAACAATGATCCTCCGATTAAAACAATGCCAAGCATAACTTGCTCTAAACTGTTAATTTTGATGATATGATCTTTTTTGACAAGCAACGGAATCCACGATTTTCGCGCAGGAGCGTAAATGGATTCTCCTGCGGCTAGCATAAACGTACTCATGTAAATCAGCCAAATATCATCTGCGCTATTGGCAAATGCCAATGAAATCGCAAAAATGATTCTAGATAGATCGGTTATAATTAGGATGTTTTTTCGTGAAAACTGATCGGCCAGCTTTCCTCCTAAAGGACCGAATAATAAAAAAGGAAAAACACGAATGGCTAAAACAGCACCAACAGCCCATCCGGAACCCGTTAATTCTAAAAGCTTCGATAACAGCGCCACTTGACTAAAGCGATCGCCGATTCCATTCACAATTCCCGCTCCAAATAGCCGCAGATAATGCTTTTCTTGTTGCAAAAGATAAGCTATGCTTCCCATCCAATTCCCCTCTCTAATTTGATATATATCTAATTAGATGAGCAAAAAATAATAAATGATGGATATCGTCGTTGTTTGCTCATCATTTTTTTACTAATTGATTTTTCCATCATCTGATGAAAATGCGGAAGCGTTATTATCTTTCTCTTTAATTCGATATACATCTAATTAGATATTAATCTAATTTATTGGTTCAAGCAAGCCTTACCAATAAAAATTTTCCTCTTTAATATGTATAGATGCGATATCAAGCTTACTAATTGATTGGCTTTGCATGGCAAAGGAAAAGGAGGAGGCTTACTTCTCCTCCGTTATTGCCGTGTCATTTTTAATTCTTGAATGAGTTGGGCGGTTTGCTGATACAGACTTAATGGATATCGGTACCATTTTAACTCTGACGGAACACTAATTTGCAGGGAAAGCGCAGATAAGTCAAGCAAGTCAGGCATCCGCCCGGAAGCTCCTGAATGATTTTGCTTCTCCATTGCTTGATGGAGCTGATTTCCCATGTATTCCCCCAGCATTTTTAATTGCATGGTCCATTGCTCTCGTTCATCTGCTGACATCGTTCCCATTTTGGTCCAGTCGTGGAACGGAGGAAGAATGTTGGAAATATACAGATAGCCTGTTGTCAATAGCGAAAGGATGTGCTTATATTGCTTTAATGACTGCTGTTTATTTTTTGAGAAAATGTTTAATTTAAGGCTTTTCTCTGCTTTTTGTAAATCCTTCTGCACTTGATGCAGCTCCTGCAGCAGGTCGGCTACATCTTTTTTTAACGCTTGTCCCTCAAGAGGATCACAGTGACCATGGACCCAATCAGCACTTCTCTTAAATAGCTGGATAAGATGAAAACCAAATTGATTTAAGGTTTGTCCGGCTTCTTTCATATAGCTCGGTGGAAAAAGCAACATGTGAATGAAAATAGCGGTAAATGCTCCGACGATGGTATCTCTCACCCGATCCGAGGCATAACTGGCTGTTTGATGAGCAAAGACAAACACTAACAAAATGGTCAAGGCCACTTGATGAATGATGGTTTTATGTACTCTTAGTATGACGGGAAGCAGCATCCCTCCAAGCAACAAGCAGCCAATCGTCCATCCACTTACCTCCAAACGACTGACAATAAAGACCGTCACAGCCACGCCAAAAACAGTGCCAATCATTCTGTAAAAAGCATAGGCAGCTGAATGCCAAACGGTTTCCTGCATAGAAAGAATGACGGTTAACGGTGCTAAGTAAGGATGTTTGGAGCCCAGCAGCTTCGCTACCTCCCATGATACGCCAGCTGCCAATGCAATTTTGACGATAAGCATGATTCCTTTTATTAGATCGCGCTGTTGTCTGCTTTTGTTGTTTTTCATAACAATCCCCTTATCCCAACTGGCTTCCTTGCTTTCGATTTGTATCGTTATTATGAACGGGAACGAATAAATTATGACAACTAAACGATTTTAGATCCCCTAAACCGTAAAAAAGGATTGAAGGCTGCTTTCCTTCAATCCCAATAAGAAGTTTATTGTTTAGAAAAGGGCATCCATTGCGTACTGTCCAGGTCCAATCAAGGCAACTCCTATCGCAACAGCGAGCAGAACGAAATTGTATTCAAAACCATTTTGTGTAACCCAAAAGCCGTTCGCTTGATGGACTTTCACAATGGCCACAAGCATCGTAAGCGCGAGAAGCAATCCTGCGATCCAAGTGAATAAGCCGGCAGCAAATAAAGCTCCGCCAATAAACTCGGCTAATCCAGCCAACAAGGCCATCGTCACCCCCGGTTTCATGCCTATGGACTCAAACCAGCTTCCTGTTCCCTTGATCCCATAACCGCCAAACCATCCAAATAATTTTTGTGCACCATGTCCCATAAATGTTAAACCAACCACCAATCGAATAATCAATAAACCTACATCCATCATTTTTCTGTCCCTCCCTAAGATGTTTTATAAATATTTAACAAATTCAGATACCGGTTTACGGTATCCTCTTGGCCTTCTGCTTTGAATTTTTTCTTTCCCTACTGTAATCATCAGCACAGGCTCATATGGATCTGAAATATTTAACGTTTGCTTCAGTTCGTTAGGATCAAAGCCGATCATTGGGCAAGTGTCCCATCCTTTGCTCTTAGCAGCGAGCATAAACAGCATGGCTGATAACGATGCGTTTCGAATCGCTTCATCCCGCTGAAAGACTTCGCCCCTGTTTTCATAAAAAGAAACGGTATCCCCTACCATTTGCTCGAATTCATGCTTATTTAAAATTCCCAGTGCTAAAAGCCCTTCATAAATGTGAGCTGCTTCTCGATAAGCCTTTTTGTCTCCTAAGACTACAATGACGGCAGACGCTGTCGACACTTTGTGTTGTCCGTAAGCAGCTTTTTTTACTTTTTCTTTTAAGTCAGGATGAAGAACCACCAAATAGCGAGTATGTTGTAGATTAAAAGCTGATGGCGCGAGCTTTACTAACTCGAAGATCTCATTTAGCTCTTTTTCGCTAATCGGATGATTTTCAAGAAAATTATGAGCGGAACGACGTTCTTTGACTAATTGTGTGAAAGATTCCATTTCGATTCCTCCAGTTTTTATACTTAATTCAAATATTGTTAATTCAAGACACTTTCTTACTTGCCCTTCACCTCACAAAACGGCTAGCTTATAGGAGGATCTGCCGGTACTGTGCTAAGATCTTTTTTCTTTCTATAAATTATGTGTGACAGGCAAGTCCTAAAACCAAATCCATATTGAATGCTCTTAAAGATTTTTTAAATATCTCGAATTAATTTATTTTTAATTAAAGATAAATATACTACGCTTTTTTTCATTTTGTCAATTTTTTTTCCTGTCGTGCTGAAACTTAACACTTTAAGTTTTTACATCTTTAATTGTTCATCGACAGATGATTCATTCTATCTTCCTTCACATGCATGAACAGCCGGCGCTTATTTTTTCCGGATTAACCGTATAAAAAAGGGAAATGGAGACACATTAACAACAGAGATGATTTTTCTTGAAAGGAGATGATCTAATCATGCTGAAATATGCAAAACTAATCATGACCTTGGCACTTGCCATTCCTCTTTTGTTTGGATGTGCCGCTAATAATTATGACAATGAAGCAAGAAATAACGATAACCGCGTGCAAAATGTCCGGTATAATCCGCCTGACCGCAACCGTCCGACGAATCAAGAAACAAGAATGGAAGTCGCCCAAACAGCAGCTGACCGCGTTGCGGACTTGAAAGAAGTAAGCGATGCAAATGTGATTGTCGCTAATCGTACAGCGTATGTCGCGGTTATACTCAGCAATCATCTAAAAGGCAAAATGACAAAGGATGTTGAGCGAAAAATTGCGAATACAGTGAAACAGACAGATCCAAAAATCGATAATGTGTTTGTTTCAACAAATCCTGATTTTGTCGAACGCATGGCTGATTATTCACAAAAATTGCAGCAAGGGAGACCGGTCTCCGGACTTTTCGAGGAATTTAGCGAAATGGTCAGACGCGTCTTTCCAACAGCGCGCTAATCAAACGAGCAGTCAAGATTAAATGGAAAAAGTAGCACAAGAATAATCGATCATAGTAAGAAAGCTCAATCAGCCTGAGTCTTATTTGGCTGATTGAGCTTTTTCCTTGTTTAACTTTAGTCCGTTTTTTCTTTTTCTAATCGATCTTCGAATGATGCTTTTATGCAAAATGGTTCGTATGCTTAACATCTCTCCTGGCAGACTGAAACAAGGGCGAATTTTAGGTTTTACATAAACATAAAAAAGGAAAACCAGCCTCATTATACCGTGATTCAGGTTACGATACATCCTTCATTACAAAAAATAGAAACCATTTTCTTCTGTCTGATAGTCATTTTCAACATAAAAACTTAATTCCCTTTCTCCTCTAAGATGCAAAACGGTGTTCTTTCCGTTATACTTAATCAAGTAATCTGTTGATGGATGGAAAGGAGAATAGCATTGAAATCTCTCGTTCTTGCTGAAAAGCCGAGCGTCGCCCGTGAAATTGCCCGTGTGCTTGGCTGCAAACAGCCTCATAAGCACTACTTTGAAGGAAGCAAATATATTGTCACATGGGCGCTTGGCCATTTAATTGAATTAAAAATGCCGGAGCATTACGATCCGAAATATAAAACATGGAGACTCGAGGATTTGCCGATTATTCCACAGAAAATGGGATTAACTATTATTAAACAAACAAGTCCGCAATTTAGGGCGATTGCCCATTTGGCTAAACGCCCAGATATTAAGGATTGCATCATTGCTACAGATGCAGGACGCGAAGGCGAACTTGTCGCCAGATGGATTTTGCAAAAAATCCAGTGGCAAAAGCCGCTCTGGCGCTTATGGATTTCTTCGCAAACAGACAAAGCGATTAGAGATGGATTCAAACAGCTAAAACCAGGAGCACAATTTGACTCTTTATATCAATCGGCTGTTTGTCGCGCAGAAGCGGATTGGTTGATCGGTTTAAATGTCACAAGAGCGTTAACGACAAAGTATAATGAACCTCTGTCGGCCGGACGCGTTCAAACCCCGACGCTCGCCATGATTATAGAGCGTGAAAAAGAAATTCAGCACTTTGTCCCTAAGCCGTATTGGACCATTCATGCCCGCATCGGCCCATTTTCAGCGGTTTGGGAGAAGAATGGCGAAAAGCGAATTTTTTCAAAAGAAGCGGCCCATCAGCTATATCAAAAGCTGCAAATACAACAAGCATCCGTTATTTCTATAGAACGAAAGAAAAAAACAGAACCACAGCCGCTTCCCTATGATTTAACTGAGCTGCAGCGCGAGGCCAACAAACGGTTTGGATTTTCCGCAAAGAAAACATTAAATATCTTGCAGCGGCTCTATGAGCATCATAAGCTTGTCACCTATCCGCGTACAGACTCCCGCTATTTAACACCAGATATGGAAGCAACGATGCTTGAGCGGCTGAAAGCGATGGCAGGAAGCTATAAGGAAGAAGTTGGTCCGCTTCTGGCCAAAAAAAGCAAGGTCATCGCCAGACGGGTGTTTAATCAAGAAAAAGTAACGGACCATCATGCTATTATTCCAACGGAAGAGCCGCTCCATCTGATGAAGCTCTCTGACGAAGAGCGAAAACTATATGATTTAATTGCTCGCCGTTTTTTGGCGCTATTTTATCCTGCTTATGAATATGAAACGATTCATGTTGTTTTTGATGCCGGAGGCGAGCAGCTAGCGGCTCGCGAAACAGCAGTCGTGGATATCGGTTTTCGCAAAGTTCTAGGAAAAAGCGACAATGAGCCATCCCGGCCACATTTGCCGATCATAAGAAAAGGACAAGTGTTGACATTGAATGAGCTAGAACTTAAAGAAGCACTTACAGAGCCGCCCCTTCGTTATTCAGAAGCTGATATTTTATCACACATGGAAAAATACGGCCTTGGCACACCTGCCACAAGAGCCGATATTATTGAGCGCCTTCTCGAAACGGAGGCAGTGGAACGAAAAAATAGCCGCTTATATCCGACAAAAAAAGGAAAACAGCTAATCGAACTCGTTAATCAAGAGCTGAGATCACCTGAACTAACAGCGCGCTGGGAACGGGAGCTGGAAGCCATCGCTCGCGGAAAAGGAAATGCGAAAGCCTTTTTGCAAAACATCCGCCGGCAAACAGAACAGCTTGTCTCTGAGATTAAACAAAGCAAGCAAACCTACCGGGCGCACAATTTGACAGGCTCAATGTGCCCAGAATGTGGCTCGTTTTTAAAGGAACGGACAACGAAAGAAGGCAAAGTGCTCATCTGTTCTAACACGGAGTGCGGCTATCGCAAGCATAAAAAGGAAGCGAAGCTGTCGAAACGGCGCTGCCCGCAATGTCAAAAACGAATGGAAATCCATGAAGGAAAAGCGGGCGTTTATTTTCAATGCCGCCGTTGCAACATGGTCGAAAAAGCCGAGGAAAAGAAAAGCACAGCGATTAACCGCCAAGACCGGGCGTTGTTGAAAAAGTATAGCGCGGAAAACGACGCATTTGGCACAAGTTTAGGAGAATTGCTTAAACAAGCATTAGACAAAAAGGAAAGCTAACATAAGACTAGAAACGGGCGCCTCTTTTCTTTTTACGAAAGAGGCGCCGATTTTTTAGACACTCTCTCCTCACGATCTTTTTTCTTTGTGAAACTGCTTGATGACCATCCGCTCCCACCACTTCCACGGAAGTCGGTTTTTCAGCGCTATCGTTAGTTTCACCCCTCTGCCAACCGGATATCGTAAATCTGGGGCTGGGGACTTTGCTACCTCGACAATCTTGCGAATGACTTCGTCTGGAGGAGGTGCTGTCTCTGCAACGCGATTGGCGTATTTTAAAACGGCGTTCATCTCTTTGGCATAAGCGGAATGAGGAGAGATCGTTACTCTTCCTATCGATTTGGACCAAATATCCGTTTTGTAAGAACCAGGTTCGATTAACACGACATAAACTCCGTATGGCAACATTTCCAAACGAAGCGACTCGCTAAACCCTTCTACGGCAAATTTTGATGCTACATAAGGGCCCATCGAAGGGAACCCGATTCGTCCGCTAATGCTGCTGATATTGATGATCTTGCCATTTCGACGCTCTCTCATCGATGGCAACACCGCCTTTGTGACAGCGACTAGTCCAAAAAAGTTCGTTTGGAATTGCTGCTGCCATTCCTCGATATCAAGCTCTTCTGTAAAGCCACCTGCGGCAAAGCCTGCGTTGTTTACTAATACATCAATCTGCCCATAACGGTTGATTACGTCTTGAATGACCATTTCCACAGCGAAAAAGTCGGTGACATCCAATGAAATAACCTCTAACCGATCGATGACCCCAGCTTCTTGAGCGGCCGTTTCTAGTCCTCCTTTATTCTGAACGTTTCGCATCGAAGCCACTACCTGATAACCTTCACGAGCAAGCGCCAGGCTTGTCCGTAATCCAAAGCCGCTTGATGCCCCTGTCACAAACGCAACGGGAGATTTATGTAAATTTTGATTCATACAATCAGCCCCTCCTGACGTTTTGTTTCTTCTTCCGTCATATTCCTGATTAATGTGTTAAACGTGCCTATATTCAATTGGATAAAGATAGCAGTCATTCCTGCTTTCCTCACTTTTGTTATGGTTGCAGAAATAAACCTTCTTCCCTGAGGGGGCAGACTTCTCGGCGGATCATGTTAAAAACCCCCATCATGAACGGATGGAGGCTACTTTCTTTTCGGTCCTGTTTTCTCTTGCCATTACGACTAACATGGCGCCGCTTAGTACAATCAGCCCACCAATGATTTGCATCATGGACATTGTTTCATGCAAAAATACCATAGATAGGAGAAACGTAATGACTGGCTCAATCATGCTTAGAATCGATGCTTTGGTTGGCCCGATCATATTCATTCCGGCAAAAAATGTAAGCATAGCGAGAATGCTAGAGAAGAAAGAGGTTCCGATGACGGGAAGCCAGCCGATATGATCAAAATGAAAATGAAGCGTTTGCGTCAATGTGCCCCATATAAAAAAGGACATCGCCGCAAATAACGCAATATAGGCGCTAGTCGTAATCGGCTGTACTTGTGCCGTCACTTTGCTCCCCATAATAATATAGATCGAATAAATCACCGCTGCTCCGATCGCCAGTCCTACACCGGCTGGTTGAATGTCCCCCGCCGGAGCCCCTAACACCATTATCATCCCTATTAAAGAAATACCTATCGCGGTGATGATTCGCATGGTTAGCTGCTCTTTATTGATGAAAAATGAAAGAATAGCGACAAAGATCGGATTTAAGTAAAGCAATAAAGCCGCTAGTGAGGACGGGATGTACTTCACTGCATTAAAATAAAAAGTAGATTGCATAGTATAACAAATGCCGCCTAGCAAAAACAGATAAAAAAGATGGGACCATGACACTTTCCAATGCTTTTCTTTGATAAGTAAATACATAAAAAAGAAAAGTGCAGCAAACGCAAAACGCAAAAACAGCAAAGTTGTGACTGTTACACCGCTATCGTATGCATATAATGCAAAGATGGGAATGAAGGCAAATCCCGTTGCTGATAAAAATACGAGCACATATCCTTTCCACATATTGCTTGCACCTCAAATCATTAAAATCTAAAACGAAATGCTGCGATCCTTTAAAACCTCTTCCCCATCTTTACTTTTTTTTGGGTGAACGGGTTATCGCAAAATCATATAGCATCCTAGATACAATTATAATCACTTTGAAATCTTAAACAATCTAATTTTCCGTACACGATTCATTTTTTCGCTTGAAGGAGACGCGGTCCATTTATCCTGTTGCTATCTTTCAGAACGATGAACCTGTTCGTTTTCTTTTTCAACAAAGATAGTTCCTTCATGAAGATGTTGAAGATCGTTGATCGTTCGCTTTTCCAGCTTCATTTTTGCAAAATAAATCGCTTGATGATGTGCCGTATTCTCTTCAAATCACTCGTATTTAGAAAAAGGAGCCATTCGGCCTCGCAAAAACTTTCGGATCCCCATGTATACTAGACGCCCTTCAATCATTCAAGCGTTTGGACGAATCATGTGCGAAAAATACTTATCTCCTTCCTTTTCACTTCTTCTTTTGGATCTTTTCCAGACAATGTTGTCTCATTCATAGAACAGAATATGAAACTAGGCTGATAACGTTCTTGCTAGCGTCGTTTTTCCGCTGATGATATGGATTTTTTGAGAGATTCTTTCGCAATCACCCCAAATTGAGTTTTAAGTAAAAAACACTCCATAAGCCGTTTTTAGGGACTCGTCAAAAAAATTTTTCCTTTGTTAAACGGTGTGGCTTCGACCGCGCGGATCGCTTCCTTTATATCGCCTAATGAATAATAGGCAGCAGGCGTCATCAACTGTAGCTTCTTTTCATGGATAAGTTCGAGCAAATGGTCAAAAGTTTCTTGCCAAGCTTGTACAGACACTTGTTGATTCCAGTGGCGAAGATGAAACAGTTTTATATGAACTTTCGCCTTTTCTGACACTTTCATCCAATTGACAGGAGTTCCTGATAAAAGGCCAATTGTTAGTAACACTCCTTCAGGACGAACGCAAAAGGCTAGCTCAGTCCCGTCCGCTCCGCCGATGGAATCAACAGCCGCAGTCGCACCCAATCCATTCGTAAGTTCCATAACAGTCCGATATAACAAGGTATTTGATGTATTAATCACATAGGAAGCGCCAAGGTCAAGCAGTTCTTTTGTGTGATGATCGTTTCTTGTCACGGCGATTAGGCGAAATCCGAGAATTTTTGAAAGCTGGGCAAAAATTCGGCCAATCGAGGAACCGCAAGCATTGACTAATAAAATCTCATTTGGTCGCAGCTTTAATACTTCGGTGCAGATAACCCACGCGGTAACCGGGTTGATATATAGTTGTGCAGCAGTAACATCATTGATAGAATGAGGGATTACGACCGCAAATTCCGCCGATGTTTTGACAAACTCCTGCCACGTACCTTCCCCCCGCAAAGGAAGGACACGCTTGCCAACCCAATCTCGTGAAACCAAAGGGCCGACATCTTCAACAATTCCTACTCCTTCATATCCGGGAATCGCAGGTAAGGAAATGCGGTGGGAGTAAACTCCTTGGATTGACAGCAGATCAGAAGGATTGATCGGGCGTGCTTTCATACGAACAAGCACTTCTCCGTTTTTAGGTCGATGAATAGGTTTATTTTCCAATTTCAATACATTTTCAGGGTTTCCGAATTCATCAAACCGGATACATCTTGCTTGCAAATGCTCCCCTCCTTTTTCTAGTAGAAATAATCAGACGTTATTTTCAGTATATATATAATAGAGAATTGTTCAAGACTATCTATAAAGTTGGGGGCATCGTGTTACAGAAAAAGGTCGTTCTTGGTGAAAATCACTGCCACCACGAACAACCTTTCGAAGCAAATGAAAAAGGGGAAGATAGCTGATCAACGGCTACTTCAAGGGATATGCGTTCAATGCTTGTTTTCTTACTTTCGCTTTTTCAGCAAACGTTTGGTCAAGGTCGTAGCCATAAATAGCATTCTCCCAGTCGCCGTACATCGGATTCGGGAGAACAATAAATTTGCGGCCGAACTCTTCACGGAAGCGATCCACGTTAGCATTGCGCTCTTCTAATGGCTTTTGGTCAAACTCTTTTGTAAAATCGCTTAAATTATCTCCAAACAATGCTACAATTTCGTGGGTTTGCTGGATTTTTTGCCGGCGAGGTTCTTTGCTATTTTCTTTGGCGCGAAACAGCATATGGTCCGCTGTTGCTTGTGGAAATCCTTTTTCCTTCAAGTTTTTAATCGTTGCCTTTCCCTCGTTTTCATCGCGGTTGGACACGTAGAAAATATCGATTCCTTTTGAATCAACGTATGTAAGGAATTCAACAGCACCTGGAAGAGCTTCTGCTTGTGCTTGCATCACCCATTTATGCCAGTCGGTAAAGTTCGGCACTCCTTTTTGAATAATATAAGCTTCATAGGGGCTATTATTTAAAATGGTTTCATCAATGTCGAGCACGATGGCCAGTTTCTTCCTTGAATGACTATTGCGCTTCTGTTTAAGAGCGTCGTCAACCACCATTTTCCCCAGGTTGTATGCTTGATAATAAAGTGCTTGCATCTCTCCTGATTTCTGATACCAAAGGGTAGCCATCAGCATATGTTCGTTGTTGGATGTGGATGGCACCGTTTGTTCTACTGACTGCGGCGCTATGGCCGTCTCAGCGTTCACTGCAAAGACGGAAAAAGAAAAAATGCTTGCAGCAATCAGACCGCTTAATGTGTTGCTCCATTTGTTCATGCTGTTTACCTCCTAAGCTGCCTTGTGTTTTGAAGCATGTCCTCTTGTATTTTTTACACTTTTTTTGCTGATCATGCATCTTTCTTTTTCAACCGCATCGCACCATCAGCTTTTATCATAGCTGGAATGAAGTGTCTCTGCTTTGTGGTGAATAGAAACCCATGGCCGCTTATTTTCCCAACGAACGCTGATGTCTAGCTGAAAGGCTTCAGATAAATGTTGATCGATCAGCACTTCCTCTTTTTTTCCCGAAGCAATGATTTTCCCTTCCTTTAATACTAAAACATGTGTCATTTCTTCAATAATCTCCTCGATATAGTGAGTGACATAGAGAATATGGCAGCGTTGACTAGCGATAATCTCTTTAATAGACCATAGCAATTCCTCCCGCGTTAAAATGTCTAATCCAACAGAAGGCTCGTCTAATATGAGCAGCTTAGGCTGGGCCATCAAGGCTCTGGCAATCAGCGTCTTCCGCTTTTCTCCCTGCGATAATGTATCATACGCTTTTCCTTGCAGGTGGTTCATTCGAAACATATGCATCAGCTGTTCTGCCTGCTTCCTATCTTCATCCGTCGTTTTTTCATATAAACCAATGCTGGCGAATTTGCCGCTGATAATAATATCCTCTACTGATTCAGAGGCAAGCGTTGATTGAAAAGCGTCTAAAGCGCTGCTCACAAAACCGATTTGCTTTCGAAGATTCGGCAAATTCGTTTTGCCAAATACATTTCCTAAAACCGTTACCTCTCCTTTTGTTGGATATTGATAGCCTGTCACAATATTCAATAAAGAGGTTTTTCCTGAACCGTTCAAACCTAAAATAACCCAATGCTCTTTCTCATTAACTTCCCAGTTCAGCTCTTTCAAAATGACCCGATTTCCTTTAATCAGTGATACATTGTTCATCTGGATAATTGCTTCCATTCTATTGTACACCTCTATTCTAAAATCTTTCCACACCGCAAAACATGCCAACATCGCGACATTTACAAGCCCATCGCTCTAAACATGTATCGGGTTCATAGGGAACGGCGCTGTAAGTTGTATGAATGTTCTTTGGATAACAGCAGTCCGAACAACTCAATTAAAAAATTCTGAATATTACATTTTATTATAATTCCCTTTCTATTTTTTGTAAATGATCGTTTGGAAAATGAACAGAGCAGCATCCGATAAGGAAAGAGATAGATGTTTTTCGAAGGTTCAAGGTAGGTTATAGACTTCTCTTCATCATGTAACCATCGAAAAATAGGAAGAAATCAAAATGTTTATAGAAATGTGGTCCGATGATTTGACCACAGTTAAAAAATAAAAGCATCCTAATCATTCATGATGAAGATTAAGATGCTTTTTTTCCATTACGAAAAGATACGACTTTAGGAATGTCGATGATCCATTTAATACATTTAATAAATGAAACTGTGATTAGGGTCGAATTATAACCCTTCCTGGATGTAAACCTTGTGTCTATATAGCGATTAATGGATCGTTGGACGAAAAGCTGATTGTAATTTTTCTTGAGCCATTAAGACAAGACGTTTTGTAATTTCTCCTCCGACAGAGCCATTTGCTCGAGAGCTTGTATCAGGACCAAGCTCGACACCAAACTCACGAGCGATTTCATATTTCATTTGTTCAATCGCAGCCGCGGCATGAGGAATTAAAATCTCATTTGATTGGCTGCTTCTTCCGTGTTGTTGTGACATTGGCAATATCATCATCTCCTTTAATAGTTTGTTATTAATATTTATTAAAAAAAGTGTTTTATTCATCATTAATTCAGGTAATTTATGGAATGATGAAAATTGCGAATCAAACATTCAAAAAAAGCAGCACGCATACCGCATAAAGAAATTAGGTTCGTTCTTCTATTCGAGGTTTGGCCGGATCGCAATGCGGACTTTCTAAGTCAGCGGATTCAGCCAGTTTCATTAAATAATAACACTCTTCGCGAAACATATGATCCGCCATAAGCGCGGTGAACGTGCCAAGAGCTTGGGCGCTAAGTTCAAGCTCCTCTAATTCTTGAAGAAATTGCTGGAACAGTTTAATCTCTAATGCGGCATCCGAATTCATCTTTTTTAATGCAGGAAAGCTAGATAAATTCGTACGCAAATATCCGGTAAGTTCAACCGCTTTTAAATAAAAAGCTTCAAAGTTCTTTTGATATTTTTTGCTTTTTTTCTTTAATGACTTTTCGACGTCATCTAAATTAGAAGATATGATACCGGCATGCCCCGCAGCGTCTAACAGCCAAATTAAATGATGGTGAAGCTCATGAGAAACAGGCGGCACTTGGTTAGCTTTAAAATAACTCAATAGTCGCAAATATTCCTCCAGCTCATTCACCATATGATTAAGAAAGGTTGGTGAAAGATGTATTTTGATTTGTCCCAATAAATGCTTTCTGATCAGATGCAGCTTAAATTCGCGCAGTCGCAGCGCTTCCGCTTCTGCCGCTAAAGTTAATTGAGACCAATTTTCCGAATCCGTTTTGCCAAGAAGACGGTCAAATGCTTGGATAAACTGGTAGGCAGTCGCAATATCCTCTTTTTCTACTGGAGCCAAAGCCTCATAAATAAATCGGGCATGATCACCTAAAACCTGAAGCCAAAATCGATGTTCAAATCTCGCTTTCTCTTCCAGCGTACTGCTCATGAATGCCCTCTCCTTCTAAAAAAATCGAAACCACTTCAATATGTATTCCCAAATGGCATGGCCTATGCCCCAATCCGTTCATAAAGGAGAGATTCTAATTTTTTCTTTATTTCAGCTCTTTCACCATAAATACTTGCTGGACGATAGTCTGAAACCCAATTTCCTTTAAAATGGAATAGGTTTGTTTAGATTGATTGACAGGCAGATTGGGAATGATCGTAACGACCAAATCGTCAGCGAAGGCGAGCACTTGATCAATCATAAAACGAACGAGATCTCCTGCATCGTTTCTCTCAGGATGAGCCTCACATTGAAATAAGATCGTTTTTTCATGTTTTCCATGTCCATGAAAACTTCTGCGATAATAAGCATATCCGATGGGAAGTCCTTGTTCGTCTTTTACGATGATCGCCTCTCCATCTTTTGCACTTTGCCACTGTGTTTGCCAAGGGTTTAATCCTTTATAAAAGGACAAATCACTCACTTGTTGCGGAATAGTCTTTTCCACTAGATAAGGATAGGAAGCTGACTTTGCATGTAGATAAGCTCCCTTCCATTCCAAATGCTCCAGCTCATCGACCATTTGATATCCCATTTGTTCATAAAGAGAAATTGCTCTTTGATTGGCACGGATCGCCTCTAATGTGGCTAGCTGGACACCTTCTTCTTGATAGATAGAAAGGGCAGCTTCCATCATCGCTTTTCCAATGCCTTTTTTTCTAAATGCAGACGCCACCCCCGTTCCGCCATTCCAAGCAATTTTCATCCCATTGAACAGACGAATGCCATTTTTGATGATGCCAATTGGCTTCTCATCCTGAAAAGCAACGATTGATAGCGTTGGAGATAATCCTTCAAGTACGAGCCTCTCTAAAAATCGTTCAACGGTCATCGTAGCATCAAAATAGTATCCTTCAAAACCCGTATTCCAAGCCGTGACTGCTTCCTCTAACGTGCATTGTGATAATCGTTTAATATGTAGCATACATCTGTCTCCTCTCTGCTTTCTTCTCAATTATTCAATGTTTTGTGGCTTCTGTCACTCTGTTCAGCGAAGAAGAAAGGGCAATTGCTGCTGTCTGAGACCGTGTTGGGTTTTGCCTCTTCTTTTATGATATGAACCGCCATGGAACCGAGATGAGCATTTTTTGCTTATGGATACAGATTGAACGAATAATGTCTGGAAAAAAGCATGGATGGAAAACTTTTAAAAATCGCCCTTTTTTCACCTATCCGCCTTCCATCCATAAGCTCTTTCCGTTCTATTCATTAAAAGCAATAAATAACATGATCATTTTTAATCAAATTTTTCTTCATTCTATATGTATTTTTACACATGAATGTAACTTCACAAATAGTATACGCTATTTAGATAGGAAAAAGTTTTTCAATCAATCTATAAAAAACCCGCTCTGTCTAGAGACGGGTTTCAAAAGTGCGCTCTTGTTCGATTTTATGAATCAGCTCATCGAGCCATTCGATGACTTGAGCAGAGGCTTTCTCCAATCGGCGTAAACTTGCTTCTGCTTGTTCGAGGCGTCCTTGGGCATAAAATTCTGCTGCCTCCTTTGCCGCGATATGAACACGCTGATGAGGCTCATCCAGCTGATCGAAGGCCGGGACTCCCTTTAATTGGGCTTGTATTTCGGGATCAAAATACCATTTTCCAAGACGACAGTGGCGATGAGAGGCCACATCTTCGGCACGAATATGCTCAAAGCCGATCATCATATTATAAATTCGCCATTTCCAAAGAAGGTGATCTGTTTTGGCCAAATAAAGAAGTGCTTTTGAAGAAAGATGAACACCACTATCTTGAACGAGCTGCAATCGAAATTGGTCAATGGCTTTACTTAACTGATGCACCGTTTTTCCTGTTGTTTGGCCAATTTCACGCACAGATTCTGTTAGCGAAGCAATCGAGGACATGCGTTGAGCAATTTCATCGACAGCTGCCGATTGCTCCTCAGCAACAGCTGCATTCGTACTGGTGTGATCTTGAATGTCATTCATTGCCTGCGTGATTTCATTTAACAATGGCATCGCTTCCTGAGCTTGTGTAACAGCTTGGCGAATAACAGAAGAGGTGGAATGAATAGCTGAAGAGACTTCAGCCGAAATATTTCGCAGCTCTCCTACGTTTTTATGTACTTCGCTAAGCGACTGAACGGTGTGATCCGCTAGTTTACGGATCTCTTCAGCTACAACGGCAAACCCTCTGCCATGTTCTCCAGCACGCGCCGCCTCAATGGAGGCATTCAGCGCTAAAAGGTTGGTTTGGTCCGCGATGCCGTTGACAAGCTGCATCACTTTTTCAATAGCACTCAAATGCTGCTGTAAATGCTCAAAGCGCTCTACCATGTTGTTAAACATTTCATCTGTTTCAATGATTTCGTTAAATGCAGAAGTCATCATGTGCTGGCCCTTTTCCGCTCGTTCAACCGATGAGGTAGTTTTTTTAGCAATCGCCATTGCTGCATTAGCCACTTCGGAAACGGATGTGTTTATTTCTTCGGTTGCAGCTGTTACCATTTGGACATCTGCATTTTGTTCATCAAGAGAGCGCAGTAAATCTTTAATAAACATAATTTCTGCGTTTTTCTCCATTAATTGGGCCGTGCCGTCGGCAATTTGCTCAAGCATCGCTTCCGTATAGGCTTCAACCAGCACTTCCAATTCGATATTAAAAGCACGCTGTAGCGACCTCGTTAGTGTTAAATGTCGTTTAGGGGACAAAAACCCTTTTGACAGTAGAAGGGTACCCATATAAAAGTTAAATTGATTAAAAGCGACAATCAATTTGCCAATATTCACTTTTTCTCTGCGCAGCAAATGGAAAAAGGACAGAATTTCATTGACATATGCGCGATTGCGCTCCATCGTAAAAAATGCATGGACGTACTGCGTAATGCGAGCTTGAGTAATGGATTGCGCTGCTTTTGTATGAGTTTGTTGGAGCATTTCATAAAAAAACTGCACAAGTTCATCCTGATGAGAAGCGAGTAGTTGATAAACGTCCTGCAATTGACGGAAATCTTCCTTAGTAAAATGATTAAATGATAGTGTGTCAGCAAAACGACCTTCAAAAGAATAGTCTGTTCCTTGTTCAAGGAGTTCTTGCACATTTGGTTGTAGCCATTTTAACAGCATATAATCCCCCCTTCACCTTTTGTCACAATATATAAGGTAGTTCTATTATACTGCGAATTTAGTCCTTTTTTCTTATTTTTATCATTCGTTTTAAAAAATATGTAAATAAGATCCCAGTCACAACAGTGACAGAGCGCTAAGCAACAAGCCGCCTATCGACAAATCCACTTGTCGATAGGCGGTATTATTCGTCCGACCGCCAAAATCGGGAATCATCTGCCCATTTGATGACAAATCGTGGCGCATCAAGTTGGATGTCGCTTTTTCTATCCGAATCTATATATTCATTGCGCGTAAGATCCAACTAGCGTCAAGAGCTGAAATTAGATTTCTTCAAGATTCCCATCCAAATTACCTTTGCTCACTGTTGACACTGTTTCTTTGCAATTGAACTACCCATTCAATACATTGTTGATACCATAATAATGCTTCTGACAAAGAAAGGCCCAATTCTTCCGCCAATTGTTTCGCTTTCATCAAATCATTGAGCTCAATGGCCAACACAAATTGATATAAACCAAAAAACAAGTGTTTTTCTTTGAATAGTCCATCTTTAATCGCCTCATCTACGTTTAATTCATCTAAAATATCGGCTAAAGGACGTTCAAGCAAAATGTGCAAGGAAGAACAAATCCCCATAAAAAACAAGCTGTCTTTTTCCTCATGCATATTTAAACGAACCGCAACTTGTTCCAACATTTTTGCCCGAATTAAAGAGTTGACAATCACCTCATTTTCAAATGGATTGCTGGCTTCTTGGAACGTTAATATCGTTAGCCAGCTGCGTAAATAGCTGGCACCAAGCAAAATAGCTGCATGACGAATGGATTTAATTTTAGGAGAGGAGTATAAGAAAAATGAGTTCACCACTTTTAGCAAACGATACGCAAGCGCTGGATCATTTTCAATTGTTTTGACAATTTTATCAAAATTGAACTCCGCTTGGTTCATTTGTTTTAGCAACGTTAAACGGGAAGTATTCGTTATTTTTGGTAAAGATTTTTCTTTTAAAACGACTGGTTTATTGAAGAAATATCCTTGAAAATAGGAAAATCCATGATGAGTCGCCAATTGTAATTGATCGTGCGTTTCAATTTTTTCTGCAATAAACTGAATGTTGTATTGCTTGATGATGTTTTGAATATAACGAGCTTGTTCGATATTTAAATCAAAAAAATCAATCTTAATGAAATCGATGTAAGGAAAAAGAGGACGATAATCTGCTTGAAAAACAAAATCATCCAAAGCGATGATATATCCTTTTTCTTTAAGATTTTTACATATATGAAGCAACTTCTCGGAATATGGAATAGTTTCAAGAATTTCAACGACAATCAATTTATTTGGAAAATAGAGAGGAATGTTTTTTTCTAGCAGTTTTTCCGTAAAGTTAATAAAGCAGCGCGCGCCATTTGTCAATTTTTCAATTCCAATATTCATAAAACTATTAATAAGGACGTCTATTGTGGCATGGTCTCCATCAATGGAGTCATAAAAATTTTGCTCGCCGCTTCGATATAACAATTCGTAACCAAACAATTCGTATTTTTTGTTGAGAATAGGCTGCCGTCCCACATAAATGTCCATCACTGATCCCCCATTAACATCATAATGATATAACAATATAAAGTTCGCCATGAGACATATTTGATCTCTACAGATCAAATATGTCGATAATCTAAGAAAAATCTATTGACATTTCTTGATTTCCCCGCTTTTCTGCCACAGTAGGCAAAGCTGGTTGCTCTTAGCATACGCTTTTTTTTTAAGTAAAATAATTAGATCGTCAATAGTGGTATTTACAGATAGATGAATGAAGCTCATTTTATATAATGATGATTTTACAACAGCCAAGTGCCAGAATTGAGGCATGATCTTACTTACATGTGGACAAATGTTGAGGCATTCATCTAGTTGTGCACTATGCTTAACTAGCACCACAGGTTCATAATATAGTCCTATTTTACCATATATCTGTACAAAACACATAAATTTTTACAAAAAATAACCATAGATTGCAGGCAGATGATATCTTTCCATAAAAACTTAAAAAGATTGCTTCATCACGGGGAACTGAGGCTCACTGCTTCCGGCTCAATCGAATGCTTTTCATTGTATGATGGGGGTGTTGATGATCCAATAACACCCCATTGACATGGCTTGATTCCTCACCTTTCTGCCGTAGTCGGCAAACCATTCACTTCGTTTAGACGTGGGAGACTTCTCGATGGATGGTTAAATGATGTAGTGATCGCTACGCCTCCTAGAGAATTAAAAACCCCCTCTCTTTTTATTAGAGATGGGGGCGGGCTGTTCATTGCCGTTGGATTTGTATCTACAAGTGTCTTATACGGGAACGGTATTGCTGAATGTATGATTGATTATATTCAAATCCACCTTCCACATTTCCGCTCACAAAAACCGGTGGGATGATGCCTAAATGAAGCAGCTCTTCGATAACTTCTGCAATGAGCATATTTAAGATAAACGCTCCCACCACAGTAGAACTTGGGGCTATGTTGACTTTTAACTGTGGAATCGCAATCAGCGCATCGCCATAGGGGACATGGGTGTCAATCATAATATGCGCCAATTCATACAGTTTTTGGCCTGAAGAATGGCGGGAAGGTACTTGCGAATAAGCAGACGATGTAATGGCGATGACCTTTAGTCCTTTTTTTACTGCTTCCATCGCCATTTCTATTGGTACAGCATTCACTCCAGAATGGGAAACGATAATCATCACTTCATTAGGCTGGGGCTGATAACGTTCCAGGATCATCGAAGCATAGCCTTCCGTTTTTTCAAGCATCGAGCTTTTAACAGCCCCTTCATGAAGCATGAGACTTGTTTCGAATATGGGATTAACCGGAACAAGCCCTCCAGCACGATAAAAAATCTCCTCTGCCAGCATGTGAGAATGGCCGCAACCAAAAATATGCACAAGTCCTCCTTCTTTAATGGAATGAGCAATAAGCCGCGTTGCTTTCTCCACCTCTTTCCATTGAGTTTCTTCTACAAGCTGAAGCTGTTCTTTGATGCGTTGTGCATATCTTTTGCCAAGCATATTCCCATCTCCCATCTTTACGGTACTTTCCGAACATAACGGACCATTCTTTTGCAGCAATGGTCCGTTCGCTTTCTCTATCCCTGCTTTTTCATTTCATTCGCAATAAACTCTACATCGGTGCCAATGACGACTTGAAGATCGGTTTGATTGAGACGGATGACCCCTTTAGCCCCAAGTTGTTTTAACTGGTTATCTTGTACCTTTGACATATCCTTTACTTTTAGACGCAAGCGCGTCACACAATGATCAATCGTTGTTAAATTCTCTTTTCCGCCAAGCGCTTCCATATATTTCTCTGCTAATGCCTCATATTTGGTGGCTGCGGAGGTGGTTGGTTCATCATGGAATGCTAAATTTTCTTCATCGTCGTCTTCACGTCCTGGTGTTTTTAAATCAAGCTTTTTGATAAGAAAATAGAAGACGATAAAATAAACTCCGCCATAGATCATTCCTTGTAGTAGCAATAAGAGCGGTTTTTGCGCAATTCCCCAGTTTAAGAAAAAGTCGATCGCGCCAGCTGAAAAACCAAAACCGTGATGGATGCCAAGCATCGTTGCAATCGCAAGCGAAAGGCCTGTCAACACAGCGTGAACAACATAAAGCAGCGGAGATAAAAACATAAATAAAAATTCAATAGGTTCCGTCACACCTGTTAAAAAGGAAGTAAACGCAACTCCAAGCAACGCGCCTGCTACCATTTTGCGGCGTTCTTTTTTGGCGGTAGCGATCATAGCCAGCGCTGCCGCCGGAAGACCAAACATCATCACCGGGAAAAACCCGGCCATAAAAATTCCTGCACTTGGATCCCCCGCAAAAAAGCGATTAAGATCGCCCGTTTTTCCAGCAAATTCTCCAAACACAAACCATACTAAACTATTTAAGACGTGATGTAAACCAACCGGGATTAATAGACGGTTTAAAAAGCCGAAAATACCGACTCCAACCGCACCGAGACCAACAATCCATTCGCCGACCGCATTAATGCCGTCTTGGATCGGCGGCCAAACATAGCCAGCAACAAGCGCTGCGATTAGCATTGTCAGCGAAGTGATAATCGGCACAAACCGTTTGCCGCCGAAAAAACCAAGCCAATCCGGTAATTTGATATTATGATAGCGATTATACAGCAAACCGGCTGCAATCCCGGAAATAAACCCGCCTAACACAGACATATCAATATCCTTGTTAATGGAAACGGCTCCTTTGGTTAAGATGAAATATCCGATGGCCCCAGCTAAAGCAGCAGCACCGTTGTTATCTTTTGCTAGTCCTACTGCAATCCCGATCGCAAATAGCAAAGGCAAATTGGCGAACACAGCATTTCCTGTCTCGGCGACAAAAGGAATATCGAGTAAGTCGGGCTGACCTAAACGAAGCAGCAAGGCCGCTGCCGGCAAAACAGCGATCGGCAGCATTAACGCTTTGCCAAGCCTTTGTAAAAAACCTAACATAAGCATCCTCTCTCCTTTTCCCATCTATCATTTCATAACGTACACTTCACGAAATCGATTATCGTTCCATTTCAATCATAAATTTATAGCGGTCGGCTCGATACACCGACTTCACGACCTCAAGCGGCTGACCGTTTTCTAAATAGCTGTTGCGCTGGATCAGTAGCACGGGGGCCCCTTCTTTAATTTGCAAAAGATCGGCCTCAACTTTTCGAGCCACAGATGCTTCTAATATTTGTGTAGCGGATCGAATCGTCAGTAACTGTTTCTGTTCAATAAATTCATAAAAGGAACCGCTTACAATTTCTTCTGTTAAATGAGGAACGAGCGAACATGGAACATAGGCGATCTCCAAGGCAATCGGCAGCTGATCAGCAAGGCGAAGGCGTCTGATTTCGTAGACTTCTTCTCCTTCCGAAACATGAAGCTGTCCTGCTAATGAAGAGCTCGCCGGAATGGTACTAAAGCTTAATACCTTTGTGCCCGGTTCCATTCCTCTTGCCCGCATATCCTCTGAAAAGCTGGTAAGTCCTTTTAGCGGCTGCTCAATTTTTTTCGTCGCCACAAACGTTCCTTTGCCGCGTTGTCTCACTAAATAGCCATCATTCACTAGATTGTTGATTGCCTGCCGAACTGTCATTCGGCTAATGTCATATCGTTCTGACCATTCCCGTTCAGAGGGAATCATTTCTCCTGGTTGCAGTTGTCCTTTTTCAATCATTTCTTTAATTCCCTGTTCAAGCTGATAGTAAATCGGAAGCGGCGAATGTTTATTAATCATTGTGCATACACCTTTCTCTGTTCTTCACTAACTAAAGCGAGCGCTTTTTGATCAGCCATGATGGTGACATTGTCATGTGTTTTCAAAATGGAGGCCGGGATCGCTGGTGTTACTTCTGTTTCTAATAAATGAGATAAGATCGTGGCTTTTTCCTCTCCTGATGCTAATAAAAGAATTTGCTTGCTCTTCATAATGGTCGCTATTCCCATTGTAATCGCATGGGTTGGCACTTCTTCTATGGAAGAGAAAAAGCGCGCATTGGCTTTTCGGGTTGATTCAGCTAGCCTCACTACATGAGTAGTAGAATCAAATGAAGTGCCGGGTTCATTAAAGCCGATATGACCGTTTTGGCCAATCCCCACGATTTGTAAATCTATTCCTCCTACTGCTTGGATCATCTCCTCATAACGCTGGCATTCTGCTTCGACATCCTCCGCAAGCCCATTCGGAATATGCGTCTGCGATGACGGGATGTCAATGAAATGGAAAAAATGATGATTCATATAGTACCGGTAGCTGTTAGGATGATCGCCATCCAGTCCGATATATTCATCTAAATTCACCGTATGAACATGGCGATAGGTTGTTTGGTGATTTCGATAATCTTCCACAAGCGCTGCATAAGTTCCAAGCATCGTTCCTCCAGTGGCTAGTCCGAGCACTGAATGCGGATTGATTCGCACTTGATGGATGATCCACTCCGCTGCTTTTTGGCTCATCTCTTTGTAGTCGCGTACTTCAATGATTTTCACTGCGCAACACCTCCTGTTTGGCATAGGCTAGCCTTCCCCGGCAAAAAGTCAGGATAACCTCCCGTTCTTGATTCAGCACGACTATATCAGCATCTTTACCGGGGAGAATGCTTCCTTTTCGATCAAGAATGCCTAATTGTCTAGCAGGGTTCCAGCTCGCCATGCGGATCGCTTCTTCAAGCGAACACCGGGTAAATTCCATTATATTTTTCACAGCATCCTTTAATTTGAGTATGCTTCCTGCAAGCGTCCCGTCTTTTAATGTAGCTTGTTTTCCCCGAACGGTGACTTGCTGACCTCCCAGATCATACTGCCCTTCACCGAGACATTTGGCGCGCATTGCATCGGTAATCGCAATCAATCCCTCGCTTCCTTTGTTGCGATAAGCAAAGCGAACCATTTCAGGTGCTACATGAATGCCGTCTGCGATAATTTCACATAATACTTCCTCATGCATCAACACCGCGCCGACCACCCCAGGTTCTCGATGATGCAGTCCGCGCATACCGTTAAATAAATGCGTAGCCTGTGTCACCCCGGCTTGAATGGCTTCTTTCACTTCGGCATAAACCGCATCAGAATGGCCAATGGAGGCAATCACTCCTGTCTCCTTTAAATATGCAGTAAGAGACAGCCCGTTTTCTTCCTCTGGCGCCAGTGTGACAAGACGGATATGTCCATTGGCTTCCTTCTGCCATTTTTTGAAGAGTTCAATATCCGGCTTGATGATATTGCGGGGATGCTGGGCACCCGCCCGCTTTGGCGAAAGAAAAGGCCCCTCTAAGTGAATTCCGAGCACCTCTGCTTCTCCGGGCCGATTGTCATGTGCCATATAGTTCGCTACATTTTTCACCGCTTTTTCAATCTCGCTGGAAGCTGCGGTCATCGTGGTTGCTAGAAAGCTAGTGGTTCCCTCCTTTGGCAATACGGAGGCCATTGTTTGTAAAGCTTTTACTGTGGCATCCATCACATCAGCACCAGCAGCACCGTGAATATGAAGATCGATAAAACCAGGAAGCACACAATCATGAATGCTTAATTCAATTTCCTTAGCATTGGATGGCGGAGGGGTTGGGCCGACGTAGGCTATTTTGCCATTTTCAATTAATAAATATCCTCGTTGAATCTGTTCGTTTTCCGCATAGATCGTCGCATTTTTTAGTAAAAACTGATCCATTCTCGCACCCCTTCTTTCCTTAAGGTCATCTTAACATTATATTATATAGTTGTCTATACCAATTTGATATTTTTATAGATATGTATGAGGACATTGATTCGCTATCAACAAACGAATCTGGCCGTCTTCATAGGCATGGAAATAGCGCAAATAAAATAAAAAGGCTAATATGTTAACCATCCTTCATTGTTTGTGATGGGTTTCGCATCAGATGGGCTTAAACTTGGTGAACAAGGAACATAGCCGAGTGCGGACGAGAATCGAACAAGGGACGTTCTGAGCGGACGAACGAGATCCATTGACGTTTGTCAATAATCTAGAAGGAGGCTAATGCTAGCCCCCTTTACCTTTAACCCGCTTTCGTTGTTTCTTTGTTCCCTTGCTGCAGCTGATACATATGATAATAGATTCCCTCTTTTTTCATTAGCTCTTCATGCGTTCCGCGTTCAACAATCATCCCGCGATCTAGCACGAGAATTTGATCCGCATTTTTAATGGTTGACAAACGGTGAGCAATAATAAATGTTGTCCGTCCTTGTTTTAAAACTTCCAGCGCTTTTTGAATCGTCGCCTCCGTTTCTGTATCGATGTTGGCCGTCGCTTCGTCCAGTACTAGAATAGCCGGATCAAACGCCAACGCCCGTGCAAACGAAATCAGCTGTCTCTGTCCCGATGACAAGGTGCTGCCTCTTTCCACGACTGGTTCATCAAATCCATTTGGCAAATTTTCCAATAGTTGATCGGCTCCAATCTCTCGAAGGGCCTGTTCTATTTTCTGTCGGGAAATAGCAGGATCATTTAAACCGACATTTGAAGCAATCGTTCCTGTAAATAAAAACGCATCCTGCAACACGATCGCCATATGTTTTCGAAGCAGCTGTTTCGGGATGGTTTTTATATCCTTCCCATCAATGAAAATCTGTCCCTTTTCGATGTCATAAAAACGGAACAGCAAATTCATGATCGAGCTTTTTCCTGACCCAGTGTGGCCGACAAGTGCAATAGTTTCGCCCGGCTTAGCAGAAAAAGAAATGTCTTTTAGCACATATTCCCCTTCTTTATATCCAAAAAACACATGTTCAAATACGACATTTCCCTGATAGCGAGGCATCTCTCCATCATATACCTCTTCCCCTTCTTCATCAAGAAGCGTAAAAATACGATGAGCTGCTACTCTTGACTGCTCTAGGTTGGCCAATTGATTGACCATTTCTGTAATGGGCTGGAATAAGCGATTCAAATAATCAACAAACGCATAGAGAAGGCCGAGTGAAATCGCTTGGTGATTGAATGAATCGTGGCCAAAATGCCAAATTAATGCGACAAAGGCAAGATTGCGCAGCACCCCTACTAAATTGTGGGAGGTGAGCGAATTTAAGTTTAGAAGCTTGTTTTGATACACAAAATATTCGCGATTGAGTGTTTCAAATTCCCGTTCAGTTTCTTTTTGTCTGCGAAACGCTTGAATAATCGGCATGCCTTGAATAGACTCATTGACCATTGCATTAATGTCACTTAGCCGTGAACGAATAATATGGTTATAGCGAGACGCATATTGGCGGTAAATTTTCATCCAGACGGCTAAAATCGGAATAAGAATGAGGCATAGAAGCGCTAAGCGCACATCTAACAGAAACAAGGCAATAAAAATTCCTGTCATGTAAATAGTGCTTGTAAAAAAAGTAGCCAGCACCGTCACATACAATTCACGAATGGCTTCGGTATCATTCGTGATGCGGGCAACAACTTTTCCGACAGGCAGGCGGTCGAAATAGCGAATTGGCAGGCGTTGGATATGAGCGAACAAATCCTTGCGCATCGTTTGAATAATGCGATTAGCCGCCATTTGCAGACAGTAGCGCTGTCCATACTGAAACACTGTTGCCGCCAATAACAAAGAAAAATAAAGTGCCAAAAGATAAATAATCGACCGAATTTCCGGCTGATAAAAACGGAACAGCTCGCTGTTCGACAGTTTTTCAATCGGATATACGGCTTTTTGCTCACCATGTTGAATCATTAACATCCCATTTTGAATCGATCGTTTGCCATCAAATGTGATCGCGCGGTCTACAAAATAATAATCGCGGCCAATTTGTAGCAAACGCACTTCTTTGCCTTTTGCTTCTCCTTGAGCGAAATCGTCGCTTCGTTTATACCATTTTCCATTATAAAAAACCGCTTGATCGTCATTTTTATCAGCCTCATACCATGGAGATTCAATTCCTAAAATGTGTTGATCAATAATTTTTTTAGCAATCAACGGACCCGTTAATTCGGCGGCCACTGAAATCGCCAGCATGAACAAGGCCGCCACAATGATTTTTTTGTACCGAAACGCATAGGCGATTAGCCGTTTACCTGTATTCATAAAAACACCCCGCTGTTTTCTGGATCCTTTGCTGCTTGCTGACGAATAAATTGTTCTTTATACCAGCCATTTTGTTCTAATAGCTGCTCATGTGTGCCTTCCTCGATGATTCTTCCATTTTCCAAAACAAGAATCCAATCCGCGTGCTGAATGGCTGATAAGCGATGGGTTACAATGATATTTGTTTTGCCGGTGCGCTCGCGCCGAATATTTTCAATAATAGCTGCTTCTGTTTTGGCATCGACGGCTGAAAGTGCATCATCCAAAATTAAAATCTCCGGATTGAGTAACAGCGCACGAGCGATGGAAATCCGCTGCTTTTGTCCTCCAGATAGCGCGATTCCCTTCTCTCCTACTAATGTATCAAGCCCCTGCGGCAGCAGCTGAATATCATTATGGAGTGCAGCCAATTCAATCACACGCTGCAATTCTTCACTGTCCGCATCCTTTCGGCCAAATAAAATATTTTCTTTTACTGTTTTCGAAAATAAAATATGGTCTTGTGGAACATATCCGATCCAGCTTTGAATGACTTCCATTGGAATACGTTCAATCGGCACACCGGAAATCGTTATGCTTCCTGCTCCCAATGGATATTGCCGCAGCAGCTGTTTCATAAGCGTCGTTTTTCCGCTTCCTGTTCGCCCGACGATTCCCAGCGTTTGCCCTCGTTGGAGCGAAAAAGATATATGTTGTAAATGCGGAATGGTTGCTGACGGATAACGGAACGTTACTTGTTGAAATTCAATTGTTTCTGGCTTTTCGAGTAAGACCGGCTGCGGGTGGTTTTGAACATCTGGAAGATAGGCAAGCGTTTCATTGACGCGATCAAGCGAAGCATTGCCTCGCTGCATAATGTTAATGAGTTCGCCAATGGCAAACATCGGCCAAATCAGCATTCCTAGATATACATTAAAGGAAACTAATTCTCCTAACGTCATTTCTTTATGAAAGACTAAATACGATCCATATCCGATGCCGATTAAATAGCTCAGGCCGACCAGCACTTTAATGGTAGGATCAAATAATGAATCAATACGGGCAACCTCCATATTTTTTTGATATACCTCTTCGGTTAGTCGCTTAAATCGTGCCTCATCTTCTTTTTCCTGCACATAAGCGCGAATGACACGAACACCGGAAATGGATTCGAGTACATAGTCGTTCATATCGCCAAAAGCATCTTGAGCTTTTGTAAAGCGTTCGTGGATTTTTTTTCCGTATACGTTCATCGCCACTGCCATCACTGGAAGCGGCAACAAAGCCGCCAAAGTCAGCTTCCAGCTAATGAGCCCCCCCATTGTCAATAAAATAACAAGCATAAATACACTTGAATCCACGAGAGTTAAGATGCCGAATCCGGCTGTCATCGATATCGCTCTTAGATCATTTGTCGCTCTTGCCATTAAGTCTCCTGTACGGTTTTTCTCGTAAAAGGTCGGTGTCATGGAAAGCAAGTGCTTCATAAATCGGGAACGCAAGCTTCTTTCAAGCAAAAACGCACCGCCAAACAGCTGATACATCCATATATAGTTGATGCTGTAAATCACGCCTGCTAACCCTAACAATAAAGCTAGGTACTTGAGCAGCTGGCTTTTATCTAAACCGTTCACATACATATCATCAATCGCGATTCCGATGATCCTGGGCGGAATCATTTCTAACATTCCGCCCACTACTAAAAGCACAATCGCAATCGTGTATCGTTTCCAATGCTGTTTAAAAAACGCTTGAAGTTTCCATAATACTGAAAACACTCCAAATCATCCCCTTTCACTGTTTGTTTACATCTAACCGCTGTTGATCTCTCTCGCTTGTAATGCCAGCATCATCCATTTCATTTCCATTTTTGTATTCCTCCTTTAAGTCACTTAGTTGATGATCAAACAAATATTAAAATCTCGGATATATACCGCATTTACGATCCATCATTTCTTCTTCAATCTTCTTGACTAATTGCTCATGTTCAATCTCTTCGATTGTCCACTTTCTTCGTTGAATCGTAATGGTTACAAACAACAGATGAACCATCATTCTTTCCCACCTCCTTTCATAAAAAAGCCGCATGGAAAAAGAGTATCCAGCGGCTTCAAAAAAGCAAAAAAGCCGCGGGAATAGCGTCATCCCACGGCTTTATATCTACATAAAAAGCCGCAGGAAAAAACGATCTCCTTCCCTGCGGCATTCCTTCTTCAGTTAAAAAATGATAGCCATAACAGAATCGGAAGGTTGAATCGTTCGCACATATTCATTTTTAGATGCTACAGCTTTCATCATGTTAGTCATTGTGTTCATCCTCCTTCCGAAATCATGTTACAAAGTAAATTATATCCAAAGATAACTAAGTTGTAAACCTTTTTCTGCAAAATCATTCGTAAGAAAAATAAGCTCTACGTTTTCTATACATATCCAACCAGCGAAAGATGCCCGCCATACCATGTGCCTGAAGACTGAAACGCTCCCCATGATCCTCTCCCACCCACACTCTGTTAATAGGTGGGAGACGGATCATGTTGAAAACTTTCAATCTATAGCCTTCGTTGTTGATGATTCCGCCCTAACTATTGCTCATTCGGCAGTTTTGACATTTCCGCCAATTTTTCCTCAATTCGATTTAATTGCGCTTTGCGTTTTTTGACGGAATAAACAAACAAAGCCACTCCTGCGATAAGCAAAGCCGGCATCACGATCACGAACAATTGAAAAATGCTATCACCAATATGCATGATTCCCATCCTTTTTTCATTTTTTATCATTATACCTTCATTTGGATGGATAAATAAAGGTAGTCCTCCATTCATTCTACTCTAAAGTAGTTGAAAACGAAGGATGACGCTATCGATCACGCTAGTTACATCACTTTCCCTTCTCTGGATACTAGCACGCTCTTTTTTTCTTTCTTACTATAAATATTAAACAAAATGCCACCAAATACGAATAACGCTCCAATTATATGGGTCCATGTCAAGCGTTCATGGAACACGATTGTTCCCATCACAGCTGCCGATATAGGCATCACGTTAATAAAAATGGAGGCGGTTGACGCGCCTACCTTTTGGATACCGTTATACCACCAAACAAAGCTAATAGCAGAAACAATGACCGCAACATATAACACACTAATCCATACTTCCCAATTGCTCGCTTTTATCGCGGTGAAAGAAGTATAGTACAAAGCGAAAGGAAATAAGAAAAGCGTTCCGAATCCCGTTGCATACGTCGTTGCCGCTAAAGGGCTATATTTTTTCATCACCACCTTCCCGATCACAGAATATATGCTCCAACTGAGACAGGCGCCTACTAAAACAAAATCAATCGGAGAGAGCCCAAGCTTTACAATAACGGATAGCTGCCCGTTTGTGATAATATATAAAGCTCCGATGAGCGCCATAACCATACCTAATATGCTTTTAGCGTTGATTTTTTCCTTTAAAAACAGGCCCGAAAAGAGCGTAATCAACGGAGCATTCACCGCAATAACGAGAGAGCTTTTGACAATCGGCGCATATTTAGTCGCAATAAAAAAACAAACGTTATATAGAAAAATACCTGTAAGGCCAAGCAGTGCAAACATCCCCCAGTCTTTTTTGGTAGGAACCTTTGCTTGCTGTTCCCTCCAACGCATGAGCGGAAAAAGAATCAGGCTGGCCCCAAAAAAGCGGAAAAAAGCAACTGAAACAGGATGCAGGCTGACCGTCGCTATTTTCCCCGCAATGAAAGCGCCTCCCCAAATAGCGGCTGTCAGGAAAAGCAAAATATACGTTTTTATATGATTCATTTGCACAAAAAATCCTCCCATAATCGATAAAATTTCTGATATAATCAATTCTACAAATATTTGGTCATAGGTGTTATTGATAATAATTGATGCTATTCATCAAGATTTTTGATAGGAGTTTGATTGCAATGAATATCAATTATTTGCAAACGTTTCGCGAAGCCGCAAAGTGGAACAGTTTTACCAAAGCTGGGGAAGTGCTAGGTTATGCTCAATCAAGCGTCACCACACAAATCAAAAAATTGGAAGAAGAATTTGGGGTCATTTTGTTTGAACGTTGGAGCGGCAGAATCAAATTGACACCCGCTGGAAAGGAATTGTTAGAATATGCTAATAAAATGATCCATCTGCTTGATGAAGCAAGACAAAGCCTTTCTGAGCAAGCAGAACTGGCTGGAAGCTTATCGATTGGCACTATTGAATCCATTGCAGGCTTTTATCTTCCTCCATATTTGCAAGCATTTAAAAATAAGTATCCGCGAGTGAATTTACTCCTCCAGCAAGGAGTATGCCAATATTTAGTTAAAGGTATAAAAGAAGGAAAATACGATTTAGCTATTATTCTTGATCAAAAACAAGAAGATCCAGATTTACATTTTATTATTATCAAAGAAGAACCATTAGTGCTAGTCGCAAAGCCTGATCATCCTTTCGTCCAACGGGATCATATCTATATGAGAGATTTGGAAAATGAAAAGCTCATTGTGACAGAGCAAGGCTGCAGCTACCGTGAAATGATTGAAAATTTATATCGTCGCCATGCAGTACGGCTTGAATTAACCATTGAATTAGGGAGTATTGAAGCAATTAAACGATGTGTGGCTTATGGGCTTGGAATCGCGTTTTTACCGCTCATGGCGGTAAAGGAAGAAATCGCAAACGGAAAATTAATGCTCCTTCCCCTTTCCGACATAAAGCCTAAACTTTATTTGCAGTTGGTGTATCACCAAAAGAAGTGGCTATCGCAATCAATGAAACAATTAATCCATCTTCTTTTAGAATAGAAGAAAAAATGCCGTGAGATTGATTGGTTCCTTTTTGTGAATTCAATTAGGCATCAGCCCATGCCAGGCTAGTGGCTTCCTTTAGCCAAAGAAATTTCTAGACTGGATCTTTCACACATTCGCCGAGAAGTCGCTTACCGCTAATCGAAGTGGAGGCGGGGAGGTTCATTCACTCACAGAAAAAGTCCCTGCTATTTGGGCAGGGACTACTTTTGCTATTTCTGCAACATATTTTGTGCCAATCGATGCAACATCAAAAAAACTTGTGCTCGTGTCACGGGTTCCTCTCGTCGATCCTGTGTCACCACTCCGTGTTGCTTCAAAAATTCAAACGCTGCATCGACCGCTTTGTCATACGCTGTTTTTTCAGGTGCTGGCTTTGGCTCCTCCTGTTTTTGCTGTGTTGCTTTCCTTTTCAAGCCAAATGCTTTCGCAATCCCTTCGACATGGCCATGTGCCACTTGTAAAAGGAATGGTTCTGATTTCAATTTGGCCGCATCGTTCGCATTATCAATGAACAGGTTTTCTGTGAGCAATGCCGGCATCTTCGTTTCGCGCAGTACCGCGTAGTTCGCTCGCTTTTTACCGCGATCCTGCACGCCGGCGATCGCTTTCATGATCTCGCTGTGGATCGTGTTCTGATACGCAATGGTCGACGGGCTCACATTGCCATTGTAAATGTAGGACTCAAATCCTGTTCCACTGCCGGCATTGATGTGAACGGATAAGAAAAAATCGGCATCCGCCCTGTTCGCGATGGCCGCACGCTCCGACAACTCCACGAAACGGTCATCCGTCCGCGTGTAGATGATGCTGACCCCTTCGTATTCAGCGAGTAAATCCCCGATCTTTTTGACAATATTTAACGTCAGATTTTTTTCCTGTAGACCGTTCCCTACAGCCCCGCTATCCGTTCCACCATGCCCTGCATCAAGTACGATTTTCACCATTATTGATCATCCCCTTTCTCGAGAGTATATGGATCGACACCATTGATGTAACACCGTACCTTATATACTCGATTCTTTGCATGAATACACCTGCATCAAAAATTTCCGTTTCAAAAGTAACATATGCAACACCCAGGACAAGGGCAACGGCGGATATGCATCTATTCGATAATTTGGGTGCTTGCGAAATACAGATCCCCCCATATCACCTAAAATATAATTCCTGTCGATAGAATCGGTCGTGATGCTCATCATTTTATAGTATTATAAATTTAGGTTAAATTAGAAATCATTTTCAGTGTCTATGAGGAGGAGCCATATGAAAACGGAAAAAGAGAAAATGTTAAGCGGTGAATTATATATGGCGGCTGATCCCGAACTAACGGCGGAGCGGGAGCGCGCCCGTCGATTGACCAGATTGTTTAATCAAACATTGGAAACCGAGCATCAAAAACGGACTTCCTTATTGAAAGAACTTTTTGGTTCAACAGGAAAAAATCTCTTCATTGAACCTCCTTTTCGTTGTGATTATGGGTATAACATTCATGTCGGTGAAAATTTTTTCGCCAATTTTGATTGTGTTTTTTTGGATGTATGTGAGATAAAAATTGGCGATAACTGCCTAATCGCTCCAGGTGTCCATATTTATACTGCTACCCATCCGTTAGACCCTTTGGAAAGAAACTCCGGTGCCGAATACGGAAAGCCCGTCAGCATTGGCCATAATGTGTGGATCGGCGGCAGAGCAGTCATTAATCCTGGCGTAACAATAGGAAACAATGTTGTCATCGCTTCTGGAGCCGTCGTCACAAAGGATATCCCGGACAATGTTGTAGTAGGAGGAAATCCGGCTCGAATCATCAAAACAATCAGTCATTTAAAAGCATAAAACAGTCTAATTGATATTTATTGAATGAGACGGCTCTATAGGGGATTGAGCGTTATATCGATCCCCTATTGACGTGCGTCCGTGACAAATGACTGTCGATCAATGCGTTTTTTCGCTTAAAAGGCCAGCTTGATCTTTGGTATCATGCTAGTTTTGAGTATCTGCTTCATGATGGTTCACCCTTCAAAGTTGTATTTTTTGCCATCACTCACCACAGCTCTGCCATATACGCCCGCAATTGTGAAACGGTATCCCCAATAGAATGGTGAATGACAAGATCGAAAAGATGGTCCATTCTCGTTGCTGTTTTATTAATTATAGCCTTATATGTACGAGGAGATTCGGAAGTGACATAAAACGGAATGTGATTGACAGGCGTTACTTCAAGACTTGTGCCCATCGCCAGCAAGACGTCGCTTTCTGCTGCTGCGGCAAATGCTTCATCGATTCTTGGTACGATTCCGCCAAATAGAACCACATCAGGCTTTAGAATTTCACCACATCCCTTTTGTTGGCAACCAGGAACGTCTTGTGAATTTATAAACGATAAATCGTACTTTTGGCTACAGATAGGACATGTGGCCGTTTGCAAGGTTCCGTGCAATTCGATCACATTCGTGCTTCCTGCTTTTGTGTGGAGCCCATCGATGTTCTGCGTTAAAATCGTCACTTTTTTCCCAGCAGCTTCTAACGCTTGAAGAAAGATATGCCCTTTATTAGGCAAGAACGTGCCCATCATTTTTAATGAAAACATTCGTTTAAAGCGATGCCAAAAATCAACAGGGTGGGAAGTGAAATAGTGCTCCGACAAGTAATATTCGACATTGTCTTCTTGCGCATAAATTCCATTTTGGCCGCGAAAATCTGGAATGCCTGACTCCGTGCTCATTCCTGCTCCTGTCAAAACCGCGATTGTTTTCGCGCGTGCTAGTTGTTCAGCTAATTCTTTATATTCCTCCATTGATTTCTCCCCTTTCAACAAAATAGCCCCTCAAAAATCGAGGAGCTTGGATATCTTCATTCTATGCTCTTTCTCGCACGCCCGCAACTCATCATGAGCGGTCAACAAACTTAACGCAAAACCATCATGGCGTTTTCCACCGTTTATGTTAGAATATAAATTGCTGCGTTTTCTTTCAGCTGCACGATATGTTGTAAAAGGAGAAGGAGAGAAATGAATGTACGAACAATGGCCATTAACGGTATTTTAGCTGCCGTGTATATTATCGTTACAATGCTGATTCAGCCATTTGGCTTTACAAATGTGCAATTTCGCGTATCAGAAATCTTAAATCACTTCATTGTGTTTCATAAGAAATATTTCTTTGGAATTATATTAGGTGTCTTTTTGGCGAATTTCTTTTTTTCCCCTTTAGGCATGTATGATCTTGTTTTTGGAGTTGGACAATCGGTCATCGCTTTATTAATAACCATTGTGATCACGCGTTACGTCGAAAATCTATGGGCTCGTATGGCTGTTAATACTCTCATTTTTACGTTGACTATGTTTATCATTGCTTGGGAGCTGAAGCTGGCATTAGACTTACCGTTTCTTTTGACGTGGCTGACAACGGCCGCTGGCGAGCTGGTTACGATGGCGATTGGCGCTCCGATTATGTACGGCATTCATCGCCGAGTTCGATTGGATCGATTAATGGAAAAATGAGGCGGCAATCTTGCCGCTATTTTTTATTTTTTCTTATTTATTATTGATTATTTAGAACATAGTTTTATTTAAATTTAGTTGATGTAAAATGATTAGAAAATGAGCGGTCGAAAATACATACTTTTCAAAATTAAACAACTTTACTTCTTTATCATATTATCACTTTACTAAACTAAAAAGATCGGTTATGATGAAAAATGAAATCCTTTACTTTATTGATTCATCTAGACGTTGCACATAAGGAGGCAATATAAATGGCAGCAAAAAAATGGGGATTATGGGTGTTGACCGCCTTTGTTATCGGAAACATGATCGGCGGCGGTATTTTTATGATCCCAGCGAATCTTGCGCAAGTATCTAGCCCTGTCGGATCCGTATTGGCATGGATCACAACAGGGCTTGGAGTTTGGATGATCACGCTCGTATTTGGCAATTTAATCACAAGAAAACCGGAGCTAAAAGCTGGACCACAGAGCTATGCGCAGGCCTTGTTTTCTTCCCTGCAAATGGGGAAAGTAGCCGGCTACAGCATGGCTTGGGGATATTGGGCAGCAAACTGGGCAGCAACGGCATCCGTCATTATTTCGTTTGCTGGTTATTTGAGCACTTTTTTTCCAATCATGCAAAGCAAGCAAACTTTATTAACCATCGGTTCCTTTTCCTTGGAAACAGGAAAAGGACTTACATTTATGATTTGCACTGGTGTATTGTGGGGAATTCATTGGATTCTCGCAGGAGATTTTCAAAAGGCTGGAAAAATAAACATCTTCACAACCGGAGCGAAAGTGATTGGTTTCCTCCTTTATATTATCGGTACGCTATGGGTGTTTCATGCAGCAAATGTAGACAGCCTTTCTTTTATAAATGAAAAAGGACAGACGGTTTCTGTGCCGTCCCAACTTAATGGAGCGGCTATTACCATGCTTTGGGCTTTTATCGGCATTGAATCAGCCGTTATGCTCTCAAACCGCGCCCAATCTCCAAAGGATGTTAAGAAAGCGACATTCCTTGGCCTGATCATTTCCGTCTTGATTTATATTGGAATTACATTACTAACAATGGGAGTTCTTTCCCAAGAGGAATTAAGAGAATCGCAAAAGCCGCTTGTTGATGCCCTTTATTCCGTTCTTGGAAACAGCGGTGCTTATATGATGGCGATTTTAGCGCTGATTTCCCTTTTCGGATCGACAGTCGGCTGGATTGTAGTAAGTTCAGAAGTTCCATATCAAGCAGCAAAAGAAGCGCTATTCCCTCGCTTTTTTGGGAAAACCAATCAAAACGGAAGCCCTGTGCGTTCGTTGCTCATAACTAATGTAATGACACAAATTTTTCTATTTTCCACTATCTCAGGAACGATGAACGAAGCGTACAATTTTGCGATTGTCGTAGCGACCTTAGCTTATCTCGTTCCGTATCTTGTCTCTGCTTTATATCAATTGAAGCTCATTATCACAGGGGAAACATATCAAAATGAAACAGCACAACGCGTACGTGACGGTTTGATTACATTGGCAGCTCTTTTCTATTCGCTTTGGGTTATTAAAACAGGAACAGCAGACTGGCACACCTTTTTCTTAGGAATCGGTTTATTTGTGGCAGGAATACTTCTATATCCGCTATTGATGAAACCAAAAAACGATCATCAAGAACGGGCAAAATTAAAAGGAGCGTAAAAGAGAATCAATATGAATGGCCCTCTTCGTGTTGTAGACGAAGTCAACATTGACTTTGTTCTACAACCATTTTAACGTCCTTCATTGGTTGTGATGTTCGGCTTGAAAACGCTTGGCAAACAAGGAACGCAGCCGAGTGAAGACGTTAATCGAACAAGAGACATTCATGAGTGGACGAACGAGGCCCGTGATGCCGGATGAAAGCGTTTGTCAATCGTCTAAGGGGGCTCAATATGAATGGCCCCCTTTTTGCTTTCGTTCCACTCTTCCCTCAGGATACCCATGCGGATGGAATCATAATAACGGCCATTATACAAACGGCACTTGCGCAGTCGCCCTTCCATTTTCATTCCTAGCTTTTCTGCACATCGGACCATGCGTTCATTTCCAGACCAAGTGGTCAAGCCGACACGCACAAGAGGCAGGGAAGCAAATAAATAATCAATCCAGATTTTTAGCGCTTCTGTCCCATAGCCACCACCCCAATAATCAGAGTCATAAATAACGATTCCTACTTCAAGCCAAAGCGATTCCCTATGCTCCCAATAGTACGATACAATACCAACGATCTTTTCACGCACTTCAATAACCATTCGTGAAGGGACCTCTTCTTTGCTCGATAGCCATGCTGTCATTCGGTTGATGTATTCTTCCTTCGTTTCAAATGAAAGTGGGAAATACGGCGCATCCCATTTTTTCCACTCGGGGTCTGCTTCACCGTAAATATAGTGCCAAAGAATGGGCAGGTCGTCTGGAAAAACGGAACGAATAACCACTTTATTTCCAGCTAGATAAACCGGAGCTTTTCGCACACCGGACATTCCTTTCCTCCTCTTCATCCTATCGCTTCGTTTCTAGCAATGCATATGATTGGTCAAGATTTTCTCAATCCACTTTGATTTTTCCTATTGAAAACCCTGTGAATAATCTCCCTCCATACGGCTCTAAGACACGATCAACTAATTCAATAACTGCTTCTTTTTGTTCGGTAAAACGCATCGAATGCATTGACAAACGCTTCATCATATTGACGCACCGATCCAATGACCGTTCACGCGCAAAACAAATTCATGAATTAGCTCAGCGAGAGTATTAGCAATGCACAACTCCTCTCCACGTTCATCGGCTCCAATAAAATCCTCCAGCGCATCAGTGATAAAATAGCGCTTTTGTTTGATTATTTCTTCAGACCACGGTTCTGGGCCATTTTGCAGTAGCTTTTGTGCTTCTTCTCTAATGACTGAAATACGGCCTCTATCGATTAGGACCACTCCTTCCGTCACCATCTTCAGTAAGCTGGGCTTCGCGTTTTTTCGATCACTTTCAAAATAATGCTGATAAGACATAAAATTGTAGGCAAATACTTCAATCGGCCATCCAAAAGCGGTGACGGATTCGCGAAAAGCAGCCGGAAGCTTCTCATCAAAGATCACAATATCCAGATCAGACGTATTAGTCGCCTCTCCTCGAACAACACTACCGCTCAAGAGCGCTCCTTGACAATCGGGAAAATATCGATGCACAAATTGCATTGCCGCTTCAAACGGAGGCAAACGTCCTTCATGTTTCATGTAGTCGAATTTCCTCCTTTCCCTATCGATTCAAATAAAATTCAGCGCCATTTTATCCAATTCTTTACGGACGTCAAGATTTCCTTCTTCTATTGCTGGAAAGACCACTCTACTTTCTATCAGCAGAACATTCCCTTGTCATCAAACATCCTTCATTTTTGCAACAAACTAGCTAATGGACATAGATGATAGAGTTCATGGCGTTTTCAGAACTTTATCCAGACGGTAGATTATGTTGCTCCATACAAAACAAACACGGCTATTGCTTTTATCCCTCATCCTTCTTAATGAAAAATCATAAACCTCCTCCGCTTACACTTAAGAGGTGGGAGATTCTCGGCGGACGATGTAAAAAGATGAAAGAAAGGGGGCGCCTATCAGCAGAAAAATCGACTGATTAGACACCCCATCCATCGTGGCTTTTTTCTTATGATTCTAATAAAAGCTGCTCTGGATCTTCAAGAAGTTCTTTCACTTTTACTAGGAAACCGACGGCTTCTTTTCCGTCGATAATGCGATGATCATATGAGAGTGCAACATACATCATCGGACGGTTTTCCATGCGCTCTTCATCAATCGCTACAGGACGAAGTTGGATTTTGTGCATTCCTAAAATACCAACTTGCGGACCATTTAAAATTGGCGTCGACATTAACGAACCGAACACACCGCCATTTGTGATGGTAAACGTGCCGCCTTGTAAGTCTTTAAGACTTAATTTGTTTTCACGCGCTTTTGTCGCTAAATGTAAAATTTCACGTTCAATCTCCGCAAAATTTTTCTTATCGGCATCACGCACCACAGGCACGACTAACCCTTCTTCGGTAGATACCGCTACCCCGATATCATAATACTTTTTCACAATGATGTCATCGCCTTGAATTTCCGCATTGAGCAGCGGATATTTTTTCAATGCGGCCACAACCGCTTTCGTGAAAAATGACATAAAGCCAAGACGCACATCGTGTTCCTGATAAAAAGCATCTTTCCGACGCTTGCGCAAATTCATGACAGCCGTCATGTCAATTTCGTTAAAGGTTGTCAGCATAGCTGCTGTATGCTGAACTTCGACAAGCCGCTTTGCAATCGTTTGGCGGCGGCGAGACATTCTCATTCGCTCGACTGGTTTCTCTGGATCCATTGCCGCACTAGGCTGCGACGGCTTGACAGCTTCAACGGCTGGCGCTGGCTGAATCGTTGGAACCGGCTGGCTTGCGTAAGCTTCTACATCTTGCTTACGTATACGGCCAAGCGGATCAACTGGCGTTACTTGAGTCAAATCGATTCCTTTTTCACGAGCCAGTTTTCTTGCCGCCGGTGAAGCAATTGGACGCTGAACAGATTTTGCTTCTCCTTCCTCAACAGAAGCAGGGGCCGATTGGGCTGCTCCCGGTTGAACAGGCTCTGCCGCTTCTGGCTGCGGCGCTGGTTCCACTGCTTGTGGCGCAGCGGCCTCTGCTCCTTCTGATACAATCGCAATCGTATCTCCTACTCTTACCGTGTCCCCTTCGTTAAACAACAATTGCGTGATGACTCCCGATTCCTCAGACATTAATTCTACGTTCACTTTATCTGTTTCTAATTCGGCAAGCGGTTCTCCTTTTTGAACGAAATCGCCTGGTTTTTTTAACCATTGAAAAATCGTTCCTTCTGTTATTGATTCTGCTAATTCTGGTACTTTGATTTCTGCCACCGTGATTATCTCCTTTCGCCCTTCTCACTTTAATATTTTTAATTTAAATATGATGAACGTATGAACGCACAAAAGCTTGATTGATAATTCTTGCTTGTTCCTTCTTATGAACGACCGGATCCCCTTCTGCTGTGCTTGAACGACGTCTCCGGCCAATATAAGAAACATGTACACCATTTGGAGCTAATGTAAGCAATCTTGGTTCAACAAAGTTCCAAGCGCCCATATTTTTTGGCTCTTCCTGTACCCATACTAGTTCTTTTAAATTCGGGAACTGCTGAATGTAAGAAGCAATTTCCTTCATTGGGAACGGATATAATTCTTCCACTCTTAAAATATGGAACCATTCCCGATCTGCAACTTCCGCCAATTTTTCTTCTAAATCGATTGCGATTTTACCTGAGCATAAAATTAATCGTTCCACTTTCGCTGGATTTTGTCCTAATCCCGGTTGTGGCAACACTGGCTGGAAGCTTCCTTCGCTCAAATCCGCTGCTCCGGATACGACCAATGGATGACGTAACAAACTTTTTGGCGACATAATTACAAGCGGACGCACTTCTTCTTTTTGTAAAACAAGTGCTTGTCGCCGCAAAATATGAAAGTATTGCGATGATTTCGTCATATTGGCAACTGTCCAGTTATTTTCTGCTGCCAATGTAAGGAAACGCTCTAACCGAGCACTTGAATGCTCAGGCCCTTGTCCTTCATACCCGTGCGGAAGAAGCATGACAAGCCCCGATTTTTGTCCCCATTTCGCTCTTCCAGACGAGATAAACTGATCGATAATGACTTGTGCTGAGTTGGAGAAGTCTCCAAATTGAGCCTCCCATATCACTAACGTTTCTGGGGCAATAACGTTATAGCCGTATTCAAAGCCAAGAACGCTCGTCTCAGATAGCGGGCTGTTATGCACCGCAAAAGAGGCCTTGCTTTCAGACAATTGATGCAATGGCGAGAATCTCTCTCCTGTTTTTTCATCATGTAAAATTAAATGGCGTTGGGCAAACGTTCCTCTTTCTGAATCTTGTCCTGATAGTCGAATCGGAATGCCTTCCTGAAGAATGGTTGCAAACGCAAGCGCCTCCGCATGAGCCCAATCGATTTTATTCTCTTGAAAAGCATGAATGCGACGTTGCAAAATCCGTTCAAGCTTATTAAATACACGAAAACCCTTTGGCCATTGTACAAGCTCGCGATTCACTTGTTCCAAAACCTCAGCTGGTACGCTTGTATGAATTTTTGGAATGCCTTTTTCCGCTACTTCCGGCGGATTCATTTCATAGTCCAGCTCTTCTTTCACATTGGCCACTTTTTGATAAGCGGATTGCAGTTTTGTTTCTACTTCTTTTCTAAAACGATTTACTTCTTCTGCCGAACAGATAATTCCAAGCTGTTCCAGACGATCTGCATAAAGCTTGCGAGCCGTCGGGTGCTTGCGAATGATTTGATACATTAATGGATTGGTCGCAGCTGGCTCATCCATCTCGTTATGACCGTGACGGCGATAGCCGATTAAATCAATCAAGAAATCTTTTTTGAATTTTTGCCGATAAATGACGGCTAAATGCGCAGCGGCCAGCACGGCTTCCGGATCATCCGCATTCACATGAACAATCGGAATTTCAAAGCCTTTTGCTAAATCGCTCGCGTATTTGGTAGAGCGAGAATCTTCGCTTTCTGTCGTAAATCCAATCATATTATTAGCGATGATATGAATCGTTCCACCTGTCTTATAGCCTCTTAATCGGCTTAAATTTAACGTTTCTGCGACGACCCCCTGACCTGGGAATGCGGCATCGCCATGAATTAAAATAGCAAGCGCTTTATTTTCATCCTGTTCAGGAAAGCCAGGCTTATTTCGAGTCTCTTGTGCAGCTCTCGTATAACCAGCCACCACTGGATTGACAAACTCTAAATGGCTTGGGTTATTGGCTAAAGTGATAACGGCACGAACCGTATTTTCTTTTTTAATTTTTCGATCAAGCCCTAAATGGTATTTCACATCTCCTGTCCATCCATATGTAATTCCGATCGATCCTTCAGATGGGATCAATTCTTTATTTGGCGCATGCTGGAATTCAGCAAAAATCATCTCATACGGCTTTCCTAGCACATGTGCCAAAACATTTAAACGACCGCGGTGGGCCATTCCAATATTAATCGATTGGATGCCTTTTTGTACAGACTCAGAAATGATTTCATCGAGCAATGGAACAAGCGTATCAACCCCTTCAATGGAGAAACGCTTTTGTCCTACAAATGTCCGATGCAAAAATTGCTCAAAAATTTCCACCTCTGTCAAACGTTTAAGAACTTCGACTCTTTTTTCGTTGGAAACGACCGGACGATACTCCCCTGATTCTACCATCCGCAAAAGCCAGTTCTTCTCTTCCTCATCCTGAACATGGCCAAATTCAAACGTAAGTTTAGATGTGTAAACTTCTTTTAAATATTCAATGGCTTCAAACGCATTTTTTATATGAGTAGGCAAATATGGACTTATAATGGAAGCTGGGATTGATAAAAGATCCTTTTTCGTCAACCCAAACTTTTGCAGATCTATTTGTGCCTTTGAACGTTGCTCTTCCGTTTCTAACGGATTGATTTTTCCATCCAAATGGCCGAAAACGCGAATATGCTCCGCCAGCTTAACAGCCTGGACGCATTTTTCCAATGCACTTGGCGAAACATAAGAGTCAACCGTTATGCTTTTTTGGTTGTCATAACGACCTGCGTCCGCCAACTCAGGCGGTCCCCAACGGTCGAACAGGCTCCTTAGCTCTTCGTCAACCAAGTTAGGATCCTGCACATACTGCTCATACATCTCCATGACGTATCCGAGATTTGGACCGTGAAATTTTTTCCATGGACTTCTGCTACTGTCACTAAGCGTGTTCATTTTTAGATAACCCTCCAGCACTGATTACGAATTCTTCCATCAACAAGCGAGACACAAAACCATTTCTTGAATTCAAATATCTACACACTTGAAATGGAAGATAAACCGATTTCATTTCCATTTTACTACGATTTAGACGAAAATCCAAATAACTTGATTTTTATTACTTTTCTAACTTTTCGTCCGTACTCATTATATAAAAAAAACATAAAAAGAGCCATGCTTATTTCTTCTTTAGAAACAAAATTTACAAACAAAATGTAATGTAAAGAAGAAAATCGCAATGGCTCCAATTGAGATAGCTGGGCTAGCTGGATTCGAACCAGCGCATCACGGAGTCAAAGTCCGTTGCCTTACCGCTTGGCTATAGCCCATTGATATAAAGGAGAACAAATTTTTATGATGATGCTATGTAATGATATGCTGGAGTGCCACTGGCATATCCACCGTGCTCAATTGTAGTATAACCAAGTTAGAATAACCGTATACAATAAAACGGGGAAGTAACAAATTGACTCCTATCGTTTTTGCTAAACTACCTATGAGTGCGCCACTATACAGATTCAGATTGACAAGTCCCTATCAATGAAAAAGCAGCAACATTTCGAGTCATCAGAAGAAATAGGGCACAAATGTTAGAAATCCGTTGTCATTTATAGCGATCAATTGATGCACGAACTTTGTCTCTAAAATGAACAGATCATGACCAATTTGGACGCCATATGGATAATGGAAAAGCCAATCACTCAACTCTCCTCTTCCTTTCGTTTATGAATGTTTGCCACTCCTATTCGTTCATGATATATACAGTAAAGACGTCCGCTTGCTAAGCAGATCAATAGACATATTCTTATAGCCGCTTAATAATAGTAAATACCAGCTTTTAAGGGAGGAAACTATTCGATGCGTTTAAAATTAAGTGTGTTAGATCAATCACCCATTTCACAAGGAATGACAGCAGAAGAGGCTCTTTCGAATACAGCAAAGCTTGCTGAGTTTGTTGAAAAACTGGGTTATGTTCGTTTTTGGGTCTCAGAACATCACGATACACAAAGTTTGGCCGGCTCCTCTCCAGAAGTTTTAATTGCTCACATCGCAGCAAAAACCAATCGCATTCGCGTCGGCTCCGGCGGCGTGATGCTGCCGCATTACAGCGCCTATAAGGTAGCGGAAAATTTTAAGGTATTAGCAGGTCTTTATCCAGACCGCATCGATTTAGGTCTAGGAAGAGCCCCAGGAGGCATGCCCCTGGCTACCATGGCTTTGCATAATGGAAGACCAAGAAATGTCGATCGCTACCCTGAGCAAATTGATGACTTACTCGGCTACTTGCATGATGATCTTGATAGCGCTCACCCCTTTTATGGGTTAAAGGCTACTCCTCATATTCAAGAATCTCCAAGCGTCTGGCTGCTAGGATCCAGTTCTGCAAGTGCCATCTTAGCCGCCCAAAAAGGATTACCGTTTGTCTTTGCACGGTTCATTAATGGAGAAGAAGGAGAGTACTATACCCAGCTTTATCATGAGCGGTTTATTCCCTCCCGCCATTTATCACAGCCATTAAGCATGGTCGCTACTTTTGTGATTTGTGGCGAAACAGAACAAGAAGCGGAACGGATCGCGTCTAGCTTAGACCTTTCTCTTTTAATGATTGAACAAGGCATGAAAGCAACAGGCACTCCAAGCCCAGAAACGGCTGCCGCCTATTCTTATAGCCCGTTCGAAATCAAACGCATAAAAGAAAACCGTAAGCGAATGATTGTTGGAACGCCAAGTCAAGTGAAGCAGCAATTAATCGATTTAAGCAAAGCATATAAGACTGATGAAATTATGCTTGTTACCATTACTTATGATTTTCAAGACAAGCTTCGATCGTTTGAGCTTATCGCCAAAGAAATGATGTCATAGCTTATGCCCGCTATTTTCTAGATGATTCATTCCCCTCGCCTTTGTTCCTGTTAACGGCGAGGGGTTTCTATTCATCATGACGGTTTGTTTGGGCGCAATCATTCACTATGGGCATTCTCTCATACTTCTCATCATACTATATAAAATATAACGTTAACATTATATTTTAATATCTATCCATCTTAATTTATCTATGAATATTTATGTATAAATTTGACGTTAACGTTAAATTTATATATAATGGCTAATTGACAGGAGGTCTATGTTCAAATGGAGGAATTATTAAAAATTGACGAAGTGGCCAAATTAAGCGGGCTTAGCAAACGAACGATTCGCTATTACGAAGAAATTGGGCTGCTGCCCCCTCCTCCCCGCAGCCAAGGAGGTACGAGACTTTATACACAGGATCATGTCGAGTTTTTGAAAAAGATCACGATAGCGAAAGAAGTGCTCGGATTTTCATTGCAGGAGTTGCACCACTTCCTTTCTCTCAGAGACACACTAGAAAATCAGCGAGCGGATTACAAAAAAGTAACCGAGCCGCGAGAGCGAAAAGAAAAATTAATAGAAATTATCCATCTTCTTGACGACCAGCTCCAAATGATCGAGGAGAAAATTCATAAAATCATGTCTGTTCAAACGGAATTAGTTACGCTTCGCGAACGGGCGCGAGCAGCGATCGTAAAGATTGATGAAGAATTATCAAAATAGTCATTTCATAAAGGGGGATCCAGTATGAAATCCGCATCTACGCCAATCGAAACAGAGGTTCAATCCCGAAGCGGCAGACTGCTCGACCAGCCAAAGGCCGTATGGGCTGTCGCCTTTGCCTGTGTCATCTCATTTATGGGATTAGGTCTTGTCGACCCGATTCTACCAGCCATTGCCAGTAAGTTGCATGCTTCTCCCAGCCAGGTTTCATTATTGTTTTCCAGCTATACATTGATTACCGGACTGGCTATGCTGATTACTGGGTTCGTTTCAAGCCGCTTAGGAACAAAATGGACATTGCTATCAGGAACTCTCTTGATTGTCATTTTTGCTGTTTGCGGCGGGCTGTCAAGTACGATTGAACAGCTTGTCGGATTCCGAGCAGGATGGGGACTTGGAAATGCCCTATTTATCGCAACGGCTTTATCAGCGATTGTTGGCTTATCTAGCGGCGGACCAGCTAAAGCCATTATTTTATATGAAGCAGCCCTTGGCCTCGGCATTTCGGTCGGACCGCTATTAGGCGGCGAATTAGGTTCGATCTCATGGAGAGGTCCTTTTTTAGGCGTTGGTGTTTTAATGGCATTGGCATTTCTGTCCATTCTCATCTTATTGCCAAAGTTGCCGAAGCCTAAAACACGCACCTCTCTAGCCGATCCCTTTAAAGCGCTGCGATATCGTTCGTTATTCACATTAGGAATTGCCGCACTCTGCTATAATTTTGGTTTTTTCACTTTAATGGCTTATACACCATTTGTTATGAATTTAAATGAGCATGGTCTCGGCTTCGTCTTCTTTGGCTGGGGACTGCTGCTCGCCATTACTTCTGTCTTCGTTGCCCCAAAGCTCCAAAACCGCTTTGGCACTGTGGGCTCTATGAGTGCGATGCTACTATGTTTCGCGCTGACGCTTTTGGTTATGGGGATTTGGACATCCTCGCAAATGACCGTAATCAGCGCTGTGGTTATCGCAGGTGCGTTTTTAGGTGTCAATAACACGCTGATGACAACGGCCGTTATGCTGGCGGCTCCAGTGGAACGATCTACTGCTTCTGCTGCCTACAGCTTTATTCGCTTTGTCTTTGGCGCAATCGGTCCATGGCTTGCTAGCAAGCTAGCGGAATGGTATAATCCGCACGTTCCTTTTTATGTTGGAGCATTGGCGGTCGCTTGTGGGGTCGCCGCTATTTTGTCAGGGCGCAGACATCTTCAGCATATCGACACAGCATCAGCTGCCCATTAAATCTAACTCCGCTTCCCCATCGCGAAGCGGGGTTTTACATTTTCATAACGAAGTGAAAAAGGAACATCGCTTATGCAAAGAGAATAAAAATAACCAAGGAGGCGAGCCTATGAACGTTGCTCAAGAATATTTGCGAGTAGTTAAGGACCGATTTATGGATATGAAAAAAACAGCTGAGAAAGCGATGGAACAGCTGTCTGACGATCAGCTTTTCCACACCTTTAATGAAGAAACCAATAGTGTAGCTGTCATTGTCAAGCATATGAGCGGAAACATGATTTCCCGCTGGACGAATTTTTTTCATTCTGACGGTGAAAAACCTAATAGAAACCGGGACGACGAATTTATAAATGAGTTCACAACCAGAGATGAGGTTTTAATATGTTGGGAAAAAGGATGGCATACTTTTTTGACTACATTAAACACCATTAGCGAAAGCGATCTGCTGCGCACGGTTACGATTCGCCATGAACCGCATTCAGTGATAGAAGCCATTGAACGGCAAATGTATCATTATTCGTACCATATCGGCCAGATTGTTTATATCGCTAAGCAATTAACATCTACAGAATGGAAAACATTAACGATTCCAAGAAAAAAAGGCTAGCACCAAAATGTCTCACTGAACAAAAAAATCATTGGAATGTGAACAGACGATGATCCCTTTTCCTGACGATCGGTCGACTCTATCTATTAAGTAAGCCATTCTAACTTATATATGCAAACATATGTAAAACAAGAAAAATACAGGATATAAGACAGATAGTAAAGGAGGAAAATCCGCTGAGGGAAAAATTATTTTTGCTGCTTGCTAATTTGTTTTGGGCGGGCAATTATGTCGTCGGAAAACAGGTGATTAAAGAAACGGGACCTTTATGGCTGACATTTATTCGCTGGGGCATTGCCTTGATCTTCCTTCTTCCGCTTACTTATCTGTTGGAGCGTCCACGTTACACCGAGGTGTTGAAACGCTGGTGGCTACCGCTGCTTGTCAACGGCATTCTCGGAATTATTGGCTATAACTTGCTCTTATATGGGGCGCTTAAATACACGTCTCCAATGAATGCGGCCATTGTCAATGCCCTTAATCCAGCCATTATCGTGATGTTCGCCTATTTTTTATTGAAGGAACGAATCACCCTAATGAACATATTTGGTTTTGCTGTTTCACTGATCGGTGTCCTCTTTATTTTAACAAAAGGACATTTACTGTTCATTTTTCAAGCAAACTACAACCTTGGTGATTTAATGATGCTGTTAGCTGGCGTGGTTTGGGCGCTTTATTCGATTATGGGAAGAAAATTAGCTGTACCGCCGATTACAGCCACAGCTTTCTCAGTGTTTTTTAGCATTGTTACGCTTCTTCCTTTTATGTTCTTTCATCCTTTTTCATTACACGAACTAAGCAAGGGCGGCAGCATCGGGATTCTTTATATTAGTCTATTTCCATCCGTCTTGTCATTTTTGTTTTGGAATGTATCGGTGAAAAAAGTAGGACCAAGCTATGCTGGCATCTACTTAAATTTTATTGCCGTTTTTACCGCACTGATCACTTTTTTATTAGGCGATTCACTTTCCATGCCACAGCTTGTCGGCGGCGGGCTTGTGCTAACAGGCGTATATTTAGCAACCGCTATTCCTAAGACAAAAGCTTCTCGTTCAACAGACGCAACCGTCTCATCTGGACATTAACAAAAGGAAAGTTCTCACGCCGCCCGGCATCAAGCTCTGTTTCGCAATCACCATGCAAAGCAGACGAATTGGATGTTACGATATGGGTTTCCCATAACAATCCCCCTTTAAGATAAGGGGGATTCAGACTTCTGACAAACGCTTTTATGCGGGATGCTGAATATGTATAATTGTAGACAAAGCCTGTCTTTTGGCTTTGTCTACAATCTAGAATCCTGCTTTTTCTATTGAAGTAAACGGATAAATTCGCGCATAAAAATTGGTAAGTCTGGCCAAGCATGAGCAGAAACAAGGTTTTGATCAACATGAATCGTACGGTCGGATACATAGGTTGCCCCTAATGCCTCCATCCCTGGCTTGCAGGCAATATAAGCTGTCAAACTGCGACCTTTGACCACATCTGGCATCGTTTCAAAAATAAGCGAAGCGTGACAAATAGCAGCAATGGGCTTGTTTGCTTCAAAAAAGTGGCGAACAATTCGCTGAAGATCCGCATCAAGCCGAATATATTCAGGAGCACGTCCGCCTGGAATCACTAATCCATCATAATCGTTTGGGTCAATATCAGCAAAGGCAGCTTGCGCTTCGATCAAATATCCTTGCTTTTCCACATACGTATCCCAATTAGCAAAATCGTGGACAACGGTGTGCAATTTCTTTTTCTTAGGAGCCGCAATCGTTACTTGATATCCTTCTTCCAGCAACCGGTAGTACGGATAGTATATTTCTAGCGCCTCCACCGCATCACCTGCGACAATTAATACGTTTTTGCTCATGATCCTTCCTCCTTACCATTTTTTTCTTTACATCTCTATCATAATAGAAAAACAAAAAAAGAAAAAGAAAAATGTCCTAATAATAGCATAAAAAAGCATCTTCTCAAATGAGAAGATGCCGCGCAAAATTATGATTCTACATCATATCCTTGTTCTTCAATCACTTCTTTTAACGCTTCAAGCTTCACTGTTGCTTCATCATATTCAACATCCACTGTTCCTTTCTCAAGGTGTACCTCCACGCGCTGCACGCCCTCAAGCTCGCGCAAAGCATTCGTCACAGCGGCTTTGCAATGTGCGCATGTCATTCCCTTTACTTGCAATGTAACGGTCATGATGAATTCCTCCCTTTTATTTTTATATGTTCACACGCTTCAAGCGAAGCGCGTTCGCCACAACTGAAACGGAGCTGAATGCCATGGCGGCGCCGGCAATCCATGGCTCCAATAGACCGGACGCCGCAATCGGAATGCCGATTGAATTGTAGAATAAAGCCCAAAATAAGTTTTGACGAATATTTTTCATTGTTTTGCGGCTCAGCTGGATCATTTTCGGAATATGGCGCAAATCTCCACCAACTAATGTGATATCCGCTGTTTCAATGGCAACATCGGTACCGGTGCCAATCGCTATGCCAATATCCGCTCTCGCCAGAGCCGGCGCATCATTGATGCCGTCACCGACCATCGCCACCTGCTTCCCTTGTTTTTGCAGTTTCGCGACAAGATCCGCCTTCTCTTCTGGAAGCACTTCTGCGTATACATGATCGATCTGCACTTGGTGAGCAATGAATTCTGCTGTCCGTTGATTATCTCCTGTCACCATGCATACTTCCAGACCGAGCTGCTTTAGTGCTTGAATCGCTTCATTTGAGCTTGCTTTTACAGTATCAGCGACGGCAATTACACCAGCCAACTGTCCCTCGATGGCAACCATCACTGTTGTTTTTCCATGCTTTTCAAATTCAACTAGCTTTTCTTCATACATGGAAAACGCAATTCCGTATTCCTTCATCAGTTTGCGCGTTCCGACGATTACCTCTTTCCCCTCGACCAACGCCTTCAGACCATGGGCGACAATAGCGGAAAAAGAGTCCACAGACTTCAGCGGAATCTGTTGCTGCTTCGCATATTCGACAATAGCATGCGCTAATGGATGCTCAGAAACACCTTCAGCAGAAGCGGCATAGCTGAGCATTTCGTTTTGCAGCACAAGGATATCGGTTACCTCCGGTTTTCCCTTTGTCACGGTTCCTGTTTTGTCCAACAAAATGGTATGGATCTTATGAGCCATTTCTAATGATTTTCCCGCTCTAAAAAGAATGCCTTGCTCTGCTCCCTTACCTGTCCCGACCATGATGGACGTCGGAGTAGCAAGACCGAGAGCGCATGGACACGCAATGACAAGTACAGAAATCGCTACTTCAAGCGCTTTTGGCAAATCTCCCGGCATCACCCAAGCATACCAGATGACAAACGCTACTAAAGCAATGCCGACCACAATGGGAACAAAGATTCCCGAAATCACATCCGCAAGGCGCTGGATGGGTGCTTTGGAGCCTTGCGCTTCTTCAACAATTCGTATAATATTGGCAAGTGCCGTATCTTTTCCGACCTTTTCTGCCCGAATCGTTAGTGCCCCTTGTTGATTAATAGTAGCTCCGATGACAACATCTCCTTCTTTTTTATCAACAGGAATCGATTCTCCGGTAATCATTGACTCATCGACAGACGATGATCCAGAAACGACAAGTCCATCCACGGGAATTTTCTCTCCAGGCTTAACAAGGAGAAGATCACCAACCTGCACCTTCTCAATCGGCACTCTCTTTTCTTGACCATCTTGGAGCACAATTGCTTCCTTTGCCTGCAAGCTCAATAGTTTAGTAATCGCTTCTGTCGTTCTTCCTTTTGCCAACGCTTCAAAGTATTTGCCGACAAGTACAAGCGTAATTAATACCGCGCTTGTTTCAAAATAGAGACTTGGCACGTACCCAGGATGTATAAAGGCTTGTACCGCTTCATACAAGCTATAAAAGTAGGCCGCTGACGTGCCGAGAGCGACCAGTACATCCATATTCGCACTCTTGTTGCGCAGCGCCCGATACGCCCCCATATAGAAAGGAGCTCCGATATAAAATTGCACTGGAGTAGCTAAAAAAAGTTGAAACCATGGGTTCATCAATAATGATGGCATCGGCAAGCCTGTGCTGATCGGCAGATGCGCCATCATCGTATAAAGAAGCGGCAACGATAAGGCAATAGAGACAAAAAGCAGCGGTTGTTTTTGGTGCTGCTTTTGCTTAGACTTGTGCTTGCTATCTTGAATTTGCGCTTTATAGCCAAGCTTGTTCATCTTCTCTACGATATGTTCGATTGTCACCATTCCTTCATAATACTCGACAACAGCACGATTCGTCGCCAAGTTGACCGCGACATCAGCGATGCCATCCATTCGCTGCAATCCTTTTTCAATTCTTGCTGCACAAGCGGCACATGTCATTCCTTCAATATCGAATGTCGCTTTTTTGGAAGCAATACCGTATCCAAGCTTCTGAATTTGGCCGGAAATATCTGCAAGGGTTTGCTTGGAGGAATCATATTGAACCGCTGCCGTTTCCATCGCCAAATTCACCGTAGCTTGTACCCCATCCATCTTATTTAGCCTTTTCTCAATTCGATTAGAGCAAGCGGCACATGTCATCCCTGTAATTTTCATTGTTACATGCTTTTGTTGACTCATGGCCCTTCCTCCCTTATTTCGCAAATTGCTTAAAAACATCCATGAGCTCTCGGATTGATTCTTCTCCGTTGCCATCGCGAATCGCTTTGGCCACGCAATGGCTGACATGTCTTTCTAACAGGTTCAATCCCACTTTGTTTAGCGCAGCCGTAATAGCGGAAATTTGCACTAAAATATCCACGCAATAGCGATGGTCTTCAATCATTTTTTGTACCCCGCGCACTTGTCCTTCGATGCGCCTGAGCCGCTTTAGCAAATCGTCTATTTCCTGCTCGGTGCGCATCGTCTTTTTATGATCATGATGCTCCATTGTCATCCCTTCTTTCATATTCAGCAACTTCTTCAATTACATTATACCCGTAATGGGTATAAGATGCAAAAGAAGAGTTCTATTTTTTCTCCAAGGTGAAAATGTGATGACCCCCGCTTCCTTTGCTCGCTCCTTTTAACATCATCCACCGAAAAGCCTCCCCCTCTTATACGGAGGGTAGGTGAGAGAGACTCATCCCATGTGTCTACTTGTTATTCATTAACGAAATAAATGATTATGGCTTGACCCAAAATGAAAGAAGATGCATCTCTGCTCCTCTCATACTTACTTTGATCAATGCCTTCGCCCTGCATGAAAGATGCTGAAAATGATGGTAGACAAAGCCAAAATGGACTTTGCCTACGATGTGAAAGGAGACGCATCTCCTCTTCTCTAACCCGTTTCTATTTGTCAGGCTTATGAAACAGCTCAGAGCCTCGAAGAATAATGTTTTGACCAAACTTCTTCTGAAGATGCTTCACTGTATTCAACAACGCTTCGTCCCTCGCATCCTCTTCAAAATGGAACAAATCCAGCTGCTTAACCGCCTCTTTTTGATCAAATACATCCAACGCCGTAACTCCAAGGAGTCTTACAGCGCTTCCATTCCAATGCTTTTTGAACAGATATGCGGCATATTGAAAAATTTCATCTGCCTCTTGAAACGGGCGTTCCCATGTTTTGCTGCGTGTAATCGTCTGAAAATCGCGGTAACGGACCATAATTTGAACAGTCACAGAAACCACACCTTTTTGCTTCATCCGCTGACTAACCGATTGTGCTAAACGGCGCAGAACATCGCAAAGGACTCGTTCCTCCGTCACATCTTGCGAAAGAGTGGTAGAATTTCCAACTGATTTCCCTTTCGTCCGCGCTTCGGGATCCACCGGACGATCATCGATTCCGTTCGCCCGCTCCTTAAGGCGAATACCGTTTACTCCGAAGGACTGCTGAAGGAGAGGCATCTCTGCTTTTGCCAGCTCGCCAATTGTAAAAATGCCCATTTGGCTCAGTCTTTGCGCCGTTCGTGCACCGATTCCATGCATCGCTTGAACCGGAAGAGGCCAAAGCCTCACCGGGACCTCCCGCTTCCGCAGCACAGTAATTCCCAGTGGCTTTTTCATTTCACTCGCCATTTTAGCTAAAAATTTATTAGGCGCAATCCCAATGCTGACAGGAATTTGCAGCGTCTGCAGCAATCCTTTTTGAATCCGTTCCGCTATTTCGAGCGGCGGCCTAGGCCAGTCACATGCTGTCATATCCAAATAACCTTCATCGATCGAAGCAGGTTCTAGAACGGAAGAAAAAGAGGCTAAAAAGCGAAATACTTCCTGGCTCATTTTGCGATAGAAACTAAAATCAGGGGACAAGACAACCAGCTCCGGACACTTTTTTCTCGCTTCCCAAAGCGTCATTGTCGTATAAATGCCATAACGCTGCTTAGCAACGTAATTAGCAGCCAGAACAATTCCTTTCCGTTCTTTCGGATCTCCAGCCACCACGACTGCTTTTTCTTTTAATGAGGGTTGGCGAGCGATTTCACAACTGGCAAAAAACGAGTTACAGTCAACGTGAAAAATGATCCTTCCTTTTTTCTGATTCATTGAACTCACGTCCTGTCATTTTTCCATGTAAAAAATGATTGAACATATGCACATCAGACGCGCCTTAAACCAGCAGCAGTAAATTCAAAAACCACAAACGTCACGACACCGGATGGATGTCCACCAATTAGTACACTAAATGTGCGGCTAAAAGGTAGCGGTCAGGAAAAAGTCGCCATCGCGAGTTTTTTGCTTTCCTGAAAATAGAGCTAGTGTGGTTCGACTTGGCTCTATTTTCGCTCTTTTTCTACTATTATACATCTGTTTTTCGATCGTGTTCTATATAATGTTGAAGCATTACAAGTTTGTTATCCCAAAATCGTTCGTAAAAAGCAAGCCAGTTCTTCAGTTCAAGAAGCGGAGTCGGTTCTAAACGATACCGCGTTTCCCGCCCGACTTTCCTCTTTTGAACAAGACCTGCTTCCGCCAAAATACGCAAATGCTTCGAAACAGCGGTACGGCTAATCGGAAAATGTTTGCTGATAAGGGTAACAGATAATTCCTCATCCGCCAGCAAGTTTAATAGCTTTCGCCGAGTAGGATCAGCGATGGCTTGGAACACATCATGCTTTTTTGATAAAGCTGACATTTTATACCTCTAAATAGTCCTTTAATGATGCAAGCAGCTTCCCCCAGCCCTGATCCATTCGGTCGCGTACGATGGTGTGACGTTCTCCAAATTCTGTCTCCTTGTCCATATCCCATCCAGAATGGATCAATGTAAGGTCTGTCTGGTTGGCTATCTCCTTTAATTCAAACGTCAAAACCCAGTCCTTTCCCCAGCGAAATGAAAGTCGGTGCGACGGATTTATTTCGGTTACTTCGCACGGTGACATTCCAAACGGACCAGCGTTGAGATGAAATCGATGGCCGACAATCGGTTGAAAATCATTCGGCATAAACCAAGCTGCAAGACCTTCGGAGGTAGCTACCGCTTTCCATGCTTGATCAATAGGGGCATTTAATCTCACTGTTCGGCGAATATCCGTTGACGAAGAACGATTTCCAATGTTCATTTTCATGTCCTCCAGCTTTATTTTTCGAAACCAAATAGTTTCATTTTGATTATACGAAACCATTTAGTTTCATGTCAATTTTTCTAAAAATCTAGCAAGCTTTGTGAACGAAGCCATGATTGAACGCAATGAATGAATGTTTTGGCGGCAGGAGAAAGGTGATAGAAAGATGACGCTGCGATGCCAATCGTCCGGTAATAATCTCCCTCTAAATGGATGGTACAAAGATCATCTGGCATTCGAAAAAGCGCCATTTCTGGCAAAATACTGATGCCAAGCCCATGCTGTACCATAGCTATAATCGCTTGATCCTCTACCACCTCATACTTCACTTTCGGAAACACGCGATTTTCCTTTAATATAGTTCTCACATCATGGTCGTATCCCCATTTTGGCATAATAAACTCCTCTTCTTCGAGCTGCTCGAGTGGAATCGATGTTTTTCCAGATAAATGGTGTTGCCGTGGAACCATGCACACCATTCGATCCTTCTTTAAAGGGATCGTTTCTAAAGATTTCGCAGCTGTTAAAGATAAAAAACCAAAATCTACCTCTCCACTGGAAATCCAATGGCGAATCTCGTCATAATCCCCTTCTAACAGTTTAATCTCGATCAAAGGATGGTGCATATGAAACATGCGAATGACCCCGGGAAGCCATCGCGCTGAAACACTAGTAAAAGTGCCGATTCGCACCATACCAACCTCTAATCCGTTAATAGCAGCGACCTGCTGTTTTAATTTTTCATTCCAGTTTAGTATTTCTCGCACTAATTTCAATACTTGCTCTCCATTGCTTGTTAAACGCACACCCGATCGGTCTCGCTGTAAAAGCAAAAATCCCCACTCCGCTTCCAAGCTCGCGATGGCATGGCTTATGGCCGATTGAGTTAAACGAAGAGCCTCCGCTGCTTTCGAAAGACTGCCAAACTCTACCACTGCATGGAATATTTCAAACTTAGTCAACGACATCCATTTTGCTCCTTTTTCATGAATTTTTTTCATAAAAAATATGATAAAGATTCAATTTTCTTATATTCATTGTACATGTATACTATTCACCAAACAATCCATTCAACAATTTAGGGAGAGGGTCAACCAATGAGTCAAACGAAAGCAAATGTCATGCTATTTTTAATTACGATATTTTGGGGTTCTTCTTACTTATTTATGAAGATGGGACTAAATTCCATTCAACCATTTAGCTTGATTGCTTGGAGATTCGGCATTGCTTTTTGCTTATCGTCCCTTATTTTTTATCGACGGCTGCTTCAGCTTGACCGAAAAATTGTAAAAAGAGCAGCCCTTCTAGGAACCATCTTATTTTTCGTATTTGCGTTCGTTACAGTGGGCGTAAAATCCACCTCTACTTCACATGCGGGCTTTTTAGTAGGATTCACCGTTGTATTAGTTCCGCTGTTTTCTGCTATCTTTTTAAAGAAAAAACCAGAAAAACGAGTCATCATCGGCGCAGGCGCTGCCATGTGCGGAATCGGACTGTTAACATTAAACCACGGCTTCGCGATAAGCCAAGGGGATATATTCTGCCTAATGACAGCTGTATCGTATGCGGCTCATATTATGATGACCGGGCAGCTGACCAAAAACGTTGACTCCATTGCCCTTGGCGTCCTGCAGCTTGGCTTTTGCGGAGGTCTTGGAGCCTTATGCTCGCTTTTGTTTGAATCGCCAAGTATTCCAACTCAAATAGAATCATGGATCGCCATTTTCTCCTTAAGCATATTTTGCAGCGCAATTGGATTTGTCGTACAAACAGTTGCTCAAAAATATACGACAGCCACTTATACTGGCTTAATTTTTTCACTTGAACCTGTTTTTGCTGCTTTATTCGGCTACCTCTTTTTAGGAGAGGTTTTGCCGCTTAAAGGATACTTTGGAGCTGCACTCGTCCTGTTTGGTGTTATTTATGCTCAAGTTCAAAGTGGAAAGCAAAAGCGACAAAGCATAGCGGCAAGAAAAGCGATGGAGATGTAAACAAAAAACGTTTGGGTTTTTGCTGCCCAAACGTTTCTATGGCTATTCCGTTGACCGAAGAAGCTCAATAAAATGATGAACAATTTTTGCCGTCAGTCCCCAAATGACCTTATCTTCATAATAATAAAAGTATTCATCAATTTGCCGCGGACGCCAACGATAGTTTTTCCCTCCTGGAATTTTATCAAAAGGAAAATCGGCATCGGGACACGCTTGAAGCTGCACATGATAAATCTCTGGCTGCGTCTCATAAAAAAACGACAACGGCACTGTGAAGATTTCGTCCACTTCCGATTCATTCGGCTTTATTAAACGAGGAGAAGCAAGAGTAGCGACAAACGGATAAAGGACCATCCCAAATGGGGAAACCATATAATCAAGCGGAAATACATCATGAATAGCATCTTTTTCGATTCCCAGCTCCTCGCACGTTTCACGGATAGCGGCCGCTTGTTCATTCTCATCGTCATGATCGACCTTGCCCCCTGGAAAACAAATTTCCCCAGGCTGTCGCCGAAGCTGAAGTGAGCGAACCTCAAATAACAGATGAGTTTCTTTCTCTTTTTTTATCAGCGGCAGCAGAATGGCAAATTTGGCGAACTGCTCGATGCCGAGCAGTGACGGAGTTCGCTGCTGCAGCTTTTTGATCTTTCCATCCATTCTCATCCCTCCCTTTTATCCTATTATAAATAAAAAATGTTTGGAACTTTCTTTTATTTTTGACAGCCGGCTTGTTTAAGAAGATTCGTTCCATCTCAAGCTGTGTTTATAAAAAAATGGATTAATAAACATCACGCTTAACAAAAACGAAAAAAGCAACAAGCAAGGCAGCGATTCCCCATACCGCTAGAACACTCATCGAAAATCCGAGCGTCATTCCATTAATCGGCGGCGCTGTTCCACTAATATAGTCTGTCAGACGCAAATTGACCATAAAAAAATATTTGGCGGATTCCCAAGAAGAAACCATGTTCGCTAAAATAGCGCCAGAAATCAAGGCTGCCAGCATGACTCCCATCACGGCTGCCGTGCTTCTTATTAATACCGATAACATAAATGTCAATGTTCCTACAACAACAGCTACAAACCAAGCAAGTCCTAGCTCCATCAACAAATATTTCCATTGAGAAATTAAGTGGACATTGGCTGTATTCAATTCTTCTCCTTGAATTGTAAACCCTGTCAACAGCGGCAAATTCCATCCGCCATATCCGAATACAGCGCCGGAAATCAGCCATGAGAGACATACAAGTGATAGGACAATAAAGGAGATCGACAATAACATCGCGATATATTTGCTTAATAGGATTTTCCATCTCTTTATTGGCCTTGTGAGCAATAATTTGATCGTTCCTCCGCTTGCTTCTGAAGAAACTAAATCAGCCACTACGACCATTACCATCAATGGAAGAAACAGATCAATAGCGTTTTCAACAAAGGTACGCATAAAAGTCGGAGCCCCTGGCGCCGACGGATTAATGTTGTGGTCTAAATAATATTGTTGCTGCTGAAGGCGAATTTGTAAAAACTTACGCCATTCTTCATCAATGCCGCTTGAATTCAAGCGATTTTGCGTATCAATAATTTGCTGCTGAAGCTGTGTTCGCCAATCGGCCGTGCCGAGCCGTTTTTGCACATCCTGTACATGCTTAAATTGCGCATATGTAAATAAAGCCACAAGAACAGCGGTAATGGCAGCAATAATAAATAACCGCTTTTTACGGATAATTTTTAACATTTCATTATAGACAAGATCAGTCAATCGTCTCTCCTCCTGTCAGCTCAATGAATAAATCCTCTAGTGTCGGCAACTTCGGTTCCATTTGGCTCACCTTAACACCTGCTTGCACTAATCTTTCATTCCATGCTGCCAATTTCTCTTTTTCATAATATGTAATCAATGTATCAGCCTGTGCTGATAAAATCACCGTTTCGCTTTCTAATTGTTTTTTTGCTTGTTCCAGCGGCTCTACCTTCCAAACGACCCGCGCTTGTTCCTTTAATAAACGGTCTACTGTATCGATGCGAATGATGCTTCCTTTTGACAGAATCGCTACCCGATCACACATCAGCTGAATTTCACTCAATAAATGAGAAGAAACAAGCACACTTAACCCTTCTTTTTCGGCTAAAAAACGAATAAACTCCCTCATCTCGCGAATGCCGATCGGATCCAGTCCATTTGTCGGTTCATCTAAAATCAGCACAGATGGCTTTCCTAACAACGCTTGAGCAATACCTAAACGCTGTCTCATCCCTAATGAATAGGTGCGAACGCGGTCATGAATACGGTTCTGCAATCCTACAAGCTTGACTACTTCCGTTATTCGTTCTTTCGAAATATCCGGTAGCATGCGAGCAAAATGTTCTAAATTTTCCCATCCAGTTAAATAAGGGTAGAGTTCAGGGTTTTCTACAATACAGCCAATATGACGGATGGCCTTCGTAAATTGACGCTGAAGATCATATCCACAAATCGTAATTCGGCCTGCTGACGGTTTAATCAAGCCGACAAGCATACGAATCGTCGTCGTTTTTCCCGCTCCATTAGGACCTAAAAAACCAAACACTTCCCCTTTTTTCAGCGAAAACGAGAGACCTTTAATAATCGTTTTTCTTCCGATCTTTTTTCGTAAATCTTCAACAACGAGCGTCTGCGTCATTTTTTCCCCTCCTTTGTAAATGTAATCAGCGAAGACAGCCGTTCGCCGATCAGCTTGTACCCTTCCTTATTTGGATGAAATTGATCGCTATAAAGATAATCATTGACATGCAATTCAAATAAATCGTACGTTGGAACAGCAATAATATGAGGATAACGTGCCGCTACTTCGGCTGAATCATAATTCCACTGGCGCACAATCGCTGAAGTAGTTTCCGCATGATCTAGCTGGTTAAACGGATTGTAAAGCCCAATATAAAAAACAACCGCGTGTGGATTCACCGATCGAATCGTTCGAAAAATGGCATCTAAATGACGCAAATAAACGCTTTTTATTCGGTTGATGTACTCAGCCGAGAGATTCTGTAGCGTCTCTCCTCCTTGAAACAAATCATTGCCACCGATCGTCATAAATACAAAGTCCGCTTGCTTCAATTGGCGCTGTACTTCATTTTGCTGGAGTTGTTGCAGCAGTTGCTCCGACACCTGTCCTTTGATCGCCAAATTTGTCAGCTGAATCGGTTGCTTCGTTTTCGTCCGCAGCTCGTCCAAAACGTAGCCAACATACCCCTTTCCTGTTTCATCACCTGTTCCCCGGGTTAATGAGTCACCAATCGCCACAATCTGCAAACGGTGGTCCTCATCAGTCGTTTCTTCTGCACGATAATGGGTCGACAGCGAAGCAGTTGGCTGAAAAAATTGGTCGTAAACGGTCAAGCCAAGCCCAAAAAGCCAGCAGCCTCCTGCAATGATAGAAAGAACCGCAATCACTTTTACCATATTCATTTTCCCACGATCATCCTTTCGCAGCACACTGTACTATCATTCATTATAAAATAGAATGCTGCATAATGGAAAAAAAGCGGCGCATCAAGCAGCCGCTTTTATTGACCCAATCGTTTTTGCAAATAATCAATAATTCCCATCGCACAAACACTAGCATCCAGCTCCAGCACAGAGTGTACATGAGCCTGCTGCGGCACATGATGTGCGGCTAAAAGCGGCTGTACAAGCCCCAACAGACCTTGAGTCACCGCCTTCGCTTTTTCTTCAAAATCACGGGTGGACTGTTTCTCCATCACGTGTTCTCCTATTTCAATAAATTTTGGCAGCCAATAGCGCAGCTGCTCAAATACAGCCTTCGGATTTTTAGACATGCCAAAATGACCAAAATAAACATAATCGAGTTCTAAGGCTTCGAGCCGTTCTGCCGAGGCAAGCATCGCATGGGGATCAAACTGGTTTGGTGAAGTGGAAGGCAAATACAACTCCAGTCCGTATTCCAGCAGCTGGTGGTAAAATACCCCTAACGTATCCCCTGTAAAAATTCCCTTGCTCCGAGAATCATAGATGGAAAAATGGTGGTTCGCATGTCCAGGAGTGTTGAAAAACGTTAAAGTGCGATGCTCGCTCAGCTGAAGTGTGTCCCCGTCTTCTTTTACTACAATGCGCTCTTCCGGAATCGGGATGATCGGCTCAAACAATTCGGCAAATTTTTCTCCATACACCGCTCTTGCCCCTTGAATTAATCGCGTAGGATCGGCCAAATGGCGCTTTCCTTTCGGATGAACGATAATGTTTGCATGGGGGCATTTTTCTAGCAACAGTCCCGCACCGCCAGCATGATCCAAATGAATATGCGTCACAATAATATTGCGCACATCAGCGGTATGCAATCCTAAAGCTTCTAGACCTTTTAATAAATGCGGAATCGATGGGCTGGCGCTCGTTTCGATAATCGTCAGCTCTTCTTCATGAAGCACATATGTACCGGTACGCTCAGCCCAGCCGACATCGAATACATCAATTAGCGAAATTCCATTTCCTAAATCCATGATCGTCTGCATACATTCATCTCCCATTCCCTATTGAAGCTTTCTAAATATTTTATCAAAATAAGTGAAGAATCTCTATAAAAAGATATAAAACGGCATTCAATGGCACATTCATCATTCTCTGATCAAGAAATCCCCACCTCTAAGCGAATCAGAGGTGGGGGGAGTGTTCAATCTAGATTGCTATGCTGGCTAAAGGCTTGTTTGTGTTCAACCTGTTTCACTTCTGCATATTGCAGGCAAATGGCATCTAAAATAATATGGATGCACTGGTCAAATAGAGAGCTTAACGGCTGTATGCTTGCTTTTTCATGATCGCGGCGATATTTAGTCGCTGCAGGAACATAAACTATGCAGGAAGCCTTTTGAGCAAGCGGGGAGGCTACATCAGTCGTAAAAGCCATCACTGGACAGCCAAGCTGCCTCGCTTTTTCCGCCATCCAAACGGTACTTTTAGTTACACCTGAACCAGACACTGCGATTAATACATCTCCATTCTGTATCGACGGCGTGATCGTCTCCCCAACTACATAAACATCGGCGCCAAGATGCATAAGGCGCATCGCAAACGCTTTGGCCATCAATCCAGAACGTCCTTCTCCTGCCACAAAAACTCGTGTCGCAGAGGAAAGAATCGTTACCACCCGTTCCATGCTAGTCGTTTGAAAATCACAAAGCACCTGTTCGATCTCTTTCATGATTAATTGAAGGGGATCGTTCATCCATGACTCCTCCTTGCAAAAATCGCTTGTTTCAGTGTTTGGGCCGCCTTCTGTTTATTCTCTGCCTTTGTGATGGCAGAACCGATAATCACGACATAGGGCTGCAGCTGCTTCACCATATCAAGAGAATCAAGGGAAATTCCTCCAGCAATCGCCCATGTCCGTCCTTGCATCTCCTCCAAAAACATAGGGAACCGTGCTGCGTTGAAACCAAAAAGCTCTTGTTCATCCTTGCTTACATGAAGGCAAAAAATCGCTTCCTTATATTCTAGCAATGACGGCAGAAGCGTTTCATGGACATTCAATAAATCAATCATGACTCTTTTCTTTCTCTTTTTTGCTTCATCCAAGCATGTCTTCACGGTAATATTCGGCGCGACTCCCATCGCTGTCATTATGTCAGCTCCCGCTTCAAAGCACATCTGGCATTCATATGCCGCGTTATCCATTGTTTTCATATCCGCCACAAGCAGTTTATTTGGAAATTCTTTTTTCAGCCTTTCAATACTTTGAACACCGTATTCTTTAATTAAAGAGGTGCCAACTTCAATCCAATCAATTTCATGATACACCTCCTCTGTTACATGAATCGCTTCATCCATCGTCATTCGATCAAGCGCAAGCTGAATGTACATCCTCCTTCTCCTTTCCCCATCAAGGCGGCTTTTTCTCCCAGACAATATATGCCAAGTTGTATCCTATATAAGCGCTCTGCTAGAAGATTCACGAATCATCAATGTACACGGGAAAGTGTATAAGTTTGAATCGGGTAATTCCTCGTGATGATGAATTTGCTGCAGCAACAACTCGGCCGCTTTTTTCCCCATCGCATATGCCGGTTGAGCAATCGTGGTCATTGTCGGTTCAGAAAAACTAGCAAAAGGAATATTGTCAAATACAACGACGGCCACATTATTTGGAACGCGAAGACCGTTTTCTTTTAAAAATTTCATGACTTCAAAAAAGGATAAATCATTCCCCGCTACTAATGCAGTTGGTTTGTCCGGCAATGCAAATAAACGGCTTAATTCGGAAATCATTCGCTGGATTTCTGTTGAAATCATATATTCTTGTTTGATGGGAATGCGATAGTCGTTTAGCGCCTGCTTATAACCGTTCATTCTCTCAATGCGCGGATAAATCGTTAGCGGTGGCGTAATTATGGCAATGTCTCGATGCCCCTTTTCAATCAAATGGGCCACCGCCTGATAGGTTGCCTCCTTATTATTCACAACAATGGTACGGATATTGACTTCTGAAATCTTGCGGTCTACAAATACGACTGGATAACGTTCCTGCTCCATTTGTTTGTACAACTCAAGATTGCCGCCAGTCGGAAAAAGGATTAACCCATCCACTTGTCTTGCTCGCAGCATCTCAATATATTTCCGTTCTTTAACCGGATCGTCGTCTGCATTACAAACAATGGCATGCATATCATGCTCATGACAAAAATCTTCGATGGCTCTGCTAATTTCCGTCGAAAAGCTATGCATAATATTAGCAACAATAATTCCGATCATGGCTGTCCGTTTTTGCTTTAAACTTCTGGCAATATAATTCGGATGATAGCCAAGCCGTTCAATGGCCTCACGAATCTTTTCTTTTGTCTCTTCTCCCATATGCTCATATCGTTTATTTAAAAATTGCGATACCGTGCTTTTTGATACCCCTGCCGCTTTGGCTACATCTGCCATTGTTATTCTTTTCATAACCCCTCTTCCTTTTTATAAACTTCGGTAAATTTCGATTATTTCCATTTTAACAAGAATAAACTGGCCTATCCAGCACATGGGAAGAAAAGCAAATTCTCTTTTCCTCGCTAGCCTTTCAACCGTCTATTTCTGGTTATTGTGCCGTCATCGTGCAAATATGCAATTTTTATCGTATAATAATGATAGCCTTTCATTTGTGTGCTTGATGGACCTCCCATTGCTCAGGCACACGTTTCTTTTTTAGGGATTGTTGTCCTTTCACCGCCATCATCGTGAAGATCGCGGCGAAGAACAAAGATCCTGCCATAAAAATATACGAGGCTCCAAATCCTCCCGTGGCCCCATTCAAATAGCCGACAATATAAGAGCCGACGAACGATCCGAGCGCTCCCATACTATTGATTAAGGCCATCGCTCCTCCAGCAACATTGCGAGGCAAGATTTCAGGAATAATCGCAAAAAACGGTCCGTACGGGGCATACATGGCTGCTCCTGCTACTACCAGTAAAAAAAAGGAGATCCAAAAGTGGCTTGTGCCAATCATATAGGAAGCATAAAAGGTAATCGCTCCAACAAGTAGAAACGGCCATACAAATATGGTTCGATTTAACAGTTTGTCAGAGTAGTAGGAAGCGGCGAACATGAAAATAATCGCCAACACATAAGGAACAGATGATAACCAGCCCGTTTTGACAATATCCATATTAGGCGCGGCATGGATAATAGATGGAAGCCACATGACAAATCCGTATACCCCAATGCTCCAAAGCGCATATTGCAAACTCAATAATATGACCGTTTTTGAACGGAATGCCTGACTGTAATTTTTTACAGGCGTTAATTCTTGCTGTTCGCGCTCCAATTGAGCTTGCAGCTGCTGTTTTTCTTCATCCGTCAACCATTTGGCCTCTTTTGGTTCATCATTGACAAGCTTCCACCAAATAAAAGCCCATATGATGGCCGGGACGCCTTCAGCAATAAACATCCAGCGCCAGCCTACTGCTTCAATTAAATACCCTGATAAGATAGACATCCATAGCACTGTTGCAGGATTCCCTAAAATCAAAAAGGTGTTTGCTCGCGAACGCTCCTCCTTCGTAAACCAGTGGCTTAAAAATACAAGCATGGAAGGCATGACAGCGCTTTCTACCACTCCTAATAAAAAGCGAATGATCATAAGCCACTGGATATTACTGACGATGCCAGTGGCACTCGCAAGTCCTCCCCAAAGAATGAGCGACCAAAAAATCAGCTTTTTCGCGCTTTTATTTTCGGCATAATGGGCACCGGGAACCTGAAAGAAAAAATAACCAAGAAAAAATAGCGAGCCGAGCAGTGAAGATGTCGCTGCGGAAATATGCAAATCCTCGGCCAATCCTCCCGCCGCGCCAAATCCATAGTTGGCACGATCCAAATAAGCTAGACTGTACGTAATAAAAACAATCGGAATTAAACGATACCAGCGCGATTTCGCTATTGTACGCTGCATGCCGCATCCTCCCCATTATATTTTTGCATGAAGCTGTCTAACTCTTTTCGATTAGGATAGCCGTCGCTGTCACCTATTGATTGAACAGCTAAAGCTCCGATCGCGTTTCCTCGCATCACCGCTTGGAAAACGGGCATTCCTTCTAAAATCCCGCTGATAAGTCCTACAGCAAAACCATCTCCGGCCCCAACAGTATCTACTACTTTCGATACTCGATATCCCGGAACATATCCCTCCTCATCGCAAGATTTATAAAACGCCCCTTTGCTTCCTAATTTTATAACAACCAGCTTCACTCCTCTTTTTAAATAAAAATCAGCGATATCGCTCGGCTTTGTATAGCCCGTTAGCAATTTTCCCTCTTCGATTCCCGGAAGAACGTAATCACTTTTAAAAGCATATTCATTAACCACTCGAATCATCTCGCCTTTTGTTGTCCATAATGCAGGTCTTAGATTAGGATCGAACGATATCGTTTTTCCTTCTTTTCTCATAAATGATTGCGCGTGCTTGGCAAATTCTCGCATGGAGCTGGAAAGGGCTAAAGGAATCCCTGTCATATGCAGATGTTTAGCGGAACGGAAATAGGCTTCGTCAAAATCAGCCACGCTTAAATGACTGGCGGCTGAATGTTTTCGAAAATATTGTACTTCTGGATCTCCCTCACTTACTTTTGCTTTTAGCTGAAAGCCTGTCGCAAAAGAAGCAGAGATGTGGACCTGCTCAATGTTCACCTGTTCCTGACGTAGCTGCTCGAGAATATAGTTCCCAAACACATCATTTCCGACTTTGCTGACCCACCCGCTTTTTAGTCCTAATCGAGCAAACCCGATGGCCGTATTGACCTCCGCCCCGGCAAGCGCTCGCTGAAAGCGGCTCACCTGCTGAAGCGATCCAGGCTCCTCCGCAACAAACATCACCATCGCTTCTCCAAACGTGACAACATCCATCCTCTCTCCCCTTTCTCATCCTCTTGATTCTGCGATTTTCGTATTTTTGTTAAAGATCCGTCCAAGCCATATAAAGGCAGCTTGAAAATCGAAGAAAAGATCGCTGAAAAATCGATGATCAGTCAGAGACAAATCTTATAAGTTTGCTTTCATCATGCAGACATGTGATAAGAGTCCAAATACTGCTGTTGTTTGAACGCGGGCCATTGAATTCCATATCCATCCCTTATATTTATAGCTCGTGTGTTATCATGAAAGAGAGCCACCCCCCCGAAAAAATTGAAACTTTTCTCGCTTTCAAACGTCTCCTCTTCGTTTAAGGCTTGTAAATCGGTTTTGTAAATCGGTTTACAAGAATTATAACATTTACGTAAGCGTTTTCTCAAGTAATTTTTAAAATTTTTAGACTTTTTATGAAAGACAAGCTAAGATTTCAGCCATTTCCCTGCTCTCTCTTATTCCTTTTTAAAAATAAAAAAGCAGGCAAAAATCGCCTGCTTTTCTCCATAATTTATGCACCCGTGAACTACCCACTATCTACACTTCGCTTAGAGGAGGGCTTCATGTTCGCTGAACGATAAGCCCCACACAAGGACCCTTTACGCTTCCCTTCGTTCTAAAGGGGTCCGTTTGAACGATAAAGTATCCTATCCGTTGGCCATCGCCAACCGAAATTCATTCTCCCCCCTACTCACTGGGCTATCGCCCTTCACGTTCCTTAAAGATGGGAGACTTCTTTTGGAAATTTATTAAAACTTTCCTTGATATTGTTCAAGTTCCCATGCATGCACAGCTGTGCGGTAGCTATTCCATTCCTCATTTTTCATGGCTACATATTCATCAAATACGTGATTACCTAGCGTTTGGCGTCCAATCGTACCATTTACAAATTCAGACACAGCGTCTCCTAAGCTTGCTGGAAGATTTTCAATACCAAGCTCTTCCCGACGCTCTTCTGTCATATGGAAAATGTCCTCATCAATCGGAGCTGGCGCTTTCAGCGCTTTTTCAATACCATCAAGTCCAGCTGCCGCAATCACAGCAAACGCTAAATAAGGGTTGGCCGCTGGATCTGGACAGCGAAGCTCTACACGTGTCGCTACACCGCGTTTAGCCGGGATCCGGATAAGCGCCGAACGGTTGGATGCTGACCACGCAATATAGCATGGTGCCTCATATCCCGGAACAAGACGTTTATAGGAATTGACAAGTGGGTTTGTGACCGCTGCAAAACTTTTCACATTTTTTAATAAACCAGCGATAAATTGATATGCTGTTTCTGAAAGCTGATTTTCATCACTCGGGTCAAAGAATGCATTTTCTCCATCTTTAAATAATGACATATTGACGTGCATTCCTGATCCGTTAATGCCGAAGACAGGCTTTGGCATGAAAGTAGCATGCAATCCATATTTGCTTGCAATCGTTTTCACTACCCATTTATAAGTTGTAGCATTGTCAGCAGAGCCTAATGCATCCGCGTATTTAAAGTTAATTTCATGCTGTCCTTCGGCCACCTCATGATGTGAGGCTTCGATTTTGAAGCCCATCGCTTTTAATGCTCGATAAATCTCAAGACGAACGCGTTCCCCAAGATCTTTTGGCGATGGTTCAAAATAACCGCCATTATCTTGTGTTTGTGTCGTTGGATTTCCGTGTTCATCCGTTTTGAATAAGAAAAATTCTAATTCCGGACCGACAGAAATCGTATACCCTTGCTGCGCCGCACGTTCGACTGTTTTCTTTAATACGTTACGAGGATCTCCTTCAAATCGCGTTGCATCTGGGTTCATTACAGAGCAAAGAAAACGTGCCTCCGAATATCCCTCTTCTACCGTCCAAGGCAAAACAGCAAATGTGTTAAGATCTGGAAGAAGATACAAATCTGATTTGTTTATAGGCGAAAATCCTTTAATGGAGGAGCCGTCAAACATGATTTTTCCATTGACCACATCATCCAATTGCTCAACCGTAACCGTCACATGCTTTAAAATTCCTTCAATATCTACAAATTGCAAATGTAAAAGCTCTACATGTTTTTGTTGAATCGTCTCTTTAATTTGTTCAAGAACTGCCGTATCATTGTTCACTTGCGAAACTAATACCTTATACATGTTACATAACCTCACATTCGTGCGTATAGTTTTCTAACATGATTTTATTATATTGAAACATTCCCGTTTTGACAATCACTTTTTTTATAAATCTTTCTGTATTTTTATAATTTTTTAAGAAAGCGTTTTCTTGATCAGCTGTTTTTATATGCTTGAAAGATTGTAGCCAAGTGCAATAACCTTTCATTTTTTTTGTATATTCATTCATTCTTCCTATTATAAAAGCCAACCTTTTGAGTAAAAGGTTGGCTTTGAAGATAAACAGAAGATCTCCTTTTTTTCGACGATCAGATGTCTCGGTCACACCCAAGCATGACCGAGAATCAAACAATCAACCGTTTTCAGACACATCACTTGGTCTGAAAGACGACTGTTGCAGGGAGTTCCTTGTCCGCTCATATGCGGGGAAATATTGACACATTCCATTGGATTAAGATCGTTACATTAAGTGACGCCGCTAAAATGGGAAGGCACTCCCTTCGATATACATAGGCTTTCCCCAAACAAAGGGATGAATTTATCTCCAACATTTATCCATCACAGGCTACGAAGCCAAATGATCCGATATTAGTCTCTTTTTATGATTGCGGATGGCCCACCAAACCGAAAACACCCAGCCGGCAATAATGATGCTATAAACTACCATATACAAATTTTCCGCTACATTCCAAGAGTGAAGCAATGTGCGTGCATTCGTTAACACAATTAATCCTCCGACAAGCACGCCAAGCAAATGGGAAGGCATGATTCTAACAATCCAAGCAGCAATCGGTGCTGCGATAATTCCTCCTAGCATGAGCGTACCGACCCAAAACCAGTTCACTTCCTCCCATCCTAAAGAAATGAAAAATCCAAGCGTAGCAGACACGGCTACCGCAAACTCTGATGTATCAACAGTTCCCACGACTTTGCGGGCTTCTACTCCTTTTTTCGCTAAAAGGACAGGTGTTGCGATCGGACCCCATCCTCCGCCGCCGGTTGCGTCAAAAAAACCAGCTAACAGTCCGAGCGGAACCAGCTGTTTATTTGACATCTTTTGTACTCGTTCCGTTTCTTGAGACGACTGAAGAAATAAAAAGCGATAGATAATATAAAGTCCAAGAATTAATAAAAAAGTAGAAATGTACGGTTTAATTAAATCTCCAGGCAGATTACTTAAAAAGCAGGCGCCAACAAATGCACCAATCGATCCCGGAATAATCAGTTTTAACACCATATCGCGGTCTACGTTTCCAAATTTTAAATGAGAAGCTCCAGAAGCGGCAGTTGTCACCACCTCAGCTAAATGTACAGATGCCGAAGCAACAGCCGGCGCAATTCCAAAAGCAAGAAGCAGTGTTGTCGAAGTCACCCCATAAGCCATCCCAAGTGAGCCATCAATCAGTTGGGCGATAAACCCAACAATGATAAATACAATCAGCTTTTTCATGATCTTCAACCTCCCCCTAATCTTTGCAAAATCATTTATTTCATGTGTCGATGTCTATCTTTTGCTCAGAAAAGCGTTCTTAAGTTTTCCTGCATCCCTCCCTTTGATAGACAAAAAAAGACACTTTATTGTCGGATATGCATTCCCCAACCATAAAGTGCCTTCAGTTTGTCTGATCAGCATTTACCTATTTGAATTTTTTCATTATTTAATACATTAATACCAAGTATTCCTACTTGTCAAGTGTGTTTTATCATTCATTTTTTATCTTCTCCATACGATTTCGTCTTCCGCTTCATTCGATATGCTCGCTTAATCACTTGCATCTAATGAAATACACCTTAAAGATGGAGCGGCCACCTTTTGAGGAGTGGACAGATCAGGGGACAATCTATGGATTGGCTTTCACCACACATTTGCACGACAAAAAACGAACAACCAGCCATTTTCAGATGATTTTAGTTATCAGGAAGCGGAGTTGTTCGATCACCTTACTGTTGAAATCAGTTATAGTCTAAACAACTGTTGATACATCCAGTTGTATCTATATCGTTTATACGGCACTGCTCCTACGTTTTCCACATTATTCTTAAATGGATGGCCTCGTTTCATGAGCTTACGAATGTTTTAATCACCCGTTGATGTAGCAAGAGCCACTTTTCCCTTTACGCATTCCTCTTTTTTGGACGATACTGGCGCCATGAACCCGATTCAATCAAAGGAAGGTGGAGGGCCTTGTCAGGATGGTAGACATACACATATCCCTCTATCTCCTGAGTACAGTCTCTAATCCATACGCGCTCGTATTCGTTATCATTTCTTCCTTCCTCGTAATCCTCCAGCTCATCCATCCTTCGAATTCCATCTATCGTTATAGTCAGCCATTCACCAACTACTTCCCCCTCCTGATCCAGTACAAGGGCCGGATATGATCCGACATCATACAATTTTCCCTTTACTTTTCCAGGCTTCACGTTTTGCAAATAAGGAGCCGCAATTTCATGATTCACTTCACCTGTTAATAACGTTCCGTATACAAACACTCGAGACGTTTGTTCCGTCATTCCTCTCTCCCTGCCTTATTATCAAAGTAAACGGCTAAAATAAAAAAGAGCTGGCCGCTCGAGCCAGCTTTACTCCTTCCATTTTATGCTGCAGCCGATGCTTGGCTTTTGCTGTTCAGACACGGGCTGATTAGCTAGGAGGGCATCCAAGGCCGCCCGAATAGAAGCACCGGTAACAGGAATGCCATTATTCGGTCTTGAGTCATCCAATTGGCCGCGATACACACATTTTAGTTCTTTATCAAAAATATAAAAATCTGGCGTGCATGCCGCTTGATATGCTTTCGCTACCTCTTGCGTTTCATCAAACAAGTAAGGGAACGGATATCCTAACTCTTCAGCGACTTTTTTCATATTTTCCGGAGAATCATCCGGATATTTCTCGGCGTCATTCGAGTTGATGGCAACAAACGACACCCCTTTTGGCTGATAATCGTGAGCGAGACGGATCAATTCATGCTGCACATGCTTAACAAACGGGCAATGGTTGCAAATAAACATGATGACAGTCGCCACATCAGATTTCACATCCTCCAACCGCACGATCTTGCCATCAATCGCATTGACAAGAGCAAAAGACGGCGCTTGCTTTCCTAATGGAAACATTGCTGATTCAACCGCAGGCATATTTCCACATCCTCTCTGCAATGTCGTATTTTTCTTCGATTATAACAGACTTCTTTTTTCCTTACAAATCCTGTGCCTATAAAAACATCCACAGTTGGAAGAACCATGTGATTTGCCTTTCGGCCATACGGATGCGAAACAAAAAAGGAACACACCCCTTTCAGCCCCATTCCCGATTCTGTGCAGCAACATTGTCCCCCCTATAAACAGCACCAACAAATGCTAACATGTCAAGCGAAATCTCTATAAACGCATAAACAAGCACATGCATATACTATGGATGCACTTCATTTTTATTAGAAAGGAGGAGAAGCATGTCGTTTATTTATTTGCATAAAAAAGCCACGCCGCCTGCTGATCCAAGCAGCTCTGCTACCTTTCCTGTTTTTCATCATCGGCGTCCTCAAACCGAAGAGTTGTTGAATGAACAGCAGCAATTTCATGAGCATTTGTCCGCTTCCATGGAGCAGCTTCAGCACTCTTTTTCCTTGCAACAGCAACAGTATGAACATTTATATGCCCAATGGCAAGAAATGAGCGAAAACGATCAAACCGTAAAGAAAGCGATTCTTGATTCCCTTTCTGTTCAGGAAAACACAATGAAAAGACTGGCTCAACAAATCGCCTTTCAAGACGAGCTGTATCAAGGATTGAGCGCACGCTTGGAGGGACAAGAAAAGCTATATCAAAAGTTAGCAGAAAAGCTGGAGCTTCAAGGTGTGTTTCATGACACGGTCATCAAACGATTAGAAGCCCAAGAAGCATCGCAATATAAAATAATGAGACAGCTCGATACTATCAAAGAGATTATTTTTGAGCGATGCACACATATCGTGGAAACCATTAAGCAGACGATTTCATCCATATTCACGAGAAATTCTCAACAGCCAAGCCAAACCGAGACCTCCGAAAAAGAGCTCATGCACATGTGATCCTTTGCATTCAGCAAAGGATCTTTTTTCATAGAAAAACACCATGCGTTTGTCATCAAAACAAGTAGACTTTCTATCAGCAAACAAGCATAATAGAAAATGCAGAAAACTGAAACAAACGCGGTTAAACATAGAAGTTGTTGATATACATACAGAACAAAGAACGGAGCAGATACAAAATATTTCCAATTGAGAAAGGTAGCGATTCACGCGCTCACGCGACAGAAGAATAGCGAGTTGCTTTACAAATTGGTTTGTTGATCGGAAAGCAGTGCCGTCCAGACAAAACTCAAAAGATAGCACGAACTCTACCGAAAGGCACAAACAATGAACAAGACTCCGTTTCATCTATCCTGAAAAAATTCCTTTCGTCAGCGCAAGTAAAGAAAGCCATTTCAACAAAAGGGGTTTTCGCCCTTCCGATGATGATCTCATTTTTTGTCATGGACGTCTATATCATAGCTTGACAGACAAGGAGGAAAAAATGATGCACATTGTTTCAATTAATATCGGGATGCCGCAAACGGTGACAATTGACGAAAAGCCTCTGACTACCGGAATTTATAAACAGCCAGTGAATGGGCCCATCACTGTCACAAAAACCCATTGCATTGGCGATGGACAAGCGGATCTTATTCACCATGGGGGGCCAGATAAAGCGATTTGTGCTTATGCGTCTGAACATTTTTCGTTTTGGGAGCAAGTCTATCATCGCTCATTCACCCCAGGTGCATTTGGGGAAAATTTGACTCTCTTTGGATTGACGGAAAACCAAGTCTGCATCGGCGATGTATATGAGGTCGGTACAGCGGTCATCCAAGTTTCACAGCCGCGTCAGCCGTGTTTTAAATTAGCTAAACGCCACGGGTTAAAGGATCTGCCGCTCAAAGTTCAAGAAACCGGCTACACAGGCTTTTATTTTCGCGTGCTTCAAGAAGGTTCCATACAGAAAGGTGATCCTCTCACATTAATCGATCGGAGCCCGCTTCCTCTCTCTATTCATGATGTGAATACTATTTATTATATTGATAAAAGGAATGTAGCGGCTATGAAAACCATTGTTGCCGAGCCTGCCTTATCGGAAGATTGGCGCCAATCATTCATCAAACGAATGGAGAGGTGATAAAAGTCTTGCACGGATATGCCGTGCAAGACTTTTATATGGCGTCCTTTTTAAATTGTCGATAATACAGCTCACTGTAAAATCCTTTTTCCTTCAGAAGGGAATCATGCGTTCCTTGTTCCACCACGGTTCCTTCACGCAAAACAAGAATGCGATCAGCTTGTTGAATCGTATTGAGCCGATGGGCGATAACAAAGCAGGTTCGCTTCTCCATCAAACGCTCAAGCGCCTCTTGAATCATCAGTTCCGTCATTGTGTCAATATTGCTTGTCGCTTCATCCAAAACTAAAATAGACGGTTTCGCGATCATTGCCCTAGCAATTGCCAGCAATTGCTTTTGTCCTTGACTAATACCGCTGCCGTCCGGCTGTAAAACGGTATCATAGCCTTTTGGCAATTTTGTAATAAACGAATGCGCATTCGCCCACTTAGCCGCTTCCACCACTTCTTCATCTGTTGCCTCCAGTCTGCCATAACGAATATTCTCGCGAATCGTTCCTTGGAACAAAAAAGGATCTTGCAATACAAACGCCATATGGCTGCGAAGACTGGACCGCTTCACTCGCCGAGTATCTATCCCATCAATCAAAATTTGTCCATGATCCGGATCATAAAATCGCATAAGAAGCTGAATAATCGTGGTTTTTCCGACACCCGTCGGTCCAACAAGCGCTACCGTCTCGCCTTCTGTTACTGAAAAATTGACATTTTGAATCGCTTTTCGTTTTTGATCATATGAAAAAGACACATTGCGAAATTCAACATTTCCGCGCACAGCAGGCAAATCAATCGTTTCTGCTTCATCATCCTCTTCCTTGTCTTGGTCAATAATTTCAAACACCCGCTCAGCACCAGCCAATGCAGATAGAAATGTATTCCATTGATTGGCAAGATCATTGAGCGGACGTGTAAATTGTCTGGCATATTCTGAAAAAATCACAATCGTTCCGATTGAAATCATTCCTTTAAATGCGAAAATTCCTCCGACACCCGCAATTAAGGCAAAACTCATATTATTTAGCACGTTCATAAGTTTGGGAATAAAACCTGAATAGGTTTGCGCCCAAAATCCCGATTGCTTGAGCTGTTCACTTTTTTCTAAAAACTGAGCAATCATCTTTTTTTCTTGGGAAAATAACTTAACGACTTTTTGTCCAGAAATCACTTCTTCAATAAATCCGTTCAACTCTCCTAAATTTCTCTGCTGCTCTTTAAACCTCATTTGTGTTCGATTCGTAATCCATTTCATAGATCCATACATAATCGGCACAATCAACAGCGTTACCGCTGTCAAGAGAGGACTTAACAGGAGCATCACCACCACCGCTCCGATAAGCGTAAGAGTACTTGAAATCACTTGGATAACCGTACTGTTGAACGTTTGGCTCATATTGTCAATATCGTTCGTCAATCGGCTCATTAGCTCCCCCGATTGCCTTTGATTGAAAAAAGAGATAGGAAGCTGATGAAATTGTCCAAATAATTCAGTGCGAATTGCGTAAATCGTCTTTTGCGCAATTCCAATCATCCAGTAGCTTTGTAAAAAGCTTGATAACGACAAAGCGAGATAAATAAGCAAAAGAGCAACAACAACCATCCAAAAGCCATCGGTACGCTTGGCGATAATATATGTATCGACAGCTCTCCCCACGATATATGGGCCAAGAAGGCTGAGACCGGAGCTAATCATCACCATTACGATGACAACTGCTAGGCGCCCCTTTTGATGCTCGAGAAAGCCCCATATGCGCCGCAGCGTTTGAGCATTTTCTTTCACGCTCCGCTTATTTTCTTTTACTCCCATCATTCTATGTGGTGCTCTTAACATCGCTAATTCCCTTCTTTCCAAGCTGTGATTCAACAAGCTTAGAGTATAACTCGTTCGTTCGTAACAAATATTCATGCGTTCCATGCGCCAGCAATTTTCCGTCTTTAAGCAAAATAATCGTATCTGCCTCCATGGCGGTTGATATTTTTTGAGTGACAATGAGAGTTGTGCATGAATAGGATTTTAATGCCTGTAACAACTGAGCTTCTGTTTGAACATCCAATGCGCTTGTACTGTCATCTAACAAAAGAATTTTGGGATGGCGCACAAGTGCTCGAGCGATAGAAATACGCTGTTTTTGTCCTCCCGACAGAGTCACCCCTTTTTGTCCGACCATCGTATCATACCCTTCGGGAAAACTCATAATGGTATTATGAATTTGGGCGTTTTTCGCAGCTTGTATCATCTCTTCTTCTGTCACGTTGTCCATTCCAAAGCAAATGTTATCGCGAATCGTTCCCGAAAATAACAAAATATCCTGCGGTACAAAGCCGATAGCTGTGCGCAAGCGTTCTTGTCTTATTTGCCGAATGTCGATTCCGTCCACTTTAATGGTTCCGTCCATAGCATCATATAGCCGAGGAATCAGCTGCAGCAGCGAAGACTTGCCAGAACCAGTCTCTCCCAAAATCGCTACCGTTTCATGCGCACCGATAGAAAACGAAATGTCTCGCAATACATCGACATCAGTTTCCGGATATCGAAACGAAACGTTCTCAAATTGAATGCTTCCTGCTTCAATAGGCTGTTCGTCTCGTTTGTCCTTATCGAGCATATCAACCGGTGCTGTCAGTATATTGGCAATACGCTGCCCTGATGCCTTGGCACGAGAAAACGCTGTCGTTACAAAAGTAAAGATCGATAAAGCAGCCGTCATACGTGTCGTGTAATTAATCACCGCAACGACTTCCCCTGCTGTTGCACTGCCTGTATGAATTTCCACTCGTCCGATGAGTAAAATGATAACGATTGCCATATTCATCACCAACAGCAAAACAGGAGTGATCGTTTCTATAAGTCGCAAAACGGTCACGGTCCGTGTCATAAGCGCTTGATTCGTTTCGGTAAATCTTGTTTTCTCATAAAGGCTGCGCCCCCATGCCTTAATCAGTCTTATACCAGCGATATTTTCGCCCATAATGCTGTTGACACGGTCCAATATGTGCTGCACCTTTGTAAAGAATTGAGCGGCTTTGTTCATCATAAAAAGTAAAAAAGCGAGCGACGCCGGTACGACAATGAGCAAAATAAGAGCAAGCTTCACATGGACAAACAGCGCCATGACTACACCAAAAATAATCAAGAGTGGCGCCCTAAGCATCACTCGCAAGCTCATAAATACCATATTTTGCATTTGGGATACATCATTCGTCATCCTCGTAATTAAAGAAGCCGTTGGAAATTGGGAAAAATGAAATAGCGAAAACGACTGAACCTTTTGAAAGAGCGCATTTCGCAACGCAAATCCGTACTGTTGTCCAACGTAAGCGGCAACAAACGAATTGGCAATACCAGACAGAAAAGCAAGAAGAGAGGTCGCAACCATCACAGCGCCCCATTTCCAAATGACATGCAAGTCATTTTTCATCACTCCATTATCAATAATTTTTTCCATTAATAACGGATGCCACAGTTCCACAAACAATTCAATCAACATGAGCATCCAGGCTATTATCATCCATTTTCTGTACGATTTTAAATAGGATAATACATAGCGCATTGTTTTTCCCCACCCTTCGTTGTGTCTTTTATTTTAACTTGCATGGTGGAGGTTTTACAATTTTTTTGATACAGTGGTATATACACTAACTGATTATGCATATACAGTAGACATTTCCTCACTCATCCTCTTATACAAAAAACACCCAGATCCGTGATCTCCTCGTAAAAATATATACACTCCTCATTTTTTTAGAAATCACTAACCATAAAACCATTTTTGCGAATATATGTCCCTCATTAATAATCCTATGATGAACATATCAGAAGAGAAGTGAAAAGAAGCAGAGAGAAATAGCGGCAGTAAACGATTTATGAGGCAATGTTCCAGCAGTGAGACGTACAACAATCATCATCCAGTAAATATAATTTAGACAAAAAAAAAGTTTCAACAAAAAGGATGAAACTCATGCAACGCTTATCTAACAGCGCCACAACAATTAAAAAAGCAGCGGCAGCTATTCAAAAAACAAGGAATGGCAACAAAAAACAGGACAAACTGATCATTATGTACTCTTTTTTATCCTTGCTTTTCAGTCACTTCGCCGCGTGCAGCAACATCAACCACAATATTGATCAATCCTTTGAGGCTTCGCCAATCGTCATCGAAAGCATACACACGTCATTTGCCGGGCGGTTCTCGCATATATGCTTATCAACAAGCAGTCGCAAAAATTGTTGATCAGATAAAGAACGATGTTCTTTCAAATCATGAAGAATGTTAATCATACTGGATAATGGGGACTGGTCGATTTCCCCTAGAATTCCATCTGTATATAAAAAAAGCCTTACCTGTTGATTATAATGAATCACTTCTTTTTTAAACGGAACAGAAAATGGACTGCCGATCGCCCATCCTCCTTGATCCATCTCAATAATTTCATTATTAGTTAATAAAAACCCGGAAGGATGGCCTGCATTTATATATTCAATTTGTTGCTTTTTTGTATCGATTACAGCATAAATCATTGAAAACAGTGAGGACATTTCTCTAGAGCTCTCGGGGAATAGGGTTTGTACATATTTTTCAAGCTCCGTCGCTACACAAGCGGGATCAGTAACACGAAGGATGAGCTCTCTTAATTGTGAGCGCAATAACATAATGATTAGAGAAGAGGAAAGTCCGCGGCACATAATGTCGATTATTATAACCCCAAAGCGAACCTCATCAATTCGATAGCAAGCATACATATCCCCAGATAATTCCTCCGATGGAATATAAACCGCATCCATCGTTATATCCTTCGTTTGAATCGGAGAAGTGAATATGCTTTGCTGAATGTTTTTGATCAGCTCTGAATTCTTTTGCTGCTCTCGTTCTTTTTGTTTGACCTTTGTTACATCCCTGATCGTCATAACATATCCTGTCGTTGCTCCAACTGAGTCCGTGACTGGAACGACTGAAAAAACAACATTCATCATCGTTGTATCTTTTTTTCTTGCTTCGCATTCCAAATCTAAAAGCCCCTCACTCCCTGTCTGACGAATCATTTTAGCCAGATCAAACAAATGGTATGAAAATAATGAAAGTAAAGGCCGGCCAATGATCTCTTCTTTTTTCCATCCGAATAATAATTCTGCTGCTTCGCTCCAGTGCTTGATCGTCATATCCTTATACAATGTAACAACAGCCATCATTGGTATTTTATAAATAGCGTTCAGTACGTTCTCGATTTCCAATATGTCAGAAAACTTCCATATAAATAAATTGTTTTGGCCATGATGATCCGCTAAACCATAGACGGTTAAACGTCTTAAAAGGAGCCCGTCTTGCAATTGATACGAATGAACATTTCCGTCCCAATAGCCCTCCTTTAAAACATTCTCCCAAATGAGATGATAGGTAGAAATACTATAACTTTGCGTAAACAATAGATGGACAGGCTGGCCAATCAATTGCTGCTGGCGGTAGCCAATGGAGGCTAGCAGTATTTCATTCACAGCAACAATTCTAGCATCACGATTGGTAATGATGATCCCTTCCTGCCTATGAAAAATTTCTTCACTCTTCGACACATATACATGTTCTTTTTTCATTTAAATTCCGCCCTTTTCTATAATTTTTAGATAAAGCGTTATTTTATTCATTCTACAAATTTCTTGTTGTTTCCTTCTAAAAAAATATAATAAAATTAAAATCATAAAAGGATCATGCGATATAATCTATAGAATTTGGGTGGAAGAAACGGACACTTCATAAGGAAAAAACCCCTCTATCCCCATGAGGGAAAGAGGGCTTGCACGCTATATTCGCATTAAGCGCATTGAATTGAAAAGCACGATGAATGTTGCTCCCATATCTGCAAAAATCGCCATCCACAATGTAAGCCATCCAGGAACGATCAAAATTAAGGCCAAAAGCTTTAAAGATAAAGCTAAAACAATATTTTCTTTAATCATTCGCAGCGCTTTACGACTTAGGCGAATGACATAAGGTAGTTGGCGAAGATCATCTCCCATTAAAACAATATCCGCCGTTTCCAGAGCTACATCGGTTCCCCCTGTTCCCAACGCCACTCCAACATTGGCTGCTGCTAATGCCGGGGCATCATTAACTCCATCACCGATCATCGCCACTCGACCATATTTCTCTCTCATTTCTTTCATCACGCGAAGCTTATCTTCAGGAAGCAATTCTGCTTGTATTTCTGTGAGGCCAATTGAGTGGCTAACATGTTCAGCCGTCACCCGCTGATCTCCTGTGACTACTGTCAGCTGTTTTATTTTTTCTTTGCGAAGCTCTTGAATGATATCCGCTGCATATTCACGAACTTGGTCAGAAACGGCCGCCACTCCTAGCAACTGATGCTCACTTCCCAGCACAACCACCGTATTTCCTGCCTGTTGAAGCTGCTGAATGGTAGCGTGAACCTCCTTCGATAACAGATATTCTGAAAACAAAGCCGGGCTTCCAATATAATAGGTGATTCCGTCGACGGATGCGGAAGCTCCCTTTCCTGTAACCGAATAAAAATTCGTCACTTGACGATCAGTGAGTACAATGCCTCGCTCTTGTGCTTTTCGCACAATGGCTGAAGCAATGGGGTGCTGAGAATATTTTTCGATCGCAGCAGCAATCTGAAGCCATTCTTCTTCCATGACATGATCAGAAAATAAACGGATAGCTGCCACTTCTGGCGTTCCTTTTGTCAAAGTTCCCGTTTTATCAAAAGCGATAGCTGCGATTTTCCCCATTTCTTCCAAATAAATTCCGCCTTTGATAAGAATCCCGCGCCGTGCGGCATGACCGATGGCTGTGACAATAGCGACAGGAGTACTGATGACAAGCGCACATGGACAGCCGACCACCAATACAGCTAATCCACGATAAACCCATGCTTCCCAATTTTCTCCGAACAGAAGAGGAGGCGTCACAGCAACAATAAAAGCGATCATCATAATCAGCGGGGTATAATAGCGGGCGAAGCGATCGACTAATTGTTGAGCAGGAGCCCGCTCGGCTTGAGCTTCTTCGACAAGATCAATCATTTTCGCCAACATAGATTCGCTGCGTTTTTTCGTGACTTGGACCTCTAATGCCCCTTCCTCATTAATAGTTCCGGCATACACCTCATCATTCACACTTTTATAAACAGGCATTGATTCTCCTGTAATGGTCGCTTCATTAACGGCTGAGGCCCCGTGCACAACAATGCCGTCTGCCGCAATTTTTTGTCCTGGCTTGACAATCATAATATCATCAATCTCCAGTTCATCAACATCGACTTCATATTCCTGATTCCCTTTGCGAACCATCGCCTTTTTTGGTGCGGCATCAATCAAGTACTGAATTGAACGACGAGACCGATCCATTGCATAGCGTTCCAGCGCTTCACTGATAGCAAACAAAAGTACAACAACGGCTCCTTCTTTCCACTCTCCGATAAACGCTGCCCCGATGATCGCAATTGTCATCAGTGTTTTCATATCAAAGCGGAAATGCCATAAATTTAGCAATCCCACTCGAAGCAAATCATAACCGCCCACAGCAATTGCTAAGGCAAATGCTCCAACCGCAAGCCATTCGCTTTCTTTCATCCATAAAGAAGCTGCATATCCCACCATAAGAAAGCAGGCAGAAATCAATGCCAATACAGTAGCCCGTGTTTGCCAAAATTCTGGCGCCGATGACTGCGTTTGGGCGTGCTCTGGAATGAGACGAATTCCTTCAAAGGCTCCCGCTTTCTCCAACTCTGCAATCGAGGCCTCGCCAATAACGGTCAGTTTGGCGGCTCCAAAATTCACATGCGCCTCTTTTACCGTCGCAATTGCTTTGACGTTTTGTTCAAATTTTGCTGCACAATTCGCACAGGAAAGTCCTTGAAGACGATATACATGTCTATTTTCCATCTCCTCCCTCCTCTCCTACATGCATAAGAGCCATCGATACGAATTGATAGAGGTGCTCATCCTTTAACGAATAAAACACAAGCTTTCCTTCTTTTCGATGCTTAGCAAGCCCCATATCACGAAGAACGCGCAAATGATGCGAGGCCGTTGCTACGGTCGCGTCAATTATAGGAACAACATCGCAAACACATAATTCTTTTTCCAATGTAAGCGCATAAGCAATTTTTAAACGAGTGGCATCCGATAAAGCTTTAAACAGTTGTTCGACTCCTGCAATCTTATCCATTTTTCCCTTTACAGCTGCTACTTTTTTCTCATCAAAACAAAACACTTCACACATGTCGCGAACCATTTTATCCCCTCATTCAAATGTTCATTTGAATATAGTATATATAATAAGCAAACAATCGGTCCATTCATTTTGCTTTTTATTTCTCTCCCGCTTACATGGCGTTTCAAAGTGGAAAACTTAAACAAAAATCAATAACAAACAAGGCGCTATGGCCTTGTTTGTTTTTGGCTCATTGACCAAAGATAAAGCGCATTCATAGCTAGATGACGCGCTGATCGCTGAAAATCATTGCTTCTGCTTTCCTAAGCGACTATGCGGATAACAAGCCAATCCGCCCATTTGAAAAAAATAAAACGAAGGCCAATCCGCAGGCTTGCCTTCGTTTTACAAACGTGTGACGGAAGTTTGAGCCATGCCGCTTCCAGATCCTTTCATAAACTCGCAACCATCGATCCCCTTTTCTTTGCTCTTTCCTATCTCAGCTTAGCCAATCGCTTTTGTTTGCTATCTGTGATTGGGAAGTAATTTTTGCCGGGACAGCCACTTCTCGATATTAGCATATGTTTTTTTCCACGTAACATAAATAATATCTCCATCGCTTTGGAGTAACTCAATCGTTCCCCATGATTCATGGTTTTTCAGTATGGATTCCGCACTTTCCTGTCTCAGATCGTTTTTTAATCCTTCCATAAATCCGCTTATCTCCTTTGGATCGCTGAGCACGATTTCTTTGAATCTTTCATCTCCCATCATAATAGTTACTTGACGGATTGGCACCACTTCTTTTTCTCGCAAAATAAAATAGTAATTTTGCTTATATTCATTTGATTCAATGATCTGTTTATAAAAAGGCATGTATGGATCGGTAGGCACATCGTATACCCGAATGAGGCGATCCCCATTTTTCAAAACATATCCGATGACGACACGTTTAGTATCGGCAAACGGTGAAGGCAGTGTCGGCTTATTGGCAATGAGTTGTTCGTGAAAAATATATACATTTTGAATATTTTCTTTACTACTTAAAAATTGATTGGGCTGCTCTATCAATGAATGATGTTCCCTTTGCTGCGTATCTATGTCAAATCGAGACACGGAATCACCAAAGTATACCTTTTCAATATCGGCGAGCTTTGGCATTCGTTTTTCATATCCTGTCAGATCAAAATAAAGAACAGTGCCAACAAGCAGCATAGGCAGCAAAAAGTAGACATATCCTTTCCATTTATGAAAGACGCGCCATGTTTTCTCGATCACCATCTCCGCAACCAAAAATCCGATAATGGAGAAGACCATATAACCAAATAGAATCCAGCCGAAGCTGCCATTCATTACTTCTCTAAAGTAGATCCCCCCAACAAGCATGAAGCAGAAAGGGACCCCAAATAAAAACACCGGGCGCAATATCGGAAAAGCAAGCGCCTGATTGGCTGCTTCACTAGGGCGCTTCCTATACATCCATAACGCCATGACGATGCATAATCCTGTTAAAAAGAGGTAGCCTATCGCTTCTTGTAAGCTAAAATCTCGCATGCTCAGCTCTATAAATCGAATAAATGGAACGATTTTCTCTATATTAGCATTTAAATAATAATCAGCAGCAAACCCGGCTAATACATATCTCATATTCGTTAATACGAGAACAAAAATTCCTGCTGGAAATAAAAATAAAATGTAGGCAAATATACCTTGAAGCACCGAAATTCCTGTCAGCATCCCGACAAAAACACTAACAGCAAACACAAACATTTCCATCAAAAATACTTCCGCTATCCATAGTACAATATCAGCCGATGCAATGCGATCAAGTGGCAGCCAATAACATAAAACAGACACTACTAAAGCGGTAAAAATAAGTGGAACAAGCAGGATCATCCCGCCGAGCATCATATGTTGTGTAAATAATGATTCACGACGAAACGGTAAACTATGCATATAGTCAGCCGACTGTTTTACTTGCATATAGCGAAACAAAAAAATCCCTAACAAAACCGGAATCGTAAAAACGAGCATTCCTTGAAACGGCGCGGAAATATCAAATACATTTTTAAGACCTCTGAGATAATCTAATTGATTTTTGCCATTTGTATAGGCCATCATAATCGGAAGTGGAACGATTGCTAATAATAGAAGCAAATGGACAATCGCAATCCAGCCAATATTCCGAAAGTGCTGCAGCCAGATAGAACGGTTAAACCATAACGCTTTCGATAGCATACCCGATCCTCCCCATTTCATAAACAAAAATTTCTTCTAAAGTAAGCGGTAGTACATCAAAAATGACTGGCGCAAATCGCTGAATATACGCATCCACTTCTTCACGATTGCCTCGAACAATGCATAAAAGGACACGGCCTCGCTGCTCTTGATAAACGACTTGCAAACCGGTAAGAAAAGAAGAAGGAATACCGTCGCGAAAAGCAACTTGAATTTTATGAACATCTGCTTTTAAATCATCAATCTCCCTCTCCATAATCATTTCACCATTGTGCAAAATACCGACATGATCACAAAGATCTTCAACCTCTCTCAAGTTATGCGATGAAATGAAAACCGTCATATTCCGCTCCGCCACATCCTGTACAAGTAAGTTTTTCATCTTTTTTCTCATCACGGCATCCAACCCGTCAAAAGGTTCGTCAAGAATCAATACATCCGGCATAACGGAAAAGACGAGCCAAAATGCTGCTTGGCGCTGCATTCCTTTCGACATGCGTTGAATTTTTTGCTGTACATCGATCGAAAACCATTCCTGTAGCTGCCAAAATCGTTCTTCATTCCAGCCAGGATAAACGTCTCTATAAAATTGGGCCATTTGCTGGATTGTAGCATGTGGAAAAAAATAGGGGTTATCAGGTAAAAAAAGCAGTTTCTTCTTTAGCTTAACATTTTCAAAAATCGGTTCTCCCTCAATAAAAATATCGCCGTCGTCCGGTTTATAAATGCCGGCAAGCATCTTTAACAACGTTGTTTTTCCGGCACCATTTGAACCGAGAAGTCCATAAATCGAGCCTTTTTGAACATGCAGACTTACATCTTTGACCGCTTCTACCTGTTCAAATCCTTTATGGACATGATGAATTTCAATCATCGCGGATCTCCTCCTCCTGCTATTTGTTCCGCTTCATCTACTAGAGATAAAATGGCATCTTTCTTCATTCCAATATAGAACGCCTCACATAAAAGCTTCAGCAACTGCTGCTTAGCTGTCTCTAATTTTTCACGACTGACTTCTTCCGGCTGTGTAGCGACAAAATGACCTTTTCCGGGAATGGAGTAAATATAGCCTTGATGCTCAAGTTCACGATACGCTTTTTGAATCGTGTTCGGATTAATCGTTAGCTCCTTCGCTAATAATCTGACAGACGGCAGCTGTTCGTTTGGGCCCCACACTTCACGAATAATGAATTCCTTTATTTTTTCAACTAATTGTTCATAAATTGGCTGACGACTGCGAATATCAAGTTCAAACATCTCCCCTCCTCCTTTCTCACGTCTGTACTAACTGTAATATATATCATAGTACAGTTGAGCTAAAAAAGCAACTTTTCTTAATAAAAAACTTTATTCATCAACTCATATCCCAAAATCAACGGATGTGATAGAATGTTAACAAATTATAAATCGAGCCTGCTTCACTTCATAAAAGCGGCTTGCTTCTTCTACCTTTCTCTCCTATCATCAGGAGGATATTTCCTGTGATATAAGAAAGATGTTTCATCATTCACTCCTCCATATGACCCTCATACGGTCATATAGGAACACTTAAATAATCGACATGCGGCACAAAACGAGCAGAAAGAATAGCAGAGAAGGATTTGCGGATGTTGAAAAACCGTGACTTGCCTCTGCCCGTAAAAAATAGGATTCTACTTTTGACGTCTCATCTTCTCATGGGATCTATAACCCGATATACATAAGCATATAAGTCAACTGAAAAAGATGAAAGGGGTGGGCTTCTACATGGAAGCATCCGTCTGTATTTATATACATACAGCAAATGAAGTAAAATTTTGGCTTTCTCATCCCTCTTCTGGAACGCTTCCCCCAGACCTGCCTTTTATATCAAAGACAATGATGAGTGCTTTGTCTGCCGTTTATTTAAAAAACGAATAGGCTACTGGTGGAATTCGGGAAAATGCAAGAGAAGCCAAACCGCTCATTTGTAAATAAGAGATTCAAAAATTCTTTAAACAATTTCTTTGCTTATTAGGAAAGGCTATTTTCATTCCTTCTTCTTTTCGTATAATTATTATTGTTAGAGTTCATTAGTTAGGGGATCTAATAATGGGGGCATATATCAACCAAAACCTTTTAAACAACTTATTCTACATTTTATCTAGCATTTTTGTCTATTATTTCATCTATGATCACGGTAAGCTTTGGAAAGAAAATTCTCGCCAAAGCCAATGGCTTTTTATAGCTTGTACAGGCTTTTCCCTATTGTTATGTATGAAATTTCCCATTTACATCGCAGATAATTGCATCCACGATTTACGGCAAATTCCTTTCTTAATTGGTACACTGTATGGAGGAGGAATAGCTGGCGGCGCATTGCTTTTTATTTTGCTGATTGTTCGGTCTGTTTTTTATGGATTTCAATTTTTAACTGTCGTCGTTTATGTAACGATGTTTATCGTGGCAGCCCTTGTCTCTCCCGCTTTTCAGCGATTAAACCGGACGAGCAAGCTATATACTTCGGTCTGCCTAACCTTTTTTCTCGCTGTTTTGACAACAGGAATTGCGATAGCCATCTCTGATTTTCAAGTGACTCAATCTTATATTGTCGATTTTATTCTCATCCCTCCGTTCGGAATGTTGTTTGTTGTTTACATTATGGAAACATTGAAGGAAGCAATTATCATGCGGTCGAAGCTCATTAAAGTAGAAAAAATGGAAATCGTCAGCCAGCTTGCTGCAAGCATTTCCCACGAGGTGCGCAATCCATTGACTGTCGTGAAAGGCTTTATTCAATTAATGAAATCACAGTCTGTTCCAAAGGAGACTCAAGACGAATACATGCATATTGCTCTTGAGGAGATTCATCGGGCGGAGACGATTATTAATGATTACTTAACATTTGCCAAGCCATCGACCAATAAAACAGAACCATTAATGGTCGACCAGGAGCTATGCTATGTTATTCATATGCTTCAGCCGATCGCACAAATGAATGGAATCAAAATTGAAGAAAAGCTGCAGCCGGGGTCGATCATCGGCAATGCCCAGCACTTTCGACAATGTTTTCTTAATCTAATGAAAAATAGTATTGAAGCGATGCCGAACGGCGGTATACTCACTGTTTCATCAACGGTTCAAGAGAACGGGATTATTATTACCGTCCAAGATACAGGGATCGGCATGACCAAAGAACAAATCAGCCGTTTTGGTGAACCTTATTTTAGTACAAAGGAAAAAGGAACGGGATTAGGATCCATGGTTGCAGTCAAATTAATTGAGACGATGAACGGAACGTGGCAGATTCAAAGTGAAGTCGGCCACGGAACATTGACCACCATCATGTTTCCTAAAGCTTGATCCGCGTGAATGGATAGATCACGTCAATAGCCTTTTGCTCCTGATTTAACAACTTAAAGATCGAACGGTATGTGTAAAAATCCATGTTCTGATAAGGTCAAAGCCAAAAAACGATACCAACTTCAAGCATCATCACCAATTCTCTTGCTGCTTCATATAGAATTTATATCGAAAAAACATCTTGAACAAAAAAAGAAACATAGGGAGCAACTAAACTCCCTATGCTTCATCTTTCTCCATATACATAGTTATACGAAGCAGCCGAATACATGCGCGCGGCTTCTTTGCTCACGTTTCCGTCCTTAAGCACGCAGATGCTATGAAATGCTTTTTTGCACCCTTTTAACTGAAAGCATCCCTACCGTGCCAATAATGCATAACGCCCCTACCATTTGCCATTCTCCAAAAGAAACATGCAAAAATACAAACGAGGCTGCCACAGCAGACAGCGGCTCTACGCTTGATAACAAGCTTGATTCTGTAGGCGATAAATGACGAATGCTTTCTACAAATAACAAAAAAGCAATCAATGTGCCAAAAACAACAACAAATAGAATTAAAAGCCATGTATCCATTCCAAAAATGATATTCGTCGAAAAAATAGACGGGAGAATAAGGCACATCGCCGCTCCTCCAATCATCATGCCCCAACCCACGACGATCAGCGAATTCCATTTTTTCAATAGCAGCGCAGATGACAATGTATAAAATGCTAGAGCTACGCCAGAAAGCACTCCCCAAATCACGGAAACCAATGAGACGGTTAACTCATTGGCCGCTCCATTCGTCATTAGCAAAAATGTGCCAGCAATTGCAAGCAAAATGGCTGCGCTCGTTGTTTTAGACGGCTTTTGTCGTTCTTTTATGATGGAATATAGCACAATATAAATCGGCGCCAAATATTGCAACAATGTCGCGGTAGCGGCATTACCTGTAGCAATCGAAGCAAAATACGTATACTGCACGCCAAGCATTCCGATTAGGCCAAACCATAATAATGGCTTGGCGCTGCTTCTTTCTTTCCAAATCGACAAAGGATGCAACTTTTTATATGCACTTATAGCAAGCAAAGCGATCCCTGACAGCAGCATCCTTACCGCAACAAGCCATTCCGCCGTTACTTGCTTTTCTTGAAACAATACTTGCGCCGCCGTTCCAGACAATCCCCAAAGCGCCGCACCTGATATAACCATTATTAATCCTTTGGCACGACTCGACACCATTTCTCTCCTCCCATGTCGCCCAGAACTACTTCTTTTCGTCGAGCACAGCAATCACTACTCCGGCAATGATCAAAGCACCGCCATACCAAAATGCTTCACTCAGCCGTTCATGTAAAAATAACCAGCCAAATAGGGAACCGACAAGCGGCTGGAAAAAGAAAAATAAGGAACCGACTCCCGCATCCATCATTTCCATTCCCTTATTCCAAAGGAAAAAGGCTCCTGCTGTAGACACCACACCAAGATACAGAACACCAAAAACGATAGGCGGATGAAGCAAAAAAACAGATTGTCTCACAAGCTCCCATACCATCATTGGAGTGGTGCAAATAAGTGCCACAAAAATCGCGTAAGTTGTGATAACTAACGTTGAAAGTCGAGCGGAAGCGATCTTTACTAACACTGACAGCAGCGCCCAAGTAAGCGCTGCTCCGACCAATATCACACTGCCCCAAATCGATGATTCTTTTCCACCGCTGAGACCAATGACAACAATGACCCCAGCTGTCGCTAACACAAGAGCTGCGATTTTTCTTACAGTGATCGCTTCATGCAGCAGCCAGCGAGCAAATAAAACAATAAAAGCCGGGGTAGCGGATGTAATGAGCGCTCCCGTATGCGCATCCGACAGTTTTGTTCCAATAAATTGCAGGGAGATAGAAATAAAATAGCCGATGACGCCGATCCAGCCAATCCACTTCCAATCATTTGCTTTCACAGAAACTCGCTTTTTTTGCAGCTGTAAGACGCCAAACAAAACGGTAAAAGCGATCACATAGCGCAACCACACCAGTGTAAACGGCGGAACATAGTCGAGCACATATTTACTGACGACATACATTCCTCCCCAAATGCTTGATGCAACCGATAAATACAAAGCCCCCATCAATGTTTTTTTCATCGTTTATCAACCTCCGTCTTTCGTTAAAGATCATTCTCTGCACGCAAGACGGAGCATACCTATACGCCAGCTTGCCCCGTCTTAGAAGCAAGCGGCTGGCTGATCGTTTTCAAACAATGTTCTTTTCATTCCTCTTCCTCCTCTGCCAAATTTATATTTTGTTTCATTGTATCAAATTTTTCTTTCTTTTCCACACCTATTTTTCGCAAAGAATATATTCTCCTTTACCGGGAAAAACTAGTATCCTAAATTCTCTGATTTCCGAAAGAAGGTGGCCGATTGTGAACCATTATCCGTTAAGCATCGTACAGGTGTTATTTATTTTTCTGTTATCCGTCGGATTGATGGACCACGTGATCGTCATCCCACTTTTATTGGATGCCGCCCATCGCGATGCGTGGATTTCAGCCATCTTAACACTTGGACTGTTGCCTGTATGGATGGTCCTCTTGTATTTCATTATGAAACAGTCCAAACAAACCAATTTATTCATCTGGCTTAAAAACGAATTCTCTAGCGTGATCGCATATATTGTGTCATTTTCCGGCACGTTATTATTAGTCATCATCAGTTATGTCACGTTAAAAGACACGGTTACATTCACAACAACAACGTATTTAACTTCAACACCAAGCTGGATCATTATCCTTTTATTAGTAGGACTTTGCTTTTACAACGCCTATCTAGGCATTGATTCCATCGCGAAAACATCCGGCATTGTTTTGCCGTTCGTCGTGATTTTTGGAGTTTTAGTCATGCTTTCTACGGTACCGCACAAAGACTATTCCTTGCTAAAGCCTATTATGGAAAACGGATGGGATCCGGTATTAAAGGGAATGATTTATACAGGGGCAGGCTATGCGGAAATTATCATGATCTTGTTTATGCAGCACCGTTTGCAACCAAAATTTCCGTTTCTTGGACTTCTTTTTATTGGCATTTTCGCAGCCAGCTTAAGCATTGGCCCAACAATCGGCGCCATCATTGAATTTGGTCCAAGAAACGCAAGAATATTGCGTTATCCCGCCTTTGAGCAATGGCGGTTAGTGAACTTAGGAACCTATATTGAACATATTGATTTTCTTTCCATTTATCAATGGCTCTCAGGTGCATTTATTCGCATCTCATTTGCTACAGCGTTAATCCCTGAGTTGTTCGCGGTATCGAACAAACAAACACGGCGCTGGATTTTGATTTTTGTCTATGTGGTCATTTGTACTCTTTCACTTCTGCCTGTAAGTGATCCACAATTTTTATATGTATTAAATCAATTTATTTTACCATTCTCTTTATATTTCATGTTAAGCCTATCTGGCTTGCTCGGGATATTAGCATTCATTTCATACATAAAAACAAGGAGAGGATCATAATGCAAATTCCGTTACGAGCCGCACAATCCGCGCAAAAGAATAATGATCATAGCGGTAAAGAAACAATGTTGGTTACCGAAGAATCGCTTCGCTATTTTTACTCTAACTGTAAAGATGTGGCCATTCTGACATCTAAAATTCAACCAGCCAAAAGCAGCAGCGGATCGCTGACGCTTGTTTTTGTATATTGCGAGGAATTATGCGATACACGGCAGCTTAGGCAAGTGATTTTTCCGATGTTTCGTGAAATGTGCCGCGACTATCCTTGTCAAACGGTAGAGGAAATCGAGGCTAACAAATTGATGCCTATGGAGCTTCTTGGAAAAGAAGTAACGATTGATGATATGAACTATATTTTATTTAACGGTGATTTGCTCGTATATTTTCAAGAAGCGGACGTTTTATATTCGTTAACCCTGGCCAATCCGCCGAACCGAAACCCGGAAGAACCGAATACAGAAGTATCGATCAGAGGGGCAAAGGATGGATTTATCGAAGAAATTTCTAAAAACGTCGCGCTGATCCGCAAACGCGTCAAATCCCATCAACTATCTTATGAATTGTTTATTGTCGGAACAAGAAGCCAAACAAAAGTCGGGTTATTATATGTTAAAGATATCGCCAATACGCAAATCATTGATGAAGCAAGAAGACGAATATTGAATCTCAATATTGATATTATGTCAGGTACAAATCAGCTTGAAGAACTACTTGGGGATCGCCGCTTTTCTTTATTTCCGACATTCAGTTACACCGGCAGAGCCGATTTTGCTGTCAGCTGTTTATTAAACGGACGCTTTGTCCTCCTTGTCGACGGTGCGCCCACAGCAGCGATCGGTCCGGCGAATTTAACCTTTTTATTAAATACATCAGAGGATAACAATACCGCTTTTATCTTTGTTTTTTTCCAACGGATATTACGGCTGCTAGGGATTTCTTTAGCGATTTATCTGCCAGGATTTTGGGTTTGCTTAACGGCATTCCATCCTTATGAGCTGCCGTTTACCATGCTCGCTACCGTCGTTCTTTCCCGACAGGGCGTTCCTCTTCCAGTTACATTGGAAATGTTTTTAATGCTTGGGTTGTTCGAAATTTTTAAGGAAGCCGGGATGCGGCTGCCAATCGCGATCGGGCAAACCTTATCTGTCGTTGGCGGGCTCATTATCGGGCAAGCGGCGATCGATGCCGGGCTGGCCGCACCACCTACACTTGTCGTAACAGCGATTTCCGTCGTCGCTACATTTACGCTTGTCAACCAAAATTTATCTGGTGTCGTTACGTTATTGCGGTTTATCGTTCTTGTTTTTTCAGCGTTCTTCGGCTTGTTCGGATTTATCGTTTCTCTCTTTTTGTTATTAACCTATGTGGCCAATATTACAACATTTGGAATCCCTTATTTAACACCGCTCTCACCTCCTACACGCGATATTTTAAAAGTATTGACGACCATTGTTTGGAAAAGATTTAGAAATAGAGCGGAAGTAGTGCATCCAAGGGACAATACATCAAAAGGGGAGAACAACTAATGCTAAAACGTGCCATCCCCTTGCTGCTTTCTCTTACATTATTAACCGGATGCTGGGGAACAAAGGACATTGACCACGTTGTCTATGTGCATGCGATGGGAGTGGATTATAAAGACCATAAATTTATCGTCTATGTGCAATTCATCAATTTTACCGGGTTGGCTAAAACGAATGCCGGCGGCGGGCAACAAAGAGTAGATACGGCAGTAGGAAAAGCAACAGGAGAAACCTTTAATATTGTCACGGATAATATTTATCCTTCCATTCAACAAATGGTGTCATGGGGGCAAATCAAAGGGATTGTCTTTACGGAGCGTGCTTTAAAGGCAAAACCTGTTAAGGATGTTTTAGATTTGATTGATCGATATAATGAAATTCGCCATACATTATGGGTGTATGCAACAAAAGAACCGTTAGACAAGCTTTTTGCTACCGTTCCATTATTGCAAACATCTGTTTATTTCTCCTTGCTCGGCAACCCAGAGGATATTTTCCAGCAAAGCTCTTTTATCCGGCCCATTCGTTTAAACCGTTTCGAATCCGATCTGAATGAACCAGGAAAAACCGCAAGAGTTCCTTATTTGGGAATTTCGGAGAAAACATGGGAAGAAAATCATCAAAAAAAGCCGATGCTTACCTTATCCGGCATCTGCTTTATGCGCCAGCACGAGGTGCAAAAATGCTTTAACCGTTCTAAAATTATGGGAATCCGCTGGGTAGAAGAAAAAATCTCTCGAACGCCAATTTATATTAAAAAAGGCAAAAGAGTCGTCGCCTCTGTTATTGTACTTGGGCCAAAAGCAAAAATCTCTTACAAAATGAACAAAGGCACACCGGAATTTACCGTTGAACTCAAAGTACAAGGAAGCATTATTGAAGTATTACAACCACTAACCGAAAAAGAGCTTATTGACCTTGCTCAAAAAACGATTGAAAAAGAGATCAAAGATTTATACGAGCTCGGACGAAAATATGATATTGACATGTTAAATTTGTCCGAGATATTGTATCGGGAAAACCCTGCTGCATGGAAAAGAATAACGGTAGACAAAGCCTTGCCGTTAAAGAAAGATACATTAAAAGATGTTAAAGTCAAGCTATCCATCAGTACCTCAGGAGAACGGAAGTTTACCAAATAGCCTGAAATAGCATTTTTGAATCCCTCTTCCTCTTGAACATCTCTTAAACAATGGGCCGCCTTTGCCGCATGAATGACGGCTAAAACAAACATATATTCTCGTTTCTGGCCACTGCTCTTTAGAATCATTCATTCCATCTGTGAAATGCGTTTATACAGATCATTCCCATCAAGCTCAACATGAGATATATTTTGCTAATAAATAAAGAGGCGATTAATTCGCCTCTTTAAAATAATCTTTATAAAATCCTCCTACTTGGCCTGTGTTATCAACAATAAAGTAAAATTCTTCCGTTTCATTTTTTACGTCATACGTCTTTCCCTCAGTTAACACACGATTCACAACATATTTTTCTGCATTTGTATGTACACATGTTACTTTTTTGATCGTTGGGCGATTTAGCCATGTCTGATGAATCATTTCGTATTGCTCTCCTTTATTGTATGGTCATTGTTAGTTCTATTTTAAGCATTTTTTTCTTGTGGATCAACACGTTTGGCAGCATATTTTTGATACAGACCATATAAAACGGAAGCCTTGTACGCTTCTACCTTCTTCTGTCCGATCGGGTGGCGGCGAATGCCCATATCCTTTAATTGTTGAACAAGCCAGCCTTTTGAACCAAAATGGGCCATAAAAACTTCTCCTTTCTTTTTCCGTAACTTTTCCTATACTATATGTTCACCGCACATATGATAGAACAAAAAATGCGGAGAAGCTGTTTACGCTTCTCCGCATTTTTTGTTGTTCACAGCAAGGCAACAGAAGTGGTTTTCCGAAGCAAAGATCGGCTGCACTCCCCTTTTTGTTAAACCGATGAGGCGCGATCTTTGCTTTTCCCTTTTAAGAAAAACGATAAAATCAACGCTAAAAAAGCAAGTCCTGTTGCTACTATGAATGCATCGTTAATTCCTTCAACAGCTGAACGTTGCTGCACCATTCCGTACAACAGTTGAGTGACGGCTTCATCACTTGGGATGAAATGCTTCAATTGAGCAACTAGGTCTGCTATCGTCGGATTATTTAGTGTCATTTCATTTCGATAGCTTTCAGCATGAAACTTGGAACGATTCGACATAACCGTCACAAGAAAAGCAGTTCCCAAGGAAGAAGCAACTTGGCGCAGCGTATTCGCTGTTGCCGTTCCATGGCTATACAAATGACGCGGTAACACATTCAATCCTGCTGTCATAATTGGCATCGATAGCATGGACATGCCAAACATCCGGAAAATGTACAGCCATAAAATATGCGAATATGGTGTGTCCATCGTCAATCGGCTAAATTCCCATGTCGTAACAACTGTAATAACAAGCCCAACAATGGCTAGCCATCTAGCGCCAATCCGGTCAAAGATGGCTCCGGAAATCGGCGACATAATCGCCATGACAATGGCTCCCGGCAGTAAAAGCAAACCGGAGTCCAACGGAGTAAAACCGCGAAGATTTTGCAAATAAACCGGAAGCAGCACCATTGCGGCAAATAAAGCCATATTAATGACACAGCCAATGACAGTTGTTAAGGTGAAAATATTATATTTAAATACCCGCAAATTCAAAATAGGATGCTCCACTGTAAAGCAGCGCCATATAAACAGAACCAAGAAGATAGCACCAATGACAATGGAAACGGCTACCTCTGTATTCCCCCAGCCATTGCTTCCTGCTTCGCTAAAACCGTACAGCACTCCCCCAAAGCCGAGAGTGGAATAAATAGCTCCTCGAACATCCAACGTTGGATTGGCTGTTTTCGGCGTATTTTTCAGCCACATAAACGCTAAAATAATATCCACTATAGCAATTGGCAGAACAATATCGAACAACAGACGCCATGAATAATGCTCGACAATCCATCCTGATAACGTCGGGCCGACCGCTGGGGCAAACATCATTGCAATTCCCACGGTTCCCATTGCCATTCCCCGTTTTTCAGGAGGGAAAATATTCAGCATAATGACCATCATGAGCTGCATAATGATTCCCGCGCCAACCGCTTGAATTAAGCGTCCAGTTAAAATCACGCCAAAGGAAGGCGCCAAGGAGCAAACGAAGGCGCCAATCGCAAAAAAGGCCATTCCTGAGAGAAACAGCTTTTTAGTTGGAAATTTCGCGATTAGAAATGGGCTGATCGGAATCAGGACGCCGTTAACTAGCATATATCCGGTAACAAGCCATTGGATTGTCGATGTTTCTACATTAAAATCATTCATCATGTGCGGCAATGCCACATTGATTAATGTTTGATTTAAAATGGCAACGAACGCGCCAAGCATGATGGTGACGACTACTTTCCCGCGGCTGCCTAACTCTTCTTGATGAGCTGAAACAGAAGGAGGCTGCCGCTGTTCTTCTGCCCCCATCGCCGGAGCTACAGCAACGTCCGTTTCATCGCTAACTGCACGGGTAGCGACGTTCCGTTTTCTCTTTACTACATAGTTCAATGCAGCAAGTACGAAAACAGAAAAAACAATATAGGCTATGAAAAAGCTAGACATGCTTGATCACCTACTTATGAATGCGAACGGTGACATTCATGCCCGGCACTAGTCCCGCTCCGCTGTAGTTATCGATGGAAATCGTAACAGGGACAACTTGTGTCACTTTTGTATAGTTTCCTGTATTATTGGAGCTTGGAAGCAAGCTGAATGTGTTTGCTGTCGCATAGCCAAGCTTTTGGACCGTTCCTGTAAATTTCCGATCTGGATAAGCATCAACGTAAATGTCAACGTCTTGACCAACCTTTACATCCTCTATATCCGTTTCATTTATATTCGCAGTAACCCATAAGTCATCTAAATCATATCCGCGCGCCAACGCTGTCCCGGCAGCCACAAAAGAATTCGCTACAGCACTTTGCTGAACAATCGTAACATTTTGCGGCGCTGTCACAGAGATTGTATGCTCTCCGTCGGATACTTCCCCAACTTTATCATCTTTACGAAAATTTTTTCCGATATCGGCAGACCAATTTGTCAGCTTTCCTGAAACGGGAGACGCAATCACAATTTGCTGCCCGTCAACGTGAGCGTTATCTGTTTTAATATAGTTCGTCGCTTCGTTTACATAATAATAAGCCGCAAAGCCGCCGGCTACAAGTAAAATAAGAACAATGATATTCAATGTAATGAGACGTCTTGTATTCACTCGTTTATTCCTCCCCTAGCAAAATGTCTCGAATAGTGCCATGAAGCGATATGAGATGTTCTAACTCTTCCTTACTGATTACATCTGTCAAGCGTTTTAACTGTCGAAACAGTGCCGAATCCTCGTCATTGAACGCTTCTTTAAGCTTTTTTCGGCCTTTATCGGTTAAGTATAGGGTTACAGCGCGTCTGTCTTCTTTAGATGTTTCGCGCATTACCAAATCCGCACTGACTAATCGGTCCACTGTCCCGCTGACCGTGCTATTGCTCATATTTAACTTCTCCGCCAGATCATTTAAACGGACGTTCTCTTGTTTAAACAGCGTGTAAAGAATAATGAGCTGCAGCTCTGTGATCCCCACTCGCGTTGCATCCTCGCGAACCAGACGATACAACGCTTTTTGAATCCGAAAAACGGAATACATCAAGTCACGCCCTAATGGATTCATTGATTCCCTCCTTTCATTTCAATTTAAATAATTTCAATACGAATTATTCTCATACGAAAATTGATTATAGCATATTTTTATTAAAAATCAACTATCTTGTCTTTATCATTCCAGAGATTAGTATGTCCTTTATCAAACAAGCAAAACTACTGTTATCGTAATAAGATCTCATTCAGACAAATAAAAATTTTGTCAAAAAAGATAAAAATTTACCTATATCAATATAACAAAAAGCCGACCTCTGAAAGAGATCGGCTTTTGTATGATCGAATAAAGATGCCGCGATTTGCCGTTTTCTGAATGGAGTTTCTCAACCACACTCCACTAGGTGGGTGTTCGCAGAAACGTTCTTGTCGTCCTCCGCATCCGATTATCGAGGCATGACATTCCCGTTTCGATATGGAACTCCCTCTTTACAGTCATCGGTTGAAACTTCATTCTGTCACGTACAACGCAGCAGGTGATTATTATCATACATAATCTTTTGCAACTTTGCAAGTATCTATTCCTGATTTTTTATTACACCGGATACACTCCATGCTTTCTTTCCGAAAAGACGATGTATTTCGACATATAGGCATCAAAGCGGCGAGTCAATTCTTCCCGCAGCTGATTTGGCGCGATAATGCCATCGATGACCATCTCTGACGCTAAGCGATAAATATCAATATCGCGGCGATATTCCTCCCGTTTTTGTTCAATAAAGGCTGCTTGTTCTTCTTTAGGAAGTTCAGCAATTTTATTGGCATATACCGCATTAACGGCTGCTTCCGGTCCCATCACGGCAATTTGCGCATTAGGAAATGCTAAGCAGCAATCCGGTTCAAAGGCTGGGCCAGCCATCGCATAAAGACCGGCCCCATACGCTTTCCGCACGATAACAGAAATTTTTGGAACCGTTGCTTCTGACATCGCTGAAATCATTTTCGCCCCATGGCGGATAATTCCTGCTCTTTCCACTTTTGTGCCGATCATAAATCCAGGAATATCGGCTAAAAATAAAAGCGGAATATTGAAGGCATCACATAAAGTAATAAATTTGGCTGCTTTATCAGCCGAATCATGGAATAAGACACCGCCCTTGACGCGCGGTTGGTTAGCGAGGATGCCGATTGGCCGTCCATTCAAGCGAGCAAGTCCTGTAATCAATTCAGGTGCAAACAGCTTTTTGATTTCGCAAAAAGAGTCTTCATCCACAAAACGCTCAATCAAATCATACATATTAAACGGCGCATTTTGATTCAGCGGCAAAATATCCTCGATGGTTTTTTCAAAGCTCTTCGCTGGCTTTGCTTCGACAACCGGCGGTTTTTCGGCGAAGTTGGCCGGGAAATAAGATAAGTACTTGCGTGCAAATTGGATCGCTTCTTCTTCCGTTTTTACAAGTACATCTCCGCACCCCGAAACACTGCAGTGCATACGCGCTCCGCCCATTTCTTCGAGCGTCACTTTTTCGCCAATGACCATTTCGGCCATTCGCGGCGATCCTAAATACATCGAAGCATTCCCTTCAACCATAATGACGATATCACAAAAAGCAGGAATATAAGCGCCACCGGCTGCCGATGGACCAAATAATAAACAGATTTGCGGCACTTTTCCAGACAGCTTCACCTGATTGTAAAAAATGCGCCCTGCCCCACGGCGGCCAGGAAACATTTCCACCTGGTCGGTAATGCGCGCTCCGGCAGAGTCTACTAAATACAGCATCGGGCATCGAAGCTTTTCCGCGGTTTCTTGGATGCGAATGATTTTTTCTACGGTTCGTGATCCCCAAGACCCGGCCTTTACCGTTGAATCATTGGCCATTACACATACGGTTTGCCCATTGATTTTGCCGACCCCCGTTACCACCCCGTCAGCCGGCAGGCCATCAGCAAGACAGTTGGCAAATAAAGCATCCTCAAATTGCATTCCATCATCAAATAACAGCTTTAGACGATCCCGTACAAATAGCTTGCCTTGCTCCGCGTTTTTTTGATGGTACTTTATGGCACCACCTTGTTCAATTTTTTCAATTTGTTCCGCCAATTTCTCAGTCAACGTTTTTGCTTGCTCGTTGATCACTCGCACTTCCTCCTTTACTCTCCTTTATAAACAGGCTTCCGTTTTTCTTTAAAGGCCTGCAACCCTTCTAAACGGTCCTTTGTTGGAATGGTCATCTCGTAAGCCATCTGTTCCAGCTTCAAGCCTGTATATAAATCGACTTCCAGACCTCGATTAATGGCTATTTTAGCTTGGGAAACAGCGATCGGCGCATTTTGGATAATTTGTTCGGCAAGTTCATTCGCCTTTTCCATTAACTGCTCATCAGGAACAACATACTCTACTATTCCAAGCTGGGCCGCTTCCGCCGCTGTTAGCCGCTTGGCCGTAAAAATGAGCTCTTTTGCTTTGCCTTTTCCAATTAAACGCGGAAGCCGCTGAGTTCCGCCGGCTCCCGGAATAATGCCAAGCGATGTCTCGGTTAATCCAAGCTGGACATGATCAGAGGCAATGCGGATGTCACAGGCTAACGCCAATTCCAGGCCACCGCCAAAAGCAACGCCATTCATGGCACAAATCGTCGGTGCTGGAAGCTGTTCAACTTCATTGATCGTATCGCGAATCAGCGCGACCGTTTTTCTCACCTCTGTTTCAGTCATACTGGCGCGTTCCTTTAAGTCAGCACCAGCGCAAAACGCTTTTCTTCCACTTCCTGTTACAATTACACATCGAATCGAGCGATCAAATTTTAATTGCTCAAGCTTTTGCTTCAGCTCGTTTAACATCGCAGTGGACAAAGCGTTGGCTGCTTGCGGGCGATGCAAGGTCAGCACCGCCACTCCATTCGCCGCCTCATAGAGAATAGAAGATTCCATTCAATCACTCTCCTTCATTAGGACAAACACGAATCGATGGTTTGTAACTGATGGCTACTGAGCGCTCGACCGATCTTGTTTTGAATGAATAGCGCCGCTTCTGTTAGCCGCGCGGCGTCAATGCCTGTAGCAATATCCATGCCATGAAGCATATATAATAAATCATCCGTTGCGACATTTCCGGAAGCTCCTGGAGCATATGGGCAGCCGCCCAATCCGCCGAGTGAGCTATCAAAGGTTGTAATGCCCATTTCTAATGAAATCAGTACATTGGCTAAAGCGGTTCCTCTCGTATCGTGAAAATGCATGGCTAGTTTTTCTTTTGGAAATCTCTTTAAAAGTGAGTTGAGTACAGCTTCCACTTGGCGCGGGGTAGCAACACCGATCGTATCGCCTAACGAAAGCTCATCCACTCCCATTTCAAACAACCGCTCTGATATAGCGGCTACCTGTTCAACGGAAACTTCCCCCTCATAAGGGCAACCAAAAACCGTTGAAAGATAGCCGCGAACGGTTTTTTGAGCACGCTTTGCTTCCTGAACAACAGCGGTTAGGACAGGAATGGTGTCGGAGATGGATTTATTAATATTTCTTTGATTGTGTGTCTCACTTGCCGACATAAATACTGAGATTTCATCCACTTGAGCCGCCAAAGCTTTTTCGAGCCCTTTTTGATTCGGAACAAGTGCAGCGTATGTAACACTAGGAACTCTCTCAATTCCTGTTGCAACATCGAAAGCATCAGCGAGCTGCGGAATCCATTTTGGATGAACAAATGATGTGATTTCAATGTACGTCAACCCTGTTTTGGAAAGCTGATTGATCCAAGCAATTTTATCTTCAGTCGCAATGGCTGTCTTTTCGTTTTGCAGTCCATCACGAGGACCTACCTCTTTAATTGTTACGTGTTTCGGCCAGTTGCCCACGCTCCTCACCTCTTATTCCAATTCAAGCAAAATGTCGCCTTCATTGACAAAATCGCCTTCTTGCACATGAATTTCTTTAACGACTCCGCTTGCTTCTGCAGCAATGGGAATTTCCATTTTCATTGATTCTAAAATTACGACATCTTGCCCTTCCTCAATTTTTTCGCCAACAGAAACAACAATTTTCCATACATTTCCCGCCATTGTTGCCACAATTTGATTCATCTTTTTATTCCTCCATTTCCTAATCTTGATGATCGAAGGTCTTCCACTTTCTTAATGAAGAAAAGTGGAAGACTTCATGAGCCTCTTATTTTTTGATCGAAATATTGCTTAAATGACGATTGACAAAATCTGTTGTCGTATGCCCCGCTTGAAATGCCGGGTGTGTTAATACTTCTTTTAACATTGGAATGTTTGTTTTAATTCCTTCAATTTGATAGCTGTCCAGCGCTTGCAACATGCGATCAATTGCTTCCTTTCGGTTTTCGCCTTTCACAATTAATTTCGCAATCATAGGATCATAAAACGGCGTTACCACCATTCCGCTTTGAACAGCTGTTTCGTTGCGAATATGCTCTCCTTCTGGCAATTGAAAGGCCGTAATGGCTCCTGGGGATGGAAAAAAGGTTTTTGGATCTTCCGCGTAAATCCGCACCTCAATGGCATGCCCTCGGCGTTGGATGTGCTCTTGGCTATAGCCAAGCTTTTCTCCGGCGGCGACGCGCAGTTGCTCTTCGACAAGATCCAAACCGGTGATTTCCTCCGTTACTGGATGCTCTACCTGAAGCCGCGTATTCATTTCAAGAAAATAGAAATTTTTCTGTTCGTCAACAAGAAATTCAATCGTTCCTGCATTTGTATAACCGATATATTTGGCAGCTTGAATCGCTGTCTCTCCCATTTTTTTTCTTGTTTGCTCATCTAAAAACAAGGAAGGAGCTTCTTCAATCACCTTTTGATGGCGCCGCTGAATCGAACATTCACGCTCCCATAAATACACATAATTCCCGTGGCGGTCCGCAAGAAGCTGAACTTCAATATGGCGAGGGTTCTGAATATACTTTTCCAAATACATCGCCCCATCGCCAAAGAAAGAAGTCGCCCGCTTTTGGTTGCCTTCAAACGCTTTGCGCAATTCCTCCTCATTATGGACGATTTGCATGCCGATGCCGCCACCACCGGCAGATGCCTTTAACATAATGGGATAACCGATTGTCGCTGCCGTGCTCATTGCTTCTTCAACATTTTGCAGCGGAAACGAAATGCCTGGAACGATCGGCACACCTGCCTCTGCCATCGTTTTCCGCGACTCAATCTTGCTTCCCATTTTCGCAATTACATCCGCATTCGGCCCGATAAATACGATTCCTTCCTCTTCACAACGACGCGCAAACGCCGGATTTTCCGACAATAGACCATATCCTGGATGAATCGCTTCCGCTTTCGTCGTTTTGGCGATTTCAATAATTTTTTCAATATTCAAATAACTTTCGCTGACACGCGGCTTTCCGATTAAATAAGCTTCGTCTGCCCATTTGACATGGAGAGAAGCAGCATCTGCTTCTGAGTATATCGCTACCGTCTGAATTCCTAACCGCCGGCATGTTCGAATGACTCGTGCTGCAATTTCTCCCCGATTCGCCACTAACACTTTTTTAAACATGCAACTCCTCCTATTCATTGGTTGTCTTGGCACGAAGAATTTGTTTAGCCTGTTCACGCAACTTAAACTTTTGGATTTTTCCAGACGCTGTCATCGGATATGAATCCGTAAATTCAATATAACGAGGAATTTTATGACGCGATATTTTTCCGCGGCAAAATTCACGAATTTCCTCAACTGTTGCAGCTTGCCCTGGCTTTAAAATAATCCACGCCATCACTTCTTCCCCATACTTCTCATCAGGCACTCCAACCACTTGAACATCTAGAATTTTCGGATGCCGATATAAAAATTCTTCAATTTCTCGTGGATAAATGTTTTCTCCACCGCGAATAATCATATCCTTTAACCTTCCAGTAATACGGAAATATCCATTTTCATCCATTATCGCTAAGTCACCTGTATGAAGCCATCCTTCGTCATCAATCGCTTCTCTCGTTGCTTCCGGATTGTTATAATATCCTTTCATGACATGATAGCCTCTTGTACATAACTCTCCTTGCACCCCGCGTGGCACTTCCCTGTTTGTGCCCGGTTCGACAATTTTGACTTCAACATTCGGAAGCGCACGCCCCACTGTCTCGACACGCAAATGAATAGGGTCATCCGTTCTTGTCTGAGTAATGACGGGCGAAGATTCAGTTTGTCCATAAGCAATCGTAATTTCCTTGGCTCCCATTTTTTCAATGACCGCCTTCATCACTTCGATTGGGCAGTTTGATCCTGCCATAATTCCTGTTCGCAAGGAAGACAAGTCGTATTTTTCAAAATCAGGGTCGTTCAATTCGGCAATAAACATGGTTGGCACGCCATGTAAAGCTGTGCATTTTTCATCTTGAACCGTTTGAAGCACTTGTTTCGCGTTGAATTCTTGAATTGGCACGATCGTAGCGCCGACAGAGACGCATGCTAAGACGCCAAGCACGCAGCCAAAGCAGTGGAAAAATGGCACAGGAATACATAAACGGTCTTCTTTTGTAAGCTTCATGCATTGAGCGATGTTGTAGGCATTGTTGACAATGTTGTAATGACTGAGCATCACTCCTTTTGGAAAGCCCGTCGTTCCTGAGGTATATTGCATGTTGATGACATCGTGAGGGTCGAGAGCGTTCATTCGTTGATCAAGTTCCTCTTCGGTGATGTCATGGGCCATCGCCAAAATGTCATTCCACGTGTATGTGCCTGGGTAACGTCGGTCCCCCAGAACAATCACATTTTTTAGACGCGGAAGACGTTTCGACTTCAGCTGTCCTGGCTGACATTCGTACAGTTCGGGAGCAATCTCATAAATAGTGTCAATGTAAGAGGAATCGCGATATCGTTCTATTAAAATCAGCGTGGTAGAGTCTGATTGCTTCAATAAGTATTCTAATTCAGCTGTGCGGTAGTTCGTATTGACCGTTACAAGCACAGCCCCCATTTTACCTGTAGCAAACTGGCACGCCAGCCATTCAGGAGTGTTCGTTGCCCAAATGGCAACATTCTCTCCTGTCTCAATGCCCAGCTTCATGAATCCCCGAGCAACAAGACGGCAATATTCATCAAACTGCCTGTATGTCATTCTAAGTCCGCGATCTGCATACACAACAGCCTCATGCTCTGGGTAAGCGTTCGCTTTTTCTTCTAATAGCTTGCCAACTGTAACCTCTAACATCTCCGCCATAACATGCGCCTCCTTTGGTTGAATGAAATTTTCATCCGCGCCATTTTTCTGCCTTTAACATCCAAGCTGACGGGCAATGACGAGCCGCTGAATTTCAGATGTGCCTTCACCAATTTCCATAAGCTTAATATCGCGCAAATGGCGCTCGACCCCATATTCTTTCATGTACCCGTATCCGCCATGGATCTGAATGGCTTGATTACATATGCGGAAGCCAGCTTCAGAAGCGAACAGTTTAGCAAAAGAGGCTTCTTTTGTAAACGGTTTCCCTTGGTCTTTTAGCCAAGCCGCTTTATACACCATATTGCGGGCTAATTCGATTTCCATCGCCATATCGGCAAGCTTAAACTGAATCGCTTGAAATTTAGAAATGGATTGGCCAAATTGTGTGCGTTCTTTCGCATATTGAAGCGCTTTCTCAAACGCAGCTTGAGCGATTCCAACGGCAAGAGCAGCAATTGAAATGCGGCCGCCATCGAGAGTATATAAAAATTGCTTAAAGCCCTTTGCTGGATCCCCTAATACGTTCTCTTTCGGCACACGCACATTTTCTAGCACAAGCTCGCACGTATTGGAAGCACGGACACCCATTTTGTCGTAATTGCATCGAATCGTAAATCCCGGGGTATCTGTTGGAACAATAATAGCAGAGATGATATTTTTTCCTCTCTCATCCTTTCCGGTGACTGCAGTCACAATTACTTGCCTTGCATGCCCCGCATTCGTAATCCAGCATTTTTCTCCATTGATGATATATTCATCTCCGTCCAGCACCGCTCTCGTCCGAGTTCCCCCAGCATCAGAACCAGCATTCGGTTCGGTTAATCCGAACGCTCCCAACGCCTCTCCTCTTGCCATCGGAACAAGCCATTTTTGCTTTTGCTCTTCTGTGCCGAAATAGTAAATAGGGCTTGCACCTAGTGAGACAGCAGCAGCATAGCTAAGACCTGTCCCGCCACAAGCACGGCCAATTTCCTCAACAGCGACGGCATATGAAATCGTATCGCCACCAGCTCCGCCGTATTCTTCTGGAAACGGGATTCCCAATAGCCCTAATTCTCCCATCTTTTTGAATATTCCGACAGAAAAATAGGCTTCTTCATCCCATTTCGCCGCGTTTGGTGCAATTTCCTTCTCGGCAAACTCCCTTACCATTTCTTTAATCATCTGTTGCTCTTTTGTCAGTTCAAAATTCATTCTCTCTCCCCCATTTATAACATATTATTCTAAAACCGACTAGTCGGTTTTGAATTGTTTTAAGACCGACTAGTTGGTTTGTTTCACGAGCAACACTTACATTCAGTAAGCATCATTTTTTAAAACGATCGGAGTGAAGCTTGCTTGTTTTTGATGAAATAAATGATATTTTCCGATTTTTGCTTAGCTTCTTCTGTAAGGACAGCATGCAAAATAAAATCAATAAAATAGTCGGCAATTTGTTCGATTGTCATCGGTCCTTCCGGTTTATACCATTTATACGTCCAGTTCACCATACCAATAATCGTCATGCCTGTAATTTCTACAGAAAGCTCTGGACGAAACTCGCCTGCGGCAATGCCTTCGCGAATGACCCGGAAAATCACCTGCTTAAACTCATCACGTTTTTCATTGATTTTTTGTGAATACTCCGGTTTTAAATAAGTGCTTTCTTGGTAAAACACCGTGATATGCGGCTTGTATAAATGAAATACTTTTACAAATGATTGAATAATGGCACATAAACGCTCTGTAGGCGTTTTATAGTTTTCATAGGCCGCCTGCGCCTTGTTGAGCACGTAAGTAATAAACACATCGTGAATGTGATAAAGAAGTTCATCTTTTGATTTAAAATTATGATAAAAACCGCCTTTTGATGCGTTAATTTCTGTGACAATCCGATCGACGGTAACTCCATGATAGCCATATTGTTCAAAAAGATGTAGAGCCGTATCGATAATTCTTTCTTTTAACGTTTTATTTGCCATTGAAAATCTCCTTTATCGTTTATATTAACATAATTTTTAGAAAAGTTAAATATTTTGTAGTTGCTATCTATAAAATACGTAATAAATGACCCAGATGTCAATAATTGTTTATAATAAGCGTTGATAAAAAAAAAGAAAGAGGTAAGTTCAATGGCTAATATTCTTCTCATGAATGGCAGTTCACGCGAAAACGGGAATACAGCACGATTAGCGCAAATTGTGCTAGAGGGGATCGCTCATCAACAGATCTATATGAAAGATTTTTCGATTACACCGATTATTGATAAACGGCATGATCCAGAAGGATTTACTCCTGTGGCAGATGACTATGAAAAAATCATTCGTCTTGTTCGCGAACATGATATTTTGATTTTTGCCACGCCAATTTATTGGTATGGAATGAGTGGGCAAATGAAACTGTTTATTGATCGGTGGTCACAAAGCTTGCGAGATCCTCATTTTTCCTTCAAGGAGGAAATGAAATCAAAAAAAGCGTTTGTTGTGGCTGTTGGCGGAGATGATCCATATATAAAAGGACTGCCGCTTATCCAGCAATTCCAATACATTTTCCAGTTTGTTGGCTTGACGTATATCGGTTACTTAATCGGTCAAGGAAACGCGCCTGATGAAATTCTTTCCGACCAGCGAGCCCTAAGTGAAGCAAAATATTGGAATAAGATTTTTCGCTCGCTTTAGTTCCGTTGTTTTCTAAAAATAAACTTTTTCACACCTCCGCTGGAGAGCAAGTCGGCGGCTTACCTTGGTCACATCAAAGCGTGACCGCGCGCCGACCTCTCGGCGGTTCACATGAGAGCGAATATGGAAGGAATCAGGATCATCTCCCCAACTAGCACCACGAGTATGAAGATACAATTTGTGATACCATCCGGCATCGATGATGAACATCAAGGCTTTTTCTACGGTAGGAGCAGGCGACGAAACATTCAATAAGTATCCACTGTTTTTGTGGGAAGCTAGACCATCCTGACAAAATAAACAATAAGTTTTTTAATAAATCGAGGCAAATTGTAGTACCTTATCAAGCACTTCGCATTCCCATTCATGCCGATCAAACGTATGATTTGCACCGTTAATCCAGTGAATGGTTGCTTGCTCTCCATAACATCTCTGCTGATACTGGCTGCTTACTTGATAAGGGACCACATCATCATTCGTGCCATGAATCAGTAAGACTGGACCTCTATACGGCTTCGCTCGTTCGAATACATTGATCGTTTTCAAATCTTCTAAAAACGAGCGACCGACTAAATTACCCGCATGGTCATAATAAGGAGCAGTGATATCAATCTTGTTTTGCTTAACCATATACATCATTAGCTCATACATGTTTCCTGCCGGCGCTAGTAAAATAAGCTTATGAATTTCAGCCGCTCTTTCTCCAGCTAAAACACTCGCTACGAGCCCTCCCATACTAAGACCAAGCAAACAAATCTTCGTCGCATCAATGCGCTCATCTTTTTTTACAAAATCAAGAATGGCGTGCGCTTCTGCTATTTCGCTTGATACAGTCATATCTTCAAAATTCCCGTCGCTTTCCCCGCTTCCGAGAAAATCAAAACGAAAGCTCGCTATTCCTTGCTTCTCTAGCGCCCGCGACAACTTAAGAAACAATCGATGCGGCTCAAGCTTCGTCCCTGTAAAACCATGAAATAAAATGACCGCCGGAACTTTTTCACCTTCCTTTCGTGGAGGAATATGTTCCATTCCGCGAAGTGTCATTCCGCGATGCACTAACGTAATGGCCTTTTGCATCTTCTCTTCCCCTTTATCTTTATATTCGTTCCTTGTCAATTTTTTATGTAGATAGGAAAAATGAGTGATTTTATGTATAATATATGCTTTTATTTTAAAAGATAATAAACGGAGGTGAGCCATTTGGAACCAATGTTATGTCCAAATTGCAAAACGAATCGAACACGCTTTAACTTAATTGAACAGCGTCCCGTGGCAGTCAAGCTCCATCCGCAAACAGGTGAAATTGAACAAGAATATACCAATGATTCCCTTGATCCTTTCCATCTGCCTTACCGCGGACCGAGCTATCGTGTTCAATGTGCCGCATGCGGACTCATTGAAAATCAGGAAATGTTCATTAAGCATGCACAGCATTTTTCTGACATGAAGTAAAAAGAAGAGCCCTCCTCTTGATCAGAAATCACTAAAAAACACTGATCAACCATAACGAAATAAGCAAGAAATAGACAATTCCTGATAGGATCATGGGGAGGAGGGGCGCAATAAATGAAGGGCCATTAGCCTTGTGGAGGACTTATTGATGAAATTTGTTGATGAATTGTATGAATATTATAAAGATCGGCTGACTGGAGACGAAGAAGACGCAGAAATCATGACCATGTCTATTTTAGAAGAGTTGAGTCGAAAAGATTTGCTGCAACTGATTGAAGATATGGACGAAACCGAATTAGTCGGCATGGTCGGCCTTTACATTCTTGAATGTCTGAAAGCAAAAATGGCCAATGAAGGAGCCGGACAAACAAAGTGGTCTTCCTCCTCTATTATTCATTAAAAAGGATGGCTGGCCGCCACCCTTTTATTTTTATTGAAAAAACTCTACATCATATCCTTCATTGATCAACACTTGATGGACGCGATGAATGTGGTCTTGATTTTTCGTTTCAAGTGAAAAGTGAATCTCTGCTTGACCCGGCAATACCTTTGCTCCAATGCGCTGATGATGAATGGACATGACATTAGCTTCCAATTCCGCAATAATGCGAAGCAGTTTATTGAGCTGTCCAGGTTTATCGGAAATGATCGTGGTGAATGTGACAAACCGTCCTGACTCCACTAAACCGCGTTCAATGATCCGGGAAATTAATGTAACATCCACATTTCCTCCGCTTAATACCGCGACAACTTTTTTTCCTTTGAATGGGACTTTATGATATAATAACGCCGCAAGCGGACAAGCGCCCGATCCCTCTACAAGCAGCTTGTTCCGTTCAAGTAAATAAAGCATCGTTCTTGAAATTTCTGTTTCTTCTACACAAACCACTCCGTCGACATATTTTTCAATGTATTGGTATGTGATGCCACCTGGCTTTTTGACGGCAATCCCATCAGCAATCGTGTCAGCAGAGACGATCGTCACCGGTTTTTTTTGGCGAAGCGCTTCCGTCATGCCGGGACATGCCGATGATTCCACTCCGTATACTTGAATCGATGGTTTTAGTTGCTTCAATGTAAAGGCTAATCCAGCGAGCAACCCCCCTCCTCCTACTGGACACAGCACCACATCCACATCAGGCAGCTGCTCGATAATTTCCAAACCAATCGTGCCTTGACCAGCAATGACCGCTAAATCATCAAAGGGATGGACAAATGTCGCTTCACGTTCTTTTTGCAATTGTAAAGCATATTCCAGCGACTCATCAAACACATCGCCATGCAAAACGACTTCGGCTCCATATCCTTGTGTCGCCTGTACTTTGCTTAAAGGCGCCCCTTTCGGCATGACAATCGTGCAAGGAATGCCAATCATCGCACTTGAATAGGCGACTCCTTGAGCATGATTTCCCGCCGATGCCGCCACCACTCCTCGTTTCCGTTCCTCTTCACTTAATGTCATAATCTTGTTGAATGACCCCCGCACTTTAAAAGATCCCGTTTTTTGCAAATTCTCCAATTTCATATACACTTCGTTTTGAGAAAATTGACTGAATGTTTGGGAATGCTCCAACGGAGTGTGATGAACAGTCCCTTTCATTTTTTCCCTTGCCTGTAAAACATCTTGAAGTGTTAGCATCCTTTCATCACCTAACTATTTATCGTTTAATCCACGCATTGTCATTATATCGAATCTCTAAGCGATATGCTATCATGAGTGATGAAAAGCCCGTACTTTTACCTGTTTGCATCTGCTTTTCTTCTTTCGCCTTTACTTGGCAAATAACCATTCATTCCTTTATGATGAAAGAGGCAAATCAATCATGACTCGTCCTTTCGTTGTTGTTCGCTGAGAAAAAATCAAGCCCTCATGCTTTAAGAAAAGAGACTAACCTCTGCGGCATTTCATCATTGGAGACGACAGGTTGATGTCAACATCCGTGATCTTGCTGCGACATGAGACATGCCAAGAGCTGGCTCTTCGTTTTTACAAATAGCTCGATGATGATAAGGAGGGCGTAAACAATTAAAATATTTCTATAATTTTTTATAAAACTATATACATTTTATTCACTTTTGGTAAGTTGTATATAGAGGTGATTTTTATGGCGCGTATTATAGCATAGGAAAATTTGCGGAGTTAATCGAAAAAAGCGAACGGACATTAAGGAATTGGGATAAAAAAAGAGTATTAAAACCTGCATATATTGCTCCGTCTGGATTTAGATACTATTCCGACGAGCAATTGAATCAAGTATTAGGAAACAAAAAGTGCAGAAAAAAGGAATTGGGTATTGCAGAGTCCCTAGCAAAAAGCAAAAAGACGACCTAGAGCGTCAAGTTGAAGCTGTTCGAACATATATGATGGCAAAAGGTTATTCTTTTGAAATCATCGAGGACATCGGTAGCGGGATGAACTATTCGAAACAAGGGTTAAAGAAATGAATTGATTTAATATGTAGCAATAGGGTGGAAAAAATCGTTGTTCTTTATAAAGACAGGTTGGTTCGATTTGGTTTTGAATTGATGGAGCATATATGTGCTTGCTATAGCGTAGAGATTGAAATTATTGACAACACCGAAAAGACAGAAGAACAAGAGTTAGTAGAGGATTTAGTACAAATGATCACCGTTTTTAGTTGTAAGCTTCAAGGGAAACGAGCAAACAGAGCCAAGAAAATAATAAAAGAGTTGCTTCACGATGATACGAACTAGGAAAATTTAGATTAGAACCAAATAATAAACAGCGCACCAAGCTGTTTGGTTGCGCTGGTGTTGCTCGATGGGCGTACAATTGGGCATTAGAACAGCAAGAAAATAACGATAAAAACGGCGGGAATTTCATCAAAGATGGAGATGTGCGCAAACAGCTAACGGCATTAAAACAGACAAATCCTGATTACAAATAGTTGTATGATTATAGCAACAATATTGCCAAGCAAGCGATTAAAGATTTATGTGATGCATATAAGAAGTTTTTTAATGGAAAAGCAAATAAGCCAAAGTTTAAAAAACAAGAAACAAAACAAACCATCGTTCTATCAAGATACAGCCAAAATTAAATTCAGCGATACACATGTGTATATTGAAAAAGTCCGATGGATCCCCTTCTGTCAGAAAAAGGAGAAATTCCTGTTCAATCGTTGTTTGTTCAAATGGTACAATATACCCCCATGTAACCCAATCAAAACGATTAAAGCGGTTAGAGAAGCGTTTCCGTCGGTTGCAACGGAAATGTTCGAGAAAGTATGAAAGGAACAAAATCCAAGAAGAAGGAGGTGTAATCCGTTACGTCAAAACACGCAACATGACAAAACTTGAAATGCAGAAATTGCGCATTCAGATGAAACATATCCGCGAGGATTATGAAAATAAAAGGGTCAAATGAGCTGGTGAGAACCAAGCCCACTCGAATCATAATGGAAGATCTAAACATTAAAGGGATAAGAAAAACCGCCATTGATCAAAAGCGATACAACAACAACGCCTGTATGCTTTTTTAAGCAAAAGCTAAAACATAAGTGCGAGGCATATGGCATTGAGTTTATCGAAGCAAGCCAATGGTATCCATCCTCAAAAATGTGTAGTTCATGCGGATATTTAAAGAAATCATTGAAATGATCTGAACGAGCATTTAGATGTGATGCTTGTGGAATAAGTATCGACAGAGATTTGAATGCGAGCATAAATTTATCGAAATATACTGCATTTGTTTCGTACCGCGAGTTACGCGGGAAGTGAAGCCTCTGGAGCGTTACACCAAACGAGAGTAGCCTTGGCTAAATCGGGCGCGATGAATGAAGCAAACAGAAACTTTCACAAGGCTTTTGTCGAGTTTTGTAAGTTTTGCGTAACGGAAGCTTATTGAAAACATCATTAGCACTTTTATTTTCTGTTATGTTTTTAGTCATGTGCGGATTTGGCATTATCATCCCGGTTCTTCCGTTTTTTGCCGAAAGCATTGGCGCCACCCCAACGGAACTTGGACTGCTTATGTCTATCTATTCTTTGATGCAATTTCTGTTCGCTCCCATCTGGGGACGCATTTCGGACCAATATGGCCGCAAACCGATTTTACTTGTAGGAATTATAGGTTTATCTCTTTCCTTTTTTTTATTCGCTGTGGCGAAAACTCTTTCCCTGCTGTTTATAGCCCGCATCGTCGGCGGGATTCTTTCTTCCGCTACGATGCCAACCGCAATGGCTTATGTGGCTGATATTACTTCCCCTGAGGAGAGAGGGAAAGGAATGGGAATGATCGGTGCAGCCATTGGACTTGGATTTATTTTTGGACCAGCCATCGGGGGAATTTTTTCAAAAATAAGCTTACATACGCCGTTTTTCATAGCTGGAACCCTGTCTTTGCTTACTTCATTATTCGTGTTTTTGTTTTTAAAAGAATCGCTTACGAAGGAGCAAGCACAAGCAAATCGAGTGGCCCCATCGGCTTCCATTTGGCAAGATCTTAACCGTCCGATCCTACTCTTATATATTCTACAATGGTTTATTTCTTTTTCATTATCAGGTCTTGAAGCCACTTTTGCTTACTTCGCAGCAAAACGGGCCCATCTTCACTCGACGGAGCTTGGATATATTTTTATGATCATGGGACTTGCCAGCGCTCTTATTCAAGGAGGACTCATCGGCAAGCTGATTCGCGCCTTTGGAGAGGGAAGAGTCATTCAAGCAGGCATTGTGATTTCGGCAGCTGGCTTTGCCCTGATTTTACTGATTCATGACTTTTGGACAGCCGCTCTATATTTATCCATTTTTGGTGTCGGAAATGGCATGATTCGCCCTTGTCTTTCCTCCCTTATTACGAAACAGACAAACGGAGGTCAAGGGAGCGCAACAGGATTTCTCTCCTCTTTCGACTCGTTAGGACGCATTATCGGTCCTCCAGTGGCAGGATGGTTATTTACAATTACCATCACCCTTCCTTATATATCTGGAGTGATCCTGTCTGTTTTGGCCCTCTCTTGCTACTATTTATTTGTGTATAAGCAAAAAGAGAAGCACCAAACCGCTTCATAAAAAAACGTCCCAAAACATTTGGTTTTGGGACATCTTTCTTTATTAATAAGAGCTGGCTATTCCAACATAGCCATTTGTCAGCAAAACTCGCCTCTAGATCTAAAAAGAACAAGCTTTACAGAGATGAATCGTGGCCTTGAACAGTGACCGATTGTCGCGATTCTTTTGCAAAAAAATAAATGACTAATATGAAAGAAACCGCACCGAATACAACCATCATATTTTTCAATCCGATCATATCAAGCAAAAATCCTGTTCCAAGAAGAACAATTTGAAACATGATACGATCCAGCATATTCTTTAATGAGAAAAAACGGCCATGATATTCTTTCGGAATCGTTTTTTGAAAAATGGTAGCGACTGTTGGAAAAAAGCAGCCGACACTAAATCCAAACAAAGCAAAAGAAAGAAGCGATGTTATTTTGATATCGGCAAAATATAAGGACACATGCGCAAAAGCAATCAATAAAGAGAAGGCGTATAGCATTTTTTGCATATCATACTTTGCGGCAATCCGTTTTAAAACGAACGTCCCTACCATGAACGAAATTCCTTCTACTGTATATAGCAAGCCTTTGATCGTGCTATCATGTTGCAATTCACTTATATTAATGACCGTTAAATTAAATCCTCCTAGGAATAAGGTCGGGATAATCGTCAGCAATAAGGAAATTTTGACGAGCGGATATTGCTTTAATATAGGGATCATCTCGCTAAAATTGGCCTTTTTGCCTTGCTGACGGCCAGTGAGGCTTTTTTCTTCGCTCACTTGTAAAAAGCAGGTCGCTACAAGAAGCAAGCCATATGCGATAAAACTGGCAATATATAAAAAATAAAGACTAACGACCGCTAACAGCAGGCCGCCTAAAGCTGTACCGAGAATACGAGAAATGGTCGATACATTCATATGAACGCCATTCATAGATAGAAGCTGTCTCTCCTCCACCACGAGCGGTATGGTTGATTGAAGCGCTGGAAAATAAAAAGCGGCGGCGATTTGAATGACAATGGTAAACATAATCATCCAGCCAATGGAAGAAAAATGAAGGGCGAGCATCATAAAAATAACGCTAATCATCCGCAATAACCCTGAATATAATAAAACGGTTTTTTTAGGAAAACGGTCGCACATTTTCCCGGCCATCGGGCTGACTAAAACACCGGCTAACAGCCCTATAAATAAAATAAGCGATTTGAAAAAATCAGAAGAAACGTGCCTCTGTAAAAACTCTAAATTTCCGATAATGCCGACCCATAGCCCAAGCCCTGCTATGAATTCTCCTGACAAAATGATCCATACATTTCTGTTTCTCCACATGTCCATATCTCCCTTTCTTTTCCATTGACATTTTATCATAATTTTCTCAACTAGCAAACTACTTCTTAATGATCCTTTTTTCATAAATTTATATTGATTATTTAGAACATAGTTTAATTAAATTGAATAAACTTCTGTATTATTGTTTGTGATATGGTAGAATAGAAAGATTGTTATGGATAAGAGTTGAAGCGAACCATATAAAAGGACCAGCCGCCTTTAGAACTTATCGTGCTAGCACTTGTATCGATCTGGAATTTACACTTTTTTTCACCGTTGACAGTCGGAAGCGAACAACGCTGCTTCATAGAACTAAGAATAGGCCTGAAGAAAACAACGGGTTCCTACCTTTGTCAGCCGATATGTAACGAAAAGGCAAGCTTGAGGAGCTGCCTTCTGACCGTGATTTTTTACGGATTCTGTTCTCTCAATCTTTAAGTCGTGTTTAGCAACGGGCTTTTTTCTATCCGCTGCTCTTTTTTGAATTGATTTTTAGGTTAAAGGCAGGAAACTTCTCGATGAATATGTTAGAATTGGAAATATCTTTGTTGAAACTCCCATCTTATATGGTTAAGATGAGAAAGAAATAAGAGAGAAAGGGTGATCTATATGACAATCAAGCTCTATTATACTTCCCCTTCTATAACAAGCTGGAAAACAACGATTACAAGCAGCCAAAAGGACGGAGATACATACATTGTGACTCTAGCAGAAACAGCTTTTTATCCTGAAGGAGGCGGACAGCCTTCTGATTGTGGAACCATTGAAGCGATTCCTGTCATGGATGTGTTTGAGGAAAACGGTGAAGTATATCATCGCTTATCGTCGCTCCCGGCCTCATCATCTGTTCACTGTGAAATAGATGCACAGCGCCGGTGGGATCACACGCAACAGCATAGCGGCCAGCATCTACTTTCGGCCGTCTGCATAGAGCTACTAGATGCGCATACCAAAAGCTTTCATCTTGGCCGTGATATCGTATCGATTGATTTAGATACCCCTACTTTATCAGAGCAGCAACTACTCGCTATTGAAGATCAGGCCAATATGTTGATTTATAACAACATCCCTATTAAAACCTATTACGTATCACAGGAAGAAGCAAAAAAGCTGCCATTCCGCAAGCTGCCAGAGCTGGACGGAGATATTCGGGTCGTAGAAATTCAAGGAATTGACATTTCCGCTTGCTGCGGCACCCATGTCTCAAGAACAGGAGAAATTGGCATCATTAAACTGCTTAAAACGGAAAAGCATCGCGGGATGACGCGCCTATTCTTTAAATGTGGAAGGCGAGCGCTTGACGATTATCAAACATCCCATCGCCTCTTAACATCATTAAGCCAGCATTTCGGCGCTCATCGAGAGATGCTTGCCAATGTTCTATACAAGCTAGAAGCAGAAAATAAGGAATACCAAAAGCAGCTGCAGCACATGAAACAAATGATGGCCCGCATAGAAGCAGAAGGAATCGTTCAAGAAGCGAATGATTCTTCCATTGTTTTTCGCATCTATGAGGATCTTCCAAGCAAAGACTTGCAAATCATTGCCAGCGAAGTGGTTACTCATTATCAAAAAACGGCCATCTTAGCAACAAAAGCCGAATCTCGTTTGATTATTGTCAAATCCCCTAGCCATTCTTTTCATGCTGGAAATGTGCTAAAACAACAGCTTGAAGCCACAAATGGCAAAGGAGGCGGCAATGACCGACAAGCGCAGGCTGTCTTTCCGACTAACGATGAGTTAATTTCCTTTATCCAGCAGCTGCAAAATGGGTTATCGACCCATACATGATCACCATCATTCATTGGGCCAGATCTTTTTGTCGTACAACTAAATATTATATTACAAAATTGTTACAAAATTTATGATTTCCTCTGGCGAAAACAAAAAATTTTCTGTACACTACTTAACGAAGGCTGTTTTCATTAAGGAGTAGTGGCTAATTATGCTAAATACATCTCATCAACAATTAAATAAACGGATTGCTCAATTAGAAAAAGAATTGCAATTCTATAAAAATTTTATCAAAGAATTAACGTTTCCTTTTGAATTTACTGACTATACATTAGGGATGACGATGGAAAAAAAACGAGGTCAAAAAGAGCCCATCATCGGCTTCCTCCCTGTTCAACATGAAAATGGCGCTCATCTGCAGTTGGATGTTGATTTAAGCAATGACTTGCCATTTGAGCAAATTGAGGCGTTTTTGTCGCCGATCCTTGATCTTGTTCCGCATCATATCGTTTTTGTGGACGGTAACGGTATGATCACACTTTGTAATTTACAGGCGGCCAACGATACAGGAGTGAACCGCGACTCAGTCATCGGCAAACATATACGCGAATTGCTGCAATTGCCTGATGAACTCATTGTGACGCTTAAATCCATCGAAAAAAATGAACCTATTTATAATCAGGAAGTGCTTGACCGCTATTACGGCATTATAAATACGCGTTTGATTCATAACGCCGATGGATCGATTAAACGGGTTATCAGCATGTTTCAGTCGCTTAACTTGATGAAGGAAACAGAAAAACTGGCCGTAGCAGGACGCATTGCAGCTGGAATTGCTCATGAGATTCGCAACCCGCTTACGACTGTACGGGGATATTTGCAATTTTTTAAAAACGATCTTCCAGATAAAATTATTGCGCTGATTGATAAGCTGCTGATTCCCGAACTGGATCGGGCAAACGGCATTATCACCGACTTTCTAAACATCGCTAAACCAGCGGAAGTAAAAACAAATAACATCAACATTAATCAGTTTATCACTGAAGATTTAGGCATTCTACTGCAAAGCGAAGCGCTGCTTCACAATATTAAAGTTCATTTTGATTTAGATGAACGATTGGGTATGTACGATGTCGAAGCCGATAAAAATCAATTGCTGCAGGTATTTCTCAATTTATTTCGCAACGCGATTGAAGCAAAGACAGAAAGAACATTATGCATTGCTATTTCGAGCAAGCTGCACAATAATATTGTGCAAATTTATTTTCAAGATAACGGTCCAGGAATTCCGCCGACGATTATTGAGCATATTTTTGATCCATTTTTCTCAACAAAAGAAGCGGGAACAGGACTTGGTCTTTCTCTCTCAAGAAAAATTGTGGAATTGCATAAAGGCACAATGAAAGTGCAAAGCGGCGAAGACGGAACATGCTTTATCATTGAATTGCCGATCAATCAACGGGAAGCTGCCTCTTAACATGGGGGGTAGTTTCTTATTTTGTTTATTTTTCATGATTTTTCGGCCGCTTTTTATCGGCCAATGAAACAACAGCTACTCCATAGATTCGCGAATCTGTCGGAAAGCGATGTTGTTCGCCCGTTGACTTTCTCAAAAATCCTTTAATCTGCAAGGTCTATTTCCAGCAATTTCATTGAAGCATTGATATTGCAACCATCACACTAACGAAGCAGCCCATCAAGTAAAGGCCCCTGTGCGATTGATACCGCTTCGTCACTAAGAGGGAGGGACTTTTATGGAACAAACTTTTACTCTCAAGCAAAAAATGATTCAATTTTTTCATCTTCTCTTTCCAGTTTTCGTCACTCAAATCGGCCTTTATGCCATGAATTTTGCTGATGTGACCATGTCGGGGCATGCCAGCGCCCAAGATTTAGCTGGAGTAGCCATCGGTTCAAATATTTGGGTCCCTGTCTTTACTGGAATTAGTGGAATCCTATTAGCCCTAACCCCCATTATCTCTCAACATCTTGGCGCCCAACGGCATGAGCAAATTCCCTATTATGTCATTCAAGCGGTTTATTTAGCTGCTACCATCGCTGTCTTCGTGCTTTTGATCGGCGCACTAGGAGTGGAGAGACTCTTGACAAGCATGAAACTAGAAAGCAGCGTGCAAGCCATTGCTTCCCGCTATTTATTCGCTCTTGCTTGGGGAATTGTGCCGCTGTTCATTTATTATGTTCTTCGCTGCTTTATGGACGCGCTCGGTCAAACGAAAATCACCATGTTGATTACGTTATCCGCTTTGCCCGTTAATATTGTGTTTAACTATTTGCTGATCTACGGACGCTTAGGTTTTCCAAAATTAGGTGGTGTCGGAGCGGGATACGCTACAGCCATTACATATTGGTTTTGCTGTTGTCTTTCTTTTTTTATGGTTTACAAATTAAAACGCTTTTCGCGATATCACATTTTTCAGAGATTATATCGGCTGTCCCTTTTGGCATGGAAGGAACTACTGAAAATAGGAATTCCCATCGGATTTTCGATTTTTTTTGAAACCAGTATCTTTTCCGCTGTAACTTTACTAATGAGCGAATTCGGTACAATGACCATTGCTGCGCACCAAAGTGCCATCAATTTTGCATCACTCCTTTATATGATTCCCCTAAGCGTTTCTATGGCTTTAACCATTGCCGTGGGTTTTGAAGTCGGGGCAAAGCGGCAGCGCGATGCTAAGCAATATAGCGCACTTGGTGTTGGAATGGCGGTCGCCATTGCTGTCATTACTTCTTTGCTGCTTTATTTCTTCCGCGGCGAAGTGGCCGCTTTATATACAAGTGAACAAGAAGTGCTGCTGTTAACCAAACAATTTTTACTTTATGCAATCTTTTTCCAGTTTTCTGATGCAGTAGCTGCCCCTATCCAAGGAGCACTACGGGGATATAAGGATGTAAATGCCACGTTTATTGCTGCTTTCTTATCATACTGGGCTATCGGATTGCCAGTCGGATATATTCTCGCCAATTTTACCGCTGCCCGAGCGTTCGGATACTGGATCGGATTAATTACTGGATTGGCTGCTGGCGCAATCTTTCTTTCATGCCGGCTCGTACTGATCCAAAAAAAATACAATCATCATGAAAAAGCAACGGAAGAAGCTTAGTCGGCTTCTTCCGTTTTATCTTTTTTTATTTTTTATTTTTAGCTGGCTTTCGTTAGCACCAAGCTGCACCAACGATAATTAACAGGATAAACAAGACGACGATAAGCACAAAGCCACGTCCATATCCGTAGCCACCGTAGCCGCCGTAGCCACCATAGCCGCCGCAACCACCGAAGCCGCCATAGCCCCATCCGTATCCAAATGACATGCTACACCCCTCCTTTTATTGCCATGTTATGATGGCAGGGTGAATTAGTACACCCAGCCACCAACAAATGCTGCACCTACAATAATCAACAGAATAAACAATACAACGATTAACGCAAAACCGCCGCCATAAGCTGCACCCATCTTTGAGCACCTCCTTCGCTTTTGTACTAGTAGACTATTCACTTTAGGTGAAAATGGTTAGACTTTTTTATAAAAATGGGTATTTGTATATCATTCCATGAACCCGTAACGCTCGTTCATCATTACATGCAACGCTGATCGATATCACTTTCTATGTGAGTGGGGGATGATCCGCCTTTGACGGTTAGGCGACCGACCGTCATTTTTTACATATACTGTTCATTCATCATATGTATCGAGGATCATCAGTGAATCGATTGGATCTGAGTATTATGAGCTTTCATAAATAAAAAATAGTCCTCGCATGGCGAAGACTATTTTTTATTTCGTTTATATTTTCATTGAATTTCGCTTTGGCAGTTGCAGCTGCTTCACATTTGCAAACGAAAAAATAAGCAGGGCACACCAAATACAACTAAATGCATAGACATGCGTCTTAGTGAATGCTTCGTGAAACAGAAAAACCCCAAATAATAAGCTTAACGTTGGCGAGATATATTGAAGAAAACCGAGCATTGTCAATGAAATGCGTTTGGCACCTTTCGCAAAATACAACAGCGGCAACGCTGTAACTGGACCTGCACCGATTAACAAAAGCGTTTGCCACCATGAAAAGGAAGGCAAATCTTGAGACTGGGCATATAAAAAAATGAGATAAATAAAGGACAACGGTGTCACCATCATCGTTTCAATCGTCAAACCGATGGCGGAATCAAACGATGTCAACTTTTTCGCCAATCCATAAAATCCAAACGACAACGCAAGCGATAACGCAACCCAAGGAAACTTTCCATATTGAAGAGTAATGAGACAAACACCGATAGACGCGAGTAAAAAAGAGAGCCACTGCCATGTGTTTAAACGCTCTTTCAGCACAATCATGCCTAAAACAACGCTAATGAGCGGATTGATATAGTAGCCAAGACTTGCTTCCACAATATGTCCGTGATTCACCGCCCATATGTAGATAAACCAGTTGCCGCTAATTAAGCATGAAGACGCAATGATCCCCCATGCTTGTTTTGGCTGCTTTACCATCTCAAAAAATTGCTTCCAGCATGAACGCATTTGTTTTGTTAACGTCAACAACGCAATCATAAAAACGAATGACCAAACAATGCGATGCGCTAAAATTTCACTCGCTTGACGCTCATCGAGCAATTTCCAATAAAGAGGTAAAACTCCCCACATCAAATAGGCTGCAGCCGTATACAGGATACCTACTTTTTCATTGTGTTGCTTCATTTTGCTTATCCCCTTTTTATGCTTCCGCTTTCGTAGGCTCAGAATCAGCTATCCACTCTCTGTCTGTTTCAAAGTATCTACTAAGAACCACCGAAGAGCAGGCAAATCTGACCTCCCTTCAAAAAACAATACCCTCTTTGTCTTGCCTGACAGCTTCCAGACCAAACAGCTATCATAATGCTACTATTATAAATCGTTTTACATAGCTTTCCAAGCAAAAGATCTTTTACAGAAAATTTCTCTGTCTTCTTCTCTTAGGGCGGAGACTGTTATTGGATCAAAATCACCACGGTCATCGGCAGATTTGCCTTCGTCATGGAACCAGCATAGCTCCATATTCATACAACTATCGAGTTATATCATCTATCGATGCAGCCCCCGTCCTTCCTTTTCTTTTTACACTAATGGTCCTTTTGCTTATATAGAGCCGTCCTTCTTTTTTCCCCACCAGCCTTTTTTCTTAAAATAAAATGCAATCGCTATTCCTAATCCTCCCATTAATCCCAATGCATAAATGTACCCATATGTCCATGTTAACTCTGGCATCCATTTAAAATTCATCCCATACACACCAGCAACAAAGGTCATTGGCATAAAAATCACACTAACTAATGTTAACGTCTTCATAATCGTATTCATATGGTCTGATTTCAATGAAAGCTGTAAATTAAAAATGTCTGATAACGTTTCCTTAAACGCATCAAGTGCGGCTGTACTCCTTGAGAAACGGCTTGACACATCCTGAAGGTAAGGACGGATTTTTTCGTTTATATGCGGAATTTCTGGATGGTTTAACGTTTTCATCATTTCTTCTTGAGCTTCAATCGTTTGGCGGAGCTCGTGAATTTTTACTTTCCAGCGATATACGCTATGGCCAATCTCATTTTCAAAAGGGGTTTTAAATACTTGTTTTTCAAGCGCTTGAATTTTATTGGCTATTTCATCAATCACATGTAAAAAATGAAACGTAGCTACATCTAACATCCGATAAAAAACAAAGCACGGATCAACCGCTTCTTCAGGATGATGAAGCAGCTTTTTTTCTACTTGCTCAATCATTGGCTCATTATTCTTTGTATAGCTAATCACATATTGCTTGGTGATAATAAGCTGTAAGCGGCTCACACGCCATTCCTCCTGGATCCAAGCCAGCGAAATAAAAAGACTGTCATCATATACGTCAATTTTCGGTAAATGGCTCTCGCTCAAAAGAGATTGCGTTGCGAGTGGATGAAGCTTCAATTGTTCCGCCAGCAATTTCAACTCGTGTTTTGTTCTCTCGGTAAAATGAATCCAGCATTTCTCTGCTATTCCATCGTGTCGCATCGATACAATCCTTTCTTCATTACGGCATTTATTCTATAGTATGAAAAAAACCTTAATCATTTATGAACGATTAAGGTTGAAGGCTGGCTCAATATGAACATGAGTCATTTCAATTTGATGCTTGTTCCTCATCATCCGTTCCACTTCATCAGCGATTTCATGGCTTTTCGCCACTGTCAGCGCTGCATCAACATGAATGGTCACATCCAAAATGATTTGATTGCCCACCATTCGCGCTTTTACATCTGAAACATGCTTAACCCCTTCAATCTCAGCAATTTCTTGCTCATACACAGCTAAAGTCTGTTCATCAAATCCGTCCGTCAACAAATGAGAGGCTTCAGCAAAAATGTGCCAAGCCGTTTTACAAATCATGATCCCAATCATAAAGGCCGCTAATGGATCAAGCCAAAAAAGATGAAACTGTGCACCAATAATTCCAACGACCGTCCCGATGCTGACGAACGCATCCGATAAATGATCCTTTGCCGCTGCTGCCAATGCCGAGCTATTGACACGCTGAGAAAGACGATGATTAAATCGATACACTAGCATCATCACCAAAGCTGAAACGATTCCTACCCACGCAGCCAGCCATTGCGGCGATTCATTTTGTTCTTGATGAAAAAGCGACAAGGCCCCCTTCAGAGCAACATCGATTCCAATAGACATCATAATAAAGGCGGCAATCAGCGATGAAATGTTTTCTGCCCGCGAATGTCCATATGGATGATTGTGGTCTCTCGGTTTCTGCGCAATTTTTATTCCCACTAAAACGGCAACAGAAGCAACAATATCCGTAAAATTGTTCCATCCATCGGCCATCACCCCATCCGAATGAGCAATATAACCGATAGCAAGCTTCGCTGCCGCTAAGATTAGATAGCTCCCTATACTCACCCAAGCCCCAACTTCTGCTTTCATGCATTTCACCTTTCTTTTTCTATTTGCATGTAATAGTTTATCAGCATAACACCATGTGGGTCTACAACAACAAAATTGGTGTACAGAAGGACTATAGAGTAAGACAAACTTTTTCCTATTGAGGGAACTTTATTGCATAAAGGCAAAATTCACTCATTGCGCATAAATTATAAAAAAGAATCATTGGAGGACGAAAAATTGAAAACATATCTTGATGTTTTAGCAGAGTTAGGAATCGATAGTGCACATCCCGGCGGACCTTTGTTAACCCACAAAATATTACGTAAACTTAACATACAACCAACAACCCGAATTCTTGATGTCGGATGCGGAACCGGACAAACGGCTGCTTACATTTCTGAAACATACGGCGCTCACGTAACCGCTATTGATATTCATCCTAAAATGCTTGAAAAAGCCAAGAGCCGCTTTTCTTCCCTTCCACAGCCGGTTCATCTATATCAAGCTTCCATCGAATCCTTACCATTTCAACCTGAGCAATTTGATATTGTATTATGCGAATCTGTTCTTTCTTTCGTCAAACTGCCAAAAGCGTTACAAGAAATCTATCGAGCGTTAAAGCCGCATGGGAAGCTCATTGGTATTGAAGCGGCTCATGCGCAGTTGTCCGAAAGCGACAAAAAGGAAATTTGTTCGTTTTATCAATTTCGACAGCTTCTTACAAAAAAAGAGTGGCATCTTCTTTTACGTAAATACGGATTTCGCGCAATTCAAATGGCTGCCTATTCCGCCACCCAATATCCTGCCGACCAAACGATCTTTACACTGGAGACTCGTTTATCTGCTGAGACAATGGCGATCTTAAACACACATGAATATATGAAAAAACGATATGGAACTCAGCTTGGTTATTGCATATTTTCGTGCCAAAAGTAGACATTGGTACAAACCTCTTTTTTTTCGACACATACCCTATAAATATATCAATAAAAAGGAGGACTATACATGTCACAACAATGGTACGATGTCTGCTGCCGTTATCGCGGCCAAGTGGTGCGAATTCATGATCGATCCGGCAATGTTCATGTTGGCCGAATTACTCGCGTCACGCCCAATCGTGTCTATATCAGCCCTAATAACCAACGAAATTTAGGCGGATTTGGATACGGATATCCAGGCTGGGGTTGGGGCTGGGGTTGGGGATTTGGCTATGGAATTGCACTCGGTGCAATTGCAGGAATCGCATTAGTCGGATTATTCTGGTAGGCTTTCTCTTTTTCCTTCCTAAAAAACCGGACAGTATCCTTGCTCATGAATCTTCTCCATCTGCTCCGCAGATTTCCCTATTCACTAATGAGTCGAAAACATCTGCGCTTCAGTTTAGTTGCCTGTACGGTTAGAAGGATAAAAACGCAACTTCGCTTCCGTTTTAGCGTTCAAACGCAAGGAGAAGATCGCCATCTGCTAAATGTGATTCATTCCTAGCGATTCTCGTGAGTTCCAGAACTCCCTAAATGAACAAGCAGCGGATCCATGGTAGATCCGCTGCTTTTGTTTTGCATGATGAAAGTATAAGAAAACGCTATACTTTTTTTACAATCCGGAAATATTCTTCTAGCGTAATTCCTTTTTCAAAAATGACTTTAGCGGCTTTTGTTCCGACATAGCGCAAATGCCATGGCTCATACTCATATCCGGTAATCGCTTCCTTGCCCTTTGGATAGCGAACAATAAATCCGTATTCATGAGCATAGGCTGCCACCCATTTCCCTTCTTTCGTTTGGCCAAAAGCTTCCGTCAAGCCATTGCGGACGCTCGGGCTTGAAATGTCTATAGCCAGCCCTGTTTGATGTTCGCTTTGTCCTGGGATCGCCACAGCTTGAACCGCTTTCGCTTTTCCATTCTTTCGCACTTCTTCATCAAATAAAACCTTTTGCCGATCATAAGATCGATATCCCGATACGGCTACAAGCTGGATACCCGCTTGACGGGCAGCTGTAAATAATTGTTCGAGAGCGTTTGCCGCTTCTTTGCGCATATGCCGCTTTTCGACATTCGTTTCAGAAAAAGAAAACGGTACATTTGGAATCACTAAGTCACTTGGTTTATAGGTAGATGGCAAACTCTGTTCCTTGTTCACCATCGCCAATATATTAGCAGGGTTCATAATGACCTTCATGCCGTTTTTTACTTCAACTACATTCCAATATTGCGATTCAAGCACTAGATCCTGATCTGTTGGCGGCTTTGTTTCTTGCTCGGTCACTGGCGCTTTCGTCTCATTGCCTTGTTCCTTTGTATTCACTTTTTCCGGATGCTGATCTGTCGGCTCCGTTTGTTCTTGCGACTGATGTTGCATATGTTCTTTTTGCGTTGCGCAACCACCGAGCAGACACGCTGCCGCTATGGCTGTGATGATTACTTTTTGCATGTTTTTCACCTTGCTTTTGAGCATTCTTGGCTCACTTCGAATTGTACGGATTAAGAATGGATCACCGCTTCTAAAGCGACTTCGATCATATCATTAAACGTTGTTTGACGCTCTTGCGCTGTCGTTTCTTCGCCAGTTAAAATATGGTCGCTCACCGTTAGAATCGAAAGGGCTTTACGGCCAAATTTAGCGGCTAATGTATAAAGTGCAGCTGTTTCCATCTCAACCGCCAACACTCCGTAACGCGCCCATCTTTCAAACTCTGCATTTTCGTTATAGAACATATCGGCTGTGAATACGTTCCCTACTTTTAGCTGCAGGCCCTTTTCACCGCCAATATCATATGCTGTTCGCAGCAAATCAAAGTTCGCTGTTGGCGCATAGTCCACAGCCCCAAACGTGGCACGGTTCATTTGTGAATCAGTTGATGCGCTCATGGCCAAAATCACGTCGCGCACCTTTACATCTTTTTGAATCGCTCCGCATGTGCCTACACGAATCAGCGTTTGGACGTTATAGCTTTGCATCAGTTCATTTATATAAATCGAAATAGACGGTACCCCCATTCCCGTTCCTTGAACAGAAATTCGGTGTCCTTTATATGTACCTGTAAAACCAAACATGCCGCGTACGCGGTTGTAGCACGTTGCTCCTTCTAAAAATGTTTCTGCGATATATTGTGCTCGAAGCGGATCTCCTGGCAGCAAAACTTTCTCAGCAATTTCATGTTCTTTCGCTTCGATATGGATACTCATTCCATGTCCTCCTTCAAAAAGATCGTTTTACTCAACCATTGTACACTCTTTACTGAATATGCACAATGGTAAGAATGATGGATCGTTCCACACACGGAAGATGGAATGAATCATCTTTGAAAAATCGACGGCAAGAGACCATTCTATGGACCTGTCTATGCTATTGATGCCATAAAAGCCCAACTATAAATCCATATTGATACAAATATAAACATTTCCAGTTACATCTGTCCCAATCCGTACAACGAGCGGTCCTTTCTTTTTTATATTATGAACATCTTTTTATTTAATTCATGATTAAAAAATTTTATTAGTAGGTACAGTTAGAAGAAGATTTCGTAGGAAAAGATCAGAAGCACAAAAAAGGTAGGGAGTGTCCTCCCTATTTTCTCTACTGACCACATTCATATAGAAGAAAAAGCAACGATAGCCAAAAAGCTAGGAAGTCTTCGATTGATAGTTATCATGCCGCCCCCGAGCTAAATACTCCTCTTTAATATACAATACCTTTTTATCAGGACTTATTATATATTTTTTCCTTTTTCTTTCGTATTTTGAAAATCCGATGCAAACAAGGGCATAGATTGGCAACAGCAGTTGAATGGCTCCAAAATATACATAAAAGAATGACGGAAACGAGGGCCGACTATTCGCTTCGCTTAATATATAATACAAGCCAGCAATGATTATGCCAAGCAACAGCACATTGGCAACATGCAAACTCGAAATTTTTCTGCGCCGGTTAAACTTTCTCTCTATGACTGCTTTTATAGACAATAAAACCATTGTCAATATTATCGAAAGAAAAGCAGAAGCGATTAATGCCGTCATCATTCTTCAATCTCCTTCCTTTATTTAGCATTTAAAGTCAAAACTCTGCAAAAAATCTCCAACGATAATCCTAATAGAAGCAGCACATACTAATAGGCAAACAACACAAAGGAGGCGAAACAATGGGGAAAAAACATCGAAACCGAATAAACGGACAGAAGAAGAATAATCATATTCCAAAAGAGGCACTACAGTCAGAAAACGCAGCACATGCTAAGGAGTATTCAGCAACCGGACGAAAAAACGGTCCCGGCCATCACGACAATCCTGACAGCTAATACGTCTTACAAAATTTAACGGTAAAACGAAACAAACCCTTGCTGAACACAAGGGTTTGTTTTTACGACGATGAATCTACTTCATCCAGCGCGAGCGTCACAACCTTCGTATAGTCTCCGCGCGCAATTTCCTCTTTTGAAGCTTTTTGTCTCAATTCTTCATCATCGTCTATTCCCGGCGCCACAGTCGGTGGCTCTTGTTGCCGTTTCAAATCCTCGCCTCCTTTTTTATTTTTATCCATTCCCTTGTGTCCACGAAACTATTCGATTTTTTTCATTGTAGCATACTTTCTCGACAAACAAAATAATTTTTTAGAATTTTCTAAAATTAATCATTATCGAATGTGGACACGATTGATTTTTTTCCATCCTTCTGCGCAAAGCTTGTAATACGTTTTTCCGTACGTTCCTTCATCAATGAGGACAACATCTCCTGTACTAACATACCGCGCCTTATAGTCTTTTGGAAGCAAATCCGCTACGTTAAACATGCGATAAATCATCGCCAGTGCTTCATCGTGCGTAGTAGCATTGACCGTTAAACGATAAACAGGCTCATATCCCTTCACCTGTCCGTATCTTGGCGTCTGCAGCAGTGTCGCATCGTAGATTTGCCGTGATCTCAACATTTTTTTCACTAAAAGCCGAACCATATAACATCTCCCTTTCTTTTCTTTTATCAATTTATTAGTCATGTTGACTGTCGATTCCTTTAGCAAAATAACAGTTGTTTTGTCGAACTAAAAAAAGATCGGGCTTGTAGCCCAATCTTTCAGATTTCAGACAAAATTCATTTTGACTTTCCCTATCTCTCCGACATCCACTCATTTCGAATGTTCCATCTTCAACTGTCTTGACGCTTTTCAGATAAGAAACGCGGCTGAGCAAAGATGCGAATCGAATCAAGACGTTCATCAACGAGGCAAGTGGCACAGTATGAAAGCGTTTGTTCATCGTCTGCTTGTCGCTCCATTTTTAGCAATACGATTGTAGCAAACGGGAAAGCTTTTGAGGAAGCTGGGCAATTTCAGCAGTGGTGACGCGAAACCGAACATGCGATTCATCTAAATCCATCGCTTCTGCCAGCAAGCTGCCCAATCCACGCGCCCGACGATCAATCTGCATGTATATTTCGACTTCATCTTTCGAAATCGGCGAAAATACAAGTTCAATCTCATCCAATTTACTACGGAATGATCCGGCTTTCGGAACATACTCAAATTCTTGAACAAAAGGAAGACCGTTCGCACCTCGCGCTTTTTTACATTCCGCCTCACGCAATCGAAATCCAAGCTGTTCCACAGCCGCTAATACAGCGGTCATGACCGGAGACGGTTCAACGCGAATATAATCTTCATCTGTTGGGTCAAGCGCTTGCTTGATATCCAATCCTGTATGAAGCCATACCTTTGTCCTTCCAACAGAAATCGGCGTCTCAATCGGGAGAGTAAAACGAAAAGGGATTTGTCGCCTCTCATGAGCTCCGATCGTAAACTTGTCAGTGATGCGCCATTTGCCAATCAACGCATGGCGCGTGCTTTTTCGATCATCAATCTCCACTGTATACGTAGTATAGAGAGAAATATAAATATGATCAATTTCTTGCGCGCTGCTGCCTCCTATGATATCGACCACTCCCTGAACATCGTCGCCGATCATAAGCCTTTCAGATATCAGCTTGGCATCTACTTTAGCCGCTCCTATTCCGATGCTTGCCAGCATTTTATGAAATAATGACATGCTTGTTCCTCTCCTTCCGTTTGAGCATGCAATCAATATCCTCCTTTAATGACGCGATCTCGTCATAAGGCTCCGTAATTTGCAGCATCCTTCGCAAAATGGTGCGAGCGAAATTCGATATTTCCAATTCTTCTTCCCAGCTTCTTTCCTCTTTCGTCGTCGGCTCATAGGAAGAATAGAGCAAAAACAATAAAAAGTGTCCCAATGCATAAATGTCGCTTTTCACATCAATCTGCCGGCGTAGCTTTTTTTCCAGAATATATGTTTCTATATGAGGATCCTGTTCGGATAAAAAGCGCGCCAGACCAAAGTCGATAATGCAGACATCCTCATCGCGCAGCAAGATATTCGGGATTCGCAAATCACGATGAACAATTCCTTTTGCATGAATATACTCAACAATCGTTAATACTTGTTTTAATAATTGAAAGGCTTCTTCTTCCGTAAATACTTTTCCCTTTGCGAAGATAAGTGATTCTACCGTGTCCCCCTCCATATACTCCATTACGAGATAGGGAGTATGACGCACAGTAAACGTGTCGTATAAAGCAGGAATTTGCGAGTGATTGAGTTGCCTTAAAATAGCGGTCTCTCTTCTAAAAGAATCTTCTCTTGTTTTCCGCTTCCGCTTTCGCATTTGCTTGATCACGACTTGTTTATTTGTGTGCAAATCGTTCGCCAAATACGTGATGCCATAGCTTCCCATCCCTAGCTCCTGTATGATTTCGTAGCGGCCATACAAAACAGCTCCTTTTTTATAGCGTCGTTCGAATATTCGCTGAATGTTCATGAAAAAATAAGAAAGATTCATGGTTAGCTGCTAAAGAAGCTGGAAAAAAAGCTTCCGCTGCGATGCTTCTTTTTATAATGCCCATGACCGTAATGAGATGGATGAATATGCTTACGATATTTTGAATAATGATCGCTGCTCGAATAATGTGGCTTATGGTGGCGGCGCGAAAGGTTTTCTTTCAGAATCGACTTCATGATTTTTCTTAACACTGCCATCGCTCCCTTTGATCCATAGTCCCTTATATATACGTCAAAAGGCAAAGGAAGTTTCAAAAAGTTTTAAGGAGATACTTGCAATGGACAGTTTTCACAATTGGATCGCCAAGATTTCTCACCCATTCCAATCACTATATCGACATCTTTTATATCGGGAGTCCATTCCGATTGCCTCATCTTCTATATGTGAATACTTATGCCGACAGTGGGAGAAGCCAGAAAAAAGCCAGCCGTTCACGGACGAAGAAAAGCGTCTTATCTCCTGGATTCGCCAACAAACAAAACATCATAACCGCAATAACGTTACACGTACACAAGCGTATCTTTCTTTTTTCACACGCTTTCCCGAGATTCATTGGGCGCTTGTAGCACATCTCGTTTCGCGTAATGGAGGCTGGAATATGACTGATCTCAAAGGCGGGTTAATCCCATCGATTATTGGCCGCGAGCAAATTCAGCCGCTTTTTTTATTTTTAGAACGAGCCAATGCCTTAATCTTCCACGATGCTTATCCTCAGCTTTTGCTATATGAAGCAAGCAGGCAACATAACAAAGCGCTGTTTCATCTGCTTCCCGCCTTCTCTGTTTCTTCATTTATGCGCCCGTTTTGGGAGTATTTTTATCAAACAAAGGATTCTCCACTATTGACCGTAGCACTCATTATTAACGAGCAGCAATATATTCAACAGCGGGTCGTTGACCATCCGTTCTATCAACGGCACGTTCTTGATTCTTTTCCATTTCTCATTCAGCAATGGCTCGGATTGAATGATTTATTGATTCCTTATGTGCATAACGAGCGAATCCATCTTGCTGGGATCACGGCTCGTGACTTCGCTGATGTATATCACCGCATTCAGATAGGAAAAGCTCTTTATGGCATGCTGTTTTACAGAAAGCGCATTTTAAGAGGCGTGGGCCGTTTTGTTAGCCAAACCAAGCATACAGGATCGCGCGCTGATTTTTGGCCGCATATTTTTTCGGCGATCAACCATACAAAAGCCGCTCATATCTACAGCCCGCACTTACAAGAAGCGTGGGCTGATGTGACGCATCGTTTTTCTGATCGCCGCGATTGGTTTCACGATCTCGCAATCCTACAAGAAATCAAACAACTTCCATTCGTCAAAGCGCCAGAAATCACCAGTCATTATAAGCAAAATCTCAAAAAGCTACTTGCTGCCGCAAAGTTAACAAACTAAAAACGACGAGGTCATCTCGTCGTTTTTTTCTTTTCTTATTTTTTCTTTTCTTATTCATCATCATCCATTTCTTCATCAATAATGCATTTCTCAATTAAGTAGTCAAACGTAATATCCGCCATCTCCTCAAGCTCCATCCGCGATGGAACAAAACCGCGGCGAATCAGTTCTTTAAAAAAAAATTCCGCAATTTCTTCCGTATCAATGACGACCTCGATTTCTTTCATCCTATCGCCCCCTTTGTATTGTTGTATGTGGCAAAACTCCGATTTATGTCAAAAGATTTTTTTCATCCGTATGTATGCAAAAAAAGAGTCGCTCATACATTAGAAATAGCAAAACAAGGGAGGGGTTGCTTTGAATAAAATGGACGAAATCATTGATCATGTCATGGAAACCGTCACAAACAGCCTATTTTTAGCGATTGTTTGCTTAGGTATCCCTTATTTTTTCTATATACTTATCCAATTTTTATGATGGTAAATCTTTCTTTTGGACAAGCTTTTGTAAACGAGTGACTGTCATTTCCATCATGCTCTTATACTGTTCGTCGCCAAACCATTCATATAGCCGTTGATAATCGTTATAAGCATCTAACAGTTGATCGATTGATCCATCCTCTGTCGGGCGTTCTGGAAGCGGTAAATACGAAGAAAGCAATTGATGCTCACCAAGATACCCAAGGAGTGTGATATCTTGTAAAACCGTTACCGATGTTTCTTCTGAAGACGCGATGGAAATGACATCCTCAATATTCGCCTCGATTTCTAAACCGTCCTCTAAGCGCTTTAGCTCATATACAATTTCCTCCCAGCTTTCTTCTTGATAACGATAGATCTCCGTCCGTACACCAATAATTTTAAATAAATCGTGATCATAATTGTGGACATGCACAAGCTCACCAAGAAAGAAAGGAAGTTCAATTTCAATTTCTTCCGCAATGAGCACATCACCGGAAAATTCTGATAGCAATACAAGCGATTGTTCCATAAATAAGCTTTGACTATGATTTACTTCATACAAAAACATATCATCAACATGCTGAATGTCAGTCACCATCCCTACCGTTCCATACAACGTATTGACAACAATATCGCCAAGCGCAAATTTTGGCGTCTTCATCAAGTTTCCCTCCCTTCGATCAAGTGCTATAGTAAATTATATGCAGATAGAAACAAGCGGACACTCATTATCCAAGGAATATGCAGAAATCCAATTTCGTAAGCGATCGAATGAAAAAAGAGCGTTCTTGCTTGAACGCGCTTACGCTTCTTGCAAAAAACGCTCCCATACTTCATCAAACACCGTCATGCTTTCTACATAATCCCCATTCATTTCTAAATAACGGCTGATTTCATCGTAATCAGCTGAAGCTTTTGGAAAACCGTGATCATGATAAACCCCATTCGCCAAGCGAACAAATGGGTCATCTTTTTTTCCATCGCGAAATCTCAGCAAATATCGATAAAATGAACGCTCCATTTCTCTCATCCTCTTTTTTATTCATTCTTCTGCTGCTTGTCATTTTAATGGGTTTCATGATATTTGTGAAGAGATATTTTCATTTCATAAGTGTGAATGATCCATTATTTTACAAAAACAGAGAACGATCTGGTTAAACATTGGCTTCTCTTCCTCTTCCTTCAAATAAGAACGGCAGCAGACATATCCGTTTCGCCAACGTTTGTTGTTCGAGAAGGGCTTGCGTCTAAGGCAGAAAAGCGAGGAATCAAGCGACATCCATAGGTTTTTAGTGAATCATCCACACATCTGATGTCATTTAAAATAATTTCTTTTTAAACGGCGCGGCTGGCTCATTAGCTCTTCATAAGTGACGGTACTGGACAAACGGCTCGTATCAATTAAAAAGAGCTGATCCTCAATCTCTTCAACCACATCATCTTCTTGATACACCATTTGGCAGTCCGGACAGGAAATGCTTGGAGTATGGGTAATTTCAATAGCCCGAAGCCCGTCTGGCAGCTCCCAATAAACCGTTTGTTTCGTTTCTTGAGCTTGTGAAAACCCGCACCAAAGGCATGTAGTCATTCCTTCTTCATCTCCGTTTCATTTGTTTTTTTCAGCATCGCTTGATATTTTTTCTCTTTCAGTTCATCTCTTTTTTCCCGCAAATCCTTTAATGATTTATGAGCAGGATCTGATTCATACATTTTTCGCCGTTCAATGCGCTCTAATTTTTCAGGAACAATCGAAAATCGTGTGTCATTGGCGATGCCGGAAATACCCGCCGTTGATTGCTTCTGATCCATATCCGGAAAAATTTCTTGAAAATAGGCCTCCGCTCGATTGGGAACATAACCCTTCGGCTCCGGATATGACGTAATCACGCCTTCATAATTGCGCAAAATCACTTTTTCTGGCGTTTGTGAAATGAGGTAGTTCGGTTGCAAGGCAATTTTCCCGCCGCCGCCAGGAGCGTCAACCACAAAAACCGGCACGGCATATCCCGAGGTGTGTCCCCGCAATCCTTCAATGATTTCTAACCCTTTTGATACAGGAGCGCGAAAATGGCTAATTCCTTCTGATAAATCACACTGATAAATGTAATACGGACGCACACGAATTTTCACTAAATCATGCATTAGTTTTTTCATGATTGGAACGCTGTCGTTAATTCCCGCTAAAATGACGGCTTGATTCCCCACAGGAACGCCGGCATCAACCAGCATTTCACAGGCACGTTTTGATTCTTCCGTAATCTCAATGGAAGTATTGAAGTGGGTATTCAGCCATACTGGATGATTTTTTTTTAAGATGTTGCATAAATTTTCGGTAATCCGCTGCGGAAATACCACCGGAGCTCTTGTGCCGATGCGAATAATTTCAACATGGGGAATGGCTCGCAGTTTTTTTAAAATGTACTCTAAAATTTGATCATTGACTAATAAAGCATCGCCACCTGACAATAAAACATCGCGCACTTGCGGAGTTTGTGCGATATAATCAATGGCAACATCCAGCTGCTTTTTTGGCACCCCCATACCGACCTGGCCGGAAAAACGTCTTCGCGTACAGTAGCGGCAGTACATCGAGCATTGGTTCGTAATTAAAAAGAGAACACGGTCCGGATAGCGATGAGTCAGTCCCGGAACGGGAGAATCTTCGTCCTCATGCAGCGGATCTTCAAGGTCGTATTTTGTTTTATACTGTTCTTGTCCAATTGGCACAGACTGCATGCGAATCGGGCAGCGAGGATCATCTGGATTCATCAATGAGGCGTAATAAGGAGTAATGTTCAACGGGATGGTTTTAGCAGAAATTTTCACCCCTTCTTCTTCCTCTGGTGTTAAATGAATGACCTTTTTCAAATCATCAAGCGTACGAATCGTATTCGTTAATTGCCAAAGCCAATTATTCCACTGCTCTTCTGTGACATCCTTCCAAAGCTCGATTTCCTTCCAATGGCGTTTCGGCCGATATAGACTCATAGGTAGTAAACCCTCCTTTATTTGATCGTCGTGCTGCCTTTTTTGGCTTGCTACCATATTTATGCGTTTTTACTAAAAAGGCATCATGTCGCCGACAAATCTTTTACCCATATATTCATATCTTCTAAATCATTAAAAATATAGCAATTATTAATCAGCCGGCCGCTATAACGATAGCCTAGCTGATGGAAGGCAGCGTTCATTCCATACGATTGCGCACGGGCCAGCGAGTAAGCGCAAAAAATGCCTTGTTTTTTCAGTTCCATTTCTAAAAAGCGAAGCAAATGCTTCATAAGTCCATGCTCGCGATGCTCAGGAAGCGTAGCACAATCCGTAAGCTCTGCGTTGTAATACATCCGATTCACTTCTGCAGATGCGGCACTGACAATTTGCTTGTCATGCTCGATCAGGCAAAAGAGCGCACCTTTTTTCAAAATGCTCTCCATATATCCAAGCTCGTGCAATGGAGAGGGATAAATTTTAAAGACTGTTCGATATAGCTCGACAAGCGCCACAGCGTCCGCTTCTTGCGCGTTCCGCAGCTTATAAAGGTCAGGAAGCGGCGACAAGGAAGAGAGCGGCGATTTTGTCTGAATGTCTGCCACCATTTGATCCTCTGTCCATTCATGCCCGCTCATGCGCCTCTCTTGCTGAAAATAGTAGGTAAGAATATGAGCGTCACTCCCATGAAAGTATCCTTGAATCCATCCTTCATAGCGAAATCCTTTTTCAATGAACAATGGCACATGCTCGTTTCTCGCTTTAACAATTAATTTGCTATATTTCTTTTGTTGAGCGGCGGTTTTGATAGAATGAATAAGCGGTAAAACGCTCCCGCGATAATCTTCGACGCGCAACCGTTCATTAAAATCATCAAAGACGACAGAAGCGGCAAACTGCGTTTCTTTAATCCAGTCGTTCATATCACTTCCCCTTTCCTCACAAATGGCCAAAAGATTTTAGACTGATGTGTCCATTTCACACCAATCGATCATCGTTAATGCAATCATTTCTGCCGCTTCCAGCATCTGCGATATTTCAATATATTCATTCGGATAATGGGCCACTGCTGTCGTTCCCGGACCAAACACAACGGTAGGGATCTTTCCGACTTGTGTAAGAAGCCCTCCATCTGTTCCCCATGGTGCCGCCTCAATCACCGGTTCCTCCCGCTTCACATGACGATACGAACGGCTCAATGCTTGCATGAGCGGATGCGTTGGTTCAATCTCGCTTGGCAGCCATTGCGCGCCAAACCATTCTAACTGAACAGGATGCTCTCGAAGCCATTCATCTTGCTCATTGCATTCATGAATGGCGCGCGCCATCTCCTGCTTCGCCTGCTCAATCGTTTCATTTGGCGCTACCCCCATTCTCCCTTCTAAAACCACACAATCAGCCACAGATGAAGGCCATGTTCCTCCATGGATCGTACCGACATTAATTGGAATTGGAATCGGGATATTTTCGTACAGCGGATCGACCATGCGTTGATTTCTTTCTGTTTCTAACTGCTGAATCCTTGCTAAAATAAGCGATGCCTTCTCAATCGCACTCACTCCTTCATAGCGTGTGCCGCCGTGTGCCGATTTGCCTGAGACGATCAAACGGAACCAGAGAGAACCTTGCTGCTTTGGAAATAGTTTCATATTTGTCGGTTCAGGAATGATGGCCCCGTCCGCTTGGTATCCGCGCAAAACAGCAGCTAAAGTGCCTGCCCCACCGCTTTCTTCTTCAATCACACTTTGAAAAATCACGTTTCCTTTTAACTTGATACCAAGGGATTGCAGTGCCTCGATCGCCAATAAGAGCGATGCGGTTCCTCCTTTCATATCAGAGGCGCCTCGTCCATATACTTTTCCTTCCTTTATCTGTCCGCTGTATGGATCATCTTTCCATTGCTGCGTATCTCCCTCAGGAACAACGTCAATATGGCTATTCAAAATAAGAGACCGCCCTCCGCCTGCTCCTTTCCATATAGCTACAACATTCGGGCTATTTCTAAAGCTAGTGCGTGCTGATACAAAATATGGATGCTGTCGCAGCTTTTCGATATCCGGCTCCCATATATCAAGCTCTAACTGCAGCTGCCGACATTTTTCGATAATGAGCGCTTGTGCGTTTGCTTCATTTTTTTGTGTGCTCGCCTCTTGAACAAGCCGCCTTAATAATTGGATGGCTTGATCCTGATTTTTTAAAATCCATTGATGAAGCTGATTCTGTATATCTTTCATTCTTTCACCTCTTTTTTATTCGATTCGTTTAAGAGACGGAGCAATCTGAAGAAACGCTCCCGTATTGGCCACTACATCTTCCACATTATACGGAGCCATCACTTCTGTTAACAATAGCCCTTCTTTTGTCACTTCAATAACCGCTTGATCCGTAATAATCAAATGGACGCATTGCCTAGCTGTCAGCGGTAAAGAGCATTCCGTCACAATTTTGGGCTCGCCATCTTTACTAACATGGCTCATCACCACAATCACTTTTTTCGTTTTTTGAGCCAGTTCCATTCCTCCGCCAACTCCCGGAACACGTTTCCCCGGAACCATCCAATTCGCTAAATCTCCTTGTTCACTTACCTGCAATCCTCCGAGAACTGTAACATCAATCAATCCCTTTCGAATCATGGCAAAAGCGGTAGCACTGTCAAAATAAGAAGCTCCATCGACAATCGTGACCGGATAGCCGGCAGCGTTGCAAAGGTTTGCATCCTCTTTGCCTTTGTCCGGACTTTCCCCCATGCCCAAAATGCCGTTTTCCGCCTGAAACATAATGCGCATCCCTTTCGGCAAAAAATTAGGAATAAGTGACGGAATACCGATGCCAAGATTGACGATCATTCCATCCTTGAGTTCTTTCGCAGCCCGTTTGGCGATACGCTCCCTTATTCCCATGCCCACTTCCAATTCACTCCTCTGCTTTTCACAATATAGTGAACAAAAATCCCTGGCGTTACAATTTCCTCCGGATTCAGTTCGCCAAGCGGCACAATCTCTCCAACTTCAGCAATGGTTATATTTCCGGCCATCGCGACAAGCGGATTTGTATTGCGTGCACTTTTGCCATATACTAGATTGCCGAAAGGATCTGCTTTTTTCGCATATACAAGCGATACATCCGCTGTCAACGGACGCTCCAAAAGAAAGCGCTTTCCATCTACTTCAACGATTGGCTTCCCTTTTGACAACCATTCATGATCCATGCCAATATCCACAAGGATTCCTCCTAATCCAGCTCCTCCGGCGCGAATTCGTTCGATCAGAATTCCTTGCGGAGAAAACTCTACCTCCATCTTCCCTTCTTGAAATAAGGAACCCGCAATCGGATTGGAGCCGATATGCGAAACAATTGCTTTTTTTACTCTTCCTTCTTTCACAAGTGGACCAACCCCGATATGAGGAAAGGCTGTATCGTTACAGATGAGCGTCAGCTGCTCCACTCCTTTGTCAAACACCTCCTGAAGCAGCGTGGGAGGCGAACCAACACCGCCAAACCCGCCAACCATCAAGGTGCAGCCGTCCATTACTTTGTCAATCGCATATTCAATAGAAACGATTTTGCCATACTCATTTCCGGCTACCATCATTGCGACCATTCCCTTTCATTGGAAAATGCTTTTCAATATGATGAAAGGCTTCCTCTAGCAAACTTACTAATTCATCGAGTTGTGCGCGCTCAATCGTGAGCGGTGGAGCAATGATGATCGCTGCTCCATCTTTTCCATTTCCCGCAGCAGACGGATACACAAGCAAGCCATTTTCTTGGGCCTTCGTCACAACAATATCCGTAAATGCCCATTTATTGGGCATCATTGTTTTGGTATCGGGAACGGTGAACTCGATTCCAAGCATTAATCCTTTGCCGCGGATGTCGCCAATCCATGAAAACTTCTGCTGCAAACGGCATAGCTTCGTAAATAAATCGCTCCCAATCTCCTCTGCTTTTTGAACTAAACGATGCTGATCAATATATTGAAGCACAGCCAAAGCAACAGCAGCTGAAAGCGGATTTGCGCTTAACGTATGTCCGCTCATCACCACTCCTGACCCATTTCTAATCGGCTCAATCACGTGCTCGCTGACAAGCGTAGCAGCAATTGGCGTATATCCAGCCCCCAATCCTTTTCCAAGCGCAATAATGTCCGCCTTTGCCTGCCAATGGTCAAGCCCCATCATTTTTCCTGTCCGGCCAAGCCCTGTCATGACTTCATCGGCAATAAATAAAATCTCATGGCGACGGCAAATCGCTTGAATGTGTTCATAATACCCTTCTGGCGGAGTTAGCGCCGCGCCTGCTGCTCCGATAATCGGTTCAGCAATAAAAGCAGCAATGTGCTCGGCACCGATGCGAATAATCGCTTCCTCCAATTCATCGGCACAGCGCCATTGACACGATGGCCAAGTTAACTGATAGGGACAACGATAACAATATGGAGGAGGCACATTTGGAAAATCTTCGAGCAAAGGAACAAAACGCTCTCTTCTTGCTGTATGCCCAGACATGGAAAGTGCTCCGAGCGTAATGCCATGGTAGCTAAGCCAACGTGATAAAATTTTATTTTTTCCCTTTTTTCCTTTCTCTTGCCAATATTGAATGGCGATTTTCATAGCCGTTTCTGTCGCTTCAGATCCGCTGTTGACAAGAAACGTCCAATAGCGAGTTTCGCCGCCAATGCGCTCATTTAACGTTTCGGCAAGCTTTTCAGCCGTTTCGCTTGTAAATTGGGAACGGTATACAAACGATACTTTATTCGCCTGTTCCTTCATCGCTTCAATAATTTCTGGAACACCATGCCCGAGATTGGCTGTCACGGCCCCCGAACAGCCGTCTACATATTTTTTTCCATTCGTATCATACACATAGATTCCTTTGGCGTACTGCACGGTCGGATAGTGGCGCTGGAGATGCGGTTTAATCAAATATGTAGGCACCACAGCTGCTTCCCCCTTTTCTGTCTCTGTATTGAGATATTATGCGAATCAAAACTTTTTCATGAAAAGAAATGCTCGGCGCTACATCATGTAAAAACGCGAGCCTTTCACCTAAGGCTCGCGTTTTTTTCTGCCATAATGCTTTTATGAATCCAAATCGCCGCTTGAACCCCCTCCCCCATAGCAATCGCTACTTGCTCCGAATGAACTCCGATATCGCCAGCAGCCCATACATTGGGGACATTTGTCTGTTTCGTTCTCGCGTCTGTCGGAATGTGCCGATTTTCCAACCTTTCTACTCCAAGCTGTTTGGCTAAATTTGTATTCACCTGATTATTTCCAAAAGCAATAAATCCGCGCTCTCCTGCAATCACAGTGCCGTTTTGCAGACGGACACCGCCGAAAAGCGGACCGTCCTTCACCAACACTGCTTCAATCGGTTCGCGTACATAGCGAATATTTTGTTCTTGCAGCTTTCTCTTTAGCTCTGGAGCCACATCCTCACCATCATGATTGATATAAGTGATTTCTTTCGTCCAATAGAGGAGTGTCAACGCCATATTGGCCCCTGCCATTCCGGCACCAAGTACAATCACCCTCTTATCGGTCACCTCATATCCATCACAATCCGGGCACACGTAAACGCTCGTCCCTAAACAAGGAATCAGATTAGGAATCGGAGGAATACGATCCTTTATTCCCGTCGCCAATAAAATCCGTTTTGCTTCGTACCGTCGTCCACTTTTGCCCATAAGCTGAAATTGTTCCTCCTCCTTGGAAGCAGTGACAATTTCGTCGTCTACGAAGTGAACGTTCAGCCGTTCTGCCTGCTGCCTTCCGCTTGATCGCAGCTGTTCACCGCTGACTCCATCCGGCCAGCCAAGCAAGTTGTGATAAGCTCGGCACAGTGTGGAACGGCCATTCTGAGCATCTATAACAAGAACGCGATGATGATAACGGCCTAATTGGATGGCAGCCTGCAGCCCAGCAATTCCTCCGCCAATAATAATGCATTCATAGTCCTTCATCGTTTCACTTCCCTAGGATGTCATTCTTTTTTATTGTCGTTCACTTTTTCCGTTTTGATTCATCAAACGGCAACGAAGGTGATAGACAAAGTCAAAAGGGCCTCTGTCTATAACCTCCATTCATGGTGTTGATTTCCCCTGAGACTGAAGCAAACAAGGAACGCGGCTGAGTGAAGACAACGAATCGAACAAAAGACGTTCATGAGCGGATAAGCGAGGCCAGTGACGCAGAATGAAAGCGTTCGTTAACAGTCTAAGCTGCCCTCATTATCGAAGTCAGCGGCATCAGGCTAACCAACAAGCTCGGGACTAGTAAAATCAATTTCAAATCCAAGATCTTCTATCATGCGATAGTCCTCCGATTTTTCTTGACCAGCCGTTGTTAAATAATCCCCGACAAAAATGGAGTTGGCGGCATATAACCCGAGCGGTTGGAGTGATCGCAAATTCACCTCTCGTCCGCCGGAGATGCGAATTTCTTTTGATGGATTGATATAGCGGAACAGAGCCAGTACCTTTAGACAGTACCGCGGATCTAACTCATCCGTTCCCGCAAGTGGCGTGCCGTCGATTGCATGCAGAAAATTCACCGGAATGGAGTCAGCATCTAGCACCTTTAAACTTCTGGCCATATCAACGACATCCTGTTTCGTTTCTTTCATGCCAATAATAACGCCAGAGCACGGGGAAATGCCAACTTGCTTGACGATTTGTACCGTCTGTACACGATCATCGTATGTATGTGAGGTTGTAATTTTAGGATGATGCTCTTTCGATGTATTAATATTATGATTATAGCGATCCACTCCTGCTTCTTTAAGGCGGAGGGCTTGTTGAGGTTTTAAAATACCGAGACAGGCGCACACTTTTAAACCAAATCGCTCTTTTATTTCTTTGACAGCAGAAACAACCGTATCTATCTCTTTTTCGCTTGGCCCGCGACCGCTTGCCACGATGCAGTATGTACCTACCTGTAAACGATAAGCTTCCTCCGCTCCGCGAATCAGCGTTTCTTTATCTACCATTTTGTACGGTTGGACACGTGCCGTCGAAATCGAGGATTGCGAGCAATACCCGCAATTTTCTGGACATAATCCAGATTTAGCATTAATAATCATATTTAACTTCACTTTATTTCCAAAATACGCGCAGCGAATATGATAGGCCCCTTGCAATAAAAGAAGAAGCTGTTCATCCGGACAGTCTAACAGCGCCAGCGCCTCTTCATCGTTCAGCTCATATCCAGCCAACACTTGATCGGCTAACTCCAACCAGTTTTTCATATTTTCGCTCCCCTTTCCATACGATTACATTTATCGTAGGGTAGAAGGTTCTTATTGTCAACTTTTTTAATAAATAAGTTGACAATAAGAATACAATCATTCATCGAGAGTATTCTTTCCATTTACGAAAACAAATACCCGTAGTGCTTATCAATATAGCTTGATGCGTCGACATAGATCCCCGCGTGAGCACTATGGTGTGACCAAGGTAAGCCACCAGCTTGCTTGCGACTGTGAGTTTTTTGCAGAGGTTCCATTTTCCCAGTTCAATAGAAATACCGTTAAATCACCATAAAAAACAGGATAGGCGTACGCCTATCCTGCTATTTTGCTAGCTTTTGCGCGATATCGCGGGCAATCCAAACACCGCATGCGCCTGCCTGAGCAAGACCGCGGGTAATTCCTGCGCCATCTCCTCCAACATATAGACCCGTAATCTCTGTTTCAAAACGATCGGTTAGTTTCGGACGCGCAGAATAAAATTTCGCTTCTACTCCATAAAACAAAGTATGCTCAGAAGCAAGCCCAGGTGTCACATGATTCAGCGCTTCCGTCATTTCGATTAAGCTTTTCATTGTATTGTAAGGAAGCACGAGACCTAAATCGCCTGGAACCGCTTCTTTTAATGTCGGTTCGATAAATCCTTCTTTGATGCGCTTTTCCGTTGACCGTCTTCCTTTTAGAAGATCTCCGTATTTTTGCACAATGATACCACCGTTCGATAAAGCATTGGCCAGCCGAGAAATTTTATGAGCGTATTCATTTGGTTGATCAAACGGCTCAGAAAATTTATGTGAGACAAGCAGGGCAAAATTCGTATTATTGCTGCCCAACTTTGGATCTTTATACGCATGCCCGTTCGCCAGCATCGTTCCAGAATGGTTTTCCACGACAACATGACCTGATGGATTGCTGCAAAATGTACGGACTTGTGTACCGACCGATGTGTTGAAAACAAATTTCCCTTCATATAAATGTTCGTTAATTTCCTCCATCACAATATTGGCAGTTTCCACACGCACTCCGATATCCACTTGATTATTCAGCATGCGCAAACGGCGTTTTTTCAATATTTTGGTGAGCCATGCTGAGCCATCACGTCCCGGAGCAATCACAACCTTTTCAGCCATTACGGACGTTCCGTCCCTTAAAACCACTCCTTTGACCGTATGGCGTTCGTTTTGCTTCTCAGTTAAGATATCCCCTACTTCTATTTGAAAAGCCATGTCAATGCGCTCACGCAAATATTCATAAATGCTTTTTAAAATCTCGAGATTTTGTTCCGTTCCTAAATGCCGAACGTTCGCCCTTAGCAGTTTTAAGCCAGCAGCATACGCGCGCCGTTCAATCTCCTTGACCTTTTCTGTCGTCGGGTCAGTAATAGTAGACGTGGCACCGTGCTGCAAATTAATTTCATCGACGTAATGAATCAAGTCGAGCACAAGCGAAGCGGGTAAATAGTCCGTCATCCAACCACCAAACTCGCTGGTAATATTGAATTTTCCATCAGAGTACGCCCCTGCACCGCCAAATCCGTTCGTGATCGAACAGGCGGGCACACAGCCAGCATAATCTTTTTTTCCCATCGGTGGCGGACATTTTTCGATCCTTTTTTCCAGAATCGGGCAGCGCCGCTTATAAATATCGTGACCTTTATCAATGAGCAAAATCTTCGCTTCTTTTCGCTTCAACGTCAATTCATAGCAAGTAAAAATACCGGCCGGTCCAGCACCAACGACAATAACGTCATAATGTGACTTCATGATCCTGTCCTCCAACGCATCATTTTTTTCCATTTGTAACTATAGCAAGGATAAGATGAATCGTCAATTATAAATACGAACTTTTTATAAAAAAAATATAAAAATGTTCGTTTTTATAAACCTTGTCTTTTCTGAGAAAACTTGATAAGGTGATAGAGGATCACATAGAAAGGAGCAAACGCATGAAGACCCTTGCAAAAAACTTTATGAACGGCGTATTGACAGTTGTTCCAATTGTGCTGGCCATCTATGTGTTTATTAAAATATTCACTTTTTTCGATGGACTGCTCGGAAAATATGTCAAGCCGTATCTTCATGAAACATACATACCCGGCATCGGCATTTTATGCACGATTGCTCTCATTACCGTTTTAGGATGGCTATCGACCCAATATATTAGCGGCCGCCTCATTAAGCTGATCGATCGGCTGCTTGAAAGCATTCCGCTGATGAAAACCGTTTATTCGGTTTTAAAAGATACAATCTATTCCTTTATTGGTGAAAAACGGTCGTTTTCAAAGGTCGTCCTTATCGATCTGCCGCACACGGAAATAAAATGCATTGGTTTTATTACGTCAGAAGAAGTGGAATCGCTTTTTCATCCTCTTAAAGAGTACGTAGCCGTCTACATTCCGCAGACATTTCAAGTAGCAGGAATCACCGTCCTCGTACCCAAAGCGCAGATTGAGGTGATCAACGTCAAACCGGAAGAAGCAATGAAATTCATCCTTTCTGGCGGGATGACAGCGTCCAAAAACAAGGAAAAGCGTGTAGAATAGCCGTAATGATCGTTTTAATCCCGAACAAAAACCGCCCTTGATAAAAGGGCGGTTTTTGTTTTGCTAAAAATATCGCTTTTTCCAAAAAACAAAGGCGGTAATGCTCGATAGCAAAGCGGCCAGAAGCATTGCCACCATAAACGCATATGGGGAATGCTGATACGGAATTGGGACGTTCATTCCATAGAAGCTGGCAACCATGGTTGGCAGTGAAATCACAATCGTCACAGCTGTTAAAAATTTCATCACAATATTCAAGTTGTTAGAAATGACCGAAGCAAAAGCATCCATCATTCCGCTCAAAATACTGCTGTATACTTCAGCCATCTCAATCGCTTGCTTATTCTCGATGATCACATCCTCCAACAGCTCTTGATCGTCATCATACATTCGCAAGTAATTAAGGCGCATAAGCCGTTCCATGACAATGTTATTCGCTTTTAGCGAGGTCATGAAATACACTAAGCTTTTCTCCATGCTTAACAGCGAGAACAGCTCCTGATTTTTCATCGATTGATGCAGCTCTTTTTCAATTTCGCTTGTGCGGCGGTTGATTTGCTTTAAATACCGCAAATAGTAAGTCGAAATCATATAAAGCATTTGCAAAGCAAAACGCGTTTTCATAAAGGTGTAAAAATTTTTAATTTTGTGGTTCGCAAATTCTTCAAAAATCGGATTTTCTTGAAGGCAAACCGTAATAAAGCATGTATTCGTAATAATCATTCCGATCGGAATCGTTTCATAAATAGGGCCATCCACTTCATCATGAGTAATGATCGGGATATCCACGATAATTAACACATGATTATCTTCCTTTTCGACACGCGAACGTTCTTCATCATCGAGGGCGTCTTTGATCGAATCAATCGGGATGTCCAAATGGTTAGCGATATAGCGAATCTCTTCTTCCGTCGGAGCTACTAGCTTAATCCAGCAACCGTTTTTAAGCTCATGAATTTCTTCAATTTTTCCATTAGCATTTGACAAATACATCTTCATCATATGCACGCTTCCTCCTTTTCCAAGCGAGGAAGGCTTGCTATCTTTTCCTTTCGAATGGAGCCCGTTTTCGGATGGCGAGTAGCTCGTTCATTCGCAAAGGAAAAGGCAATGCTTCCCCGCAGTATTCCGGCTCAGGTTCGTTTGAACTTCGACTACTCATATGCGAAAACGTCACCCCTTCTCCAAAATATGTGTCCTTATTAATAATAGCGTTGAAATAACTATTTGTATAGTAAAAATTTGTTTATTGCAATAAAAAAGTAGCCTGCTGCATGGCTACTTTATTCACTTGCTTGCGTCGTATTGAAAAAATCCTTATTTTCTTTTTTAGGTGTCGAAGGCTTTTTCTGATGCTTTTTCTTCATGATCCCATCTGACTCATAGCTTAACGGAAAATCAGCTTGTTTTTTTGTCAATGAACCTTTCCCCCTTCATGGATGATGTATCTTTACTTTATGTAATCATCGCCCTGTTTAGTCAATGATTTCTGCAGCAAATATTCGCCCATTTTGCCAAAAATGCTTTATAATGGTGAATAAGGAGGGTTTATCATGGAAATTATTATCAAACCAAAAGCGTTAGCATGGTATAAAGAGGAGCTTGATTTACGCGAAGGAGATTCTATTCGCTTTTTTGCACGATATGGTGGATGCAGCACCGTGCAGAAAGGCTTTTCACTCGGTATGGAAAAAAGCGTCCCTTCCGATCCAAAAGCGCAAACGACTATAGATGGTATCACCTTTTTTGTTGAGGACAACGATATATGGTACTTTGACGGGCATGATTTGATTGTTGATTTTAATGAACAAGCAAGTGAACCCGTTTTTTCACTTGAATAAAAAGCGAAAAAGCTAGCTGACTTAAAAAAGCTAGCTTTTTTTTATAATAGCGATGGTACAGCGAGAGACACAAACAAGTCGCTGTTGATCGTCCACGATGCGAATATCCCATACCATCGTTGTTCTGCCGCGGTGAAGGACGGTGCCAGTCGCTGTCACTGTTCCGCTTCGGACTGGACGTACGTGATTAGCGTTGATTTCCAGCCCGGCCACACTTTCTGTATCTTGATCCACCAATGCGTAAGCGCCCAGACTGGCAACGGTTTCCGCCAAGGCAACCGACGCTCCGCCATGAAGCAAACCAAACGGCTGATGCGTCCGGTGATCTACCGGCATTGCAGCGACAACACGCCCGTGCCCTATTTCCTTAATTTCGATTCCAAGCGCTTCTAATAACGTTCCCTTTCCCATTTCATTTGCATTCATTGCACTTATCCCCTTTTTCTAAATGAAATCGCTCTAAATGATCCATCAATCCTTCCTGCCGCAAAACTTCTTTCTGCTTCTCTCCTAATAAATCAAAATGCGGAAAAGAGTCCCGTTGATGAACCCATTCAGGACGAAGCTGATATTTTTCGCCCCAGGCCAGCAGCTTGTCTAAATCGCCGCACCCCACTTTTGTGACTGTCGTATGATGCGGAAAGCGCTGATCATACCAAAAGTGAGTGAGAAAAGCGATTTCTCCGTTTATCACTTTTTTCTTCCATAATTCCAGCTCATTCCTTCGAATGCCGAATGCCATATGTATCGCCTTACTTTTTGGCACGCTCGTAAGCTTCATGCCAGTCCGGAAAATATTTGCGAATTAAAATCGGTCGAAAGGAATCGCGTCTGACGCACACATGCTGTGTTTTTCCAGTTGCCGCCAGCTCGCCGTCTGATGTAAAGATTTCATAACCATACGTCACACGGATTCCATCATAGGCATCAATCCATGTTCTAACGGTTGCCATATCGCCATAGCGAAGCGGCTTTTTATATGAAATTTGCAAATCGGTTACAGGAGAGAGGATATCTTCCTTTTCCATATCAGCATAATGAAATCCGAGCTGTTTGATAAATTCGGTCCGCCCAATTTCCATCCAAATCAGATAATTGGCGTGATAAACAACTCCCATTTGGTCCGTTTCAGCATAGCGTACTTCGATTTGTTTCTCAGCAATTTTCATGGCATTCCCCCACTTACTTTTTTCTTTATCTTACCATATGAATGACCTTTTGTCCTGTAAATAGCAAACAAGACGATCCGCAGCATCAGCGGGATCGTCTTCTTTCATTGTTACTGATAACCGTTTTGGCGCGCTGCCGCTTCATCTTTAATTTCAGAACGCAGCGCAGCAATGGCTTCTTCACGCCGTTTATTTTTGGCTTCGATCTGTTTTCGTTCTTCTGATGAAGAAAAAGGGATGGCTTCGTGGGCTTCTTCTATATTTTCAATGGTATTTTGCACCATATTTTGTAATTTCTCGACATTATCACTGCGATCATCTGGGTTTGGACGTTGATAAGCCATCTTCAATTCCTCCTTGATGTCGATTTAATTTTATAATAATTTTATTATGTTAACAAAAAAATTACCCACCCTTTGTCTGGATGACTTGAGCGTGCTGCCCTGATTGATCCTGCATTTTTTTTCCTTTATTTCCGCCCGCAGCACGCGGCTGAGTGCCTAGATGGTTTGGAACGAAATGTTTTCTGCTTCCTTTTGGATTGCTCATGACTCTCGCCTCCTCACCATCTAGTGTGCTCGGTTTAAATCGGCTTATACATCATTTTACTCTGCCTTTTTCAGCATCCGTTCCTCTAATTTTTTCTCGATTTCCTCCATCGCTTTCTCATCATTTAACAATTGCCGTTTATTTTCCAACACTAATTGTTCAAATGTCAGCTTTCGGTTCTTTCTCATTTGATCCAACCCCTCTCATTTTTATTATAATTTTAATAATTTCCTAAATAAGCAAAATTTATTACAAATTTTCGAAAAAAATAAAAAGAAGCTCCTCCATGTTGAAGGATGCTTCTTACGGAAGACGGCTTATGATATCTTGCATTTGTTTATATGTCATCGGCCCGATTACCTTTTTGCGAATGACGCCTTGACGATCAATCATATAGGTCGTCGGAATGGTTTGAATGTTATACAGCTTTAATACCTCTCCTTTTTCATCCATCACAATCGGAAAGGTTAAGCCATACTTTTTCATAAATGGGCTTAAGTTTTCGCGGCGGTCCTGTGATGTTAAATGAACAGATAAAAGCTCCACATCATCTTTGTACTGCTTGTAAAACTTCTCAATATCCGGCATTTCCTTCTGACAAGGCGGGCACCAAGTTGCCCAGAAATTGATGATCACTGGCTTGCCGCGCAAATCCGATAAACGAATTTGTTGACCCTCTGGGGTTTTTAATGCAAAATCATATGCGATATCACCAACGGCCAGCCCCGCTTTCCGATTTTGCTGTTCGGCTGCCAAAGCCTGCCAAATCCCATATCCAGTCAAACCGAGCAGCAAAACAATAGCAACGATTTTTTTCATGCTTTTCCCTCCTATCATCATTTAAGCATAAAAGAAAAAAAAGAGAAAGGGCTGTATATTTTCCCAGCCCTTTCCTTTCACAAACGCTTGATAAAAAATAGCTCCACTTGATCCCGTCTTAGACATACACGTGCTAGCGACTGTTTTTATGGTTGTTTTGCATTTTTTTCGCTTCTATTTCAGCATAAGAAGCAAACTCGTTGTTGAATCCGTTTTTTTGCTTGGCGTTATTGTTGCGCTGTGCATTTGCGTTTCCGAGCTTTGTGCGGCCCACTTGCTTCACCTCTTTTGAAAATCAGGAACTGCATATGTAGTTTCCGTCAGCCGCATGGAAAGTATGCTGTTAATTCTCTCCTGTTGCAATCGGATGATCCGGATAAGAAATCCAATCGCTAAAGCTGCCTACATATAGCTGCACATTCGTATAGCCCGCTTCCGATAGCGCGAGAACATTCGGACAAGCGGTGACACCTGAACCGCAATACACGATAATCTTCTCGTCCTTCGAAATGGAAGCAAAACGCGCGGCTTGCTCATGCGGCTTCTTCCAATATCCTTCGCTTGTTAGTGCATCTTTCCAAAAACAATTTTTTGCTCCAGGAATATGGCCAGCCATTCGATCAATAGGCTCTTCAATGCCCAAATAACGCTTCGGCTCACGTGAATCCAGCAAAATGGCGGAATCCTGTTCACTTGCGCGTCTTACATCTTCTGTCGTCGCCAAAAGAGATGGCTGATAGGCTGGAATAAAGGTGCGCTTCGGAAATGCAACCACTTCTTCGGTTATCGGATATCCAGCCCCTTTCCATCTCGTATAGCCGCCATCCAACACATAAATACGTTCATGCCCTAAATAGCGCAGCAGCCACCAAAAACGAGCGGCCATTGCACCATCTTGATCGTCATAAGCAACAATCGTCGTATGACGGTCAATTCCTGCCGCTGATAATTTCTCCATCAATTCATCAAAATCAGGAAGTGGATGCCGTCCCCCGTGTTCACGGACAGGACCGGACAAATCTCTTTCTAAGTCAAAATAAAGCGCGCCTGGAATATGAGATTGTATGTACTCATTTATGCCGCGGGAAGAATCGCCCATGTAAAAGCGGCAGTCAATGACCCGCACATCATCGCGAGAGAGCCTTTCAGACACCCATTGTGGCGAAACGATATATTTCATTTACGTTCCCCTTTCGTTTTTAGACGTTCTACGTATTCCGCGACCATGTCGACAGTCACGTATTTTCGCTGCGGAACCACTCCTTGTTTAGCCAGCTCATTGATTTGCTTGGTCGTCTCATTAATCTTTTCAACAGTAAATGTCTGTCCATTTCGGCAATGCTCCACCGCTTCCTCAATATAGCGCTCGCGTTGTGCATCGAGCTGTAAAAACTGCTTGATCAGTCTATGCTGCTTATGAGAATGTGCTGTGATCGCATGATGAACTTCACTCATCTTTTTTCTCCTCTCTTGCTCGTTCTTTTTCCATTAGTGATCGAACGTGCGGCTTTGGCGTCCAGCAGCGAAATTGATAATGCGGCTTCGTTTCATAGCCGAGCCGTTGACAATAGCGGTACATTCCGTTCTCTGTTTTTTTCATCCGATAATGAATGCACGTGGCACAAGCATGAAACCGCGTCATCGTTCGCTTCCCCCCTATCTTCAATCGCACGTTCAATCACCGCTTCAGTTTTTTCTAATTACTCATTTTGTGGTAAGAGAGCCGACAGCTGCTCCTCCACTTTACCGAGATGTTCTACATCCACTTGTTCGGTAAGTGCCGTCATGAGGCCTGCAAAATAGTCATCCATTTGTTGCTGCAGCGCATAAAGCAAATGATGGATCCGCTTTTCGTGTTCTTCTTGATAAAATGCAAAGAGGCGCGCTTCATTTTCGGACACATATTCATGAATTGGCTGCTGCAGCTGCTTTTCAATTTCTTCTCTCATGAGCCGCTTTTCATCCCGTTCAAAAAATGCTTTTGCATTTTTATAAAGCGACAGCGCTTTTTTAAAGTGTGATTCATTCAGCTGCTCAAGCCCTTCAGAAAACTCCAGTGTCGCAAATGCAGGAAGCTCGACCTTCGATAGCGTAATTCCCTGATGAATGCGGCCGATCTCATTTGCAAGCAGTTGAAAGCGATCCTGTGCCTTGTTTGTAAGAAAACGTTCAATGCGCAAGCTCGTTGCCCGCATTTCTTGCGCCAAATCAAAACCGACAGATTGAAGCAGCTCGCGCAGGCAGCCAGAAAGCGCCTGACGGATATCTCGGCCATCATCACGCAATGCAGCCGGATTGAACGCTTCTTTAAACCAATCGCCCATGCGGAATGAAATACGCTGCTTGATATAATACGCTAATTCAGCAATTTCTTGTTTTAATGCTTGCCTATCCATAGCAAGATCAGAGGATTGAAGCAGCGCCTGAATCCGAGCCTGTTCGTCGCCCAGCTTTTGCCGCTTCGCTGCCTTTTCTTCATTTCCTTGTTTCGCTTGGACCATATAGTCTTGCAAAGTCGCACGCAGGCGCTTCAGTTCAGCGTACGCCTCCGCTACGGCTACATTTGTTAATTCTCCCATAATGAAGCGAATAAAATCCGCTTCGAAGGCGCGAATCCCAGATTCGCGCAAAATCCCGTAATGGTGCTGCTGTTTTTTTTCTGTTTTCTCCTCAAGAGCCAATCGGCTTGATAAGGCATACAAGCGCGGAAAACGGATGCCGAAATGCTCGAGCTGCTCTTTCACATAGGAAGTGACCGTTTCTAACTCTTCTTGTGAATTCGCCAGATCCGCAGCATTGACGATAAAAAACATTTTATCCATGCTGAATGTGTCTTTGACGCGCCCAAGCTGGATTAAAAACTCGCGGTCTGCTTTCGAGAAGGCATGATTATAGTAAGTGACAAACAAAACAGCATCGGCATTTTTAATGTATTCAAACGCTACTCCTGTATGACGGGCATTAATGGAGTCCGCCCCTGGCGTATCGACCAGCGCAATGCCCTGCCGAGTGAGCGCACAGTCATAATACAGCTCCATCCACTCCACAAAGCAGGCTTTCGTCTCATCAGCTACATATTGCTGGAATTCATCAAGACCGATTTGCAAAGAGGTTCCCAGCACGTCCTTTACGTCTGCGTATCCGTGGACGACCGACTGCAGGAACGTATAATGCGGCTTTTCCTTCGCTTCGACCGTTTCGATCAACAGCGCTTTTTCGCACGCTCCCAGCGCCTCTTCCATCGTTTCCGCCTTCAAATGAAAATAGCGCAACGAGTTTTGCAAATCCTTTAACAGCTGTGAGGCTGTTTTCATCTGAACGACCACTGTGCCATGTGGATAGCTAGAAGTCGGCGGCACAATTTTATTAATGGTTGCCGTCGTTGGATTCGGTGACGATGGCAATAACTGCTCTCCCATTAACGCGTTGGCGAACGATGATTTTCCGGCGCTGAACGCCCCAAACAGCGCCACGGTAAATGTTCGGTTTTCAAGGCGGCGCGCTTTTTCCGTCAATCCATGAATAAAGCGTGTCATGCCTGGAATGCCAGACACAAGCTCGGCAGCTTGGCGTAAGTCGGCAATCGCTTTCGCTGTTTTTTCTTTTGTTTTATCACTGCTTAATGACACCGATTCGCTGTGAATCGCCTCACTTTTTTCTGCTTGACGCGCAGCATTCGAATGCTGTTCTTTGCCGACAGAAGGCACAGCCTGCTCAACTTGAATTGGCGTTAATTCGCTGACAAGCTCCTGAACCCGCGCTTCCTGTATATGGCTAGGAGCCGCGGATTCCAACAGCGCTAGCAATTGGGCGTAATGGTCGTCACGCTGCTGCTTTCGTTTCGCTAATTCATCAAGCAGCTGCTGCTTTTCCTTTTCTATTTTTAATTGCTCGGCAAGCTCATTTCGCTCTGCTTGCACCGTATTTTTCCAGAAGGAAAAAACAGGGGCAAAGATGTGCATCGCTTCGCTTCGATACCGCTTTTTCAATTCCGTCGCCACATCATTTGTATAATTTAATACAGATTCTCCTGTAACCCCCGCTCCTTTTTTAACAAGCGACTCTAGCAGCTGCTCATTCCATGTAGCAGACAACTGCTGGCATTGGCTCATTAACTGGGCATCGCCAATGTCATGCTCTTTTAAAAATCGAACAAGATGGTCGCGTACATGCCATTCGATTTGTGATGTCGCTTTTTCTTTCACATTTTCGTAAAATGCCGTGAGCCTTGCTTTCCGTTCCTGCTCTGTTTTTGCTTTACTAAACAGGAACCCGATTTTAAAATCCGGCTGAACCGATTGCAAATAAGCTTTCGCCAATTCTCTCGTTTCAAACGGCATGACATACGCATGCTCTAAAATGCTGTCAAGCTCCTGCTGAAACTTCGTCTCCACCTCCGCGCAAAGCGCATCAATCTCATGCAGTCGGCTCTCAAGATCATCGATATCACTTTCTTCCTTGGATTTCGTTAAATGCTCCATACGAGCATAAATGGCCTCTTCCTCTTTGGCATCCTGGTTTTCTATAAAAGCAAGGTGATCGCTGACAAGCCGCTTAGCTGCCACCTCGACTCCGGAGAGAAGCCGCGCCTCTTTTTCGGCAAATAGCAGCTGGAAAAAATGGACAAGCTCATTCAATTCATTGAATGGATGTTCTCGTTCTTTCAGAGAGGTAAAAAAGATACGCTCCACCTGAACATTCCATTGGCGAAACGCCTCGCGCACCGATTGCTGAAACTCTGAAAACGAAAGCTCTCCATCACGGTGCTTATCAATCTGATTGACAATTAAATACAATGCCTTTCCGTCACTTGTCAATTCCTTTGTAAATTGAAAATTTAATTCCGATTGAACATGGTTATAATCCATCATATAAAAGACGACATCTGCCAAATGAAGCGCTGATTCAGTAGCAAGCCGATGCGCATCGTCCGTCGAGTCAATGCCTGGAGTATCCAAAATCGCCACACCTTCGGGGATGTGCGTCGTTTTCCGGCTGATCTCGATCGCTTCAATTTCCTCTCCGTTTTTGCAATATGCACGAATTTGTTCATATTCATAGGGAGACGCATATTCGACCGACTGTCCGTTCTTATAAAAAATGCGGGCATATTCCCGTCCAGCCTTCACTTTGACAAGGTTAGCGCTTGTCGGAATCGGACTTGACGGCAGCAGCGGTTCACCGATTAATTCATTGATGATGCTTGATTTTCCAGCAGAAAAATGGCCGCAAAAGGCAATGGAAAATTCCTCATCTGCTATTTTCCGCAGCAGCTGCTGTACTTTTTTGGCATTTTCTTGATCTCCCTTGTTCACCCATTCGTCGTGAAGATAAGCTAGTTTGGCAAGCCAAGGACGCAATGATGAACGTTGTGTTATCTGAACCATGTATCAAAACCCCTTACGTTTGCAACATATATACCTATTTTACTGTATTTGCGCACATTTCCCAACATAAAAAATTGCAAAAAAATCTCCCGCCGTTATTTGGCAGGGAGAAATGGAAAAAAACGAGAGCGATTTCGAAAACGAGATTCATAATCTGTCATGGCGGCAAGCGCTTTTTCTTCAGTCGAAATTCGGACAAATAAGACGCAAACGTTCAAAAAAGAAAACACAACCGCCGTTATGTACGCTTGAAACAACAAAGGAATAAGCAAAAATTCAAGAACAACAACCAGATAATTGGGGTGGCGCAAAAAGCGATAGGGCCCTTTTACCACGACATGAGCGTTAGGCAAGATCAAAATTTTAGTATTCCAAAACGGGCCTAATGAAACAATGGACCAAATGCGCAACCATTGAACAATAAGAAACACGCCAAAAAAGAATGGCCACCATGGCGAAAGATGCCCTCCTTTGTATAGTGACTCAAACAAAAAAGAAAGTAAAAAAAACGTATGCATAATGACCATCCAACGATAGTGCGCACGGCCAAACTCCTTTGCCCCTATCGCCTTTAATCTCCGCTCATTCCGTTTAGCGATCCATAATTCAAGCACCCGCATGGACACAATAAGACAAAAGAAGGCATAAATGAGCATACGTTATTCACTCCCAGCACAATAAAATGAGCTCCGCGCTAAATCCTGGGCCAAGGGCCATCATTAAACCATAATCACCTTTTGGAATGGGCTGCTGCATAAATTGTTCGAGAACAAAATAGACCGTAGCAGAAGACATATTGCCAAATCGACGCAAAATCTCAAATGATACATTTGTTTTTGACTCATCCATCATAAGCGCTTCTTGATAGGCTTCAATGACTTTTTTTCCTCCTGGGTGGGCAATCAAATGGCGCAGGTCCTGCAGCGCCAGGCCGTTTCTTTGCAAAAATGCTTCTACATTCGGCTTCAGCCATGAACGAACGAGTGATGGAATATCTTTGGAAAAGACGACAAACCAACCATCATCCTGAATGTTCCACCCCATTACCTCTTCAGAATGCGGCATAAGCACCGACTGCACATCAACAATATGCGGACGAGGCACGTTATCGACAGCTTCATCCCCTGCCACACAAAGACAGGCAACCCCGTCAGCAAATAACGATGTGCCAATCAAATTGCTTTTTCCGGTATCATGCGGCTGAAAGGTGAGACTGCAAAATTCAGCGGCGACGACCAGCACCTTTGCTTTCGGAAACGCTAAGCAATATTCATAAGCGCGCGCTAGCCCGGCCGCTCCACCCGCGCAGCCTAATCCCCAAATCGGCACACGCTTCGTATGAGGAGAAAACGGCAGTTGGTTCATGATTCTTGCTTCGATACTTGGCGTGGCAAGGCCAGTAGTGGAAATATAAAAAATCGCTTCTACTTCTTCATAGTTGATCGGTTTAGGCAAAAAGGTCTCATTGCTTAAGCATTTTTCAATCGCCTCACATCCATAATGGACAGCGCGGTCTATATATAGCTCGTTTTTTTCTGAAAAGCCGTGCCGTTTTTCATACCACTCAAGCGGCTGAACGAACGATCGCGATTGAATGCCGCCGTTCGCAAAGACCGGCAGCAGCCGCTCGATATGTGGAACAGAGGACGCAAAAAGCCGTTTCACATATTGACGTATCTCGTCTTGCGTAACCGTAAATGGCAATGAAGCAAGACCAGCGGAAATAATCGCAGGCATACAACCACCTCTTTTTTCATCAGCTACCTGTACTATTCCCTTTGTGTTAAAAAAAATGCAAATGATTCCATTCTTTCCTTTTCTTCTTCCACCTGGTCAGGAAAGCGTGCCGTCCATCGCTGTTGGAACATCATTCATGGAAATCATCGAAAAATCGTATGAAACAGAAAAGCGATTCTATATAAAAAAGAGGCTGCTCATAGAAACAGCCTCTTCTGTCTGTCATACAGATCAAATCTATTCAACATGTCTACCGCTCAAAGATAAAATGATTGGCACATCGGCCATCTTTCCCGTTCACAGCACGGATCGTTCATTATTTTTCCTATTTCAACACACTTCGGAGCTTAAGCCATTATTCATCCATATCGACATTATGGTACACGCGCTGAACATCCTCTAAATCTTCCAATGCGTCGATCATTTTTTTAAATTGAGCCAGCGCTTCATCAGAAAGCGTGACATAATTTTGTGGGAGCATGGTCAGCTCAGCGACGGTAAATTCCGTGATTCCTGCGCGCTGAAACACCTCCTGCATCGCATGGAATTGATCGGGTTCGGCGTAAACGATCACCGTTTCATCCTCTTCCAAAATATCGCGCGCATCAATATCTGCTTCCATTAATAGTTCAAGCACTTCATCCACCGTCTTCCCTTCGACACCAATGACAGCCGTGGCGTCAAACATATATGATACCGATCCGCTTACTCCCATATTGCCGCCGTTTTTACCGAAGGCTGCGCGCACCTCTGATGCTGTCCGATTCACATTATTCGTAAGCGCATCGACAATGACCATTGATCCATTTGGTCCAAAGCCTTCATAACGCAATTCATCATAGCTTTCATCCGAGCTTCCCTTCGCTTTTTCAATCGCTCGGTCAATAATCGCTTTTGGCACACTATATGTTTTGGCTCGCTCAAGCACCATTTTTAAAGCCCGGTTTGACTCTGGATCTGGTTCTCCCTGCTTAGCAGCCACGTAAATTTGCCGCCCGAATTTGGCATAAATACGGCTTGTATTCGCATCCTTCGACGCTTTCTTTTCTTTGATGTTGTTCCATTTACGTCCCATTCCGCTTCACTCTCTTTCTATATTTTGAATCTGTCAAAGCCATATCGATCCATCTGTGACGCTTTTGAAACCACATAAGGCATTTATCTAGCCACAACATTATATTATATATGAAGTTAGCCATCTTTAGCTAGTTTTACTCCCTTCTGTCCAGTGTTTAAAAGCATAGAAAAATACAAAACAGCGCCATCTCGCTTTTGCTAAATACGAGACGGCGCTGTTCGTTATTCTTTATGATACTTGCTGCTCTTGAAGGGGAGAAGCGGAATGGCTGCGTTTTTTCGCGGGCCAGACATGGAAAATGATATTTAAAACAATGGCTGTCAGGCTGCCAGCGACAATGCCGCTATCGGTTAAAATTCGAATGCTTGACGGCAGCTCCGCAAATAAATTCGGCACCGCTGTGACCCCAAGCCCTACGCCAACTGAACAAGCAATAATAAATAAATTCTCTTGTGAAGCAAACTCCACTTGGCTGAGCATTTTAATGCCATAAGCAATGACCATCCCAAACATCGCCACCATCGCTCCGCCTAACACAGGAGCCGGAATAATCGTGGTCAGCGCGGCGACTTTTGGAATCAATCCGAGCACAACCAGAATCGTTCCCACCACATAAATGACTCGGCGCTTCTTCACTCCAGAAAGCTGGACAAGGCCCACATTTTGCGAGTAAGTGGTGTAAGGAAACGCTTGGAACAATCCGCCCAGCAAAATGGCCAAGCCTTCCGCGCGATAGCCATTTGCTAAGTCTTTGTCCGTCAACGGCTGTTTGCAAATATCGCTCAAAGCAAAGTAGACGCCTGTCGATTCGACCAAACTCACAATTGCGACTAAAATCATTGTTAAGACAGCTGTTAGATTAAAAGTAGGCATCCCAAAATAAAATAAATGAGGGAGATGAAGCCACGAAGCCTCTTGAACAGCGCTCATATCAACCTTCCCCATCCATGCCGCCACAATGGTTCCAGCAATCATGCCGAGCAAAATCGCAATCGAACGAATAAATCCAGTAGAAAACCGATACAACACGATAATCAATAACAGAACACCGAATGAAAGGGCAATATTATCAATATGACCAAAGTCTTTCGCCCCTTGTCCGCCTGCCATGTTGTTCATGGCCGCTGGAATCAGAGTCAAACCGATGACTGTAACAACCGAACCTGTCACAATCGGCGGAAAAAGAACACGCAGTTTACTAAAATACTTGGCAATGAAGATAACAAAAATTCCAGAAGCGATAATAGCGCCGTATACCGCTGACAATCCGTACCGCTGTCCGATCGCAATCATCGGGCCAACGGCCGTAAAGGTACAGCCTAATACAACCGGCAAGCCGATCCCGAAAAACCCCGTACGCCATACTTGCAATAAAGTAGCAATCCCGCACATTAACAAATCAATCGCCACAAGATAGGTCAGCTGCTCTGATGTCAGCTTCAAGGCTCCTCCGACTGTTAAAGGAACAATAATGGCCCCGGCATACATCGCCAAAACATGCTGCAGGCCTAAAGAACCTAATTTGATTGGATTCATTGGCACATCACCTCTTCTGCGAATTGTACGCCTTCTTTTAAAGAGGTAATGCGGGCAAGAGACACCACCCGAAAACCTAAGCGGCGCAACTGCTCTCCGCCATCTTGAAATGCTTTTTCAATCACAATGCCAATTCCTGCTACTTCTGCCTCCGCTTGCTGCACAATTCCTGTTAGTCCTAATGCCGCTTGACCGTTTGCCAAAAAATCATCAATAATCAAAACACGATCGTCTTTCTGAAGAAACGAACGGGATACGGAAATTTCGGTATATTCCTGCTTCGTAAATGAATAGACATTGGCTGTATACAAATCGTTTTGCAGCGTTAAAGATTTGCGTTTTCTTGCAAATAAAAGCGGCACCTTCAATATATATGCGGTCATTAGAGCGGGACTGATCCCGGATGATTCCAATGTCAGCACTTTAGTGATCCCCTCATTCCGAAACGCGTCCGCAAAATTTTCGCCAATTCGCATCATCAGTTCAGGGTCAACTTGGTGGTTTAAAAAGCGGTCCACCTTCAGCACATGATCGGAAATCGCTTCTCCTTCTTCTCTGATTTTTTCCATTAATTCTCGCATGCTGTTCCTCCTTTGAAAATAAAAAGCTTAAAAAACATCGCCCCCACTCTTTGTATGAGTAAGGCAATGTCTTTTAAGCCAATAGAAAACAAAGGATGGGGTCATGCGGCAAAATGAAGGCCTTCATTTATTCCATCCGTCCGTTTCTGACATTGCCACTCATAGTCGATCAATTTACGGTTGATCGGTAGAAACTAGCAGGCCATATCCCTGCTATTATATGAGTGAGTCAGCGATATCAAGTTATTAGCAGTATAGCATGATTTCCCTTGTTTGAAAAGAGATCGCAAGAGAGAAGCGAACATTTTAACAAAAACAAGATGAATTATTCGTCTAATTCCATTCACTGCCTCGGCCTTTTCTATCATTCATTCCTCTCCTTTCCTATACAAAAACGCGCCAAAACAAGGGACAGATTCGCCTCCGTTCATTGATTTTCCAGAGATCATTCGTTTTATCTTTTAACTTGACATATGAACAAGAGAAAACCCGGTCCATTTCCCTAAAACAAAGGAAGGCAGTCGAGCTGCTTTACAGGATCTGCAAGCTCCATCGTCGCGACTTTTGCCTCATAGCTGTGTAATGAAAAAGCAAGGCACAAGACTCTTCGGACTGTGCATTTTTTACAAACACTGTTCATCTATGATAGGTCAGCTGGAAAACCTATGTTCACAATATCGCCATATTTCCTATGAACGATTTTGCTCAAAAAGGGTGATCTATTAATTTCTTACTATTTCAATAGTGCTAAAGTAAGGAATGAACAATTTGTGAAATGACAAAAACCCCCTACCAAATGACCATTTGTTTTGTATTATGAAGGTGTAATCACTTGTTGGGGGATACAGCGGAAAGGAGGTATGGGAGGATGACAAAAGGAAAAGCGACAGAAGACAGCCATTTAAAAGGAACGCTGGCTGCTGTGTTTTTGCTAGGTTTTTTCCTTATCTTCACATGGGTCAGTGTTTATTTTCTATTTTTAGAACGTCTTTAAGGGAAAGGGGAGAATGGACGGCATGCACATACACAAATATGAAAAAATTTGGCTGATTTTTGGTATTGGCTGCTTATTCGTGTTTTTAACCGTCCTTGGCGTAAGCGCATTCGCTAAAGGAAACCAGCCGCCAAGCTGTTTGACAACCATCGATCCAGAGAAAGTGGATCAAACGCCCCCATTTGATAAACCGGGATTAGCCAAAACAGGAAATAATGAATATCAGCTCAACATGGTGGCATCAGCATTCGCTTATACGCCGGCTCAGGTTGAAATTCCAAAAGGAGCAAAAGTGACGATTAATATTACAACAAAAGATGTCATTCACGGCTTTGAAGTAGTAGGGACCAATATAAATATGATGGTAGAGCCCGGATATGTGAATTCATTCACAAAAACATTTGACAAAACCGGCGAATATACCATTTTGTGCAATGAATATTGCGGAGCTGGTCATCATATGATGACAGCCCGAATCAAGGTGGTGGATAAGTAATGAACGATGTGTTAAAGGTCGATCGCCGCGACGCTAAATTGGCGCTGGCCCATATTTATATAGCATTTATCGCACTAGCTCTCGGCGGCTTAGCGGGTCTGTTACAGACGCTAGTTCGTTCCGGAAAGTTTAATTTACCTGCAAATATTAGCTATTATACCATTTTAACCACTCACGGCGTATTGCTTGGTCTTGTTTTAACCACATTCTTTATTATTGGATTTCAATTCGCCGCTGTCAGTCGGACGACTGGAGCCTTTTCCGACCGCAACCGCTTTTGGGGATGGATTGGCTTTTGGCTGATGACCATCGGTACAGCCGTAACAGCCTTTTTTATCTTAATTGGGGAAGCCTCTGTTTTATATACATTTTATGCCCCGCTGCAGGCGCATCCTGGCTTTTATCTCGGCTTAACCCTTGTTGTCGTCGGCAGCTGGATCAGCGGATTCGTCTTATTTGTTCATTATGCTCGCTGGAAAAAAGCGAATCCAGGCCAGGTCGGACCGCTTCTCTCGTTTATGGCTGTTGTCAACATGGTGCTATGGTTGATTTGTTCGCTTGGAGTAGCAGCCACTGTTTTAATTCAACTATTACCATGGTCTCTTGGACTCGTCGATCAAATCAACGTACTTGTCAGCCGAACCTTGTTTTGGTATTTTGGTCACCCTCTCGTTTACTTCTGGCTGTTGCCAGCCTATATGGTTTGGTATGCCATTATTCCGAAAGTAATCGGCGGCAAAATGTTTTCTGATTCATTGGCTCGGCTATCGTTTATCTTATTTTTGCTTTTCTCCATTCCTGTCGGCTTCCACCACCAATTAATGGAGCCGGGGATTGATCCGTTCTGGAAATACGTTCAGGTTGTCTTAACATTTATGGTCGTGATTCCATCATTAATGACAGCTTTTGCGATGTTCGCCACTTTTGAAATGTACGGCCGTTCGAAAGGAGCAGCAGGCTTATTTGGATGGCTGCGCAAGCTTCCTTGGGGGGACGCCCGCTTTTTCGCTCCGTTTGTCGGGATGTTATTTTTCATTCCTGCAGGAGCTGGCGGATTGGTCAATGCTTCGCATCAGCTCGATCAGGTTGTCCACAATACCATTTGGGTAACAGGACACTTTCATTTAACATTGGCTACTACCGTTGTTCTTACATTTTTTGGAGCAGCCTATTGGCTTATTCCTCATTTAAGCGGCCGCATCATGACAAGAGCGATGAATCGCTTGGCCATTATCCAAACAATTGTATGGGTTGTCGGCATGTCCTTTATGTCCGGTGCGATGCATTTTGCTGGATTGCTTGGCGCTCCGCGTCGTTCGGCATTTTCAACATATGCGAATTCACCGCAGGCCCTTGAATGGATTCCGTATCAAATTGCCCAAGCCGTCGGTGGGACTATTCTGTTCATCGGTATTATTTTAGTGCTTGTTATCGTCACCAATTTAGCTTTCTTTGCTCCAAAAGGAGAAACAGAGTTCCCTGTCGCCGAAGTAGCCGAACAGGCAGAACGTACACCGCTTGTTTTCGAAAACTGGAAGCTTTGGATCGGCATCGCCATCATCTTGATTTTGATCGCTTATACGATTCCGTTCATTGATATGATCCAAAATGCTCCTCCTGGCTCAAAAGGCTATAAACTTTGGTAACATCGATCCGATTAAGATGGACAAGACATCGTTTCAGCCGTCCATTCCAAAGCGCTCTGGAATGGATGGCTTTTTATATGGCATCTGCTTTTCAACTCTCCCGCTATATTTTTTTAAAAAAGCGAAAGCTCTTTAGCAAATATGTTAAAACATGTTAAAAATAGAATAAATCCCTTCACTAGCAAAATAAAATGTAGTGATGAACACAGAGCGGGAGGAATCGTACGAGCATGGTATCAGAAAAAAAAATGATCCAAATTATCCAAAGCGGAATAGAAAAATCAAGTTATCCCAAAAGAATTTTAATTGTAGGAGCAGGAATGTCCGGACTTGTGGCAGCTTCCCTGCTAAACCACGCCGGACATAATGTGCAAATCATCGAAGCATCGACCCGTGTGGGCGGAAGAGTTTTCACAAAAAGGGCTCCATTTACAGAAGGGCTCTATTTAGATGTTGGCGCAATGAGAATTCCGAACTCTCACCGTTTAGTGATGGAATATGTAAAAAAATTCAATTTGCCTTTGCAGCCATTCATTAATTCATCCCCTCATGACATCCTTTACTTAAATGGAATTAAAACGACATACGGTCAATATTTACGCAATCCTGACATTTTGAACTATCCTGTCTCCCCTTCGGAAAAAGGAAAAAATGTCAATCAACTCATTACCAAAATGGTCGAACCGATTTTCCGTTTTGTCTCTCAAAATCCGAAGAAACATTGGCCTATTGTGATTGAGTATTTCGAAAAGTTTTCAGTGGACGACTATCTTCGTTCAAACCCTTATGGTCTTTTCTTATCAAACGCAGCCATTGAATTAATCAAAATTATGCATATGATCGAAGGATTCCCAGAATTTTCTTTGGTTGAAGTTTTACGAGAAATGTCCCTTCTTTTCAACGACGATGTGCATTTTTATGAAATTAAAGGCGGCAACGATTTATTGCCGAACGCTTTTTTGTCTGAACTATATCCGAACATTCATTTTAATCGTCAAGTCGTCAAAATTTATCAGACGCAGCACGATGTGACCATTTCTTGTATTCATCCGCAAACAAAATCTCTTTACCACTACACTGGTGATATTGCAATCATTACCATTCCCTTCTCCACCTTACAGTTTGTTCAGATGGAACCATACGATTCTGTTTCTCACGAAAAACGAAAGGCGATTCGCGAGCTTCATTATGTTACTTCGGCCAAAATAGGCTTACAATTCAGCCAACGTTTCTGGGAAAAGGAAGGAATGTACGGCGGAAGAGTCATTACTGATCTTCCTACTCGCTTTTCCTATTTTCCAAGTCATGATTTCGACTCAGAAGGACATGGAGTCATGCTAGCTAGCTATACATGGGAAGATGATGCGTTACCATGGGAAAGCCTAACCGAAGATGAGCAAATTAGAAAGGCTTTGGACACCTTATCGATTATTTATGATCAGTCTATTTTCGATCATTTTGTGATAGGGATCTCGCACAATTGGGGGAAATATCCTTATTCCAGCGGATGTTTTACATTATATAAACCATGGCAAGAAACAGAGCTTTCGCCACATATCGCTTCTCCAGAAGGAAGAATGTATTTTGCCGGCGAGCACACGGATGTCCCGCACGGATGGATCCAAACAGCGATTAAATCAGGAATCCGCGTGGCACTTGAAGTAAACCATCTGCCATAATCTCTTAAAGGAGTCTCCCACCTCTAAGCGAAATGTAGGTGGGGGAGCATTCCTATTAGAAAGGTTTTCGGGGACTTGAAAGAAAAAATTGTTAGTGGGAATTAAGGATAGACACCATTTATTGCATATTCACCGCTTCACATGGAGTGTCGGGTATGATATTGCCCTGCAAAGAATGGATTCATTCCTGCCTATTTAATTATTTTTAGTCAGGACAAAATCTTGAACTTTACGATCTTGTTTCGGTAAAAAAATGGATGTAACTTTATCTTCAGTGATGTCGTAAACACTTAATTTGCCACCAGCATCTTCTGATAGCTCGTATTGTTCTAATACAAAAAATTGATGATCAATAAATTTACCTGAACCATAATTAATATCCAAGTTAATAGTATTTTCCCATTTGTATTTTTCATCAAGAGTAAGAATTGAAACTTTCCCTTTATTGTTGTAGCTAACATAGAGTTTATTATTTATACTTATTGCTTTATCGCCTTCTCCTACTGCTGAACTTAATGGATAAGAAACGTCCATAACGTCAAAAGTATTCTTATCTATGAAATGTAGAAAATGATCCGTTACAGCAACCACTTTATCTTTATAAAACACTAAATCAGTTGCTGTGCTTGATATTTCAATTGTTTTAACTTCTTCTCCATTTTCTCTACTGATGATTCGTATCACAGATTTTTCCTGATCTATAACATCATTAGATAAATATATGTATTTATCATCATAATTCATTAAAGATAAATAAGTGGGATATTCTATTTGGTATTTCTTATGATATTTTAAATCACGAACATCTAGCGTATTAGATTGAATGTCTTTATTAATTCCAAACACTTCTAGATTTTGATCCTTAAACATAAAAGTTAAAGGAAATGGAATTTTATTTTCAACGATATCATCTCCTTTTTTTGTAATTTTATAATAAGAAAAGGCATGTTGCGATAATAAATAAACATTATTGTCAAAGTCATTATAAAGATATGATATATCATTTAGGTCAAATTTTACTTTTTCAAAGTTAAGGCCGTCTTTCGTTTTTAAATAATAACTTCCATCATCGAATGGATGAGAGTATATAAAATGCAATTCTCCATCATTTAATTTAAGTTCTATATTTTCATTCATTACAATATTACTTTTTTTATAAGATAAAAAGTCTAAGAGTAAATTACCTAAAAACCAAATGAATGCAGCTGATGCTACTATTATTAATAGTATTTTTATCGTCCTTTTTTCTTTTTGACTCATAATAAATTTATCTCCTCTATGATTATATTTTCAAAAGCAGAACAACAAAAATGGTTCTGCTTTTGAAAAATGGTTAATATGCTATTGTTAAATTATGCTCTTCTAAATCAGCAGGGAGTCACAATTCGGCCACCATCAGCATCTAAATCATAACCTGTATTGTTCCAAGCTTTCCAGACTAGTTGTGAGCAATAAAACTTGTCTACACTATCTTTTGTTGCTGTGAGGCTATAAGGATCTCTTACTTGATAATAAGCCCATTTTTGAGCAGAGTCATATTTCGAATAAGATGCGTCTTTTACATAAAACTTCTTTTTGGTAGAGAATCTATTTGCCCAGTTATTTTGGTAAACACGGACACCTACATCCGGCCACGCTTCTACAATATAGTCATTATTATCTCTAACAATAGCAGCGTGTCCATGTGCCCAAACAGATGTTTTATTATCATAAGTAATTAAAATATCTCCTACAGTTCCCATTTTTCCTGAATTCGCTAGAATGTTAACTTTTGTTGCTTCTTCATATTTTTCAGGTGCCATTTTTTTCAATGCTTCAAGGTTTTTTCTACTTTTTTCAGCAGTAGTCGGTTGAAAGTTTTTGATAGCTTGTTGAGTTTCTCTTTCTTCCTTTTCCCATTCAGCTTGCAATTGCTGTTCTGTAGTAACCTTATTATTAGCTAAAGTATTGCTGGTTACCGTGGAAAGACTAGAGCATAACACTGCAGTAGCAATTAATACCTTTAACTTCAATTTCAATATTAATCTTCCTTTATTTATAATTATTAGGTAACCATAACAAAATATATCAAAATTTTCTGTTTTTTCAATGAATGAATTTAAAAAATCCAACATAAAATACAAAAATTTCTTTATATGTTATAATATAATTATTGAATATGTAGAGGAGAGGATTTTTTTGAGCGGATTTACAACTATACCATTTTGGTTACTTGTTTTAATTGTAGGTATCATTATTCTAAGTATACTTGTTTCTATATATGGGATTTTTAAGAAAGTCAGGTTTTCAATATTAAACATAGTATCATTGATATTGATATCCGTTTTTCTATCCATTTTCCCACTGTATAGAACTCGGGGAAACGAATTAGAATTTTTTATATCTGAATTATTTAAAGGATCTTGGTGGGCAGTAGTAGTTTTACTTTTGTGTTTAATAAGTATTTATTGGTGGTATCATTTCTTTAAATTCTTAAATAAAAAATAGCTATGTCAAGACCAATTTTATCATCAGCTTTAGCACTTTTAATTCTTCAAAAAAATGGGAGAATTCATTTAAATAGTTCCTTAACGGTTCGTAATGGGGATACAAAGCAAAAAAATCTTTATATAACAATTTTCTTTGCTACTTAGAAGTCTAATCACTAGCGTTGCATTAATTTAATTCGAAAATTCCGAATTGAAAAAAGTCCATAAAAAATCCTTTATAGCTGTCGCCTTGGTAGTGGTAGTTTGTCACCACGCCATTGACGTTCTTTTAAATGCGGCGGCCGTCTTCGTCGTATTTTGATATAACAAAAAGAGGTTATCCTCGAAATTCTCGGATAACCTCTCACTAAGAAATATTTGGAAGCTGTCCTTGCAATTGGATCATCGAGTTTAGCAAAAAGATTGCTTCCTCGTTCAAATAGTATCTTGGAATTTTTGAATTAATAAATTTTCAATCGCTTTCTCACCAGCGATTCCAAGAGGATTAGGAATCTGATCGGCTTCCTCTTTCGAAATCACTTCACATTCCGCGATTTCTTTTACACTATCCCCGACGCTCTTACGATACTTATCCAAAAAATAGACTTTATATGGTATCTTTCTTAGTTCTTCATCACTAAATACTTTATCGGAGTAATTAGTAACAAATCTCCACCTACGTTCCCTAATACCGCTAATTCCTGTATTTGCAATGAATAAAAATTTCCTTTGCTTGACTAACTGAAAAATTTCATCTATTAGAAGCGCTGTGGGAGAGAATTTGTTCAAATAACCAATTAAAATCTCTTCATCCTTATTTTTGTTTATTTCCCCCGATACAACAATACCGTACACATATTTACTAATGTCCCGCAAATAAATTTCAAAAATATCTCCTTGATTGATTTCTTTAAAATATTTGCTCCTGTTTTTTTTAAACTTTATTTTTACTTCTGTTATTGTTAGATCACGTATTTTTCTATTGTCAAAATTGATAGCCTCCATTATTCTATTCTCAATTTCTTTTAATGTAACATCGTTAATTTCGTTAAGATTAGAAGTAAGTAACTCATGTAACTTCAGTTTTTTTTCCTTCATTTTAATCCCCCCAACTACTTTAATGATCTGTACGCATTTCTAGATACACTCATGTAATATTTATACTTTTTATTCTTACGGCTTATTGGCCTAATAACATTTCTCAATTTCTTTTTCCCACCATATTTCAGATATAATCTATGTTCTAATCCTCTAGCTTCTGCATAAGTCAGATTCGATTTTACAACACTAAACGTTGCATCTCGATGTTTCCCTAGTTTATGGGCACTTCTCCGACTAACAACATTTTTAGTTCTCCTACATACACAACCTTGCTATTCTTAGTCAATAAATAAACACTATGTGACGCTTGCTTAGCAGCTTTAATTCGCCCTCCACCAACAAAACCAAACGCCGCCGCGACCGCGACACCTTTCCATCCTTTTCCCGATTTATATGCCTTATACCCATCATACGCCGCAAATCCCGCATTAATCGCCATCCACACAAAATGCCCATCCGGATCGACCAGCATCACCGGGTTGTTGTTCGCATATGTGTAGCCGTTCTGCGTCAAGATATCGTCCGAATCTCCTGGATCAGGGTCCATAGACAAGAACACGCCATGGGTCGGGTGGTAGTATCGGGCGATCAGATAGTAGAGTCCCGTCTCTTCATCATATTGGTATCCCGCGTAGCGATACGGGTTTTCGGTTGCCATCTCACCGGATTTTGAAAGAAGTTGGCCCCATGTGTCGTACTCGTAACGGGCCACCACATTTCCTTGCGCATCCGTTAACGCGATGACATCGCCATGGGCGTTGTAGTGGTAGAAGTACGTCGCCCCGCCTTTTTTCATCGCCAACAGCTGGCCGTTTTCTCCGTATACATATGATTGTACCACATTTCCGCTTGCGTCGGTTTCATATAAGACGTTGAGGCTGTCGCCTTGGTAGTGGTAGTTTGTCACCACGCCATTGACGTTCTTTTAAATGCGGCGGCCGTCTTTACTGTGTAATTTACATAATAAAAGGCTATCCCTAGAGTCAAAGGGATAACCCTAAAAAAGCTAAATATCTTATTTTTGACCTTGTTTCTCATAGTAAGCTTTAACAAGCATTTCCGTAATATTATTACTTCCAATCAGACCAATTGGATTTTTGATTTTCTCCCCTTCTTCTTTAGAAATAGGTTGTAATTCTACGATTGGTGTATTTGCATCTCCCCTACTCACAAAATACTGCTTACCATTATAAAATACAAAGTCAGGTAACTTGTATTCTTCCGTATTGAATTTCCCTTTAGATAATTTTCCAATATTTATCCATTCTTTATTGACAATCCCATATATTCCACTGTTAATAGTATATAGAACAGAAAGTTCCTCAAATTGATTACTAAAGTTTTTTATATCTAATATTTCATTCGTGAAGATATCAAAATATTGTATATAAATGTCATCCTTTAAACCTTCTCCTTTTACTACTAAACCATAGGCATATTTTTCAATTTCTCTAAGTGGGATTGCAAACACAATGCCTGGTTCAATATTAGGAATCTTTTTTCTCTTTTTTAACTTAAATTTTACATCGGAGATTTCCATTTCCTCCAATTGTTCAACGATATTTGAATCAAGTTGCATAGCCTCCATAATCAATGCTTCTAATTCAGCCACCGTTGGTTTTCTTTTGAAATTTTCTTCATAAATTTTTTTGATTTCTAATAGTGTGTCACCTAACAAATCGATTGCATCATCACTTAAAATAATTGTTTGCTTGTTTTTTATGCTTTCCCAGAATGACATACAATCACCATCCATATCTTCTTACTACTTCTTTATAAACCCTTCTAGATTCACTCATATATTTTCTATACGTTTTATTTCTTTTACTAATAGGTCTTATCTTGTTTCTAAGCTTACTTTTTCCACCGTGTTTCAAATATAGACGGTGTTCTAATCCACGCGCTTGTCCCTAGGACAGATTGCTAGCAACTTCTTCAAAATCTAAATCAGGATGGTTTTTACTATGGACATATCTTCTCTTCTTAATATTTTTAGTTCTTCCGACATATTTTACTACATTTCCTTTCTTTAAGACATAAACAGATTGTTTTGCCGCTTTGAATCTTCCTCCACCAACAAAACCAAACGCCGCCGCGACTGCGACACCTTTCCATCCTTTTCCTGATTTATACGCCTTATACCCATCGTACGCCGCAAATCCAGCGTTAACTACAAACCAGAAGAAATGCCCATCCGGATCGACCAGCATCACCGGATTGTTGTTCGCATACGTATAGCCGTTCTGCGTCAGAATGTCATCCGCATCGCCTGGGTCTGGGTCCATGGACAAGAACACGCCATGGGTTGGGTGGTAGTAACGGGCGATCAGGTAATATAAACCTGTTTCTTGGTCATACTGGTATCCGGCATAACGATATGGGTTTTCGGTTGCCATTTCACCCGATTGGGAAAGAAGTTGGCCCCATGTGTCGTACTCGTAACGGGCCACCACATTTCCTTGCGCATCCGTTAACGCGATGACATCGCCATGGGCGTTGTAGTGGTAGAAGTACGTCGCCCCACCTTTTTTCATCGCCAACAGCTGGCCGTTTTCTCCGTATACATACGATTGTACCACAGTTCCGCTTGCGTCGGTTTCATATAAGACGTTGAGGCTGTCGCCTTGGTAGTGGTAGTTCGTCACCACGCCATTGACATTCTTTTGAATGTGGCGGCCGTCTTCATCGTATTGGTACGTCACAAACGGCGTGCTTTCGCCTTTTCTTGTAACGGAAACCAATTGATCGGCTTCGTTCCATTCATATCGATACTGGCCGTCTTCTAATCGGTTGCCGTTCGCGTCATACGTGATCGTTTCATCGCCGAAACGAACCAATTGATTCGCCGCATTATAATCGGCCGTCGTCGTCGTCGATGATCCGTCTTTCGTTTTCACGATTTTCGTCCGGTTCCCGAATCCATCGTACGTATACTCGATCGTCGTTCCATCTGGACGTTGTTCGGTCTTCAACTGATCGAGCTCATCATTCGACGTGCCTAGCACCTGAATCAAAAAATCGGTGCACATGGCGGCGAGGGAAATGGGGTATTAACACCGAAGAGGCTGAATCCGCTCCTTCGGTGTTTCTCCTTTTTTATCCGTTCATCGGGCATACTAGAAATAATTATCCGAAAAAATGTACAAAACGTTTAGAAACACTGTACAAAATCCGAAATACTCCGCAAAAAATTTGCACATGATTTCCGAAGCTGTCTGAAATAATTTAAAAAAGGATTCTGAAATCATGTGCTAATTTACAAGTATGGTCTTAAAAATTTACAACGCTAAACTTGACGGGTATGGGACACATCCCCCTATTGATTCCAAATCCATTTCAGAGATACTCCATCTATTCTTGCATTACACAAAATTCTTGACGGTATCAATTAATTCGGTACTACACTTTATAAAAAAGAACCTTGAGAAAGACCTTACTTTCTCAAGGTATGATGCGATTAATCGCCCCAGTGAAAGATTTTCACATGATGTATTAAAATATTATCCTTGCCTTGCTGCTCTTCTGTTAGCTCCTCTCCTCCCCAACTTGGTGTCATTAAATGAAGTTCTTGCTTATGCTCTAAAAGGATTTCAATTTGTTCTTTTAAGTATCTCAAGCCTTTTTCATTTGCATGGATTTCAAGTTTTTCTCCATCACTGTCATATTCAAAGGATAATAGATGTTTTTGCAATTTATATACCTCCAAAGCTATTTTAAAAAGTATTTTTTCTTTTTTCTTTTACTCCCCTTTAACCTATTGACATCAACGTGTGGAGGCTCATAACCTTTTTTATAGTGTCCCCCTTTATCTAGATAGTAGGAACGTCCTGTTTTAGGATTTACATATCCGCCCTTACCATTTAATGGGTCTGAACCTCGTTTTTCAAAACCTTTTTTCATAAACATGTCTTCTATCTCTTTGAAAGTTTTCCCTTTAAATGGGTTACCTAATCCTTTTAAAAACCTTTGAGCCCGCCTAGCTTTATACACCCTATACGCAATTTTGGCACCTTTAAATGCCGCACCACCAACAAGCCCTACACCTACCGCAATCGCCGCAGCCTTCCAACCACCTTTTTTAAAGGCTTTATACCCATCATACGCCGCAAATCCCGCATTAATCGCCATCCACACAAAATGCCCATCCGGATCGACCATCATCACCGGATTGTTATTCGCGTACGTATAGCCGTTCTGCGTCAAGATATCATCCGAATCTCCTGGATCAGGGTCCATGGACAAGAACACGCCATGGGTTGGGTGGTAATAACGGGCGATCAAGTAATAGGGATCCGTCTGTCGTATATTAATTAATAAATGGCTGCCTCATACTACATGGGACAGCCATTTCTGTAATATTAATTTAGAAGTTTTTAACTTTGCTCTTTAAGTGGATAATCTACTAGAAACTCCTCCTCGTTAATCACTATACTTTTTGCTTCGATAAATAATAACGCCTCCCAAAACTCAAGTACAAAATTAGCTGAAGAAAAATATTCACCAACCCAAATTTCTTTTGCTGAACTAATATGAATTTTACCTATTCCATTTTGATAATAATCAATTGAAGTTAGTTCAGTGTAATCCCCATCTTCTGGATCGATAGGATTTAGGCGGAATTCTCCAGAGTTTTCTATGAAATAAAAAGAAGAAACACCCTTAAATATAATCTGATAATGTCCCTTAGTATCACTTACTTTAACTTTTAGACTAATCGTATGGTATAAAATATCAATATGAAAACTTTCGACTATGCTAGCCCACATTTCATTTAGTAAAGTAACTAATTTTTCCGAGCTCATACTAATTACTCACCCCATCTATCCTCTGTATTTATTAATCGCTCTCACAATTTGTTTATAGGATCTTCTCGATACGGTAATATGTGTGAGTTCCCTACGACTAGACCACTCACCATTTAACGTCAAAGAACCTCGACCATCTTTACTTATTCTAAAGTACGGTTTATTACGTACTCCACCTTTATTCATAACTCTTACAACTAGAGGTTTTCTACCATCCGGAATAGTTACCTTCCATCCATCGCCTTTAGTTCTTCCTAAAGTTCCGCCAAATGTTTTTGATACTTTTTTCGCTAGCCTATAAGTTTTTGAAAATTTACCTGCTTTATATGCTCTATACGCAATTTTGGCTCCTTTAAACGCCGCACCACCAACCAGTCCCACGCCAACGGCAATCGCCGCTGCTTTCCAACCGCCTTTTTTAAAGGCTTTATACCCATCATACGCCGCAAATCCCGCATTAATCGCCATCCACACAAAATGCCCATCCGGATCGACCATCATCACCGGATTGTTGTTCGCGTACGTATAGCCGTTTTGTGTGAGGATATCGTCCGAATCTCCCGGATCAGGGTCCATGGACAAGAACACGCCATGGGTTGGGTGGTAATAACGGGCGATCAAGTAGTAGAGTCCCGTCTCTTCATCATATTGGTATCCCGCATAGCGATACGGGTTTTCGGTTGCTAGGGCATCCGTTTGAGAACGAATTTGGCCCCATGTGTCGTACTCGTAACGGGCCACCACATTTCCTTGCGCATCGGTTAAGGCGATGACATCGCCATGGGCGTTGTAGTGGTAGAAGTACGTCGCCCCGCCTTTTTTCATCGCCAACAGTTGGCCGTTTTCTCCGTATACATATGATTGTACCACAGTTCCGCTCGCGTCGGTTTCATATAAGACGTTGAGGCTGTCGCCTTGGTAGTGGTAGTTCGTCACGACGCCATTCACGTTCTTTTGAATGCGGCGGCCATCTTCATCATATTGGTAGGTCACAAACGGCGTGCTTTCGCCTTTTCCCGGCACATGTCTGGCACCGTAATTAAAATAGAAAAGCAAGAGAATAGAATTTCTCCTGCTTTTCAAAAATTGTCTTCACCCTTTAAGTTTTGAAATGGTATTAGCTACAAATTCCTAATTTTTGTAGTTCCTTAATAACTTCTCGCAAAACTTTTTAGCCTCCTCCTCGTCATAATAGACTGAATTAATATGATTGGTAACCTCTTTTAGCTGAAAAGCGCCTGGCAATCGAATTTCAGCAAGTTTAGATTTAAAATTTTCTTTGCACGAAAACACATAAGTTTCAATATCTCTTTCCGCCCAGATTCCCCATTGCAAAGACGGCGAAGTAAAAACGAAATAAAAACCATAATGAACCAAACCAAATTTTCCATTATCGCTTTCTTCCGTGTTGAAAATGTCTAAATAATGTTCATAAGTGAGTTCAACTGGAATTTTAACACATTCATACCATCCCATTTTTTCGTTATAATAATTTTCCAGTTCTGCTAATAGGACATATGAATCGCCTGATATTTTAGACAACTCTTGAATGCTATTCCAAAACTCTTCTTTAAATAAATAGTTATATTTCCCAAAAAGAAAACTACCATACCCCCTTTGGAATACTTGATCTGGCAATTCACATTGAAGCTGAAATGTTGTACTTAAAATTTCTTTTATCTCTAAATACTCTTTTTCGGCTTTAATAAATAGTTCTTTCAAGTTCATTCTTTATCACCTAACCGAATTTTTAAAGGTGCGGCGCCTTTATGTCCTTTTGGAAAATACTCTGCCGTCCATCCATGCCAGTTTTTGTCCTTGGCACGCACAATGTATGCAGCTCCATTTTTAGTTAACCTAAATATACTTCCCTTTCTCTCAAAACTCCAACCATTCTTTCTTAAATTTCTAATAAAATGTAGTTCCCCTCATCAGTTCCTCGATTATAAACACCTTCATCTCTTTGATAGATCTGTTAGGCTTGAAATTGAAAAACCTTGAAAGGCACATAACCAATCAAGGTTTTTTTAATATTTTTAATCGCTATACTTGGTTATCCAATCCATAACGTCTTGTTCTACATGTAGGTATTCATCCGGACCATCTTTTAAATCAACTCCGGAAACAATTTGTAAAAGTTCCCAAACAGTTTCATCTGATATATTTGGCTCATCCTGCATGACATATTCTGAAGCCCAATCTGCTGCTTCTTCTCTTGTTAGCTTTCCTTGTAAAATCATTTTTAGTTTATCAACCACTTCCTCTTTTGTTGGTTGTCTCATTTTTTCACCACTTTCCAATATAGTTCCCATTCCTATCAAAACGATAGTGAACCTTGGCACCACCAGTAAATTTAGTATCAGGTCTAACCTGTATAATTCTACCATTATGATTCAAAGTCCCATGCCACATTCTCTTTCGACACATACCTATTACTCTAATCGAAAAACTTCAAGAGAATTTGTCTTCTAAGGATTAATTCACGATTATAAATCGTAAATCTGGGAAATCTCACCTTTTAAACAGACATACTTACATAAAACACCTTCCAATTTCGTCTATTAATCTCTCTAATTTTATCCCCAGCTCATTTGGTTCATCATCATTATTTAATCCTTTTTCCAAAAACTCTTCATTTACAATATCTCTCAATTCGTTACCTAAGGTTTCATTTATATTAATTTCATTATTTAAAACCCACAGAAGGTCGGGTCTACGGGATTCCAAGCATTCTCTTAATAAAAGTAACATATCTGCGCTTAGCTTTAACATTTACTTCCTCCTTATACCTTTTGAGCCCTTTGCGTAAGTAGTAATTATTTTTCCGTTCTTATTTAGAACTACAACCGCATTCTTACCCACATATTTCGTTCTTCCTCCTGACTGTTGAACCACTTTCTTTGGGGTTCTAGTTGCATCTAGAATAGCTTTAGGAGCCACTCCTCTACCACCATCTCTTTGCATAGCCTGTGCTAAACCATGTTTAGTATATCCTGTTATTTTTCCAGCTACAGCCTTTCTAGTAACTTTAGCAAAATTTAGAGCCCGTCTAGCTTTATATGCCCTATACGCAATTTTAGCTCCTTTAAACGCAGCACCTCCAACAAGCCCTACGCCTACTGCAATCGCTGCTGCTTTCCAACCACCTTTTTTAAAGGCCTTATACCCATCATACGCCGCAAATCCCGCATTAATCGCCATCCACACAAAATGCCCATCCGGATCGACCAGCATCACCGGGTTGTTATTCGCGTACGTATAGCCGTTCTGCGTCAAGATATCATCCGAATCTCCCGGATCAGGGTCCATGGACAAGAACACGCCATGAGTTGGGTGGTAGTATCGGGCGATCAGGTAATATAAACCTGTTTCTTGGTCATACTGGTATCCGGCATAACGATATGGGTTTTCGGCTGCCATCTCACCGGATTTTGAAAGAAGCTGACCCCATGTGTCGTACTCGTAACGAGCCACTACGTTTCCTTGCGCATCGGTTAACGCGATGACATCGCCATGGGCGTTGTAGTGGTAGAAGTACGTCGCCCCGCCTTTTTTCATCGCCAACAGCTGGCCGTTTTCTCCGTATACATATGATTGTACCACATTTCTGCTTGCATCGGTTTCGTAGAGAACGTTGAGGCTGTCGCCTTGGTAGTAGTAGTTCGTCACCACGCCATTCACGTTCTTTTGAATGCGGCGGCCGTCGTCGTCATATTGGTAGGTGACAAACGGCGTGCTTTCGCCTTTTCTTGTAACGGAAACCAATTGATCGGCTTCGTTCCATTCATATCGATACTGGCCGTCTTCTAATCGGTTGCCGTTCGCGTCATACGTGATCGTTTCATCGCCGAAACGAACCAATTGATTCGCCGCATTATAATCGGCCGTCGTCGTCATCGATGATCCGTCTTTCGTTTTCACGATTTTCGTCCGGTTCCCGAATCCATCGTACGTATACTCGATCGTCGTTCCATCCGGCCATTGTTCGATCTTCAACTGATCGAGCTCATCATAGCTGTACACCGTGACGTCCCCGTTCGACGTTTCGATGCGGATTCGGTTGCCGTTTTCGTCGTAACGGTACGTTTCCGCCAATAACTCAGTTCCGTTCGCCGTTCCCACCACCAGACTGTTCACCAAGCCGCGGTCGTCATACGTAAAGGTGGCACCCGCTTCATTTCCGGTGGTAAACGTGCGAACATGGCCTCTTTCGTCATAATCCAAACGGTACGTATACGTTCCATCTTGAACAACCGTATTTTGATCCAACGCGTTGTATTGGTAGGTGTCGGTTTGGCTAAAGGAACTATGTGAGAATTGGAATTTCTTCCATTTATCCGAGGTTATCGGATAAATGCTTTTCGTCTTTTTCTAAATTTCATTTTCAATCAAAATACGATTGGTTGCCACTCGTAGATTTCCTTCCATAAGCCCAATTGGGTCAAACTTTTCTTGAAAAAGAGAAAAACCTTAAGAGAGATATAGACTCTCCTAAGGTTGGCATACTTAATAGATACCTATTACTTCATTCTAATTCAAAACTCAAAAATCTTAACATTCATCGGCATCTTCTAATCCAAAATATTTTTTCACTCGTAATGGAATATCATTTAAATAATCACGTTTCTTTAGTTCCATTAACAGATCTTTTTCCGTATGAATCTTGTCGAACATTCCAAATATTTCTCTTTCAATAAACTTTTTCAGTTCGTTCTTTCGATCTTCGTCAGGGATAGAAATCTCAAAATCTAATAGCTCCTTAATTCTTATACTTTCTCCCTGATCCAAGGAACTTAGTCTATGATAAATATGCATCACAAGGCGGCCTAGCTCAAGGTTTTTTATAATAAACCCATAATCAATATGATAATAATTACCATAATTTGATTTTGATAATTTAATTATTTTTATAATCTCGTCATTGCTAAAGCTCCACTGGGTTCCCTTCTTTTTAAAAGAGTGGGCTTTAAACAACTCATCTAAATATTTTACAAATTCGGATTTATCCATTCTATCACCCCTTAATAAACATGCAAAATTGTTTTCCATTTTCCTCCACGTTCTTGTTCAAACATTCGCTTGTATTTTTTTAACTGTCGCTTCCCTCGAGCAATGGCTCTAGGATTATACGGTTTTAATTCATAGATCGTTCTCGTATTGAAATCCACAAAATCTGGACGAATACCTTTTATCCCTTTATATTCTTTAATTCTCCCTTTTAATTCATCATGCAAATGAGCCATATATTTTTTATGCATCTGTCGACCAAGTTGGAAATTAGATTTTGTGTACTGCCTTCCAACCTTAACAATATACTTCCCTGCACCTCTAACAAGTTTAAGCTTTCTCCCACCAACCGCGCCAAGAGCCGTTTTTTTGGCGACATACATCCATCCTTTTCCTGATTTATACGCCTTATACCCATCATACGCCGCAAATCCTGCATTGATGGCCATCCACACAAAATGCCCATCCGGATCGACCAACATCACCGGATTGTTGTTCGCATATGTGTAGCCGTTTTGGGTTAGGATATCGTCCGAATCTCCCGGATCAGGGTCCATGGACAAGAACACGCCATGAGTTGGGTGGTAGTATCGGGCGATCAGGTAATATAAACCTGTTTCTTGGTCATACTGGTATCCGGCATAACGATATGGGTTTTCGTCTGCCATCTCACCCGATTGGGAAAGAAGCTGGCCCCATGTGTCGTACTCGTAACGAGCGACCACATTTCCTTGCGCATCGGTTAAGGCGATGACATCGCCATGGGCGTTGTAGTGGTAGAAATACGTCGCCCCGCCTTTTTTCATCGCCAACAGCTGGCCGTTTTCTCCGTATATATACGATTGTACCACATTTCCGCTCGCGTCGGTTTCATACAAGACGTTGAGGCTGTCGCCTTGGTAGTGGTAGTTCGTTACCACGCCATTGACGTTCTTTTGAATGCGGCGGCCGTCTTCATCATATTGGTAGGTCACAAACGGCGTGCTTTCGCCTTTTCTTGTAACGGAAACCAATTGATCGGCTTCGTTCCATTCATATCGATACTGGCTGTCTTCGACCCGGTTGCCGTTCGCGTCATACGTGATCGTTTCATCGCCGAAACGAACCAATTGATTCGCCGCATTATAATCGGCCGTCGTCGTCGTCGATGATCCGTCTTTCGTTTTCACGACTTTCGTCCGGTTCCCGAATCCATCGTACGTATACTCGATCGTCGTTCCATCTGGACGTTGTTCGGTCTTCAACTGATCGAACTCATCATAGCTGTACACCGTGACGTCCCCGTTCGACGTTTCGATGCGGGTTCGGTTGCCGTTTTCGTCGTAACGGTACGTTTCCGCCAATAACTCGGTTCCGTTCGCCGTTCCCACCACCAGACTGTTCACCAAGCCGCGGTCGTCATACGTAAAGGTGGCACCCGCTTCATTTCCGGTGGTAAACGTGCGAACATGGCCTCTTTCGTCATAATCCAAACGGTACGTATACGTTCCATCTTGAACAACCGTATTTTGATCCAACGCGTTGTATTGATAGGTGTCGGTTTGGCTAAAGGAACTATGTGAGAATTGGAATTTCTTCCATTTATCCGAGGTTATCGGATAAATGCTTTTCGTCTTTTTCTAAATTTCATTTTCAATCAAAATACGATTGGTTGCCACTCGTAGATTTCCTTCCATAAGCCCAATTGGGTCAAACTTTTCTTGAAAAAGAGAAAAACCTTAAGAGAAATACAGACTCTCCTAAGGTTGGCATACTTACATATACCTGTTACTTCATTCTCATTCGAAATTCAAAACTCTTAACATTCATCAACATCTTCTAATCCAAAATATTTTTTCACGATTAATGGAATATCATTTAAATGATCGCGTTTCTTTAGTTCCATTAACAGATCTTTTTCCGTATGAATCTTGTCGAACATTCCAAATATTTCCCTTTCAATAAACTTTTTCAGTTCGTTCTTTCGATCTTCGTCAGGGATAGAAATCTCAAAATCTAATAATTCCTTGATTCTTGCATTTTCTTTCTCATCCAAGGAACCAAGCCCATGGGAAACATGCTCCTTACAACCATCAAGCTCAAGGTTTTTTATAATAAATCCATAATAAATATAGTAAAAATTACCATATCTTGATTTTAATAATTCTATTACTTTTATAATCTCATCATTACTAAAACTCCACCGATTCCCTTTCTTTTTAAAAGAATGGGCTTTAAACAACTCATCTAAATATTTTACAAATTCGGATTTATCCATTCTATCACCCCTTAATAAACATGCAAGACTGTTTTCCATTTTCCTCCACGTTTTTGTTCAAATATTCGCTTATATTTTTTTAACTGCCGCTTTCCTTGAGCGATGGCTCTAGGATTATACGGTTTTAATTCATAGATCGTTCTCGTATTGAAGTCCACAAAATCTGGACGAACTCCTTGTATCCTATTATATTCTTTAATCCGTCCTTTCTTTGGATCATGCAAATGAGCCATATATTTTTTATGCATCTGTCGACCAAGTTTGAAATTAGATTTTGTGTACTGCCTTCCAACCTTAACAATATACTTCCCTGCGCCTCTAACAAGTTTAAACTTTCCTCCACCAATCGCACCAAGGGCTGTTTTTTTAGCTACGTATTTCCATCCCCGGCCAGTTTTATACGCCTTATACCCATCATACGCCGCAAATCCCGCATTAATCGCCATCCACACAAAATGCCCATCGGGATCGACCAACATCACCGGGTTGTTGTTCGCATATGTGTAGCCGTTCTGCGTCAAGATATCGTCCGAATCTCCTGGATCAGGGTCCATGGACAAGAACACGCCATGAGTTGGGTGGTAGTATCGGGCGATCAGGTAATATAAACCTGTTTCTTGGTCATACTGGTATCCGGCATAACGATATGGGTTTTCGTCTGCCATCTCACCCGATTGGGAAAGAAGTTGGCCCCATGTGTCGTACTCGTAACGGGCCACTACGTTTCCTTGCGCATCGGTTAAGGCGATGACATCGCCATGCGCGTTGTAGTGGTAGAAGTAGGTGACATTGCCCTTTTTCATCGCCAACAGCTGGCCGTTTTCTCCGTATACATACGATTGTACCACAGTTCCGCTTGCGTCGGTTTCATATAAGACGTTGAGGCTGTCGCCTTGGTAGTGGTAGTTCGTCACCACGCCATTGACGTTCTTTTGAATGCGGCGGCCATCTTCATCATATTGGTACGTCACAAACGGCGCGCTTTCGCCTTTTCGAGTGATAGCGACAAGCTGATCGGCTTCGTTCCATTCATATTGGTACTCACCGTCTTCGACCCGGTTGCCGTTCGCGTCATACATGATCATTTCATCACCGAAACGAACCAA
>NZ_JACIDF010000005.1 GCF_014196195.1 Anoxybacteroides rupiense | reverse complement strand
ATTCGGTCCGCTCGACTTGCATGTATTAGGCACGCCGCCAGCGTTCGTCCTGAGCCAGGATCAAACTCTCCAAAAGAAAGTTGATTGGCTATTATCTTATTCCGGTTGACTATACCGAAATTTTTCGTTAACGCTTCGTTTTGTTCAGTTTTCAAAGAACATTTTTTCTTTTTTTAAAACGACTTTTTCATAATATCATCTTTTTTCATTTAAGTCAACTCATTTTCGGCGCTGCAGTTGAATACCTCGCAGCGACGTTTTCTAATCTACCACGTCTTTTTTATCAAGTCAATAGTTTTTTTATCTTTTCTATCCAATCTTGTTGCGAATAAGTAAAGGCCCTTTATATTATGCGTGGAAGAGGGCCCATTTATTTAGAATTGAGGGAATTAAGGGTGATCTACAACCATGTAATAGCGATGAAAAATATTTTGTCCCTTTGTCGGTACCTCTTGAATAGCTAAAAAATGTTTATCCACCAAATATTCCAGCATGATAACAAGATCGACAGAATAAACTTGCAGTTCTGGATGAGATGCTATTTCCCCTATGCTCCAAGCCCCTTCTTTTTGCTTCAATATCTTTAACAAATGGGCCGAACCAGACGGAACTCGAGAATGAATTAAAAATTCACTTGCCAAAAAAAGCAACTCCAATCTTTTATCTAAAGGCTCCTCGCTTTCCACAAGCTCCTTATAAAGCTTATAAATTTGTGCATCGATTTGCTTCACCTGATTCCATACAGTCACCTCTGGATGAAACCCCTGCTCAATGACTGTAAGTCTTGCTAAATGATGCAAGGCATGTACAACATGGTTATATGCATCAAGCAATTGATCGGTTTCTAAAAAAACTTTCCCATCTGTATACCTTCGAATTAATTTAGCAAATTCAATTCCCATTTTTAATTGCCGCTCTTGTTCAGGAAATTCAAGCAGTTGCCTTCTTAATCCTTCAATATATTCATTGCGATCAAATAGAACTTTCCCGTTCAGAACCCAATCGATTACTTTACGATTTGTTCCCAGAAGAAGCCATTCATTTAATTTTTGTTCATTAACAATATACAACGCTGCTTTCTGATATTCGTAAGAATAATGCTTAATAAAGAAAGGATAATCCGTATCTTTTGCAATGACTAATAAAATGACATCAAACGTATCAGTGCTAGCAGAGTGATTAAATTTTTTTTCAATCATTAGAATGCCTAGGGTATTGCGTTGACTTGCTCTTTCTTGATAGATGGGGCGGATTAGCTTCTCCATATATTTTCCTCCATAAATATTTATCCGAATGCTATTACCAGCTAATTCGACAAAAATCGCAAAATTCCTCTTACAAAATTGCTTGAAATCAGATTAAATCATGCAATTTTATGGTATAGTTGTTGTTAGGAGGGAAGAGTAAAATGTCAATAAAATATTCCAGCAAAATCAACAAAATCCGCACATTTGCTTTAAGTTTAATCTTTATCGGCTTTATTGTTATGTATATAGGAGTATTTTTCCGTACTTCCATGCTGATTATGACCATATTTATGATTTTAGGGCTTCTTTTTATTATTGCCAGCACAGTCGTCTATTTTTGGATCGGTATGTTATCGACAAAAACGGTTCAAGTGGTTTGTCCAACATGCGGAAAAACGACAAAAATGCTGGGGAGAGTCGATATGTGCATGTATTGCCGAGAACCGCTAACATTGGATCCGGAACTAGCTGGAAAAGAGTTTGACGAAAAATACAATCGGAAACGAAAAAAGAGCTGATAGCCTTTTACTGCTATCAGCTTTTTAATGAGAATGATGCCCGTGTTGGCATTCAGCACATACCCCATACACTTCCATTCGATGATGACTTACTTTAAATCCTGTTACGTGTGAAGCCAACGCTTCGACTTCATCTAATCCTGGATAATGAAAATCAACAATCTTGCCACACCGCTCACAAATGATATGATAATGGTCAGAAGTGACAAAATCAAAGCGGCTTGATGAATCACCATAAGTCAATTCTTTTACAAGCCCCACTTCTTTAAAAACGCGAAGATTATTATAAACCGTGGCTACGCTCATGTTCGGAAACTTTCCTTCCAAAGCCTTATATATCTCATCTGCCGTTGGGTGTGACATGGAACGAACCAAATATTCCAATATCGCATGACGTTGCGGAGTTATGCGCACTCCTGTTTGTTTCAACGTATCAAGCGCTTCCTTTAACATTGAGTTTTCGGGCACCGCCATGCACCTCGCTTTCTTATTAAAAAAGAATTATTATTTTATAATTTTTATAATTAGTCTACCGCTATTTCATGCCTTTTGTCAATATTCCTATCATTAATATAGTATATAATCTTATTGAAGAATTTTTCACAAAAAAATAAGCGGAAATATTTTCCGCAAAACATCGTTTCATTTATGAGGAGGTATGCCCTACATTTTTAATATATTCTCCTTATTTTCTTTTGGCATGGACATTTACCTAGACCCCGATAAATTATTTATGTACCCCAAAGCTTCCTCTACATGTCCTTTTACTTTAACATTTCTCCATTCTTTAATTAAAATCCCTGACTTATCAATGACAAATGTAGAACGCTCAATGCCCATATATTCTTTTCCAAAGCTTCTTTTCAATTTCCAAACCCCATATTTTCCAGCTACCTCATGCTGCTCATCAGCTAACAGCAAAAAGGGGAGTTCATATTTTTCAATAAATTTTTTATGGCGCTCAACCGGATCTGTACTTATTCCTAAAATAACAGCCTCTAAGCGGTTAAATTGTCCATGATAATCCCGAAAGTCGCATGCCTCAGTTGTGCAGCCCGGCGTCATATCTTTCGGATAAAAATAGAGCACCACATATTTTCCGCGAAAATCAGAAAGAGATACTGTTTTGCCATTGCTTGCCGGAAGCAGAAAATCTGGGGCAAGCTGTCCAATTTCAAGAACCATCTGCTCTTCCTCCATCTCAATTTTTATCAATGTATCGCTAGACCAACAGGTTTCGTTTTCAATCTCTTATTAGCGTAGCGAAAAAAAACGAATGTTTCAATGTTCATTTTTTATTCCCATCAATAACAAAACGAGTAATAAATGTAGCTGGCATAATATACCCTAATAAAGCTTCGACCACCGCAATCCATTTCCCAATTCCTACAGGAACAATATCGCCATAGCCGACAGACAACAATGTCGTAGCACTTAAATACAAGCCATCGAGTAAAATATGACCAAATCTGTTGGTCTCCTCTTCAATATTTCTTGTAAACACATTGTATCCGTTTATTTGCATCCACGCATATATCAGTCCAAACCCCAGCATCATTGTAAAATATAGTAAGAGCAGCGCAACAAAATTTTCCGCTGAGATATATGGCTTTCTTTTGGATTGTGCTACCCACATCGAAGCAATGCTTGCGTATAAAATAAATATAACGGCACCTAATACTAACATCGCAATCACCCCATACATATCTATACATGGATATGTGGGACAAAAAAGAGATATTCCATCCGCATACTTGCGCTTATATCTAACATTTGTACGGCCCTATTGTTGTTTTGAATTCTCGTTATTCACTTGACACAACACCGATTTCCCAAAGAATCAATGGGTTTCAGCAATCAAGGGCTCATCTCTACACTATGCGTCCCCCCATAAAAAACATAAACATCCAAAAGTGACCTACGTCTAAACAGAGCAGAATTCCTCTCCTTGCTTCCATATGATACACTCATCCGCCTGCGGCTTTGTTTTTTATAAACTAAAAAAGACAGGAACCATGCGATTCCTGCCTTTTATTAATTTCCAGCTCCACGATACCGTTTGATACCTGCGTTCCATAGCAAAAGGGCTAAAACAAAAAAGGCCACTCCCATGACAGGGGTCAAAAAAGAGTACACATACCATTCTTTTTTGCCAAGAAAATAAGCAGATGGATACACTCCCACAAAAGCGAATGGCAGAACCCATGTTAATATATAACGAATCACGCGATTATAAATATCAATGGGATACCGGCCATAGTTGCTGATGTTATACATCATCGGCATAATTGAGCTTCTCGCATCAGACCAAAAGCTGATGGTCGCCAGCGCAATAAAAACACCTGCATATATGAACATTCCACCAATCACAAATAATAGAAAGATCGGGACATCATACCAGTGGAAATCTAGATCTAAACGCGATCCTGCATATCCCATAATAATGAAGCCTGTAACTGCTCCAAGCAGCGATTCAAGCTCCATTCTCTCCAATATAATTTGAAACAAACTGTGCACAGGACGTGTCAATACACGATCCAGCTCTCCGCGCACAATGTATCTCTCATTAAAATCCCAAATATTAAAAAAGGCACCAAATAAAGCGAAAGGCACTAGAAAAAAACCATAAATAAAAATCATTTCATCCCGCGTCCAACCATGCAGCAAATCTGTATGACCGAAAACGACAAGAATAAAGATCAAGTTCACAGCTTGAGACATAAGATCGGAAAAAAACTCCACTAATAAGTCTGTACGATACTGTAATTTCGTTTTTATATATTGTGCCATATATTGAAAAAAAACAGATAGATAAAACAAGCCATTACCCCCCTTGAATCACAAGCCGCTTTTTCGCTGCCTTCCAAAGCATATAAATAGGAAATAACAGCACTACACTCCAAATAACTTGAAACAGTAGCCCATTCACAACTGCCTGTCCTTGAAAGCTTTCAGTGAAAATCATGCTTGGAATATAGCTAATCGCTTGGAATGGAAAGTATTTCATGATTTCTTGCGCCCAATCAGGGTAAAAGCTAATTGGTAAAATCAGACCCGAAAATAAATCAATAATAAATCTCTTTGCCCTCAGCAATCCTTCATTATTCAGTGTAAAAAACGCTATTACTCCCGCAAGTAAATTCAGCTCTGAATTAATAATAAAGCTCAGCATAATAGATAGTCCAAAATACATCCATGTATGGATATCAGTTGAAAAATGAAGGGGTAAAAGCAAGGCGGTAATCACGACTCCGGGAAGCGAAAGAAATAACAAGCGGAAGATCCCTTCCCCCAATCCTTGCATCGTCTTCATGCCCAAGTAATTATACGGACGGATTAATTCCGTTGCGACTTGTCCTTCTCTAATTTCCATCGCAATTTCTCGGTCGATGTTATTAAAATAAAAAGCTCTAGCCATCCATGATATGGCTACATAAGTGGCCATTTTTTCAATAGACATCCCTTGAATCGACGATTTCCCGCTATAAATCGCAGACCATAGAAAATAATACGCTCCGATATTAATGCAATAAATAAGAATACCTGTATAATAGTTGGTTCGGTAAGCCAGCATCATCAAAAATCGAATGCGGATCATTTCCATATATTTATCCATGCGCAACACCTTCTTCATAAATGTTGCGAATGATTTCTTCTGTAGAGATTTCATACAAATTCAGGTCCTGAATCTCATAATGGTTCACAATACAGCTGATAATCTCTGATACATGGGCTTTCGGTACATGTGCAATCCAACTGTTGTCTTGTTCTCCCCTACTCCACTTCACACCCCAAGCAGCCGTTAAGGGATGCAGCTCTGCAGACGTAATTTCTTGAGAAAATGTAAACTGAATTTGCTTTCCTTCTCCCCAGTTTTCTTTTAAGCGCTGGAGTGATCCATCATAAATGATTTTCCCCTCATCGAGCATAATCACGCGATCACACAATGCTTCAATATCCGAAATATCGTGGGTTGTCAATAAAATGGTTGTATTATATTTTTGATTAATTTCTTTTAAAAACTCACGAATCTTTAATTTAACTAATACATCTAAGCCAATTGTGGGTTCATCCAAAAATAAAAGCGGGGGATTATGAATAAGGGCAGCGGCCAATTCGCAGCGCATTCGCTGGCCAAGTGATAATTTGCGGACAGGCTTATCGAGCAGCGGACCGATATCTAATGTTTCAATGACATGCTCCATATGCTCTTTATAATCACTGTCAGATACCCGATACACTTTTTTTAGCAAACGAAACGATTCCTGTACGGCAATATCCCACCACAATTGCGAGCGCTGGCCAAAAACAACTCCGATCGTTCGTACAAACGCTTCTCTCTCTTTATGAGGATTCATTCCATTGACGCTTACTTTTCCAGCTGTCGGCGTTAAAATCCCTGTCAGCATTTTTATCGTCGTTGACTTTCCAGCGCCGTTTTCTCCAATGTATCCCACCATTTCTCCTTGGTTCACTGTAAACGAAATATCATGAACCGCCTGAATGATTTTATAATTTCTTGTAAATAAATCTCGAAATGCTCCCATCAGCCCGGAGCGGCTTGAATAGGCTTTAAATTCTTTGCGTAAATTTTCAACTTCAATTACGTTCCCCATACTTCTCTACCTCCACATAAGCAATAGTTTATCTAAAGTCAAAAAGAGAAACAAATGGTATGCTCAAGTAAATATGTTAGAATAAGAAGCGGTAAAGAAACTCTCGTAGGAGGCTTTTGAAATATGCAATTTACAAAATCTGAACAACTTTATGAAGAAGCTCTGCAACATATCGTCGGCGGTGTAAACAGCCCTTCCCGCTCTTACAAAGCGGTTGGCGGAGGGGCTCCTGTCGTGATGGAACGCGCACAAGGGGCTTACTTTTGGGATGTAGATGGCAATAAGTATATTGATTATTTAGCCGCATATGGCCCCATCATTACGGGACATGCCCATCCACATATTACAAAAGCCATTCAACGCGCGGCAGAAAACGGGGTGTTATACGGAACACCCACTCCTTATGAAATTACATTTGCCAAAATGTTGAAAGAGGCCATTCCTTCATTAGAAAAGGTACGCTTTGTCAATTCCGGAACTGAAGCAGTGATGACGACAATTCGCGTTGCGCGCGCCTACACGGGAAGAGATAAAATTATGAAATTCGCCGGTTGCTATCATGGACACTCAGATCTTGTTCTAGTCGCTGCTGGATCTGGCCCTTCGACATTAGGTACTCCTGACTCTGCTGGCGTGCCACAAAGCATTGCTCAAGAAGTGATCACTGTTCCTTTTAATGATATTGGCTCATTTAAACAAGCAATGGAAAAATGGGGGGAAGAAGTTGCAGCCGTTCTTGTTGAGCCGATTGTTGGAAATTTCGGCATTGTTGAACCGAAGCCAGGATTCCTTGAAGCCGTGAATGAAATCGCTCATCAAGCCGGGGCACTCGTCATTTACGACGAAGTTATTACGGCATTCCGATTTATGTATGGAGGGGCACAAAATTTGCTGGGTATTGAGCCTGACTTAACTGCACTTGGAAAAATTATCGGCGGCGGTCTTCCAATCGGAGCATACGGCGGCCGGAAGGATATTATGGAGCAAGTTGCTCCGCTCGGTCCAGCATACCAAGCTGGAACGATGGCCGGCAACCCCGCGTCTATTCTTGCTGGAATCGCCTGCTTAGAAGTATTGCAGCAGGAAGGGGCATACGAGCATCTTGACCGGCTTGGGGCCATGCTGGAAGAAGGCATTCTCTCTCATGCAAAAACACATGAGATTCCCATTACCATTAACCGCCTAAAAGGAGCTTTAACCATTTATTTTACAACACAAAAAGTGGAAAATTATGAACAAGCACAACAGACAGACGGAGATATGTTTGCTAAATTTTTTAAATCGATGTTAAAACAAGGGATCAACCTTGCTCCTTCCAAATACGAAGCTTGGTTTATTACACTTGCCCATACAGAATCAGATATCCAATATACGATTCAAGCAGTGGAAAATGCATTTAAATCACTCAGATATGAATAATTATACAAAAATGAACGGAAGCCCCTTATCTTCCGTTCATTTTTTATTTCTATTGTAATCGTTTACAAGTCTATTTTTACACTTTTCCTCAAATGAATACAACATCCATAAATATGAATAAATAATTGATTTCGCTTAATAAAAATGGTAACATAGACTATAAATTCTGAATATTTTTTATCTGCAGAACTAGTCGCTCTCATAAAATAAGCACCCTGAAAAATGGCTGCTTATCTGTCGCAGCCGGCAAACCATTCCTTGTTAGCGGCCCATTTATAAAGTTTTTATTTTTTACAAGATGAGGAGTTCATTCGGTGGTCGGATGGCCAAACAACGATATTTCACAGATTTTCACAGGATTCTATTACGTGAATATGTGATAAAGACAAATCATAACGTTTCGATTTTCCAGAGAGCAGGCTTTTCATCTCCGAGTTGCATTTATATATACAGGTTGGCTTGAAAACGCTTAGCAAACAAGGAGTGAAGATGAACAAGGCCAGTGATACAGGCTGAAAGCGTTTATATTGGCAATGGGCGCTAGCATATTCAGCAAATCCACATGATTCTATCCCCTGGTTGTTGGGGTTTTTTCTTAAACCAAACACTGTACACAGGAGGTGAAGGCCGAGAAGTGGATATCCCCCACTTTAAAGCCACTCAAATGAAACAACATTGGAGTCCAGCCCTTTTCAAGGATTTTCATCGTGCAGAACATGACGCATGCGGCATTGTGTCAGCTCTCGAGAAACGACGCATTCCAACAAAAGAAAACATTATGACCTGTATTCAAGCACTTGTCAAAATGAACCACCGCGCCGGATTTATCAATGGGGAAGGTGATGGGGTCGGCGTTCACATTGACTTGCCAAAAGCTCTTTGGATGGAAAAACTGGCAGCCGCTGGCCAAAATCCGGAGATAGCAAATGATCCTTCTTTTACAGTTGGTCATATTTTTATTAACCGAACAGCGGATGTTGAAAAAATAAAAGAAACGATAAAACAACAATTCCAGCAGTTTGGTTTATCCATGATCTTTGAGTCTGACCGCGTTACTCACTCGCGTGCACTAGGACCGATCGCTCTTCGTCAAGAGCCTGTTTTTTGGCAGGTGGCTTTGCTGCCTTCACAAAACGGTCACTACTTATCCCGGCGTCTTTTTGAGCTTCTTATCGATATCGAACAAGACGAAAATGTTCATGTCGCATCTTTGAGCAATTTTCATGTTGTTTATAAAGTAATGGGAGCAGGAGATATATTGCCAAAATACTATGAGGATTTGGCCAATCCCCTTATTGCTTCGACGATTACCCTTGGACACAACCGTTACTCAACAAATACGTTATCAAATTTTTTCAGGGTCCAGCCATTTAGCGCTCTAGGCCACAATGGCGAGATTAATACAATCGCTAAGCTTCGTGAAGAAGCATTGATGATTGATGTTCCCCTTCCAAAAGACGGAAGTGATTCACAGGATTTAAGCCGCACAATCGAAACACTGATTTGCCGTCATGACTACAGTTTGTTTGAAGCAATGGATTTAATGTTTCCGCCAATTATTAACGAAATCAAATCCTATCCTTCTCATTTGCAAGATTTATATACGTATATTCGGGAAGCATGGGGACACTTTTCCCAAGGACCGGCAGGCATTATTTCCCGCTATGGAGACGAAGCTGTCTTTAGTGTCGACTCGCTAGGATTACGGCCTCTTTGGAAATTAGAAACGGAAGATCGCTTCATTTTTTCTTCTGAGCCTGGCATTATTCCGACCAGTGAATATACAGGCGAACCAAAGCCCTTGGCACCTGGCGAAAAGATCGGGTTTAAATGGGGAGCAAACGGGGCGATCCAGATGTTTGAATATGCTGATTTTCAAGAGGAAGTATATGCGCGTTTTGCCAAGCGCTTCGACATTTCTAATTTTCGCAAGCGCCTTGAACCGCCTGCTTTGGCGAAACATGTATTTATGGCGTCCACAAACAAAGTGCATAATGGTCAGTATGCTGCTTTTGGATGGGACCGAGAACATATCCAGCTCCTTGAACAAATGGCGGAAAAGGGCGCTGAGCCGATTCGTTCACTCGGTCATGATGCTCCTCTTGCCGCTATTGATAACGGGCGGAAAAATCTCGCTGATTTTATTAAAGAAAGCGTGGCGGTTGTCACGAACCCAGCCATTGATCGCGACCGTGAAACCGAACATTTTTCAACACGCACCATCATCGGCAAACGTCCTGCGCTCTTTGGAGAGCAAGATGTATCTTATGCAATAGAGTTGGCTTCTCCTATTTTAGTGGAGGGCAAGCTTGGCCATGAATGCGCAGATTTATTGCAGCATCCTTCCTATGATCAAATTGTCCATTCGTTCCAAGCGAAAAAATTAGCCTATACGATTTCGGCAACCTTTTCAGCCGATGAAACGATCCCAGATGCATTACAGCGGCTGTCTGCCGAGGCATGCGACGCAGTCCGCTCAGGGAAAACATTGCTGGTGATCGACGACTCACAAGCGCATCAGCGCGAACATTTGTGGCTCGATCCATTGCTTGTCACATCCATGCTCGATCACTCATTAGTCGAACAAGGATTGCGCCGTCATTGTTCGATTCTGCTTCGCTCTGGGGCCATTCGCTCCTTACACGATTTCATTGTCGTTTACGGGTTAGGGGCTGATGCCATTAGTCCATATTTAATGATGGCTACAGTTGCTTCTGAAAGCACCCCTCTTCCGGTTGTTCATTTATTCAATGCTTTGAATAAAGGATTGGAAAAGGTCATTTCCACTATTGGCATTCATGAATTGCGCGGATATAGCCGCCTTTTCTCATCAATCGGCTTGCATAATGACGTTGCTGATACTTTAAAAATTGACAACTTCTTTGGGTCTGATTCTTTAACCCATAATTTTGCTTCATTAAAAGAGGACGCGATCGCCCGGTTAGCGGACTATGGCGATGAAAGCGCCAAGCCAAGAAAAACCTTCCACCTCTTCCCTCGTATTTGGAAAGCGATTGGAGAGGTTGCGCAAACCGGAGTTTATGACCATTATCGTGAAAAACTAACCGAATTGGAAACAGAAACACCGACAACCATCCGCCATTTACTTGATTTAAAGAAAACAAAGAACAGCCTTTTAGCGGAAAAAGTAGATATTAGTGTCGGTGAGCATAGTTTGCCATTTGTCATTGCCTCTATGTCGTTTGGCTCGCAAAACGAAGTGGCATTTCGCGCCTACGCAGAGGCGGCTGATCGTCTTAATATGATCAGCTTAAACGGTGAAGGCGGAGAAATTAAAGATATGCTTGGAAAATATCCGCGCTCGCGCGGACAGCAAATTGCTTCAGGGCGTTTTGGGGTCAACGCCGAGCTGCTCAACTCTTCTAATCTATTAGAAATCAAAATCGGCCAAGGAGCAAAGCCGGGCGAGGGAGGACACCTTCCCGGATCAAAAGTCACTGCCAAAATCGCCGAGGCACGCAATGCGACGATTGGTTCGGATTTAATTTCTCCATCGAACAATCATGACATTTACTCGATCGAGGATTTAGCGCAAATGATTGCAGAATTAAAAACCGCTAACGATCAAGCTAAAGTTGCTGTAAAAGTACCTGTCGTTCCAAACATCGGAACGATTGCAGTCGGCATTGCCAAAGCAGGAGCGGATATCATTACACTAAGTGGGTTCGATGGAGGAACAGGAGCAGCGCGCATCCATGCGTTACAGCACGTCGGTCTCCCTGTAGAGATTGGGGTCAAAGCCGCACACAACGCACTCCTTGAAGCGGGATTAAGAAATAAAGTCGAAATTTGGGCAGATGGCGGGATTAAAAGCGCTCTTGATGTCATAAAAATCATGCTGCTTGGCGCCAATCGAATCGGTTTTGGCACTCTTTCTATGATCGCCATCGGCTGTACAACGTGCCGCGGCTGTCATTTGGATACGTGTCACGTCGGCATCGCTACGCAAATCGAATCGGAGGCACAGGCAAAGGAGCATGGATTACGCCGTTTCGTACCGCGACAATTCAATGCTGCCGTGCAAGGATTAGTCCACTTATTTACTGCTTTTGGTCATGAATTAAAGATGTTAACGGCTTCGCTCGGCTATGAGCGGCTGCAAGATCTTGTCGGACGCTCTGATTTATTAGAGCAAACAAGGGGATTCGATCAACTAAATTTGGCAAGCCTGCTGAATGTATTAGAGATTGAGCAATTTTCTCAAAAAGAAGCAGCAGCTAGCTTAGAAGAACCGCAGATGCTTGTAGCGGCTGGAGCAGAGTATTTAGACCATCGCGTAGAGGATCTGCATCGTTCTCGAGAATTTTCTACCGTTACATCGGAGCAGCGGGTTCTTGGCAGCCGTGTCTCTTGCCATCGCGTTCGCGGCCGCCTAGATGGCTCGTATAAAAAATTGCCAAACATCACATTGCGCTTTAAAAATGGCTCCATCCCCGGAAACGGTCTCGGCGCTTACAATAGTCATGGAATCGACATTCATGTAGATGGCGGAGCGCAGGATGGAATTGGCAAAACATCGTTTGGAGGCAGCATCCTCATCTTTAAATCAAAAGGAAAAGATGGAAAGTTTTATAACGGCTCTGTCGGAAAAGGATTTGGCTACGGAGCACAAAAAGGATTGCTTGTCGCTCAAGGAAATGCAGATGCGCGCGCAGGCATTCGCCTCTCAGGAGCGGACTTAATTATTGGCGGTCAAGTCACCGCGCCAATCCCGGAACAAGAGCATGGCAATATTGGGGCTCGCGCGAATATTAAAGGATTTGCCTTTGAATATATGACAAATGGACGCGGGCTTGTTCTCGGCGATCCAGGACCATGGATTTGTGCTGGTATGACAGGCGGGGTCGTCTATTTACGTCATCAACCGGAGATGGGGTTAACAAGAGCTGCTCTTGAACGCCGAATCGCCAAGGGGGCCCAAGTTCGTATTGAACCCCTCAACGGGCAGGGCCGAGCAGATGTAAAAGCGCTATTGTCTCAATATATCGCTTTACTCATCGAACATGAGCAGGAACAGGAGGCCGAGGCCCTAAAGCCTTTACTGGAACATCCTGAACATCATTTCTTCCAAATTAGTCCGACAAAAGAGCAAGCTGATCCTTCCGTTTCAACAGAATGATCATTTTTATCCACTTCCTACAAAAGGTATCCCGTTTCTGCGGGATACCTTTTTGTTGATAATCCCGTATAAAATGAGCCTACAACCCCTAGCCGATGTTAAACTAAGGATAGTGGCCATTTTTCTCCTTCAGCAAACCGTACCATGCGATCATAAGAATCAACCTTGATTATAATTCGAGACTTTTGAGTACTGCTCCATACCTACCGATGCTCGAGGTCGGGTAGCTTTAAACCACTGAAAACATAGCATGAAGATAAGAACAGCATCAATCACATCTCCACCGTAGTACATTAGCATCCCTCCCATTTCCGCCTGCTCTGTAGAGACGCCATGAGGCGGGTGAGCATAGATGTATTTGGATAAGATGCTGTGTCCAGCTAACGCAACTGTTAATACGACGGCCCGACAGACGAAGCTAGACTTATGCGGCATTGGATCAATATAAATCATAGACACGGTAAAAACATATCCAGCAAGGAATACATGTATATGTACCAATATATGCAAAAGCACATTTCGCTGCATCATAGCATACAAGTCAGTCGTATAAAGTAACCATAGTCCTCCGACATTAAGACAAGAGGCGACAACAGGATGTCCCAAAATACGAATCGGCCAACTCTTCAGCACGTTAGAAAGACGTCGGGCGAGAGTCACATTGAGTGTTCTCAGGACAAGAGTCATCGGCGCCGCTAACGCCATCAGAAGCGGAGCAAGCATTCCAAGTAGCAAATGCCCCATCATATGTGCTGTAAAATCCATATGAGCACGATTCGCTAGAGGGCCAATCACTGCGGCAATGGCGCACAGAACTCCAAGCGCCCAAAAGATCGTGCGATGGATTGGCCAGTGCTTATGGCGGCGATTAGATATAAATGCAGCGAAGATATAAACAACTAATAGCAGAAAAAACGGCAATGCCAATAGTAGCTGCGCTAGTATCCCATTTGCGTAATCAATATGGGTGCCAGTGCTGTGATGAACGTAATTATTGATGTTCATGTGAATGCGTCTCCCTTGGCGGTTGTAAATCATTTCGTGCACGAATAATGAGAATCGCACCTGCTATCATCATACCAATCGCAATGATATTCCATGTCAAATCATAAGGAAGAAGATTCACATTATAGCGAATTTGATGCAACCGCATCAGCTTATGCTGGATTGTGCCATCGTATAACTGGAATATTCCTGCCCCTAGCAGCACCCCTCCCCGCCATCTAGTGAGCCGCAACGCGTTTCGCCGACGAAGATCTGCGAGCATAAATAGTGATCCGACTGTCGCAAACCAACTAAAAGCATGGAACAAACCATCTGAGACCAATCCAATACTTGTCGTGGACTTGTCATAAAAATGGTGCCAGTGCAACAATTGATGAAAAACCGCTTCATCGATAAAGGCCACTAAACCAAGGCCGAGCAAGAAGCCTGACCATAGGTTACGGGCTAAGTATGGGGAGCTAGTTGCATCATGTGAAGGATTCTTTAGATTCATCTTTCCGGCAGTCATATGATCCTCCTCTTGCCTATGTCAATCTACTTAGCACTTGAATTTTCACATCGTTTCTTTCCACAGCTTTTCCCGAATAAGCAAACTATAATCAACCTCAACAAGAAATCGACTCCAATAAATTGCACAAACAAAACATAATAGCCATCGTGTTTGCTCATAGATGCCTTCTTATCTACTTTACATAACTTCATTTTTTTAAGGGTGGCTGTCCCTCGCCGGATATGTTCAATCAATGGCGACCACCCATTATTCTGAATGAAAAAAACAGCCCAGCATATACATAATACCGCTGCTGTTCTTTTTCAGAATGAGGGGGATTTTCCTACTTGATATCCTTCGATAAACCCTGTATATTACTAAATTGTTCACAACTATAATTCCAAATAAAAAGGAAGGATACGAAAACGAATATGAAACTCGGAGCCCGCATTTTCAAAACGGGAATTGCTGTTACATTGGCGCTTGTTTTAGCCAGCATGTTGAAGCTTCCTGCCCCATCCTTTGCAGGTATATCGGCTGTGTTTGCGATGCAGCCAACGATTTATCGCTCTTACTTATCTTTGATCGAGCAATTGCAAGCGAACGTGATCGGAGCTGTGTTTGCGATTGTTTTCGTCCTGTTATTTGGGCACAATCCTTTTATCATTGGATTGACAGCCATTTTAGTAATTGCGCTTTGCTTACGGCTTCGGCTTGAGTCCACCATTTCCGTTGCATTAGTGACCGTAATTGCCGTCATGGAATATACAGAAACGAACTTTATTCAATTTGCTCTGATTCGTTTTTCAACCATTATGCTTGGCATACTCGCCGCCTTCATTGTGAACTGCATATTTTTGCCGCCAAAATATGAAAAAAAGCTGTATGACAGCATTGTTGAAAACACCGAGACGATTTTAAAATGGATTCGGATTAACACACGGCGTGCTTCTGAGCATCACGTTCTCAAAGAAGACATCGAAAAACTAAAAGAAAATATGATGAAGCTCAACCAGCTTTACTTAATGTATAAAGAAGAACGAATCTACTTCGCGAAAAAACGCTATCAAAAATCGCGGAAGCTCGTACTATACCGTCAAATGATTACAGTTACCAATCGAGCGCTAGATGCTTTAAGAACGCTTCATCGCTTTGAGAATGAGCTTTCCCAAATGCCGCCTGAGTTTCAACAAACATTGCGCTCACAGTTGGATTGCTTGCTTCATTATCACGAGCAAATTTTGCTGAAGCTGGTCGGCAAAGTGAAGTTTCAAGCAGAATCTAAAATAGCGGATGAGGCATACGATGAAAAAAAGCGACTTGTGGAGGCTTTTTATCAATACAGTAAGCATGGAAATGAATATCATCTATTGTCGCTCGTTGGAACGATTATTACTTATGGAGAACAGTTGGAGCATCTTGATAAACTTGTGGAGAGCTTTCAACAATATCACAAAGATGACGAAGAACCTCTGCACCTTTCCGGACAACAAGGATGATATCGCAAAGATGCCTGCCGCCATTTTTATCACAGAATCCATCATTTTAGAGAGGCAGCACCCTCATCAGAGAGCCGCGCGCCTCTTTTTGTTTTCACGAAAAAAATCAGCGAGCGAATATAGCAAGCTTGATGTGTCAATTAGTCTGCCCTCCTTCAAACAACGCGAGAAAAGAATCTTGTTCAATGCTTCAAGGATGATGCGAAAGGGTGAATGCGAAATTGGGAAAATCTCCATTCGTTGAACATAATATGTTAGATTGAACATATAGGCCATTCTTCGAGAAAAGAAAATTCAATGTTCTCCCTCTCTCCTTCTTTTTGTCCATGATGATTTCCATTTGGTCACCTTTCCCATACAGGAACATTCTCTTCTTGGTATCTTCTATGTTCCTCCACGCATAACTTTTCTAAAATCTCAAAAACAATTTGCAGTAAAGGGATTAAAATCATCCAATAAATCTATTTTTTGTATATGTATGAAGTTGATTTTTTGGAAGTATATGCTATTATAAATTATGGAAAGTGTTATAATTAAAGGAATGTATAAATAAGCTTACAAAGATGTTATCAGTCATCCCCCTATCATTTGCAGCAGCATATCGTGATTCTTATTCATTTGACATTGCAACAAAGGTGACCGGTACAAAGGTTCATAAGCTAGCTAACAAAACAACTACTAGTTATACAGGAGGAGATCCATACTGGTATAGTGGATCTGTCTCTTTCCAAAAATCTGACTATAAAGTAGAGCTATATAAATCCTGGCTCACTAATTATCGTTTTACCAAATCAGCAAATGGTTATTACGCTACTAAAAGTTGGGGAGTTGTTGCTGCCGGGGATTATACTGTCAATGTCACGAAAACTGGTGGCGAAGGCGACAAGGTAATCGGCAGTGGAAGCATCGACCAATAACGATATAAGAACAAGTCTAAATTCGATGACTTGTTCTTTCAATTTTTAATGAATAAGGATGATTTACTTTGAGACTACTGATGGATATACTGCTATTTTCAGGGCCCATATTACTTTTTTACTTGTTCATTAGGCTTTTATTCATTCGAAAATCTAAATTAAGGATGATGAAAGAAGTTTCAAGGATTACTTTTCTTGCTTATATCTCTGCTTTAATTTTTATTGTTTGGATTGACCAGAGTACCCCGGTAAACTATCTCTTATATAATTTCGTCCCTTTCAAAACCATATTTACTTACATTGAAGAGTTCATTTCCGGGACTAATCCATTCATTGCCTTTAAGAATATATTGGGAAATGTCCTCCTAACATTCCCCATTGGATTTTATTGTGTTATTTTTACACGCGGTCTTTCTAAAGCCAAATTAATTGGTCTATCAATAGTAGTCCCCCTCATAATCGAATGTGGACAATACCTTTTGTTTTTGACGAAATTAGGGGGGCTTAGATCCGTTGATATTGATGATTTAATTCTAAATTCCATTGGCATTATAACGGGCTACTATTTTACGATGTACTTATTACAAAAAAGCCATAAAAAGCAGCAACAAGTAAATAACTATAACTGAAAGATTCGTTAAAAAAGGAAAATAAAGCTTTAGCAAAACACAGGTTAAAATCTCTCATATAGCTGTAACCCAATTCCCTACTTGCAATAGAACCATAGTGTCAGCGAGAGGAGCTATGGCTCATGATTACGAGAGGGGAATTTTTATGATTAAAAGGGAAAGGCTATTTCCGATATCGCAAATGAAATGAGGATAGATCAGAAAACATTCCGAAAATAAATCCCTTCTCTTTCCCATACAATGTTTGTCATATCGATACGGATTTCTTTAACTGAGCCAATCTGTTGACCTTTCCATTTTAACAGCGTCTTCTAACATAACGTGATCCATTCTACTGAATGTATCGACATGTCCCCCCTCCAATAAACAGGTGTGACGGTCGAGCGATGGAATAACATCGATTAAAGAACGATGAATAGATTGGAAAGCGCCTGTGTTTCAGCCTTCGTCATGGCAAAATTCAGCGACAATATATGAAAAAACGGCTATCCTTCGTTTAGGATAACCGTTTCGGTAATTCGTTAGCTTTTCATGCGCGGATCAAGCGCATCGCGCAATCCGTCTCCCATTAAATTAAATCCCAGCACCGTCAACATAATGGCAAGCCCAGGAAATACCATCGTCCAAGGTGCCTGTGTTAGAAAATCTTTTGAACTTGCTAGCATCGTTCCCCATTCCGGATTTGGCGGCTGCGCCCCTAAGCCGAGAAAACCAAGAGCAGCCGCTTCAATGATGGCAGTAGCGATCGCTAACGTTCCTTGCACGATAATCGGCGCCATACTGTTCGGCAAAATATGATGAAATAAAATACGAGCATCACTCATTCCTATCGCTCTTGCTGCCACGATATATTCCTCTTGCTTAATACTTAATACACGTGAACGAATTAAGCGACCAAAATTCGGAATATTAATGACCGCGATCGCAATCAATGCATTTTGCAGTGATGGCCCCAAAACTGCGACAATTCCGATGGCTAATAAAATACTTGGGAATGCCAGCATAATATCAAAGATACGAGAAATAATGGCATCTATCCATTTTCCGTAATAACCTGCTACAATACCGAGTAAAGATCCGACAACAACCGAACCGAGCACAGAAAAAAATCCAACCCAAAGCGAGATTCTCGCTCCATAAATGACGCGCGATAAAATATCGCGGCCAAAGTCATCGGTTCCAAAAAGATGCTCTTTCGATGGCGCCTGCAAGCGTTCGGAAAGGTTTTGCTCACTAATTTCATACGGAGCCAAAAGCGGAGCGAACACGGCTAATAAAATAAAAAACAGGACAATGGCCGCACCAACAAGCGCTATTTTATTTTTTTTAAAACTGCGCCAGCCTTCCTTCCAAAGTGAAACCGATTCTTCTTTGTCTGGTTTAACAGGGATTGGCGCTTGATTTCGGGCTAATTCGGCCATTTTGTTTCACCCCTTTGCAAAATTAATTGTACTTAATGCGCGGATCAACAGCAGCATAAAGAAGGTCGACAACTAGATTAATAAAAATAAAGATCGTTGCTACGACTAAAATTCCTGATTGTATCACGGGATAATCACGATAGCCGATTGCTTCATAAATATAGCGCCCAATTCCCGGCCAACTGAAAATCGTTTCCGTTAAAATCGCTCCTCCAAGCAACAGCCCTGTCTGCAAACCAATAACCGTCAATACAGGAATAATCGCATTTTTTAGTGAATGCTTATAAACGACCCAAAACATGCTTAACCCCTTCGCTCTCGCTGTACGAATATAGTCGGATTTCATCACTTCAAGCATGCTGGAACGGGTTATTCTTGCGATAATTGCCATAGGAATCGTAGCCAAAGCTATACTTGGCAGGATTAAATGCTGCAATACTTGCATAAACTGCTCTGTATTTCCTTGCAGCAATGTATCGATTAAATATAGATGAGTAATAGGTTCTATCGGATTTCGCACTTCCTCACGCCCAGATGTCGGAAGCCAATCCAAATGAATCGCAAATACCCACTGCTCCATGAGCCCCAACCAAAAAATCGGCATTGATACGCCTACTAGCGCTAATATCATCGCTGTATAATCAAACCAGGAATTTTGAAACCAAGCGCTTATAATTCCTGCATTCACGCCAATCACGATGGCAATCAACATCGCCGCGATAGACAGCTCAAGCGTCGCTGCTAAATATGGCCAAATTTCTTGCGATACCGATGTTCCGGTTCGAATGGATTCTCCTAAATCTCCTTTTAGCAGTCCCCCTAAATATTTGACATACTGAACATACCACGGCTGATCAAGCCCCAGCTTATGCGTCAATGCTTCGACTGCTTCTTTCGTCGCTTTTTGTCCTAAGATGACCTGTGCCGGATTTCCGGGAATCGCCCGAATCATAAAAAAGACAACGAGCGACATTCCTAACAAAACAGGAATCACCATCAAAATTCTCCGCAGCGTATAAGCAAACACGCTCTCACTCCTTCCTTGCGAAATTCAAAGGGAGAGGTATCCCCCCTCCCTCTCAACCTAGAATTTATTGAATCTCTACTTTTGTAAATTTATCGGTGCCTGTTGGATGTGGATTAAAGTTTTTAATCGTCGTTTTTCCTGCTAGCAGCGGTGTTGAGTGAACAAGCGGGATCCATGGTGCATCTTCTTTGATAATTTCTTGCGCTTTTTTGTAAAGCTCATTCCGTTTATTTTCATCGCTGACTGTTTGCGCTTCAACTAAAATTTTGTGAAGCTCCTCATTGGAGTAGTACGTATAGTTGTTGCTGCCGATGCTGTCCTTATCTAGTAACGCGTATAGGAAGTTATCAGCATCACCATTATCTCCGGTCCAGCCAAGCAAGAATGAGTCTGCTTCTCCTTTCGCTGCTTTGTCTAGATAGGTCGCCCATTCATATGTGACAATTTTTGCCTTGACGCCAATTTTCGCAAAGTTGGCTTGCAACGCTTCAGCAATTTTTTTCGCATCTGGCATATATTGACGCGGAACAGGCATTGCCCATAATTCCATTTCAAATCCGTTTGGATAGCCGGCCTGTGCCAAAAGCTGCTTCGCTTTCTCTAAATCAAACGGATAGTCCTGAATCGCATCATTATAGCCAGGAATGCTCGGAGGCATCGGGTTTTTCGCAGGTTCTGCCTGCCCAGCATAAAACGCATCAATTAGCGCTTGTTTATCTACTGCATAGTTTAGGGCTTGACGAACAAGTTTGTTCTTCAAAGGCCCCCTCGTCGCGGTTAAACCAACGTAGCCCACGTTCATGGAAGGACGTTTAAACACTTGGAAATCCTTGTTTTCTTCAATCTGTTTTAGATCTGATGGATTCACATCTTCCATTAAATCAATTTCGCCTTTTAACAGCGCATTTAAGCGAGCTGAGTTGTCAGGAATAGAGACGAAGATTAACTGATTTAATTTTGGATATCCTTTCATCCAATAATCCTTATTTTTCTCAAGCACAATCCGCTCATTTCGCTTCCATTCTTTAAAAACGAACGGACCGGTTCCCACAGGATTTTCTGCAAACTTATCGCCATATTTTTCGATAGCTGCCGGACTGGCGATCGCAAACGGCGGCATTGCAAGGTTTTTCAAAAATGGCGCTTGTGGACGTTTTAATACAAACTGAACGGTATGATCATCCAGAGCTTTTACTTCTTTAATCACATGGCTTTCGTCATTTTTATATCCGCCAAACATCGATCCATAGTATGGGAATTGGTCGGCATTTCCATTAGCCCACCGTTCGAAATTAAATACGACAGCTTCAGCGTTAAAGTCAGTGCCATCATGGAATTTAACGCCTTGTCGAAGCGTAAATGTGTACGTTAACCCGTCTGGAGAGATATCCCATTTTTCAGCTAGTCCAGGCTGGACAGATGTGTCACCTTCATTATAGTCCAGCAGTGTATCAAAGATATTTTTCGTTACCTTCAATGATTCCCCATCTGTCACTGTTGCAGGGTCAAGTGCAACCGAGTCTCCCCCGCGCCCATATACTAGCGTGCTTTGTGACGATGTTCCTCCCTTTCCACCGCTGCTTGTCTTTTCTGATTTTCCACAGCCGACAAGCGCTACAGACAGTGCCAGCATAACAGCAAGCAATGTCATCAATGACTTTTTCTTCATAACATATTCCCCCTTTTTCCAGTAGCCTTATGTTTATGACTTCGTTGCGTTTCATCTCATTGATAAAGATGGCAAGCAACGTAATGTCCTTTTTCAACCTCTTGGAGCGTTGGCCTTGTCGTTTTACAAATGTCCATACAAGCGCTGCATCTTGTATGAAAAGCGCAACCTTTTGGCGGATTAGCCGGGCTTGGCAAATCCCCTGTTAAAAGTTGCCGTTCCTGCTGATATTCAGGATCTGGAATAGGAACGGCCGATAGCAGCGCCTTTGTATACGGATGTTTAGGAGATTCGTATAGTACATCACTATCAGCTAACTCTACCATCCGGCCTAAATACATGACTCCTACACGGTCGCTGATATGGCGAACAACTCCTAAATCATGCGCGATAAAAATATAGGTGAGCCCAAATTCCTTTTGCAAATCCTCCAGTAAATTTAATACTTGCGCTTGAATCGATACGTCTAACGCGGAAACAGGCTCATCGGCAATAATCAGCTTCGGCCGGGTCATCAAGGCACGGGCAATGCCAATTCTTTGGCGCTGTCCCCCGCTAAATTGGTGTGGATACCGCTTGGCATGATAACTTCCCAGGCCTACAACCTCCAGCATTTCGTAAACTTTCTTCTTCCGCTCCTGCTTCGAGCCGATTCCATGTACAACTAGCGGCTCTTCAAGAATCTTTTCTACCGTATGGCGCGGGTTAAGAGAAGCAAAGGGGTCTTGAAATACCATCTGCATGTCGCGGCGCACTTTTCGTAATTCTTGCTTCGATAAATTTGTAATCTCTTGATTCTCAAACACAATTGAACCTTCTGTCGGTTCAATTAAACGCAGAAGCATTCGCCCCGTTGTTGATTTCCCACAGCCGCTTTCTCCAACAATGCCTAACGTTTCTCCTTTATACACAGTAAAAGTCAGATCGTCGACAGCTTTTACCTCGCCAATTTTTTTGCTGAAAACACCGCCCGTAATCGGGAAGTATTTTTTAAGATCTTTCACCTGCAACAACGGCTCGGTCACCCTTCGTTTCCTCCTCTCTTTGATGCAAAAAACAACGAACGCGATGCCCTGTTTGATCAATGGAGTATAGCTGCGGTGTTTCTTGAAAACATCGAGCAAACGCATGCTCACACCGTGCTGCAAACCGGCATCCTTGTTTGATCGTTCCCGGTTTTGGAACATTGCCCGGAATCGAATAAAGACGTTCCTTTTTTTCACGAATATCAGGAACAGACTGAATTAAACCGATTGTATAAGGGTGTTTTGGTTGCTTAAAAATCGTATGTACGTCGCCTTCCTCGACAATTTTTCCTGAATACATGACAATCACTCGCTGGCACACTTCTGCCACGACCCCTAAATCGTGAGTGATCATCATAATAGCGGTCTGGAAGTTTTGGTTTAAATCCTTCATGAGCTTTAAAATTTGCGCTTGAATGGTCACATCTAACGCAGTCGTCGGTTCATCGGCGATCAAAACAGCCGGACGACAAGCCATTGCCATCGCGATCATGACCCTTTGCCTCATTCCTCCCGATAATTGGTGAGGATATTCGTCGATGATGTCTTCCGCTCGCGGAAGACCGACTAGCTTTAACATTTCAATCGACCGCAGACGCGCTTCTTTTTTTGTGAGGTCTGTATGTGTACGAATGGCTTCGATTAGTTGATTGCCGATCGTAAACAACGGATTAAGAGAAGTCATTGGCTCTTGAAAGATCATCGCAATTTCATTTCCCCGAATCGCTTTCATTCTTTTTTCCGACGCATTGACAAGATTTTCGCCTTTCAACCAAATTTCGCCACCAACGACTCGTCCGATTCCTTTTGGTAACAGCCCCATAATCGATAACGAGGTCACGCTTTTTCCACACCCAGATTCTCCAACAATCCCCAAAACTTCCCCCTCGTTTATATAAAAATCGATATCATCGACGGCCGGAATTTCTCCATCATCTGTAAAAAAGGATGTTTTCAATCCTTTTACTTCTAGCACTCGTTGTTCACTCATGACGTCACCTCCTATCTAAATAAAAAAGAATAGTAGTACAATTCTGCCATTTTCATTTAAATTATGCCATGCATAGAAGAATAATACAATAATAATATTCTAAAAAGTTCAAATTATATAAATAAAACAAAAATACCTGGATGAAAGAGGAAAACTATTCCTTTCCAATATGAAGAAAAGCATCTGCGAAATCTCCGATATGATATTAAAAATCCTCGCCGCGCAGCATGTCCGATCAATAACTGGTTTTGCACGCTCTCTTTGTATTTAATTTCCTTCAATAATGATGAATATTTTTTTACTTTATCTCTTTATCAATCCAAAGACAGCGGCTTCGTCTCTTACATACAACTACAAACCTACGGACAAAGGCAAATCACCTACTTGCCCTGATTGCACTTTGGATTGACGCATCAAATTGTATCTATAACCTATGTCCATTGATTTTTCGACATCCCCAATCATTTTCTGAACGTTTGAACAGTTTTATTTTTTATTTATGCCGCTTTTCCAATCCGAATCTACACGAAAAAATAGGGTTCAGACACAAGTGTCTGAACCCTATTTTTTTGAACACTAGTATTAACTGCGATATGAAAGAAACTTCTCATACCACATGTCAATAAAATCAGGCGCAAACGGTCCTTTTCGCTGCTGGATCCAGCTAACGAGCTTTTGAACATTATTTTTTAAAATGCGATCGATCACAGCTGGATAATTCATCTCCTGTCGATGGCGCTCATACTCATCTTCATCTAAAAGATTATAGGTCATGCTTGGAAAAACTTTTATATCAAGATCATAATCAATATATTTAAGCGCCTCTTGATCCCAAACAAACGGCGAGCTTAAATTGCAATAATAATAAACGCCATCCTCGCGAATCATTCCGATAATATTAAACCAATGCTTCGCGTGAAAAAAACAAATGGCAGGCTCTCTAGTAATCCAAGTCCTTCCATCAGATTCTGTCACAACTGTTCGATCATTTGCTGCAATAATATAATTGGACGTTCCTTTTAATACCAATGTTTCTTTCCAAATTCGATGAATCGAACCATTATGCTTATAGCTTTGAATTTGGATAATTTCTCCTTCACGTGGATATTTTGTCGTCATTTTTCTTACCTACTTTCATATGGACACTTTCTATATATAATGATCCAACCCAAACCAATAAACCGTACTGAATTTCTCGCTTTTTTTGCCCTAGTCGGCAAGACTATTTACTTTCCGAACAAGTATGCCCTTCTCAAACAAGGGACCCTTGGTAGATACATTTGAATATATTATAAATAATTTCGCTTCGAATTGAAAACAAAAGAGCCACCAACTCATTATGATGGCTCGCCCGCATGACAATAATGGCGCTGGTAGGATCGAATGACTTCCTCCGTTTGTTTTTCAAATGTTTGCTGAATTTCTTTTAATTGCTGCTTCATTTGCTGAATTTCTTCTTGAACCGATTGCAGCTTCGCTTCATTTTGCAGTTCAATTAATTCTTCTTCTATGGATTGACATCTCTCAATTTCTGATTGCAAAAATAATAGCTGCTCCATCGTTTTTAGCTGCTCGCCGACTAAACGATCAAAAAGCTCCATACTCTTTCTCCCCTTTCAGCATTCTATCTTAATACATTCGGGAAAAGAGCAGGAATTTCCTTTGACTATATCTGTAGAGTAGTGATAACTTTTGTCGAGCATGTAGATAAAAAAGCGCAAAGCGTCCCGCCGAGGAGAGCTTGCGCAGATAACTCAGCGAAGCGGCTCAACATGTCGCTGCCACAGTGCGCAAACTGATGGCGCTTGAAGGTAGACAGCACCTTACGAACAGGATATAAAAAGGCACCCCTTTACCGAAAAAAGGAGTGCCTATAATGATATAGTCAAGCATGTTCACGCATTGGACGCTTAGCGTGATGATTTTTGTGATTTGCGCGCTTCAGCTTGAGCGTTTTGTTGTTTTACTTCTTGGACATCTGTTTCAGCAGCAAATTCTGTGCCAAATTGTCCTGCCGCACCAGCTTGAGCGTTTTGTTGTCTTACCTCTTGAATGTTTGTACCAGCAGCCGTTTTGTTTGGTTGTTTTGCCATCGTTATCACCTCCACGACTTTAATGTGTCCAGGAGGTGATTTTTTTATCCGCAAAAAATTACGCCGGCAGACGTAAATAAAATCAAGTTGAATTTCTTCGTCTGACAAGCCATAGATAGCAGCCAATGGAACGAAAAAACAGCCCATATCCATTCATGAACCTTCCCCCCACTCCGTTAAGAGATGGAAGACTTCTCAGCGCAGTATGTTAAAAATTCGGATAGCCTAAGAAAAAAATGGATCAACCATGCTACATTAATAAAGATCTGCCACCATCCACAATAATGGTCTGTCCTCGTATCATTTCCGCTTGATCAGATAATAAAAATAAAACAGCATTGACGATGTCCTTCGGCTCGACCATTCGTCCGGCTGGCGTTTTGGCAACAGCATCAGCCAACAATTCAGCGCGATTCGGAAAATGTTTCAACGCGTCTGTATCAATTGCCCCGCCAGAGACGGCATTGACAGAAATATTTTTCGCCGCTAGTTCTACAGCTAGATAGCGAGTCAACGACTCAACAGCTGCTTTTGAAACCCCTACCGCTGTATAGTTTTCTAAATATCGGATGGAACCGAGCGAGCTAATGCTTACAATTTTTCCGCCTCCGACCTTTTCCATACGCTTTGCTGCTTCTTGCGCGCAAAAGAGCAAGGCCTTGCTGTTAATATGCATTGTCCAATCCCAATGGGATTCTTCCAATTCCATCGCTGCCCGCAATACTCCAGATGCAGCATTATTAATGAGAACATCTACTCGACCAAAAGCTTCGTCAATTTGTGCAAACATTTCCTGGATCTTTTCAACTTTTCCTACATTCGCTTTGACTACAAGCGCATGTTGACCTAATGCTTCAATTTCTTTCGCCGTCTGTAAAGCTGCTTCCTTGCTTCGCGCATAGTTGACAACGATATCGTAGCCTTCCTGCGCTAATCGAAGGGCAATCGCTTTGCCAATTCCCCGGCTGCTTCCAGTCACTACTGCCACTTTTTTGCTCATTTCTTCCTCTCCTTTATTATGTATAAATTTACGGGCTATTTTTTACACTATTGAGAAAAAGGAGGAATAGCCCATGTATGTTGGTCGTGATATGACAGAACTTTCCATGATACCAAAATCGAAATGGAAAGATAGCGAACTCGCCTTCTTTCACCATTCATTCCAGCAAATAGCCCCGTATTTAAACGCGGAGGGACAAGCCATTCATCGCGAAATCATTGAAGAAATTGAAGCGCGCGGTGTAAAACGAACAGAAGCTACCTATACAAAAGGAACAAGGCCATCCTATGACTAAGGACGATTTTTTAGTCTGCCTTCCATCATTCACTCTCATGTTTTCACATCAGACGACTAGCAGACAAGAAGCGCAGTCATACAAAGTGCAGATCCGCCCAAGGCAGCAGTTGTTAACAGTCTGAGGCGGATTTTTATCCGCCTTCCTGTTTGAATTGCTTATATTCTTTCCAAATGCGTTGGTGTGACACAGGAAAAGCAAGCTGCTGAATCTCTTGCTCGCTCACTAGCTTTAGACGATCTGTTTCCGCTATATCGCCCATGATTGTACCACAATATACAACAATATTCCAAACCAAGTGGGAAAACACATGCTCTAAAGCGGCAAAAGGAGAACTTAGCTCCACGCAAGCCCCATATTCTTTTTTTAGAAAAGCGGTCAATTCTTTTTGCGGCTGTTCTTTTCCTACCTCACAGTTTGGAAATTCCCATAAATTCGCTAAAAGCCCTTCTTGATCCCGCTTATGAATGAGAATACACCCCCGTTTATCCATAACAACAGCAGCAGCGATAGAAACCTCCTTCACTTTCGCTTTTTTTGTTTTCACAGGCAGCTCTTCTTGTCTTCCTTCTGCAAATGCTCGGCAATGGGCCTGAACAGGACAAAGCAAACAAGCAGGTTTCCCCGGAACACAAATGAGAGCTCCGAGCTCCATCAAAGCTTGGTTAAAATAAGAAGGATTCTCATGAGAAATAATCATTCTTACGATGTTTTCGAATATTTTCCTCGTTTTTACCTTTGCGATGTCTTCCTCTACTAAAAAAATTCTCGATAATACACGCATCACGTTGCCATCTACAGCTGGCTCTGGAAGCCCGTACGCGATGCTCAGCACCGCTCCAGTCGTATACGGTCCTACACCTTTTAGCTTTGAAAATTCCTCTGCGCTGTCAGGCACTTTCCCTCCGTACCGCTCCTTTACTTCTTTTACCGCGGCATGCAAATTGCGGACGCGCGAATAATATCCGAGCCCTTCCCAAGCTTTGAGCACTTTCTCTTCATCAGCAGTTGCCAAAGATTCTAAAGTGGGAAATTGCTCCATAAACTGATGAAAATAAGGGATGACCGTATCGACTCTCGTTTGCTGCAACATCACTTCAGATACCCAAATTTTATACGGATCACTGTCCTTTCTCCACGGCAAATCGCGCTGCTCGCGCTCAAACCACTGAATTAAATCACGCTGAAACGCTTCGATCTGAAATTCTTCAATAAATGGTTGCATTTGTTGGTTCACGTTTGCTCCTCCAAGATGTTAAACTAATGATAGTATAGTGTGGATGTACAAAAAATTTCAATCGTTTGGTACATACCCAATCATCTAAAGAAAAGATGGATATACTATGAAACAGAACACTATAAGGAGGCTTCTTCGTTGGACACGGGAACACATATTGTCATGGGAGTGGCATTAGGAAGCATCGCCACTTTAGATCCTGTTATTGCACATGATCCAGCTTTAGCACAAGCTGTTTTAATCGGTACGCTAATAGGCTCTCAAGCTCCTGATTTAGATACGGTTTTAAAGCTAAAAAATAACGCTAAATATATTCGCAATCACCGCGGCATCACTCACTCCATTCCAGCTTTATTGATTTGGCCTCTACTCATTACAGGAGTTATTGCTCATTTTTATCCTATATCCAATATGTTTCATTTATGGATCTGGATTTCAATCGCTGTGTTTTTTCATGTGTTTGTCGATATTTTTAATGCCTATGGGACACAGGCTTTGCGGCCATTTACAAAAAAATGGGTTGCTCTTGGCGTGATTAATACGTTTGATCCGGCCATTTTTGGAATGCATCTTGCTGGCATCGGACTCTTGTTTCTTGGCGCTCATCCAGGCTATACGTTTTTAGCGATTTACGTGCTGTTAGTCGGCTATTATATCATTCGCTTTCGCCAGCAAGCCATGATTAAAAAAGCGGTGATGGAAACCATTCCGCATGTGGAGCAAATCATTACCGTGCCGACCTTGCGTTTTCGTGAATGGCATTTAGCGATTACGGCCAAAGACCACTTTTTCGTCGGCCGTGCCAAAAACGGCGCAATCCATATTTTAGATACATTTGAAAGATGCCCGATTCCTTCTCATCCCGCGATTGAAGCAGCCAAAAAAGATGAAAATTTAGCAGCCTTTCTCTCTTTTTCACCTGTTTATCGCTGGGAAGTCAATGAATATAGCGATCATTATGAAGTTCGCTTTACCGACCTGCGCTATCGAAACAAAGGATACTATCCATTTGTGGCTGTTGTACAGCTTGATCGCCATTTTCATGTTGTCAGCTCTTATACAGGGTGGATTTTCAGTGAAGGAAAATTGCGCAAAAAGCTCGAATTAATTCCGGGCTAATAAGTGATTGAAATCCCCACAATCGCTTCACGTTGTAGACAAAGTCAAATGGGCTTTGTCTACAATCATTTTAACGTCCTCATTATCTTGTGCTGGCTGCATATCAGACCGGCTTGAAAACGCTTGGCAAGCAAGGAACGCAGCCGAGTGAAGACGCAAATCGAATCAAAACGTTTTAAGCGGACAAACAAGGTCAGCGACACAGGATGAAAGCGGTTGAAACCACCAACCACCTATTTAGTGCTTTAAATAGTCGTCTCGGTTTAGTAAATGCTTGTACTTAGGATTTGTGGCCTCGAATTCATGGAGCTTGGCACCATATTGCCTAATCCATTGTCGAACCACTCTTTCTGTTAATTCTTTTCCCTTATAGGAATAACCTGCACGCGCATAAGTAGCTTCAAAATCCTCCCATAATAGCTCTACCCACGTTCGTGCTTGTGCATATGCCAGCGCATCATTTTGGTCGAGCAACTCCTTTGTCAGCCGCTCAAAATATGCGTTCATTGTCATCGTTTTCCTCTCCTTTCCTGCCAAGATTTGAACACATAACATGTCGACAATTCGCTATACTAAAAATGTGTTGGCAAACAACACAAACAGGAATGACGAAAGGGGAAACAGAGTCATGCGCAATAAAGAACGCAACTTCCCTAACCAAAATCATAACAAATTAGAAGGCGAACCTCGTGCCAAGGCAGAATACGCTTCTAAGCGCGCAAATGGCACGATTAATACCCATCCGCAGGAACGCATGAGCGCTTCAAATCATCGGGATGAATAACGTCTTACACTTATTTAATGACGTCCATCGTTTTTCATCCGTTTTCATGTCTTGCTTATGTCAAGTTTTTTTACCCTGAATGTATCTATAGACGTCCATGACGAATTTTCCCGGCTTAGGCGTCTATACAGGAGGTGCCGGATCGTGAATCGTCATTCTCGAAAAAAATTTTACAATAATCTTTATTCCAATCCGTTTCAGCAGCCATGGGCGAACCCAAAGCATGCCCACTCCCAAGTTAATGGCGAAACGCAACAAACCGTCGATTTAATGATTTTAGAACGACAAACAAGAAAACAATCGTAAGCTTGCGTAACAGCCAGAGAGCTTTCACATCTCTGGCTGTTACGCCTTCATTAACAAAGAAATCGGCAAAGCCTCCTCTTCACCATCGCCATTCAATCGGTATCCCCATGCAAACACTCCGTTTAAATAACGAATTTTAAAAAAAGAGCCAGGATCTCCATCAATTTCATATATATCTCCGGGCTGAAAATCCTCTGGATTCAATAAATACGCCTTTGCCATAGCGATTTTCCGCTCATAAACCGCTAATTCATTCACCATTCCCATTTGTTCTGCTTTGCGCGCCTTTTCCGTCAGTGCGGCTATTTCTTGCTTCAGCTCATATTCTGTCATCTCGCTATACCGTTTTTGCATCATCTTTCATTCCTCCTCGCTTTTCATTATAGTATAATTTGGACATCTTGATCTCCTAATAAAAACCTGTTATGATTTTCAAGTTGTATACATGGATGAACGGATAGGCTATAAAGCCATTATTCAAGCCACGATGGATAAAGAACAGCAGTCAACGGAGGATAAGCATATGGAAGCAATCGTCATTACAGGGGCAGGAACAGGCCTAGGAAAGCAACTAGCTTTGAAATACGCTAAGAAAGGGCATCCCATCATTTTAATGGGGAGACGAGAGCACCCTCTTTTCGCCGTTAAACAAGAAATTGAAGCAAATGAAGGCCAAGCATTTATTTACACATTAGATATCCGAAGCTATGAAGACGTTTGCCAAGTATCAGCACAAATCATCCAGCAGCATAAAATAAGGTGTCTAATTAATAACGCTGGGATCGGGCATTTTGGTTCTCTCGCTTCCCTCACATGCGAACAAATTCATGAAATGATCGAAACGAATGTTTGCGGAACCATTTATATGACAAAAGCTTTTCTTCCCTATTTTCAAACATTGCCTAAAGCAAAAATCATCAATATTATCTCGACAGCCGGACTGCGAGGAAAAGTAAATGAATCTGTTTATGCAGCCACTAAATTTGCAGTTCGCGGATTTACTGAAAGTCTTGTTAAAGAGCTTGAGAACACTCCTATTTCTATAACAGCCGTATACATGGGAGGAATGGACACGCCTTTTTGGGAAGGAACCGATCATATTCAAGACCGTTCCCGCCTTCTTCCTCCTGAACAAATCGCTGAGTATATTATTCAAAATGAAAATGGACAGGCTGAAATGATCATTGAATCGAATAAGTTGTTATAGCCATCCATATCAGTGATCGTCACATCCCCATTTCATATGCCAGTGGAACATTGGCTTCTGATCACGTCAGCAAAATATATCGTTCCAGCTGGTTTTATTCATGAAGGGGGAAGCTGCATAAGAGCGTTGCGATAAATCAATGAATTTTCCAACGCCATCCCATGGCTTTCATCGTTTTCTAGTCGACTTAAATGCCCGCTCATATCGTTTTTTACAGATGCCATAAGAAGCTGGGACTGATGGCCGCTTCAAAAGCAGAATCTCATCTTTTTCGACGGTCGGTGTTTAATCGCCCGACCGTCGACCGCTCGCGTGGAAACAAATGTTGAGAGATCTGTTGCATCTCATGCACACCGAGCCCCACAGATAAACAAGGCTTATTTCTACTTCATTGATTTTCCTCTTCTTTTAGCTTATTTAGCATTTCATTAATTTTTTCAAGCGAAAAACCTTTTCGATATAGCGCTTGCTTCATTTTTTGGTCATATATCAAACCATTATAAGCCTGATAACGACGATGGGCCTTCCGCGCATGGTGCTCAAGCGCCTCCCATTCTTTTGCTTCGTCTGGAGCTTGTGCATGCTCATCCGTTATTTTTTGAGCCATCCATCGTGGAAATCCTTTGCGCTGCAATAGCTGTTCAATATATTGCTTCCATTCATAAGCAGAACGATGCTTGGTCTGTTTCATCGCTTTTTCATATAGCTTTTTGGCGGCTTCTAGCTGGCGATCCTCTGTCAATAACAACAAGGTCTGTTCAATGAGATCTTCTGCAATCCCCAAGCCTTCAAGCTCTCTGCGAATAACGGCCGGCCCCTTTAAAGTGGTTTTTATTTGTGTTTGGACATAAGCGTGCGCAAACTCTTCGTCATTTACATATTGATGTTTCTTTAATTCATGTAGCACGTCGCGGATAACGGCTTCCGTTTTCCCTTTTTTCTTTAAATGATTGACCACTTCTTGTTCAGAACGCATGCGATACGAAAGAAAATGAAGCGCTATTTGATATGCTTTTTTCACTTCATCTGCATATACTATTTCTTGAAATGTAAATTCATCCACTTCCATTCCTTTTTTCAGCCGAAACTCAATCAGCACATTTTGATCCACACTAAACGAGAAGCGTTCTCCATTTTCCTTAAGTGCATGAATCATCAAACGTTCCCGGTTTTCTTGCTGCACCTCAATTTTAATAATAAGCATGATCAACCCTCCATCATTTATGATATCAAAAAAGGAATCAAGCATCGATAAAGCGAACTATGTAAAAAAGAAAAGAGGTGGATGAATTGAACATTGCAATTGCTGGAGGAACCGGTTTTGTTGGGAAAACGCTCACACATTACTTACAGCAAAAGAATCATGAATTATACATTTTGACAAGAAGAACCCCTCCCACATCTTCGTTGCCAAATGTCCATTATATGCAATGGATGACATCTAAAAGCCGCCCAGAAGCCGCGCTTCCCTCACTTGATGCGATCATTAACTTGGCTGGAGAGTCCATTAACAGCGGAAGATGGACAAAAAAACGAAAAGAGCGAATCGTCCAAAGCCGATTATCTTCCACGAAAGAAATCATTCGTTTTATGCGCCTTTTGCCTTCTCTCCCCCGTGTGTTCATTAACGCTAGCGCGATCGGCATTTACGGAACTTCCTTCGCCGATACATTCACCGAAAACACGGAAACGATTGGAAACGATTTTCTTGCGCAAACCGTCAAGAAATGGGAAAAGGAAGCAAGTCAGGCCCAAATACTCGGAACTCGTACCATTTTTGCTCGTTTTGGCATCATTATCGGCAAAAACGGAGGAGCGCTTGGAAAAATAGCGCTCCCATATCGCTGCTGGATGGGCGGAACAATCGGATCGGGGAAGCAATGGGTCTCATGGATTCATATAGAGGATGTTGTTCGAGCCATCGAATATATGCTAACCCATGAACAGCTTGTCGGACCTGTCAATCTAACAGCACCGTCTCCTGTTACGATGGATGAATTAGGGAAAACAATAGCTTTCGTTCTAAAGCGCCCTCATTGGTTGCCTATTTCCGAACCAATGCTGCGGTTGCTTTTAGGAGAAAAGAGCAGCCTCGTATTAGAAGGTCAACGAGTCATTCCCAAAAAGCTACAAGAATCAGGATTTTCGTTTTCTTTTCCTTCTCTTGACACGGCACTGCTCCATCTATTCAAAGACAGCGACGAATTATAGGAGAAGACTGTCGTAGCTATTTCCTATCATCAGAATATAGCTTTGGAACATTTGACTCTTTTATATGAGATTCTTGCCGTTTTTCAATAGTGGAATGACGAGATCCATGGATGGATCTTCACTCTTTTTACACATCCGTTTGATAAACGCAAGTCCCAAATTGCCTCTGGCCGTCAACAGGGTAACTGCTCCGCCTTTTAGTTATACGGCCATGATTCTTTATCGATGGCGATAACACTCAAGTGATCGCTCCGTCTGAAGTTTTGGAATTCTTCATCACAAACCCGTGCTTAAAGAACAGATCAAACACGGACAACAAGGGAGTTGGCGATGAAAAAACGATTATTAACCAATGCAACGATTCATCCTATCACAAGTGCGACGATGCATCAGGCAGATTTACTTATAGAAAATGGAAGAATCAAAGCAATCGACTATCAATTATGTCCTGATGAACAAACAGAAGTGATTGATTGTGGAGGAAAGCATTTATTTCCTGGTTTCATTGATGTTCATACACATCTTGGCTTGTATGACGAAGGAACAGGCTGGGCAGGAAACGATGCCAATGAAACGATCGAAATGATGACACCTCATATTCGAGCGATCGATAGCGTCTATCCTTTTGATCCCGGCTTCCGTGATGCTATTTCTCATGGGATTACAGCCGTTCACATTATGCCGGGCAGCGCCAATGTGATCGGCGGAACGACTTCCGTTATTAAAACATATGGAACAAACGTTTCTCGCATGTTAATAAAAGAAACGGCCGGTTTAAAAATTGCGCTCGGGGAAAATCCAAAGCGCATCCACAGCAATGGCAGCGAAGCATCCATTACCCGCATGGGCATTATGGGAATGCTTCGTGAAACCTTTTATAAAGCAAAATATTGCACTCATCCTGAAGATTTGCGCATGGCCCCAATTGTTCGTGCACTCAAACGAGAAATCCCTGTACGCATTCATGCTCATAGAGCTGATGACATTATTTCCGCTATCCGCTTCGCAGAAGAGTTTCATCTCGATTTACGTATTGAGCATTGCACAGAAGGACACTTTATCGCCAAAGAATTAGGTGAGAAAAAATTAAAAGTATCGGTCGGGCCAACCTTGACACGCCGCTCAAAGGTCGAACTGACAAATAAAAGCTGGATGACATATAAAATTCTTCATGATGCCGGTGTCGAAGTGTCAATAACAACCGATCATCCCTATACGCCTATTCAATATTTAAATATTTGTGCTTCCGTCGCTGTCCGTGAGGGACTGGAAGAGCAAAAAGCAATCGAAGGAATCACGATTCTTCCAGCACGCAATTTAGGAGTGGATGAGCACATCGGCAGCCTAGAGGTTGGTAAAGACGCGGATCTTGTTCTATGGAATGCCCATCCGTTCCACTACTTGGCAAAACCTATTTTCACCATGGTAAATGGGGAAATGATATACACAAAAAATTAACAAAAAAGCTATTTCCTTTTTACACATAATCATGTATGATGAAGGAAGCCATTACATGAAAAATGGACCTACAATTAGATAATGACGCTTCAAATCAAGGGAAGGCAAATGGTGCGCCACCAGCCGAGATGCTGGTTCTAGTGGGTTCGATTCCCACCCCGAAATTTTTTGATTGAAATACATTAAAAAATTTCGAGGGTGGTTTCCCACGTGTAAGCTGCCCTCAAAACAGGAGGGAAATGCAATGTTAAAAAAACGTGAATTGCAGGATTGTCAAGCTCTTTACGAACTAATGGTGCACCCTGAGGTCTTCCCTTTTGTGCGCCAAAAAGCCCATTCCTATGAGGAATTTCTCTTTATTACTAAACAAACCATCGAAGCCGAAGAGCGCGGTGAGCTCATTTCGCGGACCATTTTAGATGAATGGGGCAATCCGATCGGCACGATTAGCTTGTTCGATGTTCAAGATGGAGCAGGATTTTTAGGAACATGGCTAGGCAAGCCTTATCACGGCCAAGGTTACAATCAACAAGCAAAGCAGGCATTCTTTAACGAATTATTTTATGAACTTTCTATTCAAACCATTTTTATGAGAATTCGCAAAGTGAATGTCCGCTCGATAAAAGCAGCCGAAAAACTCCCTTATGTCACATTAGCAAATGAAAGAAGGAAAAGCTTATTTGACGAAATCAACCAAGGTAAGGATATCTATCATTTATACGAAATTTCAAAAGATAACTACACGCTTTATACGATGCGCTGTCCTCTGCTTTTAGAAGAAGAACAGCAAAGAAAAGAAGCGTAGACAAAGAGGAACTCTCACAGTTGGCTGAGCAGTTCCTTTTTTTGCATAAAATGAAGGCGGATAGGGAAAAATAACAATGAAAAAACTGCCGTAAAGCGAGGGCAAAACGATGAATGAGAAACGAAAACGCGAAAAAACAAAAAACACCCTGTCTAGCGCTCAAGAAGTGATCTATTCACGCGAGTTCAAATTGGCTGATCGAGCCGGGGGCTATACAGCAAAAAAAGCCCGTCATTAATCCAATCCTGCTATTGACAGCTGTGTTGATGATCCTAATAACAACCATTTGACATCGTTTGATGCTTAGGAACGCCAGCGGGCAAATGAATGGGCCTTCTGGCGTTTTTGTCTGAGAAAAGAAGGCAGAAACGAGACCATCCTGTATTTTTTAGTAAAATAATGGATCATCAACATTTATGTACTACTTATACTTTTTCCGCGCTGTGTCATCCTAAACATGAATCAAGATTGATTCATCCTAGCTATGGAGGGGACAATTGTTATGGGCAGATCTCGAGGACAACGCACACGCGACAAAAACAAAGCATCTCTTCCACAAGTTCCAAAACAGCTCAAATCGGATGGTTTAGATGTTGAATATTCACGTGAACTTGCCGATCATGAAGATTTAGAAGCTGAAGCACGCGCAGCTGCTTCCGGAATTCGTCAAAGTCAAAGACGAAACAACTAGAAACTGTTTTTAAAAAACAGAAGCAATCAGGTTGTAGACAAAGTCCACATGGACTTTGTCTACAACCATTTTAACATCCCTCATTTGTTTGGGATCAGTGTGGTTCGATCGCCCGACTCTCGAAAGCGGATCACCAATCGATATCGATCATGTAACGCTCCACTAGTACCATGGGTTTCATTTCTTCTTCATGATTAATCGTCAGTCCCATTTTCGCTTTCATGTAAATCTTGTAGTTCTAAAACGGATTCAATTCTCATCCATTCCGGGCGCAGACGATATTCTTTCATTTTTTTTGTAATGACTTGTTTTATCGCCTCTTCTGGCGAATGAGCATATACAAGGCTTCTTCCTTGCAAAACGCTTCCGTCCTCTACGAACGAATTCCAACATACACGGTACGTTTTCATTTTGTTCACCTTCTGACCTTCTGGTACTTGCCAGCCTCATCTTATTTTCAAAAATTCACCATCTGCCATTTCCCCATATCCCCGCTTTACAAAAAAGCCTCCTGTCAGCTATATGCAAGTTATCCCGTGAATCTTGCGATGAAAAAAGGAGCTTGTACATGCTTTGATTTTCTTCATCACTACCTATTACATGATTCCTTTTTCCTTTAGAATAGACAGAAGCTGCCAAGCTGCTCCTCTATTTTTCATCCATGAAGAAAAATCGACATTTTTTTGCAATCTATGATCGGACAAATGTCACCTTGGTCTGTTCATTCTAATCACAAAACCGATGCACTTCTTTGCATCGCTACATCATTTCATCAATACATTTACTAAATCCTTTTATAGATACTATATGGTGGCTCTCCATCTTAAAGAATGTTTTTTTCAAAATTTAGCTGATAAACCTTTGCAATGAGTTGGGAGCGATCTTTTACTTCTAATTTTCTAAAAATATTCGTGATGTGATTTTTAACCGTATGTATACTAATATATAGTTGTTCCGCAATATCACGATTGCTTAGCCCTTCTACAACATATTTGAGTACATCCAGCTCTCTTGGCGTTAGCACTTGGGAAAACATCGCTTGATCAACACTTAACGACTTGTCTTCAGAAGATGGGAACAGCTTTTGTAAATGAATGGCCATCATGTTTGTCAGTAAAGCAAGGCAGACTTCCCTCTCTTCTATCTGTTCGGGCTGCGTGACATATATAGCAAACACCCCTTGAACATGCTTGTTAATATAAAATGGACACTCAATGACCATCATCCGCCCCATTTCGATCGAGCGCGGTACCATACAAGCGTGCATTGGCTCATTGTGCAAATAATGCTTCCTTACATATTCAAGGTAATAAGATAAATCGCTTTTTTTGTGTGAAGTTTGAGAATCAGCAATGATTTTTTGTTCATTATACTGCTGAAGGACAATGACACTTTGCTCGCCATCCATTAAGTCAAGCGCGGCATTCACAGCTAGCTGCAGTATTTCATCGCCATGTTCTTTTTCGCTCATCGATGCGCTTAGTTCATTTAGCTTTTTTAAGCCAAGAAAGTGTTGTTTCGTGCATACCAGCTGTTCGTAGGATAAGCATGCTTCCATTAATTTCACAAGCAAATAACCTTTTTCTTTAATTTCTTTAGAAAATCGTATTTTTTCTTTACTTCCGACAAAAATGGCTCCCAATACGATTCCATTTTGCTTAATTGGATAAACAAACAGCGTTTTTAATTCGTTGCGGTCGGCCCAATCGCCAAGTTTAAGCTTCGCTGATATGTTTTCTAAATATAACGGCTCCCCTTCTTGAATCAGGCGGTGGATGATCGGATGATGTATCGTATAAACAGGTTGCAGCCAGCTTTGTTTTTCCTCTTGACTTACGAATTTCTGGATCACAAAACGCTGACGGTTCATACGCTTTGCATAAGCTGTGATATGAATAGATGGGTGGAGCTGTTGAAGCATGCGTAAATATGTTTGGATCGGTATCGATGGAAAAGAATTCGATTTCACAGCACGTTGCAGCAATCTAACCGGCTTGCGATATTCCTGTTTCAGCAGCTCATTTTCGAGTAACTTAGCGCAAACAGAGGCCATTTTTCCCATCATATAGAGCTTGGAACGAATGCTGGACAGTGAATGCGCAGGCGTGTTCGCCGAAAATTTTTTCTGTTTTGTCCCCTCTTCCGCCTCATTAATTTGTGCCTTTCTATTTTGTATAACAAATGGCCCAGCCCAAATTAATGCTTGCGACTGTCCTCCTACAACAACAGGCGCAACCAATCCCTTTATTCCTTGAAATGTTAGATCAATCATGGCCGGAGCGGTCAGCTGCAAATAAGATTTCCATCGTTGCCGCATCACTTGTTTTATTTCTTCCCTCTCAGAAGTAAGCAGGCATTGAGAAAATGGATCGATATTTGAAATAGAGGTTAATGATGTTTGCTGAGAATCGATAATCACCATCGGCAGTCCAACGAGAGAAGCATAGGCTTCTTGAACGCTTTGCAACAATTCATTTACATTCAACCTTACTTTCCTCCCTGTTTTTTTGTTCATACTCCATCGACTTCATAGGACCATAAAAACCCATTCATAAGCTATCTTACCTACACACCTCTCTCTTTGCATGAGAACATTTAACCAATACGCCTACATTTTCATTAAAAAATGGCACACTCGTCAAAACGCTCGTACCTTAAGAAGTAAAAGGATGATTTTCAATTTTGATTTTCCAAGACTCGTATGGCTTCTTTTACCTATAAAACGATCCACAACAAACAATGGGAACATGGATTACGCCATGTTTTTTCTAATTGGACAAACGAGATGATGAATAGTGATGTAACCTAGCGTGTTAAAAGTTGTATGGATGTGAAGTTTGCGTCATTCTCCCCTTCTACCAAATGTGATGAGGGCAAGTTAAAAAAGTGTCTCTGATGGTAGAAAATTTTTGGATCCATTGTCCCGTCTTCAAGATGTATTTTCATTTACATGAACAATCCGTTGCTACATTTGTTACTAAAGCTACATTGTCATGATAAGCCGAAAAGCGCAGACATCTCTCCACACTTTCAAAGCTCTTGCGGCTTAGCTAAATAATACCCTTGACCAAAATAGATGCCTAATGATTGGGCGCATTGCATGTCTTCTTTTGTTTCAATTCCTTCCAATATCATTTTTGTTCCCTCATTAAAAAATTGCATCGTGGATAAGATGGCTCTTTGCTTTTTATGGCTTTTTGCTAAATCCTTTGCAAAATAACGGTCGAGCTTGATTACCTGCGGTTCAATCTCGATCAACGCTTGAAGCGAATATTCTCCTTTTCCTAAATCATCTAACGCCACGACAAATCCTTTTTTCTTTAGTAAATACACATTTTGCAGCATTTCATCTAAGTTTTGAATTCGTTCCGATTCGTTAATTTCCAAAATAATTTGCTGATGAGCAAGTGAAGCTGCCTGCACTAGCTGTTCCAATGTTTCAAGAAACATTGGTGCTGCAACTGTCGAAGGATACACATTCAGCGACAAAAACAAGTCATGTGTATTGGCAGCCTTGATATAAGCTGCAAAACACTTGATAGAATTAGTAATGGAAGCCATATCAAGTTCGTATAAATAACCGTTCTCATGTGCATCATGAAAGAGTAAATCCGGGCTTTTCACAAATGGACAACGCAACAAGCTCTCATATCCAACGATGCTTTGACCAGGCAGATAATAGATCGGTTGGAATGCATTCGTAAATAAATGATCGTCGATAATTCTTTTCACGGATTGTGTAGTTATTGCCACTAGTCTCCCCCTCCATTGCATTCGAACACTGCAATATACAAAAGCACATAGTATAAACATACGGATACAAATATCCTACGGTTTAGATACGAATTTCTCAGCATTCAGGCCGACATCATATAATCCTTCATAGTGAAATAGCGAATCGGTCATAGATAGGGCCAGATTAGAAAATCGGCATAAACAAGACGCTTCTATCGACTATATCAATACAACTTCAAGATGGAACGAATGGTGTCTGTCAGCATCCATAGTCAGAGGCAAGACGGTGACTTGCCTCAGTCACGTTAAAGTGTGACTGAGCGCCGATCAACAAACTTTAGAACAACAGGTATGTTGATTATCCAAAAAAACAATGAACAGTACTGGCTTTCTCGCTTTTCTGCTATAGTCAGCAAGTCTAACGGCATGTCCTTTTCGAACCATCGACACTCGGTGAACCAATTCATTTGTCCACAGGCGGTGTTCATGGCTTGAGGAAAGAAGCAAAAAAGCAACATTAAGCCGTATCATGCTGTTTTTAAACAAAATAATGGATCATCAACACTAGTGTTAGAACATTGACTTTAGACCTATTATGGAAATTAGTCTGAACGAAATAAAACTGCCCTCTATATCGAATTAAAAGAGGGCAGTTTTTACATACTATTCCAGTTAAAAACAAAAACCTTCTTTATTACTTTCATCCATAAGAAGGGCAACTGGCTGGCATGTCTATTTGAACAATAGATTTAGCCCCTTTAGCTTTGCGTCCTACCCTTTCGAGTAGTTTGCCGTTTCTATATTCAGTTTTTCAGAGTAAGATGTATAAAACATACAAGCTTCAACTCTTCTATACTAACACTATTAAACAGAATATACAAATCATGATGCTAAGATTTTGTTGTATTTTGTCATATTAAGTAATATTTTGTCTAAACATGCAAACAATTCAATGATAGCATACATAATATGAAAAGTGAATCGATTTTTTTATTTTCTCCAATTCAAGACAAATCACTCTCTCCCTATATACCCAAAATGAATTATGTAAAACTGAAAGATGTAGTATCTTGAAAAATCTTCAGATTGTAAAAAAGCATCCCCCGTATCTATGCCAATGTTAACATGTCAATAAGATGATTATCCTCATATAGAGGAAAATGATAAATGACAGAAACTGAGATTTATTTCATAAAACAAAAAGATAGAGCCGAAACGAAATCGGCTCTATTTTGTGCATCCAGATGGGATATAAGGCTATAAACGCTTGACTGCTGAACGACACACCTTTTTCACTTACATTTTCCATCTCTGCTTTCTTTTCTTCCTTAACATATACCGTTCCTCCGCATCCCTGTATTGCTGTTTTTCCTCTTCTGTTTCTGGGATCACGGCTGGCACAGAAGTTGGTTTTCCTGATTCATCTAACGCAACAAATGTTAAATAGGCATGAGCTGTTACTCTCCTTTCTCCTGTCAATAAATTTTCCGCCTCTACTTTCACAAATACTTCCATTGATGTTCGATGGGCCCATGTTACATAGGCCTCTAAATAAATGGCTTCTCCTGCCTTGATCGGAGCAAGAAAATCTACAGAATCGCTTGAAGCTGTCACCACTGGCTTCCGGCAATGCCTCATCGCCGCAATACAAGCAATTTTATCAATATATGCCATAACTTTTCCGCCAAAAATAGTATGATGATGGTTCGTATCTGATGGGAGCACTAAATCGGTTAATAGTGTCCGTGACTCACTTGCTCGTTTTGACTGCGTCATAGCGTTTTCCTTCCTCCCATTCTTTTTTCTCTTCCAGCAATCTCGCACGCACCAACTTGGCAGCAGCCACCATATTTTTTAAAGAGGCTACTGTCTCTTGTTCTTTCCGCGTTTTTAGCCCGCAATCGGGATTGACCCAAAATTGTTCCGGGTTCAAGACTTGCAGAGATCTTTCAATCATTTCCGCCATTTCCGCTACAGACGGAACTCGCGGACTATGAATATCATAAACGCCTAATCCAATTCCTTTCGGATATGTTTCTTTTGCAAAAACAGAAATCATTTCACCATGGCTTCTGGATGTTTCAATTGAAATTACATCTGCATCCATTTGATTGATGACAGGCAGATAAGACGAAAAATCACAATAGCACATATGAGTATGAATTTGCGTCTCATCCTTTACAATGGAAGTGGCTACACGAAACATCCGTACAGCCCACTCTAAATATTCCTGCTTCTTTTCTTCTTTTAGAGGAAGTCCCTCAAGCAAAGCGGGCTCATCCACTTGAATGACTGAAATTCCTGATTCCTCTAGTGCTTTGATTTCGTTTCGCAACGCAAGGGCAATTTGCTCCGCTACTTTATGTCGAGGCAGATCATCACGAACAAATGACCAATTTAAAATAGTGACAGGACCTGTGAGCATTCCTTTGACTATTTTTTCTGTTAACGATTGTGCGTATACACTTTCCTTAACCGTCATCGGCTGCAAAAATTCGACATCGCCGTATATAATCGGCGGGCGAACGCAGCGCGAACCATATGATTGCACCCATCCATTTTCAGTAAAGGCAAAACCCCCTAATTTTTCGGCAAAAAATTCGACCATATCGGTTCTTTCAAATTCACCGTGCACCAAAACATCTAATCCTATTTTTTCTTGAATATCGATCCATCTCTTAATTTCCGCTTCAATAAAGCGCTCATATTGCGGCTGGCTCCACTCGCCTTTTTTGAGCTTTTGGCGCGCTTTCCGCACTTCTGCTGTCTGTGGAAAACTGCCAATTGTCGTCGTTGGCAATATTGGAAGCTGGCTTATTTCTTGCTGCTTCTTTTGCCGTACCAAATAGGATGATGCTCTCTCAAGCTGCGCCTTCGTTAGGTTCTCGCACTCCTTGTGCACGTTCGCATTATATCTTGAAGCATCCTTTTTCCATAAATGAAGCGCTTGTTGATTTTGAGCATAATAATGAGCGCGCTTTCCTTCGCCATCGATGAATCGTTCTGTTAAATACACAAGCTCCTCCAGCTTTTCATCAGCAAATGCCAGCATCTGCTGCAAGTTCAAAGGCAATGTTTTTTCGTATGTTGTCGTAACAGGGACATGCAGCAAGCTATTTGATGGCTGCAGCCATAACCGTTCAGATGGGACAGAATGCAAAATTTTTTCCACGAGACGGCTGGCTGCCGACAGGTCGGTCCGCCAAATATTGCGTCCATCAATCACCCCTGCCGCTAGCACTTTATCTTCTGGAAAACCGCTCTTCGATAAATGGCGCAAATTTTTCTCTAGGCCATAAACAAAATCAAGGCCAATCCCGCTAACAGGAAGCTTGATTAGTTCTTCATACCAGTCTACTGCCTCAAAGTATGTCTGCAACATCATCTTTAAGTTAGGAGCAGCTTGAGGCAACCGCTCATAAACAGATACAAATTCCTCCATCTCTTTTTTGGTTAAGGAAGTAGCAAGAATGGGTTCATCAATCTGTATCCATTTTACCCCCTCGCGCTCCAGCTCCTTTAGTATTTGCTCATAAAGCGGAAGCAGCAATGATAGAAAATAGGAAAATTGCTTTTCATCATAGCCTTTGGAAAGCTTCATAAACGTATAAGGTCCGATCAAAACAGGTTTTCCTTCAACTCCTAATTTCTCCTTCGCTTCCCGAAAATCCTTTAATGGTTTGTTTTCTGTTATATGCAGGCGGGAGCTTTGTTCCTTGCTCCATTCTGGAACAATGTAATGATAATTGGTGTTAAACCATTTCGTCATTTCGCATGCTGGTGCTTTTTCATTGCCGCGCGCCATCGCGAAATAAACTGAGAGAGGAACCTCTCCCCCCTGATAATCGAAACGTTCAGGAATGAAACCAAACATAGCCGCTGTATCAAGCATATGATCATAAAGGGTAAAGTCGCCAACCGGCACAAGATCAATCCCTATTTCCCGCTGCTTTTTGATATGGTTTAGCCGAATGGACTGCATCGTGTCCAAAAAAATTTTTTCGTCTATCTCTCCATTCCAGAAAGATTCTAATGCTTTTTTCCACTCTCGTTTTTCCCCAATACGTGGATAGCCAAGATTGCTTGATTTCATTTCCTCACTCTCTCCTATCATTTTATTTTTATCGTTTTTCCACTCTCTACCTGATCTTTAGGCGGGACTTGCCTGATAGGAAATCTATGTTGTCCATTCGATGGCTCGGTTTCCCGTTCATCCTTCCAGCTGAGTTGCTCTTCTCCTCACATCTCCCCGCATTCACCGCGATTTGACGTCATGTTTCTTTTTCCGAATAAAAAAAAAGCATTCCTAACGCTCCAACGGAAGCTAGAAATGCCATAAAAAAGGATTAATCCCTTTGTCCATGATGAACACCTCCCTATCCTCCGTAGGTAAAAGCAGTGTTGTCAGAACAGGCAGGTCTCCTGACTTAAGGATCATTGCTTTCCGCTCGCCTTCCCAATCTTTGATCAGTGGCAGTAAAGCGGAAAGCTCCTCTATTACAGTGGCGGGACCGTGCCGGAATCTCACCGGTCTTCCCTTTTCATCCGCAGGGAGCCTTGGACTGGGCCATTTAGTCTTGACTCACCTTTGGAACCTGTTCCCACATTTATTTTCTTGTTCGCCAAGAAAAAAACGCTTCAAACCTCCATTCTAAGCCTGTCATGAAGTATCAGAAAAATTTTACAATAACCCTATCATTCTTCGAAAAAATTGTCAAGGAGATTAAGTCTTCTGATTCATGGCGCAAATCTAATTTCGACAGAAGTCGATCGCTTTTATTAAGATTAACCATTCAAAAAGAGCATTCCAGTTTCAAAGCGTAACAAGTATCAACCAATAAGCTGTAGACCGTGTTGTTCGAATGCTCAACCGTCGAAATCGGAGCATCACCTTCTCATTTTTCATCCTTAAGTTATATCTAGATAACTTTCATGATCGAACACTGTCGGAAGCAGCCCAGGCCACCTGTTAGAAAGTTAAGAATTTTTTTGTTTTCGTCTCAGAAAAAATATGATATAGTGAACTTGAAAATTGAATAACTTTGGTTAGGATCAGGTATCGGTAAGCAAAAGAGCGCTTGACCGGTTTAAAAGGGAAGTTCGGTGCAAATCCGACGCTGTCCCGCAACTGTAAATGGGAGCAACCTGCCAAAACCACTGTTGAATGCTTGACATATCAACGGGAAGGGGCTAGGAAGCGATGAACATAAGCCAGGAGACCTGCCTGATTCGGTCCACACCAAAAACCTACGAGGATAGGGGGTGTTGAGGAAGCGGAAAAAACATATGTTTTTTTGTATATGTTTTTCATAGGGAATCGTATGCGCTTTTTCAGCATCTTCATTTGCGAAGATGCTTTTTTTATTTGCTTCAAGCGCATGTCCATCATTCGAATCGTATTGGAACTTGAGAACGAAAGGACAGACATCATGCACAACACATTCGGAACAAAGCAATATTTTTTGGAAGCGTTTAAGCAAACGGTCATGAACAATTTTACAATACATCCACCCGTTTCTTTAATGGATCTGTACGATCATTATCAATCGGAAATTGCCGTCCGCCTCCCTTTGTCAGAACAGCCATCATGCCGTGCTAATTTGCAGCAAGCATATCAAGAAATACGACAAGAACTTGTTTTCAGCAAGGAGGCGGCAGACGAAAGCAAATGATTTTAAATTAAGGAGGGATCTTTTTGGAATTTCGTCCAGGATTAGAAGAAATCATAGCGGCTGAAACGAAAATTTCATTTCTTGATGTGGAGAATGAAGAAATCGTCATCCGGGGATATGATCTGATCAAGCTTGCAGAAACCAAAACATATACCGAGGCAGCACATCTGCTTATTGAAGGAAAACTACCGTCACAGCCAGAAAAAGAGCGCTTTGAAATGCAGCTTCACACACAAAGAACACTGCCGCAAGAACTGGTGAAAATTTTGAAGCAGCTGCCGCAAACTACCCATCCGATGGATGCACTGCGAACCGGTATTTCCGTTTTAGCCAGCTTTGACCCACATCTCGATGAACGAACAGAAGCAGCTAATAAAGAAAAAGCGATTAAGCTTTTGGCTCAAGTACCTGCCATTATTGCAAGCAGCCATCGCTTGTTGCATAACCAGCCAGTCGTTCCATCGCACCAAGAACTCTCTTACAGCGCCAATTTTCTATATATGCTGACAGGGAAGCAACCAAGCGAGCTGGAAGTGGAAATATTTGACCGTTCGCTCATCGCTTATATTGAGCATGAGCTGCCAAACTCGACATTTACAGCGCGCGTCATTTCCTCCACCCACGCCGATTTGTACGGAGCATTGACAGGGGCTGTGTCATCGTTAAAGGGGCATCTTCATGGAGGAGCCAACGAGGCCGTGATGTATATGCTCAAAGAAGCAGAATCGCCAGAAAAATACAAACAGCTGCTCTATCAAAAGCTAGCCAATAAGGAACGAATTATGGGATTTGGTCATCGCGTATACATGAAAAAGATGGATCCACGAGCCTTGCTTATGAAAAAGGCGCTTCAAGAGCTTAGCGAAGTCCGCGGCGACACGACTCTGCTCGAAATGTGCGAGGCGGGAGAAACAATTATGAGAGAAGAAAAAGGACTCTATCCAAATCTAGATTACTATGCTGCTCCTGTCTATTATTTGCTTGGTATTCCAATTGAGCTTTACACACCGATTTTCTTTAGTGCCCGAACCGCCGGCCTTTGCGCCCACGTGATTGAACAGCATAACAATAACCGGCTATACCGCCCTCGCGTCAAATATGTCGGAGAGCGCCACCTGCAAGTGAACTGAAAAAGCAGATTAAACGCTCACCCGAAGAGGAATTGGGGCCAGCAATTCCTCTTCTTTTTATCATAATATAAATGGAGTCTAGAAAGGAAGAGATTCATGAGTGAAGTTTTAATAAAAAATAATGAAAAACAACAAACAGACGAATTGCTTGTTCAAATTGCGGATTATGTTCTTAACGGAAAAATCGAAAGTCATGAAGCATTCGAAACAGCTCGCTATGTCCTATTGGACACGTTAGGCTGCGGCATTCTTGCACTCCGCTATCCGGAATGCACAAAACTGTTAGGCCCCATTGTGCCAGGGACCGTCGTTCCTAACGGCTGCCGCATTCCCGGAACTTCTTTTGTTCTTGATCCCGTCCAAGGTGCATTTAATATCGGCTGCATGATTCGCTGGCTTGACTATAATGATACATGGCTAGCTGCGGAATGGGGACACCCTTCTGATAATCTCGGGGGCATCTTAGCCGCTGCCGATTACGTAAGCCGCCGCAATATTTCGCAAGCAAAAAAGCCGCTGAACATGAGCGATGTGCTGAAAGCGATGATTCAGGCCCATGAAATTCAAGGAGTGCTTGCACTGGAAAATAGTTTAAATCGCGTAGGATTAGACCATGTACTCTTCGTTAAAGTGGCGTCGACAGCTGTTGTCACCAAGCTTTTCGGCGGGGGACGCGAAGAAATAATCAATGCCCTATCGAATGCTTGGCTCGATAACTCCAGCCTGCGTACATATCGTCACGCCCCAAATACAGGATCGCGAAAATCGTGGGCTGCTGGAGATGCAACAAGTCGAGCTGTTCGTCTTGCACTCATGTCTTTAACAGGTGAAATGGGATATCCAACTGCTCTTTCCGCACCAAATTGGGGATTTGAAGATGTGCTATTCAAAGGGCAAAAGTTGAAGCTTGCTCGTTCTCTTGGATCATATGTAATGGAGAATGTTCTTTTCAAAATTTCTTATCCTGCTGAGTTCCATGCCCAAACAGCAGTCGAGTGCGCCATTGAGCTCCATCCTGAAGTGAAGGATCGCCTGGACGAAATTGAGGAGATTATCATTACAACCCATGAATCAGCCATCCGCATTATTGATAAAACCGGGCCATTGCATAATCCTGCCGATCGCGACCATTGCCTTCAATACATCACAGCGGTCGGTCTTATCTACGGAAATTTAACGGCTGATCACTATGAAGACGAAATCGCGCAAGACCCAAGAATCGATGCCCTTCGCGAGAAAATGACCGTTATCGAAAATAAACAATACAGCCGTGACTATCTTGATCCAGAAAAGCGTTCGATTGCTAACGCCGTACAAATTCGCTTTCAGAATGGCAGCGAAACAAGGCAAATCGTCCGCGAATATCCGATCGGACATCGTTTCCGCCGCCAGGAAGCAATCCCTAAATTATTAGAAAAATACACGAAAAACCTTGAAACACGTTTTCCAAAAAAACAGATTGACCGCATCTTAGACATTTCTCTCGATCAAGACCGGCTCGCAGCTACCCCTGTACATGAATTTGTCGATTTATTTGTCATTTAATCATTTAAAAATACTAAAGCAGGTTTCTCTTGAAGCTAGGAGAAAATGAATGCTTATGCCTTGAAAAATTCATTGGAAAGGGAGGGAGCTCCTTTGGTTTGGATTGTCGAACGTGAATCAACACAACACGAACTTGCCGAACGATTTCGCTATTTAATGAACGCCCCGGAAATTTTGCAAATTCCAGGCGCTCATGACGGAATGGCGGCCCTTATTGCCAGAAAAGTCGGCTTTCAAGCTCTTTATTTATCAGGAGCAGCGTTTACCGCCAGCCGTGGGCTTCCTGATTTAGGCATTATTACTTCAGAAGAAGTGGCACAGCGAGCACGAGAGCTAGTTCGTGCGACCAATTTGCCGTTGCTAGTGGATATTGATACAGGGTTTGGCGGCATTCTTAACACGGCACGCACAGCAAAAGAAATGGTGGAAGCACGTGTGGCTGCCGTGCAAATCGAAGATCAGGAACTGCCAAAAAAATGCGGCCATTTGAATGGTAAGAAGCTCGTTTCTCCAGAAGAGATGGTACAAAAAATTAAAGTGTTGAAGGAAGTAGCCCCTTCACTTGTGGTCGTGGCTCGCACCGATGCGTATGCCGTCGAAGGAATTGAGCAAACGATTGAGCGGACACGCCGATATGCGGAAGCAGGCGCAGATGCCATTTTTCCAGAAGCATTAACAAGCAAAGACGATTTCGCTAAGATGAAACAAGCCATCTCGATTCCGCTGCTCGCAAATATGACAGAATTCGGAAAAACTCCATATTATACTGCTGAAGAATTTGCAGCTCTCGGCTATTCTATGGTCATTTATCCGGTCACTTCGCTTCGGGTTGCTGCAAAAGCGTATGAGCGAGTATATGAAGCGATTTTAACAACCGGCACGCAAAAAAACGAGCTTGACCAGATGCAATCACGCAAAGAATTATATGATGTCATTCATTATTACGATTTTGAAGCTCTCGATCAGACCATTGCAAAAACCGTTCTTCCTGATGATGACTTGTCAAATGAAAGAGAAGCTGATCAACGCTACAAATGAACACATGTTTTCCCTGACTCCATAAGTAAAGGCGCACTCTCCTCATGTTCATCACTGATGAGCATGAGGAGAATAAGTTATAGACAAAGTCAATGCTGACTTTGTCTATTGATGCTTTCAAAACGGTTGACAGATAAGCACCACAGCCGAGTGAGGATGCAAACGGAACAAAAGATGTTTATATGAAGGTCGTTTGTCAACAATCTAGCATTTGCGTTTTAGTCCTGCTTCTTGATCGCTTGTCCTCTCCTATTCCTCTATCTTTTTCCTCTACGATTTAATCAAGGTAATAAAAAGAAGCCCTATGCTGATGACCGGAACGCTAATCTATCTAAATGATAGATTTCTCCGTAGCTAGAATTGCAGCTGGATTTATATGTAAAATAACAAGGAGGTTGATGATCCAGTAAAAACCCATTGACATCGCTTGATTCCTAGCCTTTCTGTCGTAGTCGGCAAGCGAATGGCTCATCAACACTTGTGATAAAATAATATTGAATCTTTTGGCCTTATACAGAACCACCCCAGCATCAAATCGTACGAATAGAAGATGAATCCTTGCCAAGCATTGAAACGTACTGCATACATGAGGGAAAGATAAGAAAAAAACGGAGGTGAAAAAGGATGAAGCCCGACGTTAAAGAAAAAATAAAAAATTGGTTATTAGTGATTATGATTTCAGCACTTGTCGGTTCATTTTTATTGTTCTTTTTAGGCTATTATCGGACAGGGTTAGCTGTTGGAGCCGTGTTTATGTTTCTTTCCCTGTTTTTAGGACAATGGTATTCCGCTAAAAGGGTAGATGATTTATATCATTCCGAATACAAAAGAAACAAAAGATAACGAGCCATTTTCGATCTACTCAACGATATACATCCATAGAAATAATCTCTTCCTTATCTAAAGCTTTTGCTGTCCGCGATCGCTTCTATACAAAGCAAAAAGGACAGAGAGCGTTTTTCTCCCTGTCCTTTAAAACATATATAATGACATTTCAAGCTTTACTTTCTCTTGCTTTTTTTACAGCATGCGTAATGCTTGCTGCAAGTCCTCCCCAAATCACTACAATTCCCACGATCATCATGACTATGGCACTTGTTTCCATGTATTGAAACCTCCTCCCTAGTCTACTTTAGATGTTGCCCCTGCAGGCCACCGTTTTGCTGAAAACATCCATCCAACAAGTACGACCAGAGCCGCAACAATCCAACCAAACACTGTCACAAACCAAGTTTCATAACCGCCATAGTTTTCCGCAATGTTCGTTCGAATATTATCAAACATCATGTAGCCTAGCACAAGCGGTGTAATGACACTTAAGCAAATTTTCCACCAAGCTCCTAACATAATATCTGAAATAGCGTTAGCATGCGTTTGCAAATGATTCAGTTCACGCACAATCCATGCAATGAAAATGACCTCAACCAATCCTGCTAAGGCAACCCCGAAAGTATTAATAAAGTAGTCAATTGTATCAAGGAAATAAAGCCCGCCTTTAGAAGCAAACAAAATCGACAAAATAGCGGCCAAGCCCCCGCCTATCGCTACTGCTTTATGACGGGAAACGCCAAACTTTTCTTGAATTCCTGCCACATACGTTTCTGAAATCGAAATCAGCGAAGTTAATCCTGCTAATGTTAATGATAAAAAGAATAGAACGCCAAAAAACTGATTAAATGCCGGAAACTCATTGATAATTTGCGGGAAGACAACAAACGCCAGACCGACGCCGCCAGAAACGACCTCTTCCACAGTTTTTCCTTGCTGCTGTGCTAAGAAGCCCAACACACTAAAGACTCCGATTCCTGCCAGCAACTCAAAGCTGGAGTTGGCAAATCCTGTAATAAAAGCATTGTTTGTCAAATCTGACTTCTTTGGAAGATAGCTTGAATAAGTAATCATAATGGCAAATGCAATAGATAAACTAAAGAAAATTTGGCTGTAAGCAGCGATCCAAACTTTCCCATCCATAATTCGATCCCAGTTTGGCTTGAAAAATGTATTTAGCCCTGTTGCTGCTCCATCCAATGTCACTGCTCGAATGACAATAATTAAAAATAACACGACTAATGTGGGAAGAAAAATCTTATTTGCTGTTTCAATCCCCTTCTTAACTCCATTAAATAAAACGATAAGCGTAACCGCCCAAACAAGAATTAATGGAATAAAAACACCTGGAACAATTCCGCCAAACTGTCCTGGGGTTCCCACAAGCTTCAAATAGTCTCCAAATAAGAATTTCTCCGTATCGCTTCCCCATTTTAAATTAAATGAAAACACAGTATAGGACATCGCCCAAGCGATGATCACTGCATAATACGTAGAAATAACAAAAGAAATGAGTACTTGCCACCAACCAATCCATTCGGCCTTTTTGTTGATTCTTAAAAAAGATAAAGGCGCAGAACCGCGATACTTATGACCAATCGTAAACTCTAGAACAAGAATAGGAATCCCTGCTGTCAGTAGAGCGAATAGATAGGGAAGAAAAAACGCTCCGCCACCATTTTCGTAAGCAACAGCAGGAAATCTCCAAATATTCCCCAATCCAATAGCAGATCCTGCAGCAGCTAAAATAAATCCAGCGCGTGTCCCCCATTGCTGTCGATTTTCCATGCCAATAGCCCTCCTTTAATTCGTTAGTTTTTTGGCTGAACACCCTCTCTTTTTGCCATCTCCAACAAAAATCAATCTGAATTAATAGTTTTTTCAGATTTTTTAAATTATATAAAAATTATACTCTTTTCTATTATCACTGTCAAAATAATATTTCAGAAAATATACTTTAATCAGTATATTCTGGATGCGACTTGACACATTCTTTTCATCATCATGGAATTTGAATTGTTTTTTACGTTTAGGCAGCGAACAATGCTATCTTAAACTCAAAAATATTAAAAAGAATCAATTGTATTATCTATAAAAATGTATAAATATAATATTTTGTTTAAAATAATAAATCGTCGATTCCCTTGCTGAGAATCGACGATTGGAATCAGACACAATCATCCAGTTGTTTTAGCTCGACTTGGTTACGCTTGAAAAGCCCCTGTTTGCTGATACGACCATCCATTCATACTGGCGCAGCTTGACAGCAAATAACGTGAGCGGATCATGATACATTTCTGGATTTGTTTTCATCTTTTCTAAATCTTTTTCTTTTTTATAAATCTCTGTTTTCATTTCATCCACTGTCTGATTGAGCGCAGCAAACGATTTACGGAAGAAAATAGAAATATCGCGCTCAAGCGTTTTTTCAAACAGCTCGAACTGCAGAAGCAGCTGCTTGATAATGGATTCTGTCACATCGATATAATCCTCATTTTCAACAAATTGTTTATATCTATTATATAACATGAGATTATTTTGCTGGAATACTCCAAACAATTTTCCGGCGCCTTTCAATAATATTTGATATGGGGTACGGCGCAGAAAAATATTCACTTTTTCCAGCTCTACACTGCTCGTCATTCGATCAGCATCACGCTGCCAGTCATCAAGCACTCTAAAATCGCATAGCAGCTGAAGCCGTTCTTCACCAAACAGTTTATTAAATCCTTCGCCCATTTCATGGAGGAACGCTTGGCAATCGTTCAGTTCATCATTCGCTGTGTCAATCCAATCTTGCAACAAACGATACAGCTTCGGCAACACGCGTTCATGTACATGAGCGTCGATTCTTCGATTCATTTCATCATTTAATTCTAAATGAATGCTGCGGAAATCGCTGTCTTCTTGAATCATCTCAGAGCATCCGCGCAAAATCTCCGGAATCTTCTCCGTTAAATCTTCCTTGACTTCCGCTAATACTTTATCGAAGGTCCTTGTAATCGTCCGCACTTTTTCATTTTTTAAATCCGCCAACTGATTGATCGCACCGCTTAGCTTTGCCACCATCTCTTCATTCCAGCGAATGGAGTCCGCTAATTTTTCCTCCATTTCCGTCCATTTACTCAATAAATGATGAATAAACTGTCGGGTAAATATTAGCATCTTTTCGACCCTGTCCGCTTCTGTAACGCCATGGTTCAGGCTTCTAAAAAATTCGTGAATCTCATGCTGCTGCTTCCGGCTTCTTAAATAAGAGGAATAGGCCAATACCTTTGCGTTCGGAAAATAAGCCTGCACCCTTGAGCGTGTCTCCTCTAAAATGGCAGCTGCTTCATGCTCATCATAAATTTCATCCATTTTGTTTACTAGAAAATGCACAGGAAGATGCGGCGCGCACTCCCGAATATACATAAGAATTTCTTGTTCATTTTCAGTAAACGGATCATTCACATCCAATACAAATAAAACGCTATCCGCTAAGTGCAAATAGTTTTCTACCGCTTCTTCCAGTCGGCTTCGATGATTAAATCCAGGTGTATCAATAAGCGCCAGGCGATTCTCTTGTAAAATAGGCGCTGGCAGTGAAAACTCCATAATGGAGCTGTTCATTTGCTTGTTCAGTCGTCTATCAATCGCTTCCTGAAACTCGTGAAAGTTTAAAGTAATTAACTCATCATCTGATACCTTTCGAATCTCCGTTTCTTCTCCTCCTCTAAAGACAATAATAGAAGAGGTCGGAGCCGTTAAAATATTTTCGCCAAGAAGTGAATTGACAAACGCAGATTTGCCGTTTCCTGAAGCTCCCGCTACAAAAACACGGTATGTCTGCAAATCCATCAATTCCTGCATCAGCCATCTATAGCGGTAGCCACGGTCTGCCTTCTGCGACTCCGCCCATCTAATAATGGAATTAAATAATTCAAGGCTGTATTCTAAGCCGTCAAATTCATTTTTCGCTTGAAAGATAAGATCTTCGGCCTCGCGGACAATCTCGTCATTTAAGCTGTTCGGAAATTTCTCACTCCATGCCAGCACAGCCGCAGAAGCAAACAAAACATAGGAATGATTGGCGATTTTGATCCAGTTTGTTAAAAGATTAGGGATAAAATTCTCCACATCTCTTAATAAGTAAGCTCCGCTAATTAATTCAAAATACGTATCCTGATACAGTTCGGATAATCTTTTCCACGATTGCTTGCGGTTCGCTCCTAAATGAAAGAATAACTCATTAAATTCCTGAAGCCATGAAAAATAGGCCCGATCATTTTGATAATGAGTCCATAGCGCTTCCGCCAGCTGTTCAAATCTTCCTTGATCCAATTCATACAATACAGCTAAGCACTTTAAAAAATACGATGGCTCGAAAAGCTTTGTATAGCCGCGTTCTGCATAATCGATTAACATATCAAACCAACGCTGCGACTCTGTCCGAATGGCCTCATTTGCCGCCAACTCGATTGCGCTTTTCCAATCTCGATGCTTTTCGAAAAAGCTACGAGCCATTTCGGTCACATCTCCATAATCCGGATGAAACGCTACCGCTTGTTTAATAATTTGATCCGCTTTCTCCATATTGCCTTGATCGATATACAAGGAAAACAGCTGCAGCAACACCTCTGCTTGCAAAACGGCGCTTTCTGCTTCAATCGATTTATAAATCTCTTCAGCCATCGACAGCTGTCCAAGCTCATAATAACAATCAGCAATGTTTTTCTTCGCCCACGGCTCTAAGTCATTGTGGGTATTTTCCCATTTAAAAATCGCCGCTTCATAATCCTTTTTGTGAAAATATACCTCTCCTTGGGCAAAACGAATGGCCGAGATATCAGCTGTACCGTCTTTATATCCTTCAAGAAATGCCTCTCCAAGTAAATGAACGGGATCCTTCTCTCCCGGCGTCATAAATGTTTCATAAAATGTTTTTTTGATCAGTTGATTCTCCAACATCATTCTTATCCCCCGATCTCTATATTTCATTGTCTATCATCCTTATAGACGATATCATCTTCATGTGAGGCATGATGATGAACGATGACAACAATTTATATGCTTAGGCTCCCGATCACATCATGTATTGAAAATATACGGCAATATAATGGCGCTTGTATTCCTTTGATCGAATACCAATAGCCGAATGTTCACCAAGATATAGGTGATAACAAAAAGCTTACGGAACACGAATGATCCAATCAGTATTTGTTGCTACGCCAGCAAAATTTTATCGAACAGAATAGAATCTTTGATTCTCTGTTATCGTCATTTTCCCATATCTATTTAATATATTAGATGAAAAAAGTGAAATACCTTTTCTTTTTTACTCTTTCCTAACTTCATCGGTTTCCTTTGCGATTCTAGCAGTCTGATCATCAACACGCATCATTCTCTTTCCGTCCACAGTATTCTAGCAGACTTACATTTTCATAAGGTTTCAAATTGCTTTCATTTATGATACAGATTTTTATCACGATGTAAAAAACAATCCAGTTTTCGGAAAAATAGATCCCATATAGAGGCCCATAACTAAAAATTTCATCAACAACAGAAAAATGGAAATCACACTTTGCAGAATTCTCTCTACCTCCTTCCTATAAATTAAATAAATGGAATCAGGTGTGTTGATGATCCAATACCCCCCATTGACATTGCTTGGTTCCCCGCTTTTCTGCTGTAGTCGGCAAGCTAGATTGCATGCCCTCCTCGAACAACGAACGCTTTGCGGGCAAATACACTTGCCCGCTGGCGTTCTGGTTCAAGGGAAGAGGCAGAAAAGCTTGTGTCTAGCTCAATCATTCCATATTTTTAGTAAAATAACGGATTATTAACACTTGTGAAATGGAATATTTTTAGGATATCGTATCGTTTTTCGTCCAATCACTGGATCGAATCATAAACCGCTTCCTGAGCCATAGATAGCTCTGAAAGCAGCGTTGCTTTGAGCTTCTGTAGCGTGTGAACGCGTGACAAAAACTCTTCCAGTGATTTGTCTCCAGTTGCCAAAAGATCATTTATTTGATCTCCAATATACCCTATGGCATGATAGAGCATGATGATCGATATCACTTGCCCCCTCAACCTTTGATCCCATATGTGCGAGCGTTGATCATCCGCTTTCGCCGGTCGAAAGACAAGTCAGTGACTTGTTTTCCGACCGCGAGCTTTAGCAGATACCGTTTATTCATCAGGTATATAGAACGAGGACAATAAATGGGGCCATTTTCTCTAGCGCTACGAGTCTTCAATATGTATATCATGATTTTGGTGAGATCATGTCAGCTTTGCTTAGCCTGCGGAAGAAAGAAACTTGAAGAATAAGCATTCCATATAAAAAAGGATAGGAGATCGCTGAATACCATAAATTCCAATGATGATGATATAAAAAACCGACACGTACCGCTAACCATTCATAAAAAGTGGAAAAAATGCTCCAGCCCAACAGATATAAGCTTTTTTTCTTCCATGTTCCATCGTAAGGATACCAGTTAATAATGAGCATGGAAGCGGCAGGATATATTCCGAATAAAACCAATAACGTTTTGGCTTCGATCATAAAAGGATAGAAAAAACCATACAGATCATATTTTTCGGCAAATCGGTCGACGATCTCTGAAGTAAACAATGCAAATAAAATGCAGCTATAATATTCAATGCGCATTAATTTCTTTTTCATCATAATCGCAATAAGATTAAATACAATAATGGAAAAATAAAGAATCCACAATCAAAACCACTCCTACCATTTATTCTGCATTCTTTCTTATATTCTTTATGGTTTGTAGCTTTCCACTCTGCATATCCATTGATAATATTTTAAAATCAGTATGAGCAAAAAAGGATAGCTCAATGCAGAATAGGTTAAATTCCACCAGCCGTAACGCAAATACCTCCACGGTTCCGGCAATAAAGCACTCGCTTCGTATAAAACGATCAGAATCCAAAAACTTATAAAACAAACAACGCGTTTGGATAACGAATCTCTAAAAGGATACCAGCTTAAGAAGAGCATATTGACAGCTGGGATCAGCACTACTCTTGCAGGAAATGACTCCCATTTAATCTCTTTTGTAAAATACCAATACGCTTCGTATTTGGTGCTTAAATACAAATCGACAATATTCTGAATCGCAATCGTAAAAGTCCAAATGTGTATGATTTGATTTTTTGTCAAGCGTTTATTTGTCATAAAAGCCGTACAATTAAACAAAAGAGCGGCAACAACTAATCCCAACACTCTATTCATCCTTTTTCTTTTTATTAACAGTTTCATCCTCTCTTGTGCAATTTATGCGAAAACTTGAGACAAACCGATGATTCAAGCTTTATAAACCCGCGATGCTAGTTGACAGTTACATACAACAATATATAGCCTCTTCCGACCTTCCCGTGTTAGCGTTTTCACATATCGTTTTTAATAGAATCCAATGACCACAACTATGATGGACATACTACCTAATGAGAATAAAAACTTTTCTTTATTTTTGTCGAATGGATTTATAAAATAAATAAAACTTGTCCAAAATCCTAATATAGATACCTTTTGAAAAGAGGAGCAAAAATATATGTTCAATCAAACCCTTCTTTGGATTTCGTTTATTTTTCCTTGGTTTCTGCTGCTATTTTTTCATAAACAAAAAATTAAACGATTTATGGCAACCGGCTTTCTTTGTGCGTTAATCATGACGATCATTTTTCAATTGGGCGAAAGGCTCCATTGGTGGACTGTCAAAGAAACCATTTTTCCTCTCACACATCTAACGCCGATGATTTACAGTTTCTATGTGGTTGCTCCCATCATTGTTTTGTATTTTACTTTCGGAAACTTTTGGTTTTACATGCTTGTCAATGCGGTGATGGATATCATCTATGCTGTCGGTCTCATGAAATGGTACGAATATCTAGGGATTATGGAGTACCACAATATCAACGACTTCTCAAGATTTTTGATTCTTCAAGCCGTCGCTATTCTTATTTACTGGTTTCAAAAATGGCATGACTCTTCCTCCCTTAGCGGTTCTCCCTACGCCTAATCATAACGGAGGATTCGCCAGACTAGATCAACGGAGCATCTCTGGATAGAATGGCAGCAGACGGTTTCGAAGGTCATGTCAAAAATAGGCATACACTTCCTTCTTCATGTAGGCGTGTGGCAAAGGCCTGAACAACACGTCCCCATGCAAGTCGGAGTGTTGTTTAGGCACTCGACCAGCGAAAAAATCATATAAAGCGACAAATGTTGAACGGCCAAGCTTTTCTCTGTAGTGGGAATGTTGCTTTGCGGTTGATTCACTCAAGGAATGACAGGATAGATGGACTACCAATGATAGGATACCTCTCCCACCTCTTAGCGGAGTGGAAATGGAGGAAATAGCTTTGCTTTAAGATTCCAGACCTTGACAGAACAATAACCGCCCCCTTTTTAACAGGGGGACGGTTATTGCTTTTTTATTTCTTCTTTATCACTTGTAATCACAGACTTCTTGAAAGAAAAGGCTTCATTCAGCATAAGATTAAAACCTAACCACCAGCACTGCGCTAGGAATGGGCCATTAGCTTTTGAATCGCTAAAAAGAGGCTCCAGGCCGCTACTCCTAATCCAATGGACAAAGCCAGTGGAAATGAAGCTCTCAAGGATAAAGCGACTATTAATAATAAACAAGCAGTCGCTGGCAGCCCCCATAAAACACCGAACGCAAACTCACTTAAACGCTTTGTTGGTTCACCTTGAACATAAAGCCAGCATAAGCTTAATAAACTGACTAACGGCAGTGCTGCTATAGCTCCGCCAAATGTAGGGAATCTTCTCGCCACTTCCGTTACAATCCCGATCATGATGGCAGAAATCACAATTTTCACTAACGAAAACATTTTTCTGCCTCCTCACTCAACATCGAAAAAGCCTTCCGTATCATTTCTAAGTCGGATGAACTAAAATTCTCTAATACTTTTCTTAGTTTGTCTCGATCAAGCCGAGTATGCCGATACAGCACGCGTCTCCCTTCTTCCGTTAAAGCCACAAACACTTTTCGTTCGTCTCTACTGCTTCTTTGTTTTGTTACAAACCCTTTTTGAATCAGCCTTTTTGTATGCTCAGAAGCGGTATTATGAGATATATGGAGATGTTCCGCCAAGTCTCCGATCGTCGCTTCCCCATTTTTTTCAATGTACTGAAGCAATCGAACCGCTTGATGAGTAAGTGGCTCTTCGTGAACGTAGTGCAGTAAATAATAAATATTTGTCCATTGTTCATTCATCGCTTCAATCATGTCATCCAATGACATTCAACATCCCCCCTCCTTTTATATCATATTATACGATATATTCTTAAAAAAAGACATATAAAAATCGTTACGCATAAAAAACGGGCCAAAAAGTAATAAACTGAGGGAATGAATGATCACTTTAACAAAAAATGAGAGCTCGAAACCGATCTCTCATCAACCACTTGCTTATTGAAGGTTTTCCATTACGTCCCACAAAACGTCCGATAAGGGCGATCGGACGGCGGAGGCAGTTGGGCATACTCATTTTGTTCCGAAGAATAAGCATAAGGATCGGAAAGAGCATAAAGCAGCCGCTCCATTACGCTGTAGTCCCCATGCTCAACCGCCGCTTCTAATGCTTCTTCAACCCGATGATTGCGCGGAATGATCGCCGGGTTGCTGTTGCGCATTAACTCATATACTTCTTCTTTTGCGTGCGGCTGTCTTTTAAGCCTTGCTTGCCACTTCTCATGCCAAGCGCGAAATTCTTTTGCGCAAAATAGCGGCATTCCTTCAAGCTGCCCCAGTGTCAATGATCGAAATGTATTCGTGTAATCCGCCTGATGTGTTTGCATCAGCTGCAATAGCTCGGTCATAAGAGCGGCGTCTTGCTCCTCCTCTGTGTACAGGCCCAGCTTCGCCCGCATTCCCGTGAGCCAATGCTGCTGATACAGGTTAGGAAATGCCGAAAGCGCCGCTTCAGCCGACTCGACGGCCTGTTCCTCCTCCTCATGCAATAACGGCAATAAACTCTCCGCCAGCCTTGCTAAATTCCAGCCGCCGATATATGGCTGGTGGCCGTATGCATAACGGCCTTGCGTATCAATCGAGCTAAACACCGTTGCTAAGTCATAGGTGTCCATAAAGGCACAAGGGCCATAATCTATCGTCTCGCCGCTGATCGTCATATTGTCCGTATTCATCACCCCATGCACAAAACCGACTAATTGCCACTTGGCAATCAGCTCGGCCTGACGCTTGATGACTTCCTCAAGCAAGAACAGATAACGGTTAGGCGCCGTCTCAAAGTTCGGAAAGTGCCGTTCCAGTGCATAGTCAGCCAACGTTCGAAGCTCTTCAACCGTTCCCCAATTGGCCGCATATTGAAACGTTCCGACGCGCAAATGGCTCGAAGCAACCCGGGTTAAAATCGCTCCCGGTAATTCGGTCTCGCGAAAAATGGTCTCACCCGTTGTCACAACGGCTAAGCTGCGCGTAGTCGGGATGCCAAGGGCATGCATCGCCTCGCTAATGATATACTCTCTAAGCATGGGGCCAAGCGCCGCACGCCCATCCCCGCCACGGGAATATGGTGTCCGCCCTGAACCTTTGAGCTGAATATCCAATCGTTCGCCCTGAGGCGTGATTTGCTCCCCAAGCAAAATCGCTCTTCCATCCCCTAACATCGTAAAATAGCCGAATTGATGCCCCGCATAGGCTTGCGCGAGAGGCTCCGCTCCCTCTGGAACCTGGTTTCCGGCAAGTACGGCGACTCCTTCCTCACTTGCAAGCGCTTCATCATTTAATCCGAGCGAAACAGCTAATGGGCGATTCAGTATAACCAGCTCCGGAGAACCAACAGGAGTCGGAAGAAGCTTGCTGAAGAAACGATTGGGCAAGCGCGCGTAGCTATTATCAAAATTCCATCCCTCGTTCAATCATCTCATCTCCTTTTGCGGCAGATCGATGCCGCGGTTCGTTAAGCTTATTTTACGTTTATTATGATGATTATATAAAGAAAAAATGTCTATTTCTTCTTTCGTGAATTAGAAGATAAATCGTTCATTTTCTATGCTCAACCTATGGCTATAATTAAAAGTAATTAAAAAAATTCTGAAGGAGGAAATTAAAAATGGAAGATATACTAAAACAAATTTTTGTCGAATTGCAGAAAATAAGTGGACGATTAGAGCGCATGGAACAAGGACAGGAAGAAATACGATTTGAACTTGCCGAGTTAAAACAAGGACAAGAGCAGCTTCAAAAAAATATCATAAACAACCTCGGGCTCTATAACGAAAAAAATTCTAGAATATGTAGATGACAAAACAGAAGCATGGAACAAACGTATGTTTACTGTCGAAACGGCTGTCCAACGCCTATTAAGGCCGTAAACAATAGGGAGATCATATCCTCAAAATAAAGCAATCAATCGAATTCCAGTGGCTAAACACCTACTTTTTGATAGTTGCTCTTCTTTAACCCGCGCTAAAATACAAACACACCGACTAGGAAAATCCAAAACGTCAGGCTAAACATTGGAGCATCAAAACGGAACGAAAGAATGTCATCACATAAATATCCAAAAACGCGTGAGCATCATAAGTTGTATAGAGAATCAAGGTGCATCCCATACTCTTTCCTTCACTACAATCCATTGAACCAGTAGTGGCAACGAAACATACCCACCCTCTGTTATATATACACATATTTAAGAAATAAAGTTAGAAAGCATGGAGAAAAGTATTTTTTGCCCCCACAACGGCTACAACCGTTGATATATCAACATTTATAAAGGGAGATAATGATGAATAAATTATCAAAAATATCATTTGGAACTGCTATTACCATATTTATTAGTTTGGCGATTATAGTTATTGGAGCAATATACATATTCCAACAAGACGGCTTATTATCAGAGGATTACAGTACTTTTCCGCCTGAAGGCAAATTAATCACAAATAACGAAGAATACATGTTAGATTTAAAAGCTTACAAATGGAAAGTAGGGAATAGTGTGTCTGAAAATAAGATGGAACAAAATGCAAGTGTTTATGCTTTGGGGCAAAAGAAAAGCCCCATAGAAGTAAATAAAAAACAGATGGCAAAACCGCTGTTTATTAAGCATCAAGAATTTAAGCTTGAGCAAATAAAAGCTTATTTGTGGAGAGATGAAAATCAAAAAGAGGGGTAGAGGAAAATCGTACTTTTATTCTGCCAAATAATCCAGGGAACTATGTATTAGAACTAAATATAAAAAGTAATCGCAGTCATGTCCAATATGTTGGAAAAATTGTTGTAAAGTAAAGGTGTCAAGGCTGATCATTTTGCCCCGAAATCGCCGGTTTATTCATCCTCCTTTTTTCTTGCCGAATCCTCTTTTCCCGTAATCAATAGCTGTCCTCATTCTTTCCTTTGATTGAAATATTACTCAATGAATGATAAAGGCTCATTCATCATGCTACTTTATAACTTTAAAAACAAAAAAATCCGGCAATAGCCGTGATTTTGATTATTGTAAGGATTCAGCAATTTTGATCAATTGGTCAACCTCGATGTTCATACCTCGTACATTAAAGTAGAGGTCCCTCTAGGCAGAAAAAGAAAATACGTAACTTGGACAAGAGAAGAGCTAAACCGATTCTTAAGTTTCGCTAAATTAGAAAACATCATATACTATACCGCCTTCTTAACAGCAGCCTACACCGGAATGCGCCGGGGTGAGCTTTTAGGGCTGAAATGGCAGGACATTGATTTTGAACATGCACAAATTCATATTCAACGAAATTTAATTTATGACGAAGACGGATTTCGATTTGGAAACTTGAAAACAGAAGCTTCCCAGCGCATCATTGCGATAGATGACTTTCTCTTAAAAGGATTGAAACGATATAAAGCCAAACAAGCTGAGATTAAATTGATCATGGGAAATCAATATGAAGATAACGACCTTGTCTTTGCACGTGAAACAGGAAAACCGATTTTCCCGCGCACCTTAACGGATGTGTTTAACCGGGGGATCAAAGCAGCCGGAGTAAAGAAAATCTGATTCCATGACTTAAGACATACTCATGCTACATTGCTTCTCGAAGCAGGAGCCGGACTAAAGGAGGTTCAAGATCGACTGGGACATGCTTCTATCAAAACAACTGGCGATATTTATGCTCATGTAACGAAAGAAATTGCAGAAAAAACCGCACATTTGTTTGGAGATTTTATAAGAAAAAACGGCTAAGTGGCACAAATGTGGTCAAATGCCGCTTAGCCTTCTTCAAAATCCCTTTATTTCAAGGTTAGTTTCGCCACACACTCCACATGCGCGGTGTGCGGAAACATGTCGACGGGCTGGATGTAGTCGACTTGATACGTTTTGGATAGCCGGTCAATGTCGCGCGCGAGGCTTGATGGGTTACAGGAGACGTAGACGATTTTGGATGGCTTGACCTGAAGAATGGTGCGCAATAAAGCTTCGTCACAGCCGGTGCGCGGCGGGTCGACAATCACCACATCAGGGCGCCAGCCTTCTTTCACCCACTTTGGCAGAATATGTTCTGCTTTTCCGACCGTATATACCGCGTGGTGAAATCCGTGGCGCGCAGCGTTTTTGCGTGCATCCTCAATCGCTTCACGAATCGTGTCCATTCCGCGCACTTCCCCGGCATCTTTCGCGAGCCAAAGCCCGATCGTCCCGACACCGCAATATGCATCAACCACTTTTTCGTGCCCTGTCAGCCTTGCTGCTTTTTTCACTTCATCATAGAGCTTGACGGTTTGCACAGGATTCAATTGAAAAAAAGCGCGAGCCGAGAGCTCGAATGAAAGATCGCCAAGCACCTCTTGAATGTACTCTTCCCCTTCAAGCAAAAATGTCTCTTCGCCAAAAATAAGCGATGTTTTCTGGCCGTTCACGTTTTGCATGATCGACTTCACCTCCGGAAGCCGGCGCTGAATCTCTGAAATCAGCAGCTCTTTCCGTGGCAGTTCTTTTTTGGCGGTAATGAACACAAGCTGCACTTCTTTTGTGTGAAAGCCAACTCTGGCAACAATGGTGCGCACAATTCCCGTCCGTTTCCGTTCGTTGTAAATCGGGATGCGTAAATCCTCTAAAATCGTTTTGACGATCGCCGTTACTCGATTTGTAGCTTGATGCTGGATGACGCATTCCGCGATATCGATTAATTGATGGGAGCCCATTCCATACAGACCGGCAATGACGTTTTCATTCCGCTTTCCGACTTGAAATTGGCTTTTATTGCGGTAATGCCATGGGTCTTCCATGCCGATAGCCGGCTTGATCTCCAACGCTTCCACAGGAATGCGGCAGTGCCGTTCAAACGCTTGGATGACAATATCACGCTTCGCCTCAAGCTGCGCTTGATAATCGAAATGCTGAAGCTGGCAACCGCCGCACTGCTCGTAAACGGGACAACGCGGAGTGACGCGATGAGCGGACGATCTGCGTATTTTTTTAATCTTCGCCTCAGCGTATTTTGGATGAATAGTTGTCGCCTCTACCACGACCTCTTCTCCTGGAAGCGCTCCTGGCACAAAAACAACCTGCTTTTTAAAATAACCGACTCCTTCCCCATTGATGCCAAGCCGCTTAATCGTCAACGGAAATTGTTGTCCTTTCTGAATGGTAATCGCTGTTTTCCCCATGCTTTCAACTCCTATTCGATGCTTCTCCATAAATACAGCGAGGCATAGCTTAAATACGGCTCCCATTTTTGAGCAAGCGCCTCCATTTGCTCTGGAGAAGGCTTGGTTTCTAAGTGAAGTAATTTTTGAATGGCTCGCTGCAGCCCGATATCGGCTTTTGGAAACAGATTAGGGCGTCCAAGTCCAAACAAAAGAAAATTTTGCACTGTCCATGGACCAATGCCGCGAATCGGGAGCAGCATGTTGGCCACTTCCGCGTCCTCCGCATGCTGCAGTTCCCTGAAGCGCAGCTTCCCTTCCACCATCAGCCGCGATGTATGGATAATGTATTCCGCCTTTTTACCGCTGAGCTGCAATGACCGCAGATCATCATAATGAAGCGCGGCAATTTCCTCGGGCCGCGGATAAAACCAGATTCCCTCTCTTTCCGTTCCAAAAGCTTTCACAAACCGTTCGGTTAAACGATAGGCCACTTTTAAATGAAGCTGTTGGTGAATAAAGCACTTCATCAGACAAAAATAAAGGTCGAAGTCCAAAATGAGCGGTGTTCCTTCATGCTCAAGAAACAGCTCGCGCAATTCTGTTTGTAAAAAATGTTGGTGAATCGGCGCAAGCGGCATATTCCATTGAAAAATATCGGAAATTCTTTTGACAATTTCCTCCTTCAGCTCTTCGTGTTCCGCTTCAACCAAAAACGCCGGATTGCTTTTATCACCGATGCTTTGTACGAAAACCGCCACTGGAACATCACGGATATAAAGCGGTACAGCCAGTCGCTGTCGTTCAACATCGGCCACTGTGAGAGGGTCTAACGCCAACCTTTCCAATACGCGTGAAAAATCATAAGGAGCGCTTACTTTTATGTGTTGCTGCCACATGTCCGTTCCTTCCTTTTTTCTTTCATTATACGAAACAAAACCCTTTGAACAAAAGCTCAAAGGGTAAAGAGCAACGGATGAAAACGCATTTTTTCTGCCATTAAGTCATCGAGACTTTTAAAAGTATACCCTTGCTTGCGCAAATCATCAATTACTTTGGCAAGCGCATCCGCATTATCTTTAGAAACGGTATGAAGCAAAATAATCGCTCCTGGATGAATTTGCTTCATAATCTGATCATAAGAATATTTCCAGCCTTTTTGCTGGTCGGTATTCCAGTCGACAAAGGCAAGCGACCAAAAGACATGGTAATAGCCGAGCTCACGAGCGACGGCCATCGTTCGCTCACTGAAAATGCCCCGTGGAGGACGAAGGTACATCATGCCTTTTTGTCCCGTCAATTCCGCTGTTCTTTGCCGTACGGATTCCAACTCTTTGCGCAGGCGCTCATCGCTTACTTGCGTTAAATCAGGATGATGCCAAGAGTGATTACCGACGATATGCCCTTCTTTCACCATGCGTTTGACCAAATCAGGCGCCGTTTCTAAATAATGTCCTGTCACAAAAAAGGTGGCTGGTACCCTCTTTTGCTTAAGTACATCTAAAATTTGTGCCGTATAGCCATTTTCATATCCGTTATCAAAAGTTAAATAAATCTCCTTTTTTTGCGTATTTCCTATATAAAAACCATCGTATTTGACAAGCAGTTCGCTCCATTCCTTTCCGGCAGACGGCGGCTGATGATCTTTGCTTTTGGCAAATCCCCAATGAATGGGGGTGTTGGCAGTTGCGTAAGCCGTCTGTGACATGAGCGGAATGGCCACCATCCATAAAGATAAAAATAAAACAAGTCGCTTCATTGTTTCTCTCCCCTAAAAATAAATTCGCTATAATTAGGGTTTTCTTTATACGAGCTGCTTAGTCAATCCATTTTCTTCAAAAAAACCGCTAGCGTTGATCGCTAGCGGTTCAGACTGTTATCAAACACTTTCATGATGCTTCCTTGATTCGTTTTCTCGCTCGGCTGTGTTTCTTATCGGCCAAGCCTTGTCAAGTTAGGACGATCAGGAATGGATGATGCGTAAAGTGGTTGCAGACAAGCTCAACATGGATTTTGTCTACACCCTTGTTTTTTCCGCTTATTTAAATACCGGCTCTTTAAATTGCGCCAATGTTTCTAATGATGATTTTTCTACATCCTCGTGAAGGCTGTTGCCATGAGAGTCCATTGTCACGACAGCGGTAAAGTTTTCCACTTTCAAATGCCACATCGCTTCCGGGATACCAAATTCTAACAGATTGACACCCTCGACCGATTTGATACAGTCCGCATAATATTGTGCTGCTCCACCGATCGCATTTAAGTAAACGCCGCCATGTTCTTTTAATGCGGACAATGTTTTCGCTCCCATGCCGCCCTTTCCAATCACCGCGCGAATGCCGAATTTTTTCATAATGTCACCTTGATAAGGTTCCTCGCGAATGCTTGTTGTCGGTCCTGCCGCCTTCACATGCCATTTGCCTTCTTTATCTTTCAGCATAACCGGACCGCAATGATAAATAATTTGTCCATTTAAATCAACCGGAGCATCATGATCCATTAAATATTTATGGATCGCATCACGTCCTGTATAGATCATGCCATTAATGCGAACCACATCGCCGACTTTCAACTGGCGAATCTGCTCTTCTGTAATCGGCGCTTCGAGCACAATTTCACGTGATTCTCCCACTCCTGTCGAAGCTTTTTCTTCCACCTTCTCTAATTCTTCGGCAAAATCCACATCTTCTCCGTCTTGATAGAGCCATTCTTGAATTTCCCCTGTTTCTGGATGAATCTTCACTCCAAGACGACGGAATGCCCAGCAATTATAGGCAACAGAAACGAAGAAGCTAGCCGGAATACGATGCATCACACCAATTTTACAGCCAAGAAGCGTCGTTTCACCGCCAAATCCCATTGTGCCGATGCCAAGCTTATTAGCATTTTCCATAATATATTCTTCTAACTGGCGAAGTTCTTCGTTCGGATTGACATCATCCACAGAACGAAAGAGCTGTTCCTTTGCCAGATCATATCCGGAAGAACGGTCGCCGCCGATGCCGACACCGATGAATCCGGCACTGCATCCTTGGCCTTGCGCTTGATATACGGAATGCAAAATACATTTGCGGATTCCATCTAAATCGCGTCCGGCTCGTCCAAGTCCTTCCAATTCGCAAGGCAAGCTATATTGAATATTTTTATTTTCACAGCCGCCGCCTTTTAAAATGAGACGAACATCAATATAGTCCTTTTCCCATTGCTCGAATTTTATGACTGGGACACCTACTCCTAAGTTGTCGCCGCTGTTTTCTCCTGTTAGCGAATCGACGGAGTTTGGCCGAAGCTTTCCATCTTTTGTCGCTTGCACGACCGCCTGGCGAATCGCTTCTTTCATTTGAATTTGATTCACTCCGACAGGAACCTTAATTTTAAATGTTGGCAACCCTGTATCCTGACAGATAGGCGATACATTTTCATCGGCCATTTTTATATTCCCAGCAATGGTCGATAGAGCCATTGCGGCACGAGTTCCGGCATTTTCTCTTGCTTTGGCGCGAGCGATGGCCCGCCGAACATCTTTTGGAAGCTTCGTTGATGTCTCAACAATAAGCTGGTACATACTTTCTTGAAATTTTTCCATCCTAAACGCCCCTTCCCCTTTGTTCATCATATGTATCCATCGTTCGACTTCTTTTTTATTATACTCCTTTTTAGTGATGGATGAAAACGGATGGCATTGGAAAAAAGAAAAAAGCCGTATGACGGCTTTTTACCAGCTTTTTTTGAATTGTTCATATTTCATTTCGAGCGAATCAATGACGGCAATGAGTCGATCAATATCCTCTAAATCCGCAGCCTCTGGATCTAGCGAATCAAGCATGTGCAGCAGCATGTTGAAACGCTCCTCTAGATATTTCAATTGTTTTTCTTTCTCATAAACAGCATTACCCACTACGTTTCTCTCCTTTCTCCCTTTCATCGTACATGATTGTTCAAGAAATGACAATCAACTATAATGAAGATGAATGGACTTTAAATAGTAAAGGAGAATGATATGGCTCGTTTAACACTGGAACCGATTAGCCCATCCTTTGACCCATGGGAGGCCTATCTGGATGTTCAGCAATACGGTTCATTGCAGTTAACCAATGTCGAATTTACGACCACCACATTATGTAATATGCGCTGTGAACATTGCGCTGTTGGTTATACATTACAAACGAAAGATCCTAAAGCATTGCCTCTTGATCTGCTTATCCGGCGTCTGGAAGAAATTCCATATTTGCGTTCGTTAAGTATTACAGGCGGTGAACCGATGCTTTCGCTCAAGTCGGTTAACGAGTATGTCGTTCCATTATTGAAATATGCCCGCGAACGCGGAGTGCGGACACAAATCAACTCCAACTTAACGCTGGATTTGGAGCGCTATGAAAAAATTATTCCATATTTAGATGTGCTTCATATTTCTCATAACTGGGGCACAATGGAGGATTTTGTTGAAGGCGGGTTTGCCATGATGGAACGAAAGCCAAACATCCGCCAGCGCGAAGCCTACTTTGAACGAATGATTGAAAACGCCAAAGCTCTTTCACAAATGGGAGTTATCGTCTCTGCCGAAACGATGCTCAATAAACGGACATTGCCGCATTTAAAAAACATTCATAATCAAATTGTTCATGAAATGCAATGTAAGCGGCATGAGGTGCATCCGATGTACCCGAGCGACTTTGCCAGTGCGCTAGAAGCGCTGTCGCTTGATGAGCTGCGGAAAGCTATTCATTATTTGCTGGATATTCGCGATGAAAACGTCTGGATGCTCTTCGGAACGCTGCCATTTTATCCTTGCAGCAGTAACGAAGACGATCTCGCCTTACTGAAACGGCTATATGCCAGCAAAAATGTGACTGTGCGCAACGATCCAGATGGTCGGTCCCGCTTAAATGTCAACATTTTTACTGGAGAAATTATTGTAACGGACTTCGGCGACGAACCATCACTCGGCAATATCCAGCATCACTCTCTGCTTGAGGCCTATGAAAGATGGATGGATTCTTCACTTGCCCAACAACTGAATTGCCACTGTCCATCGGTGCAATGCCTCGGCCCAAATGTTCTTGTTAAGAATAGCTATTATTGCGATGTTGATTTTACCAATAGAGCTGCGCGCATCATCAAATAAACATCGTATTCATCCTAGATATTGTAAAATGGCAGACAAAGCCGAAAAGGACTTTGTCTGCCACTAAAATGAAATCAAAGACAAAAGTAGCCCTCAATGACGAACAGAAGGCAGACCTTTATGCGAAGAGTAAAGTGGATATAGAAGATGCGTTCGGAAACATTAAGGGCAATCTGTCGTTTACTCGATTTCTGTTCGGTAGACTGGAAAAGGTGCAAACAGGATTCAGGATAGTGGCAATACCCCCTTCTGAAATTAGCAGACATCTGACACGCTCTTTTGGGACGAGTCCAATCTAAGGAGGAGAGCATTTCCTTAATGTGCAGTTGCGCGTTTTTGTTGAGCTGTTCGTGTTCTACGTTGACCAATGTATTGCTTCAAAGCTGGTATCGCAAATCGATCTACTCCAAAATAGTAAGCCCCTGCTCCTACAAATAGTAATATAACTGCCGCTGTTAATAAAACGGGATTTGTGCTCACAGTACCCGCTAATAAGAAGTTTAAGTTCATAAACGCTCCTGCGAGCAATGCTGGAATCGTTGCCGCTCCAATGATTAACCCTACCCCAACAAGCACTTCACCATATGGGATTAGAATATTAAATAGCTTGACATTTGGAATCGCAACATTTTCAAGAAAAGCAGCATACCATCCTTGAACAGCTGGATTTTCTCCTGTCGCTTTTGCCAGAGCACCTTGTAAAAAGCCACTCGCATCAAATTCCCCTGTCACCTTATGAAGTCCTGCTTCCAACCACTGAATTCCCAACCATACTCTCATCACGGTCCAAATAACAGCTGCTTGAGGAGTCTGATACCATCTCATTTTTTATTCCTCCCAAATTTTATTTGTGAAATATTTCACATAACGTACCAAAAAAATAAGTGTATAAAGTTCTGTTCTTTCGTATTAGTTTGTGAAACATTTCACTAATCCATTACATCTTTAGTGTAATTTATTTTTACTTTATTTGCAATATCGTTCACGTGATTGTCATAATAAAACCATTTACATGAGAAGCGGCAAATCCTTTGAAGCTATACACAGAGTAGAGAAGTTATTCACAAAAAGCATATTTATATCTTTGTGAATTATGTGTATAACTAGGAAAAATCTCAGCAAATCAATATGGTTTTTGTGGATAAATATGTGAACACAATCATTACGAGCTCTTTTCTCTATTTAACACATCCAGCGGGAAGCTTTCCACCTCTAAACGAAGTGAAGGGGAAGAGGTTTATATTTAGGGAAACCATTGAAAAAGAGTACCCGTTTATCAAAATGGAAATTTCCTGAAATTAAGAGATGAGCAAATCACACGACACTTATTACTATGTTCCAAAAACAAACAGATGTACGAATCCATCCATACAAGAGACATAAACCTCTTTTTAGCTAGTTGGATCCCTCATCTATTCCAACCAAGGAATCGGTTCATGTTTGCAGGCATCCGCCACGTGAACTTCAGAAAAAAGAAAAAGAGCAAATGGGAAAATAACCCATTTTCCCATCCACTCTTTTGTAAAGGTTTTTGAACAAGCCCCCTTATCTTGGTTGATCGCTGATCACATAAGAAAAAGAGAGGCGGTCCTGGACTGGAATCCAGGCACCGATTCCTTGTGTCGTCACATTTTTTACCATGATTTTTTTCTTGTTTCCTTTGAGGACAATATATACTTCTCCATATGTGACCTTTCCTTTTTCATTCACCGCTGGAGCATATGCATATAAGTAGCCCATTTTCTTCGCTGGCACTTGATACGACTGGTCTTTTTTCGTTCCGATGCCGATCACCGTACTAAATGACAATGGCAAGCTGGTTTTTTTCATTGCCGTTAGCAACATCATCTTTTTGACCGCTTCCTCGCTTGGAACTTGCGCTGTTAATCCGCCGCGAATTTGCTTTTGCATTTCTTGTCTATAATGCAGCTTTTGCGCTGCTTTGCCGCCGCGGTTATCCAAAAAGTTTGTATTCACCTTTTGATATTCCCAGTTTGTTGAGGTCTCTAGCGATTGATAGTTAAGCGGCCATTGACCCAAATAAATCGTTGCTCGATATCCAATAGAGAATGGAGTGCTTGATATTGATGATTCATTTAATAAACGAATCAGTTCTGGATTTTCAATTTTAACATTGGCAGATTGAAGCAATTGTTTAGCGAGAGAGCTCGGCTGTAAATAAGGCAAATCCTGCGTCGAATTCGGATACGTATTTTCCTTTGATATATCGACAGCGGAATTGCCCAGCACTTGTTTCAATGCAGCGGCGTGGGCTAAAATAGGCGAATATATCATTAGAACGCTCATTACACAACTAATGATCCACTTTTTCATTGCACCAACTCCTTTCCATTGCTGCTTTCTTCGTTATTTTTTTCAAAAAAAGAACGTTTATCCATCCTAAAAAAATTTATTATTATTCATTTTAATGTTAAAAATATTCAAATAATATGATATACTATCTCATAGATGTGCTGTTTTTCCTCCTATTGATGCAATACCGCCATCGCTTGGTCGATTAGGACAAGCGAAAAAAGACTCTGCAAACGCAGAGTCTTTTTTTTACAACAAGTAAAAGCCGATTCCCATAATAATATAAGCAGCCAAAAGCGTAGCTCCTTCAAACCAGTTGGTGTCTCCGTCATTTGAAAGAACGATAATCAGCAATACAGATGTAGCCATCGCCGCCAATTCAGGAAGCGAAAAAACAAGCGGCATGCTTGTCGGGAAGCACAGAGAAATAAGAACAAGCACGGGAGCGACAAACATGGCGATTTGCAGTGTAGACCCAATAGCAATTTCAACTGCCACATTCATTTTGTTTTTATACGCCATAATGATGGCAGAAGCATGCTCTGCCGCATTTCCGACAATCGCAACGATGATGATTCCGATAAACAGCTCGCTCCAGCCAAACGATTCAGCCACTGTTTCAAATGTATGAACAAGCCTTTCCGATATGTAAGCAACCGCTACAGTAGCGAGAGCTAAAATCGTAATCGCTTTTCCTTTGCCCCATTCCGGCTCTTCATGATGCTCTGCTTCGTCCGATTTTTGCTGATAGACGCCGCGATGCGTCACCAGCTTAAAGTACAGAGCGGCCAAATAAAGAATAATCATAATGACGGAAATACCAATGCTTAGCGATAAGGTTTTCGTTTGCGACATATTCGTCGAAAATACTTCCGGGATCACAAACGCCACTAAAATAGCAAATGTTAGCAACCCTGCGTTATGACGGGCATCATACACATTAAACTCTTGACGCTTATACTTGAGTCCCCCCACAAAAAACGATAACCCCGCAACCAATAACAGATTGCCTAATACCGAGCCTGTTAAGGAAGCTAGTACTACTTCCACCAGTCCCGCTTTCAATGCAAAAACCGAGATAATCAACTCCACCGCATTGCCAAACGTTGCATTTAGCAGTCCACCAATACGCGGACCTGTCACAATGGCCAAGCTCTCCGTCGCCCGGCCCATATAACTCGCTAACGCAATGATCGTAAGGCAATAAATCAAAAACATCATCACTGAAGGCCAATGGAGAAGTCCTCCAATCACTGATAGCGGTACCCCGACAAACACCATTAGCGCAAATATTTTATTCATCTTTTGCACCCAACCTTTCCACTATGGAATAAGCTCAAATGTTTCCGTAATACGGATGCAGCCTTCCACCGATTGAACCATTGGACAGTTTTTTCTGGCGATTTCCAAAGATTTCGCCACTTGCCTCTCATCTAAATCGCTGCCTTTAATCATAAAATGGAGATGGATGGCTTCCACACGGTTCGCTTCCTTTTCATTACGTGCCACATCAGCCCGAATTTTTATGTCCTCTATATGCAATCGTTTCTTTTCTAAAATTTTTCTCAATACTCCGCCGCTGCAAACAGCAATGGAAGAAACAAGCAGCTGATAAGGACGGAAACCGTAAGCTTCATCTCCAGCTACATGTAAATCTCCATATTCAAGATTCGTGTAAAACCCCACTTCCTTCATCACAAATTCCATAGATTGCTCACCTCTTTTTTCTTGTTTTCCATCCAAAAGCTATGTACCATGATAATCGACGTACTTTTTAGCAAACGAGGGGTTTCATTATGCGACTTTGGATTCTAGTCAGCATTGTTTCTATTTCCGGATTATCGCAAGGCATGCTGCTTCCTTTGTTATCTATTATTATGGAAAAGCACGGATTTTCTTCTTCCGTTAACGGCATGCACGCTACTGCCATGTATATAGGTGTGTTGCTGATTTCTCCGTTTCTCGAAAAGCCATTGCGAAAATATGGATATCGGCCCATGATTATGCTTGGTGGTTTTATTGTACTATTGTCTCTCCTTTTATTTCCACTATGGCATTCATTTTTATTTTGGTTTGTATTACGCTTGTTCATTGGGATCGGCGATCATATGCTTCACTTTGCGACTCAAACATGGATTACTGATTTTTCGCCGACACAACGCCGCGGGCGCAATTTATCGTTATATGGCTTATTTTTCGGAATTGGTTTTGCCGTTGGCCCGATGCTTGCATCGCTTGTTGAGATTCACGAGGCGCTGCCGTTTCTTTTATCTTCCTTATTGAGCTTTGCAGGATGGCTTACTGTTTTTTCGCTCAAAAATGCGCATCCTGAAGTCAACGATGCTTCGGAAAAATCCAGTGGACTGCGCCGTTTCACACAAACATGGAAATATGCTTGGACGGCATTATCGCTTCCGTTTGCCTATGGTTTCCTAGAGGCTGCCATTCATGGCATTTTCCCTGTTTATGCGCTACGAGAGCACATTTCGGTCGAACATATCTCCTTTATTTTGCCAGCTTTTTCAATTGGAAGCATCCTATTTCAATTACCGCTCGGCATTTTTAGCGATCGCTTGGGCCGCAAAACAGTCCTTATCACAGCTGTGCTTCTTGGGAGTTTGAGCTTTATCAGCGCTCAGTTTTTTACGAATTCACCTCTTGGTCTTTTTGCCTGCTTTTTTGTGGCTGGGATGTTCGTTGGTTCGCTCTTTTCGCTTGGCATTACCTATATGGCCGATTTGCTCCCAAAAACACTGCTTCCAGCCGGAAATTTATTATCTGGCATCCTTTACAGCGTGGGAAGCATGGTGGGGCCTTTTTCACTTGGAGTCATCATCCAATACAAACAAGGAGGCAGCTTTTTTGTCACTGTCAGCACCCTTTTGTTCCTCATTTTTCTTATCCTTGCATACAATAAACCAAAGGAGATCAGGGAGACCGCAGATCATTGATCTCCTTTTTTTATCACCAACCTGTTCTGTCTCCTTGACTGAAGAAGATTCATCATGAGAAGACATAAAAATATATTGACCTTCTCTCCATTCTGTTATATAATACAAACAACAAAAATAAACCCTGTTTTAAAACAGTATGAAAGGGAGAGGAAGAATGAGCAGAGCCGAACGGAAAAATATGATTGAGTTTATTGAAAAAGTTAAAGGATTCACAAAAGAACAGCTTTTATACATGACAGATGCGGAAATTGAACACATTTATAATCAAACCTATTATCACTACGAGGAACTCGCTGAATAAAGGGCTGCCTTGACGACAGCCCTTTTCTTTTTTTATTTAATGGTATCCATTTTGTCCGTTTGCACTGCTGCTTGTTTTATGCTTTGGCCGGTTTTTTCCTTTTTGTTTCGTGCCGCCATCTTTTTTAGTATGCTTTGTCATGATGATTCCTCCTTAACTAACCGGATACAATGGTTATCATCCCCGCTCCAATCGCAGTTTATAAAAGGGAATTGCGCTCTACCGTTCCCGTTTCCTTCCTTCTCGTTGGCATTCCAAAACCGCATTCAATTCTCCACCCAACACAATGATCATTCCGGATAAATAAAACCAAATCATTAAAATAATAATGCCCCCAAGGCTCCCATACATAGATGTATAACTAGAAAAACTCTCTACGTAATAAGAAAAAGCGAGAGATGTAACAATCCAGCCAATGGTAGCAAACATGGCACCTGCCATCACTTGCTTATAATGTAATTGCTTATTCGGAGCAAAATAATACAGCGAAGTAAACACACCGAACAAAATAAGGAAGCTGACAATCCAGCGAAACGCGCTCCAAATCATTAAAAAGATACCCGAAATGCCGAGCATGGAGGATAAAAAAAGCCCGATCGTTTTCCCAAAAACGGGCAATACTAGAGCCACTACAATCACAAGCATCATTCCAAATGTCAGCAAAATGGACACGCCTCTAGCCGCGATAAAGGAACGGCTTTCTTGCACATCATAAGCACGATTAAACGCACGAACAATAGCGTCAATACCATTCGAAGCAGACCAGACAGCTCCTATAATTCCGAATGACAACAGCTTGCCATTTTGGTGATTCATAACATAATGAATATTTGCTTCGATAAGGTCCATCGCTTCCTTCGGGGCATATTGGCGAACAACCGATAAAACGTCCTCATGCTCGATTGGCAAATACGCCATCAATGTAAATAAAAAAATCAGAAAAGGAAAAAGAGAAAGAAGGAAAAAATAAGCTAACTCAGCTGAAAGACGAGAGACTTCATCTTCCCGAAACCGCTTGACCATTTCACGTATAAACGTGAGGTTCATCATCATGACCATATGCTCCCTTCACTTTTTCAGGCGAAGATCTTTATGCTTGATTGCATCGTATGATTCTTTTACCCACTCGATCATCTCTGGTGTTTTTTCAGCTACTTCTTTTATTTTTTCCGCTGTATAGACTACGTCTTCCGCAAGCTGTCCTATACTCTCGCGGCATTCATGGATTCGCTCTGGCAGCTGGCGAATCAGCTTGCCTCGTTGCCCCCATACCTCTTTCAGCGAATGCCTCGTTTCTCGATCAAGCAGCGAAACAGCCGCACCAATAACCGCTCCGATCATGATGTTTCTTGCGATTTTCATCTTCTCCTCCCCCTTTGGTTGATTATATTCCTTGTTCTTTTTTAATCGCTTCAAGCAAATGCCGGCAGCCCTTTTGGATTAGCTCGTACACTTCGGTAAAATTACCTGTATAATAAGGATCCGGTACATCAGCTATATCGCTGTCTGGAACAAAATCAAGTAAACGGCCAACAAAGCCAGCTTTATTATATCCAGCCAAGCGCTTTAAATCCTCCATGTTTTCGACATCCATCGCAATAACATAGTCAAACATCCGCAAATCCTCTTCGCCAATTTGTCTTGCCCGAATTCCTGAAAAATCAATTCCCTTCTTTGTTAAAATGCTTTGCGTTCCTTCATGAGGCGGATTGCCGATATGCCAATTCCCCGTTCCCGCCGAATCGATCATAATTTGATCTTCAAGCCCTTCTTTTTTGACCAAGTCGCGAAAAATGGCTTCAGCCATTGGTGATCGGCAAATATTCCCAAGACAAACAAATAACACTTTAATCATCACAACACATCTCCCTTCGCTATCCATTATAAACAAAATAACAGTATACATGTATATTCTTTCATTCCTTCCATATGGTACAATGACTCTATCCATCAAATTCAGAAAGGATGAGACTTTTGGATTTATCGCAAAAATCTCTTGAAAATATGGAATACATGATTGAAAAAATAAAGGAAAAGCTGAAGGTTCTCAACTTTGATGTGATGAAGTCATCCCATTTTGACGAAACGCTATATGAGGAGTTAAGAGATCTTTATGAAATGGTCATGAGAAAAAGCTCCTTCAGCCCTAATGAAATGCAAGCCATTGTCGAAGAGCTTGGAAATTTACGCAAACGATAATGAAACAAGATAGAGGCTTTTCCATGCTGGAAGCGGTGTCCGCGCCTGCTCCGTTTTTTCTATAAAAAGGCGCCTCGTCAGCTTTTTAGGTGACAGACAATGTCCAAATGGTCGTTGTCTGTCATTCTTTTAGGCATATTCCCCCGCAGATCCCGCTTAGCAAACAAAGATCGCAGCTAATCGCGGGAAGTAAAATGGAACCATTTTGAAAAATGGCCTCCCCCTCTTCTCCCTTCCTATCTTTTCCCATTTTCATAACGATCTATATGATGTTATCCCTTTTCATTCTATATTCCCCATCACATGAATGAACCTCCCCGACCAGCACTTCATTAAGAGATAGGAGACTTCTCGACAAATAATGTTAAAATGAAAAAATAAATTCCTATCGAAAAACTCGGGTTGACATTTATTCGAATTATGTTAAAATTTTAGTCAATTACATACTTATCAAGAGTGGGGGAGGGAACTGGCCCAATGAACCCCGGCAACCTACTTCAAATTCATGAAGCAAGGTGCTACGTCCATCCAAATGGGAACCATTTTGGGAGATAAGGTGAAATAGGCAGCCTCCTTTGTCTTTCCGAAATGGAAAGCTTTTTTATTTATTGACACTAAGGAGGAATCGCAATGGGAAATGAACAGCAAATCGCTGCCATTTTTACTAGAATACAAGAAATGCTGCAGTCAATGAAATTTGGCACGATCACGCTTGTGATCCAAGACGGCAAAGTGATTCAACTTGAAAAAAACGAAAAGATAAGAATTAAATAATAAGGCGCGCTGACTAGACAAACTAGAGGCGGTTTTCCCTTCTATCGTACAGAGCAAGGTGAAAACTGTCTTTTTTTACCACCAAATGAAGGAGGAAACAACCTTGCTGACTTATGACACATGGAATGGAGAAATGCCATTCTTCTCAATTGACAATGAAACAAAAGGAGCCTTAGATGTTATTCGATGGGCTTATGAGCATTATGGAGATGAGGTTGTTTATGCCTGTAGCTTCGGTATTGAGGGCATCGTCTTAATCGATCTAATCTCTAAAGTTAAACCGGACGCAACCGTTGTTTTTCTCGATACGGGTCTCCATTTTCGCGAAACATACGAAACGATTGAAAAAGTTCAAAAAAAATATCCTTCGCTTCGCATTGTAATGAAAAAGCCGCGCCTATCGCTAGAAGAGCAGGCAGAACAAATGGGAGAGCAACTATGGGTGCAGGAGCCAAATCGCTGCTGTGAAATTCGCAAAATTATCCCGCTGCGCGAAGTCTTGACAGGTGTGCCAGCCTGGATTTCTGGATTGCGCCGTGAGCAGTCTTCCACACGGAGACATGTGGAATTTCTGAATAAAGACCCAAAATTTCAATCTATTAAAATATGTCCGCTGATTCACTGGACTTGGAAAGACGTATGGAACTATGTCTATAAACATCAGCTGCCATACAACGAGCTTCATGATAAAGGCTACCCAAGCATTGGCTGTGAGCCGTGCACATCTCCTGCGCTTGATGCAAATGATTTGCGTTCAGGCAGATGGGCTGGACGCGGAAAAGTCGAATGCGGCCTCCATGAATCATAAGGAGGGGCATACATGCTTTTAGCCGTTGCTTTTGCCGTCTCCTTCTTTTTCGCCATGAATATCGGAGCTAGCGGAGCAGCCGCAGCGATGGGAGTAGCCTATGGCTCAGGAGCCATTCAGCGGAAATCCATCGCCCTCCTTCTTTGTGGTCTCGGTGTTTTTCTAGGGAGTCTTGGCGGAGGAGAAGTCGTGAAAACAATTGGTTCTGGCATCATCCCTTCGTCCATTTTAACGATTAAAATTGTCACGATTATTCTAGCAGCTTCGACTATTTCCTTATTTGCGGCCAACATGATAGGAATTCCACTATCAACAAGCGAAATTACGGTTGGTGCTGTCGTCGGTGCCGGCATGGCTTATCAAACGTTATATCTTTCTAAACTTCTATTTATTGTTTCCATTTGGATCATCATTCCAGTCATCGCCTTTACTTTTACCTTTATCGTTGGAAAATGGTTTTTGCGGCTTAAAGAAAAACATCCCTACATTGAACAGGGCATGTGGAAAAAAAGCCTGATGTCCTTGTTAATTGTGACTGGCTTTTTTGAAGCTTTTTCAGCTGGAATGAACAACGTGGCCAACGCTGTCGGCCCTCTCGTCGGCGCCAATTTGATCTCAGTGAATTCCGGCACTTTTTTTGGCGGCTTATTTGTAGCATTAGGAGCCGTTTTACTGGGCGGGCGCGTGCTTGAAACGAACGGGAAAAAAATTATTCATTTTTCTCCGTTTGAAGGATGCGCGATCTCAGGAACAGGAGCCATCCTTGTTATTCTTTCTTCCCTTTTCGGTCTGCCAGTTCCATTAACGCAGATTACCACATCCGCTATTATCGGAATCGGAACAGCCAAAACAGGAACGTACATTTGGCAAAAACGAATTGTTATTCAGCTGTTAAAGGTTTGGGTTGTTTCACCTATTTTTTCTCTTGTTATCGCTTATAGTCTTGTGAAATTACTGCTGGACAGTGATATTTACACGTTTATTGCTATTTTTAGCGTCTTTCTGTCCACCCTAGGAATCATCAGTCTCAAAAAAACAGTAATAACAGAAGAAAAGCGATCTTTGCACGAACATGGCGAAGGAATTTAACATTAAATCACAGTTATCCTATCGCTTTTATAAACACAAGCGATATCAATCGTTAACAACGCTCGCTAACCATAGCGGCCCTATTTACTATATTTTAGGAGGAATGAAAATGAGCTTAAGCATCCCACATGGCGGTACATTAATCAATCGTTGGAACCCGAAATATCCATTCCACTCTGTGACGAAAAAAATTGAGCTGTCCAATGCAGAATTAAGCGATCTTGAATTGATCGGTACTGGCGCATACAGCCCGCTAACAGGATTTTTAGGAAAGGAGGACTACGAATCTGTTGTGAAAACGATGCGCCTTGCCAATGGCATCGTTTGGAGCATTCCGATTACGCTTGCTGTGAGTGAACAAAAAGCAGCTGAGCTTTCCATCGGCGAAACGGTAAAGCTTGTCCACAACGGCCAAGTATACGGCGTGATGGAAGTTCAAGAGCTATACGTGCCTGATAAACAAAAGGAAGCCCTTCTTGTCTATCAAACAGAGGACTGGAATCATCCTGGAGTCAAAAAATTATTCGAAAGACCAAATGTCTACGTCGGGGGGCCGATCACCCTTGTTAATCGAACAAACAAAGGACGATTTGCTTCCTTTTATTTCGATCCAGCCGAGACACGCCAACGCTTTGCTGAATTGGGTTGGAACACCGTTGTGGGCTTTCAGACGCGAAATCCTGTGCATCGCGCTCACGAATATATTCAAAAATGCGCACTTGAAATCGTCGATGGACTATTTTTAAATCCGCTTGTCGGCGAAACAAAGGACGACGATATTCCAGCTGATATTCGCATGGAAAGCTATCAAGTACTTTTGGAAAACTACTATCCGAAGGATCGAGTGTTTCTTGGCGTCTTTCAAGCAGCCATGCGCTATGCAGGGCCAAGGGAAGCCATTTTCCATGCGATGGTGCGCAAAAACTTCGGCTGCACGCACTTTATTGTCGGACGCGATCACGCTGGCGTTGGAAATTATTATGGCACATATGATGCTCAAAAGATTTTCTTAAACTTTTCTCCAGAAGATCTCGGCATTACTCCATTATTTTTTGAACATAGCTTTTATTGTACAAAATGCGAGGGAATGGCCTCAACAAAAACATGTCCGCATAGCAGCGAACATCACGTGGTATTATCGGGAACAAAAGTACGAGAAATGTTGAGAAGCGGCCAAGTACCGCCTAGCACATTCAGCCGTCCAGAAGTGGTGCAAGTGCTTATTAAGGGGTTGGCAGTTCCTCATTCCGCTCGCTAACAAAGGAGGAAATCACATTGAACACGAACGTTGTTTGGCATCAGACGGCCGTGACAAAGGAGGAACGCCGCCAGCGCAACGGCCATCATAGCTGTGTTTTATGGTTCACTGGGCTGTCTGGCTCTGGAAAATCGACGGTGGCTAACGCCGTTTCTAAAAAGCTATTTGATCTCGGCATTCAAAATTATGTGCTTGATGGAGATAACGTTCGCCATGGATTAAACAAGGACTTGGGATTCTCTTCTGAAGACCGTACTGAAAACATCCGCCGCATTGGCGAAGTGGCCAAATTGTTTGTCGACAGCGGGCAATTTGTGTTAACAGCGTTTATCTCCCCTTTCGCTCAAGACCGTGCGCTAGTGCGTGGGCTGGTGGAAAGCGATGAATTTATCGAAATCTACGTAAAATGCCCTCTTGAGGAATGCGAAAAACGCGATCCAAAAGGGCTATATCAAAAAGCTAGAAACGGAGAAATTCGCAACTTTACCGGCATTGATTCGCCATACGAAGCTCCGGAAGCTCCGGAACTCATCATTGACACCCACCTTCATTCCATTCATCAATGTGCCGATCAAGTGATTGCATATTTACGCGATCGACACTTTATTAAGGAGGATTTATAAAGATGGCGTACGAAAAAACATGGGCTGCTAATCCAAAACTGAACAAAACCGAATTAAAAAAGCTAGAAAAAGACGGTTTAAAAATTTTTGATGAGATCCCGCGTTATGCAAAAGAAGGGTTTGCCGCGATTCCTCAAGAAGACTGGGATTATTTTAAATGGGCTGGACTGTATTTACAGCGTCCCAAAGAAGCCGGCTATTTTATGATGCGCGTCTGCGTCCCTTCAGGCATTTTAAATAATGAACAGCTTGAAACATTGGCAGGGATTGCCCGCGATTACGGGCGTGGCCTATTTGATATCACGACACGGCAGGCCGTTCAATTCCATTGGCTGCAAATCGAACAAATTCCCGATATTTTTCAACGATTAAAGCGTGTCGGACTATCGACAGCCGGCGCATGCGGTGACATCACTCGCAACATTGTCGGCAATCCTCTAGCTGGCATCGACCCAGATGAGTTATTTGACACAACGCATATTGTTCGCGAAGTCTATGAATTTTTCCAGCACAATGAAGATTTTTCTAATTTACCACGCAAATATAAAATGTCGATAAGTGCCAACGTATACAACGCAGCCAATGCTGAAATTCACTGTGTTTCCTTTATACCGGCCAAAAAAGTCATCGACGGTCAAGAAGTATTAGGTTTCCACGTAAAAGTCGGAGGCGGGTTGTCGTCGGCTCCGCATCTTGCCCAATTGCTTGATATATTTGTAGAACAAGAACGCGTAAAAGAGGTCGCCATTGCTATTACAACTATTTTCCGTGATTATGGCTATCGCGAAAAACGTCATCGTTCGCGTCTTAAATTCCTTGTCGCTGATTGGGGAGTGGAAAAATTTAAAGAAAAGCTTTTAGAATATACAGGTCCGCTGCCATCCAAAGGCGAAACGGTGCAAAAAGGCTGGAATGCCGGCTATTTTTACGGTGTACACCGCCAAAAGCAGGAAGGGCTGAACTATATCGGCTTTAACGTACCGGTTGGGCGTCTCAGCGCTGATGAAGTATTTGAGATTGCCAGAATAACCCGCCAATACGGAAATGGCGAGGTTCGTTTTTGCAACTCACAAAATCTTGTTATTCCCAACGTTCCAGATTCATATGTAGAGTCGGTGCTTCAAGAAAAAATATTTGAGCGGATTACCGTGCGGCCAAAAACGTTCATTGGATACTCCGTTTCCTGCACAGGCATCGAGTTTTGCAATCTCGCATTGGTTGAAACAAAAGAGCGGATGCGTCATGTCGCAGAATACTTAGATAGCCGTTTACAGCTTGATGTTCCCGTACGCATCCATATGGTCGGCTGTCCAAACTCTTGCGGTCAAAGACAAATTGGCGATATCGGGCTTCAAGGGATCAAAATGAAAACAAAAGACAAAGGCATGGTTGAGGCGTTTGAAATTTATGTAGGCGGTACGCTGCAAAACGACGGAAAATTTAACGAAAAATTAAAAGGCAAGATCCCGGCAGAACAAATCGAAGAAGTGCTTGTATTGCTGTTCTCCTATTTTCAAGAAACAAAGCTGCCTGGCGAGACATTTCTTGATTACTTTAATCGCGTCGGCATTGAAGCGTTGCAGGCAGAATTGGATCGCATTTTAACGAATTTCAGCACAGTTGCATGAAGGTGGCGCCGATGTATTTATATCGCTTTGAAGTAACAACGCAAACAAACACCATCTATCTCGTCATTGCTGCCAGCAGTGACGAGCAAGCGTTTCGTCTTGTCGAAGTAGAGCTTGAAAAACATTTTCTGAAGGTTCCTGATTTTATCGATATTTCGCTGCATGAGAAAAAACTCATTCGCCGAGGCGGGGGGTTCGTTGTTTACAATGAACCTCGCCACCCAAGCTAGCCGTACGACGAGTGATACAAAATCACTCACTAACGCACCTGTGTTAGAAAGATCAGATGAAGCAAGTTTAACGCTCATCTTTATCATGCCAATACTTTAAAACTTGGCGCTAACTTGTCCATTCATTCAATAATAGACAAATGAAGCAGCCAATATGTTTGCAGGCGTTTTGGCCAATTGACAAAGACGAAATTCATGTGCAGCAATAGAAGAATGCTTAAACAGAAAGGGCTGAACGGAAGGATGGGAAAAGTGTATTTGGTCGGAGCAGGTCCCGGCGATCCAGAACTAATTACCGTCAAAGGATTAATGTGCATCCAAAAAGCAGATGTGATTTTATATGATCGCCTTATTAATGAAGAACTGCTGACATATGCCAAAAAAGAAGCAGAATTGATTTTTTGTGGAAAACTCCCCGGCTATCATACTATGCAGCAGGAAACCATCAATCATTTCCTTGTGCGCCATGCGAAGAAAGGAAAAATCGTTGTACGATTAAAAGGTGGAGATCCATTCGTATTCGGCCGCGGCGGCGAAGAAGCCGAGATGCTGGCCAAGCATGGCATTGACTTTGAAATCGTTCCTGGTATTACGTCCGGTATCGCTGCAGCCGCTTATGCCGGCATTCCTGTGACCCATCGCGACTTCAGCTCAAGCGTCGCCTTTATTACAGGCCATCAGCGTGCCGATAGCCAAGAAGAAATCAAATGGGAAAGTCTTGCCAAAGGAATTGACACGATCGCTATTTATATGGGCATCAGCAATCTTCCATATATTCGCGATCAGTTAATCAAATACGGAAAAGCGCCATCCACTCCTGCAGCCGTGATCCAATGGGGCACGCTGTACGAACAAAAAACCGTGACAGCCACTCTTGAAACAATTGTCGAAGCTGTTCAACAAAAACAAATCGAAAATCCAAGCATGATTATCATAGGCGAGGTTGTCGCCCTGCGAGAAAAAATTCAATGGTTCGAGCAATTAAGATTCCAAGCATCATCGTTTGCTAACGAAGCATTTTAAGGAGGCGCTTATGCAGGCTGTTTTATATGTTTGTCATGGAAGCCGTCTAGCGAAAGCTTGCGAAGAAGCGATCGCTTTTGTTGAACAGTGCAAAATGTCGACCGATTTCCCGATTCAAGAAATTTGTTTTATTGAATTGGCAGACCCTGATATCGCAACAGGAATCGAAATTTGCGTAAAAAAAGGGGCAACAAGCATCATTGTCATTCCTATTTTGCTACTTGCCGCTGGACATGTGAAGCAAGATATTCCAGAGGCCATCCAAAAAGCAAGACAGCGCTACCCTTTTTTGCAAATTTTATTAGATGAACCGTTCGGCATCCATGAAAAAATGGTTTCCATCATCATCGAACGAATGATGGAGAGCGCTGTTTCGCTTCATGAGCGTGCCATGATTCTTCTTGTTGCCCGTGGAAGCAGCGATCCCGACACAAAAAGTGCGATGAAAACAATCGCCGGCATGTTGCAGCAAAAAACAAACGTCTCCCGTGTTGACGTATGCTTTCTTGCTGCAGCCGCACCATCGCTGGAGGATGCCTTACAAGCAGCTAAGCAATCCTCTTATCAAACGATTTTCGTCGTCCCTTATTTACTGTTTACCGGAGTGTTAATGAAAAAAATCGAACAGCGGCTGCGCTCTCTTACTTCTTCCGACCAGCAATGGGTCTTATGCGGCTATTTAGGGTATCATCCTTTTCTTAAGGAGCTTATTAAAGAAAAGCTACAAAAATATTCTCGGTTAACGATCGGAGTTTGAAAAGTTCCTTTCCAATCCGATTGATATATAAACGAAGGTCCTATCAAAAAAGGACGGTCGTAAACAAGTCGAACAGCAGCAAGTTTCATCGATGTGGAAAATGCTTCATTCCTCCATATCAATAAAGGCGTATTTTTCTTCTTTCAATTAAAGAAAAATTTTTTGGTCTGGACATTTATATGAGTATGGAAAATCCCTCTTCTCGTGTATGATGATAGATAGGGGACATACAAGGAGGGGGAGCAATAGGAATGAAGCGATTGCATGTGATCGTTCATGGCCGCGTCCAAGGCGTCGGCTTTCGCTATTATGCACAACATGAAGCATTAAAATGGGATTTAACCGGATGGGTAAAAAATAATGAGGATGGAACGGTAGAACTGGAAGCGCAAGGACATGAAGAGCGAATTCATCTATTTATTGATAAAATTCGCCAGGGCTCTCCGTTTTCGAAAGTGACCCATTTAGATATTCAATCCATCGATCCTATTCCAAACGAAAAAACATTTCGCATTATTTATTAAAAACAGCCCGGTTGTTTCCCAGCACCGGGCGCTATTGTATTACCATTTATTGGATAATAAAAGTTGTAGGCTGCGGATCGTACAAACAGTTATGAGCAATGCACATGTTCGCATGCTCATTTTTGCGAACCGCCTCCCGACTCACTGGATCGAATGGATAAATGGAAGCTTGCGGATACTCGCCGCATATATCGATCCCTACTACATTTTTATGAACAAACAACTCTTGCAGACAACCAATCAAAGCGGAAAGCGGCATCGTTCCGTGATCCCAATTGGTCATGGCATCCTCCTCGCGAAGAACATCTTTATCAATGCTAATGTATACATTCTCTGTTTGAATATGGGATAAAAGAAGATTCGGAGAAACGATATTGTTTGACAAGACAATGGTCTCAGAAGAAAAAAGAGAAGACTGCCACCGTGTAGGTCCGACAATCACGGCTCTTTGCAGTAAAGGAAGCTCCAGAGCATAAGAAACCCACGAACCGCAGGAGATGATTTGTTCATGATCCGTCCCATTCCCTATATCGGTATGATTATCAAACAAAATGAGCGTAAACGGTTCTTGGATTCTTTTCATCAACAAATATGAGATATAGTGGTAATTACCGCTGCCAATAAACACAAGGTTTCTGCATGTTTGGATGCGCCTTTCCAACTCGCATAAAGAGGCTTGCTCACAATATAGGTTGGTATGCGCTACATCCATTAAATCAATCCATTCGTGCGGCAGCCGACGAAGGCCTGGCTGCGAAACATATGCACCATCAATGTTTAAAAACGTTACACCATTTCCTTGAAAACTCATCCAAATCACCTCTCCTATCACTCAATTGGTGCAAGTTTCTAAACCTATGAAGCCATATTTTTCGCATTTTCTCTATTTTTAGATATTATACAACAAAAAACCCAAACAAGCACGTAAATGGAACGACACCTTCTCTCGCTGCAGCCTCAAAATTACAAATTGATCCCTAGTCTTTCCTCATAGGTTTGCTGGAATCAAAGCATCCATCAATCATCATCTATGAACCTCTCTCACCTACCCTTCGTTTAGAAATGGAAGACTTCTCGGGGGATGATATGAAATGGGCACGATCTTTATCGATATGGTCTATTTTTTCACCGCTTCCTTGCAAACGTCTTGCGGACGAAATATTTTCTTTTATGTCTAGCTTTCATGTACAATAATAAAAACGATGTTCGAGGAGGGGTTTTTTTGCAGCCGATTCGTATTGAAGAGGTACAAACCGTCTTGAATCAGTTCAAAGGTCAAGACGTGTACTTGCATTTAGAAACAACAAACGGGGCATACGCTGCCCATCATAACGAAGGATTTTTCTCAGCAGGTGCATACATCCGCAACGGACGAATCCGTTTCAGCCATGGAAAAATCGTTGGCAAAGGACCTTACCGTATCGGATTAAAGCTGGAGTTGGGCTGGATATATGCAGAAGGGTTAACAGATTGGGAGATGACTGACAAAGGGCAGCTTTTGCTTGCCGGCCATGATTATGAAGGGAAGCTCGCAGTTGCTCTACAATTGAGCCATGAACCTTTTTAAGGAGGGATGAAAATGGAAAGACATGTACTTGTTGTATTTCCCCATCCAGATGATGAAGCATTTGGTGTTTCCGGCACACTGGCCATGCATGCAGAAAAAGGCACTCCGATCACATATGCTTGCCTTACTCTTGGAGAAATGGGACGCAACATGGGAACTCCTCCCTTTGCTAACCGTGAGACGTTGCCGCTCATTCGCAAACAAGAGTTAAAAGCGGCATGCGAAGCGATTGGCATTGACGATTTGCGCTTGCTCGGCTTCCGTGACAAAACGATTGAATTTGAAGATGAAGAACTGATCGCTGATCGCATTAGCGCTATTATAGCAGAAACGAATCCATCTTTAATCATCACGTTTTACCCTGGCTATAGCGTTCATCCTGACCATGACGCATGCGGGGCAGCTGTCATTCACGCCGTCCAGCGAATTCCAAAAGAAGAGCGGCCAATTGTCCATTGTGTCGCATTTGCTAAAAATTGCGAACAAGACTTGGGAAAACCTGATATCGTCCGTGATGTCAGCGCAGTCATTGATAAAAAAATCGCCGCCATTCAAGCACACCGTTCCCAAACAGAAGGATTGATGAGCGCTGCTTCTAAACGCGGCGGTGACGCGTTAGAATGGCTGAAAACGGAGCGGTTTTGGACGTACAAATGGGAAAATTAGAAAAGAAAAGCAGGTCCGCCTTTCTGAAAGACGGCCTGCGTGAACTTACCCACCACCTACGCTTCGCTTAGAAGAGGGAGTTTCAAGCGACTTGCGCGTGTCCGCTGAACGGTAAGCCACACACAATCCCCCCCTACGCTTTCCTTCGTTCCGAAGGGGTCCGTTTGAACGATAGAGGATCCTATCGATTGGCGATCACCGACATTCATCTCCCCTGCTCACTGGGCTGTCGCCCTTCCCGCTCCTTGAAGATAGGAGACTTGGGAAAGCTGGTGAACTACTCACCACTTAGCTAAAGCTTGAAGTGGGAGCTTCTCAGTTCCACGACGAAAGCCGCCTTTCGTCTCCCTGAGCGTGACTTCGGGTCGTTCCAACCCTAGATGTCCGACAATTCGGAGTTCTTTTGTACCTTGGATATTTTACGCATGGAAGGATCAGCTTGGTTTTCGCATTTTATTTTCTCCATGCAATCTCCTATATCCAGTTATGAAAGAACGACATAGGTTTATTTTACCACAGGGTCAGACAATTGAACAGGCAAAAGCCTGTCCTTGTCCGAAGTCGATTCATCTCCCACTTTCATCAAGCTTCGCAAGATTTAGAAGTGGGAGACTTCTCGACTGAAGAATGTTAAAAAACTTATCCCTCTTTCACTTTTTTCGAAGATTTATTCATTCAAACAGGTTTTCTTCTCATTTATAAGGTCATTTCTAAAAGTCGGTGGAACTCTTCTTCCCAATTTCCCTTCTTGCGGAACGATTCCTGGGCAATCGCCTTAAACAATTTTTTTCGTATTCGCTCATCGCTTACATTCCGCAAAATAAATTGGCGGCACTCGTAAAGAAACTCGATATACCGTCCACAATCTTCATCATATTGTTCCGCAAGCTGACGGCGGATTTGCTGGGCGACAGTCGGGCTCGCTCCTCCTGTTGAAACAGCGATCGTCAATCGGCCACGCCTTACCACCGCCGGAACATGAAAATTAGACCGCTCTGGATCATCGGCAATGTTAATCAGTTGATAAGGCTCCGCTGCGGCGGCCACCGCTTCATTTACTTCTCGATTATTCGTGGCCGCAATCACCATCCACGCTTCTTTAATATCGTCAGGAGAAAATGTTTTTTGGCGCCAAACGAGTGCTCCGGCTGCCGCTAACTGTTGAATCCCCCCTGTAGCAGAAGGAGCGACGACCGTAATTTTTGCTTCCGCCTCCAGCAAACCTTTTATTTTCCGTTCGGCCACCCTCCCCCCACCAATGACAACAACGTGTTGATTGGCGATATGCAGCATCACCGGATATCCCATACGAATTTCTCCTTTGCCAAAAACGGCCGTATAGAAACTCTTGGCCTTTTTTCTCCATTATAGTATCTATATCGGTGTCGAGACCAGCCCAACAATACCAAACAAATCGAGTAAACACGAATTTCTTTTTTATTAAGAAGCGAAAAGACCGTTTCAATTATTTCTTCATTTGAATCCTAGTTATTTTTTCCGTATTTTTGATATTTACAACCGCTGTTTTGCTTGTCTCCTTGCCAAATAAAAATGCTCTTGCGCAGGAATCCTCCTTATGAAAGGCGCAGGCGCGCTTTTATTGAGGAAGATTTTCCTTGCAAGAGCTAGCTTAGATGTCACTACAAATGGCCTATATTATTTTTGTGTCGCTTCTTGAATCCATTTAGCCAAACGCTCATTTTCTTTCTTCATATGCTCCAACCATTGTGGAAGCAAGGAAGAAAGGGCCTGTTGATCATTTTTCTTCATTGCCTCATGCGTTTGATGATGAAGCTTATACAATTTTTGTCTTTCTACTTTTGTCATCCATCTCTTATGTTTATGTAACTTCTTCCATTCTTTTTTGAACTGCTGTTTGGTTATTTCTTTATTGGCAAGACGGTCAATTAATTGGTCAAAATCCGCTTCTCTTTTCTTTTTCATCTCTGCATGTTTTGCTTGCAGGGCCTTTTGCACTTCTTCGCTTTGCAGTTGCTTTCTTAGTTCTTTTCGTTCATTAAGAATCTTTTGCCATTCTGCAGCTTGATTCGGTGTATATTTTTTTACAATTTCCAGCCATTTTTGTTCATCCAGTTCTCCATGTTTGAACATATGCCCTGCAAATGCTTGAGCTCCTGCCTCCATGCTAGGCTCTCTTTGTTCCGCCAGCGCTCCTGTGGGAATCACAAGCATGAGCGCTAACACCCAAAAAATCCATCGCATTTTCATCATGTTTCACTCTCCTTTGAAATTCAAAATGATGGAGTCAAACAAAATAGCAAACCTAATGATATCTTCCCCACTTTTCAAGAAACTTTGCACGCAAAATAAAAAAGCTTGCCGATAAACCGCAGCAAGCTTTTTCTATTGATTACCGAAACTTTTCATCAATCCGCTGTTGATAGTCGCGCAAGGCTTGAGAATTCGTTTTATTGCGCCTTTTCATAAGCGAATTCCAACGAAGGAGTTTTTCATTCAGTTTTTTCCTGAGTTTCTCTTTTTCTGTTTCATCATCACAACAACGCAATAGGTCTTCGATGGTCATTACATCCTTTTTTAATTCGACTTCCTCAGAGACATATCCGGCATTTTTCAACAGCAGATAGCCGATTCGCAAGTCTTCAGGAATATGCGACAAATCTTCCAACTCCAGCGGTTTGCCCAATCCAGGAAGATGATCAAATTCCCCATTTTTCAAGGCTTCCCGAATTCTTTCCTCCGCAATTTTTGAAATAATATCCATTTGATCTCACATCCATCTTTAGCTTATGATGGCACTTGCTTGCTGTTTATGCTGATCAAGAAATTGTACCAATTCGCCGTACGGAAGCGGCCTTGTATAATAATAGCCTTGCACTTCGTCGCATTGTTTTTCTTTTAAATAGGCAGCCTCCAGCTCTGTCTCTACCCCTTCCGCAAGCACCTTTACACCTATATTATGCCCTAAAGTGATAATCGCTGGCAAAATAGCTTCTTCTTCTTTTTGGACATTTTGCACAAATGAACGGTCAATTTTCAAGCGATCAATCGGCAGTTTTTTCAAATAGCTTAACGAGCTGTACCCTGTCCCAAAGTCATCAATACTGACATTGACACCTACATTTTTCAGCTCTTTTAAAATCGGAATGGCTTTTTCCGTATCCATCGTCATGCGTTCAGTAATTTCGATATCTAGGCAATGGGGCGGAAAATCGGTTTTTTCAAGGATTTTCGCAAGCTTATAAATAAGCTTTCTGCTTTCAAACTCACAAGGCGACAAATTAATAGAAACGGATAAGGAAGGATATTGATGAAGCAACAGCTTTGTTTGCCGGCATGCTGTTTCCATAACCCATTCGTTAATCGAAATGATGAAACCCGTCTCTTCGGCAATCGGAATAAATGCGTTTGGCGAGATCATTCCTTTTTCCCTATGCTTCCATCTGATAAGTGCTTCGATTCCGATCACTTTTCCTGTTTGCAGTTGAATTTGCGGCTGATAGTGAAGCTCAAATTCCTCCGCTTCCAGCGCCTTGCGCAATTCTCTTTCCATATGAATTTTTTCATAAATGGTTCGATTCATTTGTTTCTCAAAAAAGCGAAATTGGCCAATGGCCTGTTTTGACAATTCATGTCTAGCTATATCAGCTCTGCGAATTAATGTGTGACCATTATCTCCATCTTTCGGATAACAACTAATGCCGATTTTTAGCGTCAAGCGAAATTCCTGTTTGTTCACGATCAACGGCTCTTCCATTGCTTCGATTAAACGCTGGCATAATTCGCTTACTTGTTCGTCTCTGTCCACTTGCGGCAAAATGACGATGAATTCGTTCCCGCCCCATCTGCCAAAAATGTCGGTTTCACCGACTAGATTTTTTATCTTCGCCACGGATGCTAGAAGCACTTGATCCCCAACCGTATAGCCATACAAATCATTTACCGCTTTTATTCCCTTCACTTCCATAAACATAACTGCTGTTTTTCTTTTGAGATTTTGTGCATCCGTTAGCTTTTCGCTTAACATCTGATAGAGCATTTCTTTATTAGGCAAACCTGTTAAATCGTCATAAAACGCAATATAGTTCATTCGATCTTCATGTTTTTTTCGTTCTGTAATATCTCGGACGGCTACTACATCGACCATTCGGGATCGGGAATAATCATCATATTTGCGCTTCAAAACCTCTGCAGGGAAAGTCGTGCCGTCTTTTTTACGCAAATGCACTTCATATGTCGTATCTTCAACCAAAGATTGCGTCCAATCTGGCAATGGAGGGGAAGCGACAAGCGCTTCCATCGGTGTCCGCATCAGCTCGTTCTCTGTATAACCGAATAACCGGCATGCAGCATGATTCACTTCCAAAATCGTTTGCCCCGAATAAATAATAATTCCTTCCATAGATATTTCAGAAAGACGTTTAAGACGATGCTGAATCCTTTGCACTTCTTCGCTATATTTTTTAAAAGATAGTTTGTCTAAGCGGACATAGAGCAGCAATAAATAAAAAATATAAGAAATAAAAAATAGTAAAAAGATCCTTCCCATTCCTTTGTGTAGTTGATGGTGCATTTTCTTCATATAGTGTGCTCCATCATAGCGAATGATTAAAACGGCATCCACCTTGCCTTGCTGTGTTAGGATTGGACAAAATATAACAAAGTTTTTTGGCAAATCCCCCTCATTTTTAATGCTGATCTTTCCTTGAAATGCTTGCGCCAGCTCTGACATATGCGCCTGATAGGCCGCCCCGCTCGGCAAATCCTGAACCTGTTGTCCATCATGCTTTCCATCATCTGCTTTGACGGAAAGCATGACATAATTCTGACCATCTGCTCGTTGTTTTAATGTATAAATTTGGCGTATATTGGGATGATCATGCTGCCAGCGATTCAACGTACGCAAAAGACCGAGGTAGGTTTTATCATTTGCATTGGTTGTGTCTGTTACCTGCTGGTGATTCATTTGCGAAAGTTCAGCGGCGAAGCTTGCCGCCAAACGTGACAAATTTCGTTCATATTTTTGGCGTTCCTGATGTTCAAGCCCGTTCACATACCAAATGCCAGTGGCTAGCAGTAAAAAAACAAAAACATAAAAAAGCATTGTCGATCGTTGCGCTATATAAAAAATAGACACCTTGAGCTTTCTATGAATCAATCGATTCATTTGTTGCTGTCCGAATAAAATCACGATTAAAATGCCAACAGTAAATAACATATATTCACTCATTTTCGATAGCATAAACGCTCACCATGCACTTTTATTTATTATTATAAATGGAAAATATAGAGGTTTCTCCCTTCATCCTTCCTATTTTTTCGACATTTTCTGACATTCGCTAGTTATATATGTATATCCTTTAAATACGCTCTATCGGTAAACAAAAGCAGCCGATTGATCGGCGAATGTGAAGACATGAAGCCGAACGCTTTCTGTTCCTCGCATAAACAAAGCGCAAACGCTGAAAGTGTAGTCACATAAAGCTTTATATATAGTACCAGGTCTTAAATCTTCGTCATCAAATTTTGTAATTTGTCTGTAATATTATTTAATTTAAATGTAACAACATTTCGACAATATTTTTGCTATACTGAAACCTGTGAGAAAGAAACGGAAACTCGTTGTCGGAGGTTTAAGGAAAATGAATAGAACGTTTACAGTCACTCTACTATCATTCATGATTGTATTTAGTTCTCTTTTTGGTAACGCTTTCAAAGCGGAAGCGGCTGTAAATACACAAAAAGTCGTCACAGAAGCAAAAAAAATGATCGGCACTCCTTACAAATTCGGCGGTACAACTCCAAAAGGCTTTGATTGTTCCGGCTTTGTCTACTATACATATAAAAAGGTCGGTAAAACATTACCGCGATCCGCAGCATCTATGTACCAAAAAGGAACAAGCGTACATACATCAAAATTAAAGCCTGGTGATCTCGTATTTTTCAGTACATATAAAAAAGGTGCTTCCCACGTTGCGATTTACATTGGCAACAACTCCATCATTCATGCTACATCAAGCGGTGTAAAAATCGATCGTTTAAATAACTCTTACTGGAAACCAAAATTTATCGGCGCTAAAAGAGTAGCATAACTCAAAAAAAGGTCCCTCCATAAAAATGAAGGGACTTTTATATATTCACAGGGGATCGGGGGAATACTTGGAAAACTCTACACCCCTATTATGTCCAGCTAGCAAGTCACTTATACGTAGATCCCCTAAAATTTTTATCCTGCTTACCCGTCTTTACTTTCTTCAAACAAGCCGCTTTCCTTAACCGCTTCAAATAATACTTCCACAATATGCACAGCACGAACTTTTTCTCCCAGCCCTTTCCTCTCAATTCCTAGTTTCATTTGCAGCAAACAGCCAGGATTAGCCGTCACAATGGTAGTCGCTCCCGTTTGTTCTGCATACACCATTTTATGATCTAAAATTTGCATGGCCATTTCCGGTTCAACAATATTGTAGATCCCTGCAGAACCGCAGCAGCGATCAGACTCTCTCATTTCGCGAAATTCTACACCAGCAATCGATTGAAGCAGTTGCCGCGGCGCAGATGATGTTCTCATGACATTTCGCAAATGGCACGAATCCTGATAAGTAACAATTTGCGGCGGCAGCTTCAGTCCTTTATGCTGAAACCCTAATTCTATTAAAATAGCAGAAATGTCACGAATTTTCTCCACAAAAGCTTTAGCGCGGTCAACCCAATCAGGATCATCTTTCAACAAATGATCATACTCCATTAAAAACGCTCCACAACCGCCTGCATTTGTAATAACGGCATCTGCCTGACATTGCTCAAACGCCTCAATGTTTCGCTTGGCTAACCATTTAGCCTGCTCTTTTTCTCCGCTGTGTCCATGCAAAGCGCCGCAGCATGTTTGCAAAGATGGAATGACAATTTCACATCCAGCTAGCTGCAATAGCTTCATCGTTGCATCATTCGTTTCGATAAACAGCGTATCCATTAAGCAACCGGAGAAAAAAGCGACTCTTCGTTTCGCCTCTCCTTGTGCCGGCAAATGCTTTGGCCGCTTTTTCATTTTTTTTAGCGTTGGAGCACTTGGCAAAACCTTTTCCATTTCCCTTAAATGGGCAGGCAAAACATGAGACAATCTCGTTCTCTGTAAAAACGTTTGCAGTCCTGAGCGCTGATAAAATCCAAGGGAGGCTGTTGCTACGCGCACACGATTAGGATAAGGAAACAATTCTTTAAACACCAGCTTACGCAGCACGCGAACAGGCCATGAATGTTTTTTATTTTGCTGAATAATATCGCGCGCTTCTTCCAATAAATGTCCATAACGGACGCCTGAAGGACAAACCGGCTCACAAGCTCGGCATCCCAAACACATATTCAGTGTACGTTCAACGTCCTCATCCGGTTCAATCAAACCATCGACTACCGCCTTCATGATGGCAATGCGTCCTCTTGGCGAATGCAGCTCCTGTGATCCCGATTCTATATACGTGGGACATGACGGCAAGCAAAAACCGCAACGCATACAGTTCATAAGCTCATCTTCGTTCATCCGTTCACGAAACTGATCTTGGATCGCTTTTTGCTCCTTTGACGAAGTCATTTTGTTACCACCACACGTTTCCTCGTACTTTTCGCAAACACTTTTCCTGGATTCATAATATTGTAGGGATCAAGCGCACGCTTGATCGCTTGCATCACCTCTACCCCTTCCTTGCCAAGCTTCCATTCTAAATATGGCGCCTTCATGGCTCCCACTCCATGTTCCCCGGTAATCGTACCCCCAAGCTCAATCGCCTTGGCAAAAATTTCGGCAAACGCTGCTTCCACTCGCTCCATCTCTTCATCATCACGTGCATCCGTCGGACATGTTGGATGCAAATTGCCATCGCCGGCATGCCCAAATGTACAAATCATGACGCGGTATTTCTCGGCAATTTCATTGATGGCTGTTACCATTTTTGCTATCTCTGAACGCGGTACAGTGGCATCCTCCAAAATCGTTGTCGGCCGTAGGCGAGCAAGGGCGGATAATGCCGAACGCCGCGCTGTGCGCAAAGCATCGGCTTCTTGGTCAGAACGGGCCAATTGTACAGACACCGCCTGTTCCTCTTTACAAATTCTTTCTATTTGCCGCATCTCTCTTTCCACCACTTCACGTGCACCGTCTTGCTCAATAAGAAGAACGGCCTTTACATCTGTCGGCAAGCCAATTTGTGCATAATCTTCTACAACTCTAAGCGTTGGCTGATCTAAAAATTCCAATGTCGCAGGGATGATTTTGCTTGCAATAATTTTGGACACAGATCGGGCAGCCGCCTCTAAATCTTGATAAAGAGCTAGCATCGTTTTCTTTGCCTCCGGCATCGGCACAAGCTTTAGCGTAGCCTCTGTGATAATTCCAAGCGTTCCTTCCGATCCAACCAATAATCTTGTTAAATCATAACCAGCCACATCTTTGGCCAATTTTCCTCCTGTGCGAATAACGTCTCCATTGGCCAACACCGCCTCAAGCCCAAGGACATAATCACGAGTGACTCCATATTTCAGCCCGCGCAGACCACCGGAATTTTCATTAATATTTCCTCCAATCGTTGAAATTTTCATCGAGCTTGGATCAGGTGGATAAAACAACCCTTTTTCTTCTACTGATTTAATCAAATCGAGCGTAATCACCCCCGGTTGAACCGTTGCTGTTAAGTTGTCTTCATCAATTTCAAGAATGCGATTCATATGCTTAAAAAGCAGGACAATTCCACCTTCTATCGGACATGTTCCGGCACACAGATTCGTACCGGAACCGCGTGGAACAATCGGAATGCGGTACTCGGCGCAAACTTTCACAATCTCGGAAACTTCCTTCGTATTTCGCGGCGCCATCACCGCCTCAGGAATCGCTTGAAATTGCGGAGTGGCATCATAGGAATAAACAAGCCTCCCCGCTTTGGAATCGTCATAGTTTTCCCGGCCAACGATTTGAATAAATAATTGTTTAGCTGCTTCAGAAATCAATGATTCTCACCCTCTCTAAAAACGTGATATACAGGCAGCTTGAAGATAGAGCGCATGATGCCGATTTTGGCATCGCCTTCTTATCTATAAGAAGAAGCCATGGCTTTCATCATTTTTTAGTCGACTTCAATGCTTGTTTATGACTTGATAAACTAAGGCAACGAGCCTTTAGACAATCGAAGGCAAGTCAATGGAATTGATAGAATTCGCACCGCTAAATATAGAAAAATGAAAGGGAAGCCCCGTTCTATATAACTTAAGAAAAAAGGAGCCTTTTCACAGAGAAGGTGGTCTCCCCCTGTGCTGGCTTCCTTTTTTCAGCAAGCACTATGGAATCATCCATGAAAAAATAGTAGACTGTAAAAATGTCATAATCCCAATTAAAATAATGAAAAAGATGCTATGCTTGACTGTAAAGCGGAATAAATCGGATTCTTTGCCGGCTAAACCTACCGCAGCACAGGCAACCGCAATCGACTGCGGTGAAATCATTTTCCCTGTCACACCTCCTGATGAGTTAGCGGCCAGTGCAAGAACAGGATCCATTCCGATCGAAGCAGCGGTAATCTTCTGTAAATTTCCAAAAAGTAAATTAGATGATGTATCTGAGCCTGTGATAAACACCCCTAACCATCCGAGAAACGGAGAGAAGAAGGAGAACAGTGAACCTGTTTTAGCCATCGCCATTCCCAATGTCGTACTCATTCCAGACGCATTGGTCACATAGGCGAAACCAACTACGGCTGTGATCGTAATAATCGGAAACTTTAATTCTTGCAACGTCTCGGCAAAAGTCTCGGCCCATTGCTTCCAAGAAATGCGGACAATAAACTTGGTCACAATAGCCGCTAAGAAGATGGCTGTTCCTGCTGCTCCTAGCAGTTCTAATTTATAGACAGCTGCAATCGGCTCACCATTGGCATCAATAATTTTATTGCTTAATCCGGGAACCTCCGGCATCCATGTCAAATAATGCCCTATTGTATTAAGCGCTTTCAACATCACATTTGTTCCTTCATAATGCCCCGTGAGCGCTGCCTTCATCTGTGGAATTCCCCAGATCGAAATAAACAAGGTTAATACTAAAAACGGGGACCATGCTTTGAATACTTCACCGCTTGTATAGCGCTTTTGTGCTTGAATGGTCGCTGCCGCTTCCAACTCCGAATCAAAACGATAAATGGTTTTCGGTTTCCAAAATCTCAAAAAAACCGTCAAAGTAACAAGCGACACTAACGCTGATAAAATATCTGGCAATTCCGGCCCCAAGAAGTTTGAGCTAACATATTGAGTAACGGCAAATGAAATTCCTGATATCAAAATCGGCGGCAGCACTTCGATCGTTTTTCTCCATCCAGCCATAATGAGTACAAGGTAAAACGGAATAAAGAAGGATAAAAATGGAAGTTGCCGACCCACCATTTTTGAAATTTCCATTGCCGGAATGCCTGTCGGCCCTTCTAACGCAGTAATAGGAATACCGATGGCCCCAAAAGCGACAGGGGCTGTATTAGCAATTAAACAAATGCCGGCCGCATATAATGGATGAAATCCAAGTCCTACGAGCAAAGCAGCAGAAATCGCCACCGGCGCTCCAAATCCGGCCGCCCCTTCTAAAAAGGCTCCAAATGAAAATGCGATAAGCAGCGCTTGCAACCGTCTATCTTCTGTAATAGACAATACCGAATTGCGAATAATATCGAACTTTCCTGTTTTTACTGTTAATTTATACAAAAATACCGAAGTGATAATAATCCATCCGATGGGCAAAAGACCGTAAACAGCCCCCTGTGTGGCGGACATGGCAGCAATTGACACAGGCACCCTGTAAGCGATTACAGCTATGACCAATGAAACGATCAAAGTCGTAACGCCTGCTACATATCCTTTCATTCTTTTAATCGCCAGCGCCCAAAAAAAATAAAGAATCGGCACAAGAGCCACAACGGCCGATAAGGCTAAATTATCAGCAATCGGTGTAAAATCTTGCTTCCACTGCATAGCAAATCCCCTCCCAATTTAATATCTCCCCTGAAAAAGATGATAATTAGGTCATCTGATGACCATGTGTTTATACTGACAAAAATTATATGCTCTCTTTAGAAAAAACTCAATATGAAATTATGAAATTTTGTGAAATTTCTTTCGCTGATTCTTCGCGAAAATTTTTGTATAATATAAATTATGTGACAAGCTGTTACACTTCTCAGTATGAGGTGACTATTTTTGGAATATAAACAAATTAAACCGAAAAAAATTTACGAAGAAGTAGCGGAAACCATTTTTGATATGATTAAAAACGGGGTGTTGAAGCCCGGAGACAAGCTCGATTCTGTTCAGCAGCTAGCAGAGAATTTTCAAGTGGGGCGTGCAGCGATTCGCGAAGCACTGACCGCTTTAAAAGCCATGGGCTTAATTGAACTAAAGCAAGGAGAAGGAACCTACATCCGTGAATTTGATCCGACGATGCTTTCTTTTCCTATTTCCATTGCCGCTCTTATGAAAAAGGAAGATATCGCCTATTTATTGGAGGTCCGCAAACTATTAGAGGTGGGCGCTGCCGGCGTAGCTGCCCGGAAGCGAACAGAAAGGGACTTGAAAGCGATGGAGGAGGCACTCGAACAAATGCGGCAAGGAATCGGCAATGAAGAAATTGGGGAAAAAGCTGATTTCCTCTTCCATATTGCTATTGCAGCAGCATCACAAAATCCCATTTTGGTTAGTCTGATGAACAATATATCAGAAATGATGATAGAAACCATGCGAGAAACAAGACGAATTTGGCTTTTTTCTAAACAAGCAACAAGCGAACAGCTGCTTGAAGAGCATATGAATATTTTTGAAGCGATTCAGCGCCAAGATGTCAATGCTGCACAAGCTCGCATGCTAGAGCATCTATCAAACGTAGAGCAAGTACTAAAAAAATATATTTCTCCTCAAAGCGCCAACTAAAGAAAGATGGCGCTTTATTTTTTTCAAAATTGTTATATAATTATTCATATAGTCATCTGATGACCTGTTTATCTCGCTTCCATATGTGCAGCAAAACAAAAGGGAGCTTTTTTCGGTGGCTAGCCGGTTGAAATCATTGATTTTCCCGTAAACATCGATGATCCCATGCCCACGATTATGTTTTCTTTCAATTCAAGATACACTTCCATACCGAGAAACTCCATCATTTAATACCAAGGAGGGAAGCGCACGATGAAAGTCACGCTGTTTATTACTTGTTTAGTAGATTTATTTCATACCAATGTCGGCAAATCAACCGTCGAGCTACTGGAACGATTAGGATGCGAAGTCGAGTTCCCGGACGCCCAAACCTGCTGTGGACAGCCCGCCTACAATAGCGGATACGTCAAAGAAGCAAAAGAAGCGATGAAGCATATGATTCGTACATTCGAGCATGCAGAATATATTGTTGCTCCCTCTGGCTCATGTGCCACCATGTTTAAAGAATATCCGCAAATTTTCCGCGGAGACAGGGAATGGGAAGCAAAGGCAAAAGCTCTCGCAGCCAAAACATACGAATTGACTCAATTTCTTGTGGAGGTGTTAAAAGTAGAAAATGTCGGGGCTAAGCTTCAAGGAAAAGCAACCTATCATACGTCATGCCATATGACGCGGTTGCTTGGTGTGAAAGAAGCCCCTTTTAAGCTATTAAAACATGTGGAAGGCTTGGAAATGGTTCCGCTTCCGAATGCCCATACCTGTTGTGGCTTTGGCGGTACGTTTTCCGTCAAAATGGGGGACATCTCTGAGCAAATGGTGGATGAAAAAATCCAGCATATTGAAGAAACAGAAGCGGATTATTTAATCGCTGCGGACTGCGGCTGTTTAATGAATATAAAGGGGCGCATCGAACGAGCGCAGAAACCAATTCAAGTGATGCATATTGCAGAAGTGCTTAATCGCCATGAATGAGGGAGGGAAAAAATATGTCGATGAAAATCGGAGAAGAGCCATTTCATGCACGCGTAAAATCAGGAATTGATAATTCATTTATGCGCGGCGCTGTCGCTGGAGCCCAAGAACGATTGCATGCCAGACGGCTAAAGGCCGCTGCGGAGCTCGGCAATTGGGAAGAATGGCGGGCGCTCGGGGAAGAAATTCGCCAACATACACTAGCCAATCTTGATTTTTACTTGTTTCAATTAAGTGAAAACGTTGCCAAGCGCGGAGGACACGTTTTTTTCGCCCAAACTGCCGAAGAAGCTTCACAATACATTCTTGACGTCGCCATGGAAAAGCAAGCCAAAAAAATTGTCAAATCCAAATCGATGGTTACAGAAGAGATCCAGCTGAATGCTGTGCTGGAAAAAGCGGGCTGCGAAGTCATTGAAACGGATCTCGGAGAATACATTTTGCAAATGGATGACCATGATCCCCCTTCCCACATTGTCGCACCCGCCTTGCATAAAAATAAAGAACAAATTCGCGATGTTTTTCGCCAGAAGCTGGCCTATGACAAAACCGAAAAGCCAGAAGAACTGGCCCTTCATGCCCGCCAAACACTGCGCCGGGAGTATTTAAGCGCCGATATCGGCATTACCGGCTGCAATTTCGCCATTGCCGAGTCCGGTTCGATCACGCTTGTTACAAATGAAGGAAATGCCGATTTAGTAACAGCCCTTCCTAAAACGCAGATTACCGTTATGGGCATGGAACGAATTGTGCCGACTTTCGCAGAAATGGAAGTGCTTGTAAGCTTACTCACACGCAGCGCTGTCGGGCAAAAATTAACAAGCTATATTACGGTACTAACCGGCCCTCGCCATCTTGAAGAGGTAGACGGCCCCGAAGAATTTCACCTTGTCATTGTCGATAATGGCCGATCCAATATTTTAGGGACAGAATTTCAACCCGTGCTGCAATGCATTCGCTGCGCGGCCTGTGTCAATGTTTGCCCGGTGTACCGTCATATTGGCGGTCATTCATATGGATCCATTTATTCCGGGCCGATCGGTGCCGTCCTTTCCCCGCTGCTTGGAGGCTATGATGATTATAAAGAACTGCCGTACGCTTCAACATTATGTGCAGCCTGTACGGAAGCATGTCCTGTCAAAATACCGCTTCACGAACTGCTGCATAAGCATCGGCAAGTCATCGTGGAACAAGAAGGAAGAGCCCCTATTTCAGAAAAATTAGCCATGAAAGCATTTGGCTTAGGTGCAGCATCAACGACATTTTACAAACTGGGCTCGAAAATGGCACCAAGTGTCTTGAATCCATTTACAACCAATGAACGCATTTCAAAAGGGCCCGGACCGTTAAAAGCGTGGACAGCGATTCGCGAATTCCCAGCGCCCGAAAAAGAAAGGTTTCGCGATTGGTTTCATCATCGAAAGAAAGCAGGGGATCAGCCATGAAAAGAGGACGTATCCATCGCCGAGAAGCGTTTTTAAATCAAGTTGCCGAGCGGCTTGGACGAAAAGCGTACGCGACAAACGTGCAGGCTCCTCAGTGGCGGCATCAACCGCAATGGACTGTATTTCAAGGGTATAGTGAGGACGATTTGCTAGAAGTATTGAAGACGCAGTGTGCAGCCATCCATACCGATGTATTTGAGACAAACAAAGAACAGCTTCCTCTTACCTTGCAAAAAGTCGTATCCCGTTATGGGGGCGGTCCTGTCGTGACATGGAATGATCCGCGTTTTGCGGAATATGGATTATCCCATCTTTTGTACCATCATTGGCGAAACAGCGGCATTCACGTTCATATATGGGATCCGTCTCTTGGAGCGGTCAATATCACAGAGGCTGAGCAGGCGAATATTGGGATCACTTTTAGCGATATCACATTGGCAGAATCGGGGACCGTCGTCTTATTCAGCGATCGCGGAAAAGGACGCACTGTCAGCTTCTTACCGCAAAACTATATTTGCATCATTCCGAAAAGCACCATCGTTCCCCGAATGACGCAAGCCGCTTTTTATATCCATCAGCAAGTCAAAGCGGGAAAAGAAGTCGCATCATGTATCAATTTCATTACCGGTCCAAGCAATTCAGCCGACATTGAGATGAACTTAGTAGTGGGGGTCCACGGCCCTGTGAAAGCTGCTTATGTGGTCGTAGCAGACGGCTAAGGCTCGAATGGAACTCTAGTACAGAGCCAAACCAACAAAAATTAAAGAACCGAACAGCTTCACTAAAGACTAAGCTTTCGTCCGTTAAGCAAGCTGTTCGGTCATTTTTCTTTTAAGCAAGATATCATGTTGCAGCCTGAAGATTTAACAATAGATCAGAACAAATCCACAGCCTTGGATCATCTATTCATGTAGCAAAGGTACAAGCAACGCCGCTTTCATGCCTATGAATCGATTGCTAAGAAACAACATCATATAAATCCCCAAATGTGAAAAAATTCATTTTCATCTATAATCCAATGAACCTCTTTGATTTATACTCCGTTGAGAGATAGGAGACCCCGACGGATACGCTAACAATCCTTTTATATCATTCTGCCTTTTTCTCTTTGCGCTTCCGCCTTTTTATTTGCCAGATAAGCGAGGGCCAGTACAAAAATCGTCAAACCCGCAGCAATCGCATAAGAAAGCGGACCTTTTGGCAAATGGAGGAAACTTGTAAACCCCTCATCCTCCATCATCATTTTTCCTCCTGTCCAAGCTAAAATGCCGGACCCAATATACGTAATCCACACATGTTTTTCCATAATGGCCACGATCGCCTTCGAGCCAAAAATCATAATCGGAATGCTGATAGCTACGCCAAATGCAATCATACCAACGTGCCCTTCCGATGCCCCCGCCACAGCGACCACATTATCTAAGCTCATTACTGCATCTGCTACGATAATCGTCCAAATGGCTTTTAAAAGACGGTCAGATGATTGAATATTCGCTGTCTCTTCATGCTCAACCAACACTTTATACGCAATCCAAAGCAATAAAAGTCCGCCAGCTAAATGTACGAATGGGATTTTCAGCAAAAAGACAATGATGGCGGCAAACAAGATCCGCAAAATAACCGCTCCGCCTGTTCCCCAAAAAATTGCCTTATTTTGCTGCTCTTTCGGAAGCTTCCTTGTCGCCATTGCGATCACAATCGCATTATCGCCAGACAAAATAATATCAATAGCAATAATTTTGATTAGTGCTATCCACGCATCATAAGACCATATGGCATCCATATAAAGTTCTCCTTTAAAAAACTAATATACCTTCCCTCTCATCTTATACGAAACCATCTATCTGGGCAACCTTTCTGTACTATATCCTCCTTCTCTCTATTCCTAAGTTTATCATGCTCACTGTTTTTTCTGCATGTGTCTGTCATATGATGAAAACCGCATATTCATATTTTTATTTTCTCTCGATCAGCACCGGCAAGCCCAGAAGCCATTCAGCTGTTTTCAAGAGAAGGTTGGCACGATTTCTCCTCGAGAACATGCCTATTCCATAAACAAAGAAAAAATAAAACGACAAGCTTATTTACGAACGCTTGTCGTTTTTGGTTTCGATTTTTCTTCACTTATTTAAGAAAATTCAAACATAATCGTTTAGCCACCTTTTAACGAAATGTAGGTAGGAGGAAGTTCATCCGTTTGTTATCAATCGGCGTAGGTTGTTGCTATCACATCACCCCTGCTTCTTTCTGCCACTACCCTTCCTGCTTTCAATACCATATGAACGTGATTGACTCCATAATGGTACGGCACATACGCGTAATTTGACGCATCCCAAATAACCAGATCCGCTTTTCTTCCAATTGCAATCCTCCCTGCTTCTTCCCCGCGATGAATCGCATAAGCCGCGTTTACCGTTACTGCGTGCCAAATTTCCTCCGGCGTCATTTTCAGGTTCAATGCCGCAATCGACATAATGAGCTGCAAATTTTCTGTCGGCGAGCTTCCCGGATTAAAATCGGTTGAAAGAGCGACCGCCGCCCCTGCATCAATCATCGACCGCGCTTTCGCATAAGCTTCCTTTCCTAAATAAAAGGACGTCCCTGGCAGGAGGACAGCAATGGTGTTTGACTGAGCCAATTTCCGAATTCCAGCTTCTGATGCTCCCACTAAGTGGTCACCGCTTGCGGCTCCCAATTCAACTGCTAATTCCGTACCGCCAAGGGGATCAATTTCATCCGCGTGAATTTTCACAGCAAATCCTTTTGCCTGGGCAGCCTGCAAAAAGGCACGGGACTGCTCTACAGTAAAAACACCTGTTTCACAAAAAATATCGACAAATTCAGCAAGCTGTTCCGCTTTCACGACATCGAGCAATTCAAGCATCTCCGCCAAAAATTGTTCAGGGTCGTGCTGATATTCAGGAGGAATGGCATGAGCTCCAAGAAAGGTAGAGACCAAATCAATCGGATGCTCTTCCTTCAATCGCTTCACAACACGAAGCTGCTTAAGTTCTGTCTGCCGATCCAGCCCGTACCCGCTTTTCGCTTCAACTGTAGTCATACCATAGGAAAGCATTCGGTCAAGATGAAGCTTTGCTTTTTGAACAAGCTCTTCTTCGCTTGCGTTTCTTGTCGCCGCTACCGTCGATAAAATTCCCCCTCCTCTTTTCAAAATTTCTAAATAAGGGACACCTTGCTGCTTTAGGGTCATTTCCTGTTCGCGCGATCCGCCAAATACTAAATGAGTGTGCGGATCTACAAGCCCTGGAGTCACCAGTCTTCCATCTGCATCTATGACCCGCTCTGCTTGCAGCTGTTCCGCCTGTTTCGCACTGCCGACAAACGCGATTTTTCCATCTTTAACGCCCACGGCTGCATGGTTTAAAACCGAGAGCTTTTTCATCTGTTCCCCTTTTGCCGGCCCCTTCCCTTCCATTGTTAACAGCTGTCCGATATTGGTAATCAGAGTATCGAATAGTTGTCTGGCTGTCATTCATTTTCCTCCTTAAGCATTGGGATTCGAATCTGCTGTTCCTTTGCCATTTCAATAGCTCGTTCGTACCCAGCATCGGCATGACGGATAATCCCCATCCCCGGATCAGTCGTCAAGACCCGTTCAAGACGTTCTTTAGCCAAATCAGTGCCATCTGCGACGACTACCATACCGGCATGGAGAGAGTATCCCATCCCCACTCCACCCCCATGGTGGAAGGAAATCCATGAACCTCCCGCAGCCGTATTGATTAAAGCGTTAAGTACTGCCCAATCGCCTACGGCATCGCTTCCGTCCTTCATCGCCTCCGTTTCGCGGTTTGGCGAGGCGACAGACCCGCAGTCTAAATGATCGCGACCAATGACAATCGGAGCTTTCAGCTCCCCTTTGCGCACAAGCTCATTTATCGCAAGCCCCATCTTGACACGCTCTCCGTATCCTAACCAGCAAATGCGCGCTGGAAGCCCTTGAAACGCCACTCTCTTTTGCGCCATGTCAATCCAGCGGATAAGCGACTCATTTTCCGGAAACAGCTCTTTAATGAGTTCATCTGTACGATAAATATCGGCCGGATCACCAGATAACGCTGCCCAACGGAACGGGCCTTTTCCTTCGCAAAACAGCGGGCGAATATAAGCTGGAACAAAGCCCGGAAACGCAAAAGCCTTTTCGACTCCCTCGTCTTTGGCCACTTGGCGGATATTATTTCCATAATCAAACACAATGGCACCGCGTGTTTGAAACTCAAGCATCGCTTCAACATGTTTCGCCATGCTTTGTTTCGAACGGCGGACATATTCTTCTGGATCATTTTTTCGCAACTCGCGCGCTTCGTCTAATGACAGGCCAATCGGAACATAGCCGTTCAACGGATCATGTGCCGAAGTTTGATCTGTCACAATATCCACCTTCACTTCACGCTTTAACAGCTCATGATGCACTTCCGCCGCATTGCCGATTAATCCAATGGAAAGTGGTTCTCCTTTTTCCTTTGCTTCATACGCCCAAAGCAGCGCCTCATCAAGCGAGGCCGTCATCCGATCACAATATTTAGTATCCAATCGTTTTTGAATGCGTTGAGGATCCACCTCCACTGCAATCACGACGCCGCCATTCATCGTCACAGCCAAAGGCTGAGCCCCGCCCATGCCGCCAAGTCCGGCTGTCAGCGTCAACGTTCCTTTTAATGTGCCGCCGAAATGCTTTTTCGCCACTGCGGCAAAGGTTTCGTACGTGCCTTGTAAAATTCCTTGCGTGCCGATGTAAATCCAGCTTCCCGCGGTCATTTGTCCATACATGATGAGTCCTTTTTTATCTAACTCATTAAAATATTCCCAATTCGCCCATTTTGGCACAAGCACGGAATTCGACAGCAGTACTCGCGGGGCACGCTCATGAGTTTTAAAAACACCAACAGGTTTTCCTGATTGAATTAAAAGCGTTTCATCCTTTTCTAGCTCTCTTAACGCTTTCACAATCGCGTCAAACGCCTCCCAATTTCGCGCTGCTTTCCCAATTCCTCCGTATACAATGAGATCTTCCGGCTTCTCTGCCACCTCCGGATCCAAATTATTATACAGCATGCGAAGCACTGCTTCTTGCTCCCATCCCTTGCATTCCAGCTGCAAACCTTTTTTCGCTCGAATATTGCGCGAGATCATTTGACTCATCGTTTTCCTTCCTCCTCATGAATATTGATTAACAGGTGCGGGGTGAACGAGAAAAAAAGACTGATCCACTTCCTTCAGCCACTTTGCGGCCGCTTCTATATCTTTAGAAAACACGCGGTCTTTTGTAATCGATGGTACAATTTGACGCGTCGCTTCATAAAACGCTCTTGTCTTCGCAGCCATTTTGTCTACTCCGCGATGTTCAACCGCCTGCATCGCACAAATCAACTCAATCGCGAGTACCCTGCGCACATTTTGCAAAATGGCATAAGCGTGCCGGGAAGCAATGGTTCCCATGCTGACATGGTCCTCTTGATTAGCTGATGATGGAATAGAGTCCACGCTGGCTGGATGAGCGAGCGTTTTATTTTCTGAGACAAGCGCCGCCGCCGCATATTGCATAATCATGGCACCTGATTGCAAGCCAGGAGCTGGGCTCAAAAACGGCGGCAAATCACTCAGCTGCGGGTTGACGAGTCGTTCGATCCTCCGCTCGGAAATATTGGCCAGCTCGGCGAGCGCAATTTTCATAAAATCCAGCGCTAACGCAATCGGTTGACCATGAAAGTTGCCACCAGAGATCACAGACGCTCCATCATCAAAAATTAATGGGTTGTCAGTGGCGGCGTTCATTTCAATTTCCAATTTTTCTTTTACATAATCAAGCGCCTGCCATGAAGCGCCATGTACTTGCGGAATACAACGAAGCGAATAAGCATCTTGTACGCGCAGCTGCCCTTGTTTGGTCACGAGACGGCTGTCAGCTAAATAGGTGCGAATCCTTGCGGCTACTTCCGTCTGTTGATGATAGCCGCGAGCAAGATGGACTCGTTCATCAAATGCATCCATAATTCCCTGTAGCCCTTCCAGAGTCATGGCTGCAATGAGTTCGCTTTCATATGCCAGCTGTTCAGCTTCTAAATACCCGACAACTCCCATCGCTGTCATCGCCTGCGTGCCATTGATCAGCGCTAATCCCTCTTTCGCCTTTAAGGTAATGGGAGTGAGTCCTTCTTCTGCAAGAGCTTCCATAGCAGGCACTTGCTGTCCGCGATAAAATACTTCTCCTTCACCAAGCAGCGCCAATACTAAGTGAGACAGCGGCGCCAAATCTCCGCTCGCGCCTAACGAACCTTGCTGCGGAATGACGGGATGAATTTTGGCATTTAACAAATCCAACAGCCGTTCAATGACAACCGGGCGAACACCTGAATATCCTTTCAAGAGAGCGTTAGCCCGCAATAGCAGCATAGCGCGCGAAACAGACTCCGGAAATGGTTCACCCACTCCGCATGCATGAGAATGGATTAAATTCCACTGCAGCTCCTCCACATCGTTTGCTTCAATTAATACGTCGCTGAACTTCCCAAATCCTGTATTGATTCCATATACCACCTTTTTCTTGCTAACAATCTCCTCGACTGCTTTCCGGCTCCGTTCGACCGCCTCCATACTATCTGTGGAGGCGATGACCACTTCCCCGTCGTATAGCACGCGCTTCACTTCGTTTAATGTCAACGTATGGCCGGTTAAAATCACCATTCGCTCCATCCCCCTTTGCTTTAGCAAAATAAAGGAGGAGGCCCTACCCACATCATTTATCGTTGTGGTACAGCCTCCTCCTGAACTTATCACTTTAGGCTATCCTATATATGACATGCTCCCACCACCTACGCTGACGTTAAGAGATGGGAACTTCTCGGATAATCCCTTCCTTAATGAAGAGAAGTGAACCGAGCAATTTCCATGTGTCCCACGGTTCTGTGCTGCTTTAACACTTCCTAACCATTGATAAAATGGTTAAATATGGTTTACCCCAAGACCAATCGTTTCATGCTCAAGCCCGCGAATGGGCGCTCCGATCGTTCCGTATAAAGCCACAGCGATCCATTCTCCTTCTGCCTCATTTTCATAAGGAGTCCCTCGCATCACGGCAAAACGAAGGCCGACCGTTCTCATGAGCCCACCCAATTCCACTTGGCCCCTTGTTACTCCTTGCACCGCTTCTAGCACAGCATGATACAGCGCATGCATTTCCCGATACAAGTCTCCATTTACAATGCCGTTTCGCTTCGCTGCCGTTTCAACGGCTGAAACAATTTTTTGCAGGTCCATAGAGCCGACTTTCCCTTTGCAATAACGCCAATTAAGCGCATTCAAATGGGCAATGAGCCCATGTTCTTCCTCATCCTCCAGCATGGCCATCAAAATAGCATTGCGGCCTACTCGATTTTTGGCTTGCTTAAGCACGAAAATCAACACCTATTGCTTAAATTTTCTAAATAAACTAATAGCTTATTGATATTGTAACGGCTTTGCTTGTAAATTGTCAATGAAAAAATACCATATTTTAACAAATTAATAAACTACCATATTACTTGGCTAAAGTCGATATTCGCTGTGCTTTAAGAAATGGTCTTCTACCAAACCTTGGTATCCGATCTAGAATCACGAGATGTTTGCTAATCCAGCATAATGATCCTAGAGTGAATTTTCTAGAATTGGACAACAGTTCCCCTATATTATGGGAAAACCTCAGCTTCAACAATATAGGGATTGCGTTTCCTGAAGATGGATTCATCCTTCTTTTCATTTTATGAAGGTCAATCCCACATGTTTGCATAACAAAACGAGCCAAAGGATGTCCTTCGGTTTCCTTCTCCTTTCTAAATTAGATGCTGCAGTGGTATTTACAGAATAAAAATGCCCATTCCTTTCTGCATATGCAACTAAAAAATCAGTAGCTCTGTTCATTCGCAAAACATGCTAATATGACAAGCACCTTTACTCTTGTTTTATTGCTTCGCGATTTCTTTATACAAGGTCCTTCCTTTTTCAACATATTGTTTCATCTCGGGTTCCGGTACAAGGTTTCCTCCAGTAGCCCAGCATAAATGGGTCGCCTGTTTTATGCTTTTGGACAATTGACGCTGTTCTATATACGATGTTCCTTTCATAAACAAAGAAACAGGGCCATAGACTCCCGCCAGTGCAGACGGCTCCAGTGCAATGTCTTCTTGATCTTTCATAAGTGCTAGGAGCATCAATAAATGCCGATCTGCTACCGTATAAATGCCACTGATCAGCTTTTCTACCGCTTTGCCGACAAATCGAGATGGGCGGCCGACCGCAAGTCCATCCGCTTCTGTTCGGCCGTCAATCCCAAAATCTTGAACACATACTTGATCATGCATCCCTGTCATCATTCCTAATAACATGCATGGCGAATGCGTCGGCTCAGCAAAAAAACAATGAACCGCATCGCCAAACATGAGTTTCAATCCAAACGCAATACCGCCCGGCGCCCCTCCGACCCCACATGGGAGATAAACAAACAGAGGATGTTCGTGATCCACGACAATCCCTTTTTCCGCGAATTGCTGTTTAAGGCGCAAAGCCGCAACTGCATAGCCAAGAAATAAATCGGCTGAATTTTCATCATCAATAAAATAGTTATTCAGATCGCTTTCTGCCTCTCTTCTTCCTTGTTCCACTGCCGTGCTGTAATCGGCTGAATGCTCAATCACGTGCGCGCCATTTTTTCGCAGCAAATCTTTTTTCCATTGTTTTGCTTCCGCCGACATGTGCACATTGACGCGAAAACCGAGCTTGGTTCCCATGATGCCGATGCTCAAACCAAGATTTCCTGTCGATCCAACCGTAATCGTGTACTGTGAAAAGAACGATCGGAACGCATCGCCCGCTAACACCGAATAGTCCTCTTCGCGCGACAAAAGCCCATGTTGTAATGCAAGCGCTTCGGCATGCTTCAATACTTCGTAAATTCCTCCTCTTGCTTTAATCGATCCAGCAATCGGCAAATGGCTGTCGCATTTTAGCAGCATTTTACCCGGTACATGCTGGCCAAATACCTTACCTAATAGCTGCTGCATCCCGCTTATTTCCAACAGCGATGATTCGATGATTCCGTTTGCCTGCCTGGTTTCTGGAAAAACAGTGGCAATGAATGGAGCAAAACGCTTCAGTCTCTCTTCAGCTTCCTGTACGTCATGCAAATGAAAAGATCGTTCGCTTATTGCCGCATGAAACGGCTGATAGACTGGATTGAACCAGAACGCTTCCTCCAATGATATTAGTTGCTCCAGCAATGGATAATCCTTCAACCAATCCTTAAGCTCTTTTCCATGAATCATCTGTGTCATCCTATCCACCTTCCCTTCTATATATCACTATACCGGATTACCATTCATTTTTCTGTAATGTAAAAAACAATCTTTCGTTTACATATTTTTCAAATTATGATATCATAATGATATAATCCATAATAAGGAGATGATTTTTATGAGAGAAAGCAAGGCTTGGTACGTAAACGGATTTTTAGGCATTTTGTTTATTCTCCTTTTCCTCATTGTCGCCGCTATCTCACTTTTACAACAAATGCTAATGCCTGCCATTGTACTTGCTGTATTGGCTGTTTTATTAGCAACAGGGATCACGATTGTTGAACCGAATCAAGCAAAAGTCGTCACTTTTTTTGGTCGCTACTTGGGAAGTATTCGCGATAGCGGCTTGTTTCTCACCATTCCGTTGACACGTCGCCAAACCGTGTCTCTCCGCGTCCGCAACTTTAACAGCAGTACATTGAAAGTTAACGATATTGAAGGGAATCCAATTGAAATTGCTGCCGTCATCGTCTTTAAAGTGATTGATTCTGCTAAAGCTGTTTTCGATGTCGACAATTATGAAAAGTTCGTTGCTGTGCAAAGCGAAACAGCGATCCGCCACGTAGCGACGAAATACCCATACGACACTTTTGAGCATGAAGAGATTACGTTAAGAGGAAATGCCGATATCATCTCTGATGTTCTCGCTACCGAATTGCAAGAACGTCTCAAAGTCGCTGGCGTTCAAGTAGTGGAAGCTCGCCTCAGCCATCTCGCCTACTCTCCAGAGATTGCTAGTGCGATGCTGCAACGGCAACAAGCAGCCGCTATTTTAGCCGCGCGCAAGAAGATTGTTGAAGGGGCTGTGTCTATGGCGCAAATGGCGATTGAACAGCTTGAGAAAGAGGGAGTTTTAGAATTAGACGATGAAAGAAAAGCAAACATGGTTAATAATCTAATGGTGGCGATCGTCTCTGAGCGAGCTGCACAGCCGGTTATTAATACTGGTAGTTTATATTGATGGTTGTGAGTCTTATGGCCAAAAAGAAAAATTTCCCATTAAGAATCGATCCGCACTTATACGAGGTGCTTGAACGTTGGGCACAAGACGAATTCCGCAGCGTCAACGCTCACATCGAGTTTTTATTGCGAGAAGCGGCCCGTAAAGAAGGCCGTTTAAAAAAAGAGGGAAAAAAAGAACAGGAATAAACCGCCATTTCTCTCTTTTTATTAAAACTTCAAGCTGCAAAGTGAAGAGGTCATCTCCCGACGGTCAGTCACGCTTTGACATGATCAAAACTCTTCCGACCCTTGATTTTTGCAGATATTGTTCGTTTCATCTGTATGTAAACGCCTGAGCAGCGAACCGCTTCCTCGATCAAAGAATAGTCCTCGAAGCGATGCTGTTCAGGTTTTTTCTTGTATTCGAATGACAGCAGCAAACCACAGCCCTCTCCAGTCATCGACATCGCCAGGTCATTCAAAAATTCCCTAACATATAGGTCCCAATAGAAAACTCGATCTTCATCAGACATTTCAAGGCTAGATGATTTTTTCAGTCATGACGAATTTCCAAAAGAATACAATAGTAATAGCAGTGGATGATAAGCCCAAGATGCGAGTCACTATTCTATCCTTTATCATCCTTCAGCAGAATCGATGCAGCCACTTCATCAGGTTCCTCACCGATTATGCGACTCTCCTCCTTCTCCCTGTCATTTCATCTCAAACATCTCTCCTTCATTCGATTACAGAAACAGCAGCTGATGAGGTGGTTGATCATCATCAAACACCGATACTTGGCAAAATTTTTTTGCGGTGGTGAGAAACGAAAAATGGAAAACTACCATACTGTCCTAGAGGCTATCACTTCCTCACAAAAACAAGGAATACTGGCGATCATTGTCCATGTCGAGGGGTCGGCATACCAAAAGGAAGGAGCGTGCATGTGGATAGATGAGGAAGGTTACATAACAGGACTCATTAGCGGCGGATGTCTCGAAGAAGCCCTTTCCATCCAAGCACAAGAAATATGGCAAAGCCAACGGCCGACCATTGCTACGTTTGATCTTAAACAGGAAGATGATTTGTCATGGGGGCAAGGTGTCGGGTGCAACGGAACGATTCATCTTTTATTGCTGCCTATCACGGAACAGCTGAGAGCCGATTTGTTAACAGTCAAAAGACATTTAGAACAAAACCAACACGTTTTAATGGCAAAAAAATGGGGAGAAGCGGCAACTGACGAGAATAGCTGGCTATTTTTAGCTGAAAATGGACAGCGATGGGGAAATGTTGAATATGAAATTCCTGCCGACCTATTAAACCAACTGCATGCTGTCGGCACGTTTCAAACAAAGAATGGGATTTTCACTATTTCTGGGGCTTCTTTTTATTTGCAGCACTTTTGGCCCAAACCGCGCCTTATTATTTTTGGAGCGAACCATGATGTCAAACCGCTCGTGTCATTTGCCAAGCAGACGGGGTTTTCTGTCACTGTCGTCGATTGGCGGCCTGCTCTTTGCTGCCCCGAGCAGATTCCAGATGCCGATCAGTGGATGGTTGGCTTTCCGAAAGAAGCAATCCCTCAGCTTCGTTTATGCGAACGAGATTTTGTCGTGATTATGACCCATCAGTTTCAGCGTGACCAAGAGCTTGTGTCTCTTCTTAGCCAACAGCCACTATTCTATTGTGGCATTTTAGGACCGAAAAGGCGCACCGCACGCCTCTTTCCCGATTTCTCCATTCCCGATGGTATCCATTCGCCAATTGGACTTTCCATCGGTGCGCGCGGCCCTGAAGAAATTGCGATCAGCATTTTAGCAGAAATGATTCATGTGCTGCGAAAACATCCATCTCCAGAAGGGGGAATAAGATGAAAGCTCCTCGAACCGTCGGGATTTACTTAGCCGCTGGAAAAAGTGCAAGAATGGGAACCGATAAACGATTGCTTCCATTTGCTGACTATTCTCTCGGATCCACTGCCTTACAAGCAGCCGTTTTGTCTTCCCTTTCTCACATTTTTGTGGTTGTACCTATGGAGGATCCACTTGACTGGATGCTACATGAATTACGTCATCATGAAAAATGCATCATCATTCGTTGCGCTTCTGATTGGGGATTCGCCCATTCATTGCGATGCGGACTCCATCTTGCTATCAAGCTTCATGCTGAAGCAGCCGTGGTAGTGCTGGCCGATCAACCATTTATTACAGCTGCTATGATTAATGATCTTATCAACGCTTATTGCCAACATCGCACCGATTATGTCGCTTTTTCATCCAAATCGAGGCCTTCTCCGCCCATTCTCTTTAGCGCTGCTTTATTCTCTGAACTGCTCGACATTTATGGTGACGAGGGAGCACGCCAGCTGTTTCGCAAGAATAGCCACTGGAATGGAAGGTTACTAACAGCCAATGACATGGACTTGTTTTTCGATATTGATACATTCGTAGACTATGAAACAGCGATCAGGCGCTGGAATCAAAAAAGGAGGGTTTATCATGATTGGAAAGAGCGTCATTCGCAAAGAGGCTTGGGATAAAGTAACTGGGCGGGCCAAATATACTCATGATAAGCTGCAGCAAGGCATGCTGCACGCCCATCTTGTTACAAGCCCTTATGCTCACGCTCTTATTCACGAAATTCACTTCGAAAAAGCGCTCTCCGTTCCAGGAGTACGCGCTGTCGTGACAGGAAAAGGACTTCCTCTGACAGGAGAGGATTTACGAGACCGGCCGCCAATCGCTTTTGATAAAGTGCGTTATCATGGTGAAGTAGTGGCGATCGTAGTCGCCGATACCCCTATACAAGCAGAGAAGGGAGCCAATCTGGTTCAAATCGTATACGAACCGCTCCCAACGGTCGGTTCGCCACGTGCCGCATTACAAGCTGACGCCCCGTTGATTCATGAAAATCTAGGAAGCTATGAAAAAAATGATCACACTTATCCTGAACCGAATACGAATATCGCCCACCGCACCAAAATTCGCAAAGGCAATATGGAAAAAGGCTGGAGCGAAAGCGAAGTCGTGATTGAGACCAGCGTCGCATTTTCCCCCTCAGATCATTTAGCGATGGAAACAAGATGTGCAACAGCCGAAATTTTTCCGGACGGAAGGATTGAGATCACCGCCTCTACCCAGTCGCCATTTATGATCAAAAAACTAATCAGTACTTATTTTGGCGAAGATGTCGGAAAAGTGGTTGTGCATACGCCTTTGGTCGGCGGGGGTTACGGAGGAAAGGCACCCGTTCAATTAGAACTGCTCGCTTATTTAGCCTCTAAAGCAGTGAGAGGCCGTAAAGTCAGCGTTTGGAATACAAGGGAACAGGACATGATTACATCGCCCGTGCACATCGGAATGGAGGCGACTGTCAAGCTCGGTTGTACAAAGGATGGAATGATAAAGGCGGCTGAAATATTGTTTTTATTTGACGGAGGAGCCTACTCTGATAAAGCGATTGATGTCACTCGTGCTGCCGCAGTAGATTGCACAGGGCCCTATCGCATTGAAAATGTATGGTGCGATTCGCTCTGTATCTATACGAACCATCCATACGCCTCGCCTTTTCGTAGCTTTGGCCACTGTGAACAAGCCTTTGCCATTGAACGGGCCATGGATATATTAGCTGAAAAGCTGGGCATGGATAAGCTCGAGCTGCGGCTGAAAAATGCGATTTTGCCCGGCCATACGACTCCGACCCGCGTCCTTCTTAATCGAAGCAATGTCGGCAATTTGCCCGCTTGCATCAAACGGCTGCGCGAGCTCATTCAGTGGGATCAATGGCAGCGAATCGAACTAAATGCCCGCACTGTTCGCGCCAAGGGTGTGAGCTGCTCTTGGAAAACATCCACGATTGACACCGAGGCCAGCTCCGGTGCGATTGTAACTTTCAACCCTGATGGAAGCGTTAATCTCATGTCCGGCGTTGTCGAAATCGGCACAGGCTCTAAAACGGTTCTCGCCCAAATTCTTGCTGGAAAGCTAAAAATGGACATTGATGATATTCACGTAAAAATGGATATCGACACGCAAAGCACACCAGAGCATTGGAAAACAGTCGCCAGTCGCGGCACATTTATGGGGGGGCGAGCTGTGTTAAATGCAGCCGAAGATGCCATTCGGCAGTTAAAAGCGATCGCTGCTTGTGTGCTCCGCTCCCCCATCGAAGATTTAGAAGTCGGCTACGGCAAAGTATTTGTACGCGATGATCCTGCTATTTTTATTCCGATCAAAGATATTGCTTATGGCTATAAATATCCGAACGGAAACGCGATTGGCGGACAAATTATTGGACGCGGCAATTACACGTTGCGTCATTTAACTCCTCTTGATAAGGAAACAGGAGCAGGGAAGCCCGGCCCAGAGTGGACGGTATGTGCCCATGCAGTAGAAATTGAATTCGATAAACGCGATTGCACCTATCAAATTCTTAAAGCCGTATCGGTCGTTGATGTCGGGGAGGTGCTCAATTGGAAAGCAGCGATCGGACAGATCATCGGGGCAATGAGCATGGGGCTGAGCTTTGCCAGCCGCGAAACCTTTTTATTTGACCGATATGAGCGCGTATTAAATCCACAGATACGGACCTATCAGCCAATCCGCTTTGGCGAGCATCCAGAATATATAGCCGATTTTATCAAAACACCTCAAATAGATGCGCCTTATGGAGCACGAGGTGCTGGAGAGCACGGTCTCATCGGCATTCCTGCAGCACTGGCCAATGCCTTATCAATCGCTGCTGGCGTTCCTCTTAACAAATTGCCGCTGTTCCCTGAACAAATTTGGCGAGCGCAAAAGGGGAAATAATATGGTTTCATTTGATTTCACATACCATCGTCCATCATCAATCGAAGAGGCCGTTCAGTTATTTGCATCGCTTCAGCGTCAAGGAAAAACGCCCATCTATTATAGCGGAGGAACAGAAATCATTACCCTCTCGCGCCTAAATCTTGTATTTGCAGATGCCGTTATTGATATCAAGCACATTCCAGAATGCCAGTCATTTGACATTTCACAAAATCAATTAGTACTCGGCACCGCTCTTACTCTTACCGCTATTGAGGAAACAAACGCATTTCCGCTATTAGCCAAGGCGGCAAGTGAAATTGCAGATCGCACGGCGCGCAATCAGATTACGCTTGGAGGCAACATTTGCGGCCAAATTTTTTACCGTGAAACCGTACTGCCTCTTTTACTTGTAGACAGTGATATTGTGATTGCTGGAAAATCGGGGGTTCAGCAAAGACCGATTCATGAAGTCTTCCAGCAAAGCATCCAACTGCAGCCTGGGGAGTTTCTTGTGCAAGTCAAAATGAATGCGGCATATTTAACGATGCCCCATGTCCATATGAAACGCCGAAAACAGGGCAAGGTTGGCTACCCGCTCGTCACCGTTTCCGCTTTAAAAAAAGGAAATGAACTCCGCACTGCTTTTAGCGGCGTCTGTCCATTTCCATTTCGTTCGCCAAAAGTAGAAGAGATGTTAAATGCCCGCCATCTTCCGATCGACGCACGAATCGACTATGCGTTACAGCAATTGCCCGAACCGATTTTGGATGATATCGAAGGTTCAGCGGAATATCGTTTATTTGTGTTAAAAAATACGCTTTGGGACATTCTTACTGAACTGGAGGAGGCCGAAAGATGAGTTCATCATCCAAATGTGAAATACCGCTTACTGTCAATGGAGAGAAATACTCCGTGATAGCCAGACAAGCGGATACGCTTCTTTTTGTTCTTCGCAATCACCTTGGTTTGACAGGCGCCAAGCCGGGTTGTTTAAACGGCGATTGCGGTGCATGCACCGTATTGATGGATAAAACGCCGATTAAATCGTGTATGATACTAGCCATTGAAGCCATTGGAAAATCCGTTACAACCATTGAGGGATTGCGCGATGCCCCCATCCAACGAGCATTTGTCGAGCATTTCGCCTTTCAATGCGGATATTGCACGCCCGGGTTTATTATGAACGCCCATGCTCTTGTTGAAAGCACGCCGAACGCCTCGGAACCAATCATTGAAAAGTGGCTTGAATCCAATGTTTGTCGTTGCACCAGCTACTTTGAAATTGAGCAGGCGGTCAAATCTGTGCTCGCAGAAAAGCAAGCAAGCAAAGACTGATTACTTTTTAGCCTTTCCCGCCATATTGGCCGGGAAAGGCTTTTCTGTGAATGAACCAGATGCTCCTCTTCATACGCACCGCGTGATCCGTCAGCAAGACAAATCCATGTCCCTATTGAGCTTGATCATTGATAAAGTCTCGAACCGGTTTCAACAAACTCCTTCGCTTTTTGCTTCATCCCGTCCTCTTTTATGCTTTTTTGCAAATCATGGGAAATTTTCATCGAACAAAATTTGGGGACGCACATGGAACAAAAATGAGCCACCTTCGCCCCTTCCGCCGGGAGTGTCTCATCGTGATATTCCCTAGCCCGTTCCGGGTCCAGCGAGAGATGGAATTGGTCGTTCCAACGAAACTCAAAGCGCGCTTTCGACAGCGCATCATCCCGCATTTGCGCTCCTGGATGCCCTTTCGCTAAGTCAGCAGCATGCGCCGCAATTTTATAAGCAATCACTCCTTGGCGCACATCCTCCTTATTCGGCAATCCTAAATGCTCTTTCGGCGTCACATAACAAAGCATCGCGGTTCCATACCAGCCGATCATTGCCGCACCGATCGCTGATGTAATATGGTCATATCCCGGGGCGATATCCGTCGTCAGCGGACCAAGCGTATAAAATGGCGCACCATGGCAAATCTCCATCTGCCTGTCGACATTTTCTTTGATTTTATCCATCGGCACATGCCCAGGCCCTTCAATCATCACTTGGACATCATGCTTCCATGCTATTTGAGTGAGCTCGCCAAGCGTCTCTAATTCTGCAAATTGCGCTTCATCATTGGCATCGGCAATCGATCCAGGCCGCAAACCGTCTCCTAACGATATGGCGATATCATAGGACTTTAAAATTTCGCAAATTTCCTCAAAATGAGTGTATAAGAAATTTTCCTGATGATGGGCCAAACACCATTGCGCCATAATCGAGCCACCGCGCGACACAATTCCTGTTGTTCTTCCAATAGTCAAAGGTATATAACGAAGCAATACCCCAGCGTGAATCGTAAAATAGTCAACTCCTTGTTCAGCCTGCTCAATCAGTGTATCGCGATAAACTTCCCACGATAAATCTTCAACTATTCCATTCACCTTTTCCAACGCTTGATAGATCGGAACCGTCCCAACCGGAACAGGGGAATTGCGAATAATAAACTCTCTCGTCGTATGAATCTGCTTTCCTGTTGATAAATCCATAATCGTATCTGCTCCCCAGCGGACAGCCCAGAGCATTTTCTCCACTTCCTCGTCAATTGATGAAGTGACGGCTGAATTGCCGATATTAGCGTTAATTTTGACATGAAAACGTCTCCCAATAATCATTGGTTCACTTTCCGGATGGTTGATATTGGCTGGGATAATCGCCCGCCCGGCCGCGATCTCTTGACGGACCAGCTCTGGATCCATCTGCTCCCGAATAGCGACAAATTCCATCTCCGGAGTAACGATTCCGCGTTTCGCATAATGCATTTGTGTGACTGCCTTGCCATTTTTGGCGCGTAGCGGCGTCCGCTTAAAGGGAAGATAGACGTTCGATTCCTTTCCTTTCGAGAGACCGTTGTCCTCTGGACGCACGGGCCGTCCTTCATATTCCTCGACATCGTCTCTTTCTAAAATCCAACGCTTGCGCAGTTCAGGAAGCCCGCGGTAAATATCTGCTTGAAATTCCGTGTCGGTATACGGTCCGCTTGTGTCATATACACAGATCGGATCGTTTTTAGACTCTCCGGCTTCCGTCTTGGTTGGGCTTAGCGTAATTTCACGCATAGGAACGCGAATATCAGGACGCGATCCTTCTACATACACTTTTTTACTGGCTGAAAACGGCATAGAAGATAAAACGTTTTGCATGCAACCCTTCCTCCTTTTTGTTTCATTCGATCTAAGGGCTACACCAAAACGTACGAAAAAAAGACGGTGGGGAAAAAGCAAAAATCGGGTTCTCCAAAAAGAGAACCCGATGGAATCAACAAATAGCGCAAAGTATATGCAACAATCCATACTCCCACTATCTACTTCCCTACGCTGGCATAACCCAGATCAGGTTCAAAGGGTCAAAGAACTTTCGCGCGTTCTTCTCTCAGTCCAAGCTATTGGACTCCCCTAGTAGATCCATTATTTACTTTTAGAGAAATTTTAGCATATTTATTCATTTATGTAAACATTTTTCTTATGTTTTCCTATACCCGAAATTTCCCTAATAGATTCTGCATTTCTCCAGCCATTTCATTCAGCGCAGAAGCAGAAGAAGCGATTTCTTCCATAGAAGCCATCTGTTCTTGGGTCGCTGCTGAAATATGGCTAGAGCCCGCTGACGATTGCTCCACGATTTCTGCCATATGTTCAATGGCTGAAGCAACGTTCTGGGCGCTTTGCGTCATTTGGCGAATCACGACTGAAACTCCTTCAATTTGTTCATTGACCCCGTTAATAGATTGCCGGATTTGTTCAAAAGAAAGTCCGGCTGTTTGAACGACATGAAGCCCTTGAGAAACTTCATCGGCAACAACATCCATTGACCCAATGGCTTTATCGGTTTCTTGTTGAATGTCATCAATTAATTTTGTAATTTGCTGGGCGGATTGTGCCGATTGCTCCGCCAGCTTTCTCACTTCATCAGCGACAACGGCAAATCCCTTCCCTTGCTCTCCCGCCCGCGCTGCCTCGATTGCCGCATTTAATGCGAGCAAGTTGGTTTGTGAAGAAATCCCTGTGATGACTTGCGTGATTTGGCCGATTTCAGTAGAACGTTCTCCTAATCCTTTAATGATTTGACCGAGCAATTGGACATGCTCATGAATAAAACGCATTTGCTCTTCCATTTTTTCAATCGATTGTTTTCCTGCTGCCGCTTTCATCAACATTTCACCTGCATTCGTGGTCACCTGTTCTGTATTCGCAGCGACTTGCAGTAAGGAACTGGAAATTTCATTCATGGAATAAGACGTTTCTTTTGTCATCTTGGCTTGTTGGTCTGAGTGAGATACGATGTTTTCCATGGTTGTTGCAATTTGTTCCGTCGCTTTTGTTGTTTGCTCCGTATTATGGGAAAGCTGCTCGGCAAATAACGTCATCTCATCTGAATGGCGCTTCATATGCGCCATGACCTCACCCCATGTTTTGGCCATTTCGTTCATGCAAAGAGCGATCGGCCTCAGTTCTTTGACACTCTCCACAGGAACTCGCACAGATAAATCGCCTTCCGTCATTTTTTCTAAATAGTCATTAATGATCGCAATCGGTGCAACAAAACGACGATAATTCAAAGTAGCTGACAAAATACCTAGAACAATGCCAAATAATGCCGTCCCTGCTATGGTCCATCCAAAAGCGGAACCGCTGATCCCGTTTCCTAAGCATACCGCTAGAGCAATTAGTACCACTCCAGGAATGACAACCATCAGAGTGCGAATAATATAGCTTGATAGTGACACCTTTGTTCCCTCCGAATTTTCAGTCAATTCATAAATATTATATCATTCCTTTTCTACAAAACGAAAGATAATTTTTATTATAGTATACTTTTAAAAACCGACATATTAAGACATATAAATTATATATTCGCTCTTATTATTTTATAAATATAACGAACAACGACTATTTGATTCTTCACTTATTCCATTTCGTCTCATGAAGCATTGGGCATTTCTCTAGGACTATCGCATGCTGAATATTTTCCTCGTAGCGGATCTGCTTGCTCCATGTGACAGAAATCAGCAAGAGCCTGCTTTTCAGTGCGCAAAAATGGAGGCAGCCCTCCCCTAGCTATCTATTTCTCCCTCTTTGCAAAATCACAGCGATTGATTGCTCCTGTTATCAACTCTGACTTCGCATTCCACTTCAGCGCTGGCGTTTCCCTTGAATCACACGAAACAAAAGTGGTAAAATCACGAAAAAAAAGAGCCAATATTATCCCATGAAACAGGGGAAAACGCCTCCCTCCTTTTCCATGGGCGGGAATACCTACCCCCCTTCTCGGCAAAGTGTAGGTGGGAAGCGTTCAAAAAAGGAAAGGGGATTAACAATGATCGGATTCATTGGTCTAGGACTTATGGGAAGCCGTATGGCAAGAAATTTACTTGAAAGCGGGTATGAGCTTATCGTCCATAACCGCACAAAAGAAAAAGCCGCTCCGCTGTTAGAAGCAGGAGCAAAGTGGGCCAATTCGCCGAAAGAAGCCGCTGAACAAGCCGATGTACTCTTTACGATGCTTGCCCATCCAAAAGCGGTTGAAGCCGCTGCTTTTGGGGAAAACGGCTTTTTGCATCATTTATCGCCAGAAAAGCTGTGGGTGGACTGCAGCACGGTGGATCCGTCCTTTACGCGCCAAATGGCAGAAGAGGCCAGAAAGCGAGGCATTCACTTTTTAGATGCTCCTGTCTCCGGCTCGGTGATTCCGGCCGAAAAAGGAGAGTTAGTCTTTTTTGTAGGCGGGGATCCGAAAGATCTTAAGAAAGTGGAACCGGTTGAATGTCATGGGGAAAGCGATCCATTATCAAGGAGAAAATGGCAAAGGAACAGCCATGAAGCTTGTCGTGAATCTAATGCTCGCTCATTCAATGGCAGCTTTCGCGGAGGCTGTTGCGCTTAGCGAAGCGCTTGGATTAGAGACAGAAACGGTTGTCAACACGCTTCTGAACGGTCCGACCGCTGCCCCCTTTTTAAGCGGGAAACGCGAAAAAATTCTTCAGCGCCAGTTCGCAACAGAATTCCCGCTTGCATATATGCAAAAGGATTTACAGCTGATCGCCCAAGCCGCTTATGAGCATCACATTTCTTTGCCGCTTACGAATGTCGCCAAAGAAATCTATGGCCTCGCCAGCCAAAATGGATGGGCTCAGGAAGATTTTTCGGCGATTTATTCGTTTTTATCAATCAAAAGAAAATAACCGCCTGTCTCCATAAACAGCGCAGTGACAGGCAGCGGATATTCCTTTATCCATCGTTTATGATTCATACGGGCGGCTTTGATAAAAGAAATTCGGCACAACGACCGTATTGTCATAGTTTTTATGAAAAATGTGCGTTGTCGCTGGTGAAACAGGAGGAATCAGCCATGTCCAATCCCCTGTGACATGGCGGCACGCTTCCTGCTCTTTTTGCTCAAACAATTTAAATTGCTGGGCGGCTGTATGGTGGTCGACCATACTGACACCCGCTTTTTTATAAGAATAAAGCACGGCCATGTTTAATTCAATTAATGCTTTATCCTTCCAAAGTGTTGCATTTGTACTCATATCAAGTCCCATGCAAGAAGCGATCTTTGGAAGCATATTGTAACGGTAATCGTCAGCTAAATTGCGCGCCCCGATTTCCGTTTCCATATACCATCCGTTAAATGGCGCAGCCATGTAACGGATGCCGCCAATTTCCAGACACATATCAGAAATAATCGGCACCGCATACCATTTTAACTGCAGATCCCGAAACCATGAAAAGCTCGGATGCTCCAACGGCACTTCTAACACAAGCTCTTTTGGGATTTCGAACCATTTCGGCTGTTTTCCTGAAACTTGAATAACAAGCGGCAATATATCAAAATGGGTGCGTTCCCCTTCCCAACCGAGCTGTTGGCACGCCTTTGTCAACGTAAGCGAGGCAGAATCGCCAATGATTCCGTCCTTTGTCTCATAGCCGGCATAACGGATTAATTGATGATTCCAAATACGAACGGTCCCATCCGGTTTAAAGACGGTAATCGTCGGCCGGATCTTTCCATTGTTTGTCGCAAACTCAATATGGTGCAATAAATGGGCAGCCACATCCTCTTCTGTTTCGGCATGCCTAGCATCGATGACCTGCAGCGTCTGCCAAAACAAGCGACCGATGCAGCGATTGCTGTTGCGCCACGCCATTTTGGCACCATGCTCCAGCTCTTCATACGTATGGCTATAAGTGCCCGTTTGCTCCATTTCATCGCGGATTTGCTGCAAACGCTGTCTGATTGTTTCTTCGCTTTTTCCCAATTCCTGATAGCACAACCGAATAAACTGCACTGCTTCATTCCATAACTGTTCTTGATTGCGCAACATACGTCCCTCAATTTCCTTGTGTTTTTTCATCTGTTCGTCCAAAGTCATTGTATCAAAAAATAGGGCCCATGTCCGGAGCCCTATTTCACTTTTCACATTTTCTCCATATTCACCTGAACCGATGATTGTAGCTTAGCTGTGCGGTGTTTAGCGACAAGATGATAGTAAATATAGCATGCCACCATAAATGGAATCCCGCAATAAAGCGCCAACCGCTGATCCGGAATAAAAGCAAGGCTAATAATCACGACTACATTTAACGAAAACGCCAAAAGAGGAACAATCGGATAAAGCGGTGTCCGATATTTTAAATCAGCCACATTGCCTCCCTGCTTTAAATATGCTCTTCTTGATAAATAATTTGATAGAGCGATAGAGGCCCATACGGTAACAGCGCCAAATCCGGCAATTGAAAGCAACCATACATAAACGGTATCCTCAGCAAAAATACCACATAGCAAAGATAGGCAACCAATTAACATACTTGCGATCAGCGCATTAATCGGGACGCCATTTTTGGAGAGCTTACTGAAAATCGGACTTACCATTCCTTGGCGAGACATGGACCAAAGCACACGCGAAGTAGCATAAAGGCCCGAGTTCGCTACAGATAAAACAGCCGTAATAATGACAAAATTGACAATATCCGCAGCATACGGGATTCCGATATTGTCAAATACAACTACAAACGGGCTCTCCACTAATCCTGCCTTTTCCCATGGGAACAACCCTGCTAAAACAAAAATGGCCAACACAAAGAAAAGCAAAATTCGCCAAACCGTGTTATTGATTGCCTTTGGCACGGTTTTTTCCGGGTTTTCACTTTCCCCAGCCGCAACACCCACAAGCTCTGTTCCTTGGAAAGAGAAGTTAACACCAATCATCGTGACCAAAATCGCTGCAAGACCGTTTGGAAATAATCCGCCATGATCTGTGAAGTTGGAAAACAGCGGAGCCGCCTGACCGCCTTTCATTTCAAGCAGGCCGAACATAGCGGCTCCACCTAATAAAATGAAGGCAATAATGGTAAGGACTTTAATGCTGGAAAACCAAAATTCGACCTCGGCAAAGCTTCTTGATGATAACGCATTAATGGAAAATAAAACAACAGCAAAAATGACGCACCAAATCCAAGAAGGGACATCTGGAAACCATCGTTTCATTAAAATGCTGACGGTTAAAAGTTCTAAACCGACCGTTACCGACCAATTCAACCAAGAAAGCCAGCCGATCACATAACCGGCAGAAGGAGATATAAACTTTGTGGCGTAGGTTTGATATGAGCCCGCATCAGGCAAAGACACGGCCAATTCCCCAAGACAAAGCATCGTTAAATACATCACAAATCCACCAAATAAATAAGCCACAATGGCTCCGCCCGGACCTGCTTCATGAATCGTATATCCCGAACCTAAAAACAAGCCTGTTCCGATCACTCCACCGAGCGCGATCATGAACAAATGCCTGCTTTTCAGTTCGCGCTTCAAACCATGTGTTGTTTGCATTTATCCATTCCCCCTTTTGAAAACATGATCATGTAAGCGCTTTATATTTTCGTGACAATAAGTATCGTTCACTCCTTTCGACCATCTTAAGAATATTTTAGTTATTCTAATATTATCATTACTTAAAATGAAAACGCAAAATTTTTTTATTAGAATATTTATTTATAAAGTTATTTATTTATAAATCAATATTTTTAATATTTCGAAAAAATTTATTTAAGATTGAATATATTTTCTCTTTATCGCATTTTTATAATGTCCCTATAACTCAAAAATAGCCTGAATCGCTCTTAAATCAAGAACAAAATGCTTTTTCAATATGGGGAGACATTCCTATGTATCTTCAATATCCTCCATCCTTCCATAGAGCTTGGATGAACAAAAATAAAAGAGGAGGTTTCATCCTTTTGTGGTGGAAAAATCGTGTCATCCATACAAGTTATACCGATGCATCCAGAAGAGGGAATGTATAGTCTATTCAAAGGCGTCATTCCATTTTTTTACGGTCGGAGGCAAGTCAAAGGATTGTTCAATTTTCAACTTAATGAAAAACCCCTCTCTGTTTTGAGAAACAGAAGAGGGGTTGGTTTTTTTATGTCCATTGCGAATATTAAACTGTCGCAGTTGACCATTTTTTTGTTTCAACGCTCTTATTGCTGTTCTTGTCGCTCTTTTAGCTGAAGCAGAATCGTTTTGCTTTTTCCATCGCGTAAAATTTGCAATTGAATTTTTTCGCCAACTTTCGTTTTTGTATATAAATATTTTCGCAACTCACTTACATTATTGACTTTTGTTCCGTTAATTGCCACAATCACATCCTTCGCCTGAATTCCCGCTTCAGCGGCAGGAGAGGACGGCAACACCGCAGTAACCACCACTCCGTTTGTTTCATTTTCTGGAAGCCCTAACTGTTCAAAGCGAGTTTCTGCTGGTATCTCGCTCAAATCCCGCAAATTCACGCCCAGATACGGACGTTTCACTTTTCCGTACTCCATTAATTGTTCAATCACCGGTTGAACATATTGGCTTGGAAGCGCAAATCCAAGTCCTTCGATCCCTTCCTGCGCGATTTTTAAACTATTAATGCCTACTACCTGTCCCGCGCTGTTAATAAGCGCTCCTCCGCTATTTCCCGGATTGATCGCCGCATCCGTTTGGATAACATTCAGCTCCCATTCCCCTTCTGATGTCGAAACAGAAATGGTTCGTTTTCCGCTGACAATTCCTTCAGTGACCGTTCTTGATAAATCCAAGCCAAGCGGGTTCCCAATCGCCGCCACCTGCTCTCCGACACGAAGCGTCGAAGAATCACCGAAACTAGCGACCTTCTTAACGTTCTTTCCATTAATTTTTAATACCGCCAAATCGCTTAATGGATCTGTCCCGACAATTGTCGCCTTCACCCTTTCTCCGCTTGGAAGCGATACTTCCACTTTGTTTGCTCCTTCAACCACATGATTATTGGTCACAATATAGGCGACATCTCCAGCTTTTTTAAAAATAACGCCAGAACCTGTTCCTGTATCTTGTTCTGCAGAAGCGCCCGAGAAAATATCCGCTTGCTGCTGAATGTTGATGACTCCGACAACCGCATCCGCTACATTTTCAATTGCCTGCACCATATTGCTATTCGACGTGCTTGCGGTTGGCTCCAGCGGCAAAGCGCTGGATTTTACCGCTTCTTGCTGCGACGTTGTTTCTTTCTTGTCTGCATGCTGCTGAATCCCGAGTGTCGGGGCCATATAGAGCGTCACGCCGCTTCCAATCACCGCTCCAATAATCGAAGCAGCCAGAAAAGGAAAAAAGCTTCTTTTTTTCGCCGGGCGGCTCGCATATTCATATTCCGTCATATTCATGCTATCACTCCCCTTCTATTACTGTTATTTCCCGTTTTCTGACTTTATAGTAAAAAAGAAAGGTGAAAATATGGTGAAAATATCAGGATTTTTACATCATTTTGAACAGTATGGGCCAAACAACTTAGCATACTGATTAGGGGATATAAAGGAAATATGATTGCCTCTGAATTCAATGATGATGAACTTGCGGATTCGAAAGTAAAAAAGTAATCATTTACTATGCACAGCGGGATCTTAATTTTATAAAAAATCATTGTTGGCGGCGCAGCAAAGGTTTGGGAAGCGCGATTCTTGACAAACCTTCTAGCCAAGCGTATCTTATCGTGACGCCACAACATATTCACCCACAAACAAAAATCCCGCTTTCCACAACACCCTAGTTGAAAGCGGGATTCGTCCCTTTTCAAGAGAACAGGCCTATAAAACGAAGAGAACGAAAAACAATGAACCTTACTCGCCCACACTCCGTTGAAAGACGGAAGACTTCTCGATGGTGAGGTTAAGCGGTCCATTGGTCGTGCACGATTCCGACTAAACACCATACTCCGCTTCGCTGTTCAAATACTAAGCGCAAGCTGCGCCAGTCCATTCCATCATATTGCTTATCAAATCCAGTAAAATGAAACTCGACAAAGGCGCTGTTCGGATATGCCTCTTGAATATTTTGCAGCGTATTTCCTTTACCGACAATTACATTGTTGCCAATCAGCTGCGGATTGGCAAAATCAACATCATATACAAAGCGGTCAAAATATTGGCCAAAGGTCATTTTAATCGGCTCTCCCGACCCGTCAAACTCACCGAATTGGTACGTTTGGCCACTTTCCATTAAAGATGGCAGCTGTTTTGGCGTAAAAACTAAATCTGTCTTCACGTTCACATGGCCATACGGACTGAATCGAACCCCTTTCTCTGAATCCACATATAAAGATAGCTGCTCCATATTCTTTTCTTTTAACGCCTGAGCAACTGCCAACGCGATCTGCAACAAATTTCCTTCCACTCGATCATCAGAAGCAGCCGCTTTTTTGGTTAATTCCTCATTTTGTTGCTTCAGATCGTCGATTGTTTGCGTTTGTTTTTGAATTTGCTGCTTTAAGTCGCGAATTTGCCCTTCATAGTCGGTATGGCTGCTTGTGCATCCAGAAAAGAGAAAAGCCAACGCGGCCGTTAAAAGCATGGTGATCCGCTTCATTTGGATCCCCCCTTTCATTGAATGTGCCAAACGAAACGGGCGGCATAACACTTCGCCGACAATCAACAAGCAAGGAGATCGCGCCTAATATTCTTGATGATGCGCTAATGATATCCCCTTATGCTAAAGATACCAGTCAATCGCAAAAATAGCACTGTTTTTTTACAATGATGTTGATAAAAAAATACCGCTTTCACTTTACGCAAAAGACGGTAAGCAGTCATGTTCTCTAAGCAAAGGTTGTCTCCCCAGATTCACTTTTTCATCCGTCCCATTCTTGTGACCAGCCATTTTGTACACCAAGCAGCAATCCCGCATGAAATGAGACTAACCGCCATCGAGAAAAGCGGATTGGGACCGACCAGTTCAACGTGAGACGGCAGTGTAGCGGCTTTCTCCCACGATATTTTAGGAGTATATAATAGCGTCAAAAAAAGTCCTGAAACCAGCTGCAGCATGGTAAATACAGCGATAAAGACAACGGAAAATATAAGGTATTTTTGCACATCCATCCCCCTTCTACGCTAAATGCAACCCTCTTTGAGAACATTGATGGCTGGAGACAAGTTCGTGAGCGTGCCGTTGTTACATATTTGCGTGACAAAAGCGCGGACGGCGCCATTTTTATCTTCCTCTATAGATCTACAACCTATCCACGCAAATAGGCTGTGATCTCTATACAGGTTATTACGGAAAAAATAAAGGAAAAATTTCCAAACAAATGAAATTTACTAGATGTTCTAATGTATATGTGCCAATCAGCGATGAAGGATTCAGTCAAGTATATTTGGATGAAAATGTTTTTTTGAATATTCATATTTTATTAATTATAATAAGTTTGAAACTGATCATGGAAGGGATGAGAAACATGCGGTTCACTTTTTTGAAAATTGACCATGTTCAAGTGGCCGCTCCAAAAGGCTGTGAAGAAAAAGCGCGTGAATTTTACGGGGAGCTTTTAGGAATGCAGGAAATTCCCAAACCAAAAAACTTGCAAAAGCGCGGCGGAGTCTGGTTTCAATGCGGAAATCATCAGCTGCATATTGGGGTGCAAGAAACTTTTCAGCCAGCTGTAAAAGCACATCCTGCCTTTCATGTCAAAAATCTCGCCAAACTGCGCGAACACTTAATGGCCAAGGGAATTGAAATCAAGGAGGAGGAGCCGCTAGAAGGAGCCGATCGTTTTTATGTCAGTGATCCGTTTGGCAACAGACTTGAATTTTTAGAATGGTTCTAAGTATGAAACAGCCGCCTGAGCCTTTGTTCATTCGTTCTGAACCACCGGATTCCATCAAGATTGTTGATACATCCACAGGCTAAAGTAGGAATCGTTTTCACCAACCAACCGGATTCACCATCTACCATCGTTCCTCCAGACGCAGAAACAGCGGCGATGGCGAATCATTTCATCCGTTTTCTTCGAAAAGAAGTAGCCGCAGGCCGGCTGAATGAACATTTAGCTCCTTTGCAGGCATTGGTTCGATTGCCAACGCGGTTCTATACGGTTTGTTAGATTCTGAATTTCCCAATTTGAAAGTTTATTCAGAAGTTCTTCAGGACGCTATGTTTGATCTGATCGATGCGGGAAAAGTCCGGTTTGCTTCCGGCTGTTCCATTACTCTATCACAAGCCAAAATGAAACAAGTATATTCCAATATGGATGCTTACCGAGACAAGTTGATCCTTCGTCCCCAAGAAATTTCCAACCACCCAGAAATCATTCGCCGTCTCGGACTCATTTCCATTAATACCGCCTTGGAAGCAGACATATACGGAAATATTAATTCGACCCACGTCCGCGGCACCAATATGATGAACGGCATCGGCGGTTCAGGCGATTTCGCTCGCAATGCCCGACTAACGATCTTCGTAACAAAATCCATTGCCAAAAACGGAGCCATTTCAAGCATCGTTCCATTCGTATCACACGTGGATCATACCGAACACGACGCGAATGTTCTTATCACAGAATATGGCTATGCTGATCTTCGCGGATTGGCGCCAATCGAACGCGCACCCCTAATTATTGAAAACTGCGCACATCCAAGTTACCGTCCGCATTTGCGTGAATACTTCCAAGAAGCGCTTAAACGCGGAGGCCAAACACCTCATCTCCTTGAAAAAGCACTCTCATGGCATGTCCATTATGAAAAATACGGGACCATGCTGGAAGCAAAACGGCCATTGCAGACGCAAAGCTAAAATACAAAGCGGGGACATCCTTGCAAGGAAGGCGTCCCCAGCTCACTTTGTCCCTCATCTGATTCCCCTGCATCGCATGCTCCCGCCTGTTTTCCTCTCAAGTACTTGTTTGCAACCCTTTCAATATAGCTAACACAAAAGCAACAAAAGCGTTAGATCTTACTCGCTGATTTTAAGCTTTTATTCCACATAGTGAAGATAAAAACCCAAAAACCATGATAAAATCAGCAGTTGGAAAATGGATACAATTTTATTATAAACTTATCTTAAAATTCGAGCCATTGTTAAGTAACCAAAAAGTTGTATACTGAAAAATAAGCTCCGAATAATCCCCTTCTGAAAACAGATAGGGTTTATTTGGAGCTTACCATCTTGAGTAATGGGTATACGTTGTATATACCCTGACGAAATGATTGGTATACTATTCTTTCAACTCCCACATTTCATTGGCTTTAGAAAATAATTCTTCTAATTCAACTTTATATTCTTCAACTTTTTGGGCAGCAACCGTATCGTCCTTATTAATTGGTTCCATATTTTCATCAACGTAGATTTCATATGCTACCCCATCCTTCTGTAGTCTGAAACCGTACTCATATCCACCAAATATTAGTGGCCATATAATTAAAGTTTCTCCTTTTTCATTATTAGCAACTACTAAATTTCCTGTGAAACGTAAATAATTTGGTTTTTTAACACTATAGATATAACCATCCTCTTTTTTAATAAAATGTAACCCCCATTCATTTTTGGGGATGTCTTTTACAAAGTTATTATACTTGATAGTTGTTATTAAAAACCAGCTTAAATTCCAAATAACAAATATTAATGTAATCAGTAGGAGGATTTTTTTTCCGGTTAATTTCGTCATAAATTTACCACCCTATTGCCTCGCTTTTTAATTTCTTCGTCGTGTGTCACAAGTATAATCGTTTTGCCCTGCTCATTAAATTGATTTAAAATGTCGAGTACAGCCTCGGCATTTTTCTTATCAAGAGAACCTGTTGGTTCATCAGCCAATATAATATCACACTTCTTCAGCATCAATCGAGCCAAGGCTACTCGTTGCTGCTCTCCCCCGGATAAAGTATATACCTTTTTATTTATCTTCTCTTCTAGACCAACCTTCCTCAAAACTTCTTCTATAGATAAATCCGTCCGGCAATCTTTACGAATCATCTTCAAATTTTCTTTAACAGTCTTATTATCAACTAACGCGAAATTTTGAAACAAAAAACCGATTTTCGTTCTAAAATAATGCAAATGGTTTCGTTTATTTTTAATGTCAATCCCGTCAACAATAATGTCACCATGGTCGATTTTTTCTATAGCGCCAATCATGTTAAGCAAAGTCGTTTTGCCACAGCCGCTCGATCCAGAAATTATGACAAACTCGCCATCTTCAATCTTTAAATTAAAATTTGAAAATACGATTTTTTCGTCAAATTTTTTCGTTAAATTCCTTATTTCAATCATATATTTCCTCCTTTTAATATTTTGGAAATTTTAGCATTCTCAATTTTACATATATAAAACACAATCACTAATAGCTCCAATACAATGATAACAACCCCTCCGACTACTAAATAATAGACATCGCTTAGTCCGAGTGCATACGCTACCCACACTGCTGAGATAATACTTAGTAAGGTAGTGACTGCTGTCATCAACACAATTTTTCTGTTTTTTTCGAATATGCTGTGCCCTAATACCTTCTTGATCGAAAGCTCAATTGCATTCACTTCATACTCCAATTTAATAATAGAACTAATGATGATCCATTCTAATAACAATACCAGCAAACTAAAGATAGAATTCATATACAACACTCTCTTGGCCATAACCCACTTATTTTTATAGTTTTCAAAAACGTTCGTTTTCGCCACAATCTGTCCCTTTAAATCATGCGCTTCAACAAATCGATTAAATTCCTGCTCTGATGGTATTTTATACATTATCTCATGTACATAAGTGATAGGGGATTGATTTTCTATCGGAAATTCAAGTGCGTCTGCCGCACGATTATCATAAATAATAATCGGATCTTTCACTAATTTACTTCCATATGTATAATTTTCATCAATAGAGATAATCTCTCTATTACCAGTGTAATAAATGAGATCGTAATCATCTGTAAATTGATCGCCTATATAAAATAAGATTGCACTATTTATTTCGTCAATAATCCTCGTATCTCCCTTCCATTTTTTAGGCAATAACACATAAATCTCCTTAGTTAAAGGCTGATTCCGCAACTCCTTAATTTCGCCTGACAAATAATCAAGCGCATTTTTATTAGCTAAAATGCCTTGCCCGTTGAACAATCCCGAAGTGCTCGCCAATAAAGTGGCATTATATTTACCAAAAAATTCCTTGTAAAATGTTACTTGCACCATCGTACTTTCATTTCCTCCAACATCAAAAGCACCATCACTATTTTCAACTGGTTTATACTCTAATCGAGTGTAATAATAATCCGCATAGTCTTTAAAAAAAGATTTCTGCTTATAAAGACGATATGATTCAGAAATTAACATGATATTGCTTGAGAGAACGAAAATTGTAATCACTGCTGTTACGAGCTTTAAGCCATAATTCAGAGAAAGAAGCTTTTTAGAGCCTTTGACATTCGAAAAAACTTCTTTCACATTGAAAAAATACAAATTGACGTACAGAAATGCATTCAGTAAAAGCAAAAGTGAAAAGAAAATCAAAGAAATGTCCAGCCTAAAAAATACGTACGTATACTTGGATAGCACATAGACAACGATGACAAATAGCGAGATCAATACGAACGAATCTAATACAATATTACGCCAAACAATCTTACTGATTCTTTCTCCCAGCGAAATCCGAATCAGATTTTCTTTCTTTTGCAAAATTACATCATAATAGGAAAGCAATAAAATAATACTAGTAATCAGCAGCCAAATCGACATGATTGTATTTCTTGATTCCTTGCTGACATAGCCATCTTTAGGATGATTGCCTGCGTACTTATTAATCAAATCCATTTTAAATTCATAAACCTGCTTGTCACGTCCAATGACGTAAAAGTCGTGTACATTTTCCATTGTCGGTATGTCTTCCAGCTGATGAAAGGTAAAACGGAGGCTTCCTAAAAAAAGGCTCATATATTCCCGTTCTGATAGCTGTACCTGTTCGTTGAGATGTCTTTCCACACCTGATGTTCCATAAATATCAAACTCCGTCAGAAAGGTACTGCGGGGGGATCGGATGAAAGTAAAGACGTCCACTTTATGACGCTCTGCTGAACGAAGGATATCCTGAACCATTTCTTCATCAGTTGTGTCCGACTGCAAATACATAGTAGTATGGTCAAATCTTGTATAAAAATTATCTAAATAAAAGATATGGCTTTCTCCGATAATAAGCATGCCAACAAATATGATACAAAAACTAATAATATACTTAATGGCTTTCAAATAAACCCCTCCGCCACTTTTAATGATTGTCACTCAATATATTTTCTTCATAGACTTTCATATGTATATTTGGTAATTTTAGAAAATTTCCTGAATTCATTTCCTTTATGATCGATAAAAACTTAAGAAAATAAGAAACAATTCTTCCATAGAACATTTTCATTTGAAGCAAAAATAATACCTATATTTAGAATTACTTTACCATGAACCTCTAATATTAACTCTCAAGATCACCTATGAAAATGTGTTCTGTTGTTTATAGATTGAGATATAAGGCTATGTATATACTATACTCCATCATTTTCGTGCTGGGTGTTCATATAAAATAATGTTTCCAGAAAGAAATTCCTCAGTGTATTTAAGTAATATGTCAAGATAGTTAATCAATCTTTGAAATATACAGTTACGGCGGCTTCATATCATAGTTTTTTATTTTTTCCACGATTTAATTATGATCTGAAGCCGCCTCTTTTGTGTTATATTTCTTTTATTTCGATCGGATCCTTGCAAACATGATTGAAAATTTTAAAGCAACAAATAAGTAAATAGTTTATGGATTTTATACACTTGCTATGCTTGAGCCAGTTGAACAATAGGATTCAACTAGTACCATGGACATTGTTAATTTAATAAGTTATTGAATAATAAACGGTTGAACCACTATGTGTAACCTCTATACCAGCCCAATTACCAGCGCTGTCCTGATCAGAGAAAGTGCCGTTAGCATTTCTTAACTTTTGCGATATGACTTGTTGTACTATGTTTTGTATGGGTAAAATCCTCATTTATAAAGTCAGTGTTAAAACCATATTCAATTACCCAATTCGTACCACTATTGTATGCTGTCCAAGATTTGTCAAAGTTTCTCCCTTTGCTTGAATATTCATACGTTGCAGCAAATGCAGATGTCGATGAAGCTAATAGACCTAAAGCTAAAGAAGCAGAAATTAATGATTTTTTCATATGATCTCCCCCTAAAATATTGAAAAATTGTTAAGTGCTTAAATATGAATGTTTTATCATAATATACATTTTTTTCAATATATTTTTATCTATTTTTAATATTTTTTTAATCATTCATTTAACATTATCTTTCTTAACTAATGAACGTGTTGGCATAAATGCACATAAAAAATCCACCACCTTGGAAATCATATACAGTGACAAAAAATAACTCTCCAAGGGGTGGACACGATCATGATTTCCAATTGGAACAGCGAACATGCATGGTCTTATGAAATCAATCCACTTTTAGCCTCCTTATTTCGATATATTGACTCTCTGTCGTTGCCAGAAACACCGTACGTGACAGGAAGATCGCCAGTGTCGAAAAAAATCGTTGTTGAAATGTTTCTTTTTGAAAACCTATTTTGCTATTAATTCCTTGAGAAAATTTGTACGCATCCTGCAACGTTTTCGCTGTTTTCAACGGGCCTGTGGGCTTGGCGAAGTCCCTTATCTGTCTATGTTTTCGCGTGCGGTGAGATGGTTTCAGAAACGCGGTGGAGATCATGAAAAATGCAAAGTTGTTTTAACCCCTTATAGTTAAGATAAAAACGAATAACGCCATTGTTGATGGAGTTTATTTACTCCTGTTTCAATCCCTCATAGTTAAGATAAAAACTCCAAGTGATTGCTCATGAAATCGGACATCATCTCGAGTTTCAATCCCTCATAGTTAAGATAAAAACGATACCGTTCGATACCTTTATTTTATCGGAGTGGCGTTTCAATCCCTCATAGTTAAGATAAAAACCAAACCTGATTTATCCTGGGCAAAAGTTGGTGATTCCAGTTTCAATCCCTCATAGTTAAGATAAAAACACAGATGAACGCCTTGATACCAATGTGTGCGGTCTTGGTTTCAATCCCTCATAGTTAAGATAAAAACGAATTTTTCTTTGATCGTGCCAATTACTTGATCTTGTTTCAATCCCTCATAGTTAAGATAAAAACTTCGTAGAAGGAAATTTGAAAAGCGAAATTGGATTGTTTCAATCCCTCATAGTTAAGATAAAAACTTTCTTGTATCAATCCGTTGTCTTTCAGAATACAATGGTTTCAATCCCTCATAGTTAAGATAAAAACCCCCCACAATCCATGATTAAATCAACATTTGGAAAATGGATACAATTTTATTATAAACTTATCTTAAAATTCGAGCAATAGCTTCTTTTTCTGATCGCTGTAGGAATTCTGGCGGTTAGAAAATTGTCGTCGATCCCCCGGGTTTTTGACGCTACTGGAGATCGACGACAGTTGAGATATTGGATCTATGATGCGCACGTAATCACCAACTTCCTAAAAGTTGAATTTCTTTAATACGTGTTCTATCCCCGTTTTTCTGAAATAGATTCCCCCTTTCAGTTATCCCTCTCCAAAATTCTGCACTTAAGGAAACAGGCTCGAGCCTATCTCTTTTCAATCGAATCATCATCATGCCAACACGGAATCTCACAATCGATCATTTTATCTGGCCAATAAAATTTTTTATTTACAAACCGACGGTCGGTATTTATAATTAATGATAAATACTCCTATACCCTCGAAAGGAGGCACATAATTGAAGCGTGAACAAAAACGAGAGCAAACGAAGCGATTGCTATTGGATGCTGTGAAAGAATTAATTTATGAAAAAGGATGCACCAATACAACACTCCATGACATTATGGAGCGTTCCGGGTTATCTAAAGGAGCCATTTTCCATTATGTAAAAAGCAAAGACGAACTTTTCAGTTGGGTGTTGAAGGAAAGGCTCGACAAAATAAACGAGCGCTTCTTCCATCAGGCTTCGCAAAAGGCCTCATTTGAGGAACCACTCTATGAAATCACATCCCGATTGTCAGATCTGGAAAATCCGCAAGATCCCGGCAATCAAGTGCTCATGTACCTTTTAGGCAAAAGCGATCAACCTGATATAAAAAAAATACTCCAGCAATATTATGAACAAGCCATTCATATGTCCAAATCATGGATCATTGCTGGGCAAGAGGCTGGCGTTATCTCACAGTCCATTGATGCCGACAAAACAGCAGAATTATTTACGCTTATCTCATTTGGTTTGCGGATGCGCAGCGTCATTGATTCAAACGGCTATTTCTTTAATCAAGATTTTGCCGAACTAATGTCTGAAAGGCTTCAGTCAAAGGCAGAAAGGTAGGAAAAACATATGAAATCTCTGTTATTTATGCATATTGCCGGGGTTGTCCTTTTTTTAGGCAATATTATCGTGACGGCTTTCTGGAAAATGCGGGCAGATCAAACGAGACACCGTGACTTCATTCATCGGACTGCCAAAAATGTCATGCTAGCTGATTTCGTTTTCACTATTCCGGGACTGTTGCTCATTATCATATCCGGAGTTTGGATGGCTGTTCAAGCGGGATATCTCGTTTCAGGATTTAATTGGCTAACCTTGTCCTTGATATTATTTGCATTGACAGGAATACTTTGGGCCGGAGTGCTGCTCCCTTTGCAACGCAAAATGATACATCTCAGCGCTCCAACTGCCGAAAACGAATTCAACATAGAATCGTACCGCCAGGCGTCACGGCACTGGATGATATTCGGAACGCTCGCAACATTGCTCCCTGTTCTCATCTTATACCTTATGATCAGCAAAGGGGTCTGATGGTCAGAATTTAACATATCCAATGAGAAATCTCCCACCTTTAAACAGAGTTTAGGTGGGAGAAGCTCATATACGGATATACAATGAAATTTAATATGATCGTTAGCCAATGAGGACTAGCAGAAAATGTTATAGAGAAATGGTAAGCTAGCTATTTCCTGTTTTCATGATTGCCCTCTCATAAAATGGAATATTTTTTCTATTGAATGCATATCAAGATTCAAACCCTTCAATCGGAGGATTTGGAAGAAGAATGGAAGTCTATAGATTTTTCTTCCAATTGGGCAGCGATTCCTGAAAGCGGCTGTTCCACCATAATTTTATTTTCCCTATGTTCCATCCTGTTTCTGTTGTTCGAAGCGAATGAACACGCCAATACATGGGCGGATGAGACATAAACTGAAATTCCAAAAATCGAAAAAACCAAGAATCCCTTTCCAAAGAAGACAATCTTTCGTCCTTTTCCTCCGCTTCTTGCTCTTCTTCAGGAACGACGTGGTATCCGATTGCTTTTTCCGATGCTTGATCTTGATGCTCAGAGAGGATGGTCAAACTTTTGGCCATTTGAACATTCCCGCCATCCAACAGCGTTGCTCCTAAATGATCGGCCCGTACTTCCATCCACTGCGTAATCAGAGACTGGAAAGCAGGAAGCAGAAAAATTAAAATCCAAAGGACGAAAAAAACGAGGATTTGATGGTTTTTTAGCAAATTCGGATAGGTTTCATGTATAAAGAAAATACCGATGACAATCCATCCAATCAAAACAAATCGCAACAACTGTCCAGTCAAGACGTCTCGCTTTTTGACATGAATGGCCTCATGAGCCAAAATGCCTTCAATGGCTTCAAGGGGAAGCTTCAGCGTTTCCGAAGTCAGCGCCACCAGTGATCGGCCAATATTAGCGCCTGCCGCCAACCCATTATATTCGACCGATTCTGTGACATAAATAGTGACATGGGAAAGTCCAGCACGTGAAAAGACTTTCTCGATGATCGGAAGCAACTGAGGATCGCTTATTTCCTTCATATCTAAAGCCATTTTTAATACGCGATCAGAAATCCACAGATTGAATATCCAAAATAGCAAAATAACCATGGCCGTCACAAGCGGGCTGATACCCATAAAAGTGAAAAGTGTTAAGAGAGCCGCATAGGCTCCTACTCCTTTCACCGTTGCCGCAAAATACCCCTTTCCTAGAAGACGCTTCCAATTACTTTGATGATAAAAAGGTTTTACCTCGATCTCTTCTAGCTTCTTCCTTTCCTCTCTGAGGACGAAATCCATCGATTCCGATGGATCAGGGGTGAGATAGATTTTTTCGCCGGAAAAAGATAATTTCCACGTTTTCCCCACGCTGGTCGTATAGTCCGTATGAGGAGAAAACAAAGAAAAAAGCGGAAATAGTTGCAACACATCCGGCCGTGTTTGAACGCTTGCTTCTGAAAGCTCCTTTAATGGATACTTTTTCGTTTCGATAAAAGATATCGCATATAGCGCCTCTTCCTGTTCTGCGTAAAAAAAACGAAGAGAGCGAAACAGTCTTATTCTTTTCGTCAGCCCAGCCACAAGAGAGACGAAGCTGTACAAAAGTACGAGCGTGATGGGGGAATTCGGACCGAAAAGGAAATAAAGAACAGCGATGCCCATAAACAATCCCGCAAATAAGAAATCCAATAGGATACGCTCTTTATTCTTAGACAATACAATTTCTCTTGATCCTTGTTTTTTCAGTTTACCGATGATCTCTTGCGATTGGGCACCGCTTCTTTCTGGCACCGGAAAGCTAAAAAAGCTAAATAACAGTATAGAAAAAATAATCGTCGCTTCTAGAAACCCTTGTTCCAAAAACACATAGACGATCCATCCAATTCCGAATATAGCAGCGAATATACCTACATACACAGACGAACGCCATTTTTTAAAAAAATCTACCAAGAAGCTGAGAAAAAAGCCGATCACAGCGGTTAAAATTGATATAGTCAAATCCGGCATAAATCGTTCCTCCTGTCCGATTGAAAAAGCGCAAGAAAACTACCTACTATGTTTATCTTATCTGATAGAAAACAAGATTTCCATAACAGGAAAAATTAGATAAAAGGAAGATTGCGTATTTCGCCTGAAATAAAAGGGGGAAACTTCCATGATAGAAAGATAGGATGATACACGGAACGAATCGTTCGAACCATTGATCATGGATTTACCGTCACAAGCCTTTTTCAACTCTCTCATGGCTCACTTCCCCCGTTGCAGAAAGAAATCTTTGCGGTTGCTGTATTTTCGTTTTTGTTTTGGCATATGAAATATGAAAAGCACCGCCCTTGATGGACGCATCCATCAAAGGCGGCGCTGCCTTTTTACGTATGTGGCGCGAATTCGGACTTGCGGTTGTTCAAAGCACTCAAACATCCCTTGTCCATTTTATAAACCTCATCACAAAGAAGGTTAATGTCTTCTGAGTTATGGCTTGATAAGAGAATCGTTACATTTTGCGTTTTTAAATTTTTTATTAAATTTCTGATGTCTGCTATACCGTCCTCATCCAGCCCATTCATTGGCTCATCTAAAATAAGAAGGCTTGGTTTTTCCATAATCGCTTGAGCTATACCGAGTCGCTGTTTCATCCCTAAAGAATAATATTTTGTAGGTCTTTTATCTTCAGGGTCTAACCCTACGATTTCCAAAGTCCTTTTGATTTCCTCCAACGAAATTATCTGATTAATGGAAGCCAATAGTTTCAAATTTTCAAGGCCTGAATAATGAGGAAGCAGGCCGTTTTTATCTAACAACAACCCTATGTTTTTAGGGAACTTCCCTGAAGTAATTGGGTCGCCAAATATTTCAACCATGCCTGAGGTGGGTCTGATCAGTCCGGCTATAACTTTAAATAACATGGTTTTTCCTGATCCATTCCTACCCACGATTCCGCAAATTTTCCCCCTGCTAACTTCTAAATGAATATCCTTTAAAATCTTATGGCCCTTTATCTCCTTACTAAGATTTACAATTTTCACTGCACTGTCATTATGGCTATTCATCATATCCCACCTTATAGCGCATTCTTATGTAATAGACTGTCCATGCGTTTACAGCATATATAATGAACGAGTATTATAATCATAAAAATTACAAAGAAATAGTAACTCAATGACCACGCAAACGGAGAAACCTCTGCGTTTCTCGCTGCAAGAACGCCCTGTGAAAACGGCAGCCATTTATTCACATATGGTGAACTTTGTAGTAAACCTACTGATATGAAAATAAACATAACAGAGATGCTAAAGCCTGCTATTGAATTGCCAGCCAATATCGAAACCACATGACTCATTAACATAATGAAAAAAGTCAACAAGATCAGTAAAACAAATTGAAATAACATGAGTTTTAGAGGAGTATAAGTGTTCAACAAAGGAATATCATCTAAACTAGCACTCATGCTTTTTCCGCCATTTATCAGGTATGATAATAGTATGGAGATGGAATACCCTATCGAATAATAAATCACGATAAATATAAAATTAGCTGAAATCATCCCATTTAACCATAAAGAAAAATGACCTGCTCTTGGAAGTATCCAAAGGTTGTTTTCATTAAGTTGTTTGTTTAAAAAATTCCCACATAAAACATATATCGGCGTTTGATGTAGCAACCATCTTAACAAATCGAAATTAAAATAAGCAGGTCCATAGTAAAATGTTATTAAAAGAGAAGCAGGTCCAGCATTTTGCCAATTATAAAAATTGAATGACACAAAATGAAAAACCACAAAAGTTAAAAGGATGATTATCATATTTCTTTTATACAACAAAGTACGAAGAAAATACCTTAAAAGACGTAAGTATTTCATGATTGCCTCCAACTAAAGTCCATCTTTTTCACCCGCGATATTCCTATAAACAATAATAGGGTCAAAACCGTTCCCCAATAGATTATGGACTGGACAAAGTGACTATAAAATGAGCTCCCCATTTTTCCTACTAAAACATGATAAGTGAATGTAAACGGATAAAAGAAAGTGATTTTACTTAAATATATAACGATGCTAATCACATTAAAGCCGAGCGTGATGATAAAGCTAATGACATTATTTCGGACGATTAAGTTAGCCACAAAAAAAGTGATTCCCAATGTTAGAAAAAATAAATAAACAAGAAGTAGACTAAATAACACCAACGTCGCCGGCTTTATATCGTTATATTTTAATAGGAAGTCATATACGGCCGCCCCATATTCACTCCACCTGTTTTCAAATTTCAATGTCAACAATGATTCAAGGATGCAAATGAAAGCCGACGCTAAAACAAATAATAAGGTTGCCATGCCCATACTGATAACAGAAGTGTAAAACCATTTGGCGCGGCTGGCGAATTTAATCATTGCGTACTGATCAAACGAACGAAAAGTGGTGAAAGGAAAGATACTCACTAAATAAATTAATGATAAGAGAAAGAATACATGGAAAAAATCATGAAATGAAAACAATAATAAATCGAAAACATTTTTTTCCTCTTTATACATGAAAAAAGAATGAAAACGAAATAGACTAATGATAATGAGGAACAATAGAATCGTATAAACAAACTTGCCACTATAAAGAATATTAAGCAATCTAATGCTCAAATTACTCCGCATGTTTGGCAGCTCCTATAAAAAATAATGCAACTCCTATGATTAGCAATATCAAATCGTAAAGTGCGACGTATGAAATCTTTAAATCAGGATCATACTCTAAATCAAATAACATAGCAGAATTGAGGAATTTGTTGATTTGAAATAACAAAGTTCCAGAAAGGATATAAAAAGCAAAAGGAAAAACAATGGTTAAATAATGATTATGAATAAACGTAGATACGCCAAGCGCTAAAGTAGAAAAAACGACCCCGCAAACAAAGCTATTCAAAATCATGATCAAAACAAATAAAACCGGCGAATACTCGTATACCCCGCGCAAGACTATGATATTTAGAGTATCTACAACCGACACATCAAATTTTTTTATCAGTAAAAAGAGGATAAACGATACAAGCAGGCTTGATGCAATCACATAACCGCTTACTAGTCCGTTTACCAGCAGGCGAATCAGCAAATATTTTTTTCGGCTCATTCGATAAGATATATAGTGGATGAAGCCAGTGCGAACATCCGTTACATAAGAAGCAGCAAACGGTAAAGAAACTAACACGGGAAACAACAAACTTAATATGGCTGACGTTCCCTCACTATGTGAGTACATAAATAAATAAATGGCGTTTACACCTGGGTACGGATGAAAAATAAACTCAAAAGAGCCTATAAATATGCAAGCGAAAATTAATAGTTGACTAATGAACGTGTTTCGTGAAAAAAACGCCCTTTTTAACTCGCTGACAAAATATCCATTCCCCATGTTGTCTCATCCCTCCCTTTAAAACCCAGAAAAGCTTAAAATAAGGCATTCTCGATTCACTTTTTTATAAATAGAATGCCAATGAAGATGGACAGATTTCTCGGCTATCCCTTCCATTAATGTAGCCATACTCCCCTCTCTAATAAGCAGGGATGGCGAGCGGACGATCCAACAACGCCGCTTGCAGACGCATTCATTTCTCTGAAAACAGCTGGTTGTTCGGTTCTCGGCCAAAAAAACCGAATTCTCCTTAATTGAATGGGTATCTATCTTCTCGTTCGCTCAAGATCATGTGCAAATGAATGGGATGGCGAAATCATTTATCACTTGTATATAATCCATCAATAGTAAGTGATGTGAAAAATTTTTCTTCATTTTATTCAAAAATCCCTTCTTTTTTTTCAAAAAAATACAAAAATAGTCTTTTAGAAATGCGATTCAATGGATTTATGAATCACATTTTGTCACTTATTTTTTTATAAAGTGAGAGAAAGCGCAACATCTAGATCCATTCAGTTGAAGATTCTGATCAATGTCTGTTCTTGTCGATGCTGCTTCTAAACAGGTTAATCATTGAAAAAGCAGCCTGAAACACAAAGATAGGAATCAGGCTGCTTTCTTAAATTCATATTGTTCTCCGTTGTTTTAATAAATGTTTATATGACCGCTCGATACATTTAGATCAATAGGATGTTCACCGGATCCATGGACGCCTTTGATGCTTTTATGCTCTATTTTTTTCTTGGTTAACGGAAAATCACATGTGATATTACCGCTGCTTGTTTTTCCGTTTAAAGTAAAATCAGCACTTTTCGGAAGATGAAGATCCACCCCTCCGGAACTGACTTCAATATCCACAGCCCCTGTTAATTCGTCCATTTGCATACTTACATTTCCAGATGATAAATCGGCCTCAATCGCTCCACTATAATGCCGCACCTTAAGATTTCCCGAACGAATATCAAATGTTCCTGATTCTGCCGTTAATGAGTCGATATCGGCATTCCCCGATGAACTGTCGTGTTCAAAACGTTGAACCGATATATTTTTTAGTTTGACGTTTCCTGAGCTCACATCGAACAGTAATTTATCTAGTTTCATCGGTTTATTTTTTGAATGACCAGAGAAGCTCAAATTCCCTGACCCCAGATTTATCACCATGTTTCGATCATAATCTTCAGGGATATAAAGATTCAGTTTTGCCTTGTTATGAAATGGCCACCCAAACCGTTTCCGCTCCACACTTATACTCACTTTATCTCCCTGACGCTTAACTGTCAGTTTTCCCTTTCCATCTAAATCAGCTTTTATGTCTTCACGGTGTTTCGGAATAATCGTTGTGCTGACACCTGAAATATCCATTTCAATCATATCAATTCCCTCTGATGTAACCGACTGGTTTTTTGGCTTTCCGAAAGGCCACCAACTAAAATCAACTGGATTCCAAAAGATAAGGGATAAGCTAATCAATCCAATAAGACCTAATAAAACAGGAATTTTCTTTTCCAATGTTTTTCCTTCCTTTCCCATTAAATTTTACATCAGTTTCTTCACCCTACTTCGAACCATCAACTTTTTCAGGCGCCCTTAAAACAGCTGAACCTCACGCATGATCTAATGCTTCAGTCATCTTCCATTTAATGGCATATTCGACATTTTGCCTCGATCTACAACTTGGATGGAATCAGATCAAGCGACTCTTCCTTTTCTTATTGTAAGAATACAGTAAAAGGGAATGTTCCAAAATGGACCTCAAATGTATATTCGAATAAGACTTGAGGCTTATATGATAATAAACAAATAATGGGGTCTATCCCCCATCACGTAAATGTAATGAGGGAAGACCCCATATATCTACCGCACAACATAAAATTTGATCTTAAGTTTCCTGATGTGTTTTCTTAAAGCCATTTCAATCACCACAGCCCTATAATTGACGCGCCGTCGATGGCAGTAAAAACACTGTCCGTGCAAAATGTTTTTATTCCTTGTAGTTAAGATAAAAACGCGGCAAAGGCGGTTTTCCTGTATGATCTAGATTTGTTTCAATCCCTCATAGTTAAGATAAAAACTAAACTGTTACCAAACGACGAACAATGTCCATCATAGTTTCAATCCCTCATAGTTAAGATAAAAACAGCTAAACGAAATTTATTTTATCCCATTTTTAAACTGTTTCAATCCCTCATAGTTAAGATAAAAACCAGGCACTAGACCTGTCTTTGGACATGTAGTACAAGTTTCAATCCCTCATAGTTAAGATAAAAACTTTGTGCCCATGCACCAACTTCTCGAAGAATAGGAGGTTTCAATCCCTCATAGTTAAGATAAAAACTGGCGATTGATTCGCCTTCACGTTGCTCCAACTCCTGTTTCAATCCCTCATAGTTAAGATAAAAACAATCGATGGCCGATGGCGAATTAGAATCGATTCTCGAGTTTCAATCCCTCATAGTTAAGATAAAAACTTCGTTCCCCTTCGTGAACTTTTAAGCTATATGATGCGGTTTCAATCCCTCATAGTTAAGATAAAAACGACATGAAGAGATCAATATGTGAGGATGGTGTCATCGGTTTCAATCCCTCATAGTTAAGATAAAAACACGTGACGTACATGAAAAGAGTGAACGGCAGAAATTGTTTCAATCCCTCATAGTTAAGATAAAAACCCCTGCCGTTTCTGCTTATTGTTACGCTTCTTCTCGTTTCAATCCCTCATAGTTAAGATAAAAACGCAAATGAGGGAGTGACGAAGAAGTCTGCTTCAAATTGTTTCAATCCCTCATAGTTAAGATAAAAACCCCAAAAATAATGATAAAAGCAGCATTTGGAAAATGGATACAATGTCATTATAAACGTATCTCAAAGTTCGAGAAATAGCTTCTTTTTCTGATCGCTGTAGGAATTCTGGCGGTTAGAAAATTGTCGTCGATCCCCCGGGTTTTTGACGCTACTGGAGGTCGACGACAGTTTTTCTTTCGTTCATACGTCATTTTTAGGAAAACAAATGAGGATTTTTGAGTTTGCCGAAGCTTGTTAGATTCGGGCTTGCCTTTTCGTCAACGAAAATGGAAATAACGCCATCCTCAGCTCCGCCCACGTTTCCATAAAGCGGCGCTATGGGTCTGCCCGACCGTAGAAAAAGTCCAAACGCTCTATCTATGTCAAAATTAACATGTCACATTGCATCTATCTACTTGTTCACTTATAATAATTTATAGCCATGAAAGATTCATGATATGATAGGAAGCGCCCTCAAGAAGTTGCAAAATTCTTTGTATCCAATATGAGAACGAAAATCGGCTATCTGATATAGATTTTCCAAAATCAGAGCTACCTGATCTGCCGCGCCGATCGGTCGAATTCGTCGAAACCCAAGATTGACGAATAACCAACAATGTGAATAGGGTGTATGTACATAAAGCGCAAGAACACAGCGCAATATTTCAAAAAAGGATGATCATGGTGGAAGCGCTATTAAATCAAATTCTCGAGAAACTAGTTGAACTTCAATCAGAAATTGACCAGATGAAGACAAAACTGGCAACCAAAGAAGATCTTGCTGCGGTTGCGACAAAAGGAGATCTTATAAGCATTCAACAAGCTATCTTAGAGACCAATCGAATTGTTAAAAACATCGAGCTAAATCAAGAGCGCCACGAGCGTATTTTAGACGTTCTTTCCAAACGTTCCATTGAACATGAGGCAAGATATCAGCGACTTACAGCAAGCGCAGTAAAAGAAAACTAGCGAAAAGTACCGAGAAGTTTATCTTGGTGCTTTCTTTTTTATGAGGCTCTGTTACATTTTCGTGTTGATCATTGCGATTCATGAAGGGAAAACCCATTTTTTAGGCTTCCCTTCGTTTGTGTGTGCCTTTACTTTTTAACTTCATAGTGCAGTTCAACGAATTGATTGAAGTTCCTGACACCTTTCAACGAGAGGTTTAATTGATAATCTCCCTCTCTAAATAGAGGAATTCCTGTTCCAAGTAAAATAGGGGCAACTTTAATGATGAATTCATCAACCAATTGATTTTTTATAAAAGAATGTAACAATTCTCCTCCACCCACAAGCCAAATGTTTCTTCCTTCTTGATTTTTAAGTTTATTGGTGAAATGAACCGCATCTTCATTAACAAATTTTACATCTTCTTGATCCTCAAGAGGAGATCTTGTAAATACATAACATGCTTTGTTTTCATATGGGAGTTTTTCTATACCTTGTTTCAGTACCCAATCGTAGGTCCTTTTACCAAATAAAATCGTATCTACCGTTTCATAAAATTCAGAATAACCGTTATCTCCTTCACCTTCGACTTGGAATAGCCAATCAAGAGATTCATCTTTTGTAGCTATATATCCATCTAAACTCGTTGAAATAAATAATACTAATTTTCGTTTTTTCTCCATAAAATTCTCCTCTAATTTAGAATGAATGTTCCATTATTCCGTTGGTTGAATAAAAACGGCAGAACGAGGTTCCCGAGTTTCGTTCATTAATCGACCACCAACGGAAGAGGTTGGAGTAGCATGGCACTTCCCTCATTGATAGACTTATTCCTTTTTAAAAAGCTTTTTTCCATCCAATCCCCGAATGTTTGTTCTTAATGAGATTATACTATAAATTTGGAAAGGTTTCAAATATCAACAATATTTTTTAACAGAGCCTTTTATAAAAAAACAGAAAATACACCAGCCATTTCTTTAAGTCATTTTCATATTTCTAGCGATACTTAAAAGAAAGGATATTTTTAAGGTTGTTGAAACCAACTATAGAAGATGAATGAATACCAACATGTTAGAAAGATGAGCCATATAGCAGCCAACGAAAACTCATGGGGTCAAAAGATCGGCTGAATTATTTACCATTATTCCCCTTTTTAAAGTGGATGTTTCTGATCATTTAAGAAATGATCCAATTTTCATACAAATAATCAGAACCCCCTTAGTTCCAAAACCAAGTTAATCTCACCTTTATACCCATAGCATGATTGTCTCCAAACTCAGATATATTTTGTTAATCATTTTTCATTGATTGGTTCTTTATATTTATTCGTTCTTTCAGTCCACAGGGTACGCATAAATAACGTATCGCTCTGGGGCCGGTCCAACGTAGTGAAACGGATAACATGTTGATAATGTCAAAACCTCTTCCCCTTTAGGGCCTATGACGGAAGTGTCATGTGCTTCAACAATTTCCGCTTTCTTCATTTCGTATTCAAATGTGCCATAAGGCATTTTTACGACAAACCGATCGCCCACTTCCAAATCGCCAAACTTTCGAAACACCGTGTCCCTGTGTCCAGATAAAAGAATTTGTTCATGATCGCCAGGAAAGGCAGTAGAGACGTGATGTCCCACCCCTTTACGCAACATTTCTTCCTCTGTTCCTTCGACAATGGGCAATGTCCCATCAATTTTTGGAATGTATAAGATCCCTATCACATCATGACCCTTCGGTGAAAATTGTTCTCTAGAAACTCGGAAATCTTTCCCTCCTTCTCCCTTCTTTTCATCCACAATCTGTTCTGCTGTTTGTAACGCCTGCTGAGTCGCTTCTTTCGTTTCTAAAATCTGTTGCATAGAAACGAAGATGATGGACAACCCAATCACAATAAAAATAGCAGCCAATCGTTTTCTCATTTGAACTCTCTCCTTGAACAAGAATAAATGCGTTAAAACTCCCCCTCCCCATATAGTTGGGATTTCCACTTAGAAAACTTCCGATACAGGTGTTTTTTAATGTTGAACATATTATAATTGAATTAAAAATAGAACATGTAACTAAAACGACATGTCGTAAGGAGATAGGATATAGATTGTCCAAACGAAAAATCGCTTTCATATTGTCCGTTTTTCTTCTTATCATAATCATGATTCGTTTTCTTTGGATGAGCGCATTCACCATTCCCGATCATCCGACTGCGGAACGTGGGGTGTTAGATTTGCGCGGCTGGGAACCACTCAAGGAGCATAGCTTACCTCTTGATGGAGAATGGGAATTTTTCCCTAACCAATGGTTGATCACAAAACAAGGGAAATCTGTTGTCTCTAGCAAAGAGGTGCAATGGATACGTGTTCCCGGCAACTGGCGCACATCTACCGAAAATGGTCAAGTCTTCGGTTATGGCTCTTATCGTTTACGGATTCTCCTTGATCCACATCAAGAAGCCATCTATGGCATACACATTCCTAGTATCAGCAGCTCAGCAGAAGTGTATGTCAATGGCAAGCTTTTATCTCAGGCGGGAATCCCCGCCTCAGAGAAAGAGAGCTATCAGCCGCGGACCACTCCGCAAACAGTGTATTTCCCTGTGAACCATGCCACTAAAATTGAACTGATTATCCAAGTGGCCAATTACGATCATTCGTTTCGCGCTGGGATTTTGCAATCCGTACACTTAGGGTTGCTTGAACCTCTTTCACAGGAAATCCAGTTTAACACCACGGTAGCGATTATCACTTGTGTCATATACCTCTTCCATGCTTTGTATAGCTTAATCGTCTTCCTTATTGGAAACCGCAATAAAACGTTTCTTTATTTTTCATTGATGATTCTTTGCATCGTCAATGGTACATTGATAGGAAATGGATTGCTATTTCAATGGGTTCCGCTCTCATTTGAATGGAGCATCAAGATCACGTTGCTAACAATGGTGGCTGGTGGGTACACATTATTGAAATGCATTCAGCATTTCTTGCCTGATAAGTTGCAAACAAAAGTACCGCCTTTGTATTATCTTTTGTGCACCATCACTGTGCTCATGATCTTCAGCTTCCCTATATCGATTCATTTAACATGGCAGTGGTACTATATATTCATGATGCTCATTCCTTGTCTGTTAGCTCCTTTGGCTCTGTATCGAGCCACAACCCGAATCAATGATGACAACATCTTTCTGTTTTTGGCGATCATCGCTGCAGTGGGAAGTCTCATTTGGTTCGTGGTCATCTTTATCTTCAGCATTGAGATGAAATCCTATCCTTTCGATCTGATGATTGCTATGATCTGCTTTTCTACCTATTGGTTCAAACAGTATTTTCGTACATTCTCAGAGTCACAAGAGTTGACTAAGAAGCTTCAAAAAGCAGATAAACAGAAAGATGAATTTTTGACGTCTGTCGCTCACGAGATGCGCAACCCGCTCCACGGCATGATCAACATTTCCCAAGCTGTATTGGAAAACGAAAAGGCCCACCTGAGAGCGAATAGCGCGAAGCATCTTGAGCTGATGGTTAGCATTGGCCGCCATATGTCCACATTATTGGACGCGTTGCTGGATTTGGAACGGTTGAAAGAAAATCGCATCAAAATGAAGCGCCGCCTCCTCTCTCTATATGATGTGACGGAAACTGTACTAGATATGATACGCTTTCTGACAGACGAACAATCAATCCGTCTTGTCAACCGGGTTCCAGCGAATTTGCCGCCGGTTTTTGCCGATGAAAACCGAGTGATTCAAATTTTGTTCAATCTTCTGCATAATGCCGTCAAGTATGCACAAGCTGATGAAGTATCCGTCCATGCCTCTATTCAAGGGGATTGGGTCAATGTCTCTGTTGTCGATACGGGAATCGGAATTCATGAAACCCTCTTGGACACTATTTTTGAACGCTACACGCAAGGAAACGCAGAATCGGCCGCGATGGAAAACGGGGTAGGGCTTGGTCTACATATTTGTAAACAACTCGTCGAGCTTCACGGCGGCACTTTAACTGTCCATTCGACTCCAGGGCAAGGTTCGGTCTTTACGTTTTCGCTCGAGCTCGCTAACACGGAGCATCCTAAGGAAGAGAAGGTTCAGGATTCCACAAAAATTCCGGTGCTTAGCAAAACCGATACAGCGAAGCAACAGCAAGCGCTCGACAAATCGCTTCCAAACCAAGGGAGCGTTCGAATCTTGGCAGTCGATGACGATCCAATTAATTTAAGAATTCTAGAAATCATATTTTCCGAAGCGCCCTATCATGTCGTTTCCGTTACCAGCAGTCAGGAAGCATTGGCGCTGGTCGAATCAGAAGAATGGGATGTAGTGATCGCCGATGTCATGATGCCCTACATGTCTGGCTATGAATTGACGCGAATGATCCGACAGCGTGCCTCTAACTTTGAATTGCCCATTTTGCTTTTGACGGCGAGAAGCCATCCCGAGGACATTGTCGCCGGATTTTTAGCAGGAGCGAACGATTATGTGACCAAACCAATCGAAGGATTGGAATTGAAAGCGCGAGTAAACACTTTGATTCACTTGAAGCAATCGATTCATGAGCGGTTGCGGATGGAAGCCGCATTGCTTCAGGCTCAAATCCATCCTCATTTTCTATTTAATACAATTGACACCATCGCATCATTGAGCACTATCGATCATGACCGAATGATACATTTATTGGTTGAATTCGGAAATTATTTAAGAAAAAGTTTTGACTCGGAAAATTTCCAAAAACTTGTCCCTCTTGAGCATGAACTAGAGTTATTGCGATCGTATCTTTATATTCAAAAAGAACGGTTCGGCGATCGACTCACAATTGATTGGGACATTGATCAACATTTGCATGTACTGATTCCACCACTCATCATTCAACCGTTGGTGGAAAACGCCATTAGACATGGGATTCTTCAGCGTATTCACGGTGGCACTGTTCAAATCCGCATCATCGACCAAGGGAAGCATGTTGAAGTCACTATTGCTGATAATGGTGTCGGCATGACTGAAGAAGAAATACGAAAAATTCTTCACACTACTTGTCAAACAAAAGGCATCGGCATTTACAATACCAATTGGCGTCTCAAACAATTATTTGGAGAAGAGCTTCACATAAAGAGCACTCCGGGAGAAGGAACCACTATTTTCTTTAAAATACCCAAAACATAAAGCATGTGATTCGAAGCTCTTATTTTTTAAGCAGTCCCTAGATCCATGGTTCACTTTCTGGGGACTGCACCAAAATTTTACGGTAACAAGGCTATGGATGAAGCCCCTCGTCACCTAATAACGACTCTCTCTTCTATTAAAGCGGATCATTGTCCTCTTTCCAGATGTGGTACCATGTTTTGATTGTCGCCGGCGGATCCATTTCATATTCTTCTTTGAGCATCTGCTTTAAATTCATATATTGCTGAATGACCGCTTTACGGTCTCCTAATTTATTATACAACTGCATGAGCTCAAAATAGCTGTCTTCCATGAACGGATAATAGTCCTGAATCCGATGACAAAGGGCTATAGCGCCAATATAATCTTTTTTCGCCAATAAAAAGTCTGTCACCTTTCGAATGTGGTGCAGCCAGAGGGCGCGAAGTCGCTCCCGTTCGCTTTCTGCCCATAAATAGCCAGATTCGGCCAAATAATCCCCACCGTACAGATCTAAAATTTCCCGATGTTGGTCAAGAGTCGCTTCTGTCATGATAGGCTGTTCATTGATTCGTCGCTCCCATTCGTCCACATCCAATCGAATTCCATTTAAATCCAATTTATAACTATGGTTAAAACTAACAATGGTGATATGAATCCCCGCTTTTTTTAATGCTTGACGAATCTGATAGACGGTTGAGTATAGCTGAGTGACGCTTTTCTCATAATCGATATCCGGCCACAACTGATCTATAATCGCTGCTTTATGGACAGGATTGTGACGATGATGGATGAGAAACGAAAATAACTCTTTGGCTTTGGTTGTCCGCCAATGCACATCCAAAAAGTAGGAAGGTTTATGCGTCTGTTTAAATCGTAATGATTGAAAACAGCACACCATGACATCCTGATTTGGGGAATGGAAGGGCTGTTTTACTACCAGCTCCTTTTTTAGACGGCGTATCGTCTCGTTCAATCTCTCCCGTTGCACCGGTTTTACTAAATAATCGACTGCATTTAATTCAAAAGCCTCTACCGCATACTCCCGATAGGCGGTTACAAAAACGACTTTCGTGCGAGGCAAAACCGTTTGAATTTTTTCTGCCATTTCTATGCCATTGAGCTCTGGCATTTCTACATCAAGGAAAACAACATCTGGCTGCTTCTGTACAATCGCTTCAAAGGCTTGGCGAGGATCACTAAACTTCCCTACAAGTTGAATTCCTTCATTCCCTGTGATTAGTTTGGCAAAGCGATCAAGAATTAATGGTTCATCATCGACCAAAATAACGCGCATGTCATCCTCTTCCTTTCCAACGCGGATGGTCCGTTGTCTAAACGAAGTCATCGCTTAATTTCCTTGCCATAAACCGATATGATAGTGGTATTTTTTATAAAGAGGCTGCCACACGAGTTGATCTTTGGCAGCCTCTCTTTATAAACTTATCTCTGTTTTCCTTTTTTCTTCATGAGCAGCAAGAGCCCTGCAAGAAGCAGGATCGCTCCTATGAACAGACCATTAAACATGGAAGTGGCTGTGTTTGGCAAGGTCTCTCCCGCTTTTATTCCTTCAGCGTGGTTCGAACCGTAGGAAGCTTGATGATCTTGAGGGTCCACGGGCGGGCCAAGATTCCCTGGTCGATCTATTTTTTCTCCTGTGAGCTCTTGTTTTTCATTTGTCACAATAACCTGTACCACTTTATCCGGGCTGAGCGGAATCGTAAATGATACTGGTGTTGTGCGTAGCTGGTAACCTTTAGGAGCCTTGGTTTCAACGAATTGATACACACCTGGCTTTAAATCGTTCACCAACAGTTTTCCTTCCCTGTTCGTGGTCAATCCTTTTTGCAAGATGTTCCCTTTGTCATCACGAAGATCAAACACGGCGCCAGCTAAAGTGTACCCGTGATTCTGTTGATCCACTTTGGTCAACTGGACGGCCCCTGAAATCAATTCATTTTGCGCCACGATGGACAATGTGATCGTTTGACCTTTTTCAATGGTAAACATAATGGGGGTACTGTCCAATTGATAATGTTTAGGAGCTTTCGTTTCAATGAATTGATATCGTCCCGGTTTTAAATCATGGACAACCAATTTTCCTTCGTCGTTGGTGGTTAACCCTTTCAATAATACGTCACCCGATGCACTTTCTAAACGATACTCTGCTCCCTTCAGTCTTTTTTCGTTGTTTTCCTTGTCTACTTTCATGAGCTCCACGGATCCTGTGCTCACTCTGTTTTCCATTTGTTTCACAATTGTTTCCACTTGCCCTTTTTCAATAGTGAAAGAAATCGGTGTTTGATCTATATCATACCCAAAAGGAGCTTTCGTTTCCACAAATTGATAATTACCTGGCTTTAAGCCCGTCACTGTTAATGTTCCTTCATGATCGGTCACCAGCCCTGTTCGCAAGGTGTTGCCTTTATCATCCTGAAGCTCAAACACCGCACCGGCTAATCTCAGCTGGCGGTTATCGCGGTCTACTTTGATGAGCTGCACAGATCCCGTCATCAGTTCATTTTCTGCACTGACTTCCACAATAGTAGAATCGCCCTGATGAATGGTGAAAGGAATCGGTGTCGGATTCAATTGATAACCAAAAGGGGCTTCCGTTTCTATAAATTGGTATGATCCCGGCGCCAATCCAGTCACTAGCAGTTTTCCAGCATGGTTGGTAGTCAATCCTTTTTGTATCGTGTTGCCCTTGCTGTCCTGCAAGTCAAACACCGCACCTGGCAAAGGAGCTCTCTTATTATCTAGATCGACTTTGGTTAATTCTACCTGGCCATTGATGATTCCGCCCTGATCAGGTACTCTCACATTGTAGGCGGTGACTTTAACTGCTTCGGTTTGTTGATCCACGATAGTAAATGGAATCGGTTCGCTTTGTTTTCGATATCCATAGGGAGCGCTAATTTCAATAAATTGATATTCCCCAGGTTCAAGCTGATCTTGATAGATAATCCCTTGCCCATCGGTTGTAAAACGAGCGATAGCTTCATAAGCTTCACCATTTTTTTTCTGCAGTTCAAACACGGCGCCGCCCAATCTTTTTTCTGAATCTTTATCCACTTTTGTCAGCTCTACCGCTCGCATCATTTTTTTGTTTTCGACGACTACTGGTGTTAATTCACTATTTACATTCACCGTTCGCTGATCGGCAATACCGACAAAATATCCTTCCGGCGCTTTTGTTTCCTTCAGAATATAATCGCCATAAAGCAAGTTGCTAAATTGAACCTTGCCGTCTTCGCCAGTCGTAGCAGTTTTTAAGGCGATTTGGCCGCTTTGGTCAAATAAGGTGAATTCCGCTCCTTCTAGCGGCTCTTTGCTATCGGCATCAATTTTGGAAATCTCAAGGCCGCCAATTTCTCCATCAATGCCTCCGCCCATGCCAGAGAGATTAATAGCGACGCGTCGTGAATGATCTGTCGGCACACTTTTCGTTTCATTCCCATTAAAATGCGCGTCATTGCTAATATTTCCATCGCCCTTATACAAAATATACGTATCGTATTCGAGAATATACGGGCGTTCAATCTTATTCAAGAATTTCAAGGTGAATGTTTCCGTATCATCCTCATTGATTTGGAAATTAAGTGAATAATCGACACCTTCGGTTAACGCCTCGCCTTTTACAATGTTGTTTTCTGTCACAATGGTTTCGTAAAGGGTAAAGGTATCTTTGAGAAACGCTTGGTTTTTACTCGGCGTATCGACTAAAGATACATTGGATACGGTCGATTGCGCAAAATTGATATCGACTTTCCAATGGGCGATTCGCGGATTATTTTGATCTTGATTAACATCTTTTTTTGTGTATTCTCCGCCGCGAGTCGGTTTGACCGACGCGGTTAATTCGAGATCGTCCTTTCCCTCGCTTTTAACAATGGCTTTGTTCTGGTATTCAGCGAAAACCAATTGGTTGTTGAGATTCGTTTGAAAGGTGATAAGATACGGCGAATCGATGTCTCCCAGTTTCACCTGGAATCCTGGTTCGCCATTTGGGCCATCAATCTCAACAACTTCGTATTCATCTGAATCAAGCTCGGCTCCCTTTTTGTAACCATTGGCTCCGCCCGTTAATTCCATATGGAAAACGTGCACAGACGCTAAATCGAAATTTTGATCCCCTTGAATGATATCTTCCACTACGACATCTTTTAATGTGGCTTTGTTGTAGTTAACCCCTATCGTCCAATCGATCGCTTTCGTTTCAAGGTTGTATGAACCGGATTTAAATCCGTTGTTTTTTGTATAGTTATCCGGATTGAAAACAGCTTCTGCTTCTTTTTCTCCCGATCCATTGTTACCGTCTGTGTCCCAAGTCAATTGGGCGCTGTTTGTGAAGCTTCCATTTGCTTCTGGCTGCACGTGATCGAAATCAATTTCCGTTTTGTACGTGATCACGACTCTTTGATCGATCGGCTGCAAAAAGTCAATCGTTAACTTCCCATCTTCAAACTTCCACTCGTAATCTTCTTCCGCTTGCAACGATTGCCCGCCATGTGTCACCACAAGATCTTTCGGGGTAAATCCGGCCGGCAATGTATCCACTACCTGCACATTTTCCATGTGATATTCGTCGCCATTGATCGTGATCGTCCAACCTGTTTCTTTCCCATCATAATTGGTTTGGCCGCCATTATGAGATTTGTGGAAAATTTGTTGGGAAATTGGACGAGAAGCCGTCTTTTCATGATCAAATTCGTCTCGCACCGTATTGGTCAGTGTAAGTCCTTGTTCAACACGTTCCGAAGCTTTTGTTTTGTACGTAATTTTATAGGCTTTATGAAGCGCTTTTCCAAAATCAAGGACAAATCCGTCTGGATTAGAAGTAACCGAAAAATCGTCAATTTTTCTTTGTTCTCCTTCCTTTTCCTTTCCTGTATCTGGGTCAATGTCGACTTCAAAAACTTCAATCCCGTCTTTGGCTTCTGTTTCGTAAACTAGCTCATGGCCTTCTCCAAAAATATCGGTTAACTTCGCTTGGTTGGCCGCGATTTCTTTTTCATCGTAATTGTATTTAATTTCCCAAGTGACCGTTTGCGTTCTTGAATCGTAGCCGGATGCTCTTTTATCCAACGGTTGGCCGCGCGTCACGCCAACGCTTGCTTCTGAAGAGACGCCTTCCATGCCATCGCCGGACAAGGTCACTTTATTTTTATAAGAAGTTCCTGTATCCCCCGGTTCGATTTTCGTTTGATAGACGATCCGATAGGCGGAATCAATCGTTCCTAACTCCAATGGAAATTGCGATCCAAATCCATGATTGGTCAGCTCTTCCGTCTTGCTTTCATCGATGCTTCCATCTGTCCGCATCGCCAATTTGTAAACTTTTATCGAACCTGGGACAAGAGCATGATTTCCTTCTGTTTCATCTTGAACCATCGCATTTTTAATGGTTTGTAAATTTTTATTGAGATCGACTGTCCAAGTAATTGTTTCCGTATTATAACTTTTATTCGGAACGCCGCTTTTATGAATCGCTTCTGCATTCCTAGGAATCAAGGTGACCGGATAATCGATGGAATCCCCTTCTGAAATTGGAAACGAAATCACCTGTTCCGCTTCCCCGCTATAATGTGAATCAAACTCCGACCATAAATCGATAAAACCGCTAATGTTTGAATTTTCTGAAATATTTTCGTTAAAGGTGATCACAATTTCCCCTTGGTTATTGATCACAAAGCTGGCATACTCGACTCCTTGCGGCGTCCGTAACGGGTTAGGTTCGGGATTTGGCGGCACATTAAACACATCGGGAACTTGGATGGTGAATGTGGAGCCCGCGCCATAGTCGTGGTTGTTCGGCAATGCGAATGAGTAGTGAATTCTCACTTTAAACTGGTCGTACGGATTGTCTACTCGAATTTCTTCACCCGGCGCTAATAGGCGCTCCGCTTCATCTTCATTCCGTTGATACAATTTCACGTCGGTAATAATGTTTTCCGTTATCGCTTCTGAAGAAGATGCCGACGATTTTTCCGCCTGATTTTCAGTGGTTTCTGCCTCCTTCTCTCTGCCATCATCACCGGATAGATTCACCGCCGGTGTCTCATTCAAGTCCTCTTCCGATTCCATGGCTTTTTTTTCTCCATCCAGTTCTTGCTCCTTATCCATCTCTTGAAGAGGGACTGGAATGATGACTTGGCGGTCGTCAAGCGCAAAAGAAACCGGAATGTTTTTTTGATCGCCAACGGCATCCTGTTTCAGTACGGATTGTATAGTCAATGTTCCTTGAGCCTCTTCAATATGCTGGGCTTCGTTAAAAGTGATAATGACTGTACCATCCATGGTTGCATGGAAGGTGCCAACGGTCACATTGTCGTTAGAAACAAGCGAGCCGGTTTGTTCCTGCTGAATTTTGAGTTCTTTGGGCAAACCAAACGATTGTTGTTCTCCGTCTTTGAACTCCGCCCCGGATAACTTCCAATGATAACGGAGCTGTAACGACTCATCCACTGCGACACGGCGATCCGGATATCGTGTTGAATCAATCTCCTTTCCTTCTTGGTTGAACATCTTCACATCAAAAAGTACCAATTTTTCTTTTCCTTTGTCTTCAGCAACAACAGGCAGCCCTAAATGACTAAAAAAACTTGTTAAAAAAAAGACAAGCGTTAAAACAGCAATACTTACTTTTCTTTTCCTCATTCTCGCCTCTTCATCCTTTCTATACTTTACTGCATTTGTTTGAGTGGCGGGACTCCTCCCGCCTTCCCAGCTAATGGACCATTCCCGCCTCTCAACACAATATTCGCCCCATTGCCACAGGTCGAATATTTACAGTGTAACTGGATATTCTATACAATTTCTGAACATAAAAAATAATCATTCATCTTTTATTTTCCCAGCAAAAACAAAAAGTCGCCTATGCGCGGCAAACACATACTTCCAATCAAAATCGTTTCATCAGCAAATTGATAATATTTTACAACTGCCCATTTTTTAGAAATCCCATCACTTCCATTTTTGAGCATCCTTCTTTTTTTCATTATGGAGCGGCTATCAAAGATCCTATAACCGCTGTTTGCAGCATAACCACGATCATGATGCTTGCTTTGACACGAGTTGGCCACAAATTAAGAACCCATTCGAATTCGAACGGGTTCCGCAGTTTTAAGGATATATCAAGTTTTTATAATTGCTATGAGTAAAGGTACCCCTATTGTTCTTAAAGGTATTTGAGATAACCTCCATTACTTTCGAACAGGTTCAAACGTAACTAGTTGAAATTTTTTAAAGGGCGTTTTAGCTGAGTAAGTTATTTCAAAAAAATTAATGCTTTCTTGAATTCTTCAAGTCTAAGTCTATATCAACTTAACCACAAGCCGAAAAACATTTATTCACTAACACCTGTATATTACGCAGATTGCGAACATGGTATGGATTACAAAACCAACAGCAAGGGAGACATTTGGGGAAATGACAATCAACATGGAACGAAAGCATGTAGCCAGACATTTAGTAAAGGAAGCTGACTTACAATATGCAATCTTACATGATCTCAAAACACTTGCATCCTCACTGAGCAATGTTTCTCCCATACATTCTAGAAAAGAAAAAATGAGAATCAGAAAAGCAAATGAAATTCCTACGGAAAAAAATCGAATGATCGCAATCAAAAAAGAAGAAAACTCTGAACTTATTAGTGGATGAGATCATTTCAAAAGAAGAATATGGAGAATTCATTAATGGACATGAATAAAAAAATCGATGATTTATCGCTTCGAGAATTGAGACAGTCACTTGAGGCAATTGATCGTATTGAAATAAAAGCAGATTGGAGTTCGAGAATCTTTTACAGATTCTCGAACCAATCTGCTTATTCTTCAACTCTCTTTATCAACGCACAGCACTCCACATGATTCGTATGCGGGAACATGTCGACAGGCTGGATTTCGAGTGTTTGGTAGCCGCCATCTTCGAGAATGCGCAAATCGCGCGCTAATGTTGCCGGGTTGCAGGAAACGTAGACGACTCGCTTCGGCTTCATGGCGATGATCGTTTGTAAAAGGGCTTCATCGCATCCTTTGCGCGGCGGATCGACAACGACGCAATCGGCTTGTACGCCTTGTTCATACCAGTGCGGAATGACCGTTTCTGCTTCTCCGACAGCAAACTCTGCATTGGTGATGCCATTGAGCTTAGCGTTCCGTTTCGCGTCTTCAATCGCCTCTGGCACAATTTCGACTCCATACACTTTTTTCGCCTTTTTGGCCAAGAAAAGCGAGATGGTGCCAATGCCGCAATAAGCATCGATCACCGTTTCCTCTCCCGTTAATTGCGCGTACTCGAGCGCCTTTTCGTACAACACCCTCGTTTGTTCCGGGTTCACCTGATAGAAGGAGCGTGCGGAAATGGCAAATTGAATGCCGGCAATATCATCATAAATATATTCTGCTCCCCACAATACGTTCGTTTCATCCCCCATAATCACATTGGTGCGTTTTGGATTGATGTTTTGGATGATAGATTTCACGTTCGGCACCTGTTCCGCAATGGCTTGTACGATTTTCTTTTTATGGGGCAGCTCCTTCGTACGCGTAATGAGGACCACCATGACCTCCTTCGTTGCCGCTCCATAACGCGCCATAATATGGCGAAGCGTCCCGCGATGCGTAGCTTCATCATACGGCTCAACTCCATAAGCCTCACAGATGTTTTTGACCGTCTGCACCACCACATCGTTCATTTCCTGCTGGATTAGACATGCTTGCATATCAATAATGTCGTGGGTACGCTGCTGATAAAAGCCAGCGACAAGCCCGCCAGCGCGCTCGCCAACCGGGACTTGAGCTTTGTTGCGATAGCGCCATGGGTCCTTCATCCCCAGTACAGGATGAATGGTCACATTCGTGATTTTTCCGATGCGCGTCATCACTTCTTGAACATGCTTATGCTTAGCTTTTAACTGCCCTTCATAGCTTAAATGCTGAAGTTGGCAGCCGCCACATTGTTTATAAACCGCACAGGGAGCGTCGATGCGGTCCGGGCTCGGCTGATATAGCTCGACTAAACGGCCATAGCCATAGCCTTTTTTCACTTTAATGACTTTAATTTTTGCCCGTTCTTCCGGCAGCCCGTTCGCCACAAAAATCGGGAAGCCGTCGACTTTCGCAACTCCCGCGCCATCATGTGTTAAATCTTCAAACACAACGTCATAATACTCGTTTTTTTTCACTGGTGCTTCTATCTTTGCCATCGTTCCTACTTCCTTTACATGAGCATGCTGCACTGATTGTATCATACGATCTAGCTGAACACAAAAAGAGAACAGGATTTCCGCTCAAAATCCTGCTCTCATTTGCTCTGCTTTTTCCTTGGGGACAAATACCTCCAAGTGGCGGTACAAGTTGACAAATTCTCCTGGAAGCATGCCGCCGTATTCACCGTCTAAATTCAGCTGCATATGATTCGGGGTGGTCACCTTAATCCGGTTTGCCTTTGTATAAATTAAATGCGGATCGTTAATATGCTCTCCTCTTGAAGCCAGTGTAACCACACGAATAAATTCGGCAAGGTTCGTTTTCTTTAAAATAATTAAATCGAACATGCCATCATTTAACGATGAATCAGGAGCAAGCTTTTCAAATCCGCCGACGGAGTTCGTCAAGGAAACGAGAAACAGCATGATTTCCCCTTCATATACTTTGCCATCATACTCAATTCTCGCTTCAGCTGCGCGAATGGACGGCAGCATTTCGATCCCTTTTAAATAATAGGCGAGCTGGCCCAGCATTGTTTTCAGCTTGCTCGGCACTTCATACGTCAATTCGGTTAAGCGTCCTCCTCCGGCAATATTAATAAAGTAGCGCATTTTTTCTTCAATGATGACTGAGCCAATGTCAATCGGCACGGCTTCGCCATTGATAATGACATCACAGGCTCCTTCAATGGAGCGAGGAACGCCAATCGCACGGGCAAAATCGTTCGTTGTTCCAACCGGAATGATGCCAAGCTGAGGACGGTAGTCTTGATTGGCAATCCCATTGACGACTTCATGAATCGTTCCATCTCCTCCGGCGGCGATGACAAGATCAAAGCGGCGCTCGACGGCTTGTTTTGCCGCTTCTGTGGCATCGCCAGCGCCGGTTGTCGCATGACAGGACGTTTCATATCCGGCTTCCTCTAAACGAATTAAAACATCGGGCAGATGCTTTCTGAACAATTCACGGCCTGAGGTAGGATTATAAATGATTCTTGCTCGTTTCATATCCCATCATCCTAGTTCATGTTTTAGTCGATTCCACTATTTAACATAATAGCGGAAGAAACAAATAGATGCAATTTTTCCGCTTGTCTATTTTGATGTATTCCTTCGGCGCAACATTATATCAGAAAGCAGGCATCTGCTCAATGAATGACCTGTACAGAAGCCTGTTCAATATCAAACAGCTGCAAGCGATGCTCTCCCTTTCCCACTTGCACGCTTCCTTTGGTGGGCTGTTCAGGTGTTTCTTGTTGAGAAGCTTCAATGTCTTTTTTCCAAGCCACATTGCCATCCTTTAAGCTCCCATGAATGGCTGCCGTCACTAACAGATTGGCGCTACTCTCCACCTCAACGGCCACACTGCTTGCGTTTGAAACCGTCCAATCAGCGACAAGCTGACGCGGAGCCACGCGCATTTCGTTGTGAGTGCCGCGCACTTCAAGAGGGATATGGGCCGGTACAACGACAGTTGGCGATAATTCTCCTCCTGTATAAAACCATCCCCTCTGTTTCGACAAGCTTTTGATGATCACATACATCGTGTCCCCCGTTAACTGGATCGCAACATAATCCGCTGGTTTTTTCACATCATGAGACGAAGCGGATTGATAGGTGCCAAAAATATGAACGCTCTTGTCGTTGCTCCCTTCGACCACAACAGGGTCGGTGCCTGTTTGCAGAACAATCCGCTTAATGTCCGGCGCCACCTGATGGCGGGCATCTGGCAGCTGAAAGACGCGCATTTTGCCGCTGGCCGCCGCGCGGATTTCCCCCAATAGACCTGTTGAAGAAAGCAGAAAAAGGGCAATGGCGAAGAAGCCAAGCAGGCCGATAAATACAATACTGAAAAGATCATATTTAACAAATGTATTCTCTCGTTTTGTAAAATAAAGATAGATCAGAATTTCCAGGCCGAGCAATATGAGCAGAAATGGCCACCAACCCATAAAAATATCAGTCGCCTCCACTCGCTTCCATTGCGCAAAAAACAACGCAAAGCCCAGCAAAATAAGCGAGGCCCCCATCGATACCGTTCCAACACGCCACGTTCTCATGTTCTATCCTCTCCCTCCTTTTTGTTTGCTTCCTAACAGAAGTTTGATTCCTCCAGCGATCAACAGCAGGCAAACAACCGTCGTTTGAAAGAACTGATGATATAAAGGGTAAATATCGACATGGAAAAGCGCTGAAAGGCGCGATGCAAAGGCTGGGAGAAAAATGCTGTCCAACAAATAATAGAGACCTAATAACACTAAGCCGATCCCCAACCATTTTTGATGGTGAACAAAATAAGAAACAATCGGTTCATCCTTTAATTCCTTTTCACCATAGCTTGACGCTTTTTGCAGCGCATCGAAAAAACTATAAAACCAAATAATTGGAATAAGGAAGAAGAAAGCGGATAACCTTAATACATCCATCACATAAATGGTTAACAAAAAAGCGGCCATTAATTGCAGTCCCCTCTTTTGTAGCCCTAAATACATATGCCCTGCTCCGGGAAACATGGACAGCAGCATGGCGATGGTTTTGCTTTTTCTTCCATCCTGACGAAGGTTCTCTAATTCCTCGAAAATGGCGCGATCAGCCAGCGGTTCGCCTCTTTGCTTGCGATTAAGCTGCTGAACCGTATCAAACATGCTGTAAATCCAAATGATTGGCAAAATACCTAAAAAGATTAAAAAGCTCCCTTGGTTTGTTAGCACGGCGACAAAGAAAATCATCATCATGAGTCCAAAAAAGCTGACCAATAGTGTCAATCCGCGATTCATAAGCCCCAATTGCAAGTGGCCAAGCCCTGGAACGAATGATAATAAGATCGTATAAAATTTCTCACTGTCCTGATTGCCTCCTTCTTGAGCAGCCATATGCACCGGCTGTCTTTGCATCAAAATGCGAATGATGTCAAGCATGCTGATTAGCCAGATCATGAATGAAAGCAGCACGAGCAAAAGCGGCTCTCTCTGACCTGTTAAAACGAAAAGTCCCGCTCCTAGTACAATTGGAGCGAAAAAACTTAAACTATAAAAGACCCCTCTTCCTTTTTTATTTAAATACAAATGGCCTGCGCCTGGAATGAACGATAAAAAGAATGCGACAAGTGGATGTTTTTTCATCGGCGATGCGGTTCCTCCTTTTGATTCAATTGGATACAATCAAGCAGCGAGATGGTTTTGTTCATCAGCTGCTCTGCATAGGACGGCCGTTTTTCTGATATGCTTGCGCCTACGGCAGCGTTGGCAATCGATTGAAAAATCCCTGAAGACAAAAGCGTAATCGTAATCGCAGCAGCAATACCGTAATGAAGCAGCTTTTGCCCCACTTTTTCCTGCTGCTGGTGCGGCTCCTGTCGAACTTGTGCGATAATCTCATCAGCCGAAATAGAGAATGTAGAAGGAGAAGGCAAAGAAGCTGCATGTTCTTCCATCAGCTCCATATAGATCTCTAAACACCGATCACATGTATACAAATGATCCTCCATTTCGATTCTTTTCGCTTCGGTCAGTTGATCGCTTATAAACTGCTGCCATTCCTCTTTTGAATAGTGACTCATTGAAAATCGCCCTCCTTCCAATGCTTTCGGAGCCAATTGCGCGCTCGATACAGCTTGGTTTCCACCGTTTTGACGGCTATATTTTGCTCTTTGGCAATTTGCTGATATGATTTTTCTTCAATATAATAAGCATAAATAATTTCTCGATAGCTAGGCGGGATCTCCTCCAGCCTTCGCCGCACTTGTTCTTTTTCCGCTTTTTTGATGACGAGCTGCTCTACATTTTCAGCAGCTTCTGGTTCCGTTGCTTCGAGCGCTTCTTCTCGCTTTCGTTCCCTTTTACGCTTCACATCAATGGCATAATTAACAGCAATGCGCGTAATCCAGGCTTTAAAACCTTGTGATTGGTATTGGGAGAGGGAAAGGAAAATTCGAACCAATACTTCTTGTGTCGCATCTTCTGCATCTTTTTCATGCCGGATAATCGAATATACCGTTTTATATAAATAGTCACGGTATTTCTCGATTAGCATGCGCAAGGCGTGCTCGTCGCCGTTTTGAACTTTGTCTATTAGCACATCGTCTTGAATTCCACTCTCCCCCTTTCGATCCTTCTTCACTTATATAGACGAAATGGCTTGGCGCTTCCCCTACACTTTTTTTGTTTTTTATTTTTACCCCATTTTCTCTGAAGTGCGACGAGAGCAGGCTAACTGCAGATGGCTTGAACATCCAAGCCCCGTCTTTGTTTAGCCCATAAAAAAAGGCGCCCCTAAGCGCCTTTTTCCTTCGATTATTCTTGATTCTCCGATCCTTTTGCTTTTTGTTCCGCCAGCTCCTGCGTTAGCTGGTCGATGCTGCTCTTTACATTTCCTTTGCCTGAAAAGTTCTCAAGCATTTCTTTGACATCAATGCCAGAAGCCGCTTTTAGAGACTCCTGCAACGTCGCCATCAGATGGGTCGCATAGCCTGCAACACGATTGGCACCGCCATTCGCATCACTGCCGCCCGTGTCCACAATCGTAATCTTGTCAATATTAGCAAGCGGGCTTGCCACTTGTTTCGCATATTCAGGAAGCATTTTGATCATCATATCGAGAATGGCCGCTTGACCGTATTGTTCGAATGCCTCGGCAATTTTTTGTTTTGCTTCCGCTTCGGCCAGACCTTTTAAACGAATAACTTCCGCTTCGGCTTCCCCTTTTGCCTTTTCTGCTTCCGCCTTGGCCAGACCGTCAATGCGCACTTTCTCTGCCTCTGCTTTTGCCATTGCTTCCACCCGGTATTTTTGCGCATCGGCCTCCGCCATTTGTTTAGCTTTTTCCGCCGCCGCTGCCTGCTCCACTGCATAACGGTCGGCATCGGCTTTCTTTTTCACCTCTGAATCATATTGACGTTCACGGCGCAAAATTTCCTTTTCTTCAAGCTCAATTTGTTTTTGCCGCTCGATAATTTTGATTTGCATTTGCTGTTCAGTAACTTCCTGCTTCGCTTTCGCTTCTTCTAGGTGATAGGCTTGGTCCGCACGCGCTTTGGCAATATCTTGCTCACGCCGGAATTCGGCAAGCTTCAGCTGGTTCATTTTTTCAGATTCCGCAATTTCCGTCAAGCGCTCCAATTCGGCTTTACGAGCATCTTTATCCGCTTCAGCGCGCTTAATACGCGTTTCCTTTTCCGCCTCTGCGGTCGCAATGTCCGCATCGCGCTTCACTTGAGCGATGCGCGGTTTTCCTAACGCATCCAAGTAGCCATTTTTGTCACGTACATCTTTAATAGTAAACGAAACAATAACGAGCCCCATTTTCGCTAAATCATGAGAAGCAACACGCTGCACTTCTTGTGAAAACTTATCGCGGTTTTTATAAATTTCTTCTACTGTCATGGAGCCGAGAATGGAACGAAGATGCCCCTCCAGCACTTCTTTCGCTTCATTCTCCATATCTTGCTTGGACTTTCCTAGAAATTGCTCAGCGGCAGTAGCAATTTCGCCAATCGAACTGCCCACTTTAATAATGGCTACACCATCTGCCATAACCGGAACTCCTTGCTCGGTATAAACTTCCGGCGTTTGGACATCTAGTTTAATAGATAGCAAGCTCAATGGTTCAGCTTGTTGAAAAATCGGCAAGACGAATGTTCCGCCGCCCCGGACAATCTTAATCTTATTTCCTGATTCATCTACATGTACGTTTTTGCTGCCAAGATAGCTGCCGGTTACGATTAAAGCTTCATCTGGTCCAACGGTACGGTACCGCATCATAAAAATGGCAACCAGTCCAAGCAGCAACACAACGACTACTCCGATAACAATTAAAATCGGCGTCATACAAGCTCCCCCTTTATTTATGAAATATAATATGGATCACGCTTCGCCACTACAGCGACACCGTTTTCCATGCTAACCACAATCACCTCTGCTTCCAACGGGATTTCCTCATTTTTCAAGCTTTTTGCCGGTTTTGAAATGGCACCGCTTGCCCGCTGAATTAAAATTTCGCCGAATCCATCTGCCGGCACCGTAATAATCACCTTAGCTCTGCACCCTTCTAAATCCTCTTGAGCATAGTTCAGGGAGGACTCCGCTGAGCGAAGTGGAACAAACACAAAAAAGTGCAAAAGCAACACGACAATCAGTGCAACTCCTGCGCTGATGAGCCCAATGAAATAAGAGGCTGCTGCGGTGTAGCGCTCAAGCAAATACCCAGTAGCGCTGAGAACGGTAAAAAAGGATAAAAATAATTGAGGGCTTAATAAGGGATGATCGAATGCATCAAAGATGCCATCTAACACATCGCTTAACAAAATATAAAGAAAGGTTAAGCCGCCGCTGATGACCAGCGTAAATAAATAAACCGTCTCGATTGGATACCCAAACATCGCTTCCCCCCCCCTTTTTTTGCCCGATTTATCTGTATATACGAATCTTCTAAGCGAACGGTTTCAGTTTTTCCATCATTTTGATAAAATTTCCTTTTCTTTATTTTACTAAATTTTCACTTCTTTTTCATCAAAATTCGCTAAAATTTTTATAAATAAACAGTCATCCCCAATGAAAAAATGGAGGGAACAGTCTCGAAGCAGGCCCATCCAGCAAGTGATATTCAGGTTTTTTTATTCGATCGTCAACATGTCTGATGACCTCCCTCACCTCCATTCCATTTAAGGGGCGGGAGACTTCCTGATGGATGAACACGGCTCCAACTTTTTATTTACAAAATGAAAAACCGAATGATTGAGGTTATACTTGATAATAGAAAACTGAATAAAAGTCACGAATTTTGAATGCCACCGTATAGAGTTTGCATTAGGAAAGAAGGGAGAACAAATGAAGCTGCTGCTTGCAGAGGATGATGTATATTTAGGAGAACTCATCGTTCACATGCTAAAGAAAAAAGGAGCCGATAAAGTCGATTGGGTGCAGGAAGGAGAAGAAGCTTACGATTATGCGCTCGCTTCTTTTTATGATGTGCTCATTTTAGACTGGATGCTCCCAAATGGCGATGGCGTCGAGATTTGCAAGCGACTGCGCAAGCAAGGATATTCAGGTGCTATTCTCATGCTTACCGCTAAAGACGCCGTACAAGATCGCGTCCAAGGCCTTGAAGCAGGAGCCGACGACTATCTTGTCAAACCATTTGAAATTGAAGAGCTAGTAGCTCGCTTGAAAGCATTATCGCGCCGGACATTTATCCCAATTCAAGAAGAAATCGTCCGTTTTAAAGATTTTACCTTAAATCGCACAAGCCATACGCTGCATCGAGGCGGCCAAGAGATCTTTTTGACGCCGCGCGAATTTCAGCTGCTCGATTTGCTCCTGCAAAACAAAGGGCGGGTTTTATCCCGCGACATCTTGTTAGATCGAATCTGGGGATATGATGCCGATGTTTCCCTCAAAACGATTGATGCGACTGTCAAGCTGCTGCGCAGAAAGCTGGATGCAGACATGATTCAAACCGTGCGCGGGGTGGGATACAAAATTGATGAATAAATGGGGGGATTTTTTTAAAAATGTAAAAAATCATGATATATTCCGCCTCGCCCACTGGCGCCTTACCATTTTGTACAGCGGCATTTTCATGATTTTCTTAACTGCCTTTATCCTGATTGTTTGCTTTCTTCTCTATATGATTGTCACCAACGACCAAGAACGGAGAATTTCTAGCCTTGCCAATCAGGAAAAGAAAGTGATTGAGCAGTTTCTGATCAAACAAAGCGATTTCGATCTTATGGACAATGAAAATATTTTGTTTTTAAGCGAGGATCAATTCTTTTTTTATGTAATCGACATGAATGGACAGCTTCTCATGGGCGATGAAGTGAATCAGGACATGCGCCCCTTGCTTCTTGAATCGCTGGCACAATCGGCACCAGAGCAAAATAAGCAAAAATATATAGATGTTCGTCTGCCCGCATACATGAGCAAGTTTTCAAGATTTCATACAAATGAGCTAAAAATTTTAACCGCAGCTCGCCCCGTTGTTGTTCATGGCAATTTGATCGGCATGTTGTATGTAGGTATGGATGTCACCTCATTTTCGAGTGTATTTAAATGGCTTTGGATCGTTCTGATCAGCTTAGCGGTTTTATTTATTGGCATTGCTGTTTTGCTGAGCTACTTTCTGTCCAGGCGGACGCTCGTCCCCATTCATGAAGCTTACAACCGCCAGCGCCAATTTGTGGCCGATGCTTCTCACGAGTTGCGCACCCCGCTGAGCGTGATTTTTTCATCGGTGGAAGCTCTTGAAATGGAAGAAGAAATCACAAACAATGAATTTGCGCAAAAGATGTTGCACCGTTTGCGCGAGGAGATCAAACGAATGAATAAGCTCATGACTGATTTGCTTACATTAGCGCGCGCAGATGCTAGAAACGCCGCGCTTGAGCTTGCGAAGGAGGCATTTGATTTCCGCCCTCATGCGGAACGAACGCTGCAGCTGTTAGCGGATGTGGCCGCAAAGAAAAGCATTGAATTGCAATTTCAAGCGCCTGAAGCAGCACAAATGATCGGCGATGCCGACAAGCTGACGCAATTGCTTTATATTTTGCTAGACAATGCCATCAAGTATACCCCGAACGGAGGCCATGTCACGCTATCGATTCATATTGAGAAAGCAAAGCAGCGCCGGCTGATCATTTCTGTTAAAGATACAGGCATAGGCATTCCAAAAGAAGAAATCGGCCGCATTTTTGATCGCTTCTATCGCGTCGATAAAGCAAGGTCACGGCAGCAAGGAGGGCATGGTCTTGGCCTTTCCATTGCCAAATGGATCGTCAACGCCCACGGCGGAACGATTGATGTCCAAAGCGAGCTGGGGAAAGGTACTGAATTTATTGTTACCATTCCTTTTTAACATGCTTTCCATTTGTGGAAGGCATGTTTTTATTTTAAATTGTCTTGAGAGCTCTTGACCGATAAGGAATGCGGACAATGGCAGTGTGGGACTCAGGATGAGAACGTTTATCAACAGTTAATAAAAAATTTTCTTTTCTCCCTTCTTTTTTCACCTGATTTTCTCTTTTTTTCTTTACAATGCGAATTGTAAGCAGCCATGCGAGAAAACTCAGCAAAAAAAGGAGGTGAGAAGTGATGAAACGGCCCAATCTATTTCTTATTCTTCTCGCAACAATCGCTGCTGTGAGTGGATTGTGTTTGCTCATAAATGCCGGGGTTTCCGGAAGAGTACAAGCGATCCCAATCATGGACATGCCCCATCGCCATGATTTATTTATGGGACGCCACTATGTTGATCACAGTCCACCCATGATCAGAATCTATGAAAACAGTTGGGCCATATGGATTCTCTTCCCTCTGTTGATGAAATGGACCATGATCATCAGCGGCTGGATGCTTTGGAGAACAGCCAAAAGCTCTAGCGGATGGAAATGGGGAGGCTTGGCCCTTATGGGAATCGGCATCACGGCGCTTCTGCCTAAAATATTGCTTGTTCCGTTTATCTTATTTGCGATTTATATGATGTATCACAAGCGACAAGTCCGTGAAGAATGGCCAACAGTTGCCCCTTCATCCGGACAAGCCATAGATTTTCTAGATGAATGGGAAAAAACGATACAGAAAAAGGAGGAATAGAGACGTGGGGATTTTCAAGCGCCTGAAGCGGATCGTCACGGCCGATTTGCACGATTGGATTGACAAATGTGAAGATCCTATTCGCATGACGAAGCAATATCTTCGTGAGTTAAATGAGCAGATTGACAACACCCAGCAAGCACTCGCCCAGCAATTCGCCATCCAGCAGCGCTATGAAATGCTCATTCATCGTACCGAAGAAATCGTGAAAAAAAGAGAACGCCAGGCCAAGCTCGCTATCGAAAAAGAAGAAGAGGCCATCGCAAAAATGGCCCTGCAAGAAAAAATATCCTATGAGAAAAAACTTGAGACATACAAACAGCAGTATAACACATTAATTGAAAAAACAACATACTTAAATGAACAGCTAAAGAAACTGAAAGAAAAGTATGAAGAGCTAAAAATCAAGCATTTTGATTTCATTGCACGAGCTCATGCCGCCAAAGCCATTACAGATGTCAACACGTCACTCGTTTCTTTCAATCCGGAACAGATCCTAAAAGGATTTGAACGTATCGAAGAACATGTTCGGTCCCTTGAAGCAAAAGCCAAAGCAAGCACATACGTATATGAAACACAAAAAACGTTGTCCCTGCCTCCCGTTTTTCATGAAGAAGTAGAACAAGAGCTAGCCAAATTAAAAACAGCCAAATAAAAACGCGTACCCCCCTTTCATATAGATCACCCCCTTGCCAGCCGGCAAGGGGGATGTGTGTTTAGGAGATAATCGATTGATATCGGTCTAAGAGGCTTTGGCCATACATCGTACATGCAAGTAAAAACGCGCCAAGTCCAATATACAAAACCAACCATAGCCACTTCGTTTTTGTATCTGACGCATAATACACTTTTTCTTTTCGCATAGCTTCCTCGCCATCACGGATGGCCTCTTCCAGCTCGTCTTTAGCCTTAAGCAACTTTTCCTCATCGATCATCCAAAAGCTTGTAGCATTTAATAGCAAATCAAGGTTTTCTTTGTAGATCAGCGCTTGATGCTTTCGCAATTTTTGCTGATCCTGTATAACCGGTACGTAACGTTTTCTATCGATTTCCATGCGGCTTTGCTCTTCTGCCCATTTTCGGCGCATCTCATATTGTTCCTGTTCGGTTGCTGACCGGTATGCTTCCAATTGCTCAAGAGCATGCTTGTCTGCTTTTTGTTCCACCTTCAGCATTTCATAACGAAAAGCCTGCCTCATCAGCTCCCAGCATTTCATCGCTCCAAAAAGCAAGATCAAAGCTAATATTCCGTTCGGGCGCCAAATCCAATAAAGCGCTCCTCCTATCAGTCCAAAGAACCAGATTTTTGGAGAGATCACCCCCACAATTCTTCCGCCGTCAAGAGGATGAATCGGAAGCAAATTAAATAAATTAATGATCGCTCCCAGCGCGATTACAAGTCCCCAAAAAGGATCCTCTGTCATCCAATACAGCGGAAAAGCCGGCAAAAACGCCAATGTCCCCCACAGCGGCCCGGCATATGCTAAATAAGCTTCATCATTCGCTGATTCTGGTTGTTTTTTCAGCGCCACCACCGCGCCAATGAAAGGGAGAAAAATCGCTTTAGACGTCGGTATGTCTTTTTTCCGCGCTGCCATGAGATGCCCCATTTCATGCACATAAATCAGATAGATCAACGCCACAGCAAACTTCCATCCATAGACAAGCGCATATAAACCAAAGGAAATAAATAAAGAAATGAGAGAGCTTAGCTTCAAAAATTTTGCAAGCGCCAACAGCCATTTTAGCTTTCCGGCCATAAACAACCCGACAGTCCCTATCGTCACCCACGCTTTTTTCATCCGTGTCAATCCGTTCAATCTTCCTTTCATTTGCGATGCATTTTAAATTCAAGGAACAGTTCATTGTAATAAGCGAGCATCCGTTTTCCCAAATTCTCGTACACTTCTAATCGGCCAATCGAATGGAAATCAGGATAAAACCGTTGATCCTTTACCACTTCTTTTGGCATATATTCCAGCGCTTTTTTGTTTGGCGTGGAATAGCCAACATATTCAGCATTCGCCGCCGCATGCTTCGGATCCAGCATAAAATTAATAAACTGATGCGCTCCTTCAATATTTTTTGCCGTTTTCGGAATCACCATATTATCAAACCATAGATTGGAGCCTTCCTTTGGCACAACATAGTCCAGCTTGTCATTTTCCGCAATAATTTCCGCCGCATCGCCAGACCACACGACCCCAATCGCCGCTTCTTCATTGGCCAGCAACATCTTTATTTCGTCACCGACAATCGCCTTCACATTGGGCGTCAAGGAATCAAGCTTTCTTTTGGCCTGCAATAAATGCGCTTGATTCGTATCATTTAATGAATAATGAAGACTGTTTAGCGCCATTCCCATCACTTCTCGGGCCCCGTCGACAAGCAAAATTTGATTCCGCAAATCCTTGTTCCATAAATCATTCCAGCTTGTCAGCTTTTTGCCGCCAAGCATTTCTGAATTATAGACGATTCCGACCGTGCCCCAAAAATACGGCACAGAATATTGATTGCCCGGATCAAATGATAGATTCAAAAAACGAGGATCGAGGTATTTCAAGTTCGGCAGCTTGGAATGATCAAGCGGAAGAAGCATTCCTTCCTCTTTCATTTTGCTGATCGCATACTCTGACGGTACCGCTACATCAAAGGTCGTTCCCCCTTGAGCGATTTTTGCCATCATAGCTTCGTTCGAATCAAAGGTTTGATAAATGACCTTCCATCCCGTTTCTTTTTCAAATTCCTTAATCAGCTTCGGGTCAATATAGTCGCCCCAGTTATAAACAGTCAGCGTATGGTTTCCAGCATAGCCTTCTGATTCATTTAGGCGATAGGATATATAAAGTAAGGCGGCAGTAATCAGCAAAACAGCGGCAAACGATTGAACAAGCCTTCTCATCTGCGCCCTCCTTCCCCGTACAAACGGCCGCCTTTTTGGCTAATGACATAATATCCAACGATAAGAAGGATCGTAAATAAAAACAGAAGGGTCGACAACGCATTGATCGACAAGGAAATTCCTTGCCGCGCTCGTGAATAAATTTCCACCGACAACGTCGAAAAGCCGTTTCCGGTTACGAAAAACGTCACAGCAAAGTCATCAAGTGAATATGTAAGCGCCATAAAGAATCCGGCAAAAATACCGGGTGTAATAAACGGCAAAATGACTCGTGTTAACACTTGCCATTGATTCGCCCCTAAATCGTGCGCCGCATCCATTAAAGTCGGACTCATTTCCTGCAGCTTTGGCAGCACCATCAATACGACAATCGGAACACTGAAGGCAATATGTGATAAGAGAACAGAGATAAACCCCAGCTTGATTCCGGCAATCGTAAATAAAATTAAAAACGAGGCACCAATAATGACATCAGGACTTACGATGAGCACATTGTTAAACGTAAGCAGCAAATTTTTGGCTCTCCGTCTTTTTACATAATAAATCGAAAGCGCCCCCGCCACACCTAAAATCGTCGAGATCGTAGCCGATAACAAAGCGATCACAAGCGTATTGATGACAATAATTAAAAGGCGAGGATCATGAAATACCTCCTTGTACCATTCGAAGGTAAATCGCTGAAAATGATGCATCGTGCCGCCGCTATTAAACGAATAATACATAAGATAAAAAATAGGCATATATAAAATGACAAATACGATCACTAAATAAATTTGTCCCCATGTCCGATTTCGCTTCATCTGCCTTCCTCACTTCCGGTTTCCTGTTAACCCGATAATAACCGCCATTGCAATCATTAAAAACACGGCAATGGTCGCTCCCATTCCCCAATCCTGGGTCACGAGGAAATGCTCCTCAACCGCCGTCCCCAGAGTAATGACGCGATTGCCAGCGATTAAACGCGTAATCATGAACAGAGATAATGACGGGATAAACACCGCTTGGCAGCCCGCTTTTACACCATCCAGCGTCAATGGAAACACAACGCGGCGGAATGTCGTCCATGCGGAAGCCCCGAGATCGCGTGCAGCATCCACAAGCGACGGATTCAGCTCTTCAAGCGCATTGAAAATAGGAAGCACCATAAACGGGATAAAAATATAAACCGATACGAAAACAAAGCTAAAGTCTGTAAATAAAATTTGCTTTTTGCCGATTCCCAACATTTCCAAAATAGCATTAGCCAAGCCGAACGTTCCAAAAATGCCTAAAAAAGCATACGCCTTCAGCAACAAATTGACCCACGTCGGCAAAATAATCAATAAAAGCCATAGCTGCTTATGTTTCGTTTTTGTTAAAAAATAAGCGGTTGGATAAGCAATCAGCAACGAAAACAACGTAATTAAAAACGCATACCAAAACGAATTCAGCGCCATTTTCAAGTAGATAGGAGTAAAAAATTTCTCGTAATTGGCAATGGTCCATTTTCCTTCAATATCGAAAAAGGAATAATACACAATAAGCAAAATGGGCGCCGCGACAAATAAAGCGATCCACAACACATACGGAATTAAATAAAGGTTACGCACATTATGTCTCATGGCGGCCATCATCCATCTCCCCCATGTGCATAACATGAATCGCCTCCGGTTCAAAATAAAGGCCGATCTCTTCTCCAACTTCCGCTTTTTTCGTAGAATGGACAAGCCACTCATTGCCGTTTTCATCATAGGCGCAAATTTCATAGTGCACGCCGCGGAACAACAGAGAATCTACCCGCACACGCAATTTGCCGCGCTCCGGTGCCGTCATTTCTAAATCCTCTGGGCGAATGACAATCTCGACGTGTTCATTTGGCAAAAATCCGCTGTCTACGCATTCAAACTGTTTTCCGGCAAATTCCACAAGAAAATCTTGAATCATGCGTCCCGGCAAAATGTTCGATTCGCCGATGAAATCCGCAACAAACCGATTCACGGGTTCATCATAAATATCTTTCGGCGTGCCACTTTGCTGGATTTTTCCTTTGTTTAGCACAAAAATTTGATCCGACATCGCCAGCGCTTCTTCTTGATCATGTGTAACAAAGATAAAGGTAATGCCTAATCGGCGCTGCAGCTCCCTTAATTCATATTGCATTTCTGTCCGCAGCTTCAGATCAAGGGCTGATAGCGGTTCATCAAGCAGCAGCACCTCCGGCTCGTTCACAATCGCGCGCGCGATCGCCACCCGTTGCCGTTGTCCGCCCGACATTTCTTGAATTCTACGATTTTCATATCCTTCTAAATTGACAAACCGCAGCGCTTCCTTCACTTTTTTATCAATCTCGGCCTGCTTCATTTTTTTAATGCGCAGCCCGAATGCCACATTTTCAAACACATCCAAATGAGGAAATAAAGCATAATCTTGAAACACGGTATTCACTTGCCGCTTATTAGCCGGAACCTGGTTGATCGGCTGATCATGAAAATAAATCGTTCCGTGCGATGGCTCAATAAAGCCCGCAATCAGCCGCAGAATCGTCGTCTTTCCGCATCCTGATGGCCCCAGCAGCGTATAAAACTTTCCTCTCTCAATTTCGAAGCTTACATCGTCAAGCACCGCAACCCCATCATACAGCTTTGTCACACGCTCAAAGCGGATGATTGCATCTTTCAACTTCCAGCCCTCCATTGTATGCAAAATCGGCGAACCAATCATTCGCTTTACTATCATTCCTATTAGAACATGTGAAAGTCGAAAGCGCAACGGGAAATTTTCTAAAAAACAGAAAAGATCCGCTCCTTTCCAGATTCGCATAAAGCAGGAGCGGAAAAACGGCAGACGATGACAAAATAAGGGCGGCGGAGCCATCCATACAATGAAGCCGCCTAGAACACCGAAGATCGGAAGAGGGTGACAGACTTGTCTCTGTCACAAAAGCACACAGCAAAGAATCGAACAGCAAGCGGTCTAGTTCAAAACATTGATCACCTTAAGTTGAATTCCTTATAGTTAAGATTAAAAACGCATTGTTGATATAAAAAAACAGAAAATTAAAGTAAAATTTATAAAAAGTATACCCGTGATGCTAGATAAAATCAGACAAGCATAAAAAATAGCCCTTGCATGAGGATCTCCTTAAAATGAAAGTGCGACCAAACATTGAAAAGGAGAATTCACATGCAAGAGCACTTTCATTTTACAACAGATCGTGCCAAACTTCAAAAACAATATGGATCGATTTTGTGTTTTGTATCCGCTCCACTATCCAGTATCCAGATTCATCTTCAACGTCGAAATCGTCATTTGTTGAAACAAAAGGACGAGGTCATCATCGCCGTTCATGTCCTTGGAAAGTTGTTAGGCTTCACTTCCGAACGGGCTTGGCACCGGTTTGTGATCGGGAATTTGTTTTCCAAGGACCTTGTTCCCTGAACGTTCTCGATACAACCGTCGTTGCCGAGCGCTTGGCTTGGCGATCAAGTGGAGGCGGCACCAACTGGCCAAGCGTGGACAACACCATGCGTATGCGGTCGTGGACAGTTTGCCGATCGAGTTGTGTCATTCATCCTTCATCCCGAATGTATCGCGCCAAACGGTTTCGTGGAATCGCCGATATGGACGATTGTGCTTCCAAAAGGATCATGTTCTATGGGTGGAAACTTCATCTGCAGGTCACCGACCAAGGGCTTCCGATGGGATAGATTGTCACCAAAGCATCCTGTCACGACCGGACAACTGCGAAAACCGCCGTAGATGAGCCAAAACTTGTGAAAGAAACTGTATAGTGAACACGAAATTGCTTTTTGGATGCCCGTTCGGAAAAAACATCAATCGAAAGCATAAAAACGATGGATGAAACGAAAGCGCAAAGTCATGGAAACCGTGTTTTCCGTTCTCGTTGATCAGTACCGGATCACAGAGATTCGAGCCAACTCTGTTTCCGGATTTGAATCAGCTTTCGATGACATTTTACTAGCTTATTCCCTCGTCATTCTTAGGCTAGTTGAGCGTTAGGGTTCAACTAGCCCTAGGGGATAAAAGAAATATTATATTTCTTACTGTCTCTTAATTTACTATTTCAAAAAGCCCCGGTAACTTATTAATATCTTCATCCATAACCTTCTTTATAATTTTTAGATATAAATCTTGCTTAAAATCTTCCCTATATTCAATTGGAATCTGGTTAAGTACTTTTGTTATAGCCGGCTTAAGCATTTTGATTACTTCTTCTATTAAAATTTTTTTATCCATCATAAGCTCACCCCCTTTCCATACAACTGCTATCAAATGAACGACAGCATCGCTAACCTTTCTAGTGTTTTCTCGAATTGATACAATAAATAGTTATTAGAAACCTAATGTTCTTAATAAGTTAGACAATATTAAAGTCATTCATTACACCATTGTCTCCTTAACTTGTTCAATGCTAATTTTTTCGTTTTAGAAACAGCCTGTTGTGAAATTCCTAATTTATCAGCTATTTCCTTATCCCTCATGTTTTGAAAAAAAGAATACTTAATCACTTCTTTTTGACGTTTTGTAAGGACTTTTATTGAGTTTCGAATAACTTCATTAGTTATGTTATCTTCCCAATTTTCTAAAGATATATTTGAGACATATTGAGAATAATCAACAATCATATCTTTCATGGTAATATTTTCTTCCTCGTCAATAGGAGAATCTAAAATCACCAAAAATCTATCAGCTATTTTTCTTCTTTTCTTATCAAAATGTTTTGCCTCAAAGCTAATCGTTTTTGAGAAGTACGAAAATGTCTTAATTTTCAAATAATAAATTTTAAACGCTTCATCTAATCTTTCTAAATTTTCATTTGAAGGTTGAGATAAGTACATTTTTAAAAGTTGCTCTCCCTTTTCACTTCTAATAAAAGCATTAAACAAACGATTTTGAACGGTCTCTAAACTACATAGACCTTTCACAATATGAATCCCTCCTTGTAAGATTATTGCAAAAAATGAATAAAGATTCATTTTTTAATTAAGAAGACAGAAAATTTTCTTATCTATATAATAATAAAGGGAGTTCAAATCTTTAAAAATAAACCATATATATAAAAATATAGGTTCTCAATGTAAAGATATTCGGATTCTTTAACAAAGTTTAGAAGAAAATATAAATGATCCTTATTTCGGAGAAATTGATATCAAATAGCTTGAGGAATGAGCCTTATAATAAATCAAACAATTCAAAAAAATAGTTTTCCGAATACAAAAATTTGATATAATGAAAAAAATGGCTATACGGGGAGATATTAGATGAAAAAGCTACTTATAAGTATTGTTGTAATTGTTATTTTTATCGGAGGTGGCTACTGGTTACATAGCCGTCAGCCTTATGATGAAGAATACCTAATCCCGAAAAATTTTAAAGGATGTATTTATATTGTGTATAATATACAAGGAGCCCCTCCCTTAACGGTAAGAGAACACACTATTTTTTATACGTTCGATCAGAATGGGGTGCTGATCACATCCTCTCCTGAAGATTTTGGATGGGAAGGAAAATTACAATCTGGATTTTTTAAAACCCATTATTTTTATATTGATGAAAATGGAAAAAAAATAGCCAAAATCCCACAGGAAATGATTGGACAAGTTGTATTAGGTGACTATACTAATGAGCACGCGGTCACTATTACAAGAAAGACCTTCTCTATTGGGGATCCACACGCAACATGTGATACTAATTATAATGAGCTTTTAAAAAAGTTAGAGAAAAACTATAACATAAATTTCTGAAAAATGATGAAAATAGTTGTTATTTCATTCTCCCAAACTCCTTTTTTAAGTGTAAGGTACAGCATCTTACAAAAACTTAAAAAGGAGTTGTTTATATGGCTAAACTCGAGTTACGCGTACGTACATTTATCCCCCATCAAAGAATTTTTTTTACAGAAACAGCGACATCTTATATTTATTATCGAGGAGACAACCGTAATGAAGCATGGGAAGGAAGCTATCGTACATCACAGCGTTTCGTAATCGATACATCACCTTCAAACTATAGTGTATCAGCTTATGCTGATACAGGTACTACTGTTCGAGAAGTATACGACAAAACAACAGGTAAACTTATTTCTACGTCGTCAGCTAAAGCTTCAACCTCTGGTCTTACTTATAAAAAACGTGTCGAGGATGGTATTTTATATCTAGATATTAAATGTTCTGTGGCTAATCCATTAGAGCTTTTAGCACCAGCTATTGATTATGAATTTACCTTGAAGGTAACCCGTCTTGGAAGTGTCCGCATTACTGGACAACATGATGGGTTCCCAGCATACGAATTCTGGAGAAAATTTGATGGACAAAGCGCTGAATTAGTATGGTCTCACGATCCACGCGATACAGGAGAAGGGATCTATTCTCTATTTCCTCCAATGGAGCACTCCATTGACAAAGGCTTAGCTGCTTAATCCATCAGCTTTATAGTTTTTCGGGTAAAGAGCCATGTTCACAAAACGATCCTGGCTCTTTATTTTTTGAAAAGCAACACAATACAATAGAAAACAAAATCAAAAAGATCATTCTGGCTATTGGAATTTTTTGTAGTTAAGGATAGAAAGAGCACTGCAATCGCTCTTTCAGATATTTATTAAGTTTCAATCCATCTTAATTTAATTTATTAAGTTTCAATCCATCTTAATTTAATAAATATGAGATAATAGTATCTGTCATCTTTGCAGTAATTAAATTATTATCATAACTTCACCCTCCTAATAAAAATTGAAAATTTAGTGTCAGTATGACCAGGATATCCAACATAAAAAATTTCAATCCTCAATAGTTAAGATAAAAATGTTGATGTAGATGCATCATGACCTGTCATCTTTGCAGGTTTCAATCTCTTATAGCTAAAATAAAAATTTGGAAATACAGGCTGTAATGTTACTTCCGTCAAATTTCAATCTCTGATAGTTAAATAAAATTTGCCGAATCAACATTTAGAAAATCAATACAACGTTATTATAAACTTATCTAAAGATTCTATCAATATTTTATTTCTCTTATCACGATAGGAATTTTTGCAAATAGAAAATTGTCGTCGATCCCCCGGGATTCGTACGCTACTAGAGGTCGACGACAAAGAAATACAACTACTCTATGATCTCAAACATTCCAAATCCCTGCGAGTTTTTGGAACCGACCCCAACATCATACATAAATTTCAAATAAGCAAGCGGGGCCTGAATTTCATAAGTTCCATTCCATGCATTGATACGGAAATCTTTAAACGCTGTAATCACTTTATCTTTTTCTGTTACTTTGATCGGCTTAATCTTGACTCTCTCCGTTGGCTGCACTTGAAAATAGGCTTGAAACTTATTGCAAAAATTTTTCTCTATCATATCTGAAAAAACAAGATCAAGCGGCGAAAAAAAATGGGTTCGCTTATCGCCATATCGGTTTTCATAAGTACTGTAGACCGTAAGCGGCGATAGCATTCGAATTCGATAGGCGTGCTTTTCAGTGATATCTAGCGCTTTCACTATCGTTTCCTCAATATGAATCGGCTGTCCATTAAGGTTAAAGTGTTCCTTCAATACATAGTTTCTTCCCAAATCGACAATAAGAGACTCCACCACAGATGAAACATGCCATGTCACTTGGTCAAAAAACTCGATTTTTTTCTCATGCCGATGTATACGGTATGTTCCATAAAGCCGGCTAAAGGTAAATAGTTTAAACCTCCGCTTTTCTTTTGTATATCCAACATTGTGCAAAAAATCCGCAAGGTCAAAATCTTGAATGGAACGGTATAAAAATCCTTGCAACACTTCTTCATAGTTGATCGGTAATATAAGGGTTCCATCTTTTGGTCTAAATCGAATCGTAAGCCTCATCTGTTCCTCCTATAAAATGTTGTCTTCTCCGCCTTTTCGTAACCCCATCTCTTCGCGTTTCGAATATTTTTGCGTGCGAAACGTATAAAACACAATAGAATCTGTATTGGGATCCATGATATTCGCCAGTTCCATTTTTAGCTTGACATAATTGGCTTCGGAAATTTCCCCTTCTAACACCGAGTTTTGCACCCAATATAAATACTTCCTTGCAATCTTTAACGCTTTGGCGACACGCTTTTTATCAAAATCATAGACGAGTATCACAAACATAGCAACACCTACCATAACGAGCGATACGGCTCATATTCTTTTTCGCCGAGAAGATGCTTTTGAATCTTATAAAGCTCAAGACGAATGAGACGACGGTATGAGACAGACTTACCTAGATGCCTGTGATTGACCGTTGTTTTCATGCGCTTGTCCAATTCTTCAATAAATTTTCTCCGCCCCTCTTCTGACAGCAAAATCCCTTCCATATGTTTATCAAACTCTTTTTTCGTAATCATCTTTTTATTAATAAGTGTAAAAATGAGACGATCGACCATAATCGGTTTAAATATTTCCGCAATATCCAAGTTTAACGAAAAACGCCGAAAATTCGTCGCGTGCAAAAAACCGATACGCGGATCTAAATAAGTTTTGTAGATTTCACTTAACACCATCGTATAGCAAAACTGATTCCCAAAGCTAATCATGGCATTTAACCGATTGAGCGGCGGCCTTTTTGAACGCTTTTCAAATAAAAAATCCGGATGATGGTTTAAAATATCATCAAACATACGATAATATTTCTCACGCACATGCCCTTCTGTTGACATCATTTCCTCGACGCTTGTCCATTGCTCCAATTTCGCCCGGCTTGACTGGAAATCGAAAATCATCTCCTTAAATTTTTCTTGATTAGTTTTTACACGATTTTGATAATATTTCAACACTTGGATCATTTGTCCGATCGAACCGTCGATAAATTTCCGCGCTAAGGCGAGACGTTTTTCCGGATCTAAATACGCTTCGGCCTGTTTTAAAATAACGTGTCCGGCATTTAAATGTTCACGTGGGTAAAACGTTCCCGTATAATAACCGTGATAATTAAAATAGTGAATACAAATACGTTTTTGCGCCATGAGCTCCAAAAACTTCTTGGTGACATTCACTTCGCCAAAAATATAGATGTCATTAATATCTTCAACAGGCAAGACCCGCTTGCGCTCAGCTGTTTCAAAACAAATACTATTGTCTTGCCGGAACAACTCGCCGCTTTGAAAAATATAAAGTGTTTTTTTCATCATGATTCCTCCGCAAAACAATATTCACGATAGGCGCAGCTTCGGCAAAATTGAATTCTTTTTGGTTCTGGCGGAATAGGTAACCGGGCAATGCGGCGAATATCAGCGACCGCTTCTTCCAATACTTTTTTTCCTTCTTCTGTCCATTCCACTTTCGTTACTTTCTTTTCTTTTGGAAACAATAACTCCCCTTTTGCCTCAATCCCCATTTTCTTCAATGTATCCAGATAGTACAAGAGTTGATAGTAGGCACTTTTTTCATAGGTGGATGATTTTTTCACTTCTCCAACAACCAAAGTGTCCCCCTCGCGACGAATACGGTCCACTTTAATATTGCCAATTAGCATTTCTTTTTTCTGGCGCTGATACGTTGTTTCCGAGATGAAGCGGCCAATTTCGAGGTTATCGTCCTCTTGATCGGCCGCAATTTGGTGGGCAATCAGCCAAACCTCGCGTTTACAAATAAAGTAGTACCAAATATGCGTGCCATTTACATCCACTACATAATCCATGCATCCACCATCTCACTCGAGCGAATCAGTCCATATTCGCTGTTATAATATTGGTTTAATAGATCATTAGACAAATGAAGCATTCGTGTTTTTTCATATAAATCGCGGTCTAAATTTTTCACAAGCTGAATCGGTGCCGAAATTACATACTGACGGATATCTCTTTTTAAACGCAAATCGTTTTCAAACCGCTTCTCGAAATCTTTTTCTTCCACTACATTCTGCATATATTGCCGCCAAATATCTTGTGCCTGTTCGTCTATTTCGACGAACACATCCACTGATTGGCGGGCGTCTTCAATCAATTGAAATTCCGATACATATTTGGGCTTATTTTTATCGATCATTCTATCCTTCGCGTCAAATTTCAGCATTTCCATCGCGCGGATGAGCCCTTCAGAAGCGTCGTGCGATTTTCTTTCCCGCACTTGTGTAAAGTATTGAATGATGATATCAAAAAACCGCTGTTCCGATACGGGTTCTTTCGGTAATATTTCTTTTGCAATATAGGTATGGACACTTTTATATACATATTGCGCTTCCAATTTCCCGTCTCTCTCAATCGGTGTGATATATACCTTGCCAAGTTCACTAGATGTTCCATTACGATTGCAACGGCCTGCCGCTTGGACAATGGAGTCAATCGGTCCTAAATCGCGAAACACCACATCAAAATCAAGATCGACTCCCGCTTCCACCACTTGTGTTGAAATCACCACGACTTTTTGATTATGCTTTAAAAGCTTGCGGATTTTTTCAATGCGCGATTTCCGTTTACGCGGCACAATGTTTGTTGAAAGATACACCACCTCATACTCACGTTCTTGTAACCACTTTTTAACCCCTTTATAGATTTCTATCGACGTCCTGATCGTGTTAAAAATGGCTAAATACGTTTTTCCATCTTCAAAGAGATTTTTAAGCAAGTCCTGCCACTCTTCTGGACTATAGGCTCCCTTGTCGCTTCCTAACCAATGAATTTCAACCCGCTCCATTTCTTGAAAAAAGTCCAGCGGTTTGACCGTTTCAGATTCCAAAAGCTCGACGGTTTCTTCTTCTGGAAAAATCAACGGCTGTGTCGCTGTCAATAGTAAAATTTTACAAGAAAATAAATCCGCCATTTGGTACAATACCGTACGCAGCAAAGGCCAATACTCAACGGGCACATTTTGGATTTCGTCGAGAATGAGAATGCTTCCGGCCATTTGGTGGAATTTTTTTAACGCGCGATTTTCATAGCCGATGAGCGTATGAAACAATTGCACAAATGTCGTGACAATCAATTCGGCCTCCCAGCTCTCTGTCAACAGCAGCGCCTTCCGTAAAGGCAGTTCTTCGTTTTCCGCCTTATACTGAAAGGTTGATAAATGGTGGTGCTTGACTAAATACCGTTGTTCGTTTTCGTGAAAATCATGTAATGGACTGAACAAATCACGGATAACCTGCTCATTTTGATCAATCACGCTCGTAAACGGCAGAGCGTAAATAATTTTCGGTGAATAACCGTACTGCTTTTCCGCTTGCTCCCGCCATTTTAACGCCACAGAAAGAGATAGCAGTGTTTTTCCCGCTCCCGTTGGCGCTGTCAATGTAAATAGCTTTTGGTCAGGATTGGCGCGGGCCATTTGTTCGATTCGTTCCATGACCGTCTTGTACATTCGATTGCGCCACCCGTTTGTGCCTTCTGTCACGCTCACATCATAATTCGCTTCACGGTACAAATCAACAAGATGCGCCGGAATGTGGAGGCGCGCTTTCCGTTCGATGTTAGCCGCTGATAATTTATCGGCATCAATGAGTGCAGAATATAGCAGTAATACATAATAATAAAGCTCCTTCGTCACTTCCTGCTTTTTTTGCTTATCGATCCAGTAATATTGCCGATACACTTCATCAAACGCCTTTTCATAATGTTGCACGAAGCTGTTCAGTTCATCTGCAAGCGACAACGGAATGGACAGTTCCGCCCATAAAGGGGACAAATCTTTGACAATCTTGGAAGCATGGATCGTTATATCGTCAATTTGTTGTTTTAGCACTCTAACTCGGTGATATAATGAATCTTGGACATTATTTTCCGCAATATGGCGTGATTTGGTCACATCTAAAGAAATATCGCGTAAATTTCCATGATGGTGCATAACGACGAAGTAGCCGATGAGCGGGGCAAATGAAAACCAAGAAGCTTGCCATTTTGAGGGATGGCGCAAAAGATGGGCGGCGAACACGGCGGAAATAAAGGAATGATGATGTAAATCTCCTTTTGTTTCACCTGTTTGCAAATATTGTTGAAAATAAGATACATATTTGCCAAAATCGTGTGACACCGCCACAATCTTCCCGATATATTCAAGGGCCGCCCGATCTTGTTTTGATAAAGGCACATACTTAAGCATATCTAGCAAATACACACATACTTCCTGTAAATGAATTGTCAATTTTTTATTTGGATTATTATGGGACAAATACATAGGACTCTCCCCCTTAAAATAAGACAGCGATGTAATCACCGCCGCCTTACATCCATAAAATGTTTTCTTTTTCTCCTCCATATGCAACGGCTACATATGGAACAGTCGGAATCGCGACCATTTGCCGTGATTGTTCAAATACGTAATAGTCTGTTGCTTGAATCATGCGCCCATTGATAAACTGGCGGGTCATAAATTCTTTTAAAAAGCGGGTTTCCTTTGAAAATTGGATGGAACGCTCGCGCAAATCCGAAACGCGCACAACCGAATGGATCGGCACTAAATCGTGGCTTTCCATTAAAATTCCTTCTGCTTCAGCGACCCATTCCAACTGCCCAAGCAATTCGGAAATCCCTAAATATGGTGGATAAATATACCGGTTTGCTTGAATTCTTTCCCGCACGCGTTCATAAACAGATCGGTCGGAGTGAGAAAAATAAATGCGGTATCGCAAATGGTCTTCTTCTTTGGGAAGCACAAATTCAAGCGGGATTTGCGTATGTCCTTTGCTATTGTTGAAATCTCCCTTTCCTTTGACAAACATATAGTTCACCGTTTGCATCATTTTGCGGACTCGTGTGCGCACAGATACCGCCAGTTGGCATTGCTGCGGTGAAAACAGATCATAGTAGCTGTCGCGCTCCATTCCTAAAATGCCAGCGAGTATGCCGGCTATTGTCGTTCGCGGTGGAAAAGAGTATGAAAGCGACGATGAGTTTGTATCGATTTTACGGAAATGCCCCATCTTTCCCACAAGATCAAAAATAAGTATTTTCATAAACGTCACCCTTTTTATAATACAGGAACGAGTTTATCCGCCAGTTCAGATGGAAGAAGGTCTGCCAATAGCCCTTTTTGCCCTTCATAGTTCAACAGCAAATGGGAATCTTGCCAATAATGAATGCGGACAATTTCGTTGTTGATTTCAAGCCACTTATTTACAAGTGCATCAGCACGTAACGCAACTTCCGAAATGCTGCGTAACCCTTCTGTTTCCTCTAAGCGGACAAAATCGCGCAAATCGCCGGCGACAAATTCCGGTGAATGATATTCCACACGCAAGTAAAGCCGAGGGTATTGTCCGACTTTGCTTCGTGTCGCATTTAACGGGATCGCCTTGACCATCGCCTGGTCAAATAAGCGAACATCGTCTTCTTTTAATCTCGTATGTGCCGCGCGGTGGCCGCTAATCAATCCGTGAAACGCCAAGAAGGAATAATATACACGATAGTCCTTGCCGATATTCCCCCCGTCATTTTTACCATCTGAACCAAATTGGGATGTGATGCTTGCCGATTCAACAAGCGTCACTTTGTTTAATGAATAGCCCCAATTAAATTGAATCGGGCCGATAAACGTCATGGAACTTCCTTTATCCTCCGATTTAATCGGCATCGTCGCGCCAAACATACGGACATCGATGAATTGATCAAGCATCCAGTTTTGTTCTTCTTTTGATAGTTTATTCACATTGACCTTTCCTTCATATTTTTGTTCGAACAACCGTTTAATTCGCTCTGTCGCATTGACCGTTTCGCCATCGACTTTCCCGACAAAAATTTCGTTGCCGAGCTGTTGCAAATAATCGCGAATATATCGTTTTAAACGCACATCACTCACTAAGTTTAATGAACGTTCATAATCCATGCGCGGGCGATTTTCATCGTCAATATCGCCGTTTGGATTGGTTAACTTCGCATCATAAAGAAATAAAATTTCGCTATTATCTATCATAAAGAAACAAGCCTCCTTAGCATATTGGTTTTTATCAAGTTGAGCCTTTCTCGCTCATTTTTTAAACAGGAAAAAGTTCCATTTGGTTTCAGTATTTTTCTTCTTCGTTTTTATCATCAGATTGGGAAGCATGAGCTTTAACACCTTTTAAAATACGCTTTGTGCCATACCCATAACCGGATAATAAATAAAAAACACTTTCATGGTCAGAGAGCCATTTTTCTTGTAGGGCCAATTCAAAAAGACGCTTATGTTCCGCATGAATCGCTTCATTTTGTAGCGAATGAATCCCTAATTGTTTAAGTTTGTCGAAAACTTCATTGGAAAGTATCACCAACCGATGTTTATTCATCCCTTGGAAGTTGATTTTGGCCAAGATCGGTTTATGGGTCGTTTTTGCCCCGTGTGCTTGTCCAAGATTTTCCGCCCGGTCGTTCAATTTGCTGACTTGTTTCGCGCCAATCATGGCAATTAAATAGCCTAGCAAAAATAAAGAGCTTTGTGCGGCATTATAATTCATCGTTTCCATATATTCAGCCATATGGGCATCAGGTAAATCGTAATCGACTTTTTTCATCTCCTTTTCCTCCTTTATTAAGTCGAGATTTTGCAGCAATTTTAAAAATAACTGCGCGCGCACCATCGCGTTTACCAAGTTAAAATCATTATTTTCTTTATGATCGCTAAACTGGTAAGTTTCGTAATTCGCATACATGTGAATGTTGGCAAGCCGCACAAATTGTGAAATGATCCATGGATAAGAGAGTGGTTTATTGGTTAACAGCGTCTCATAAACTTGCAAAATCTTTCTTTTTTCCACGTTTTCATTTTTGTTCATGTGCATGGGGATTAAGTAATAGATCGGTTCTAGGCCTAAATTAAATTTTTTATCGCCAAAAGCACGCTGTCCCATTTCCCCGACCTTCCTCATTTCAGCACGAAGCCGGCGCAAATGGGCAAGAGGAACATCGGATAACAGCTTATTCACTTTTAAAGCCGCTTGCGCTTTTGTATAAAAAAGAAAATGCAGTGAGATATGATTGTCCATTTGTTCTTCGTATTCTTTGTAGTCTTCGATTTCTTTTTCCAATTTCTCTGCCGTGTTCACCGTTTTGACCGTGCGGATAAATTCGTGGATATGTTCGCTCAGCTTTTGTAGCGGGACATCTTCAAATGGAACATCGTATAAAAAGTCAGGGATGATATAACAAGGGAGGCCGCTGAAACGAGTATTGAAGTGGCGAAGAACATAAGCTTCTCCCGCCATAAGGGCTTGATAAGCGCCTTTGCCAATGGATAAATTTTTCACAAACCCTTTCTTTTCAAGACCGCTTGCAAAGCTGATCTTGTCATTAATGTAATAGTTGAATTTTAATTTTGTCGTTTCTCCTGTCACTACATCCTCTTTATTGGTTAAAGCACATATTCCTTTTTTCCCATCTTCAAACACACTGAGTTTCTCTGCCATCACTAGCTGTTCATATTCTGGTTGCGCAACCGCCAGTTTCCCGTCAATCGCCAATGTGTAAAGCAAAACATCTTTCGTCCGCACATTCGCTTCTTTTTCCATAAATGCTTGAAATTGTTTCGCAACAGTATTGACCGCTTTTTTCACTTCTTTTTCCGTTAATTGTCCGTCAATATAGGCTGGGTTCAAGATGTAGCGATACCGCTCATCCGCTTTTTTCGTTGCGCCAAGATCGAGAAAAAAAACATGTTGCGCCTCTTGTAAAAGAGAATAGTAGGGATCCGCTTGGTTCCAACGCTCAAGTAGATTGGGAATCGTCTGACTGAGCAAATATTCGACATTGCTCACGGTTCCAAACCATTGCGGGCTCGCAGCTCCGTCGGCAGTGCCGATCCATAACCATTCGAAAGACGTTGACTTTCCTATTTCTGTTGGCGTAATCTGAACTTTCTTTTCTGCAAGCGAGAAGTCAACAATAACCGCATACTTGGTGGCATCATCTGAGGTTCGAATCGGCAAAGTAAGCGATTGAATGAATGACACGTTTTCTTCTGATAAGTACTTGTGCCCGAGGTTGTATATGGTCTTAATCATCGTAAGCACCTCCTTTTAAAAAATGTAAATTTCTGTCGTCATTTTAATTTTATCAATATTAACTGTAATTTCAATATTTTCAATACTATTTAACATTTTGTTTAAAAATACAAATCATTTCCTACTCTTAATGATTTCTAGCAATCCAATCACCTCTTTCGATTTCTGTGTGCAATTAAAAACAAGAAAAGCGATCGGCTTCCATATGCAGGCCAATCGCTTTTCTCTTAATTATAAAAACACGAATTACGACTTTAATCCTTTTGGCGTTACTTTGTTTTCTATTTTCTTTAATATGAGGTCAAATAAAATGGCCAAAATGGCGGCAGGGATCGCTCCCGCTAGAATAAGATTTTTGTCTGCCACCCGCAAGCCGCGGTCGATCAGATCGCCAAGTCCTCCGGCACCGATGAATGTCGCCAGCGCCGCAACACCGATCGTTAACACGGTCGCGGTTCTTACTCCTGCCATAATCACTGGCAAAGAGAGGGGAAGTTCGACCATCCACAAAATTTGCCATGAAGTCATTCCCATTCCTTTCCCCGCATCCACAAGCGCCGGATCAACACCCAAAATGCCTGTATAGGTATTTCGTAAAATCGGAAGCAAGGCATACAGGGTCAACGCGATAATAGCCGGAAGCTTGCCAATTCCGAAGATCGGAAGCATAAATCCCAATAAAGCAAGGCTTGGAATAGTTTGAATAATCGCGGCCACTCCGATGACCGGTTCAGCAATCCTTTTATTCCTTGTCAAGAGAATGCCAAGCGGAACAGAGACAAGGATGGCAACCGCCATTGAAATGGCGGATAACATAATATGCTCTTGAAAGGCAAGCCAAATATCTTGCTTCCTGTCAATAAACGTTTGGATGAGATTCATCTGTTATCACTCCCTCACTGTTGCTTATGAAACTCCCATTCGGCTAAGCCGCGCATCAAGCTCGATCTTGTAATCACCCCTGCGAGCCGATCTCCTTCTAATATCGGGATCACGTTTATATCCTTATTTTGGAAAATTTCAGCCACATTTGTCACATCATCATCTTTCGTTAGCGTCGCACAATTCTCGGCCGTAATATCGGCCAGCACCCATTCTTCTTTGTCATATTGTTTTTCCAACTCTTTTAATGTCACGATGCCAAGAAAGACTTGCTTTTTGTCTGTAATCATTAAACTGTCTACTTTCTTTTCCTTCATCAAGCGAAAAGCCTCGGCTAATCCGCGGTTGGGAGAAGCAGTGACAACAAATGAGGACATTAAATCTTTCGCCGTCGGCACTAATGAGTTCCCCTGCTGAAGCCGGTTTTCCCCAATAAAACCGCGGACAAACTCATTGGCCGGACGTCGTAAAATCTTATCCGGGGTATCAAACTGGACGATTTCCCCTTCTTTCATAATAGCAATGCGATTGGCGATTTTTAGAGCCTCATCCATATCGTGAGTCACAAATACAATCGTTTTTTGCACTTCTTCTTGAAGCTTTACAATATCATCCTGAAGCTGCTCGCGGCTGATCGGGTCCAGCGCGCTAAACGGCTCATCCATTAGAATAATATCCGGTTCCGCTGCCAATGCGCGAATAACCCCTACACGCTGCTGCTGCCCGCCGCTTAATTCCGATGGATAGCGATGCTTAAAAGTGGATGGATCCAAGCCAACTAAGTCAAGCAGCTCATCGACGCGCTTTTCATACATATCGGCTTTCCACTTTTTCAATTTGGGCACAAGGGTAATGTTTTGCGCAATGGTCATATGGGGAAACAAACCAATCTGTTGGATCACATACCCAATGTTGCGGCGCAGTTCTACCGGATCAATCGTCGATATATCTTGACCGCCAATATAAATTTTTCCAGAGGTCGGTTCTGTCAAGCGGTTAACCATTCGCATCGTCGTCGTCTTTCCGCAGCCGCTTGGGCCGATTAACGTCACCAATTCTCCTTTTTTTATTTCGAGATTGATATTTTTTAAAGCAATAAAACCATCATCATACTGCTTTTTTACATTTTCAAATCGAATCATGCTGTCCCTCCTTCAAACTGGCTGTTTAGTCAATGAGTCCTTCCGATTTGAGGAAGTCGATCGCTACTTGTTTTGGCTGCTTCCCTTCGATATTGACCTGTCCGTTCAACTCCATCATTTTTTCATCAGATAAGATATTTTCAAGCTTGTTTAGCGCTTCTTCTAATCCCGGATTGGCATCCAAAACCTCTTGGCGAACAATCGGTACAGCATAGTATGGAGGAAAATAATGTTTGTCATCTTCAAGCACAACGAGGTTGTATTTTTTGATACGCGCATCGGTTGTATAAGCAGTAATGACATCAATATCGCCGTTTTTAGCGGCTTCATATTGCAAATCAGGGTCGATATTCGTTTTTTTCTTAAACTGAAATCCATATTCCTTGACTAACCCGTCGTATCCATCGCTCCGCTCAAAAAACTCGGCATCTGAACCGAATACGAGCTGATTCGATTTTTTTGCTAAATCCGAGCTTGTTTTCACCCCAAGCTCATCCGCCAGCTCTTTTCTCATAGCCAAAGCATACGTATTATTAAATCCAAGCGGCTTAAGCCAAGTAATATTAAATTTTTCCTTATATTCTTTTTTCGTTGCTTGATAGATATCATCTGGCGTTTGCGATGCGTCATATTGATTTTTTAAAATATTTAAGTAACCGGTACCCGTATATTCTACATAAGCATCGATGTCGCCACCTTCGATCGCCTGTTGCAGCATAAACGCGCCGCCCAGGCTATCCTTTACCTCTACATCCAAATCTGTATTCGCTTTTACGTATTCGGCCAGCAAATGCGTTAAAATCATTTGTTCGGTAAATTTTTTACCGGCAATCACAATCTTTCCTTTCTCTGCTTTTTCTCCCGTTCCGCAGGCCACCAGTGATAAGACTAATAAAATCGTTCCGATCAAAGCTGCACATTTACGCAATGAAATTCCTCCCCTTTACATGATTGAGCTAGCTCAAAGCTGTGATAGAGGATGTACAATCATCATTTAGAAACAATCACGTAACTATTCAGCATGTTATGCCTCATCACTAGAAACTTTATAAGAAAAACTCTTCCATAGCCAAAAACAAATCCCACGCCATTCAAGCGCTGCAAATTACTTTAAATGAACTTTCAAGGTCACATGACGATTAGCTGATTGTTTTAGATAGCGGAGACATATAGATGCGATGTACCATATTTCCAATGGCCGTTCCTTTAGACAGTGAAGAAACAACGAACAAGCGCCTACTCTTTTCTGTTTACCGGACTTGTATCAAAGGATGGAGCGCCGCTCTCATTTCTTTTCACGCTGAAGACAGATGACGGAAGCTGTCTTCAAACACTAAAAGATGGCGTTCATGCCAACAAACGAAGCAATGGAAGTCGTATGTTGCATCTGCTTCATATGCGGGTATGAAATGTGTGACTGGTAGAATTCGCTACGGAATTTGATGAAAGAGGAGATTAAACATCTACTGGATATTCAACTGATGAGGAAACAAGACGAAGGGAAATCCGATCATACATAAAGCGATTGGTTATTCAAACATTTGAACGATTACCTTCATCAAAACAAAGCACCCTTCTGTCCAAAATGGACGAATTATCTTTTTTGCTCTAAGCAAAAACAAAAATCTCATGACCTCATTTGTATAAAGCAGACCTACTGATTCATCTTGCCAGGCAAGATCGCTTCATACGCGCCACGAGCGTCAAACAAGATTTCATAGATTACGAAGCATCCTGCTCCATACAGATCGTTGAGCCAACAAGGCTCTGCCTTCTAAACGATGATCGTTCATCCACTAGGAAAAACGATAGAATGTTTACAAAATGAAAAAAGACTCTTGTCTCAGCGCTGTCTCACAGTGAAAACCCGCCTCCATAGATAAAGGAAAATACAGCTTAAGATGAAGCAAGGGATGAACGAAGATCACTCCATCATACATGGATTTCTAAATTTCAACTCATGATTCCCTTTCATCTTCTGTATTCTTGGGCATGCTGCTTTCATAGCCCTGTTATGATCATCTTCACTCTTTATTTTTGATGCCTTCCGCCAGAGCAAATCCCCTCTTTCCATGGTTCTGAAAACAAGATCCAGCGATAATATGCTGAATAGTTACATAATTACAATGATTATTATACCGATACATAGATATGGTTTACAAATGGGAAATAAGTGTATATAAAGCGATATGTGCGAATTTCCCACGATACTAGTCGGATATATCCAGAATCCTCAGAAATACATCAATATCCTCCCATATGCTCTTATATACTTCCATATCCTTTCCTTTCAATACTCTCATTACAAAAAATGGAATCATCCCCCAAACGGCATGACCTTTATATTCAGAAGCGCTGCCACCAGCCGAAAGGACAACATCCATGAAAAGAAGGTCCAATACCCTTTCATTGATATAGACACCTGCGCAAAAACATTTTGGCACCATCAGGAGGGTGAAAATCTCTTTTTCCTGTTTGATAAACAAGGAATTTTCGAGATAAATGTACCTTTTCAGCTCATACAATCAGCGCTTGCACTGAATGATCAAATAAAAAGGCTGTCCCAAAAGGTTTCGCCTAGTGCTTTTTTGGGACAGCCATATATTGGTTATCGTTGATTGATTTCTTCTAACAGCAACTTATTCACAAGCTGCGGATTCGCTTGTCCTTTTGTTGCCTTCATAATTTGGCCAACTAAGAAGCCAATGGCACGGTCTTTTCCATTTTTATAATCCTCAATGGACTGCGGGTTGGCATCAAGCACTTCCAGCACAATTTTGCGCAGCGTTCCCTCATCAGAAATTTGGACAAGCCCTTGTTCTTTGACGATTTTTTCTGGGTCGCCGCCTTTTTCAACAAGCTCTTTAAAGATTTTTTTAGCGATTTTCGATGAAATCGTGCCGTTTTGAATCAGCTTAATCATGCCTGCCAAGCTTTCTGGAGTAAGCGCAATGTCGTGAAGCTCTTTTTGTTCGGCGTTCAAATAGCCTGATACTTCTACCATGAGCCAGTTTGACGCTAATTTCGGATCAGCGCCATTCGCAACTGTCGCTTCGAAGAAATCGGCCATTTCTTTTGTGATGGTTAACACTTTCGCATCATACTCCGGCAGACCAAGCTCTTTAATATAACGAGCCTGACGAGCATCCGGCAACTCAGGAATCGAGGCGCGAACGCGCTCCTTCCATTCATCGTCAATATAAAGCATGACAAGATCTGGCTCTGGGAAGTAACGGTAGTCTTCAGATCCCTCTTTTGTGCGCATCAAAATAGTGGTTTTTGTCGCTTCATCGAAACGGCGCGTCTCTTGGTGAATGACGCCGCCAGAAAGCAGAATTTTTTCTTGGCGTTTCGCTTCATATTCCAATCCTTGACGCACAAAGTTAAACGAGTTTAAGTTTTTTAACTCGGTTTTGGTACCGAATTTGTCCGATCCGATCGGACGGAGCGAAATGTTCGCGTCGCAGCGAAGCGAGCCTTCTTCCATCTTACAATCAGATACGCCTGTATATTGAATAATCGATTTTAACTTTTCCAAATAGGCATACGCTTCTTCTGGAGAGCGAATGTCCGGTTCAGAAACAATCTCAATCAACGGCGTGCCCTGGCGGTTGAAATCCACCAATGAATAGCCATCGCCTGTATGCGTCAGCTTTCCGGCATCCTCTTCTAAGTGAATGCGCGTAATCCCGATTTTTTTCTTTTTGCCGTTGACTTCAATTTCAATCCAGCCGTTCTGGCCAATTGGCTGATCGTATTGCGAAATTTGATACGCTTTCGGGTTGTCTGGATAAAAATAGTTTTTTCGGTCAAATTTCGTTTCCGTGGCAATTTCGCAATTTAATGCCATCGCCGCCTTCATCGCAAATTCAACCGCTTGTTTATTCAACACAGGGAGAACCCCTGGATAGCCTAAATCAATCACGCTCGTTTGTGTATTTGGGGGTGCTCCGAATGCGTTTGGACTGCTGGAAAAAATTTTCGATTTTGTTTTCAGTTCGACATGGACCTCAAGCCCGATGACAATTTCAAAATTCATCTTCATTTCCCCCCTTACAATACCGGTTTTTGTTTATGATAGTCCGTCGCTTGTTCAAATGCATGCGCAACGCGATAAATCGTGCTTTCATCAAAGTGCTTGCCGATGATTTGCAAGCCGACCGGAAGCCCGTTCACCAATCCGCATGGAATGGAAATGCCCGGAACGCCGGCAAGGTTAACTGGAATCGTTAAAATGTCATTCGCATACATGGTTAGCGGATCGCTCGTTTTTTCGCCGATTTTAAACGCTGGTGTCGGCGTTGTCGGACCAATGATGACATCATATTTTTCAAATACGTTTTCAAAATCCTGCTTAATTAATGTCCGCACTTTTTGCGCTTTTTTATAGTACGCATCATAATAGCCAGAGCTTAATGCAAACGTTCCAAGCATAATGCGGCGCTTCACTTCATTGCCGAAGCCTTCGCTGCGCGTCTGCTTGTACATATCAATTAAGTTTTTCGCATTATCCGTACGATAGCCGTAGCGGACACCGTCAAAACGGGCAAGGTTCGCAGATGCTTCAGAAGAGGCAAGTAAATAATAAGTGGCCAATGCATATTTAGAATGCGGCAACGATACTTCCTCCCATGTTGCGCCAAGTCCTTCCAATACTTTTAATGCATGTAATACAGACTGGCGCACCTCCTCAGAGACACCTTCGCCTAAGTATTCTTTTGGCACGGCAATTTTTAGACCGCGAATATCGCCTGTTAATGCCGATACATAGTCTGGTACATCGACATTGGCTGATGTTGAATCCATTGGATCAAGCCCGGAAATCACCTGCAACAAATAAGCGTTGTCTTCAACGGTACGTGTAATTGGTCCAATTTGGTCCAACGAAGAAGCAAAAGCAACAAGACCAAAGCGCGATACCCGTCCATATGTAGGTTTTAAGCCGACGACACCACAAAACGCAGCCGGCTGGCGAATCGAACCGCCTGTATCAGATCCTAGCGCAAATGGCACCTCTCCTGCCGCAACAGCCGCAGCCGAACCGCCGCTTGAGCCGCCAGGTACGCATTCGATATTCCATGGATTGCGTGTTAATTGAAAACCGGAGTTTTCCGTGGAAGATCCCATCGCAAACTCATCCATATTCAATTTTCCGACTGTCACGGCATCGGCTTCCTGCAAGCGCTGTACAACCGTCGCATCATAAATTGGATCAAAATTGTAAAGAATTTTGCTGGCGCACGTCGTACGAAGGCCTTTTGTCACGATGTTATCCTTCACACCGATCGGCATGCCAAAAAGCAAGCCGAATTCTTCTTCGGTTGCTAGCTTTTCATCTAATTCTTTTGCTTTCGCACGTGCACGCTCCTCATCAAGTGTTAAAAAGGCTTGTACCTTCTCTTCGACTTCATGAATCCGCTTAAAGGATTCGCTCACTAAATCGGAAACGGAAATTTCCTTTTTATGCAACAGGCTATGTAATTCAGACATTTTGTAATCAAACAGCGACATGCTCTTCCCTCCCTTATTCTAAAATCGCTGGCACCCGGAATTGTCCATCTTGCTGATCTGGTGCATTTTTCAACACGTCTTCAAGCGGAAGGCCTTGTGCCGGCACATCTTCACGCATCACATTTTTCATATTCAGCACATGCGACGTTGGCGGAACATTTTCCGTATCCAGTTCATTGAGCTGCTCTGCAAATGTAATGATCGCATCTAGCTGCTTCGTAAACATTTCGGCTTCCTCTTCAGTAATCGCTAAACGTGCCAAATGAGCTACGTGCTTAACTTGCTCGATCGAAATTCTTGACATTTTCGTTCACCTCCAACATTCTCGACCTTTCACAATACTATGATGATACCAAACTTTCACTGATTAAAGCAACATGCGCTACTGGATTTAAATGCTTGGTCTTTTATCTTAACGAATCATTTGACGAGCGGACCCTCTCAATCATACAATGAAAACAATTTACATGGACTTATCCGTCATGATGGGAAAGCGGCCATGATGCTGTACCTGTCCTCCTATTTTTGATAGATTCACTTTACAGATTACCATTTTTTAGATATGAAGTTAGGACTGTGCTTCCACGGCCGATTTCGTTACAGGGATGTTGGACAAAAAAGCAAGGCATCAGCCGCTTCCAAATGCGCCATTCATTCAGGCTTGATTTAAGCAACTATGCCACATTGTGGAAATGGCGCTTTGAAGCGTTGTCAAACTCCCTTTTCAGCTACTATTGGAAGATTCGCTCACATTTCAATCAATAGCGAACACGAATCAGGTGATTTTGGTAAAAATGATGAGAGGAGCAAGACTAATGAAATCGTTATTATGGAAGCGGCTCGCCGTTGCCGCCCGGAAAGAGCCGGCTGATCTCGTGGTCAAAAACGGGAAAATTATCAATGTATTCACTCATGAGATCGAAGAAGGAGATATCGCCATTGTTGACGGAATGATTGCAGGCATTGGACAATATGAGGGCCATTCGATCATTGATGCCGGAGGAAAGTATGTTTGTCCGGGATTCATTGATGCGCATGTGCACATTGAATCTTCCATGGTCACCCCAAGCGAATTTGCTCAAGCCGTGATCCCTCACGGTGTGACAGCCGTGATCGCCGATCCTCATGAAATCGCCAACGTATCTGGAGTGGAAGGAATACAATTTATGCTGGACGATTCCAAGCATGTGCCGCTGGACGTTTATATCATGCTCCCTTCCTGTGTTCCAGCGACATCGTTTGAACATGCGGGAGCTGTATTGACCGCGCAGGAGCTGGCTCCATTTCTCTCCGACTCTCGAGTTCTCGGATTGGCAGAAGTGATGGATTACCCGTCTCTTTTGCACGAGCGCTCACATATGCTCGATAAGCTCATCATGGCAGAAGAAGCGAACAAACGCATCGATGGGCATTTGGCCGGCTTGGATCATCAAGCGGTAAACGTGTACGCCAGCGCAGCCATAAAAACAGACCATGAATGTGCAACGGCCGCAGAAGCTTTAGAACGAATTCGCCGCGGCCTATATGTCATGATTCGCGAAGGATCCGTCGCTAAAGATTTGCTTCAGCTGATTCCGGCGGTTAACGTCCAAAATGCACGGCGATTTTTATTTTGCACAGATGATAAGCATTTAGATGAACTAATGGCCGAGGGAAGCATCGATCATAACATCCGCCTTGCTATACAGGCAGGAATCGATCCGATCACGGCCATTCAAATGGCGACACTTAATGTGGCTGAGTGCTATCGTTTAAATACAAAAGGAGCCATCGCTCCCGGATATGAAGCCGACTTTTTACTGATTGACGATTTGCGTTTATTGCAAATTTCACACGTTTATAAAAAAGGGGTGCTCGTGGCCGAAAACGGCAAAGCCGTCTTTTCCACATCAGCAGAAAAGAAAAATTTAGGAGACCGAATTCTCCAATCTGTTCACGCCCCCGTCATCACAGAAAGAGATCTGCAAATTCCTTTTTCAAAAGGGACGAAGGCCCATGTTATTGAAATTATTCCCAATCGCTTACAAACGAAGCGTATGATCGAATCAGTCGATGTCCACCAAGGACGATTCGTCCCTTCCATAACAAAAGATTTATTGAAGCTTGTTGTTGTTGAACGGCATCAACAGCGCGGAATCGGACTTGGCATTGTGAAAGGGTTTCAACTGCAAAACGGCGCGATTGCTTCATCCATCGCCCACGATTCGCATAATATTATCGCCGTCGGCACAAACGATCGCGATTTACTGCTGGCCATCGATCATATCAAGCAGCTTAACGGTGGACTCGTTGTCGTGAAAGACGGAGCAATCATAGCCGACCTGCCGCTTGAAGTTGGCGGTCTTATGACGACAAGAAGCTGCAGCGATGTGTGCGAAAACTTGCAAAAAATCAAAGAGGCATTGATGGATATCGGGGCATCTCAAGCGTTTAATCCATTCATTACCCTCGCTTTTTTAGCTTTGCCAGTCATCCCAGAACTGAAATTGACGGACCAAGGATTGTTTGACGTACAGACCTTTCAATTTATTCCGGTAGAAGCATAAGTCGGATCCCCTCTTTCGGATGAAAGAGGGGATTTTTTACTTATTTATGTATGATTTTGGAAAATAAACAGAACCAAACTAACAAAAATTCACAAAATCAAGCTTCATGTGGAAAAAATAAATGGAAAATGATATTCTTAACCGTGTAGTTTTTTACAGCGCTAGCTTAGATAGACCAAACCCGTTTGTCCCTATGACGAAAAGCACATATTGATAACAAAGTGCTATTCATGGCATATAAACCATAATAGAAAAGGAGTGAAAACATGAAGATCGCCGTACTCATTCCTTGCTATAACGAGGAACAGACCATTGGAAAAGTGATCTCAGATTTTCAAAGAGAATTACCAGAAGCCGATATTTACGTATATGACAACAACTCAAAGGACCGCACTTCAGAAGTTGCGTCCCAGCATGGCGCTATTGTTCGAAAAGAAACTCGCCAAGGAAAGGGACATGTCGTTCGTTCGATGTTTCGGGAGATTGATGCCGATATTTATGTCATGGTTGACGGCGATGACACATATCCGGCCGAATTTGTTCATCGGCTAATTGAACCGATTAAAAACAAAGAAGCCAATATGGTGATTGGTGACCGCTTGTCAAACGGCACCTACTTTCAGGAAAACAAACGACCTTTCCACAACTTTGGCAATAATTTGGTAAAAGGATTAATTAACTTCCTTTATAAAAGCGATATTAAAGATATCATGACTGGCTATCGCGCGTTTGATAAGTGGTTTGTCAAATCCATGCCCGTCATGAGCCCGGGATTTGAAATTGAAACGGAAATGAGCATCCATGCTCTTGATAAAAAGTTTTTAATTAAAGAGGTGCCGATCGATTATCGCGATCGTCCAGAAGGCAGCGAATCCAAGCTTAATACGTTCTCTGATGGATGGAAAGTGTTAAAAATGATTTTCACCTTATTTAAAGATTACAAACCATTCTTATTCTTTTCACTATGGGCGCTGTTATTTTTCATTCTTGGACTAGCCGCAGGGATTCCGGTTATCGTAGAGTTTGCCAAAACAAGCTTCATTACTCGTATCCCGTCGGCGATTTTAGCCGTTGGATTAATGATTTTTGCCTTGCTATCTTTCGCATGTGGATTGATTTTAGATACCGTTGCCGCTGCACACCGAAAGCAGTATGAATTGGAGTTGAACCAAATTTATAAGCAAATGCGGAGGGAAGAAAATGACTACATCTCTTAATCGCTACGCTATAAGCGTAGCTGCCGCTTTGCTCAGCGGTATAGCAGTCATCTTTTTTTTCACGCCAATTCTTGATGTTTCCTTTCTTGTTATCCTTTTGGTGATCGCATTGCTCGCTTTTTGCTATTATCAGCTTTTTTTTATGGCTTCGTCCCTTGCATCCTTTAACAAACGCAAAAAGCACATCACCATTGGGTTTACATTGGTCTTTTCATTCTTAGCCTTTCTTAGTTTAAAAGGAGAGCAATTTTATTTATCAGATAATTCTTGGTTGACGCGCGCATATGTATATATTGGTACATATGCAACGATTTGCTCGCTCGTCCTATGGATCATTTTGTCGCTTGTAAACATTAAAATGAATGAAGTTCCTCGCTCTGTCAGCAAATGGAACATCCTTAAATATGCTCTCCCTTCTCTAGTAGTTTGGACCCTTTATCTGTTGGCGATTTTTCCTGGGGGAATGACCGCTGACTCCATTTATCAATGGGAGCAAGCTCATACAGGAAAATTTAATGATTGGCATCCCTTAATGTATACATTTTTCATTATGATTCTAACAAAAATCTGGGACTCACCTGCCGTGATCGGCCTCTCGCAAATCATCATCATTTCGTTGATTTTTGGCTATTGTATGCGGCAATTTGAAAAAGCTGGGGTTAAACCATTTTTGCTTTGGATCATATCGATTATTTTTGCTTTAAGTCCTATTAATGGGATTTATTCTATCACCATATGGAAAGATGTTTTATATAGCACCTTTATTTTATTGTTTACTACGCTCGTTTTTAATCTTGTCATTACCAACGGAAAATGGATTAAACGCAACACCCATTTCTTTCTTTTTATCATGACAGCTCTAGGAGTGATTTTTTTCCGGCACAACGGCTTTGCCGTCTGTTTAGTCATGCTCGTGATCTTGCTTATTTGCTTCCGGGAAACATGGAAGCAATGGGTCTTTTCCATTTTCTTTATCGTTGCAGCCCATTATATTGTCACCGGTCCTGTATTTACCTATCTGAAAGTTGTGTCAGCGGATCCAAACGAGGCATTAAGCATTCCGACGCAACAGCTCGCTCGGGTTGTTGCTTATAATGGGAACCTGACGGATGAACAAGCAGATTATTTAAATCAAATTTTACCTTTGGAGCTCTGGAAGAAAAACTATAATCCATACCTTACAGACCCCATTAAATTCGCCAAGCAATACAATCGAAGCGCGATTTTTCCTGACCACCTTTCTGATTATTTACGCACATGGTGGGATATTTGTATGCAAAATCCAAAGCTTGTGATACAAGCCGCGCTCAAGCAAACATCTCTTGTTTGGCAAATGAACCAGCCTAATGATGGGTATACATCGACGTTTGTCACCAATGTCTTTTACGGAAATAAGTTTGGTCTGAAAAACGAAATCATTTTCTCTCCGCTGACATTGGCAGTGAAAAAATATTTATCGATCTCTGACACAACATTCAAACCGTTGATTTGGCGGCCGGCCATCTATACCTTTTTCATTTTGCTATTCACATTTGTCGCCTTTTTACGAAACAATTGGAAAGCCTGGCTTGTGCCACTCATAGTTCTTTTAAATACCGGAACCGTATTAGCCGCTTTGCCAGCGCAAGATTTCCGTTATTTATATTCTAATTCGTTAGTATTCTTTATTGCCTTTTTATTTGCCTTCGTTTCTTATAAAAAGAAGGAGATGAGGACATGAATCGGTTTGTTCAGTCCTTGCAAAAAAACAAAATCGGCATTTTATTCATTCTGATTGCCTCTGTCAGCACCGCCAGCGGACAGATGCTTTGGAAGCTATCGGACGGAAATTGGAACGTTTATCTGTTATTCGGGTTCTCCCTTTATTTTATTGGAGCTGTTTTAATGATCGTCGCTTTTCGCTTCGGAAGTCTTTCTGTGCTGCACCCTCTTCTCAGTATGGGATATGTGTTCGGTCTTCTGTTGGGAGTCGCCTTTCTTCATGAACCAATCACCACCATGAAAGTAATAGGGACTCTTCTCATTACGAGCGGCGCCATACTGATAGGAGGTGGCGATCATTAGTTCGTTTCTCTTGCTTTTAATCATGACCTTGTCCGGGGCGTTAGGAGGCTATTACTTTAAAAAAGCATCCAGCCAGCGCTTAGGATTCCAAGCAGCGTTTTTGCTCCCGTTATTCATTGGCGGTATGCTTTATGGGATAGGAGCCGTGCTTAATATTATCATTTTAAAGCAGCTCCCTTATACTATCGTGTTCCCTTTAACATCCATCACTTATATTTGGACGCTCGGTTTATCGTATGTTCTGTTAAAAGAACATATCACCCGCAAAAAAATGGCAGGGGTCTTGTTGATTTTAATCGGCTCCATTTTCCTTGTGTTATAAACGGCAAAAAGCTGCTTCAAGGGAGCAGCTTTTTGCCATTATCCTTCTATTCTCCTCTCCTTCCCCTATCTTCTACCGCAAAAATTCAACATTTATAGATTTCATAAAAAATGACATTTTTATAATTCTGTCGATCGGTGTATAATAGGATAATGGAAAATAAATACATGAATGACTGATTGAAGTAAGACCCCCTCTAGTGATCGATGTCGCCATCACAAAGACATTGCATAGAGTCAGTGTTAGGAATGGATTAGCGCACGTTCAACATCATATGATTACCTATTCTGAGGAGGAAATAATGTAATGAGCACGAGGATGATCATTTATATAGCTAGTATCCCGTTAGCCCTTTTTAGCAGTGTGGCCCTCATTTTCTTTTTTATCCCCATTCAAGATACGTCACGGGCGACCGTTGCTTTTGTCACGACACTATTGACTTTCATCCATATTCATTTGCTGTTCTTAATGAAAGATGAATGGCGCCGTCTTTTAAAAAGACAACGGATAGCGATTATCGTCTTTACGCTTTTATTTTCATTCTTAGCCCTTCTTAGCATGAAAGGAGAACAAGATTTTTTGCTTGCCTACTCTTTTAAAACAAGAGCATATGTTTATATCGGCACCTTTTTTTTCCTAAGTAGTCTTGTATTGTGGATTATTTTCTCCTCTCTAAAAATAGAGGTAAAACCAGCTGATCACTTAGCTTCAAGCAAATGGAGCCTATTCAAATACGCCGTTCCTTCCATCATCCTGTGGGGGGGATATGCACTGGCAATTTTCCCTGCCGCTATGACCTTTGATTCTGTTGATCAGTGGCACCAAGCTCATACCGGACATTTTAGCAATTGGCATCCGCTGATGTATACATTATTCATTATGGGACTAACGAAAATTTGGGACTCTCCCGCTATTGTTGCATTATCGCAAATCATCATCATTTCGCTCATCTTTGGATACTGTATGGCCCAATTCGAAAAAGCTGGCATTCGACGCTTTTGGCTTTGGATTGTATCGATTCTTTTTGCGATTAACCCTATTAACGGTATTTACTCTATCACAATTTGGAAAGATATCCTATATAGTGCATTCATATTACTCTTTAGTACGACTATCTTTCATTTAGTCATTACGAATGGGAAATGGCTAAACAGCAAGAAAAGCACGTGGATTTTCTTTCTAGCCGCTTTCGGTGTTGTATTTTTCCGTCATAACGGCTTCCCGGTGTTCCTTGTCATGCTCATCGTTTTGCTTATGGTCTTCCGTCGTCAGTGGAAACCGTTGATATTATCCGGGGGCTCTATTATCGCGTTTTACCTCATCTTTACAGGGCCTGTCTTTCATTATCTGAAGGTCGCACCTTCGGATCCAAACGAGGTTTTAAGCATTCCTACCCAACAAATAGCTAGAGTGATTGAGCAAGGTGGGAAACTAACAGAGGAACAGGCGCAATACTTAAATCAAATTTTGCCATTACCGTTGTGGAAGCAATATTATCATCCATATATCACCAATCGCATTAAATTTTCCAAGGAATATAATCGAAGTGCGATTTTTCCCGATCATCTTTCCACTTATATGCGGACATGGCTCGAAATTTGCGCACAAAATCCAAAAATAGCAAAGGAAGCTTTTTTAAAACAAACTTCTCTTGTCTGGCAAATGAATGAACCACAAGACGGCCATACGTATACATTTGTGACAAATGTTTGGCCTCACAATAGGGACGGGCTGAAAAGCCAAGTCATCGTTAAGCCTTTGACTGAATTCATCACTCAATATTTAAAAACATCGGATACAGATTTAAAACCATTTATTTGGCGGCCAGCCAACTACATGTTCCTGATCGTTTTGTTTACTTTTATTACAGCTTTGCGGAACGACTGGAAGGCTTGGTTAGTTCCTTTTGCGTTGTTTCTCAATATCGGAAGCATTTTTATCGCTCTGCCGGCTCAAGACTTTCGTTATTTGTATGCCAATACACTCGTATTTTATCTTTCCGTTTTATTCATGTTCATACGTTATAAAGACAAGGAACCTTCGAAGCAGAGCTCTTGATTTCATTAACAGAGCTGGCTCTCAAAATTTCTTATTCCATGTGCATAAAAAACCTCTCCCCCCTTCACTTCGTGAAAGGAGGGAGAGGTTTCTATGAGTATGTTAAAGCGACTTTTCCTGATGGAGCAATTGCTTCAAAAAGCTAATCAGCTCCCCGCGCAGTTCTTCCTTCTGCAGCGCGAATTCCACCGTCGTTTTTACAAATCCAAGCTTCTCGCCTACATCATAGCGCTTGCCCATAAAGCTGTATGCATATACAGACTGTTTTTCATTTAATTTTTGGATCGCATCCGTCAGTTGAATTTCTCCTCCAGCCCCAATCTCCTGTTTTTCTAAAAACTCGAATATATCCGGCGTAAACACATAACGACCCATAATCGCTAAATTGGACGGAGCTGTGCCTAACGGAGGTTTTTCAACAAACTGCTTTACTTGATAAAGCTCTCCCATTTTCTTTAGCGGTTCGATAATTCCATAACGGTTTGTTTCATCGTCCGGCACAGGTTGAACACCAATCACTGAGCATTGAGTATGCTCAAATTGTTCAATCAATTGGCTTAAACAAGGTTTTTCCGCTTGGACGATATCATCTCCCAATAACACCGCAAACGGTTCATCGCCAATAAACTTGCGGGCACACCATACCGCATGGCCCAATCCTTTTGGGGACTTTTGGCGAATATAATGAATATCCACTAAATTAGCGGAATGACGCACCTCTTCCAATAAATCGTACTTTTTCTTTTCCATTAAATTTTGCTCCAGCTCTGGCGCATTATCAAAATGGTCTTCAATGGCGCGCTTTCCTTTTCCCGTTACAATGATAATATCTTCAATGCCAGAAGCAATCGCTTCTTCAACAATATACTGAATGGTCGGCTTATCCACAATCGGAAGCATTTCCTTGGGCATCGCCTTAGTAGCTGGTAGAAAACGAGTGCCCAAACCGGCAGCAGGAATAATCGCCTTTCTAACCTTTTTCATGCTAAACTCTCCTTTATCATCCAATTCCTTATTAATTATATATGACTAAAAATGGATAAACAATAAATCTGGAATGAATAGTATATTACACAATTAGAAAAAATAAACTGATTTCCCAAAAAAAACAAGGTTATTTGTTTGATCGGGTCATCCACACACTAACAGATAAACGCTTTCCGCATCAAAACCTCTTTTTAACATACGAAAACATGTACTTCCCTGACATAACAAAATTCTTCGTTAATACATGGAATCTTATTCATAATATGTATAAAAAAATACTATTGAAACAAATCATTTGTAAGATTATATTTATAATATGGTTTAATCTATCATTATTACCATATATCGTAATAAAACAAATGGCAAAAGAATTCAAGTCGGCCTCTATTGATCGATCGGGAAAGGTTGAATGAATTGTTCACTCCAAAAAATCAACCTATTTTTTAACAATATGGAAACTTGCCTTGAACCAACGAAACACACCCTAAATTTCATATCGATATAAATGATGAGTTCAAATGGAAAACCGATAGAAACGAGCTCATTCAACCGTTTGAAAATGATGAGGCCATATAAGTATACATACGCACCTTTAAGCAAAAAAATGGAATAAGGCGATTCATCATAGGCTGGCAATGGAGAATGAAAGCCGATATTGCCGTTCTCCCCCTATCAGTCAATCAAATAGGAAAGGAGGTGATCATGACATGCCGCGCATCTTCCTCTTTATCTTTTCGTGCTTAGCTGCTTTTTTGGTTTTATTCACTCATAAAGTAACTGCCGACGGACAAAAAATGTATATTAAAGCGATTCAGTCACGCGTTCCACTGCTTGACAACAGCACAGGCTCATTACTTGAAGTAGGCTATATGGAAAAAGGAGATATATTAAAAATCTATGCAGATGCAGGGAAAAATTGGTGGAAAATAAAATTTGGCAATAGCTATGCTTATGTGTATAAGGGTGCTGTTCATCCCTTTTGCAGCCAAACGGTTTCAGGAGAAAATGCAAAAAATCTAAAAAACTCAAACCGCACGATTTTAATCAATAAAAATGAACGCGTTTATGATAATAGCAAGGGCAAACTGATTCCTTTCGTCACGATCAAAGGCAATATGCGTTATCCGATTATAAAAAAAATCAATCATTGGTACCAACTTGATGTCGGCGGACGAATCGGATATTTACATGATTCAAAAGCTAAGTGGGACAATGGTGTCCCTGTCCTTATGTATCATCATATTTTAAAGCCAGCAGAAAATAAAAATTATCGCAATGTATCGACGACTATTTCGGATCTTCAGTTTAACCAACAGATGAATTGGCTGAAAACTCATGGGTACGAGGCGATTACGCTGGAGCGCTTAGAAAATTACGTAAAAGGAACGGCCAATCTCCCGGCCAAAGCGGTTGTCATTACCTTTGATGACGGTTTAAAAACGAGTTTTTTGTATGCTTATCCTGTATTAAAATCGTACGGATTTAAAGCAGCTAATTTTGTCATCACGAGCAGAATGACGAAAACACCGCAGCCATTTAACCCAGATAAGCTGCAATTTTTAAGTCAAACGGAAATGAACAGCATGAAGGACGTATTTACATTTGAATCCCATACCCATCAGCTACATCATTTAAACGGCAACAAAAGTGATGTGATCACAAAGCCTTATGCAACCGTCAAAGCGGACATTAAACAAAGCATAAGCATACTGGGAGGAAGCAAATATTTCGCCTATCCGTTCGGCCAATACAATGCTAATACAATAAAGCTATTAAAAGAATTAAATATTCATATGGCCGTGACAACCAAACCAGGGAAAGTCCAGGTTGGCGATGCATTGCTGGAAATTAAGCGACTTGGTGTAGAGCCAAATTGTACGTTAAATCAATTTGCTAAAATGGTGGAAAACTAAACAAACTAAACCGAGGCAGATTCATATGTAAAGGAGGAATCTGCCTCGGCGAACGTTTGCGATCGGCAATGACTATGATAACCAAAGCAGCCGATACGGCGCTTCTAAATAAGTCTTCACGGTGCGGAGAAAATCGCTCGCTGGAGCTCCATCAATGATTTGGTGGTCAAACGTCAAGCTGAGTGGCAATCGTTTTCTGCGTTGAATGTCCTCCCCGATAAAAACAGGGACATCGGTTGCCGTCCCTACCCCAAGAATCCCTACCTCTGGAGGATTGAGCACCGGCGTAAAAAATTCGACTCCATAAGCACCAAGACTAGTAATGGTAAAGGTCGATCCTGTCATCTCTTCACTGTTTAAAGCCCCTTCACGCGCCTTTTTACTTAACGTCTTGATTTGCTGTGAAATTTCTCTTAAAGAAAGAGATTCGGCATGTTTGACGACGGGAACAATAAGGCCGTTTTCCAACGCAACGGCTATCCCTAAATGGACCGCATCATACGTTTGAATCTGTCCATTTTGATAATGGCTGTTTATTTGTTTATGTTGAAGCAACGATAAAACGACAGCACGGGCAATAAAGTCCGTGATCGTCAGTTTTCCGATCGCTTCATCCTGTCTCAGCTTTTCCTGCAGCTCCAACAAATGAGTGACATCCGCGTTCATATGAATGGTCAACTGCGCCGTTTGCTGCAGGCTAGCAAACATTCTTGAGGCAATGGTTTTACGCATGCCTGTCATCGGTTTGACCGTCACACCGCTTGGCTCAACTTCAACATTCGTTTGAGGCTTTAGCTGCTTTTCCGCAACAGAAGGGGCAGGAGCCTGTGCCATTTGTATGGCCTTTTCAATATCAGCTCTTGTTATCCTTCCCTTTGGGCCAGAACCGGAAATTTTGCTTAAATCAATCCCCGCTTCGCGAGCGAGCTTCCTCGCCGCAGGCGAGACACGGGCCATCATCTGCGGAGCGGGCTTCGTCTCTTCTGCCGCGATCGCTGTCGCCGCTTCCTGCCGTGCTGTTTGGCTTGCTGTGCTGATCACTTGTTCTTCTTTCTTGACAGCTTCTCTTCCTTCCGCTTCATGCATGCTTTCTCCTTCTTGACCGATATAGCCGATGGCTTGCCCTACTGCAACCGTTTCGTCTTGCGCCGCAATAATCTTCAATAGCACTCCATCCTGAGGGGCTTCAATATCTTTTTCGATTTTTTCCGAACTGATGACCGCAATCGACTCACCTTTTTTAATCGCGTCTCCTTCTTTTTTGAGCCACTCGACTACCGTTCCTTCTTCCATGCTCATTCCTAGCTTTGGCATAATAATTTCAACCGCCATGATTTCCCTCTCCTTTTCCGATGAATACAAGGAATGAAAAATGCTGCAATCAATGTAGGCAGCATGCGCCTGAGCGTCCATGTCGCCAGCCGCTCTTGTGAACCACCCGCCACGCCACCGTTTAGAGGAGGGCTTCAAGCGACTTGTGCGTGTTCGCTGAACGGTAAGCCCCACACAAGAACCCTTTACGCTTCCCTTCGTTCCGCAGGGGTCCGTTCGAACGATAGAGTATCCTATCCGTTGGCGGATCGCCGACCGAAATTCATCTCCCCCTACTCACTGGGCTGTCACCCTTCATGGTCCTCGAGGATGGGAGACTTCTTTTGGAAAGCTGTTAAATCGCTCATTATACTAGCGCCCTATATTCACTCTTATCTTTTTGAGAAAATGTCAGCTGCTGGACTCCAGCTGAAATGAATGACCTATTGATTCACGCTTTAAGAAAGAAAGGCGCATGCCAGCTGATTGAAATAAAACAAAGTTTTACTATGTCCCGCACGATTCGCGTCTGCTTCACACGGTTACAATCGTTTCATCGCCGATAATTTCAGCTGCTGCCCGCAACACTTTTTCCGGAGTTGGCAAATACAGGTCCTCCAATGCCGGCGAAAATGGAACCGGGCAATGCGGAGCGGTAATCATTTTGATCGGCGCGTCTAAATAATCAAATCCTTTATCGGCCACGAGCGCGGAAATATCCGTAGCAGCGCTGCAGCGCGGATTTGCTTCATCGATGACAATAAGCCGGCCCGTCTTCTCCACAGAAGCTAAAATCGTCTCCTCATCAAGCGGGGATAGCGTTCTTGGATCGACGACTTCTGTTTCAATTCCTCTCTCTTTTAATAATTCTGCCGCCTTTAACGCGGTATGCACCTGTTTTCCGATTGCGACAATCGTCAAATCGCTGCCTTGCCGTTTAATATCGGCCTTCCCAAGCGGAATCGTATAAAACTCCTCGTCTACTTCTCCTTTCATGTTATAAAGTGTTTTATCCTCAAAAAAGATCACGGGATCATCATCAAAAATCGAAGCGAGCAAGAGCCCTTTTGCGTCAGATGGAGTCGATGGCACAACCACCTTTAAACCTGGTATGTGGGTAAATAACGCATAAAGGCTTTGCGAATGCTGGGCCGCCGCCCGAAACCCTGCACCATGCATCGTCCGCACAGTGAGCGGCACCTTCGCCTTTCCGCCAAACATATAGCGCAGCTTTGCTCCCTGATTCATCACCTCGTCCAAACAACTGCCGATAAAGTCATTAAACATTAATTCAGCGATTGGCCGCATTCCAGTGGCCGCCGCCGTGACAGCCGCTCCCATATATCCCGCTTCAGCAATCGGCGTATCAAGTACTCGTTCTCTCCCAAACTCCTGCACAAGTCCTTTCGTGACTCCCATCACTCCTCCCCATGCTTCGTCATCCTGCAAATGGTCGACTGTCGCCCCGCCGGCGACATCCTCTCCGAGCAAAATGACATTCGGATCTTTTCGCATCGCCAGCTTCATCGCCTCATTGACCGCTTCTGAGAAAGAAATTTTTCTTGTCATCTTTCGCTCCCCCTCACTTTTTCATTAATAGGATACATATACATCCCGCAAAAGCTCCTCTTCGGTCGGAAACGGACTATTCTCCGCAAACTCGACAGCCTTCTCAATCGCTTCTGCCACATTTTGTTCGATATGCATTAGCTCCTGCTCAGAGACAAGCCCATTCGCCAGCAAATGCTTGCGGAATCTGACAATCGCATCAAGCTCCTGCAAATGCTTCTGCTTTTCTTCCGATGATTTGTATGTTTGCGCATCTCCCTCGAAATGTCCGTAGTTTCGATAAGTTTTACACTCAATCAGCGTCGGGCCTTGTCCGTTTCTTGCTCGCTCAATCGCCCTTTCCGCCGCTTCATAAACAGCGACCACATCCTTACCGTCCACAATTTCTCCCGGAATATTATAAGCAGCCGCACGATCGGCAATATTTTGGCAGCTGGAAGCATATTCAAAAGGAGTAGCTTCCGCGTATCCATTATTTTCGGCCACAAAAATGACCGGTAGCTTCCAAATCGCCGCAAGATTGATCCCTTCATGAAACGTTCCATGGTTGTTGGCGCCATCTCCGAAAAAGCAAACGGCCACTCCGCCCGTTTTCTTTAACTTCGCCGTCAATCCGGCACCAACAGCGAGAGGAAAGCCTCCTCCAACGATTCCATTGGCACCAAGCATTCCTTTTTCCACATCGGCAATATGCATCGATCCGCCTTTTCCTTTACATAGCCCTGTCGCCTTTCCATAAATTTCAGACATCATTCCATTTAAGTCACATTCCTTTGCAATGCAATGACCGTGCCCTCTGTGTGTGCTCGTAATATAGTCTTTTTCGCTTAAATGGGCGCAAATTCCGACTGCCACCGCCTCCTCGCCAGCATACAAATGAACAAAACCAGGCAAAACACCTTTGCTAAAAATTTCATGCACTTTGTCCTCAAACTGGCGAATTTCATTCATTTTTTGATACATCCACTTCGCTTTTTCTTGAGTGATGCTTTTCGTTTGTGATTTTGCGATTGTCATCATGCTCCCTCCTATTCGATTCATTTCACTTTTATATATTGCAAGTATCGTGCCAGCAAAAAAGCGCTTACAAAATCAATCCTTTTGCAAGCGCCTGATACACAAAAGCGACATTGTTTCTCATTTTGTTTCATACTGTATCATTTTGTTTCATTTTTGTTCATTGGCGAACCTTTTCCCTTTTGCGCAGAACGCGGAGAAACGGAACACTTTTCTAGGATGTTCTACATGAGCTGGTATTTTTTCAGTTTACGATAAAGGGTGCTTCGCGAAATATTAAGCGTAGCCGCTGCTTTGCTGACATTTCCGTTCGTGATCTGCAATACGTTCATCATTCGTTCTTTTTCGATCTTCTCTCTGTAAGATAGTGCTTGATTCTGCTCCGCTTTTTCTTTATTTTGATTCCAAGCTACAAGCATCGACTGAAGCTGAGAAACCGATGGGAGATGCGTCCCATATTCCACACGGATTCTTTCCAAAACATTCAACAGTTCGCGGATATTTCCAGGCCAGTGATAATTCATCAATAATTGCAGCAGCTGATCTGAAAAGGTTACCGTCCAATGGTGTTTTTGACAGTAATGCTCAATAAAAAAGGGAATATCTTCTTTTCTCTCTCTAAGCGGCGGTACATGAATGGGGTACACATAAATTCGGTAGAACAAATCCTCCCTAAGTTTTCCTTCCTGCACTAGCTTGTATAAGTCGCGATGAGTGGCCGTAATGATTCTCACATCAACCGGAATGGCTTTATCGCCCCCAATAGGTACCACCTCACGCTCTTGAAGCACCCTTAAAAGTGCTACTTGCATCTCTGGAGGGATCTCGCCCATTTCATCAAGAAACAAGGTTCCACCATTCGCCTGCACAAATTTCCCCTTATGTCCTGTCCGCTTGGCCCCTGTAAACGCTCCTTCTGCATAGCCAAACAATTCACTGCCAATCAGCTCTTTTGGAATGGCGCCGCAGTTGACCGCCACAAACGGTTTGTTTTTCCGGTTGCTATTTTGATGAATAAAGCGGGCGAGCATTTCCTTTCCGGTACCGGTTTCTCCCGTCATATAAACCGTGGTCTCTGTTTTTGCTGCTTTTTCGCAGCTTTGCAAAACATGGGCAAACACCTCGCTTTCTCCCGCAACACCATCAAAATGAAAGGATGGCGCAGAGAAGTAAAAGGTTTGTGGATAAACGGCGGTTCTCTGAAGCGTCACCTCATAGCCGATCAACTCACCATCAACGGCAGAGTGAATCGGTTTTTTTGTTTGAATTCTCCATTTTTGTTCACAAAGGGATTCCAGTGGCTGATCGGTTAAATTAGGCAAGAAAGCGCGCAACCCATGGTTCATCCATACCGTTTTTTCATGACAGTCGCAGATGACAACCGGAGAATGAGGATTGGGAATGTGATGTGTATACTTAAATAGTTCTAATAGATCTTCTTTCTTTTGTAGCTGAAATCGCTGTTCGATGGTATAAGCGGCGGCAACAACAGTGGCTAAAGCATGGTCTTGAAGCAGAGAGCTGTTGATGGGGCAAGAAAGATCAATCGCTCCAACTAATTCTTTCTTTTCATTATAGATAGGCGTAGCTGAACATATCCATTGCTGGGAAGCGACTGAGTAGTGCTCATCGCCGACAACGGTGATCGGCTCCTGAATTCTTAGCGCTGTGCCAATCGCATTTGTTCCAACCTCATCCTCGGTCCATTTCACTCCTTCTGTAAAACGAATCGCTTTAGCTTTCTTGATCGCTTGCTGATGTCCATTCGCGTATAAAACATATCCATCGCGATCAATTAACAACAAAAGCGATTTTGTCTCCTGAATCAGCTTCTGTAGCTTTTCTAAAACAGGAACTGCCAGCTGCAGCAATCGCCGATTTTTTTGCTTCCGCTCCAGCAATAAAGGCGGTTCCAGCACAACTTTCCCCTTTCCATCGTATGGATTAACATTATAGCGGCGGCAAAGCTGCCATGATTCTTCAATTCTGTGATGGATTCTTCCTTGATCCAATATTCCTTCTCGTATAAAACGCTGCCAAACCTCCCTTTTGGATAGATCTACCATACCCATCCTATGCCCTCCTCTCTATCGGATTCATACTATACTACATTCGCTTTTGTTAAAAAAATTCCTCTTTGTGAACCCTTTCTACCTTTCTATGCGAATGGCCAATCCGCCGAGACGCCAGCGAAGTATAGAAAAGGGGGTATTGGCGCTTTTTCCTTCTTATTTTTATAATAAATACAAGCTGATTTCATCATGCAGCCACATGACCAAAGCATCACTTCGGCGATCATCAAACAGCCATATTGAAACATGCCGCAATCAACCGTTTCTATGGATATATGAAAAGGAGAGAGACCCATGCAAGTGACCTTTGACCATCTTGTTCATCTAACAGCATCCCCCAGAGAAGCGAAAGCTGCTTTTGCACAAATGGGCTTCCACGCCGTACAGGGCGGTATTCATCACGATTGGGGAACGTATAATTGCCTATGCTATTTCCGTGACTTGCGCTACATTGAATGGATTGGCTTTATGGACCTTAACAAAGCGAAAAAGTCTGATAATAGACTGATCCAGCAAATCGTCACAGACTCCGCCCAAGGGGCCGGCTTTTCACAAATCGCCTTTCGCACAAATGACATCCATGCCATCATGAACCATATTTCTGAAAAAGGATTAACCCCCATTGGCCCATTTGCCGGAAACCGGCAACGAGAAGACGGGACCGTGCTCAGCTGGTCGATGCTGTTTATTAGAGATGAGTCCCATCGCACATACCGCTATCCATTTTTTATTCAATGGGGGCAACAAGACAGCATACGGAAGCAGGAAATGAAACAGCTGATGCAGCATCATCATGGACAGCCAACCCTTTCCTATATCGGCATTCAAGCGGACCACCTCGACGAGTCGGTCCAAAAATATTGCCACTTATTTGATATTCCTTCTTCTTTAGTCCGCTATCATGCTGACCGATTTGGCTCTTATGCGGAGATTCCCGCTGGCCATATCAAGATGCGTTTTTATGAATCTGCGAAGCTTTCATCCGGAAGGGCTCTATATATCAATCGCCCTTTTTTATGCGGAATCACGGGAATGCCACAAAATCAAACGATCTTGCTCGAACAAGCGATTTACGATTTTTCTGTCTGAGAGGCAGGCAACCGGCATAGGGCAAACAACCCAAAACCCATTCCCTCTCCAGGCAAAGCTGGAGAGGGAAGATACCATTTAGGCTAAACCGCATCAAAATGGCGCGTCCATACGATAACCGCGATCATGATCGCCAAGATCACAAACGAACTGCTTAATCCCATCACGCTCCACATAAAGGAAACATGAAGCAAATAAAGGGCAAGGCTGGCAAAAGCCAATCCGAGAATGATGGCAGAAAGAGCCCAAACCGCTATTTCCTTTGCAAAATGCCAGAGCCTCGTTCTTCTTGTCCAACCGATCATCTCATACATTTGAAACTCGCTTTTTCGTTCGCTCAATAGCGTATGAACCCCTTCGCTCACACCGATGGCGGCAAGGCCAGTTGACGATAAAATGATCGAGATTTGCACCCAAAAGGTCGCATTTCTTATATACTCCCCTAAGGCGGTCTCTGCCGTCTCCTGCAGGGCAGCGGTCAACGCGGCGATCTGTACAGCCAGCAACACGGCGGCAAGCGATAAAATCCCCATCATCGGAACAATCCAGCGCCGATAATAACGAATGGAAGAAAAACGGCGATAAGCGATCGTTCGCTCCTTTCGTTCTTCTTTTCTGTGAAGCAAAAATGTCACAAGCACTATGGAAAACATCCACAAACCAGCGGCCACCCCATATAGCGGCAGGGCGGCATCCAAACCATATAAAATGCTAAAAGACGCCGCTAAGGCAACCGTCATAAGCAAATATTGCTCTATGGCATTTCGCTTGCGAATCTGTCCTTCTCGCCAACCAAGGAGAGTTAGATATTCATTTTCAAGAGCCAGCAGATTTTTTTCAAAAACGAGTCTCATAGCGAGCCAAAGCAGGGCAAAGCAAGAAAACAAAAATGTGGTTACAAGACTCATATCATTCCATGTATGTGTCAGCCGTTGGGCGACTCCTAACGTTGTCCACGGCTCCTTGACTTTGCCGATCCCCTCGACATCAAGCGTCATTTCCTTAAACGAAGCGCCGGCTACGACATCTACCTCATATCCCTGCTTCAACAACTTAGCGGCCACCTGTTCAATTTTCCGGCGGGCTGCCTCATCATACTTTTTAATTCCAGCAATTCGAACGCGAATGGCATCAATCGGTTTCTTTCCTTTGATCAGTTCAGCCGCTTCCAACGTCGTCACACCGCTGGCGGGCGCTGGAATGAAACTTCCGGGTACTGTTGTCGGCGTTAATGTGCGGCCCTCTTCGGTTGTTGCCTCCATCCCTCCATAAATGCCCAGAGGGCTTGAAGCAAGCTTGTTGCTGGGCTCTTTTTTCGGAGAAAACGTGCCTACCTGTTCAATAATAAAAGGGAGTTTCGTTGCAGTCGCCATCGAGACGCCCCGTTTTTCTACCTGCTTATAAGACGGCGGCTCACCAGGCTGTACGATATGGATGGTCGGAATGGAATCAAGATGCTGATAAACAATTTTAGAGGCGACATAATAAACGGACGTATCGCCGCCAATTGAATATCTTTGCGCAACATTTAACTGCCACTGGTCATTAAGAATCAGCGCCGTACCATCAAACGGCTTTTGAAACTTCGATAAATCTAAATCGATCGTTTTCGATTGCACGACTCTCTCCTTTTTCAGTTCCTTTAAAACCTCGGCGATTTTCTCCGGGCTTGCACTCATCATCCATTGCCCTTGCTGCAAATGGAGGCTGCGAAGATACTTCTCGATGCTTACCTCAAGCGTATCCACTTGCAGGCGAAGAAAAACGGGGATATTCAAATCATCACGCTGAAGCACCTTTACAACAGGGGGATTCCCGTAATTTTCAAGCGTCATTTTTAGCATCATCGCTTTTGGATCCTGAGGGCGATCCAGTTCCAGCGGTTCTTCTAATTTGGAAAAGTCAATGCCGGTTAACTGCTGTTCGCTTTCCGGGTCAATGGCGACCAAAAGGTAATAATTCTCCGGCATCTCAATCATCATGGCTGCGCTTCCAAAACGCTGTGCTGTGGTAACATACTGAGTCGTTCCAGGATCGAGCTGTTCAAAATAGACAAATGTTCCCGAAGAACCGAGCGGATAGTTTTTATATCCGTCTGATGTATAAAATTGATAGGTGAATCTCGACGGATTTTCCAAAAAAGGGAGCTCTAGGGAAAACTGCTTGCCGCGAAAGTAGCCTAATGAAGCAACAGGAGCAGCCGCTTCAATCAGCGGATCGGCTTTGATCCGCTTCCACTCGGCGATGGAAAAGCCGCCCTTTCCATCGCCAATATAGTTTTCCTCGACGACGCCAAGCGTTTTTTCCACTTGCGTTCTTGATGAGGCAGGACGAACTAATAGATCATATGTACCCCTTCCATATTTCTCAATGCTGCTGTCGACCGTTGATTTCGCTTCTTTCGCTTGGAAAAGGCCGAACGGAATCAGCGTATAGACGCTGATAAGAGCGGCCAGCATCGTCATTGTTGCCATTTTCCGGTGAACGAGACGACGCCAAACGATCCGGATCATACATTCACCTCATTTGGCAGAAGAAGCCCATCTTTTAATAAATAAATGCAATTAGAGTGGGCCGCCACTTCCATATCATGGGTCACTAAAATCATCGTTTTTCCTTGCTGGTTGAAGGAACGCAAAATCTCAATCATATGATCGCGATTCTCCCGATCTAAATTCCCTGTCGGCTCATCGCAAACCAATACGTCCGGATCGGCAATGAGCGCACGCGCAAAGGCAACGCGCTGCTTTTCTCCTCCGGATAAGTCATTCGGCAGCCGGGAAAATAACGGCTCTTGAATGCCGAGCGATAGCAACAGCATTTTCGCTTTTTCATATAATTCCTGTTTCTTTTTATCATAATATAAAGGGAGGATCACATTGTCTAAAACCGAATAATACGGCAATAATTTAAAATCTTGAAATACAAACCCAATATGACGTCGGCGGAAATCGCTTTTTTCTCGTTCGCCCATTCGATAGAGATCGAGATCCCGGTAATAAACAGTCCCTGTATCCGGTTTTAATAAGCCCGTCATAATTTTTAATAAAGTCGATTTCCCTGATCCGGACGGACCGACAATCGACACCCAGCTCCCTTGCTGAATCACTAGATCAACATGATTTAAAATTTTGATTTTGCTAGAATGGTGCTTAAATGATTGGCTGATATTTTCTAATCGAATCATCTTTTCCCTCCTTCTCCTTAGCTAAAAACGAGGCTGTATATCACAGATTACACTGATCGCCCATTCACCAATAAGGATGCATATAACATTCATATGTCCTTCTAACAGCCGTAGGCCGTCAAGACGATTCGATCTTTAAGGCTTAAACATACTCTCTAGGCATGCGCGACTTTTTTCTATTATACTTCTCTTTCTGTTTGCCTCTACCGCCAACCTGTGGCGGAACTCCGCCACTAAATGGCGGGCTTAAAAAGAAAACGCCTCACCGCGGGGCATTTTCACTGTTTTTATAAATTCCTAACATACGGATATAAATATTTCCGAATAGATAAATCAAAATAAAATTCCTGATACATAACAATCAAACCTCTTTGTCATTGCAAAGAGGCCCGTATGTTTTAATACATTATTTTTGATTCAATGTGTATTCATTTAAGTTAAAAAATTATATCTTAATGATCTACCTCTATTTCATTAATTTTTTATAATAATTTTAATGAAACATAATCATCAAAAAATCGAGAACAAATTGACATCTAAATTTTTATTAATTTCAATATTTTTCGTTTTTATTGATTCCTTAATGATACCTGAGGAATCAAAAACTTCCATTTGTATCATTATTCCAGTTTTTGGATCTATATTTAATTTGAAAGTTTTTGCGTTATATCGTTTTGAATATTCGCTATTGAGTTTACCTTCTATTACTATTGTCTTAATTCCTGCTATAATTTCCTGTCCTGTGATATCCCATAGTGTACTATCTACTAAGAATCCCATTGCTATATCTTCTGGAAATAAAGAAGTCTTCGCTATCCCCATATAGGATGGATCTACTCTGTGTATATAGGCTTTTTCTCCATCTACTGTAGTAATCCGTTCATGAATACTCGTGTTTTTTAAATAATTACGCTCCTTTTCACTCACTTTTCCTACTTTTACGATAGTTTTTATAGGAACATTGCTCTTAGTAACACTATTCGTTTGATGATCGCTAGAACCACTATTGTAGTTAATCAAATTTTCTCCATCATATATACTCACTTCATAGCCCAACTCAGTCGCATTAACTATACCATTATTATTTTCCTTACCCAGTCCATACACTTTTTCATAAGATTGTGGGCTATCAGAAAGATTTGTTTGATAATCTACACTGATATAAAAATCACCTGATTCACTAAAATATTCAAACGATCCTTTTGCTGTTTTATAATGGTCAATAGAATTTAACATTAAGGTTTGAATTTTAGTTTTTTGTTCATTTGTATTTTGAACTTTTACTTTTTGGATATTTTCACTTGCCTGAGCCACGTTTTCTCTTTTCCCAGTAAAATCCATACCATTAGATATTACAAGTGAAATGGCTAATATCACACCAGTAACTCCAGCAACCAAAAATTCTTTTTTCAAAGTATTCACCCCCAAATTAATAAGTAATTTTTGTAGCATCTGCTCCCACATTTCCTACCTTGGTAGTTAAAGATGTGTTAATTACAATCATATGATTCCACTCTTTATTAGTTTTTAGAAAATTCCAGCCTCCGGGTGCTGTATTTTGATTAATATAGACAATACCACCAAGCTCATCTATTTGATAAGCTGTTCTTGGATTTGTAAAATCTTTATTGTTTAAATAGACATAATGAGCGGCATTTTTATCGTGTGCATAAAATCTCCAAATATAGGCATAATCAGGATCAAAGCCATTAACGGTCGCTGAAACGATCCGATAATCATTGTAGTATCCAGAACCTGTCTTGTAGATCCAATTTCCCTTTTGTTCAGAGAATCCAGGAGCGTTGCTTAAAGCATCATTATCCACAATATCAGTAGTTGCAAAAGTATTAGTTGAGAAGAAAGCCAACCCTGTAACTAGCGAAAAAATAGATAAATAACCCTTTTTGAACATAAAAATCCCCCCATCTGTCTGATTTTTATACTATAAATATAAATCAAAACTATCACTTTTTCACCGCCAACCTGTGGCGGAACCCCGCCATTTTTTGGCGGAAGCCCGCCACAGGTTGGCGGGTTTAAAAAAGAAAACGCCTCACCGGTTGGAAAGAGGCGTTAATTTTCCATGTGAATCGCGGGGATCAGCCCTAGCCTTCTAGCTTTTTCCACCGCTTCGATCCTTGAAGAGACTTGCAGTTTGGCAAAAATACGGGATAGCTGCCGTTCGATGCTGCGTTGGCTGATATGACATTTTTTTGCAATCTCCTTATTGCCTAAGCCATTGGCAACTTCCATTAATATTTCCTGCTCAAGGGGGCTCAGTGCGACCGGTTCGCCTTCTTGCGTTCGGTCCTTCACCTCAGAAAGCTGCATCCGGCGCAACAAATGCACAGGAACCACCGCTTCGTTCCTTAATGCGCAACGAATCGCTGTGATTAATTGCTCGCTTGTCGCCGTTTTACTGACAAAGCCGGTGATACCTGATTCGATCAAGTAATGAAAAAAAGGCGCAATGTCATATCCGGTATACATAACAATTTTCGCATCTGGTTGTTTTTGCAGAATTCGCTTACCTAATTCGACTCCACTTATCCCCGGCATCTGCCAATCCAGCAAATATGCATCATAGGTGTACCTTTCTATGATTGGTTCCACATCTTTTCCAGATGTTACAAGCTCCACATGAAAGTCTGATTCATTTTCCAGTACTTTCTTTGTCCCCTCACCAACAAGCCGATGGTCATCGACAACCAAAATATGAATCATCTTAGCCTCTTCTCCCCCTTTCCAGATTTACAGCGCAAGGATGATTCCTTTTGAAATGCGGTATGCCAAGCTTGGCATGTGGTCTTTGATACCACCGATCCACCTCTTATCAGCCATCGGGCAAAAGCGCAGGCAATGCGCGATTGATTTCTTCCGTCATTTGTCTCACATATTCATATAAACGCTTTCATCTCCCCTCCTTATTTTGTCCCCCCACATATCTACACAAATATTTACAATTAACCAAAATTCGACAAAACCAGTAAATTTCCTTCCACTGATGTAAATAAATTTATTACTAAAAAAGGAAACCATTTTGTATCAACAGTGATCTTCGGACATTTAAAGTGTCTAAAACTAGTTCTACTTACACAAAGCAAAAGAAGGGAAAAAGCGGCTTTGTACATCACTTGAAGGGGATAAACGCGGGAATGTAGCATAATGAAAAACCTCCCTGCCTAGGCAGAGAGGGATTTTCATTAAAACATTTCCGATACCGTTTTTGCTTGCACGTGAAGAATCAAGTAGTCAGGGCCGCCTGATTTTGGATCTGTTCCTGACATGCTGAAGCCGCCAAATGGCTGATAGCCGACCATCGTTCCTCTATTTAGAAAAATTCTGTCCATAAACAAAAAGCGTTTTTTCCAAGCTGGCTTTATTCAGTCGGGAAGTCTCGCGTTTCTGAATCTTGTACAGCTTGATGAAAGCGGGAGATGAATCGACTTCGGACAAGGACAAGCGTTGTCTGTTCCATGATCCGACTCTATCATAAAATAAATCGATGCTGTTCTTTGATCACTGGATTGAGAGATTGATGGAGAAATCAAATGAGAAAACCAAACGGAGCCTTCCATACGTAAAATATCCAAGGTACAAAAAAGAACTCCGAATCGTCGGACATCTAGGGTGGGAAAACCTGTGGGGACAACATATCGCGTTATTTCTCTAACTCCTCCACTCGCTTTTTCATTTCCATCAATAACCGATCAAATAGATAAACGTATCTCTGGCGAATGTGTTCATAAATTTCCATCGCTATTTGCTCATCATACGTGTGTGATGTTCTGTTTCTGTCTTCCAGCATTTGAATCCACGTTTCTCCGTCTTGAATGAGTCCTTCTTTAAACGCTTCCTTTATCGTCTTTCGCGGGCTTGTTACTTCGTTGTTTCCGTTGTATTCCAAATAACTTTTCATCCATTTCCATGCCAGATCATATGTAAATTCAAACCGCTGAATCGTCGCATCAAGAACAAGGTCGTCTTTCGTGACATCACGCCCGACGCTTTGATGAAGTTTATATAACGCCTTCTCAAAATCAGAAAGCTTATCTATGATTTTATTCATCGTCACAACTATCTCCCCCCGATCATTCGTTAAAAAGATCGTTTTCCCTTCTTGATCAATATACGATTTGAGTTTTCCGTTACTTATTTTGTCATAATCGATCACATCTACTGTATAAATTATATTGACTTCAGCCAAATCGTCTTGAATGCGATATAGCTGCTCGTTGTTTTTTCTAAATTTAATCGCAATATCAATATCCGATGTTTCTTTATAATCACCTCGTGCCCGCGAACCAAACAAAATGATTTTTTCAATAATGTCCGCATAGCTTTGGAAGAAATGAAGAAGCTGATAAAATGTTTTTCTCTTTAATCCATACATATTTACACTCAAGATCACCGCGCCTCCTAATGATTTTCTTCAAATATCCAAACCTGAACACGAAATCATGATGAGAATTTAGGAGCTATTCCAAAAGTCTTCATATTTCCGCCCCCCAATTTAATGTTTGTTACCTAACCACACTCTTTATTCATTGTTAGAATACTTCATCTGGCTCCAAAGCCCCTTACTGGATATATCAGAGGTATGTCTTCATAAGTGAGGAGCTAAGTCCTTATCCATTTTATGCTCTGTAAAATGAAACCCACTCTTTTTCCAGTCTGGCTTTACACCTCTCCCCATAACACGAGGGTTTCTTTATGTTACCAAGTATATGAGGCTCTTCAAAGAAACGTAAGTATAACAACAATATTTTTACCATTTGGACAGAGGAATTTTAGAAAAATCCACCTCAGTCGCCGTTTGGACAGAGGTGGATTTTTTGCGCATCGACAAATTCACTAGACCCCCTCCCAGCATTCGCCAAGAGGGGGTTTTTACTTTAAAACATTTCCGATACCGTTTTTGCTTGCATATGAAGAATCAAGTAGTCAGGGCCGCCTGCTTTTGAGTCTGTTCCTGACATGTTGAAGCCGCCAAATGGCTGATAACCGACAATCGCGCCTGTGCATCCGCGGTTGAAGTAAAGGTTACCGACATGGAATTCTTCGCGCGCTTTGTCAAGGTTAAAGCGGTTTTTCGAAATGACCGCTCCCGTTAAGCCGTATTCGGTGTTATTGGCAATTTCAAGCGCATGATCGAAATCTTTCGCTTTTGTGAAAGCCACAACTGGGCCGAAGATTTCTTCTTGCATTAAGCGCGCTTTTGGATCGACATCGGCGAATACTGTTGGCTGAATGAAGAAGCCTTTTGAGTCATCTCCTTCGCCGCCTGTCATCAGCTTGCCTTCTTGTTTGCCGATTTCAATGTATTCCATAATTTTATTGTAAGCAGATTGGTCGATCACAGGGCCCATGAACGTGCTTTGTTCTTCTGGATTGCCGACTTTCAACTGCTTTGTTAGCTCGACGACGCGATTTAATACTTGATCGTATACCTCTTCAAGAACAACCGCACGAGAGCAAGCGGAGCATTTTTGTCCTGAGAAGCCAAAGGCAGAGGCAACAATCGATTGAGCTGCCAATTCTAAGTCAGCTTCTTTGTCGACCACGATTGTATCTTTTCCGCCCATTTCCGCGATGACGCGTTTGAGCCAAATTTGGCCTGGATGTACTTTCGCTGCGCGCTCGTAAATGCGGATGCCGACATCACGAGAGCCTGTGAAGCTGATAAAGCGAGTGCGCGGATGGTCCACTAAGTAGTCGCCGACTTCTGCGCCGCTTCCCGGGATATAGTTCAATACGCCGGCTGGAAGACCTGCTTCCTCCAACACTTCCACAAATTTATAAGCGACAATAGGCGTTGTGCTCGCTGGTTTTAAAAGAACGGTATTGCCCGTAACAAGAGCAGCTACTGTTGTTCCCGCCATGATCGCAAACGGGAAGTTCCAAGGCGAAATCACCACACCGACGCCAAGCGGAATATAGAAGAAACGATTCGACTCACCTGGACGGCTTTCTACCGGAATGCCCTCTTTCAGCTTTAACATTTGACGAGCATAATACTCCATAAAATCAATCGCTTCTGCTGTGTCCGCATCCGCTTCTCTCCAAGGTTTTCCGGCTTCCTTCACAAGCAATGCGGAAAACTCATGCTTGCGGCGACGCACAATCGCAGCAGCACGGAACAAAATATCAGCGCGCATTTCCGGTTTTGTTTTGCTCCACCATTTGAATGCGGCATCTGCTGCTTGCATAGCCTTTTCAGCTAACTCTTTATTCGCTTTTGATACGCGACCAATTACTTCTTCTTTATTAGCTGGGTTGATTGAAACGATCTTATCTTCCGTCGTCACCCGTTCTCCGCCAATCACTAACGGGTGGTCTTGGCCAAGATACGCTTGTACTTGTTGTAAACCGGCTTCAAAAGCCTGTTTATTTGCTTCCACTGTGAAATCTGTGAATGGTTCATGTCTATAAGGTTGTACCATACTTGTGCCCCCTTTGCCGAAATTAAACGTTTACAACCCACATCTATCATTCTAACGGATAATAAAAACTTATTCAATCGCTATCGTTTTCCGTCTATTGATATATATGGACAAATGGCTGTTCGGCCTTCGCTTCGCGGATGATAATGCTTTCCGGGCCGTTAACAGACGAAATATAGACATTGACCGTGATATAATCCGGGAATTGCTCCATCACAAGCCCCGTTACATATTGCGTAAACGCAATGACCTCTCCCTTGCCATAAAATTGCATCGGAATATTGACCGTCAGCTGCTGAAGCTGATCGTCTACATAAAATGCTTTGCCGATGACGCCTGTATAATTTGGAAAAAAGTCTTCGATATCGGATTTAAAATTTAAAAACTTCATTAAATCTTCGCGGTGATTTTTTTCCGCGTCATCTGATGGAAATAAAGTGTATTCTTCATTAATTTTTTCCCATTTGTCGATCGTCGTGCTTCCCTCGTCTACATTCGTCACGGCAAAGAAATGGCCTGGAATAATCGCCGATTGCGGCTGTTGCTTAAATAAGGCAATGGTAATCGGCACGCTTTCTAATCCTTTAATCTGACGAACCCGCGACAATATTTCAGAAGCCAGTCGCTTGCCTTCTTTTTCAATGACGCCATCCTCGATTTGCACCTCGCGCGGATATCCCTGCTCCGTCTCATAATAATGGACGGAATTTAAGGCGAGTCCTAAAACAATACCGCCAAGCTTTACTTTATTATTATCGTTTTTCATTAAATAATCATGCTCTAAAATATTGGCCAAATAAATCGGACTTTTTGTATTTTTTTCTTCATTGGTTCCTTTGTTGCCTAGCGCCGGATTCAAGCCCTTATCATCTTCGCTTTTCCTCTTAAGCCAGCTCTGAATCGTTTTTTTGTCCAAATATTGCCCTTCTTGAAATAAATAGTCCTGCGGTGAGAAACGATCTTGAGCTACACGCATCAAGCCCGTTTCAAACTCGTCCACATCCAAACGTGTATTCAAATCCTCCACCACAAGTCCTCTCGCTTCCGAAGGCTTAAATGGCAAAATCATTCGATAGTACGAATCAGAAATATTGTATTTTGGAATCACAGCTTTTTGCTGTTTATTATCTTTTTGTTGTACGACTTCTTCTTGGCCAAATTTCGGAGCACAAGCCGATAGCAAGAACATCATTGCTATAGATAATATCGCCATTTTTTTCATGGTCCTTACACCTGCCGCTCAAGTTCTTGAAGAAAGCGCGCTTCATTCCAAATTTCAATATGGAGCTGCTGCGCTTTCGTTAATTTCGATCCGGCTTCTGCACCGGCAATGACTAAATCGGTCTTTTTGCTGACGCTTCCCGTCACGTTGCCGCCAAGCTGTTCGATCCTTTCTTTCGCTTCACTGCGCGATAATGCTTCCAGCTTGCCGGTTAATACGACCGTTTTTCCAGAAAAATAAGACGTTCCTTCAACTGCTTTTACTGATTTTGTTCCTTTGTAAGTCATATTCACTCCATAAGAACGGAGCTCATTCAACAGTTCTTTTACTTCCTGCCGCGAAAAATAAGTGACAATGGAATCGGCCATTTTTTCGCCGATTTCGTGAATCTCCAGCAAATCTTCCTGCGTAGCCGACTCAAGACGTTCCATTGTTTCAAAATGCTCGGCAAGTACTTTCGCCGCTTTCGCTCCGACATGGCGAATGCCAAGTCCGAACAAAAGACGTTCCAGCGAATTTTGCTTTGACGCTTCAATCGCTGCAAGCAAATTCGCGGCAGACTTTTCGCCCATCCGCTCCAAAGGAACGAGCTGCTCTTTTGTTAATGTATACAAATCGGCCACGTCATGTACAAGCCCTTGTTGAAACAATTGAGCAATCACCTTTTCGCCAAGTCCCTCAATGTTCATCGCCTGTCGGGAAACAAAATGGATTAAACCTTCGCGAATTTGGGCTGGACATTTTGGGTTTAAACAGCGAAGCGCCACCTCTCCTTCTAAGCGGACAAGCTCGCTTTTACATTCTGGACAATGGGTCGGCATTGCAAAAGGAATTTCGTCTCCCGTTCGCCTTTCAGGCAAAACATTTACAATTTCAGGAATAATGTCACCTGCTTTTTTGACAACGACGGCGTCGCCAATCATAATATCCTTCGCTCGAATCAAATCTTCATTATGAAGCGAAGCTCTCTGCACCGTTGTGCCAGCAACGCGAACTGGCTCTAAAAGCGCGGTTGGCGTGACCACTCCCGTACGGCCGACGCTTAATTCAATGCCAAGCAGCTTTGTGACTACTTCTTCGGCTGGAAATTTGTAAGCGATCGCCCAACGAGGGCTTTTAGCCGTTGCGCCGAGCTGTTCCTGCTGTTCAAATGAATCCACTTTAATCACAATGCCATCAATCTCATAGGAAAGCTGCGGACGTTTCCCATTCCATTCCTTTATAAATTCAATTACTTCTTCCATATTCGCACATCTCCGCCGCTCCGGATTGGTTTTAAATCCAAGCCGTTGCAAATAATCAAGCGCCTCACTGTGCGAATCGATTCCCATTTCCTCTGCATTAGCTAAACCATAAATAAACATGTCTAAATGGCGAGAGGCCGCAATTTTTGGATCAAGCTGACGCAACGATCCAGCGGCTGCATTGCGCGGGTTGGCAAACAGTTCCTCGCCGCGCTGGCGGCGCTGTTCATTTAATCGCTCAAACGATCTTTTCGGCATATAGGCTTCACCGCGCGCCTCTAACGTGACAGGTTGCTGCAGCCGCAACGGGAGCGAACGAATGGTTTTTAAATTTTCGGTGATGTCCTCTCCTGTTATTCCATCGCCCCGTGTAGCCCCTTGAGCAAAATAGCCATCCTCATAGCGCAAGGAAACAGCAAGTCCGTCGATTTTCAGTTCACATACATACGCGACATCATCGCCAACTTCTTGACGAACGCGGCGGTCAAACTCCCGCAAATCTCCTTCATTAAAAGCATTGGCAAGACTTAGCATCGGAGCACGATGCTCCACTTTTTGGAAAGCATCTAACGCTTGTCCGCCTACACGCTGGGAAGGAGAGTCTTTCGTTTTTAAATCAGGATGCGCCTCTTCAAGAGCGATGAGCTCCTGCATCAGCCGGTCATATTCAGCATCAGGCACCGATGGTCGATCCAATACGTAATACTCATAGTTATATTGATCTAAAAGACGGCGAAGCTCCTCAATGCGCCCAATAGCTGTTTGTCGATCCATTGTTCGTTCATCCTTTCTCTAGACCTTCGTAATCGGGGCAAATTTAGCTAATAATCGCTTAATTCCAATCGGACTTTGGAAAGCGATATCCAGCTCTTTGTCGTCTCCGTCTCCGCGCACGCTCACAACGGTTCCGATTCCCCACTTTTTATGCTCTGCTTTATCGCCTACCTTCCAAGCGACCGCTTCTCCTCCTGTCGCTGTCGGCACCGCAGCTAAACGAACGGACTTCGTTCTCGCTTGTTCGCTTGCTGGCCAACGCTTCGTTTTATTCACCTGTTCGACTAATTCATCAGGAATTTCCCCGATAAAGCGCGAAGCTGGATTCACATTCGTTCGGCCGAACAGGGTGCGCATTTGGGCGCTTGTTAAAAACAATTCCTCTTCGGCGCGGGTAATGCCGACATAGGCCAAGCGCCGCTCTTCTTCCATTTCCTCTTCATCGTCGAGTGAGCGGCTATGTGGAAAAATGCCTTCTTCCATGCCGATCAAAAAAACGACAGGGAATTCTAACCCCTTTGCCGAGTGAAGCGTCATAAGCACAACGGCTTCCTTGTCTGTTTCCTCTTCATTGTTTAACTGGTCAATGTCAGCCACTAAAGCAAGATCCGTTAAAAAGGCGATGAGCGATTTATCTTCACTTACATTTTCAAAATGTTTGGTTACGGATAAAAATTCATCAATATTCTCAAGCCGGCTTTGCGCTTCCAATGTTTTTTCCGCTTCAAGCATCTCGCGGTACCCCGACTTCTCTAAAACATCCTCTACCAACTCCGTAACAGATACATATTCTTGCAGCTGCCCCCAATGCTCTATTTGCCGACGAAATTCATGCAACGAAGCGGCAATGCGCGCACTAATCCCCATATGCTCAAGCTCGCCAAGCGCCTGAAACATCGAAAGACCGTATGCGGAAGCGTAGCTTGCAATTTTATCAAGCGATGAAGCGCCGATACCGCGCTTTGGCACATTGATAATTCTCGTCAAACTAATATCGTCATTTGGATTGGCGATCAAACGCAAATACGCCAAAATATCTTTAATTTCTTTTCGGTCATAGAACTTTAAGCCGCCGACGATTTGATAAGGAATATTCGATTTAATCAACACTTCCTCCATCATCCGCGATTGGGCATTCGTGCGATACAATATGGCGAAATCCGAATAGCGGCGCTTGCTGCTGTCCACATACTCTTTAATTTTACCAGCGACAAATTGCGCTTCATCTGATTCGCTCATCGCCTCATAATAGGCGATTTTTTTTCCTTCCGGATTTTCGGTCCATAATCTTTTTGGCTTGCGGTTGTAGTTATTTTCAATGACCTTGTTCGCCGCTTGTAAGATGCGCTTGGTCGAACGATAATTTTGTTCAAGAAGTACTACTTTGGCATTGGGATAGTCCGTTTCAAATGATAAGATATTTTGAATGTCCGCTCCACGCCAGCGATAAATCGATTGATCGGAATCACCGACAACGCATAAATTCTGAAATCTCGCGGCCAGCATTTTAACAAGCATATACTGCGCTCTGTTCGTATCCTGATATTCGTCAATATGAATATACTGAAATTTATATTGATAATGCTCAAGCACTTCCGGCACGCGTTCAAACAGCTGAATCGTCACCATAATTAGGTCGTCAAAATCAAGAGAATGGTTGCGCAGAAGACGCTGTTGATATTCGGTATACACATCGCTTACCACTTTTTCATAATAAGTAGCTGCTTTTTTAGCAAATTTCTCCGGAGAAAGCAGCTCGTTTTTAGCGCTGCTGATCGTTCCTAAAATGGCACGCGGATCAAATTTTTTCGGATCGATATTTTTATCATTTAAAATCGTTTTGAGCACTGAAAGCTGATCGGTCGCATCTAAAATAGAAAAGTTGCGATTAATGCCAATACGGTCGATATCGCGCCGCAAAATGCGCACGCACATCGAATGAAACGTCGAGATCCAAATCTCTTCCGCCGCTCCGCCGACAAGCGATTGCACCCTCTCCTTCATTTCACGGGCTGCTTTATTTGTAAAGGTAATCGCTAAAATGTTCCAAGGGGCAACATGCTTTTCCGCCATCAAATAAGCAATACGGTGCGTCAATACGCGCGTCTTTCCGCTTCCCGCTCCAGCCATGATCAATAAAGGCCCTTCCGTCGTTTTGACGGCCGCTTGCTGCTCGGGATTCAAATTCGCAAGCAGCTTATTGGATAAGAAATTCAATTCTATCACCACCATACAAACATTTGTTCTATTTTACTACATTTTTTCTGTTCAGACAATTTCTCGTTTCACAGCTTTCACTGTTTCTAACGCTTTCGGCAAATCGTGATATATCGCATTTCCGACGACAATCGTATCCGCATATTGCGCCATTTCCTTTGCTTGTTCTGGGCTTTCAATGCCGCCACCGTAAAATAGCCGCGTATGATGCAGCGCCTCTTTCACTCGGCGTACCGTTTCTACATTTCCATAAGTTCCGCTGTACTCTAAATAAAAAATCGGCAGTTGATACATTTTTTCCGCTATTAATGCATAGGCGACGATATCTTCGTCAGAAAGCTCCGTCTTCGCTTCCGTAAGCATTGCCGCTTTGCAGTTTTTGTTTAAAATGCAATATCCCTCCATGAACATTTCATCCCAATTCATAAGCTCCCCAAATTGCTTCATCGCCTCATGATGCAAATCGACTATCCACTTTGTCTGTCTGCTATTTAAAACCGTCGGGATGAAATATAAATCAAATCCGGGCGTCACAGATTCGATATTCGATATTTCTAAAACGCAAGGAACCGCAAATCGGCGAATGCGCGCCATTAGATCGAGGACATTCTCGAGCGTGACATGATCCGTTCCGCCGACAATGACTGCATCCGTTCCAGATTCGCAAATTTGTTCCAGATGCTCCTCGCTGATTTCTTTATGGGGATCCAGCTTAAACACGTGACGCCACTGGTGAATATCGTACATAGAAAAACCTCCATTTACTTCTCCGTCATCAGACGTGGGGATTTATTGGCAAAAACGACGAATCTCGCTTTGTCTACTGCTAACAAGCAACCATTTGTCTGGTTATGATTAAACACTCTTTATCCATCATCTTATTATAACAAATCCTTAAGCTGATGGATGAACCTATAAGCCTTATTCATCGCAAACCTATATATACCATTACAAAAAAGAGCCGAGGACCGCATAAGATCCAATGTCTCTTCTTCAAAAAAGAAAAGGAGCACCAAAACAAGGCTCCTTCCTTTCATTTTATATGATTCGTTTCTTTGAAGTCGTCAGCTTGCTCTTCTTTAATACGTTCAAGCACCATTTCATAAGCATCGCTTCCATAGTTCAAACATCGTTTGACACGAGAGATAGTGGCTGTGCTAGCCCCCGTTTCTGTTTCGATTTTGTGGTACGTATAGCCTTCTCGGAGCATACGGGCCACTTCAAGGCGCTGGGCCAACGACTGAATTTCGTTGACCGTGCATAAATCATCAAAAAAACGATAGCATTCCTCTAAGTCACGAAGCGAAAGAATGGCTTGAAACAATTGATCGACTTCTCTGCCTCTCAGCTTATCAATTTGCATATAGTATTCAACCCTCCATTTACTATACTAACGATATTGGACCATATCAAGTGATGGCACAACATTAATCCAAGTCTTTCCCGGAGTAAATCCGACCGGCACACCATGATCATACGGCAGCAACCGCCCATTGACATTTTTCCATTCCACACGCTTGACGGTGCCGTTTTGAAATAAATATCCATCTCCACCGGAGGTCAAATCGATATCGCGCCGGCCATATTCATCCGCAATCGTGTGGACTGCCGCAACAATGAACACGTTTTGAACCAAAATAGGATCATGTGTATCATAATCGATCGTTTGCTCTCCTCCGCTGTAACGGATGTAGCCTTTTTTATCCGAAATGTATTGATATTGAACATGAGCATACGATCTTTTGGAATACGAAATATCCACTTGCTCTGCTGGTTCACTTTGCGCTTCATTTTTGAAAAAAGGAAGCGCTTCTACCGTTTCTTCTAAAGAATAGCCTTTTTCTTTTGCTCCTTTTTCGATATTAGCAAATGTAATATACGAATTATGTGGAGCCTTTCGGAACGAAGCTCTTTTAAAGAGCGTTCCGTCATAAAACAACCCATTCAAATAATCTGTTCCACCAGCTTCCAGCATACTTTTTGCCTCAGGGCTCCAGCCGTGACAAATATAGAGCGCGTCAAATCCTTTGCTTAGCTCAATATAATAATCACGAGCGCTGCGAACCGGCCCCACTTTTTCAGGGAACTCGCTTTGATATAAGGCTAAAAAACGTGTAATATCCCCTTCTGCCAGCACCTCATATACAACATCCGCTTTCTGCAATCCTGATTGGGGGCGGGCCGCCGGATGGTTGTTAATCATCACACCTACCACACGATGATTCGCGTCCTGTTTGGCAGGCAACCCTGTCAATGGCGAGAGTACCTGTTGTTGCCCAGTCTCGTTTTCCGGTTCCTTCTGTGGCGTTTCTATAGCTGTCGCAGGCTGACGTTCCTTTTTTTCGGCTTTTGTACAGCCGCTAAACAGAAGACATGTTCCACTTATGGCAATTAACCAGCGCTTCAATCCTCACACAACCTTTTTCTTTTATATTTTAACGCATTATCGACGGAAAGAGTACCGTTTTATTCATGACATCATAAATTCCTTTTTGCGTAATGCGAATATAAGGCAAATGAGTAGATTGAAAAAATAATAAAGAATAAATAGGATCAACAAAGCGATAGCCTCGTTCTTTTAATAGCTCCTTTAACTTGTTCTCTTCGCGGATCAGGCTGTCGACACGTTCATTGGACATCATCCCGTTCAGCACAAGCGGAATTTCATGAATGATTTCCCCGTTTTCAGCCAGTACAATTCCGCCGCCAATTTCACACATGCGCTGAAATGCCATTAGCATATCCCGCTTGCTTTTGCCAATTAATAAAATATCGCCGGTATTAGAATAAGAGCTGACCAATCCTTTCACATGGGTGGCAAACCCCTTAACCACTGTATTGACACGCCATCTCCCCTGACGATCTACAAGCATTAAAAAGCTCTCATCATGGCTCTCCGCCAATTCATCGTGCGCAGTGTCAATTAATACAGAATATGGGCGCATAATCACCGAATTCTCCATATACATTCCAAGAGGCATGGAAAATTGTAAATCATCCATTGACAATTGCCAAGTCAATTGAAGTGGACCTATACCATACGTTCGCCAGTCGATACCGTGATCCCACGTTTCAAAATCTCCGTCTCGCAGCATCCATTGCCCTTTTGAAAGCACACTTACAGGCGTCGGGTCTTCCTTATCGCACAAAAAGTTAATATTGGCGAACCGTCCTGTCGTGATCGTACCGTGTAAATGTTCCATATGATAATGGCGCGCCACATTGAGTGTTGCCATATGATACGCATCAATGACAGGAACCCCTTTTTGGATCGCGATGCGAATCATCTGATCAACAATGCCGTGTTCATAAAATGAAGGCGGTGAACCATCTGTTGTAAAAATGATGTGATCATATTGCTCAATCCCTAATTCTTTCATCTCTTCAAGCAGCTTCGGCAAATCCGGACGAATCGATGAATACCGTAATGAAACCGTATACCCGTGCAAAAGCCTATGGTATACCTCTTTGCCTGTCATGGCTTCATGGTCGCAGTCCGTGCCAGCCAGCATCATTTTTGTAAGCGTTTTCTCTGAAGCTCCCGGAAAATGTCCCTCAATTCGCTTTTTCATGCTTTTAGCCTCTTGAATCCAATGAAGCATCGTATCATCTCCGGCAAGAAGCTTCGGCCAGCCTGTTAACTCGCCAGCCTGTATGACCGATTTTTGCTTAAGCCATTCTTTAATGATGGCATAAGAAAAAGTATCATCTTCTTTAGCGAGTTCTGTCTGCCCATCCAAACGGCACCACCAATAGATCGTTGCCGGTAACGATTCCATATCCCTTAGAAAAGAAAACGCTTTCTTTTTTGCGAGCTGCAAAACAAGGAATAAGTTATCATTGATGATCGTTGTCGTACCAAACTTTGCTGCATATTCGGCAAACGTTTGGGGATTATATAACTGAAAAGGATGGGCGTGTGGTTCGATATAGCCAGGGACTAAATAGTAGTCGCTGCAATCAATCACTTCGCACTGTTCCAGATCGCTTGGCAAACGCTCGCCCGCATAAACAATGCGATCATGTTTTATCCAAATATTACCTCTTACCCATTTACGTAAATATGAATGCAAATACGTCGCATTGGTAAGCAACTTTGCTGGTGATCGCTTTCCATCAATGATCGCCATTTGTTCGCGAAGCTGCTCGGTGTTCCATTGATAGCGTTGTTCGGCCATATATACATCCCCGTTCCTTTTTTTCCAAAATTGTACCATATGATCATTTTACCGTATTAAAGTCATTTACACAAACAAAAAAAGAGGAGGAAATATATGGTCAAAGTAAATATTGGCATCCTGAATGCCTTCATTCGAATAACATGCGGATTAACCATGCTTGCCTGGGCCACTTCCAAAATGGTCAAGCATCCTTGGCGCGATTCCTATATGGTGATTGCTTGGTTAGCCGCTATGAAAGTGGCAGAGGGCATTACACGCTTCTGTCCGCTCACAGCATTGTACGAAAAATGCCGGAAGCAAGAACAAACAAAGGAAACAGCAAACAACCCAACCTAATGATAAAAATAGGGCTGACTTTCATAAGCCAGCCCTCTAATCTATGCATGATAAGGAGAGAATTCATAATGCTGCTTGAATATATGACCGATATGTCATTTGTGCTTGCTACCTTAATCGGGAGCATTGTCGCCCTTACTTTTGTTTATGTGAAGAAAAAGCGCGTGCGGTAGCTTTGCGACCAATATCGCTTCGATAAAATAATTGATCACATTGGATATGAGAAATTTCCGTATACACTTCTTGCTGCGCAGCTTGCAACGTCTCACCTTTTGCCGCAACGAGCAGCACACGACCGCCATTTGTGCATACGATACCATTTTCAACCTTCGTTCCAGCATGAAATACAAGTGTGTCTTCTTTCAACGCGTCCAGCCCGATAATCGGCGCTCCTTTTTCGTATGCATCGGGATAGCCTTTAGAAGCTAAAACGACGCCAACAACCGCTTCATTAGACCACTTCGGCTCCGCCTCTTTCCCTTCCAGTAAATCGACCAGCAGCTCAACCAAATCTGTTTCTAAACGGGGCAGCACCACTTGCGCCTCCGGATCACCGAAACGGGCATTGAATTCAATGACTTTTGGTCCTTGAGGGGTTGCGATTAGCCCTGCATACAAAACGCCTGTAAATGGATTTCCTTCTGCGACAAGCGCTTTTGCGATGGGATGAATGATTTGCTCAATGGCTTGCTCCACGACTTCTGCAGAAATCTGCGGCACAGGAGAGTACGCTCCCATTCCTCCTGTATTCGGACCCTCATCGTTATCAAAGGCGCGTTTATGATCCTGGGCGATCGCCATTGGGTAAGCTTTTTCACCGTTGACAAAAGCCATCAACGAAAACTCTTCCCCCTCTAAAAACTCTTCAACCACGACTTGCGCACTTGCTGCCCCAAATTTCTTTTCGATCATCATATCATATAAAGCGGCTAAGGCCTCTTGTTCCGTCATCGCCACAGTAACACCTTTTCCAGCCGCCAGTCCATCCGCTTTGATGACAATCGGCGCTCCCTTTTCCTCCACATACGCTTTGGCCTCTTCATATGAAGTAAAGGAGCGATACTCCGCTGTCGGTACGCCATATTTTTGCATCAATTCCTTTGCAAACGCCTTACTTCCCTCGATCAGTGCGGCTTTCTTTTTCGGTCCAAAAATACGTAGCCCTTCTTCTTCAAAGCGATCGACAATTCCATTCAATAACGGTGCTTCTGGACCGACAATCGTCAAATCGATTCTTTCGTTTTTAGCAAAATGCACAAGCGCTTCGATATCCTGTTCATCGATGGGAATCAGTTGGGCTGCTTGAGCCATTCCCGGATTCCCCGGTGCGGCATACAGCTTTTGCACAAGCGGACTTTGCGCCGCTTTCCAAACGATCGCATGCTCCCGTCCCCCACGACCGATTACGAGTACTTTCATTTGCTTCACTCCTTAATGCTTAAAATGGCGCACGCCAGTAAAGACCATGGCAATGCCGTATTCATCTGCCTTTTTGATGGAATCCTCATCGCGGATCGATCCGCCCGGCTGAATGATCGCGGTGATTCCTGCTTTGGCTGCTGCTTCTACTGTATCATCCATCGGGAAAAATGCATCAGAGGCTAAAGCGGCTCCTTGCGCTTTATGACCCGCTTGTTCAATCGCAATTTTAGCTGCGCCCACGCGATTCATTTGCCCTGCTCCGACCCCGATTGTCATATGGTCTTTCGCGAGCACAATCGCATTGGACTTGACATGCTTGACCACCTTCCATGCCAACTTTAAATCTTCCCATTCCGTTTCGGTCGGCTGCCGTTTCGTGACAATTTTTATCTCGGCATCGTCCAATGTGTATCGATCTTCATCTTGTACAAGCAGGCCGCCATGCACGGACACGAAAAACGGTTCATTTTTGTGCTGCGCTGCAAAATCAATGGTTAATAAGCGAAGATTTTTCTTCTGCGTTAAAATTTCAACGGCTTCTTCACTGAAGGATGGAGCGATAATAATTTCAAGAAAAATTTCATGCATTTTTAATGCCGTATCGCGGTCCACTTCTCGGTTCAAGGCGACAATTCCGCCAAAGATTGAAGTTGGATCCGCTTCATACGCTCTTGTAAAAGCGGCCAAAATCGTATCGCCGATTCCTACTCCGCACGGATTCATATGCTTAACCGCAACGGCGGCCGGTTCAGCAAATTCTTTGACAATTTGCAATGCCGCATTCGCATCATTAATATTGTTATAGGATAGCTCCTTGCCATGCAGCTGTTTAGCCGCCGCAATGGAAAAGATAGAGCCAAGCGGCTTTTGATAAAAAGCAGCTTGTTGATGCGGATTTTCGCCATAGCGTAAATCTTGTTTTTTCGTAAAGGTCATGGTCAAGGATTCTGGATAGCGTTCCCCCGCGAAATTTGTTAAATACTCAGCAATCATGGCATCGTAAGCGGCCGTATGACGGAATACTTTCGCCGCCAATTTTAAATTCGTATCATGAGAAACCGCCCCATTTTCCTCGAGCTGCTGCAATACGATTTCATAATCAGCCGGATCAACAACAACCGTTACATATTGATGATTTTTCGCCGCCGCCCGAAGCATGGTCGGACCGCCAATGTCGATATTTTCAATCGCCTCGGCAAATGTAACGTCTGGCTTGGCGATCGTTTGCTGGAACGGATATAAATTCACAACGACTAAGTCAATTGGTCGAATATGGTGCTCATCAAGCTGCTTGCTATGGCGCTCATCATCGCGAATCGCTAAAAGTCCGCCATGGATCATTGGGTGCAGCGTCTTCACACGCCCATCTAAAATTTCCGGAAATCCTGTGACCTCAGAAATGCTGATCACCGGAATCCCTTCTTGCTCTAGAGCTTTCTTCGTTCCACCTGTTGAAATGATTTCGATTCCCAATTCTGACAAGCGCTTAGCGAAAGCAATGATACCTTCTTTATTCGAAACACTTATTAAAGCACGTTGAGCTTTCATGCATGTTCGATCCTTTCTCTCAATGTTCAAACAATGTTTGTAATACTTCGGGATATAGCTGATGCTCCAGCTCATGAATTCTCGCTTCTAATTGCTCCAACGATTCTCCTTCATAAATAGGAATGGCACGTTGTTCAATAATCGGTCCTGTATCCATTCCTTCGTCCACATAATGAATCGTCACTCCCGTTGCCTTCACACCGGCGCGATACGCTTGTCCGATTGCGTCTTTTCCAGGGAAGGCAGGCAGAAGCGAAGGATGAATATTCACCATTTTTCCCTCGTAAGCCGATAAAAGCGTTGGCCCAATTAGGCGCATATAACCGGCTAAAACGATCCACTCAATCCCTTTTTCTTTTAAGCGCATTAAAATATCGCGTTCAAACTCGGCCTTTTCTGCATAATCTTTTGGATGAAAAACAAAGGTAGCGATCCCTTCTTTCTTCGCTCTCTCAATCACCTTTGCTCCCGGGCGATCGCATACAAGCAAAGCAATGTCAGCTTGCAGTCTTTTTTGTTTGACAGCCTCGACAATCGCTTGAAAATTCGTTCCGCTGCCAGATGCAAAAATAGCGATTCGTTTCATTCCATTTTCCCTCCAGCAAAGACAACTCCTTCTCCTTTTTTCACCCGTCCGATCAGATACGCCTTCTCTCCGAGCTGTTCTAAACGTTCCAATAGCGGTTGAATCATTTCGCTATCTACCGCCATGACTAGACCGATCCCCATGTTGAAAATATTGAACATCTCCTGGCGCATCAGATGTCCCTTCTCCTGAAGCAAATCGAAAATCGGCGGAATCGGCCAAGAGCCATAATCAATTTCGGCACAAAAACCGCTTGGCAGCATGCGAGGGATATTTTCAACAAAGCCGCCCCCAGTAATATGGGCCATGCCTTTGATCGCAAATTCTTTCATCACTGCCAGCAACGGCTTCACATAAATGCGCGTCGGTTTTAGCAGCTCTTTACCTAGTGGAGCAGCGAATCCCTCATACGTTTTATGAAGGTCAAGTTGGGCTTCTTCAAGCACAATCTTCCGCACAAGCGAATAGCCGTTGCTATGAATGCCGCTTGAAGCAAGCCCAATAAGCGCATCGCCTTCTTGAATGTTTGCTCCCGTGATAAGTTGGGATTTCTCCGCTACTCCCACCACAAATCCAGCCACATCATATTCTTCTTCGCCATACATTCCAGGCATTTCTGCTGTTTCGCCGCCAATGAGGGCGCATCCCGCTTGCACACAGCCATCGGAAATACCTTTAACAATTTGCGCAATTTTTTCAGGCACCGCTTTTCCGCACGCGATATAGTCAAGGAAAAACAGCGGTTCTGCGCCTTGAACGACAATATCATTGACACACATTGCCACACAGTCGATTCCAATGGTATCATGCTCATCCATCATAAAAGCTAGCATTAATTTCGTGCCAACCCCATCTGTTCCCGATACAAGAACAGGTTCACGATATCCGAGCTGCGATAGGTCAAACATGCCGCCAAAACCGCCTAGTCCGCCCAATACTTCTTTCCGATTCGTTTTTTGTACGTGCTTTTTCATCAGCGAAACCGCTTGATATCCAGCCTCAATGTCGACACCCGCTCGCTTATACGACTCCGCCATTTTAAGTCCTCCTTTATTGCTTAACTGTTTGCTCTAATAACTGGCTGCATGTATTAGTTGGGTATTCTCCGGTAAAACATGCCATGCATTGACCGCGAAACAGAGAGCCGTTCGCCGAACGCCCAATCGCTTCCAGCAATCCTTCATGGCTTAAAAATGCTAACGAATCGGCGCCAATCATCTGCCGCATCTCTTCAACCGAATGGGCGGAAGCAATGAGTTCCTCTTTTGTTGGCGTATCAATTCCATAAAAACAAGGATGAGTAATAGGCGGTGAGCTAATGCGAACATGGACCTCTTTCGCCCCAGCTTCTCGAAGCATGTTGACGATTCGTCTGCTTGTCGTTCCGCGCACAATCGAGTCATCAACCATGACGACCCGCTTGCCAGCTACGACTCCACGGACAGGAGATAACTTCATTTTCACGCCTTGTTCACGCAATGCCTGCGACGGTTGAATAAACGTCCGCCCTACATAACGATTTTTAATTAATCCTAGCTCATATGGAATTCCTGTCACCTCTGCATAACCAATCGCGACAGAAATGCTGGAATCAGGCACACCTGTCACAACATCTGCATCGACTGGCGCTTCAAGCGCCAAGCGTTTTCCTAAATTTTTGCGGGCTGTATGAACATTGATCCCATCGACATTGCTGTCAGGACGGGCAAAATAAATGTATTCCATACTGCAAATCGAGCGCGGGCGTTTTTCCGCATAACGTTCTGCATAAATGCCGTGTTTGTTAATGATAATCAGTTCTCCAGGCTCTACTTCGCGCTCGTACACAGCTCCCACTACATCAAACGCACACGTTTCCGAAGCGACGACATAAGCATTGCCAAGACGGCCGATGGAAAGCGGACGGAATCCTTGCGGATCAAGAGCGATGTACATTTCTGTTTCCGTCAACAAAAGGAAGGCGAATGCTCCTTCCAGATAGTTGAGGGCCACCTTGATTTGCTCCTTTAACGTTGGCGCCATGCTACGACGAATTAAATGAGCAAATACTTCCGTATCCGAAGTCGTTTGAAAAATGCTTCCTTGCTGTTCAAGACGGAGCTTAAGCTCAGCCGCGTTGACTAAATTGCCGTTATGGGCTAAAGCAATGCTTCCGCTTTGCGAGCGGAATAGCAGAGGCTGAACATTTTCGTAGCCTCCGCCTCCTGCTGTTGCATAGCGCACATGCCCAATCGCTGCCGCTCCGTTTAATTGCTGTAGCTGGCCATCGCTAAATACTTCCGTCACAAGCCCGAGACCTTTATGTCCCTTCAATGTTTCACCATCGGAAACGACAATCCCTGCCCCCTCTTGGCCGCGATGCTGTAAGCTGTGCAATCCATAATAAGTGACTTGTGCCGCTTCCTCGTGTCCCCAAATCCCAAAAATTCCACATTCTTCGTTTAATCCTTTGATTTCAGCAAGCATGGAATAGCTCCTTTCCACACGCTTCTCATTTGTGTAACCGAAAGCTGGACAACTGTTTTACCGCTTTCTGCCTCGATATGAAGCATCCCATCACTAGTGACTTCTCCAAGCAAAGTCGCTTCTATGAACTGTTCAAAGGCCGCCTGATGTTCCTTTTTCACGGACACAATAAAACGCGATTGTGTTTCGCTGAATAATTCGGCAACCGCATCGCCGCTGATCTTTACCTTTGCTCCTAATCCATCCGCATTCATTAAACATTCAGCTAACGCTACGGACAAACCGCCTTCAGATACATCGTGAGCGGAAGCAACCAATCCGGCGCGAATCGCCGCTAAAAGCGCTTGCTGGCGCTCGGCCTCCACATGCAAGTCAATGCTTGGCGCTTTGCCGAAAATGCGGCCTTCTAATAATTTTTGTAATTCACTGCCGCCAAATTCCTGCTTTGCTTTTCCAATCACATAAATGAAATCGCCAGACTGTTTGAACGCTTGCGTCGTGATATGGCTCAATTCATCAACGAGCCCGACCATTCCGACAACAGGGGTTGGGTACACCGCTTCACCATTCGTTTCGTTGTAAAGCGATACATTGCCGCTAATGACCGGTGCATTTAATAAACGGCACGCCTCGCTCATTCCATCGACCGCTTTTTCAATCTGCCAAAAAATTTCTGGTTTTTCAGGATTTCCAAAATTAAGACAATCTGTAATCGCTAGCGGCTTAGCGCCTGAGCAGACAATATTCCGGGCCGCTTCCGCAACGGCGATTTTTCCTCCTGTCTCTGGATCTAAATAAATGTAGCGTGAGTTGCAGTCCGTCGTCATCGCCAATGCTTTTTTTGTCCCGCGAATACGCACAACCGCCGCATCTGATCCCGGCGCGACTACCGTATTCGTTCGCACCATATAATCATATTGATCATATACCCATTCCTTGCTCGCAATCGTCGGTTGCGCTAACAATGAAAGCAGTGTTTCCTCATAGTTCTCTACCGTCGGAAGATAATCGATTTGTTGAAATTCTTGATAATAATCCGGTTCTTTGGACGGCTTATGATACACGGGTGCATCTTTCGCTAAAGCATCGACTGGAACCTCAGCGACCACTTCGCCATGGAAATAAAGACGAAGCATTTTGTCATCCGTTACTTTTCCGATCGCAGTGGCCTCAAGCCCGTATTTAGCAAACAAATCATAAATTTCTTGCTCGCGGCCCTTTTTCACAACAAGAAGCATCCGTTCCTGCGATTCTGAAAGCATCATTTCGTACGGAGTCATCCCTGTTTCGCGCTGTGGCACAAGATCTAAATTCATTTCAATGCCAAAGCCGGCTTTGCTGGCCATTTCAGCAGAAGAACTAGTAAGCCCGGCAGCGCCCATGTCTTGGATGCCAACGAGCGCATCAGACTGAACGACTTCTAAGCAAGCTTCCAGCAGCAATTTTTCCATAAAAGGATCTCCGACTTGAACCGCTGGGCGCTTTGCTTCAGACTCTTCGGTCAGTTCTTCAGAAGCAAAGGTGGCCCCATGAATGCCGTCGCGCCCTGTTTTAGCTCCAACATACATCACCGTGTTGCCGACACCTGATGCTACACCGCGCTGAATATCCTCATGACGAATCAATCCCACACACATAGCATTGACGAGCGGATTGCCGTCGTAAGCACGGTCAAATTGCACCTCGCCGCCGACGGTCGGAATGCCAACACAGTTTCCATATCCGGCAATGCCAGCGACAACATGTTCAAATAAATATTTGACACGAGGAGAAGTTAACTCCCCAAAACGCAATGAATTCAGCAAGGCGATCGGCCGAGCTCCCATGGAAAAGACATCGCGAATAATTCCTCCAACCCCAGTTGCTGCGCCTTGGTACGGTTCAATCGCAGAAGGATGGTTATGGCTTTCAATTTTAAACGCAACGGCTAATCCGTCACCAATATCGACAATCCCTGCTCCTTCACCAGGCCCTTGCAAAACATGATCGCCTTCAGTCGGGAATTTTTTTAAAACGAGCTTGGAGTTTTTATAGCTGCAATGCTCCGACCACATCACGGAAAAAATGCCGGTTTCCGTATAGTTAGGCAAACGCCCAAGAATGCGTTCTACCATTGCAAACTCTTCATCTGTTAATCCCATTTCACGATATAATTTTTCTTCTTTAATCATTGTCGGACTTGGCTCAAGAAGTAACGACATGTGCTTCCCTCCAATATTTCACAATTGACTGAAACAACTTCAAACCATCAGCGCTGCCGAGCAGCTCATCCACTGCACGCTCCGGATGAGGCATCATCCCTAGAACATTGCCTTTTTCATTGATAATACCGGCAATGTCAGCTAAACTGCCGTTCGGATTTTCCCCATGGTATCGAAAAACAATTTGGCGATTATCGATCAGCTGCTTTAACGTCTCTTCATCGCAGTAATAGTTGCCTTCGCCATGGGCGATCGGGATCGTAATCATTTCATCCTTCTCGTACATTGAAGTAAACATTGTTTCATGATTTTCTACGCGAAGCTCTACTGGACGGCACATAAATTTTAGACTGTGATTGCGGCGCATTGCTCCTGGCAAAAGCCCGGCTTCCAACAAAATTTGAAATCCATTACATACGCCTAAAATCGGTTTCCCTGCTTCTGCCGCTTGTTGGATCGCCTTCATCACGTTGGAAAAGCGGGCAATCGCCCCTGAACGAAGATAGTCTCCGTATGAAAAGCCTCCCGGAAGTAAAATTCCATCAAACTCATCAAGATGGTCGGCATCATGCCATACATACTCGACCTCTTCTCCCAATTCATCCTTAATCGCATGGTACATATCAACATCACAGTTGGAGCCCGGAAATACAATCACTGCAAATTTCACTGCGCCACTACCTCCTCAATCTCATACCGGTAGTCTTCAATCACTGTATTGGCTAATAGCTTTTCACACATATCGCGCACAATTTCTTCAATATCGCGATCGTTTTTTTCAATCATAAGCTCCATAAACTTGCCAATCCGCACATCTTGTACTTCTTGGTAAGATAAGCTGTGAAGCGCTCCTTTTACCGCACTTCCTTGTGGATCTAGCACGTTTTCTCGCAATGTGACATATACTTTTACTTTGTACATTTTGTTTGTCCCCCTAATCTTTGTAAAATCACTTCATAGGCATCCGTTAAGTTTCCTAAATCGCGTCGAAATACATCTTTATCAAATTTTTCATTGGTTTCCATATCCCATAGACGACAAGTATCTGGCGAAATTTCATCCGCCAATATTATGTTTCCTTCCGCATCAAAACCAAACTCTAATTTAAAATCAATTAATCGAACCTGACAGTTGTGAAAATGGCGGGTGAGGATCTCATTGATCTTTAAAGCCTGCTCCTTTAATATGGCGATTTGTTCTGAGGTCGCTAGCTTTAAAATAGCAATATGGTCTTCCAACAACAGAGGGTCGCCAAGCTCATCATTTTTGTAATAAAACTCAATCAGCGGTTTTTCCAAACTTGTTCCTTCGGCAATGCCAAGCCGCTTTGCAAGGCTTCCAGCGACATAATTGCGGACAACAACTTCAAGGGGAATAATCGTTACTTTTTTAACAAGCTGCTCTGTTTCCGAAAGTTTACGAATAAAATGATTATTGACGCCGGCTTCATGCAATTTGGCAAATAATAAGCTGGTAATTTCATTATTTAAACGTCCTTTTCCAGCAATAGTTGCCTTTTTCTCTCCGTTAAATGCCGTGGCGCTATCCTTATATTCAATCCAAAACACCGCTTCTTCATCTGTGCGATACACTTTTTTTGCTTTTCCTTCATAAAGCTGCTCTAATTTTTTGACCATGGGTAGAAGCCTCCCAAAACAGAATATTAGGAATTTTTTGGCTTGTGGGCAGGTAAGGGAAAACCTTACCTGCTTTGCTTATAATCCGAGACGCGTAAAAATCGTATCAACGTGCTTGAGATGATAATGGTAATCAAAGCAATCATCGATTTCCTCTTTCGTCAATCGCTGTGTGATCGCTTCGTCTGCCTCAACCAACGAACGGAACGGAACTTGTTTCTCCCATGCTTCCATTGCTTTTGGCTGAACTAAGTCATACGCTTCCTCACGTACCATGCCTTTATCAATTAACGCTAACAAAACGCGTTGAGAATAAATCAATCCAAGCGTGCGATCCATATTGCGTTTCATATTTTCTGGGAATACTGTCAAGTTTTTTACAATATTAGCAAAGCGATTGAGCATATAGTTCAACGCGATGGTGGCATCAGGCAAAATAATGCGTTCAGCTGACGAATGGGAAATATCGCGTTCATGCCAAAGCGGCACATTTTCGTAAGCCGTTAGCATATATCCGCGAATGACACGCGCCATCCCTGTCATATTTTCAGAGCCGATTGGATTGCGTTTATGCGGCATTGCAGAAGATCCCTTTTGTCCCTTAGCAAAAAACTCCTCCACTTCACGTGTTTCACTCTTTTGCAAACCACGAATTTCAACAGCAAATTTTTCGATGGACGTTGCAATGAGCGCCAATGTCGCCATATAATGGGCATGGCGATCACGCTGAAGAGTCTGAGTGGAAATAGGTGCTGGCTCTAATCCAAGCTTTTCGCATACATACTTTTCAACAAAAGGATCAATATTCGCATACGTTCCGACAGCTCCGGAAATTTTCCCAACTCGAACCGTTTCAGCAGCCTGTTTGAAACGTTCTAAGTTTCGCTTCATTTCCTCATACCAAAGAGCTAATTTCAACCCAAACGTTGTCGGCTCTGCATGAACCCCATGCGTCCGTCCCATCATGACCGTATATTTATGCTCTTGTGCTTTTTCCTTTAATACTTGAATAAAGTACTCTAAATCTTTAAGCAAAATTTCATTTGCCTGCTTCAGTAAATACGATAAAGCGGTATCGACAACGTCCGTCGATGTTAATCCATAATGCACCCATTTTCGTTCTTCTCCTAATGTTTCGGAGACCGCACGGGTAAAGGCAACCACATCGTGACGAGTTTCTTCCTCAATTTCTTTAATGCGCTGGATATCGAACGAAGCATTTTTGCGAATTTTCGCCACGTCTTCCTTTGGAATGACTCCCAGCTCCGCCCAAGCCTCGCAAGCTAAAATCTCTACTTCCAGCCATGCTTTAAAGCGATTTTCTTCCGTCCAAATCGCTCCCATCTCCGGTCTTGTATACCGTTCGATCATTTTTTTTCCTCCTTCTGCACTCAAACATCTGTCATTTCATCCAAATTTTCAAATCATCGATACGTTGCAGTGCGGCATCCACATTTTCAGCAAGCAGCGTAACATGTCCCATCTTCCGTTTGTGCTTCGCCTCTTTTTTTCCATATAAATGAAGGTGCATATCGGCCATTTCGGCAATGCGGTCTATTACTGGCTGGAGATGCTCGCCTAAAATATTGACCATCACAGCCGGCTTCAATAATTCTGTACCGCTTAAAGGCCAATTGCAGATGGCACGAATATGTTGCTGAAATTGAGAGGTCACACAAGCATTAATTGTATAATGACCTGAGTTGTGCGGTCTAGGGGCAAGCTCATTAATATAAATATCTCCTTCACTGGTTAAAAACATTTCCACTGCCAGTGTTCCGACTAATTCAAAATACGTCGCAAGTCTTTCTGCATAAGCGATGGCTTTTTGGGCGATGTGCTCAGCCATTCGTGCGGGAACGATCGTTTGGTGCAAAATATTATCAAGATGGATATTTTCTGCAACAGGAAATACTTTCATATCTCCTAGTCCATTTCTTGATACAATGACAGAGACTTCTTTTTCAAAGGAAACCCATCCTTCTAACACACAATGGCCTGATTGCAGCAACAAACTAGCCGCTTGGACATCCTTTTTGGAACGAATCACAAATTGCCCTTTGCCATCATAACCGCCTCGGCATGTTTTCAGCACACACGGCAGGCCAATCGCATCAACGGCCGTCACTAATTCTTCTTTTGTTTGCACCTCCTGATAAGGGGCAACTGGAAGTCCTGCTGTCACAATCGCTTGTTTTTCTGTAGCTCGATCTTGAGTGATCATGAGCAGCTTGCTTCCTTGTGGAACATAGGAGTGGCTGACAAGCCAATCGAGCGCTGCCGCATCAATGTTTTCAAATTCATACGTAATCACATCGCTTACCTCAGCCAGCTTTTGAATGGCACTTAAATCGCTATATTCTCCCGTAATTTCGATATCTGCTACTTGACCGCACGGAGAATCGGCGATCGGGTCAAGCACGGCAATGCGGAACCCCATTTCTTTAGCGGCAATAGCCATCATTCGACCAAGCTGTCCGCCTCCAATAATCCCAATGGTTTGTCCAGGTACGATCATCTGGTTATTCAAGATCATCACTGCTTTCTAATACTTCTTTACGAATTTGCTCTCTTCTCGCTTTTAAAGCATTCATATATTCGGAATCGAAAACCCCAAGAATGGCCGCGGCTAAAAGGCCTGCATTCGTCGCTCCTGCCTTTCCAATAGCAACAGTCGCAACAGGCACACCTCCTGGCATTTGTACGATCGATAAAAGAGAATCTAAACCATTTAACGTTTTTGATTGAATGGGCACACCGATAACAGGCAACGTTGTTTTTGCGGCTACCATCCCAGGTAGATGTGCGGCTCCCCCGGCTCCGGCAATAATTACTTTAATGCCTCTCTTTTCCGCAGATTCTGCATACTCAAACATGTAGTCAGGGGTTCGGTGTGCAGAAACCACTTTTTTTTCAAACGGAATGTGTAATTCCGATAATATATCACAAGCATGCTTCATTGTATCCCAATCCGATTGACTTCCCATAATGACACCAACAAGCGGGTTCATTTGCTCTCACCTCATTAGTTTTTACCATAGAAAAACCCAGAACGCGCGTTCCTTATTTGAGGGAAAGCACCGTTCTGGGCATAATTCGGCCATAAAAAAGGCGAAAAAGCCATTCGATCCTTTCCCTCATAGTCCAATAATTTACGGTTATTGGGTAGAGACTTTTGGGCCATATTCCCAAGATTATATGAGGGAATGTTATCAAGTTACCACTATCTTATCAATGTTTTTGTAACGATGTCAACACAGAATCGAACGTTTTTTTTAAAATAAAAAATAATGTTCGGATTCTCTATTTGTTTCACCAATTTATAGCCGAGACATATGATAAAATAGCAAAAGTGACGATTCCTGGTTTTTCTATTTAAGAAGAACGCAAGAAAGGCACCAGACAAAATTCTGTTTAGTCTTAAGTAAACAGGGAGAAGAAAGGAGAAACAACATGAAAACAAGCCCATTCGGTTCATTTCCTCCAGACTGGACGAAGCATTGGGAAAATTTTTTTAACGAAGATTTTTGGGGGAGTTTCCAATCTTTTCTCCCTGCTACAGAAAAATCAACGAACACGACAGGAGTGAATATATACAAAAAAGCAGAGAATGAGCTACTCATTGTGGTTTGTTTGCCTGGTTTAGAAGATATAGAGCATGTCGAATTATATACGTATTATAGAGCATTAGAAATTAAAGCAACGATTAATTTACATTTTCAAGGGTTTGAGCTCGTGGAGGAAGGGATTTTTCAAGGAACATGGGAAAAGACGATTCCTCTTCCTTTCCCAATAAAAGAGGAGAGAATCGAGGCAACCTATCATCACGGACTGTTAATCATTCATCTGCATCGCTTAATTCCTGATGTTCGAAAAAGGAGAATTGACATAAAAAAGACTGAATAAAAAAAGCGACTAACCTCTTCATTATAAAAGGTTAGCCGCTTTTTCTTCATTTTGGCACCTATTTTCCACGGTGCTTTTTTATGGGGGAGAGGATTTTAATGGCGTTAATAAAAACGCAAAATCTAATTGGACAAAAAAATTAGAGAACGGATTGACCAGTTCTCTAGCTTCTGTCCGCCTAGCAACGTCCTACTCTTGCAGGGGCGTTAGCCCCAACTACCATCGGCGCTGGAGAGCTTAACTTCCGTGTTCGGGATGGGAACGGGTGTGACCTCTCCGCCATCGTCACTAGACTATTCGAAGGATGGCTCCTTCAAAACTAGATAACAGATCAGAGAAGAAAGGATAGGCGGTGCTTTTCTTGATGTCTAGCTCCGCTTTTCGTATTGTCTAGTTCCGCAAGCTGCATCCTACGGTCGTTTCCGCTTCTTCTGTCCAAGTCTCCTGACTTGTCCGTCAGAAGCTTGAACGCCCTATGGATGCAAGCGAGCTTGCTCCGCTTTTCGTATTGGTTAAGTCCTCGATCGATTAGTATCCGTCAGCTGCACGTGTCGCCACGCTTCCACCTCGGACCTATCTACCTCGTCATCTTCGAGGGATCTTACTTGCTTATGCAATGGGAAATCTCATCTTGAGGGGGGCTTCACGCTTAGA